>CAXBKH010000123.1:0-1517 GCA_963976365.1 uncultured bacterium | reverse complement strand
ACGATACCTTGACGGGGTTGCCGAACCGCAGCTTGTTTTTCCACCGGTTGTCGCGGCAGATTCAGGAGTCCAGGGAGCTCGACTCGCACACCGTGCTTTGCGTGATGGATGTCGATCGTTTCCGGGTGATCAACGAAACCTATGGCCGGCATGAGGGCGATGCCTTGATTGCGGAAGTCGGCGGGCGGGTTCGCGATGCGGTTGACGAGAACAGTACGATTGCACGCATCGGATCAAACACCTTTGCGATCGCTTTCAGCGGCAAAATGGATGTAGCCGAAACAGGACATAGATTGGAAGAGTTGAACCAGGCGGTGTTTGATGCTGCATTCCGACTTGGTGACGACGATGTACGGGTGCAGGCAACAACCGGTGTTGCTGTATTCCCGGAAGATGGAAATTCGCCTGAGACGCTGCTAGGCAACGCGGAGGCTGCGCTCCGCAATGCCCGCGGTCGCAACATTCGCTTCCTGCTGTACAGCAAGGAAATGAACGAGCGTGTTGCGGAATCGATGCGCCTTGAGAACCGCGTGCGCGCAGCGCTTGAAGATGGCGAGTTCTCCCTCTGGTACCAGCCGAAAGTGTGTGCGCAAACCGGCAAGCTGCGCGGCATGGAAGCACTGATGCGCTGGAAGGATTCCGAAACCGGAAAAATGCAGCCGCCGGACCTGTTCATTCCGGTCAGTGGCGGTCAATGTTTCGCCGATACAGCTGAAGCAGCAAGACCTCGTCGGTACGCTGATCGAGGCGCAGATTGTGGCACAGGAAGCGGGCAGCGCGATTGACCTCGAGATTACCGAGAGCGTCATCATGGATGACGTTGGCAGTATTATTCCGAAATTGCAGACCCTGCACAGCGTGGGCACCCGCATCTATGTGGATGACTTTGGCACCGGCTATTCGTCACTGGCCTACATTGCGAAACTGCCGATTGACGCACTCAAGATCGATCGCAGTTTCGTTGCTGACATGCAGCCAGACTCGGAAGGCCTGGCCATCGTCAAGTCGATCATTTCACTCACCAAGGCAACCCGCCTGCAGGTCATCGCCGAAGGCGTTGAGACCGAAGACCAGGTGGAACTGCTCAGGGAACTCGGTTGCGATGAGTTGCAGGGCTACCATCTCGGCCGGCCATTGCCGCCGGACGAGGCACTGCAGGTTATCAGGGATCTGGGCGAGACTGGATCCGCATAAGCCGCATGGCAACACTTTGCGCACCGGATAGGCAGGAATTGCAGCGTATTGATTCCCGAACCGTCGATCAGCAACGTCAGCCGTTGCGGTACAGGTAACTGTAGGCATTGATTTTCCCTCGTAGACCGGGTCGGTCAGCATGCCTTCGAGGCGCGCACAAAGGCGAATCGCCGCGTTTGTTTCTTCAGACGGAATGCCGTACAGCGGGTACGCATAGTCTTCAAGCAGTACCACGTCATCGGCGGTAACCGGGCGCTCCAGTTCGACCAGTTCTGCGGTCTTTTGGGCGATTGAGAGCACCTGCTCGCGGGTTTGTTGCGGCG
>CAXBKH010000122.1:0-1517 GCA_963976365.1 uncultured bacterium | reverse complement strand
TGCCGGTGGCATACCATCTCGCGGTCACGCTCGACGATGCCCGCGACAGCATCACCCATGTCGTGCGCGGTGACGATCTGTTCGCTTCGACGCATATTCACCGGCTGCTGCAGGCGCTGCTGGACCTGCCGACACCGGTTTATTTTCATCATCCGCTGCTGCGCGACGAAACCGGCGGAAAACTTGCGAAAAGCCGTGATTCTGCCTCTTTGTCCGTATTGCGATTGGCCGGTCATAGCGGGCAAAAACTGTTGCAAGATTTGCGGCAGGGCATCTTCCCGGTTGGAATCTCCCTTTCATAAGCTTAAGGTGCCCATATGAGCTATATTTTGATATTGATGATTATCGCGGCGGCAGGTGCCGTTGTTTACGCCCTGGTGCGCGGCCTTATCGCCTTCGCCAATATGGAACCGGGAGACGTTGATGCCGACGGCATTACAGCCTCGCATAAAAAGCAGAATGAAATGATGTTTGCCCGCGTCAAATATCAGGCGATTGCGATCGTGCTCGTGGTGCTGTTACTGGTTCTGGCAGGCGGTCAGGCCTAGGCCATCCTCCCCGATGGTCAAACTCAACAAAATCTACACCAGGACCGGCGATGACGGTACGACCGGACTGGTCGACGGCTCGCGTATTGCCAAAAGCGCTCCACGCATGGCGGCCATTGGGGATGTCGACGAACTGAATAGCGCGCTCGGTGTCGCGATTTGCGAAATCGCGGATGATGCGCTGGTCCAGGATTTGCGGATCGTCCAGAACGACCTGTTCGATCTGGGGGCTGATCTCGCCACTCCGGCGAAAGCGAGCGACGATTTCGCGCCTTCCGAAATGGTGCTCCGGATCGTGCCGTCGCAGGTGGAGCGTCTGGAAGCCCTGATTGATGCTGCAACGGCTGCTCTCGATCCGCTCGCCAGTTTTATTCTGCCCGGTGGCACAAAGGCTGCTGCGGCCATTCATCTCGTCCGTGCAGTTGCGCGGCGGGCCGAACGGACCTGTGTCGCCGCTGCCACCGAGATGGCACTCAATCCGCAGGCGCTAGCCTATGTCAATCGCCTGTCGGACTATCTGTTCGTGCTTGGTCGCTTGCTCAACAATGGCGGCAAGGACGATATATTGTGGGTGCCGGGCGGATCGCGCTAAGGCGCAAATGCGCAACGTTTTTCAAATTTTTGCAACCAACTGGCGCAAATATACGTTGTTGACCTGAACATCGTTCGCTCTATGTTCTGAACGAAAATCGAGATTCCAGCGGAGTAGGACTGATCGCCAGCCAACCACAACGCCCGTCTTTGCCTATGGCTGACGCAGACAATATCACCCGGCCGAGCGAGCTGTTGCAGCGTTTTAGGGATGTCCGCAGCTATTCGGTTGCTCTCGCCGATGGCCTGAGCGACGCGGATGCCACCGTGCAATCGATGGATGACGCATCCCCGACCAAATGGCATCTCGCGCACACCAGCTGGTTTTTCGAGACATTTCTGTTGCGCGACCATGTGGCGGCCTATGCCGCCTTCAAC
>CAXBKH010000121.1:0-1517 GCA_963976365.1 uncultured bacterium | reverse complement strand
TGGTCAGGTACTCGCGATAGGTTCCTTTCTTCGTTACGTAACCTTCGGCAGTGCCGTCCATGCCGAGATTCACGCGCACGAAGTCGCGGCCTGCGAAGCTGACCTCTTCCTGTTGCATCCGGCAGGTCTCCGGTCCAACCGGCTTGTCGAGCACCTCGCGCGCCTTCGGCAGAAACGCATCACAGGATGCATGGTTCTTGCTGGTGACCTGCGCTTCTGCGCGGGCACCAGGAATCAGCAATGCGCAGGTTATTAAAATCAGAAGGCGTGCGTGCATGTTGAGTCCCCGGAAGTAACGAATGCTGTTATTAGTCTGTGTGCATCGACACGCAGTCTAGCAAAGGGGTTAACCAAACCCGGATTCTTTCCCGCGTAATAATCAGCGCAATTCATTTCATTGCACATGAAAGAACCTGCCGCGCGGCAATGGGTTATCGTTTCGAATCGGGTTGGCTGGCAGGTAAAGGAACGGTAAATATGACCGCAAACGCGAGTGAGTTGAGCCATGTATTGCTGTCAGGCGGCCGACTGCGACAGCTTGGCGCCCTGTTACTGTGCCGGCGGGCGACTTGCTGAAGGACAGCCAGTGGGGAGGCCGCACGCATCCGCACCTCGGTGGTACCAGCATTGATCAGGCACTGGCTACGCTGTCGTTCATCGTTGGCAAAAATGGCGTTACCGGTGAGCCGATGTTCTTTAACCTCAGCGATTCCTGTGCAAGCGTTGCAATGCAGTCCTGGAACATCAGCACGCTGGATGAGGTTGCGCCGGAGATTCCGGTCGCGGTGTACCTCGACAGCAGTTACAGCCTGGTTAACACGGCAATGATCGAGCTGGCGCTTGCCAAAGGTTTTCCGGCCGACCACTTTCATCTAGATCGTGACAACAACGGAAATTACACAGGCCGTGCCGGGGCGCAGCTTGCCGGCTTCATCGGCCGCGAAGTCCGGCCGTGGCCGGAAGCGGCATGGTTTGACGAGGTCGCCATGCCAACGGCAGTTGAGACGCTTGAAAAGTACGCGCGCCACGGCGTGACCCTGGCAACCGGCCACATGAGTGCCGCGACGATGACGGTACTGAATCGCCTGTTCCACGAAGGTGATGGCCGCAAGCTGGCGATCCGTATCTACCCGGGGCTCGATTTCCTGCGACAAAACCCGGAAGGCGAGAAGTATTTGAAGCGCATCGGCAACCTTGTCGATTTTTCATTAACGGACGATCGCGGACCGATGGTAACGATCGTTGGCGCTTCGGTCGGACCGCACTCAGGTTCGCCCGATGCGGCCGCAAGCCTGCTGACGATCGAACCGAAGACAACCGTCATACCCGACCTGAGCCCGAATGCGCACGGCTACAATCGCTGGACCGCCGAGTGGTTCAGCGACCTGGGACAGGGTGACCTGAACGCGAAGCAACAAAGCCAGACGGACTACCACAATGTACTGCTCGCGCGGCAGCACGGCTGGAACGTGACCGGCGTGCACAATATGGGCAGTGAAGCGATCCGGCTTGCGATG
>CAXBKH010000120.1:0-1526 GCA_963976365.1 uncultured bacterium | reverse complement strand
TGACGGTAACGTAGATATCCTTGCGGTTTGGCGATATCGCAACCTGGGTAGACTCGACCCGGAAATCAGCGAAGCCCCGGTCCATGTAATAGGAACGCAGCACTTCAAGATCACCTTCCAGCGACTCCTTCGCGTAGCGATCGTCCTGGCGCAGCCACGACAGCCAGTTCGCGGTATCCAGCGTAAAGCCTTCCCGAATATCTTCCTCCGCGAAATTCTTGTTGCCAACGATGTTGACCTGGCGAATTCGTGCGCGCTCACCTTCCTTGACATTGATCTTGATGCGTACGGTATTGTTCGGCCGATCGATCACTTCGGAGTCCACGACCACAGCGTACTTGCCGCGATCGTAGTACTGCTCGCGCAGGAACAGCTGCACATTGTCGAGTACTGAGCGATCAAAGGTTCGCCCGCGCGCAAGGCCGACACCACGCAGCGAATCCATCAGGTCTTCGGTCTTTATGTCCTTGTTGCCCTCGATCGAAAAATCTTCGATCGAAGGCCGTTCGCGTACGGCAATGACCAGCGTACTGCCATCGCGGCGCATCTCAATGTCGTCAAACAGGCCCTGGTCGTACAACGCGCGAATCGCTTCCTGGACGCGCAGGTCATTGACATTGTCACCAACGTTGATCGGCAGGTAATTGAACACCGTGCCTTCGGCAATTCTCTGCAGGCCCTCAACGCGCATGTCGCCCACAACAAACTCATCGGCCAGCGCAGTTTGCGGCCACGGTATAAACGTGACCAGCACCAGGCTGATGATTGTGACCGCCAGGCGCTGGCGTGCTGCGGGTCTTGCGAGTGATTTCATAAAGTAATTCCGTCTCCGTGCCTGTGTCGCATCGAGAACTCGTTGTTAGCCGATAAGCCGGGCAATGTCGTTGTAAAAAGCGAAACTCATCAGGAGCAACAGCGCGAGGATACCGAACTGCTGACCCAGAATCTGCGAGCGCTCGGACAACGGACTGCCTTTCAGCCATTCGATTGTCTGGAACACAATCTGGCCACCATCGAGGACCGGCACAGGCAGCAGGTTCAAAACGCCGAGGCTGATGCTGACGAGCGCCAGGAAGCGCAGGAATGAATTGATTCCCGCCTGGGCCGAATCGCCGGCGTATTGCGCGATGTTGATCGGGCCGCTGATGTTCTTCACGGAAACGTCGCCCGTCAACATGCGTCCCAGCATGCGCACGGTAAACGCGGTCGACGCCCAGGTCTGTGCCGAGGCTTCGACGACAGCCGTCAGCGCATCGTACTGGCGCATATACCAGTAGCTGCCCTGGCGATTATCGATACCGACGCCAAGTAAGCCGCTTTTTACGCCGCTTTGTTCGGTACTGCCGAGAACGAGTTCAAGCGAATGGCTGTCGCCGTTGCGCACATAACTGAGCGTGACCTGCTCGTCAGGACGCGCGGCAACCACTCGTTGCAGATCGCCGAAGTTCGCAATCGCCTGGTCCGCAATATGGCTTATCCGGTCACCCACCATGAGCCCGGCCCCCTCGGCCGCACCGCCTTCTGTG
>CAXBKH010000119.1:0-1542 GCA_963976365.1 uncultured bacterium | reverse complement strand
ATCATCGACATCGAACCGCGCCGGTCGGCGTCGGAACCCGCACGCGCAGAGCCGATCAACCCATTCGAAATCGAAGAGAACGCGGAAGGCGGTGAAGCGTGAAAATATACCACGACCTTGAACAGGGTTCCGCCGAATGGTTGGCGATCCGTAAAGGCAAGCCATCGACCTCGAAGTTGGCGTCCATAATCACAGCATCGAAAGGCGACTTGTCCAAGTCTCGGATCGGTTACATTCGCGAATTGATCGGCGAGTGCTTCGCGCCCGACTGGGAAGAGTTCGCCGGGAATAAATACACCGACCGAGGAATCGAACTCGAACCGGAAGCGCGGGAAGCGTTCCAGGCTACGGTTGATTTCAAGGTTAATGAGGTTGGCGGCGTGCTTGGAGACGATGGCGTTTCTTGGTGCTCGCCGGATGGAGTCGTCTTCGATCAAACGGGCGACATTGTAAGCGGGCTTGAAGTGAAATGCCCTTCGCCTCGCGTGCATATCGGTTACGTTCTCGACGGCGTATTGCCAGCCGCATACAAGCAGCAGGTTCACGGAGCGATGGCGATCACTCGGGCGAACACTTGGCATTTTTGGTCATACTTCCCCGGGCTGCGTCCGTTCCATCTGCTCGTTGAGCGCGACGACTACACGACAAAGGTGGCGACCGCGCTCGCCGAGTTCGTGACCGAATACAAGACCGCGCTAAACGAGGTCACACCGTTGATCGCCCTGCCGGTTGATGTCGCACCAGATCCAGAGCCGCCAACGTTTAAGCCGTTGACGTTTGGCGAGGCTTCAGCGTCCGAACCCGACGCCGTAACGCCAAAGAAAAAACGGAAAGGAGGTAAGAAATGATTCACTCAAATTCAGTTGCCGCTTACGACGAAAACGAGCGGGAGCAAATGTTCTCAAAACGAGAGTGCGAGATCATCCGCGCCTTCGAAAGATTCGGAGCGCGAACAGATCGACAAATCCTCGCGCTACTCGGTTACACCGACCCGAACGCAGTCCGGCCCCGAATCACCGAACTAATCAACAAGGGCGTTTTGGAGCAAACGGACGATAAGGTTTGTCCGGTCACCGAAAAAAGAGTGCGCATTTGCAACCTCGCACCGAAAAGCACGGGTGGTTTCTTGCCGGGATTTGGAGGTCAACAATGAGTCCACTCGAACTGATCAACCAACTCGACGAACCGGATCGCACGACCGCGCTTGAGACGCTCGAAGCCGTCAATCTGCGGTTCGAGTTTTCGTTAAAGGATCAGCCTAGATCCGCTCGCAATACCAAGATCCGGAAGCAAAACGCGAAATTGAAAACTAAGTTGTATTCGGAAATAAGGGGTCCCGAGGAAGCTCGGCAGCAATATATCCTTCAGCGCAAAGAAACGCAAAAGATTGCCCCGATTGGGAAACGCCCATTCATGGTTTGCATCGACAAATTGGTTAAACATCGCTCTCGACTTAGCGGCTCAGGAGGAAAGGGGCTAACCTCATACATCGTTCAAAAAGACGCTCGCTCGCCGGACAAGTGGCAACGAGTCGTTGCGGCA
>CAXBKH010000118.1:0-1549 GCA_963976365.1 uncultured bacterium | reverse complement strand
CCAAATCGTCGCCGAGGACGGACAGTGCTTCCTGCACAGCCGGCCTTGGGGTCTTGTTCGCCGCCACGACGAGCAATACCTGTCCGACCAGTCCGGACAGAACCTGCGACTCATTGGTTTGCAGAATCGGTGATGTATCAAAAAGTATGATCGTATTCGGAAAGCGCGCGTCGAGTTCCTCGACGAGAGAAACCATCCTGTTGCTGGCGATCAACTCGGATGCCAGCGGATTGGCATGACCCGCCGGCAGCAATTTCAATCCTTCAATACTCGTGCCGAGAACGATGTCCTCGATCTTGAATTCGCTGTTGCTCAGGAAATCGGTCAGGCCGGGCTCGTCACGTACGTTAAACAATTTGCTGACGTTCGGCTTGGCGATATCCGCATCGACCAGCAGTACCTCGACGTCACGTTCCGCAGCGATGCTGAGAGCCAGGTTGATTGCGGTAAAGGTCTTGCCCTCGCCCGACGTCGCGCTGGCAACCATCACCAGGCTTGAGCGCGGTATCAGCTCGCTCTGGTCTCCAAACGCGTTGGCAAGAACTGGCCACTTGATGCGCCGGATCTCGCCGCGCAATGCAGGATTGTCTTCCGCAGCTACCGCAATACCGGCTTCCGCAAGGCTGGCGATATCGATGTCGATGGAACGACTGACCTGCAATGTCTCTCCGGTGGTAATCTGATTGCGGTCACCGTTGCGTTTTGCCGCCATCGCTTCGCGAATTTCCCTGCTGCTCGGCAGTGAACCGTCGCGGCTCGACTCGGAAATTTTCTGAATTGCCGTTTGCAGTTTGCTCACATCATTGCTCCGCCGGACATCAACGCTTCCTTCACGAGATCGGCTGTCGGCCAGAAAAACATCGAAAGTCCGTACACCATCACCAGCCCGGCGGCAGCGAAACCGAAGTTTCGCCAGCTGCGCCGACGATCGCGCGCCTGATCGTCGGACGGATACAGGGAAATAGTGCCGAGAACCGGGCGCTGCAGGGAGTCGCGAATATCCTCAACCGAGTTGAAGACCGGATTAACGATGTTCAACAGAAACGCCAGGGCGCCACCGATACCGAGGCCGGCGATCAGCACGATCGTCGCGAACAAGGGGCGATTCGGGCCGACAGGCTGCAGCGGCACAACCGGTGGTTCGATGATTCTGAACTTCACTTCGTCGCTGCGAAACTCTGCCTTTTCGGAAAGCCTTGCGGACTCAAGACGCGTGAGCAGTGCCGTATGTTGCGCCTTGTTGACCTCGTAGTCCCTGTTCAGCCGCGCCAGCTGTGCCTCGATTTCGGGAATGGTATCGACCATGCGGCCGAGGTATTCAACTTTGGACTCAGCTTCCCGCACCGCGGCACCCAGTTCCGAAAGTTCGGCGTTGGCCTGGCTGAGGGCGATTTTCAGACTTTGATAAACCGGATTGAGGTCCAGCGAATTCATATTGACCAGTTCGGTATTCAGCGAGAACGTTGGCTGGTTGTTGTTGTCCTCAGTAACCTGCCGCTGGCGCGCTCGAATCTGTTCGATGCGGTTGCGCAGGTTGATGACACGCGGA
>CAXBKH010000117.1:0-1563 GCA_963976365.1 uncultured bacterium | reverse complement strand
AATCTGCATCAGACCACCAGCCGAGTTGTCGTACGTTGGATCATCGATGTAGCCACAGAAGCCACAAAGGGAACCCGAACCAACAACCGGGAAGAACTGGCGCCAGCCTTCGACAGATGTTTCACGACGGCTGAACAGCAGTTCGGAGTCCCAGGCGATGCCGCCAAGGTCGATGTCAGCTGTGCCGAAGATCGAGATGTTCTCGTTGCGCGGGATGAAGTCCCGGTTATCCAGGAACGGACCGTCGAGGTAGTCTTCAAAGTAGGCAACGCCATCGGCCGTGTAGCCGGTGCCGACGCGCGGACGGTAGCCTGGGATGAACGCGCCAGTACCTGTTCCACCCACGATGCCGTCCGGCGAAGGAATGAGACGCTCGCCGGTGAAGGCGTCGATGGCCGTGTTGTAGTAAAGGTTGTTGCAATTGTCAGTCGGGCGGAGGCCCTGTGCCGAGAAGTTCTGACGATCGATCAGGCCACCACCGTTCGGGCTGTTCACGTAATCGCGTGGACAATCAAGGTAGTCACGTTCGCTGGTATCCAGCTCTTCGGACAGACGATATTCAGCCGAGATCGTGAAGTCAGCCGAATCGCCGATCTGGAAACCATAGGCGCCGCTGATCGAATACTGCTCGCCGCCGGAATCAAATGGGCGGGTCGTCTGGAAGTTCATTTCCAGGCTATCGACTGAGTCGCGTGTGATGATGTTGACAACACCGCAGACAGCGTCCGAACCGTAGATGGTCGATGCGCCGTCTTTCAGGATTTCAATCCGCGAGATGATCGATTGCGGAAGAACGTTCAGGTCGAGTGCTGCGATCGAACCGCGCGTACCGGCTGGACCGGGGCGCTTGCCGTCAACCAGGACCAGCGTACGGGTGTCACCACAACCGCGAAGGTCGATGGTTTGTGCACCGATGCCGCCGTTTGTGACGAAGTTCTGGAACGTGTTGTTCAGCTGTGTCGAACCGGAAGCGAGCGATGAACCCTGCAGCAGTGCTGCGGTATCAACAAGGCCTTCCAAAGTCGCGACTTCGGCCGTGATCACCTGGATCGGTGAGGACGACGCGAAATTGTCGCGTGCGAGCAGCGAACCGGTAACAACGATTTTTTCCTGGCGAGCTTCGGCTTCAGTAGAGCCTTCCTCGACGATGGAAATGACGGTGTCATCTTCGGTTGTCGCTGTTTCTGTTTCCTGCGCATTAGCTGCGCCGGTCAGTACCAGCGCGCTGACTGCGACGCTGCTGAACACAGAACGACGAATGGATCGTCTCTCTGTGTGCTTTTTCGGCAACATTTTGCCCGACGTCGTGTTAAGGCATAAAAAGCTTGATAACCGTATTCGCAGCGGTTTGGTGCGCGCGACCCTTGACGCGACCCGGCCCGGAAAATACTGCAGATACTTCACTTTGGAGGAATTAATGATGATGAAACGCTTCGTAGCGGTGGGTTCCGCCGCGCTTCTTGTCGGCGCCATGATCGCGCAAGGCGAGCCTCTTTCAAGCGAAGATTTTTCCAAATATCCTAATGTTTCAAGTGTTTCCATGTCGCTCGAGGGTGACATGCT
>CAXBKH010000116.1:0-1571 GCA_963976365.1 uncultured bacterium | reverse complement strand
AAAAAAAACCGGCGCCCTGAACGTGTCAGGGCGCCGGGATCATTTCAAGTCTGGTCGTGTGTCCTAGTACTGGAAGGACACGCGCACGCCAACTGTACGCGGGCGAACCGGTGTAACGCGCTCGCGGTCAAACACGAAATTGTTCGCGAGCTCTGCGTACTCGTTCGTCAGGTTCGACCCAAACAGCTCGGCTGTCCACTTGTCGGCTGTCACACCCAGCGTGGCACCAAGTGTCACCCAGCCATCGATTTCAGCCTTGTTGATTTCGATGATGTCGCTGACAGCGCTATCGGAGAAGACAATCTGAGGCATGACATGGGCACGCAGGGAGGATCCAGCGATGCGGCGCTCGAGATCCCACTCATAGCGAGCCCGAATATTGCCCTGATAGGCTGGCGTGAATTCGCCTTCCACGCCCTGAATTTCGGCATTCGCCGCATTGTCAGAAAAGAACAGGTTCACGATGGACGGGTCGAAGATCGTCGTCTGGAGGTTTTCGATCTCGACAAAGAACGCCGAACCGTTGAGGCGGAGGGAATTGTCGAACAGTTCCGTTTTCCAGCCGATCTCGTAGTTCTTCACGTCATCCGTATCGAGGGCGTAAGGCACCGAATATCCGTTCGGGCCCGGCGCGCCACCGGGACGGTTGAGCAGTCCGGGACGGAAGCCTTCCGAATAGGTTGCGAAGAACAACAAGTCGTCCGTCGGCGTCCATTCACCCGTGACCTTGTAGATAAAGCCATCAGTTGCGGCCTTGTCCGGCGCACCCACAGCATTGCCCGGTGCAAACTGGGCAGAGATGTTCGTGCCGAATACCTGGGCGTCATCTGTCTGGCCGAGATTGAAGAACGAACTGTTCGCGCTGCCTTCAAGGTCAACTTCGATATCATACCAGCGCGCGCCAAGCGTCAGGGCGAACTGGTCATTGATGTCGAACGTGGTTTCGCCAAACAGACCCAGCTGCTTGTCCGTGCGTTTCACGTCATTACGGAAAATCACGCCGGCCGGGAACGGGCCGGGATCGCTGAAATAGCCTGGCGAAGCATTTCCGATCACCCCGGTGACAGCGGTATTGGTCAGCGGATAGTTCGGCGCAAAGCCGACCTGGCCGTTAAAGCCCAGAACCTGCGTCGAGCCGGGATACGTGAAGTCGTTGACTTCACGCAGCTCCAGGTCGCTGAAGAAGCCGCCGAACGTGGCGCGGATGCGATACTCGTCCGGTGTGTTGAAGCGCAGTTCGTGCGTCTGGATTTCCGTTTCCGTGTTCGATTTCACGAACAGGTTCGGCGCGTAGCAATTGCCGGTCGGTCCACCCGCACCCGGATAGCTCACCGAGCCATCGCAGATGTAATAAGGCAGGTACTGACCCACGAAGAGATAGTCGGAATAATCGACGATCTGATCGGTTGTCCGTTCCGTGTAGGCGCCTGTGTAAACGGCCTCCAGCGCGCCTATACGGCCATCCAGCGTCCAGCTCGTATTGTGGTAGCTGTCTTCGATATTGTCTTCGCTGAACCGCACAACGTCGTAATCGTCGAGATCAGGATCGGCGAAGAAGACGCCATCCGCAT
>CAXBKH010000115.1:0-1574 GCA_963976365.1 uncultured bacterium | reverse complement strand
GGGTGGCGGATCTGGTGGTGGCAGCGGTGGTGGCTCTTCGTCCGCGGAATGCCCAACAGGCTTCACTGAAGGTGATGTAGTCGGCGGCTTTACGACGTGTAACCTCACTGGCACGTACCTTGCGGACCTGACGCTTCCTTTTGTCGATGGCGTGGCTTACGCCATTGATGGACGCGTGGACATTGGCGTCGATGTCGGAGCTGATGGGGCGAAAGCAGACGGCACGGCTGCGACTTTGACGATTGAGCCCGGCGTAACAGTGTTCGGTCGCGCTGGTGCCGATTTTATTGTGGTCAATCGTGGTTCGCAGATCGATGCAGACGGCACTGCGACAAACCCAATCGTTTTCACCAGCGCTAATGATCTTGTGCGCCGTGCGGCAAACGCCAACGATTTCGGTGGTGACAATATTGGCGAATGGGGCGGCCTCGTGATCCTAGGCCAGGCGCCGATCAATCGCTGCCGCGATGCTTCCACGCCAGCGACCGTGTCGTGCGAAAACGTCATTGAGGGCGTCAGCAATCCTGAGGCTGTCTACGGTGGCGCCAATTCGACTGACAATAGTGGCACGCTCCGTTATGTGTCACTCCGCTTCTCCGGCTTTGCCATCGGAACCGGCAACGAGCTAAACGGCATTTCTCTGGGCGGCGTCGGATCGGGCACGACCATGGATTATGTGCAGGTTCACAATAGTTCCGATGATGGCATAGAGTTTTTCGGCGGCACAGTTAATGCACGTCACCTTGTGCTGACCGGCAATGATGATGACTCGCTCGACACCGACAACGGCGTAAGCAGCAGCATTCAATATGTTGTCGTCAAGCAGCGCGAGCTTGGCGGTGACAACATGGTCGAGGCAAGCAGCGTGGCGGGTGTATCGCCTGCGTCAAACACCAAAATCTCGAACTTCACCTTTGTTGGCAACAATTCCGGCAATGCCCTGCGTATGAACACCGGATCGGTCGGCACTTACGTCAACGGTGTTGTGAGCAACCCTTCCGAATGCTTCCGCTGGGAAGATTCGGCAGGCAACGGCACAGCTGGCTACCAGGCGGGTGCGGATCCGGCGTTTGCGTCGGTCCTTTTCGATTGTACGGCGGGTCTCGCAACGTCGAACTCCGACACGGCCGCGGCAACTTCATCCGTCGCAGCAGACGCGAATAATTCGACTACAGCGCCTAGCACGCTTGCGGCCAGTTATTTCCCTGGACCAAACGAAGCTGCTGTGGCGCCTTTCAGCACGGCGCCACTTGGCTCTTTCTTTGAGCCTACCACCTATATCGGTGCCTTCGGTCCTTCCGAAACAGAAACCAATAGCTGGGCCAGTGGCTGGACCTTTGGCCTTTTCCCGGCTCCGACCTGCCCGACAGGCACAACGGATTCCGGTGTCTCCATCAGTGGTCAGACAGTGTGCCGTATCTCCGGTACGATCACATCTGATGTCCAGCTGACCCGTGGCAACCTCTACGAAGTGGTTGGTCGCCTGAATGTCGGCGTGGATGTTGGTGCTGACGGTGCTGCAGTCGACGGTGATCCAGCCTCTCTGACGATCGAATCCGGCGTGACCGTGTTCG
>CAXBKH010000114.1:0-1577 GCA_963976365.1 uncultured bacterium | reverse complement strand
CCGGACCTCCAGCAAGCGCATCACGTCGATTCGGCCAGTTATCCAACTGGACGGATCTCAGGCGTTCAAGATCGCGCTTGATACCGATTACAGCAATAAAACGCTGACGGCGACCAATCACACAATCACCGGCCTTGCCGATGGCTCCGCCTGGGACGACCCGGCGTGGGACGACGGTATCTGGGCCGGAGATGCAACGCCTAATGTTCTATGGCTAGGACAAACGGCCCTTGGCCGAAACTTTTCTTTGCGCGTCGAAGCGAGCGTGACCGGCCAGAATGTTAGCTGGCTCGTTACGGACTATCTCGGCGAAATTGGAGGACCTCGATAATGCCATTTTCTGGCGCAACATTCTCAAGAACAGACGGAACCAGAACTGGATCTACGGTCTGGACGCAAGCGAAAACAGCAGGGGTGAAGATCGTTTCCTCTGGGCACGATACGCATGACCAGGACATTGCAGGGGGTTTGAATTCCCTTCTCCTCAAGAACGGTAACAACACGCCGACTGCCAATCTGCCGATGGCTACCTACAAGCACACAGGCGTCGGCAACGGCAGCGCTAGAACCGATTATCTGGCTGTCGGCCAGCTTCAGGACTCGGCGGTCAACTACGCCGCTGCGACGGTGTCGTCGACCAACGTCTATGTCGCAACATTGTCTCCAGCCGTGGCGGCGTATACCACCGGCATGACGGTCCGGCTGGAATTTGCCGCAATTAACACGGCAAGCGCAACCATCAATCTGAACGGCGTCGGCGCGAAGACCATCAAGGATCTCTATGGGAATGCTCTGATCGGCGGAGAATTGACTGCCGGCGGAATCATGACGTTGGTGTACGACGGAACCGATATGCTGATCGCGGGCGACAATCCGCTGCGAGGCTGTCTTGTGTCCGTCGCTAGTCAAACGGTCACGCACGATACCGGAACACAGTGCGCTTGGGGTTCCGGCGACGAGCGCTTTGATCCGTTGGGAATGTTAATTGACGGCTCGGAAAAAATAACAGTGCCGACTGGAGTAAAAGCCGTTCTCGCGACGATCGCCGTAAAAGTGGCCGGCGGTTCCACGACCGGCTTGTCGTGCAATATCGGCTATGGCGCTATTTCGGGGAGCGTCGGTACCGGAAGTTTAATCCAGCGAGCGGGCGATTCATCTGGCACGGCAACAGCATCCGGGGCTATACGAATGGCTTCCGCATCCGTTGTTTTGCCTGCTCCGAACATTGGAAATGTTTCAAACGGTACCTACGATATTTATGGTCAAGTGTTTATAACGCGCTCGGCAGGCTCCGGTACTGAACCCGTGAGTTGGCAGATGTCCGTTTTTGTTTTGCGCTGATTGTATCGTACCAAACAGGAGATAAAAATGGCCCAAGCTGCCGTCGACTTGAACTGGTCGCTTCCATCGATCTCCCAGGCGATGGGTATCGATCACATGAACACCGGCATCGCACAGGGGAACGTCTGGATGGTCCCAGATGTTGAGCAAAGCGTCCTGGACGCGGCGCTTGCCGCTTATGACGATGGGTCGACCAAGCTAGCAATCCAGTGGGGGACCGTTCGCATTGAACGGAA
>CAXBKH010000113.1:0-1578 GCA_963976365.1 uncultured bacterium | reverse complement strand
GATTGCAATAGGGCTCTGCGGACAAGCCGGACCATTGCAGAACCCCACCACATTCTTGGCGTCAGCGCAGTCCCATCCCGATGACGTTCGTGAACATCCCAGCTCGCTGAGCCGCTGCGCTGCGTCGCTGAAGGGAATGGACAGGCTTCCCGGTGTGGTCGCCTTGATACGCCACTTTGGCTCCCGCGTGTCAACGACGAGGAAATCGGGGTCGCCGAGAGCATCCAGTACCTCGAGTTCACCTATAGGCGTAACGCCCGGAATCGGTACGATCGGCTGCAGGAAGCCGGTAATGAGTTGGGTCTCATTCTTCTGCCGCACGATTTCCACCGGACCGTCCGGCATGTCGACGATGAGCTTCGTCGTATCTTTGGTAATCTCGAGCAAGTCGGCCATACGGCACGCTCCTTGTATTATTGCGTTTCTCCGATCTGATGGGCCTGCTGCGATCGCGAGATTCTGGACCGTAACAAACTGACCGATCAAGCCGGCGTCCTCGTGTTTGAGGAGCTGACGATGATACATTGAGAGAGCTTTGAGGAAGGGAACGCCAACCACAGCATATTCAGTGAGCAATCCAAGTGCGTCATCCTGAGCGTCGGCGATCAGCCGATGACAGGCCAATAGTCGTACACGCCCCAGGAACAAAATCAGTTTCACGCAGATGAAGGACAGGACAATGAGCTATTATTTTTCCAAGACAATGTCCGGCGAAAGCTTCGACGATGTGATCGCCCGGGTGACGGAGGCCTTAAAAGAGGAAGGCTTCGGCATCCTGACCGAGATCGATGTTCAGGCCACGATTAAGAAGAAGCTCGGCGAGGACTTCCACAGTTATCGCATTCTTGGCGCCTGCAATCCGCCACTGGCGCATCAGGCGCTCCAGGCCGAGGACAAGATCGGCACGATGCTTCCCTGCAACGTCATCGTCCAGGCGACTGAAGACGGTGGCGTCGAGGTGGCCGCTGTCGATCCGGCGGCGTCGATGCAGGCGGTTGACAACCCCGAACTCGCCCGTATCGCCGCGACTGTCGGCGACAAGCTCAAACACGTCATCGAGACGCTTTGACGGCGTGACCGGTGGTCGCGACCTCGACTACGCCGCTGCGACCAGACCAAGGAAAACTCGATATGAATCACGTACAGTTTCATTTCGCCTATAGGGATCGCTTCGCCCAAGACAAGGCCGAAGGAATGGGCGGCCTGGCTCGGCCCATCCAAGACGAGCCGGGCATTGTAGGGTTCCCGTTACCAATCGGATTCGCGAAAGCGTTACAAAATTTTTGTCTTCACTGTCGAAGGTCGTGCAAGCGCTTTTCGTAGGCATCCTTATCGATTTCGCCGTTCGCATATCGTCGCTTAAGCAAATCTTCGGCGGACGCGCCGCCACTACCGCCAGTTCGAGACGATGTCCTGGCCATTGCCCAAATTACTGCAGCGACAAAACATAATATCTGCGTGAACTGCATGGTCATCCTGATTCAACAACCTATCCTCGACATAACGAATAGCATCGCCCTAGGCGGTAAGTAACGGGAAGATCAGTCGTTCAGCTTGAGTGCGAACTAAGGGTCAGGA
>CAXBKH010000112.1:0-1583 GCA_963976365.1 uncultured bacterium | reverse complement strand
CCCTGTCATCCGCCTGCTGATGCTGGGGGTGCCGATCGACAAGGATCCTGCCGAAATCCTGAAGGCGCTCGGGGAAACCGACGGCATAGAATCTGCGCATCATCTGCATGTATGGGAGATCGAAGAAAATCGGCTGTCCGCGGAGGTACATATCGTGGTAAAGGCTGCCGACTGGAGCGACGCCGATAAAATTAAACAGGCCGCGAAGGAAAAACTTGAGACGATGTTCGGCATCAGCCACTCGACGCTTGAAATTGAACGGGAAGATAGTTCCTCCGCATTACCGTCTTCTGGCAACCGGTCGAGACATAAAAAGCCGGCAAGTTGAGTCAAGAAATGCCTCTGCCTTCAGACGTTTCCACCCTTACTGTCCAATCCCTGACCTTGCCCCCTTCATTCCCCCGTTTATGAGTAGAATCTGCTCTGGTTATGGTCCTGTCTGGACCGGGTTGTAAACTCCTTCGGTGTGAGCCCGTCGAGGCTCGTATGCGGTCTGTGGTTGTTATAGTCGTGACGCCACCGTGCGATGATCTCGCGGGCATGGCCGTAGCTCCTGAACAGGTGCTCGTTCAGGCATTCGTCTCTCAGCCGACCGTTGAATGATTCAACTAAGCCGTTCTGCATCGGTTTGCCCGGCGCAATGTAGTGCCACTCGACGCCGCGCTCCTCCTGCCATTGAAGAATAGCGTTCGACGTCAGCTCGGTGCCGTTGTCAGAGACCACCATGCAGGGATAGCCCCGGACGCCGGCGATCCGGTCGAGTTCCCGTGCAACGCGGACGCCCGAGATCGAGTTGTCCGCCACCGTCGCCAGGCATTCCCGGCTGAAGTCGTCGATCACGCACAGGATCCGGAACCGTCGGCCATCGACCAGGGAGTCCGACACGAAGTCCAGGCTCCAGCGCTGGTTCGTACCTTGCGGGATCGTCATCGGCGCTCGCGTGCCCAGTGCTCGTTTGCGACCGCCTCGCTTGCGCACGGTGAGCCGTTCTTCCTTGTAGAGCCGGTACAGTTTCTTGTGGTTCACCTCTATCCCCTCGCGTCGCAGCAGAATGTGCAGCCGGCGATAGCCGAACCGGCGACGCTCCGATGCCAGCTCCCGCAGGCGTTTGCGGATCGCTTCGTCAGCAGGCCGTCGCGACGCATAGCGATACGTCTTCCGGGCCAGACCGACCAGGGAACACGCCCGGCGCTGCGAGTAACCTTTGTCTGCAATCGCCCAGTTCACGGCGCTTCTCCTCGAACCGGGCGTCAGAAGTTTTTTCCGAGCATCTCTTTCAGCGTAGACACATCCATTACCGATTCAGCGAGAAGCTTCTTCAGCTTCGCGTTCTCGGCCTCCAGCGCCTTCAGCTTCTTCGCATCCGACACATCCATGCCGCCGTACTTCGAACGCCAGTTGTAGAACGTTGCGTCCGAGATGCCATGCTTGCGGCACAGCTCAGACGCGGACAGACCCGCCTGATGCTCTTTCAAAATCCCGATGATCTGTTCTTCCGTGAACCTGCTGCGCTTCATCGTCCGTCTCCTCTCTGAGAAACAGACTCTAACTCCAAACCGGCGGTAATTCAGGGGGCAAGGTCA
>CAXBKH010000111.1:0-1586 GCA_963976365.1 uncultured bacterium | reverse complement strand
CCCATCTTCTGCGAGTGATGCAGTAGTTCTAATAACCCCGCTCGTAGGAGGGCACTGCACATGGCCATTACCCTGGTCGAAGCTTCCAAACTGAATCCTGGTGACGTTGTTCGCAACGCCGTCATCGAAATGTTCGCTCGTTCAAGCGACATCCTTCGCGTCATGCCTTTCCAGGACATCCCTGGCGGCTCGTATCACTACAATCAGGAAGGCTCGCTTCCAGGCGTCGCGTTCCGTGGTGTCAACGAAGCCTACACGGCAAGCGCCGGTGTCATCAATCCACAGGTCGAAGTTATGCGTATCGCAGGCGGCGAGCTTGATGTTGATAAGGCGCTTCTGAAAATGCACGGCGAAGGCGTTCGTAGCTCACACGAAGCTATGAAGGTCAAAGCGCTGAGCTTGTTCTTGGCGAAGAAGATGATCAAAGGCGACTCGGTTGCAGAACCGCGCGAATTTGATGGCCTTCAGAACCGGATCACTGGTTCTCAGTTGATCGAAGCCGGTACTACCAATGGTGGCGATCCGCTCGGATTGACTGTCCTCGACGAAGCAATCGATGCTGTCGATGATCCAACGACTCTCATTCTTTCGAAAGCAATGCGTCGTCTGTTGACGGCTGCTGCACGAACGACGACTGTCGGCGGCTTCATCAGCTTTGATGTTGACGAGTTTGGTCGCAAGGTCACGATGTACAACGATCTGCCAATGGCGATTGCTGACCAAGACGAAGCTGGTCAGCGTATCCTGGCATTTGACGAAGTCGGCACTGGTGGCGCAACTGCTACTGCACAGAGCCTCTACGTCTGCTCGTTCGGTGAGAACATGCTGACCGGTCTTCAGAATGGCATCATGGATGTCGAAGACCTTGGCGAGATCGATGCGTCTCCGGTAATGCGGACACGAGTTGACTGGCTGGTTGGTCTGGCTGCACTGCACGGTCGTTCAGCTGCACGTCTCCGTGGCATTTCAAACGCAGCAGTGACTGCGTAGAAAAAATTCGGCTGTGACCTAATCCTGGCAACAGGATGTTAGGACACAGCCTTTCCTCAACACAAAGCCTTTTGATAGGAGAAATAATATCATGGCTGTTTCTGCAAGCAAAACTAAGTATGTCTTCGACGGCGACGCATCCGTTGAACTGCGGGCCGTTTCCGCAGGCGCAACAACTGCCGGTGCTGCGACACGTGTCGAAACTGGTATCTCGCTGAACGCTCTCGACACCGCCTACTGGCACAATAACGAAACGCCTTGGCGTAATCTGGTCATCTCTGTCCAGATCACGGCGCTCGTTACAGGTGGTGGCGAAACGTATGAATTCCAGCTCATTGCCGACGACGATTCAGGTATGGCTGGCGGCGTAGTTGTTGCAGCTCAGACTGTTCCTTCAACGTACACCGGCAACTTCGACTTCGTCGTTGATGCTGCTACGTTGGATCAGTTCGCTGACAATGCAGGCACCGAAGTATTCCTTGCTACGCAAGTCGTACAGGTCGGCGTCTCAGCGGCAGCTACTTACGGCGCTCAGATTGCGAAGAACATTCGCTAGTCTGACGATAAAGACGGGCGGGGCCAGCGCGCCCCGTCTG
>CAXBKH010000110.1:0-1592 GCA_963976365.1 uncultured bacterium | reverse complement strand
TCATGGAAGTGGGCACGGGATGGATTCCGACCATTCCGCACATCATGCATGCGTATGGCGCCGAACGGCTGGTTTTGACGGACGTCGAACGATTGAGCGACCCGCAGTCCTTCGATCATGCGAAGAAACTCGTAGAGGGGGCCATCGGCCGGATCGGTGACGCCTGCACGGGTGACCCGGACACGCTGCGAGCCAATCTTCGACGTCCGTTAAACTACGACTACCGTTGCCCGCCACGGCTTGAGGAGCTTGAGAACGGTTCCGTCGATCTCGTGTATTCCAGAACGGTGCTGGAGCATATTCCGGAGAAATTACTCAGGGAATTGCTGCTGACGTGGAAAAACCTGTTGCGGCCAGGCGGGTATGCCGTCCATTTCATCGACAATAGCGATCATTTCGAACATCGCGATAAAACGCTATCAAGATTGAATTTTTTGACGCTCCCCGACTGGCTGTGGAGAATCGCCAGCTTCAACACGCAGAACTACCAGAACCGACTGCGTCATTCCCAATATATCGAACTTTTTGAAAACGCCGGATACGAGATAGTTTCCGTCGAGGGGAAACCGGACAGCCGTACCCTGGTCGAACTTGAAAACCTTACCTTGCAGAAGCAGTTTACCCGGTTCGATAAAGCGGAACTCGCCATTCTGACCACGGTAATTGTCTGCAGAAAGCCCGACAGCCTCTGAGCGATCCGGTTCGTCCGCGCTCGTCGGCCAACGGGGGCTGTTCCTGCCCCGCTTTTCAGGCCGGCGGCTTGACAACTGGTTGCACTGTATTCGGGTTTTGGCGTTTGTCGCTGTGATCGCCGTCAAAGCGTTGTTAATGCCCTTTCCGGTAGCATTGCGTAAGAATGCGAACCTGGGTACCCGCTTTGTCTTTAAGTTCACGCAGTTTGTCGACCGATTACGTACCGGATGTTCCTGTTGACGTGCTTGGTCGTCCGCGGGTTGTCGAAAGGCCGAAAGTGGCGCTGGAAGTACAAATTTTGCGCGATAGTGACTCGTTCCTCGCTCTGAAAGGCGAATGGAACGACCTGTACGCGCGTGCCCATGACCCGCATTATTTTCAGTCTTTCAACTGGATCTGGGCCGCCTGGCAGGAGAATGCTCTGCCGAAGGGGCGCCAGTTGTTTATCGTCGTCTGCCGCGAGAACGACCGGGCTGTCCTGATCTGGCCATTGATGATTCAGGGCCGGCGCCTGGCGCGGTTCCTGTCGTCGGATCGAGGTGAATATCGCGATATCCTCGTTGAACGGAGCCCCAAAGTTGACGAATGGTTCGCTCTGGCATTCGAGACATTTCGCGAGCAGAGCGGCGTCGATCTGGTGCAGCTGCAGGATGTTCACCAGGGTTCCTACCTGAACCGGTATTTCACGGAGCAGTGCCCGGGGGCCCGACGGCACATTCGTTCTGCACCGCTGATCGCTCTCGATCGCTGGCCGGATTTCGACAGCTATATGGCGAGTCTGCCTGGCAAGCTTCGGAGAGACCAGAGGCGTCAGTGGCGCCGAATTACCGAAGAGGCGAAGGCGGAATACGAGGTCGTGGTTGCGTGGGAGAATGTCCTCGAAACCCTTCACTGGCTCT
>CAXBKH010000109.1:0-1618 GCA_963976365.1 uncultured bacterium | reverse complement strand
TCGTGATCGGGTCTGGTGCGACCGCCGCAACGGTGGTCCCGGCGATTGCGGGCGATTGCAAGCATGTCACACTGCTGCAGCGTTCGCCGACCTATTTCATTCCAGGCCGTAACGAAAATGAATTGGCGGACGAGCTGCGTAAGCTGGAGATCGATGAAACCTGGATTCACGAAATTGTCCGCCGCAAAGTTCTTTTTGACCAGAATGAACTGACACGGCGTGCGGAAGAAGAATCCGACGTGGTGCGGGAGGAACTGCTTGCAGGTGTGCGTGAATTACTCGGCCCGGACTATGACGTGGACAAGCATTTCACCCCTAGCTATCGCCCTTGGCAGCAGCGCATCGCATTTGTGCCGGACGGCGACCTGTTCCAGGGTATTGCCAGCGGTCAGGCCAGCGTGGTCACCGACCATATCGAGCGCTTCACCGAGAAGGGAATCCTTCTGAAATCCGGCGAGGAACTCGAAGCCGATATCATTATCACCGCCACAGGCTTCAATCTGTCAGTGCTGGGTGGCATTCCGTTCACAGTCGATGACAAGCCGGTCAATTTTGCCGATACGATCACCTATCGCGGCATGATGTTCACCGGTGTGCCAAACATGATCTGGGTGTTTGGTTATTTCCGCGCCAGCTGGACCCTTCGCGTCGACCTGCTGGGTGATTTCGTCGCTAAACTGCTCAAGCACATGGATGCAAAGCACGTCCGGCAGGTCGATGTCGCATTGCGGCCCGAGGACAAGGACATGGAGATTCTGCCCTGGATCGACGAGGACAACTTCAATCCCAACTATCTGATGCGATCAATCCACCTGATGCCGAAGCGGGGATCGCACCCGGAATGGCAGCACAATCAGGACTATTGGTCTGAAAAGGATGTCATCCCCACCATTGATCTGGACGGAAAAGAATTCGTCTATTCCTGATGCGTCGCGGTGAGCATTACAGCTCGTGCGGTGCCTGGATGCTTTCGATGTAGGTGATCAGCGAGTCGATATGATCCGGCTCGAATGCGAAAACCGGCATGTCGGGATGCCCAACCATGATGCCTTCTGCCAGCGGTTCGGCCAGCGATTCAATCGGGTAGTTTTTCGACAGGTCACGGAACGGGATCGCGTCGACATGAGGGCTCGGACCTTCGGTCTCGATGGAATGACAGGTCGCGCAGACATTCTCCGCAATCGCCCTGCCCTGACCGAGCATTTCAGCGTGGGTGTTCCCATATGGCCCGTCTGGTTCAACAACCGGAGCCTCAACCGACAGGCTTGGCTCAGCCGGTAGCGGCTCATCGATGACGGGTTCCGTCTTGGCGCAGGCAGACAGAACGAAGCCTGCAATACAGACCGCAAAGATCGATTGGCGAATGCGAATCATGGCGTTTCTCCTGCACGTCGGGTCAAGCTTAGACCGACGCAGGCGGGAGGAACAGTGTCAGGCCGCAACAGCGCCTTCGGCGTCATCGCGGCGCACGGCACGCTTCAGGACGTCAATATAGCCATGCGAGATGCAGTCATGATCGCGATAATAACCGCGTGCCGCGAGCAACTTGTGCAGGCGGGGCAGGTTGTAACCCGGCACGGCTGCGAAATGGTGGTGCTCCAGATGATAGTTCACCTGG
>CAXBKH010000108.1:0-1650 GCA_963976365.1 uncultured bacterium | reverse complement strand
CAATCCAGAAACATGTTTACAGAGGGACTGACAGAAAACGTCGGGAAAGAAGAGCCCATCAAAGAAGACGACAAAATCGCGGCAGCACTCGACCAGCTCACAGAAACCCGATGGGCCAACGCAAACCAAACCAAAATCGACAGCCCCGTCCGATGGAAAGCGAAAGTACGCAAAAACCTGGCTGAGGAACACGGCGCCGAACTGTTGCGGTACCGCAACGAATACCCCGATGCCCCGTACGGCGTCATAGCAGCAGCATCGCAAGGCGAAACCCGATCACTCGCCAACTACCCGCAACAACAACCCGACGACAAGGAGAACGCAGCATGAGCACCCCGATCTTTGTTCAGTGCGAAGGGTCCGGCCTCGAAGGCGTACTGCTCCCAATCGGAACAGTCATGTGCCCAGCCTGCACAGGACAACTGTTAGGCGACGCCGAAGCTATCCCAACCCACCGACGCCGCGACGACAACGAATATTTGGCTGACGCACGAATCCGCAACCAATACCAGACGGCCAACACCCAGGAGCACACCGCATGAGCATCACAACAGACGTTCTTGTCCCCTACGCAACCCACCTCAAAAGAGCCGCCGCGACATCGGCACGACTGCAAGCAACCGTCGCCGCACTCCAAGCCGACGAAAGCGACGCAATCCACCGCGTCGCCACAAAAGCCTCAGGCGACAAAAAACATCAATCCGGTGTCGCTGCACCCGACGACACCACCGAGCCGCCCACAAGCAACACAGACAGCGTAGGAGACGCCGCAATCTCACACCGACTCACCCAAAACCACAACACCGTCAAAACACTCGTCAAAGCGATCGCCGCACTCAACAAAACAATGGACCACCTCGAGCTCACCATCGCAGCCGCCAACCGGCAGCAGACAGACGAAGTCGACACAGACCAGCTATGCGGCCGCGGCTGCAACCGGCACAAAGAACCAGGCCGACCCCGCTGCCTCGAATGTGGTGACGCACTCGCACGCATCGAACGCGAACAGGAACACCCCACATGCGGCATCTGTGGGATCAACAGCGTCGAAAGATACTCGACGGTCGCCGGCGTCGCATACCGAGGCATGTACTACGACGGCGACAACTGGCAACCATCCAGCAGCAACCCGCCCACCTGCTCAACATGCCGCCGCACCAACAAGGCCGCAGCATGAACAAGTTTGATCGTAGCCACCTCACCAAAATGCACGACATCCGCCAAATCGACGGCGTCTGGCAACGCAAACTCCACGGGCAGACAGACACCGACAAAAACTGGCTGCCACTCAAAATCAGCTACTTCGCCAACCCGACAATCACGGACGTACTCGGGCGGGCCACACCAAACCAATCACCCCACAAACTCGAATGGGCCGCAGCATGAAACCAGCAGACTGGTCGTGGAAGTTCGCCCACGAAGCCGACACAGGCCGACCCGGCCGGCCAGACCACAACAGGTCACGCAACTGCCCGCACTGCCCCGACGACTACACACCGCGCGGCGTCGAATCAACCGGCAACCTCGCCACAGACCACTGAAAGCAGCACCATGAAACGACGCCACATCATCACCGAACTCGAAGCCAGCTTCCTCCACGCACTTCGTGCCACGGATGCAGCGACAGGCACCGGCGCCCGCCTACATTGG
>CAXBKH010000107.1:0-1662 GCA_963976365.1 uncultured bacterium | reverse complement strand
AGAGGTTGTCGTCACCGGTAGCCGAATCAAACGTAAAGACCTGACAAGCGTCGGTCCGGTTACGATCATGGACGCTCCAGAGATTGCCGCTACCGGCGTAACCTCGCTGGAAGTCCTGCTGCAGCGTTTGCCGTCGGCAGGCGGATTTGCCGGCAACCAGACATCCGCGTACTGGGTGTCGAATGGCTGGGGAACGCCACAGATCAACCTGCGTGGCATGGGCATCAACCGCACGCTGGTGCTGTTAAACGGACCTCGGTTGATCTCAGCATGATCCCGGTTTCGATCATTCAGCGGGTGGAGGTACTGAAAGACGGGGCCTCTGCTATCTACGGCGCCGATGCGGTAGCCGGTGTGGTAAACATCATCACGAAATCCGAGTTCGACGGCGTAGAAGCTGCAATCAAGGCCGGATCGGCATTCGAAGGTGACGGCGAGGAACTGCAACTCGACCTTACATGGGGAGTCGCCAACGACAAGGGCAGCCTGATGGCCAACATCAGCTACCAGAATGCTGGCGAAGTCTTCATGCCGGACCGAGTTGACTGCCCGCGCTCGGAAGTGGGTGGCCAGCTCGTCTGCTTCGGCAGTAGCAGCACCATCGGCGGTCGTGCGCTGTTGCCGGATGGCACGCGCATCAATTTCAACCAGGACCCCAATGGCAGTGGTGACGACTGGGCGGTCTACGACCCGCTGGTTCACAACTTTGACTTCAACCAGTCATTCAATGCCGTCAACCCGCTGGAGCGCCTGTCGTTCTCGGCTTTCGGTGAACGCGACCTGGCAGAAAACCTGCGCATCGTCGGCGAACTGATGTTCACGAACCGGCAGACCGACCAGCCGGCCTCACCGACGACCATACGCAACATCTCTTTCGATGCCAGCCACCCGACCAACCCAACCGGACAGGACGTGTTCCTGGAAAATCGGCGTATCTACGAGAGTGGCAACCGCGATTTCTTCCAGGAAGTGAACACCTGGCGCATGGTTGCGGGTCTCGAGGGCCAGTTCAACGACAACTGGAGCTGGGACGTTTCGTACAACTGGGGACGCAATACCGGTACTGACGGCTCAACCAATATCGTCAACTTGTTGCGCCTGAACGAGACTCTGGACACGAGTACCTGCGGCAGCAACGGCATCCCTTGTGCGGATATCCTCGGTTTCGGCGACGTCACCCAGGACGTGATGGATTACATCCTGTTCACGATGATCGGCACGGGCGGGAATGAGCAGATCAGCTTTGCCGCCAACGTATCCGGCGAATTGTTCGACATGCCGGCAGGCCCGGTTTTTGTCGCAGCGGGTTTCGAGAACCGCAAAGACAAGGGCTGGCGCAACCCTGACTCGCTGGTTGCCATTGGCGCTGCAAACACCAACGCAGCGGATCCGATCAGCGGCACCGTACGCTCTGACGAGTTCTACGCTGAAGTGAGTCTGCCGCTGTTTGCAGATGCACCGTTTGCAGAAAGCATGACGCTTGACGCAGCATTCCGTTATTCGGATTACGAGACCTTTGGCAGTGACGACAACTACAAGCTGGGCTTGAACTGGCAAATCGTGCCGTCGTTCAAACTGCGGGCGAACCTGTCAACGGCGTTCCGGGTGCCAAATGTCAACGAACTGTTTGGTGGCGTGGCAGAGGGTAACCTGACGACAACG
>CAXBKH010000106.1:0-1671 GCA_963976365.1 uncultured bacterium | reverse complement strand
GCATATTACGTCCCCGGAGGACGGAATCCACAGTGCATCGTCGCAAGTTCGAGGTCACTCGCACCACGACAAAACTGAAACGGCCATCACATTGCAACCTTCGTGCCAAGCGCTCTGCAACGTTACCTGGCACGGCGCGCAACCAATTTTTCCCGGAAAAACTCGATTGTGTGCGTCTCGGCTCCGGTTGGGCTGCCGGTTGCCCTCCACAGACCCAGATGAACGCTGCCATACAAAGCCGCACCGGTTACGCCGACCAAAACCAGTTGGAAAATCTGCGTCACGATAGACTCGGCCGAAGGCAGGCTCTCCCGCAGCAAGGTCACCCCGGCGACCATGATTGCGCAAGCGACGACAGTCCGCCAAACGGCTACCGGCATCTTCCAGAAACCGATGCCGATAATAGAGGCGACCAGCCAGTTGTTGAACATACCGGTCACGGCTGTTGAGATCACAAGTGCCCATGCAGCACCGACCGCGCCATCGTAAAGGGTACCTAGCGTCAATGCCGGAGCGTACAGCAAGACCTGAAAAATGCTGGTATAGGCGACGAGTTTTGGCCGTCCGAGCGAAAGGTAAATCGCCCGCGAATTTGCGTAGGACACGCGCGCAACGCCGTATAACGCGAGTATCTGCATGAGCGGAATGGTTGATCCTTCGCCATCTTCGCCAACCCGGGGAATATCGCCCGCTGCATCGGGTCGACAAGCGCCGATGTCGGCAGGTTCGAGATTTCCTTCGCAACGCTGAACAAGCCCACGACCTGAGTATTGAGAAACTTCGCCAAAATCAGGCTGTCGAGTCGCTCGTTGAGAAAATCCCCCACGTTACTGAGCAATAGCCATTTCGAGTAATGGACGATTTCCCGCCACTCCCGCAGGGAAAAGCGCGGACGAAATTCATGCAACCAGTAACTGAGAAAGGTTCGTGCCACGGATTCGGCGAGCATCCCGATCGCCAATGCCCAGTAATTGCGCCACCAGAACGCCATACTTATCGTCACGATGAAGGAGAATACCCGGCTGGTTACCATCAGACGGAATTGTTTTGACAGATTGAGATGTTTGAAAAAATCCACCGTGCCGATGTTCTGGACACCACCGATCACGGCGGAAATCGCCAGCACATAAAGGACGTCAGATATACGAGGTTCGTCAAAGAACGCCCCTGCCGGGACAGCTACGGAGACGATGATCACGGCGACGAAGACGCCGCGAAGCACCGTCAACGTCCATGCAGTATCGTAATGCGACCGGGTTGCGTTCTGGTTGCTGATGAGCACGAGGTCTGGACTGAACTCGCCCATCGTATCGAGAATTGCGACAAGCGATCCAGCGAGCAGGATCACGCCATAATCTTCGGGCACAAGCAGACGAGCGAGGATCACCGTGCTGACGAGACCGATTGCACGCACACCAAGGCGCATCATCAACAGCCACATGGCGCCAATTGCCATGCGCCGGCCGACTGCTTCCTCCGTATCAGGCATCTAGGTATCCAAAAACCGACGCAGTACACGGTGCGCACGCTCGGCACCGAGCGAATTCCGCTATATAATCAACCGTGTATAGGAATATACTCGACGCATAAACCTGAGAAAGCGTGAATGCGGCGCTTTGGTGCGCCGCACTTATGGTTCATGAGGCAGTGTGATACCAATGGGTTTAATCG
>CAXBKH010000105.1:0-1671 GCA_963976365.1 uncultured bacterium | reverse complement strand
CGGTGTACTACGAGAAGCACGGTATTTCGGCGCGTATGCGTTACACGTGGCGCGAGGCTTACCGTTCAGAAGACTTCGGCAGTACGTCCAGCCTGCCCTGGGGTTTCCCGGTTGTGCAGGAGGACAGGGGGCAGCTTAATGCCGGCGTAAACTACGCGGTAAACGACAATTTGAGTCTTGGCCTGGAGGCCGTCAACCTGACCGAGGAAGACATCGTGCAGTCCTGTGTCAGTGAAGGCGCTCTGCTGTGTTTCCAGGGGCTTACGGATCGTCGCGTGACTTTCGGCGCCAGCTACCGGTTCTAATAACAATAAACGCCATCGACGAAGGCGTACTGGGCAGCTTCAAGGCCCCGGCAAATTGCCGGGGCCTTTTTGTTTGCGCGACACTACACGGTTTGTCAGCATCGCTATAGCCATTACCGGGCGTCAGGTTACATTTACGGAGACCCCGGCATTGTCAGAAGTTGAAGATCGAGAACAGCGGGAATGCTCGATTGTCAGGCTCGCTCGATGCGCTCCGCGTACTTGCTGTACATCAACTCTTTGGCCTGGCCGATCCAGTCGTCCTGTTCCATCCGTCCCCTGATTTCTTTCAAGGCGCCGTTGACGCGAGCGATATCCGCCGGACCGAAGGCGGCAATCTGCCGAAAGTTGTAGATGCCGAGATCATTCAGCGCGCGCTCAAAGACCTTGCCGATGCCGACAATCTGTTGCAGGTCGTCCTTTTCGATCTCAGGCTCGACGCGGCCATTGGACTTGCCATTGGCCGCCTGGCTGCGTGCTTCCTTCAAGGCCTTGCGCTGCTGATTCTCAATATCGGCGAAGGACTGCTCCAGTTCGTCCACCCGGATGCGAAGTGTTTCTGATTTCTGTTCCTGCTCGTTCGCCTGGTTGCGATAGCGTTGTGCGTCACTCTCATACTGCTTGCGACTGTTTTCCATGGATTCAAGGCAGTGGGCCAGTTCGCGATTCTGTACTTTCAGCTCATCCAGCTCGGCAATGTCGCGACGCAGGGTTTCGATTTCCTGGTTGGCCAAACGCAAATCGTGGTTGGCTTGTGCGTTCTCCGCTTCCAGCCTGATTACATCCTGTTCGAGGTTGTCCATGTTGGCCAGCCGGGCCTGGGACGACGAGAGCATGCGGTTGATCGCATCCTGTTCACTGCGAGACGACTGCAGAAGATTCGTGAATGACTCATGTTCAAGGCGCGCGTTCTCGAGTTTTTGCTCGAGGTCCTTGCGTTTCTCAAACGACTTCTGAAGTTCGCCCTTGAAAAATTCCCGGGACTTCGAAAATTCGGTCTGCAGATCCGTTGCCTGTTGCTTGACGGACTTCATCGCCGCCTGGAAGCGGGCGAGGGTCTTCTTGAATTCCTCGCGCTCGCCGCGCATCGTGAAATTGTCCTTGGTCAGACGTTTTTCACGTTCTCTCGCGGACTCCAGTTCGGTCCTGACCTTGGCCACGGCAACGTCGTGCTTGTGCATCGTGGCTTGCTGCTCTTCCAGGCGCGTTCGCAGGCTGTTGCACTCGGCAACCTGGCGGTCGCGGCGACGCGTCATGTCATCGAGTCGTGCCTGCCAGTTGCTGTCAATTTTATCGAGCTGGCGTCGGCGCAAGGAGAGCATCAGCACCACGGCAAGCACCATATTCAGGATCGACAGGTTTTTCA
>CAXBKH010000104.1:0-1684 GCA_963976365.1 uncultured bacterium | reverse complement strand
CCCGTCCGGCGTCGCGGCCTCCACCGCGGCGATAATGTCCACCGCTTCGAGCGAGGTCTTTTGCTCCGCGAACGCGCATAACAATGCGGTGTCGCACAGCGTATTGATCAGCCGCGGCACGCCGCCGGTATACAGCTGTATGCGTTCAAAACAGTCGTCGGCGAACAGGTCATGCGCACTGTGCCCGGCTATCTCCAAACGGTGTTCAATGTACTCGCGCATCTCGCGGGGGTCGAGTGGGCCGATATGGAAACGCAGCCGCACGCGTTGCAACAACTGCTTGAGCCGCGGCGATTCCAGTTTTTGCCGAAGTTCTGGCTGACCCGCAAGAATGATCCGCAGGACCTTTTCCTTGTGGGTCTCAATGCCCGACAACATGCGAATCTCTTCCAGAACTTTTTTGCTGAGGTTTTGTGCTTCGTCGACGATGAGCACAACTTTCTTGCCGCTCGAGTACTGCTCGATGAGGAACATGTTGAGCATGTCCAGCAATTCAACTTTGCGTTTCTTGAACGGGTCGAATCCGAATTCGGCAAGCACCGCCTGCAGGAACTGGGAAGGCGTTAACTGGGTTTGCGATACCACGGCATAGACGACATCGTCATCCAGTTCGCTCAGAAACGCCTGCAGCAAGGTAGTCTTGCCGGAGCCGATTTCGCCGGTAATGACTACAAAGCCGTCCGCCAGCCAGATCGTCGATTCCATGTACGCCTTGGCGCGCGCATGCTGCTTGCTCCAGTACACGAACTCGGGATCCGGGGTAAGCCGGAATGGCTGTTCGCTCAGATTGAAGTGTTCAAGATAGGACATCGGCAAAATATCGTCGGGAATCTTAGTGTTATCCGTACTTCAGCAATCTAGGGAGACTCTGATTAATTCACGTCGCGCACGACGAACGGTAGTTGGGCAAGGCAAGGCGCGAGGGCCGCTCCCGCCCATCCGTGAGTTAATCAGAGTCTCCCTAGTGTACCCGGATTCTACGCTGCAGACACGGAACATGCCGTGCGCCGGGTCGCAACAGCGAGTGCGAAGCCTAGCTGCCGAGCATTATTTCGAGTTTTTGCAGGCGTTGGTCGAGGCTGGCAGCATCATCGTCAACCAGGGTCAGGTGACCCAGCTTGCGGCCACTCCGTGGCGTCTTGCCATAATCGTGTACAAAGACACCGGCATCCCGCAGTGCCTCCTGGCTGTTCGGCATGGCGCCTATGAGGTTGAGCATGCCGGCATGACCGCGTGGGGTGGTCGGCCCGAGCGGCATGCCGCAGACAGCCCGCAGGTGATTTTCGAACTGGCTGGTCTCAGCGCCTTCGATTGTCCAATGCCCTGAGTTGTGCACCCTGGGTGCGTATTCATTCGCCAGGAGCTGCTCGCCGACGACGAATAATTCGAGGGCCAACACGCCGACGTAATCGAGGTGGCGCAGCAACGTGCTTAGGTAACCGTTGGCAAGTGACTGTAGTGCGGCCGGTCCCGCAGGCGCTGAGGAGCGGCGCAGGATGCCGTTGCGGTGCTGGTTGGCGGTGAGCGGGTAAAACACTTCCGTGCCGTCGCGGCTGCGTACCCCGATTGCCGAGACTTCGCGATCAAAGGGGACCCATTGCTCCGCAATGAGCGGCTTGTTTGGCAGTGTACGCAGGGCATCCGCAACATCTGCCGCCCGCTTGACGACGTACTGACCCTTGCC
>CAXBKH010000103.1:0-1686 GCA_963976365.1 uncultured bacterium | reverse complement strand
GCATTTCGCGCATCGCTTGAAATCGACGAGGGAACCTCGGTGTTCGTGGAGCCGTCCTATAACTGGAAAACATTCGATCGTACCGTCGATTCCGCGGGCGTGCTGCAGGACAATAACGGTTTCGAATTTCTCGCCGGCGTCATCTGGGATTACTCCAGCATCACCTACCTGGAATTCGCGCTCGGATATCTGCGTCAGACTTACGACGATCCGACTCTTGCCACCATTCAGGGGCCGTCGATCTCCGCGCGCATGATCTGGAACCCGGCGGAGCTCTGGACGGTGACGCTGAATTCGCGGCGGACGATCCAGGAAACCGCGACAGCGGGCCAGTCGGGCGTTCTGGTGACCTCGGTTGATGTCAAAATCGACTATGAATTCCTTTACAACACGATCATATCCGCGAGTGCGTCCTATGCCGACGAGCAAACCAAGGGCACCGGACAGAACGATACGCGGACCCGTTACGGGCTCAGTATCCGCCATCTGTTCAACGAGTATCTCTATGCACAGTTCGAGACCAGCCTGACCGACCTGTCCTCCAATGTGGCATCCGAAGAATTCGATGCCATGACGTCCTATTTCAGGCTGGGCATGCAGCTGTAATTGCAATTCGCGTTCGGCTCCCTTTTTCAATTGCCCTTATCGCGGGAGCATGAATTCTTGTCCTGACCGGTTTTTTCGTATAAACGACCGCAATCAGCCCCAAGCAAACGTTTGCATTTAGATTGTTAACCGGATAGTTCGGGGACGGACTTTTCGCGGACAGCTTGTCCGAACCAGATGTAATTCCACTTGGCAACCGGTGTTTGGCGGCATTATGTACCGAAGAGACGAACGCACCTCGCGGGGACCCGAAGGGGACGAGGGCATAAGATTGTTCAGGAGATCTTGGTTATGAATATCGGAATGGATCGGTTCCCCCCGGTGCCTCAGTTCTTTGTCAGCGGCTTCGGTGCGGCGCCCGGTTTGGCTGCCGGCAGGCTGGTTGTTTTCGCTCTGCTGGTCTGGTCGGTGTTTCTTTTGGCGCCGGCCGCCGCCGTGGCCCAGGCGCTCGATGCGTATCGTCTCGGCCCTGGCGACCGGCTGAAAGTGACCGTTTTCGATCATCCGCGCTCGTCGGGCGACTTCGAGCTCGACAGTCTTGGCACGATTTCCTATCCGCTGCTGGGCCGGGTAGAGGCGCGCGGCAAGACGATCGCCGAGCTGCAGGAGTTTCTGCGCAGCGAGCTCGACAAGAAATACATCGTCAATCCCCGGGTCTCGATCGAAGTCCTGAATTACCGGCCTTTCTATATTTATGGAGAGGTCAACCGGGCCGGCAGCTATCCCTATGTCATCGGTCTCACGGTCCGGCGGGCAGTGGCCATCGCCGGCGGTTTTACGAGGCGGGCGAGAGAAGGTTCCGCCGAGCTCGTACGTGAAGGCACCGATGGCACGATCAAGCTGATAAAGAATATCGACGACAACGTCTTGCCCGGGGACATCGTCAAGGTTGAGCGACGCCTCTTCTGAGGGACGCAAGGCCAGCAGGGATATTCCTGGCCTGAGGATCATGGCCCGTCGGTAACAATTCCGTGAAATCGAAAAACCAATAAAAAATGGTAAGATAGAGCATAAAGCTTATATATTACTGCCACTGGAATCGTGTGGCGTGCTGAGACAGAGAGGCCGCTATCGTCGTTG
>CAXBKH010000102.1:0-1699 GCA_963976365.1 uncultured bacterium | reverse complement strand
TGGATATTTCACACGACGGTTACCAGCGTCACGGCGCCTACATCGCCGAGAATGCTGACATGCCGGGTTTTCCCCGGACGGAGCAGGCGCTGCTCGCATTCCTGATTCGCAATCACCGTCGGCAGCTTGCCGTGCGTGGCGGTCGCCGGCTGCCTGCTGGCTGGACGAGCAAGGGTGTGCGCCTGGGGATCATTCTGCGACTGGCAGTGCTGATAAATCGCAGCAGAAGCTCGGAGGCGTTGCCTGCCATCCAGTTGCAGGCGAAGGGGCGCTCAATCCGGATCCTGTTTCCGCAAACATGGCTGGAAAACAACCCGCTGACCCTGGCGGACTTGCAGCGCGAAACCGCTTATTTGCATCAAGCCGGGTTCCGCCTGACGGTGGAAGTGACAGGCAGCTGAATTACGGCGAATTGCCGCCCAGTTCGTCCATCAGTATCTGTTGTGCCGATACTCGTTCAGCACCATCCGGCTGCAATCTTTCGTAGCTGCCGTCGCCACGGAGTTCCCACGCTCCGCAGTTGTCAGCAAGGAAGAGTTCCAGGTCGCGCTTCAGCCGGTCTTTCAACGGGCGCTGACGAATCGGGAAGCAGGCTTCCGTGCGTCTGAAAAAATTCCGGTCCATCCAGTCCGCACTGGAACAGAGGAACACTTCCTTGCCGCCATTGCGGAAATAGTAGACACGCGAATGTTCGAGGAATCGACCGACGATCGAGCGAATGCGAATATTCTCTGAGAGCCCGGGTACACCTGGTCGCAACGAACATATGCCGCGAACAATGAGGTCGATCTTCACGCCGGCGGCCGAAGCCCGGTACAGCGCATCGATAATCTGCGGTTCAATCAAGGCATTCACCTTCGCAATGATGCGTGCATCGTCGCCTGCATTCGCGAAGGATATTTCGCGTTCGATGCGTTCCATCAATGAAGCAAACAGCGAAAACGGCGCGGTAACGATACGGTCGAGGTTTTTTGCCTCGGTGAGGCTTGTCAGCTGCATGAATACCTTGTGGACGTCTTCACCCAGCTTGCGATTCGCGCTCATGAAGCCGTAATCGGTATAGGCCCGCGCGGTGCCGGGATGGTAGTTGCCAGTGCCAAGGTGTACGTAACGACGCAATCTGTTCTGTTCGCGGCGGACAACCATCGACATCTTTGCGTGCGTCTTGAATCCGACCAGGCCGTATACAACGTGTGCGCCGGCTTCCTGCAGGCGGTTTGCCAGGGAAATATTGGCTGCCTCATCGAAGCGCGCCATCAATTCGACAATCACCGTCACTTCCTTGCCAGCACGTGCCGCTTCGACGAGACGATCAACAATGGGTGATGCAGCGCCGGTACGGTACAGCGTTTGCTTGATTGCCAGCACGAGCGGGTCTTTTGCCGCAGCGGCAATAAAATCCACTACCGGCATGAACGACTGGTACGGATGATGCAACAACACGTTCTGCTTGCGAAGCACGGTGAAAATACTGTCGCCCGCGCGCAGAGCATCCGGGATGCCCGGCGTAAACGGCGGGTAGAACAGTTCCGGCTGGTGCGCCATGTCACAGACGGCGATCAGGCGGTTGAGGTTGACAGCGCCATCGACCGCAAACATGTCCGCCTGGTCCAGTGCGAAATGATCCAGCAGGAACTCGCAAAGATCCTCCGGACAGTGTTTGCTGATCTCGAGGCGAACGGCTTCTCCGTACCGGCTC
>CAXBKH010000101.1:0-1705 GCA_963976365.1 uncultured bacterium | reverse complement strand
GAGGACGAAAAAGCGGTCGGCTGGTTCCAGGGGCGCATGGAGCTCGGGCCGCGCGCATTGGGTGGCCGCTCGATCATCGGCGATCCGCGGAGCGCCAAGATGCAGTCGGTCATGAATCTTAAAATCAAGTACCGCGAATCGTTCCGGCCTTTTGCGCCATCGGTACTCGATGATCGCGTCGGCGACTACTTTGAACTCGATAGCGCCAGCCCGTATATGTTGATCGTAGCTCCGGTAAAAAAGGAACTGCGGGTGCCAATGACAGAAGAGCAGCGACAGCTTTTCGGTATCGAGAAACTCAACCTGAAGCGTTCGGAGTTGCCGGCAATAACCCATATTGACTATTCCGCGCGCGTGCAGACCGTGCATGAGCGCACGAATCCCAAGTACTACCGGTTACTAAAAGCGTTTGAGAAAAAAACTGGCTGCGGCGTCCTGGTCAACACTTCGTTCAACGTACGTGGTGAGCCAATTGTTAATACGCCCGAGGACGCGTATCGCTGCTTCATGAGAACGGAAATGGACTACCTGGTCGTCGAAAATTTCCTGCTCGCGAAATCCGAACAGCCAAGCGTCGATGACGACGATTCCTGGCGCGAAGAGTTTGAGCTGGACTGATGGCGGCAGAGCTGACAATTCCGGAGATAGATCACAAAGGTCTGCGCGAGTTCGCCCTGGTCACGGGCGGCATAATCGCAGTACTGTTTGGTCTGCTGCTGCCATGGCTCTTTGACCTGCAGTATCGATCGTGGCCATGGATCGTCGGCGGCGTTCTCGCCGCCTGGGGTCTGATTGCACCTGCTTCATTGCGGCTGCTTTACCGCGGCTGGATGAGATTTGGCATGATATTGAGTCGTGTCACCACGCCGATCATCCTGGGGCTGGTATTTTTGATCGCCGTTGTTCCGACGGCGATTATGCTGCGTCTTAGCGGCAAAGATCCTATGGCCAGGCGCCTGGATCAGGACGCAACGAGCTACCGGGTCAAGAGCGACCAACCGCCGGAAAAAAATCTGGAGAGGCCATTCTGATGTTGGAATTTGTAAAAGATATGTGGGCGTACATGCAGGAGCGCAGGAAGTTCTGGCTGGCACCGATCATCATCATAATGGTCGCGCTCGGCGCACTGATCGTACTGGGGCAAGGATCGGCGATCGCGCCTTTCATTTACACACTGTTTTGAGCGGCGAACTGACGATGACGGCACGGCGTCGCATGTCCGGTCGTTGGCTGACGGCCGGTTTGTTCCTGTGCCTGGGGCTGGTCACGATCGGCAACTGGACGTCTCCGCGGTGGATAGTTGCAACGCTACTGTGCTATTCGATTCCGGTGTTGGGTCAGTTCGTGAACTCGAGCGTGGTGCGGGTCTACAGTCTCTGGTTTGGCGTATTCCTGGTATTGCAGGGATTGATGTCGCCGCTGGTCATTGATCGAAGCTTTGTTACGCTTAAGCCCGGGCTGAATACCCAGATAGACGTTGTCGGCGACGCGCTACCCGGAATACAGGGTTTGCAAACCATCACTACCGACGAGATGGGTTTTCGGGTGACGCGTGAGATTGACTATCACTCAAAACCGGCAAATACGTTTCGCGTATTTGCAATCGGCGGTTCCACAACGGAACAGATTCTTCTTGACGATCAGAAAACGTGGACACACCTGGCGCAGGAGCATCTGTTCCGTTGTGGAACCGCCGATTGCAAAT
>CAXBKH010000100.1:0-1707 GCA_963976365.1 uncultured bacterium | reverse complement strand
TCGAGCCGGCATTCCGAGTATTTGCAATATGTTTTGCAGAACGAGCGAGTCGCAGAAAACAAGGAACAGGTAACGACCGCAGAAGAGCAGCTTGCGGAACTGGAGAAGGAGATTACATCCGAGGATAATGCGATCCTGAAGCAGGAACTCCAACGTCAGGCGGATGAGACCAAGAACAAGATCAAAAAACTGAAAGAGAATCCGGGCAAGTGGGCGGCACAACTCAATCAGGCGTTCAAGGCTTTCTTTTATCAGTGCGCCTATCTCAGGACATTGCTGGGCGACTTGGCGTCAGGCGCTCAATACATCCAGCAGGACGGTAGTTTGCGGCCGATAAACGGGCCAGAAGACTGTAGGTCGGAATTCGGCAAGGTGATTGCCAGAGACGCCTGCCGCGCCGTCGGAGGGATGGCAAGGGCGAGCGCATTGTTTGGCGATGTCGACAATCTGACCCGCGAGTTTCTGGAAGCACAGAAAGAATATCAGCGTGTCGCCGCCCGCGTCGCCGCTGCCAATACAGAAGGTGAGGCTGACCAGAAAGCGCTGGAAAACGCGCTCGGCCGTCTGTCGAAGGCCGTAAAAATTCTCGACCGGTCGGAAAAGCTGATCGGACTCGATCTTGCGACGGAAGAACGGATCAAGGCAATCGACGGGCTGGTCGCTACGATCAAGACTGGCAAGGTTGACGAAAAGGCATTTTCGAACCCGGCGCTGAAGCGCGCGGCGAACATCATCGGAACGCTTAGGAGTCTTGAATCGATCACGAAGTCGTTCGCCCAAAGTCGCCGCTCGATCGAGTTGCAACGCGTAAGCATCGTACGCGAAATCCAGGCGGCGAAGCTCGACTATTTGAAGGCGAGCATCGGACGATACGAGGCCGAGACCGACATTCGAATTCGAAAACTGATGCTATACCGTCAGCAACTGGAACTTCTGTCCGATATCGATCTAGCGCTTTGCCGATACGTTAATGCAACGCGGCCCGGTCGTTCCAGAACCTGCCGGCTGGGAAACAGAAAGAATTCGATGCAAAGCGACCTTGTGCTGTTGAAACCCGATGACAATAGCTTAAGGACCCCTCCATTTCGCTGGACCAGCGATCCTCTTGCAAATTCGTCGATTAGCGACATCTGGGACGACGGGAAACCGGAAGCCGAGCGGCAGGCCTTGCTAGAGGTCGTGCGGTCGCTCGCTTACCTGAAGGGCGTGGGCGACGCGGAGAATTCGCAAGCCAACGCCGACATCCGCTTTCTCGAAGCCGAGGCCACGATCCGCCGGAACGAGGTGTCGGCGCGGATGTGGAATGCCGTGATCGGCGGGTCGCTCGCGCAGCTTGAAGCCTATTACAAGGGTGGCATCAAATCCGCCGAACTGGCCGATCTCATTATCAAGCTTGGAACGCTTACCAGCAGTGCAATAAAGGTGGACTGATGCAAAGGCTCTTCCTCACTATCCCTGCCGCAATGGCGCTTGCCTTCGGGCTGACGGCGTGCGAGCACGAAAACGTTCGGAACCTCGCGGCCCAGGTATCGGTCAACTTGACGAAGGTACAGGGCAATATCGGTCGCATGGTCAAATCCGCCGAAAACGCGAATAAGGAAGCCGCGCAGATAGTCGCGCAGCACGAGGGGGCTGCACGAAGTCAGGAGGCCATGATCGCCGAGATGCTGGCCGACGACCTGATTCTCTATGGTACGAAGAAGTCGG
>CAXBKH010000099.1:0-1709 GCA_963976365.1 uncultured bacterium | reverse complement strand
CATCGGCGGTACAGTGCACATGCTGGATCTGGGTGCCAATACGTCCTGCAGTGCGGAGCAACTGTTTCAGTTCGCTGTCATGGGGTCGATTGTCACAGGCGATATACGTGACATCGATCGGCCGCGCGTGGCCCTGCTGAATATCGGTGTTGAAGACACCAAAGGGCACGAGACTGTCAAGGCTGCAGCCGCCTTGTTGCAGGCCAGTAGCCTGAACTACGTAGGTTATATCGAAGGTAATGAAATCTTCTCCGGCAAGGCCGATGTGGTCGTGACGGATGGTTTCACAGGCAACGTTGCGCTCAAGACGATGGAGGGCACCGTTGGCCTCGCATCTCACTATCTGAAACGCGCATTTACCCGCAGTGCGTTCGCGAAATTCCAGGCATTGCTGGCGCGCCCGGTCTTGCGAGATCTCGCCGTTCGCATGGATTCCCGTAACTATAATGGCGCGTCTTTGGTGGGACTTAATGGTATCGTTATTAAGAGCCACGGCGGCGCGGATGCGGTTGCGTTTCAGCACGCGATCGAAACGGCGTTGCTTGAAGTTAAAAATCAGGTCCCCGAACAGATTGGCAGTCTGCTGCAACAGGAAGCTGCATGAAGTATTCACGTATCGCCGGTACTGGCCGCTATCTCCCCGAACGCGTCATGACCAACGCGGACTTGGAGAAAATGGTCGATACGAGCGACGAATGGATTCGTACCCGCACCGGCGTTGAGCGCCGGCATATCGCAGCGGAAGAACAAAGCACTTCCGATCTTTGCGTCGCCGCGGCGAAGCAGGCATTCGATGCGGCGGGCGTTGGCATCGACGATATCGATCTCATCGTCGTTGGTACTACTACGCCAGACCTTATTTTTCCGAACATTGCCACGCTGATTCAGGAAAAGCTTGGCATTCATGGCTGCCCCGCATTCAGCATTGAAGCGGCTTGCACAGGCTTCATTTACGCGCTGTCCACTGCTGACAAGTTCGTGCGTGCCGGCGAGTCGAAATGCGCACTGGTGATCGGGGCGGAAATACTTTCCAAGATCGTTGACTGGACCGATCGCACGACTTGCGTCCTGTTCGGCGATGGTGCCGGTGCGGTGATTCTTCAGCCGTCGGACGAGGAGGGAATTATTTCTACCCACCTCGGCGCGGACGGCCAGTACAAGGACTTGCTCTACTATCCTTACGGAGCGTCCAATCAACTGCACAAGACTGCCGGCGACGATGCCAAGATCATCATGAAGGGCAACGAAGTGTTCAAGGTGGCGGTCAAAACACTGGGCGGCGTCGCGGAAGAAGCACTGAAAGCGAACAATATTGAGAAAGATGCGCTCGATTGGCTGGTTCCCCACCAGGCCAACCTGCGGATCATCCAGGCTACGGCAAAACGCCTGAACCTGCCGATGGAGAAAGTCATCCTGACGGTACAGGACCACGGCAACACCTCGGCGGCGTCTGTGCCCATGGCGCTCGATGTCGGAGTTCGCGAAAGCAGGGATTGCGTTTGAAGAACAACGTATACCTCTCGACACGCCCGAATTTGCTGAAAGCATCCGGCAGTATTCTCCTGCCGGCTGCGTGCCGGTCTTGCTGATCGATGACAAGCCGGTCTGGGATACCCTGGCGATAGCAGAAACGCTTGCGGAACGATTTCCGCTCGCGAAGCTATGGCCGGCGGAAGCCGATAAGCGCGCGCACGCACGAAGCATCAGCG
>CAXBKH010000098.1:0-1729 GCA_963976365.1 uncultured bacterium | reverse complement strand
CACGTTGAACGCGCCTGACGAGGAATTGGCACCGCCATATTCGATCTCGTTGGAGCCGTTACGCTTGTTGTTCGTACTGGAATTCCAGTTCCACAACGGATTGCCGGCAATCATCGAATTGGTCGCACCGGTGCCGCCTGCCGCATCGGTAAACGCATTGATGCCAACACGCTCTGAAACACACGTATTGTCGCCGATATTGGTTTCAAACCATTGCCGCTTCGGGGTGAGCGTCCAGTTGCTGTTGTAATTGCAATTATAGCTGCAGCTGGCATTTTCGTAATAGAAGAACCGCTTGCCAGTCGACTGGTCTATCAGCACACGGTTGCTGTAAGCGTTATAGCGCGACTGCGCCGAATTGCTTCCGGACGACGCATCAGTGCCAAGCGTGATCTTGCGCGTCACGTCGTCAAAATACTCGCCCGCATTGACGTTGGCATTATAGGTCGTCAGCGCGATGCGCACCGTGCCGTCCAGTTCCCGGTCATCCGGCAACAATTCGTCAAAGGCGACCTTTGCGGAATTCTTCAGATTGTCGAGACGGCTGTTGGAATTGCGTGCCGTCTTCAAAGGCAAGCTCAGGATCTGCGCATGACAATCCCGAATCCTGTACATCAATCAGAGAGTCGACATAGTTCGTGACAAGCGTGCTGATTTCCTGCTGGGTCTTGCCGGCCTGCATCGCCTTGGAACCCGCGATAACCGCACTGTCGATCACGGCCTGAACCTTGGCCTTCTGGGTAATCGTCATCTGCACATCGATCGCGATGCCGGCGATGCTGAGAATTGGAACGATCGCGATTGCAGCGATCACCGAGATGTTTGCTTGCGTGCCGGTCGCATAATGACTGACACGAACGTCGTTCAAAAGCCTGGACATTTTACCCGCCTCAACTGCGACTTTTCTGGTCGCATCCATGCATCAGAATGACCGACATTGCTTGTTTCGACGTTAGATTTTGGTGGGCGTTTGCGCCGGTTTTGGCAAGACGCGGTAAACCATACACCGCGCCTTGCCGTCCGTCCGCTTGCCGACTGCCTAGTAGGTGATCCGCAAGTCGGAAATCGACTTGGCAATCATGCTGTAGGCGTCCTTTAGTTCCTGGCCATTCTCCGGCTCGAACGCATGGTCGGCGCTTGTTGCACAATAGTTCAGAATGTCCTGGCCCTGTTTCGGGGCCTGGAACGCGACCGTATAGATCACGATGTGCTCTTCCTTCGCAGCGTCACACATCTTCTTTGCCTGTTCGAAGGAATTGCCCTGCGCACCGCCTGAAAAGTACGAGTTGAACTCACCATCAGTCATCATGATCATGGCTTTGGCCGAATCCGGCTCGTCATACGGCAGCGGCTTTGATGCAGCTGGCCAAACCGAATCCCATTTCGGATCGATCAGATACCAGCCCCAAGCGACACCCATATGCCCCGCGGTATTGCTGAAATCGTTCAGGCCGTTGACATAAGCTTTCAGGGCCGTGCGGTTATCCGTCAGCGGGAGTGGGCCAATGCTGTTGCAGGTTTCCACGCTCCACGTTTCCGACGACGTGTTGAAATTGGCTTCCGCTTCTTCCAGCCACGCGCCGGGTCCTGGTGCAGCATCCGTGAATGCTTGGGCGCCGAGGCGCTCCTTTACGCATTTGCTGGTGATCGTCTTTGTCGCCACTTTCGGCGTCACGACATTCTGGTAGGTTTTGCACTTGCCGTTGCTTTTATACGCAATGCAGATCTG
>CAXBKH010000097.1:0-1734 GCA_963976365.1 uncultured bacterium | reverse complement strand
AATCACTAATTCTCAATGTGTCGTCGCTCTGCCCAAACTGCATAACAAAATCGTTATTCCCACCGTCGCCAGCCGACAAAATAATCTGGGGAACAGACCCGTTAAAAAGGTTAGCTCGCTTAACCCAGCAACTGAAAGTCCATGTTTTGCGATTAGAGGCGTCAGGCGTTCGGGCTAAGAATGCGGAATCAAGATCATTGAAACGAATTGCCTGGTCAATCGTGAAATCCACCCCACCGCCGAAGTGAGCAACCGGAAAAGTAAACATTGCTGTTTCCTAGCTAAAGTTCAGTTGCGCTACGCCAAGCATCGAAGACCCGTCCGATACAAAGGTCAGAATGTCCACCGCGTTTGCGCCAGTTGATAACGTCGGCTCAGTGCCGCCGGGGAACTTGTAGGCCGACGCGGTGGTGTTCAGCGTGCGTGACCCTGTGCCGTCCTGCTTGACGATCAGGATGTACGTCGCCCCGGCCACCTGGTTAGACGGCGCATCAAGCGTTCGGTTGCCTGCCAGCGTGACGGTCGCGACCTGATTTGCGGATAAATCCCACGAGATATTTGCGCCATCCGACAACGTCGTCATGTTGAAGTTTTGCGTCTTGGTGTATTCGCGCGCGGTGGCGGTCAGCGCATCCGCAGCAAACAATTCAGTGGTTGTGATTTTCTTGTGCGCAGTCGCACTCGCATCGTAAACCGCGAACTGGTCAGCCGCTGCTGGCGACGCACTAAGCGCCGACTGTGCTGTAATCGACACCGTGACGGTGCCTGCGCCAGTGATAGCACCGCCGCTTGCCAGACCTGCCGTCGCGACGTTTGTGACCGTGCCGCCAGATCCGGGGACGATGTTGGCCCAGACGATTGCTGTGGTGTCCAGCGTGCCGCCCACGTTCGATGTGCAGTGGAATAGCTTGTCTGCGTTGGCGGTGCCTTCCTCGACGTGTATCAGCGCGCCGCAGTGTTCGTCGTAAGCGTCGTATAAATCATCACGCGCCGGGGTGGCGGCGACGACATAAATGCCGTTTTGGCTGGCTGTGCTTTGGTTTTTCACCAGCACCAGATTGCCGTTCGCCAGGGTCACGCCGTCCAACGTGTCGCCGTTGTTAAGTGCTGTCGCAATCGTAATGTTGGCAGTCGTCGCTGCACGCACCGTGCCGCGCTTGGCGAGGCCAGCCAGCAGCCCATCAACGTATTGCTTTGTGGCAATGTGCAAGTTCGATGTCGGATTACCTGCCATCGTTGACGTGGCGACCATGCCGGAGAATGTGCCAGCCGTGACCGTCTTGCCTGTGAACGTAATTGCGTCAGGGATCGACAGCGTCGGGTTGCCTGATACGCCATCGCCGTTTGCAACGGTGATCTGATTGGACGTGCCGGTGATCGTCCGTGGCTCCGCGCTGCCAGAACCAGCGTGCGCGATCAAACCGTTGCTTTCAGTCGCCAGCAGATTTGTAAAGGTTTGCGCCGGGGTCTGAAATTCGTAGGCTGTTTCGCCCGCGTTGACGCGGATCATCTTCGCTGCCGCGCCTGACAAGCTGGTCGGCAAAATAATTCCGTCAACGACCGCCAGCGTGTTGCCGTCGCTACTGAACCCTAGCGCCTTTGACGCGCGCGCTGCGGCGTTCTCGGTGAACTCCGGGGTCGTGATGCTGTTTGTCTTTGACACTTTGAACGCGCGGTCTAGCTCTTCCTGCAACCCCTGGGTAATCATGGTGAGGCGATCAAGGCCGTCTTCGT
>CAXBKH010000096.1:0-1736 GCA_963976365.1 uncultured bacterium | reverse complement strand
GAGGACGAAGATACCAGCTCGTCGGCCTATCTCGTTTTCGATCCGGATACCGGTGAGTTCATCACTGTCAACGACCCGAACCGCACTAATCAACACGCGGTAATTGACGAGTCGATCGAATCCGTTGCTGCCGATGCGGGCACTGGCACCGCCGGCAAGCTGATGATCGGGATCTTGATCGTTGCAGCACTGCTGTTCGGCGCCGCCATGCGCTGGCGACGCCGCAATCAGGCTGCTTGAATCGTCTCAGACAGACGCGTGCGAGGTGTCGTCGCTCACGCGTAAAGCGTCTTTCGCGCCTTCTGCATAAGGTACATCCTTAGGCAACAGTATGGAGACCGAGCGCACCTGGTGCTCGTCCGGGTTGACGCCCGGCGGCAAGGTACCGTCGGCTTCATACGCCTTGATCGCTTTAAACAGTTTGCGGCGTGCCAGCATGATGCCGCGATCCGTCGGCGCCAGCATCTCGTGCGTGCGATCACAAATCGGACCCATGCTTTCCTGCAGCGAAGAGTCCTGAATGGCTATGCCCTCGACGCCACTGTAGGTCAGCCCCTTGCGCTGCGCCTCGCGATTCATCAGGTAATCATTGCTCTTGTTGGCGAGCGGAATGACGGTGCCAGGCACATACTTGCAATGTATGCCTGCGCCGTCCTTCATCGCCTGCCGCTCTTCGTTGGTCAGATCGCGGGTTGGCGTGTAGTCAAAACTCCATGCCCAGCATTGCTCGTCATTGATCGGTATCCAGAAATGCCCGTGTACCGGGTGGTCGCCGCGCGGAGGCACCATCGTAAAGCTGGGCATGATCCAGGGCGTGATGCGCCAGTAGTAATGATCGTTCTCGGCATTGCGGCGCGCACCAACAAGGAGGCCACCGGGATGATCGACCACTTCGAACTGTGGCTTCGTGTCGGAAAGATTGTACTTGTTGCCGGTGGCACCCTTGAACAGCGGGTCCGAGTTCAGGTTCATGCTGTGCAGAAATGACACGTGACTCGAGTCGATCCCACCCTCCAGCGCTTGCAGCCAGTTGGATTCCTGCAGGCGCTTGGAAATGAAACGTTGTTCCGGCCGGACGTTTGCAACTTCGTACTCGGGCAGCGGCGGCTTTTTCGCCGGGTCACCCATGTAGGCCCACAGGATGCCGCCCTTTTCGACGAGCGAATATGCTTTCAGGCGAATGCGTTCACAAAACTTCGGAGGTTCCGAAGGCACGTCAACGCACTGCCCGGTCACGTCATACTTCCAGCCGTGGTACGGGCAGCGCAAGCCGCTGTCTTCGGTGCGTCCGAACCAGAGCGAGACGCGCCGATGCGCGCAGAATTCGTCAATAAGTCCGAGCCGGTTTTGCGAATCACGGAACGCAATCAGTTTCTCCGACATCAGTTCCACCCGCACCGGCGGGCAGTCGGGTTCCGGCAATTCTTCAGCCAACAGCGCGGGAACCCAGTAGCAACGGAACATATTGCCGAGCGGCGTTCCGGGTCCCGTCTGCGTCAGCAGATCATTTTTTTCCTTGACTAGCATAAATCAGGCTCCTGAATGCCCGCTCGAAACAAACTGGGGAAACAAACCCGGCAGGTATCCGCAGTCTTCAGGATAACCAGCCTGGTATGTGCCAATGTTATATCGCCCGTGCTTATTTGGCATTTTCCATTACGCGCGAAACGAAGAGTGTGCTTACCGCTGGCAAACGTATACTGCGCATACGGTTCAAAAATACTTGTCCATGTTAT
>CAXBKH010000095.1:0-1737 GCA_963976365.1 uncultured bacterium | reverse complement strand
AAAAGCGGCGCCGCGTGCGACGCGCGCAACGATCGCGGTCGCGCTGTCGATCCCGGGGCCACGGGAATCGGGCTCGTGCGGATGAAGGAGAAGGGGGAACAGTTCCGGGGCCGCTTGCCGACCGGAAGCAGCCATGCGCGACGGCCTGGCGTCACAACGGCTTTCAGCCATATCCGGTCGTGCCTGCGCACTGTGAGTCGAGTTTCTTTACAGTTTCTTTATGCCGGAAAAACTCATACAGCCATTTTTTATTGTTTGTTTTAAAGCATTTAGACGAATTTACGCCGCCGACACGCGGATGCGTGCCAGAAATAGTGTCGGAAACGATTACGGTTTTTTGGCCTGTGATTTATTGTCCGACGTTATGTATCTGAAAATATTGGATATTATTGTATGGCCCAGTTTTTGCATCGCATGCCTGATATTTTCCTTCCAAGGAGCGGGACATGAAAAATATTGCACACGGTATCCTGTTTCCGCTCGTCGCCATTGCCGGATTCCTTGAACCGGCCAAAGCTGCAATTCTGTTCGATGACAAAGCCGCATTTCTCTCGGCTACAGGTGCCACAAGCGCGACTGGTCCAATTCCGTTTCTCGGATCCGTGGGTACGGGGCCGGTTCTCATCGGTTCGGTAGGGTTCGACGCCGCACCTGGGGTGGTGTCCAGCGGTTTGATTTTTACGGATTTCTCGACGCTGTTACCGGGCAACGAATTGGCGATTAGCGGCTCGGAGAACTTCAACGTGGTTCTCACTGTTCCGGTCTTTTCGCTGGGTTTCGATTTTGCCGAAGCCGAGTTGGACCCGAGCTTGAACGGCATATTCATCGATTCGACGTTCGTCGTGAACCTGCTCGCTGGAACGACTGTCGTCGACAGTTTCACATTCAGTCGGCCAAACGACATCGCAACTTTCGTCGGGATCTGGTCGACTGTCGCCTTCAGCAAGGTAGAGATTCGTGAATCAATAGGCTCCATAGGCAACGAGTTTTTCGGCGAATTCTATACCGGCCACACGTCTCCCTCCGCCATCCCTGTTGCCGCAGCCATGCCGCTATTCCTCAGCGGCCTGGCCGGTCTTGCGGTCGCCGTTCGTCGCCGCCGAGCCAACGCACACACTCTTTAAACCCTCGATATTCGGATATGGGGCGGCGGTTCTTACGAGCCGCCGCTTTCGTTTGCGTAGAAGGCTGGCGACCGGGTCAGGTCATAACCGGCCCTGACGGTACGCAATGCCGCACGACTGTTAAGCGCCCGGAAGCGGACATCAGAGGCCGTTCGGGTCGTTCATGCCCGGAAGCGGACATCAGAGGCCGTTCGGGTCGTTCATGTTGGCTATGCACCCGGAAGCGGTCGTGCATGACGGCCTCCCGCCACGACGAGTTATAGCCAAGTCTAGACATGGCGACAGAACCGACAATGTGGATATGCGTGGCGGTCTGTGTCACCCGGTATTCACGTCTCCTGATAAACAGGTTCCCCAATCAGCAGGTTCTTTGGAGGTGCCAAACCAGCCATGTACGGATTTGCGCCATTTCCTTGGGCCCGACAAAAGCCTCCTTTCGATCGGCAAGGGTTCTAGCGCCGGGAAGCGTCGCTTCAACAGATCTGTGTCTCTCGCAACCTCATCCTTGATCGAAATATCGGCACCCAGGATGACCCCTCTGCCCGGACTGCTGATCAATCCAGCGCAGTAGACGACATCGATATTGCCGAGATAGCCGACAGTTCCGGGCGTT
>CAXBKH010000094.1:0-1740 GCA_963976365.1 uncultured bacterium | reverse complement strand
GCAAGCAACAGCGCACACAGCAACGATACGATGCTGCCGCAGAAGTCGCACGTAAAGAGAGCTGCACACGGCTGCGTGAATGGCTAACAAAACTGGAGAGTCGTCCGGGGCCGAAACTGCTGGTCGTGAATGCTGATGGAAGCGCGCGACGTATGACAGAGGATGAACGCCAAGCCAGGCTAACCGATGCCCGGCAACGAATCAAAGCAGAGTGCGACGCGACGACGAAAGGTCAATAAAAGGAGTAGCCCGATGGCGTTAAGCGCCGCAAACAACCGGCAGAGAATAGCGAAATGACATCCAAAACGAAACTCGACTTAAAGCTGGTACTGCCGGACGTAGACGACCAGCAGGATGCCTGTCTGGAACGTCTCCAAGACATACTGCAGGCGAAGCGCGGTGTCGAACGCTCGCATATCGTTGAGACTGGCAATCGGCACGCAGGCGAACTGTGTGTGCACTTCGATCAAGGTTTACTGTCGCTGCAGGATTTGCGGCACTTTGCGCAACGAGCTGGCCTTCAACTGCAAGCATCCTACGGACACCTGCAAACGGACATCGAGCCATTGTCGGAGAGGCGGGCAAAGCAGCTCGCCCGGTCGCTGCAAAACGAGGAAGGTATTCTCGAAGCGGCTGTCTCCGGGGACGGCGCAGTTCGGGTCGAATTCGATCGCGAACAAATCGATGACGACGCCGTACGCAGTCACATAGAGCGCCTGAGCGGTATCGCAGAGCATGCGGACGACGAGACGCACGCACACGGTGGCATTTTCGGCGAGCGGACCGAACTGATTTTTGTTGCGTTGTGTGGTGTTGCACTATTCTTGGGTTGGCTGCTGCCCAAGCTCGCGACTGTCCCCGAATGGATTCCGCTGTCGGTGCTGATTGGCGCCTATTTCTTCGGTGGCTGGTTCACGGTCAAAGAGGCCTGGGCTAACCTCCGTTCCGGACGCTTTGAGATCGACTCATTGATGTTGGTCGCAGCCGCTGGCGCCGCTGCACTGGGCGCCTGGGCCGAAGGCGCGCTGCTGTTGTTCTTGTTTAGCCTGGGTCACGCCCTCGAAGCCTACGCAATGGGGCGTGCCAAGCGAGCGATCGAAGCATTGGGTGAGTTAGCGCCGCGGACCGCGACTGTTCGCCGCAACGGTTCGGTGCAAGAGGTCGAGGTCGAAAGCCTGCGTATTGGAGACGTCGTCCTGGTCAAGCCGAATGCGCGCTTACCGGCTGACGGATTTGTCAGCCTTGGCGAGAGCAGCGTGAACCAGGCGCCGATTACCGGCGAGAGCGTCCCCGTTGACAAATCGCCGGTCCCGGATGAGGCGATGGCCGCTGCGAATCCAGACCAACTTGAGGCCGCGCATCGCGTGTTTGCGGGGTCGATCAATGGTGGCGGTGCGCTAGAGATCTGCGTGATACGAGTGGCCGCCGACTCCACGCTGGCGCGTGTGGTTGAAATGGTGCGCAATGCCGAAACACAACAGTCACCAACACAGCAATTCACGGATCGATTCGAGAGAATATTTGTCCCGGTCGTGATCGCTGGCGCAGTGCTGGCCATGCTTTCCTGGGTGGTCATCGATGAAACATTTAGTGAGAGTTTCTATCGGGCCATGGCATTGCTCGTTGCGGCAGTCCTTGTGCGCTGGCCATCGCGACCCCGAGTGCAGTGCTAAGCGGCGTCGCCCGCGCAGCGCGCGGTGGCGTGTTGGTGAAAGGTGGTGCGCCACTGGAACATTTGGG
>CAXBKH010000093.1:0-1742 GCA_963976365.1 uncultured bacterium | reverse complement strand
CGAGCTTCGCGGCGCGTTTGGTGCCGATTCGATGCGGGCTTGGTCGAGGATGTTAATTCGCGACAACCCCTACGCTTGGGCCGCGAAGGAATCCATTGTTTCAAAGGTTATCGGTACGGGTTTCGGGTTTCAATCGTCGCTAGAAGCCAAGGACGGCACCGACGAACCAGACACCAACGAGAACCGCGACCGGATCTTTAAAGAATGGTGCGAGGTTTGCGACATCAACGGAGAGTTGACGTTCGACGAAATCCAAGTTTTAGCCTATGGCGAAATGGTTGAGGCCGGCGAATGCTTGCTCCACTATGTTACGGTGCCGCTAAAGCAACACGGGATCAGACGACCCGTACCGCTTGCGATTGAGTTGATTGAAGCCGATCGATTGGCGGCAGACTTTGACACCTATACACTTAACCGCGATCGATCAGACGGCCACCGAATCACGCGGGGCGTCGAAATGGATCAACACGGCCGGCCCGTTGCTTATTGGATTTACCCCGCGCACCCAACCGAGCCAAACGTTCTAAAACGAACGCCCGAAAGAATCCCGGCTTCGAGAATCAAGCACCTATTCAGAAAAGACCGAATCGGCCAAAGCCGGGGCGTCACCTGGTTCGCTCCAGTCATCGAGCCGTTGCGATCGCTTGGAACGTATACCGAAAACGAAATGCAAGCCTCGGCCGTTGCGTCATGTTTCACAACTGCGATCACAACAGAAACGCCGCTCTCAAACGGGATGCCGCCGAGTGCAGGGAATGACACCCAAGACGCCGTTTCAAAGGACTTCAGTAAGACAAGCTATTCCAGTAGCCGAACAAGCGAAAACGACAACAAACCACGCTACCGACGTTGGCAAGCCTACTGGCAACATCACTGTTGCCAAGGCACTTGGGACCGATTTTGTGAGGCGGCGGCAATCGTTGGGCTCAAAGAGTTTCCGACAATGGTTGAGCTGTTAAGTGATCGCCGTCTATCGTCACCGGTTGAGATAATGCCACCGGTTACAGGCAGCGATGGAAAAACGAGAAAAGGAACGCCTCGGCCTAATTTCGCCAGAGGATGCCCAAGCGATTCAAGCCGAAGGCACCGGCAACCAGGCTAACGCGATGGCGGCTCAGGCTATTTCGACAATCGACAACGAACAGGATGCGACGGCCCAAAATGCCAAATAAAACACGCAAAGTTAAATCCTACAAAACCGACCAAATCAAGCCAGGCAAGATGATTCTGCGGCATGTTTCGGTAAGGGCCGAGACTGTTAACGAGCAGGCTAAATCGGTCGAGGTCGTTATCGCTTCAGAGTTGCCGGTTGAGCGATACGACGACGAACGCGACGACGTTGTTGGTGAAATCCTATTGATGGACGGCGTTGAGTTTCGAACAGAGCGGCGGCAGTTGCCGATTGTAGATAGTCACGACCGCTCGACAGTTCGCAACGTCCTAGGATCGATTCGAAACGTCAGGATTGAAGGCACCGAACTAGTCGGCGACGCGATATTCGCAAGGGATGCCGACAGCCAAATTGCATTCCAAAAACTACAAGATGGACACCTAACAGATTTTTCCATAACAGCTACGCCGCGATCGGTGCAAACGTTGCAACGCGGCGAGACACAGAAATTTAGAGGGGCGGAATATACCGGCCCGGTTGATTTTGTCACGAGTTGGACCCCGACGGATGCAAGCCTGGTAGCAGCGGGCGCGGATCCATCGTCAACAGTTCGCGGCGAACTTTTTAGAGC
>CAXBKH010000092.1:0-1746 GCA_963976365.1 uncultured bacterium | reverse complement strand
TTCCCTCTGCTCCGGTTTCTTCCGGCTGGCCGTTCTGGCACTCGGTCAGAAACGAATCCATTCCAAAGTCGGCAATAATGTTCCAGCAATGTTGCAACGCATCGACTTCGACTTTCCAGCCGTCCGGCATTTCAATCGGGTCGTATCGCATCGGGTTGGAAACTTTTGCACCGACGTTCATTTTCTCTTTGTTGTCGATGTAATATTGTGTTGCGTCGCGTCCTTCTTTGTCGCCTTCTTGCTGACCAACCGTCCGCCGCATTATATATTCGTCCCACATCTCGCGATGCTTCGGCCAGTCGTCCAGCATCTTAAATCGCTTGCCTGACCAACTCGCTTTCTGCTTGTTGTCCGTGTACTGGTACGCCAAGCAGTATTGGTTTTGGATCGTGCAAAGCATCACGCGACTGATTCGCGTCATCGGTGCGCCTAGTCCGGCAATGTCTCGGTCGATACTTTGTGACCGGATCGCAATTTGATGCGGCGACGATGACGACTCGCGGGTTTCAGGGTCGTCAATCAAAACAAAGTCCGGTCGGTTTCCGTTGATGATCAAACCGCGTATCGCAGAATCCAACCCAAAGTATGCCAACGAAACGCCAGCGTATTTACTGACCTCGCCACCGATCATAATTCGCGGCATCACCAAATGTCCCGCCTTCCATTCAATGCGAGTCGATTCGCCATTATGCTTTTGCGTGTTGCCGCGTTGCGGCGCACCTTCCAGCGCCCGAACTGGATCGCAGATTTCAGGAAAGTCAGCGGCAAGCAATTCGTTGTTCTCGAATTGGTATTTGATGTCTTTGAATATCCTTTCCGCGTGCGGACTTGTCTGGCAAACGATAACCGGAAACCGCACCCAACCTTTCAGCATCGCGTAAATCAAAACGACCGTCGCGACCGTGGTTTTTCCTTCGCCTCTCGGTGCTGACAATGCTTGGTCGCCACCGAATTGTGCGACGTGGCAAATCGCTGCCACCATTTCTAAGTGGTGCGAGGCGTGCGCCATGTAGAACCGGTCGGCAAAATACGACTCCATGAACTGCAACGGGTCGTCCATCGCTGCGTCGCGTCGTGCTTGGTCAGCACAATCGCGAACAACAATTTCCATTTCCTTCGCACGCTTTTCTCGCATCAAGTCGCGTTGCGATTGGCGATACAATCCCGCATCTTTCAACAGCGAGTCAAGTTTCTTGCCTTGCTGTTTGTGTTGCTTTTTCGCCTCAAGTATTTTGGCATCTTTGTCGTTCATTCATCGCCGGATTGTTTGACTGCGGATTGTCCAGTCAGCGCCTCCCAGCGTGCAACGATCACGTCGCAATAGCGCGGGTCAATTTCAGTTCCAAGGCATCGACGGTTTGTCTGCTCGCACGCAATTAAAGTCGTCCCGCTTCCAAGAAACAAGTCAAACACGATGTCGCCTTCTCGCGTTGCGTGTTCGATTGGAATTTGAATTAGCCCGACTGGTTTCATGGTTGGATGTTCCTGCGAACGCTTTGGCCGTTCATAATCCCATACGTTGGTTAGCTTGCGGTTGTCGGTAAATCGAATGCCGCTTTCGTTCCAACCAAACCAGCATGGTTCGTATTTGTTTTGGTACTTGCCTCGGCCAAGTGTGAAAACGTCTTTGTTCCAAATAATTGTCGTTGAACAATGAAAGGTTTGATCCAGCACCGAAAATGCAATTCGCCCATCTTGCGCAGGATTGCCAAAAACATAAACGCATCCGCGCGTGTTGGCTTTTAT
>CAXBKH010000091.1:0-1755 GCA_963976365.1 uncultured bacterium | reverse complement strand
GATCCGAAAAAATGGATTAAAGACCGTTTCGATTTCGGCTTCGGGAATACCGGGCCCCTCGTCTTCAACCACAATCGCGATTGTTTCGGGGGTGGCGCGCAGCAGAACCTCGGCCCGACTGCCAAATTTGACGGCATTGTCGATTACGTTGGTGAGGGCACGCTTGAGGACTGTTGGCCGACACGGATAAATCAGCCTGTCCGGTCCCCTGAAAACAATTTCTCCACCAAGATCGTTGATGTCATCGCAAATGGCGTTGAGCAGCGAGGCAAGATCCACCGACCGGACGTCCTCTTCGGTAGCATCATCCCGAATAAACCCCAGAATTGACTCTACCATCGCTTCCATATCGGACAGGGTCGCGAGCATCTTCTCCCGTTCGTCTTCGTTCTCAACAAATTCCGCTCTCAGGCGCAAAAGGGTAATCGGCGTCCGCAAATCGTGACTCACGGCGGCAAGCATCTGCCGGCGATCGCTGATGAGTCTCTTCAGCCTTTCCTGCATGTCGTTAAAGGAGCGGATCGCGTCCTGTACCTCCCGGGGACCGGCGACAGGCAATGGCGGGGCGTCGATATTCGTCCCCAGCCGATGCGCCGCCTGCGAAAAGATTCGAAGGGGACCATTGATGTGGTAGACGACGATTCCCGATACGATCATCACCGCGATCGTCATAACGGCCAGGGACAAAAGAAAGCGCGGCGACCAGGGCGACGACGTTGTCTCGATCAGGGCCGAGCAATTCAGCCAACCGCCACCTTGCAGACGCAGCGAGACCTGCATCAGCTTCTGCGCCCCGTCAATATAACGCGACATTGGTCCGGTTTCCTGCGCTGTATCGGCTGGCGTAATATCGCGATACCTCAACCTGAAATCGCGGACCCCATAACGGGATAGATGTTCGGCAAAGACCTCCGTCAGAATCTGTTCTTCCAGGTTTTTAGGCACCGTCTCCGATATTCGAGGCTCATCGCCCAGGCTCACATTCAGGATGCTCTCGCTCGCAAGACGCGCCAGCTCTTCCCGATCGGGTGCGTCTGCCCCCTCGATCAATCGGGCAAGAGTGATCATCCTTTCTGAAATATGCTCTCCGCCGACGAGATTGATCGCCGACCGCCGGTCTGTTGTATAAATCGCCACGCTGAGAATGTGGGATACGACAAGCCCAAGGATCAGCACAATCAGCGTGCGGCCGGCAATACTGTTCGGCATCAGGACCTTCATCATTCGAAGATCACTCGCGGCGTAAAAACATATCCGCCGCCCCATTCCGTCTTGATTATGGTCGGGTGTCTCGGGTCCGGCTCAATCTTGCGCCGCAACCGGCTCACCTGCGTGTCGACGCTGCGGTCAAACGCCTCCGCATTACGGCTATGGGTGAAATCGAGCAATTGATCCCGCGTTAACACCCGCTGCGGATGCTGGATAAAGGTTACCAGAAGATTGAACTCGCCACTGCTCAAGGGAACGACGATGCTGTCTCGCGACTCAAGCTGGCGTTTTCGTATGTCGAAACGCCAATTTTCGAACTGGGCGATCGCCCGGTCAGAGAACCGGTCTTCGTCCGGCAAGGCCTGCATTCGACGGATTACCGCCTTGATCCGTGCCAGCAGCTCCCTTGGATTGAACGGTTTCGCAAGGTAGTCGTCCGCACCCATTTCGAGACCGACGATCCGGTCCGTTTCTTCTCCCATGGCCGTCAACATGATCACCGGCACGTTCGAGCGTGCCCGAAGATCGCGACACAGGCTCAGCCCG
>CAXBKH010000090.1:0-1762 GCA_963976365.1 uncultured bacterium | reverse complement strand
CGCTGAGCAGATCGTTCAGGGATTGGCGGTTTCGTTCGGTCATACCGTTTTCATGACCATCCCCATCGGCTTCGCGCTCTTCGGGGAAGTCTCGGTTGTGCCGATCGCGCTCCTGATTTCGGTGGAAATGGTCGTCATCGTGCCCCTGGCGATCGTCCTGCTTGAAATCGGAAACGAAGAGCGTAGCAGTCTTGTCGCCGTTTCCAGGACAGCGCTCCGGGCGATTTTCTACAATCCGATCGTGCCCTCCATCCTGCTCGGCGGCGGCGTGGCTATAATGGGGGTGGAACTCCCTGCGGCCCTGACCGGTCTTGTTAAGCTGGTCCAGGGCGCAACCGTCCCATGTGCGCTATTTGCAATTGGTGCGTCGCTCGCCGGACTTTCCTTCAGTGAACGCCTGCGGGAAACCGGCTTCACGGCGGCCGGCAAGCTGCTGCTTTATCCATTCCTCGTTTTCGTATTCATGTCGATGTTCCCGGATATCCTTTAGCACGGCGGCCAGAATGAAGGCCGTAACCGGGGGCAGGATGGCGACCGTCGTTTCGCGCCCGTTGCCGGAAGCGAACAGTTCGACAGAGCCGTCGACGACGATGTGCAGAAAATCGGCTGATTCGCCCTCGGAGATAAGCTGAACGCCAGTTGGAAATAACTGCAAAAACGATGCCGGCGCCAGGCGATCGAAGGTGATTTCGTCCATCGTGGCAAAAAGCGGCAGCGCGCGTACGCCCGTAAGGTCTTGTCCCCGCATGATCAGAACGTCCAATGGCCGACAGTTACTCAAGCGTGGCCTGTTGAATTGATGTTTGTCAATCAGATGTGTCTAGTTTCATTAAAAAATGTAGTCAATTGTCATATGGTAATGAAAAAAATATCAATTATTGTATCAGATTAAGCAAAATCCGGGGAATATTGATTCATGTCAAACCGGCATGATCAATGATCTGGAATAAATGAAATCCGTTGAGATTCGATTGTCGTGTACGGGCGTTAATCGGGGAAACAGGGTTTTTTGTCATGCAGGATCTGGCAGGGGTAATCAGTATGGCGGCCGGATTGTTTATGTATTTGTAATGATTGCGGCGGCGCTCGCGACCTTCCTGCTCAGCCACGCAACGACCTACGAAATGATGCTGCTGGCTGCGCTCGGTGTCGGCCTTGCCGGCGGCTCTTTCGCCGTGGGCATTGCGTACGTGTCGAAATGGTATCCTATCGAACGACAGGGCACGGCACTCGGCATCTTTGGAGTCGGTAATGTCGGTGCTGCTGTCACCAAATTTCTTGCACCGTTCGTCATGGTCGCCTTTGGCTGGCCAGTCGTCGCTCAGGTCTGGGCTTCGGTGCTGGTTGGCGTCGCGGTGATCTTCTGGTTTTCGACCAAAGACGATCCGGCGCTTGTCGCCCGTCGCCGAGAGGGGCGGAAGGCACGCGGCACGCTGCACGAACTTGAACCGCTCAAGAACATCCAGGTCTGGCGATTCGCGCTCTACTATTTCTTCGTGTTCGGCGCGTTCGTTGCGCTGGCATTGTGGCTGCCGCACTATCTCGTCGGAGCGTATGGGCTCGACATAAAGACCGCGGGCATGATTGCCGTCGCCTATTCGGTCCCAGCCAGCATTTTTCGGGCATATGGCGGTAGGCTGTCGGACCGCTATGGCGCGCGCCGGGTTATGTACTGGACATTCGGCGTGTCCATGCTCTGCACGTTCCTGCTGTCTTACCCGAATACGGACTATGTGATCCACGGCATCACGGGACCGATCAC
>CAXBKH010000089.1:0-1778 GCA_963976365.1 uncultured bacterium | reverse complement strand
CCAGGTGACCCGGTTCCAGATCCCCAGATCCTTTTCCCGAATGGCAAGTTCATCGGGTATGTTTTCGGCCCAGTGCATCAATAGCTGCGGTAGCGTGTGATCGCCGGCCTTCAGGCGCGCATCAAGATCGTTCAATGAACCGCCTCCGTATCTTCCTGTAGCTTATGTCCGAGGTAAGCCTCGATTACGTGTGGATCCGCCCGTATTTCATCGGGCGTGCCATAGGCAATTCGCTCGCCGAAATTCATAACGGCGATATGGTCGGAGATATCTGTAACGATTCCCATATCGTGCTCGATCATCATGACTGTGATCTCCAGTTCCTCTTTCAGGTCGAGAATGAAGCGGGCAATGTCTTCCGTTTCTTCGGCATTCATCCCGGAAACCATCTCATCGAGAAGCAGCAACTTTGGTTCGGTTGCCAGGGCCCGCCCCAGTTCGACCCGTTTCTGCAATCCGTAGGCCAGTGCACCGACGGGCACGTCCCGAACGTGCTGAATTTCGAGAAAATCGATGATCTCTTCGACCCTTTTGCGGTGTGCCCGCTCGGCGGCGCGCGTGGTCGGACCGAAGAGCAACCCGCCCAGCACGCTGGTCTTCATATGACTGTGGCGCCCCACCAGCAGGTTGTCGACAACGCTGGCATGTTTGAACACGGCCAGGTTCTGGAAGGTACGCCCCATTCCGAGCGGGGCGATCCGGTGCGGAGCGGTCCGGGTGATATCGTTGCCATCGAGCGTGATCGTTCCGGAGGTCACTGGAAGAACCCGGCTGATCAGGTTGAACATCGTCGTCTTACCGGCACCGTTCGGACCGATCAGACTGAAGATTTCGCCCTTGAGAACCGGAAATCCGACACCGTTGACAGCCGTGACACCGCCGAATTTCTTGACCAGATTATCGACCTGCAACAGTACGGTCATGACAGCCACCTCTTGCGTCTCTTGTAATGCTTCACATCGCGCATGTTGCGGCGGTGGCCCGATTCCGAGAAGCCGAGGTAGAACTCCTTGACGTCCTCGTTATCCATCAGCTTGTCCGGCGGCCCGTCCATCACTACCCTGCCGTTTTCAATGATATAAGCGTAGCTTGCGATCGACAGCGCCAGCTCGGCGTTCTGCTCGACCAGCAGGACGGAGACGTTGTTCTGTTTCGACAGGTCGCTCACGGCAGCAAAGATCTCTGCGATGATCTGCGGCGCGAGCCCAAGGCTGGGTTCGTCCAGCATCAGCAAACGCGGGCTGGACATAAGCGCGCGGCCGATCGCGACCATCTGCTGTTCGCCGCCCGACAGATAACCCGCGATGGTGCTGCGTTTCTCTTTCACGCGAGGAAAAATATCGAACACGTTTTCCAACGCTTCCGTCGCCCCGGAACGGCTTCGGGTGATGCCGCCCATCATCAGGTTTTCCTCGACGGTCAGGGGCTCGAACAATTGCCGTCCTTCGGGAACCATCACGACGCCGCTGCGCACGATTTCGTCAGGTTTGCGGCCAATCAGGCTTTCGCCGTTGAGCGTAATCGTACCGCCGATGATATCGCCATCCTCGGGATAGAGCACGCCGGATATTCCCTTCAGAATCGTCGATTTTCCGGCCCCGTTCGATCCCAGTAGCGTAACGATTTGACCCTCGTCGACCGATAGGGATGCATCGCGTACCGCCTCGATTACGTTGTCATAGACAATCTGGACGTTGTTCACATTCAACATCAGGCGGCACTTTCTTTTGTCATAGCCAACCCGTCATTTTCGGCGAGTTTTGCCGGTACGGGGATTT
>CAXBKH010000088.1:0-1792 GCA_963976365.1 uncultured bacterium | reverse complement strand
AATTTGTAGAGCAACGCATAGAACTGGTTGCGTGTCCAACCCGGTGGCAATTGGATCTTGCCAGCGACCACCATCTCTCGCAGCAACGCCTTGAACTTGCCACGGAACTTGGTCATCACAACCTTGCGGGGCAAGTAACCGTTCACGGGCTTCGCCCTCGAACGGTTACGAACTATCGCAGGTCGCCGGCAGCAGGCTAGGCGAAGGTTGCTCGCTGAGGAACGACTCGACTGCCTCGGTCAAAAATCCCAAAACGCTACGGCTTTGTTGCTCACACGTCACCACCACGCTGCAGATTCGCTCGAACCAATGCTGACCCGTCTCGCCTCGGGTGCCCTGGGTCATTCGGCGATGAATCGCGACGAAGCGAATCGCCTGTTCAGCCAAGTTGTTCGTCGGACCGATCTTCGGATCCGTAATGAAACGAAAGTAGTCCTGAAAATGACCGTAGAAACGTTCGGCCATGTTGGCCGCGTGCTGCGTCTCGGGTTGCTCGACGGTCGCATCCCAAACGATGTCGTCGCGAATTCGCTCCAGCGACCTGCGAAACGTCTCCTCACTGGCGAACTCATCACGACGGGCGATGGTTTTGAACAACTTTCGGAAATGCTCCCGCAGCCTCGCCCCGTAGACCTGATTGGCCTCTTCGGGATGACCACAAAGGAACTTGATATCACGAATCAAATGGGCGATGCAAAACTGCAGCTTGACGTTCTCGTCGAGCCGCATGAACTTGTGGTAGGCCGAAAAGTAGTCGCAGCCGATCGTGCCGTCGAATTCAGCTCCAAGCGTCTCGATCAAAACTCCGCTGCCTCGACTCGGAGAGATCTTGAAGACGGTAAACAGATAGGCCCGAAAACACCATGTCCAGAGTTTTTTGCCGCTATCCTTGTGCCCGGTCTCGTCCACGTTCAGGTGGCTTTGCTGCGAGATCGCATCGAGCAACTCTTGATACGGATCGGCGATACTCTGGCTGACTTTGCCGACCAACTTTTGGATCAGGCCGCGGCTGAGGTCCACGCCGACGACATCCCGGCAGTACTTCTTGATCTTCCCGATGGACATGTGGCAGACGCCTTTGAGCCAGCCGATCAAGGCCGTCATTTTGGGTCCGACCAGTCCGGCCCGGCGAATATCCTCGGGAAGCGGGCAATGGTGCGTCTTGCCGCAGTCGACGCAGATTTGGCCGACGCGATGGTGTTCGGTCACTTCGATCGGATTGTCGATCAGCTCAAAACTTTGGTGCTTCTTCGGCTCGGTGCCTTCATCCAAAAGCTTTCCACCACAACACGGGCAGCCGTCGTAACGATGTTCGAGGATGAAGTCGACTTGCTCGTCGAGAAACGATTTCCGCTCGTGCCGTTTGTGCCCAGGCTGTCCGCCGATTTTACGTTTTCTGGGTCGCCCGGGCTTCTTGCGTTTTGGCGGCGGGTTGGTGATGTCGCTTGAGGGTGGTTTGGACGACGTCGCGGAGTTCTTCTGCAGAGCGGCGAGCTTGTCGAGCAACTCGGCAACTTGCTTCTCCAACTGAGCGACCTTCGCCGCCAGCTTCGCGCATCCTTCGCAGTCCTGTTTTGCAACGTCATCCATGATGGACGCATTTTACCCGCCGGCGACGAATCCACCGATAGCAATCGGCGACCGAAAAAACCCGTCAATCAACTCGCTCGCGGCCATCGACCGTGAACGGTTACCGAATTCGACAGCTCATACAATCGCCGCGAACCAACCAAATTCAATTTGTCGAGCGTCATCCCGGCTTGGACCGAAGGAGTTCAATTGGTCAGCGAAG
>CAXBKH010000087.1:0-1807 GCA_963976365.1 uncultured bacterium | reverse complement strand
ATTTAAGGCAATTACGCGTTATCGATATGTCGATCGAACCGCGGCATACGAGCGACTGGGTTATATCGGCGACAAGGAGCAGCGCAACGATACGATTGCGCCCGGGTATATTATTTCACCCAAGAAAATGCCCAAACAGCTGTGTTCTCCAGCGGAATTTCGGGCAAAGATTGCCGGTGACGATCCAAAGTATGACTCACTGATTCAGAAAAACTCGAATGCCCACGGTATTCCCCAAGGCGCCCCGATTTCAGATCTATTGGCAAACGCATATTTGCTTGAATTCGACGTGGAATTAGCGGCATACATCCGAGCCCGCGGCGGGCGATACTGGCGTTACTCGGATGACCTGGTGCTCGTATTGCCGGGCAGCGACGAAAATGGAAAGCGGGCGGAGTCATATGTCGCAGACCTGATCTGTAAATACGGCGATGCGCTGGAAATCAAGGCGTCAAAGACGTGTATTGGGCACTTTAGACGCCGCGATGACGGGAGCCATGAATACACGCACATAGCCGGGGAAGGTGGAGCCGACGGCATCCAGTACTTGGGATTTCGTTTTGATGGGCGTCGTGCGTACATTCGGAACAGCACAATGTCGAACTTCTATAGGAAAATTACACGCAGGGCACGACGGCAAGCGGCCAAGCACGTGGCACGTTTCGATGGCAAGGATAAAGTTTGGTTATACGATAACTTCGATTTTCAGGATTTCGAGAAAAGATTTGGTCGCGTGAGAGATTTCGAGAGCGTCACAACAAAAAGAGGCTGGACGTTTTGGACTTATGCAACGCGTGCAGCAGAACGTTTCGGAGACCTTGGTACTCCCATAATCAAACAAGTCTCAGGCTATCGTGGTTACGTCCGGCGGGCAGTGTTAGGCGAGATCGACAGGCGGCTCGAAGTGCGCGGACGCAGAGACGAACTTGAGCTATAAATCGCCCCGGCTTGCACGGAAGGTAGACTGTCTGGTAGCCATTGCGCCGTGGCATGGTGAAGGTCGTCGTGAGCAATCGCCTTTACATGTCGCCAATTGAGTTCCGACAATTTTCCGACATCGGTGGTGCATCGTTGTGCATTGTAGGGCGTTGTGAGCAACGGACGCCGTCTTTCTGGCTAGATAGATCAATAACTTAAGTTTACTTCCGTGGCTATTGCCATGCCCGGCTATTGTGTCCATTGCGGACCATTTTTTAATGCGCCGGTTCGCCCAAAGTGTACAACATTGCACCCTGCGATGGGCCTGTTTCTACCGGGGATTATCGGGAATAAGCCGCGCTGCATGAGCGACGGCCATGTGCCGGAATTAACACCTGCAGCAGCAGGTGGACGCAGGCGAATGCTCGCCTGCAGCCTTCGCCGGTTCAGTCCCCGGCGGTCAGCGACTTGAACGCTGCCAGCGCCCGCTCGCGCGACGCTTTCAGATCAATGACCGGCAACGGGTAGTCCTTGCCGAGTCTTAGATTTGCGTCGCGCAGCACATCTTCCGGCGCAGTCCACGGCGACTGCAGGTACTTGTCCGGCAATGCCGCGATTTCAGGTACGTAACGACGCACGTAGTTGCCGTTCGGATCGAATCGTTTGCCCTGGGTTACCGGGTTGAATATACGGAAGTACGGCGCAGCGTCGCGGCCACAACCTGCCACCCACTGCCAACTCGCACTGTTGTTCGCAAGGTCGGCATCGAGCAAGGTATCCCAGAACCATTCAGCGCCAGAGTGCCAGTGCAGCAGCAAATTTTTGACGAGGAACGACGCAACGATCATTCGCAGCCGGTTGTGCATGAAGCCGGTCTGCCAGAGTTCGC
>CAXBKH010000086.1:0-1816 GCA_963976365.1 uncultured bacterium | reverse complement strand
CCAGCCGCTGTTCAGCGCGCCGGTCTGGAAACATCGATCCAACCGCTGTCTCACATTGCTTCTGAGAGGGTGCAGTCGGGCTGGTAGCAGCGATCCGGATGGAATAAGTGCCGGATTGCTATTGGAGAAAAACGGCGTCCGTGTCCCAATGCGTGTTTTTGGTTAGCAGGCCAAACACCTCACCAGGAACGGACGCCATGAAGAGTTCTACCAGATCTTTGAATTCACTCCAACGACTTTGCAGTGCTCTTGATCCCAAGTTCATTAGCCAACTGCTCGCTGTCATTTGGAGAGTCATCGCAGCGGTACAATCTTTTTTCCACCGCCGAGATCACGCCCGCCAGTACCGATAAGTTTGAGCGACGCCTGGAACGCATCGTTCGTGAACTCGCTCGCCTGGTCATGCAACGAACCATCCAGGAAATCGAATCGATTCACCGCGACCAGACCGTCAGTTCATTCGACCTCGATGGCGAAAGCTACCGTCGTAACCGACGCACCGCCAACACCATCGACACTCGTTTTGGCCCCATCTCGTATGAGCGATGGTACTTTCAAAACACGCAAGTTAGAACGCCCGGCATCGCTCCCCTGGATGTCAGGCTGGGGATCGTCGCGGGACGAATGTCGCCGGCACTCGCGGAGGTGACCGGTCGCTTGGCCGCCGACCTTCCCCAGCAAGCTGCCAGGGAAATGCTTGCGGAACGTTTCAGCGTGACACCCTCGGTGGAAGCCTACCGCCGAGTCATCGCTGACTTGGCCACGCAAGTTCGATCGGTGCATGACGACGAAGCGACCCGGCAACTGATCGCCTGGATCGACGAGGCTCGTCAAAGCAAAGGGAAACACGACGTTTTACTGCAAGTTGGGCGTGACGGAGTGTTCGTGCAATCGCGTCCGTGTTGGGAAGAAGCGTCCTGTGGAACGATTGCCGTTTACGATCGCAATCGCAAGCGAGTCGGGACGATTTACTTGGGCCAGATGCCTGAGAGCGAGCAACCGACGATGACTCGGCGATTGACCGAAGTGATCCAAGGTGTGCTGCGTGGAGCGGGCTCGGAGGCCTTAAGACTTCGCTATGTCACCGACGCCGGCTGTCACCCGCAGGCTTACTACCGCGATGTGCTCTGCAAGATGAAACACCCGTTGACCGGTCGACGGTTGAAGTGGACTTGGTGCGTCGATTTCTTTCATGCTTGTGAATACGTTTCACAGTTGGCTGCTTCGCTCTTCGGCAGCGGAACGGGCAAGGCACACGCTTGGGCGAAGCAACAAAGACACACACTGCGTCACGAGAACAACGGGATCAAAAAGGTGATCGCTCGAGCGGCACAGCAAAAGCGGCGTAGTGGCCTCAAAGGGACCAAGAAGGACTTTGACACGGCGTTGAATTACTTAAAGAAGTACAAGGCACACATGGACTATGCGGAACGCAGAAAGAAGGGCGACCCGATCGGCAGCGGAATCACCGAGGCGGGCTGCAAAGTGATTTTCAATCAGCGGTTGAAGCAATCCGGCATGCGATGGCATCGCGTCACAGGGCAGTACATCGTCGATCTCCGGACTGCAAACCGAAGCGGCATTTGGGACCGGATCTGGAAGCGACTGATCTGTTCCCCAGCCGACCTGCCACCGATATCCTATCAATCGACAAACCAAACCGTTTGAAATCCAATGAAATCGCTTGCTACCAGACCGACTGCACCCATCAAACAATATGACTTGGTGACTAGCAAAGAGGAATTGCTGAAGAAAACGTTCGCCGGTGCGATCAGTGTTTTGGTCGAGATCATCGAATACGTCGATGACCCTTTGG
>CAXBKH010000085.1:0-1824 GCA_963976365.1 uncultured bacterium | reverse complement strand
CGTGGCCTTTGGCCACGGCGGGATGGAGAGTTTTATGGCCGCTCGTTTTCCGGGGGTACGCTGCGACGCAGCAACCCCCGGCTTATAGATTCTCCTCACCCCCAGCGACTGCCGGGGAAGGCGTTTGCGGAGCCGACCCTTCGAGCTCGAGCAAACACCTTCCCCGTCCCCGCAGTCGCGCGCCGCGGGACTTGAGTCAAGCGGTCGCTGAATCAACATAAAAGCGTACGTCGGTGAGGCGTCACGGATTCCCCGGCTTGTCGCGATGACGACTTATGGTAGAGCTCCGGACGCCTCACTCGACTTCGATTCATCGACGGATTCTCAGATGTGGTCACAGACGATGACTCGCCTATAAGCCATCCGCACGAATCGAAGCGACGCACGACGAAAAACGTCTCCAAGAGTAACTTCATCATGTCTCAACAGCCAACACAAATGCATTCCCAAGACGAAAAATCGCCCCTGGTCGTCGGCGTCGACTGGGCCGACGCGAAGCATGATCTGTGCATCCTCCAGCCCGGACGAGCACCGATCACACGACGCATCAACGCCGAACCACAGGACGTCCAGGAAATCATCGCCGAGCTGCGGCGCATCGCTTCCGGGCGACCAATCCACGTTTGTTTGGAAAAAGGGCGGGTCCGAATCATCCATCATTTCGTGCTGCTCGAGGACATCACCCTGTACCCCGTCGACCCCAAGCAGGCAACGCGCTTCCGCGAGTCCTTCGTCAGTTCGGGAGCCAAGGATGATCGCGGCGATGCCTACTACTTGGCGCGGTTATTGGCCGATCGGCATGAGGACATGCGACCGATGAAACCTGACGATCCGTTGACCCGAAAAATCTCGCTGCTATGTCAAACCCGACGCAACCTCGTCGACGATAAAACATGCGTGCTTCAGAAGTTACAGGCTGCTTTGAAGATGTATCATCCGCTGGCGCTGATGTTGCCGGTGAAGAAACTTGACAGCGGCTTGGCGTTGGAGTTTGTGCGTCGTTTCCCGGACCCACGCAAGGCCAAGAAAGCGCACAGGGAAACGCTCAAGAAGTGGCTCGCTCGGCACTCGATCAAGCAACCCGAACGAGTCGCCCAGATCATCGAGTTGATTCGATCGACCCCACTGGTGACGAGCGATTCGGCTCTGATCGAGCCGTTGGTTATCCAGGTCCAAACGCTGGTCGCTCAGTTGGAAAAACTTCAGCAGGGGATCGAAAAGTGCGAGGAGGCGATCCGCATCGCCATGGCCCAGCACCCCGATGCAAAGCTCTTCGAAACGCTTCCCGGAGCCGGTCCGGCGTTGGCACCGCGTCTGCTGGCGGCGTTGGGTTCGGATCGAGACCGCTACGCCGATGCCGACTCGTTGTCGTCGGCCGTGGGGATCGCCCCGGTGACCATTGCCAGCGGAAAGAAGCGTCAGGTGCGGCGCCGTCGGGCATGTCCCAAATTCTTGTTGCAAACGTTCCATGAATTCGCCGGCTGTGCTCGTCGGTTCTGTCCGTGGAGTGGAGCCTACTACCGCTGGCAGCGTGACAAAGGGGTGGGCCACCACGCAGCGATACGCAAGCTAGCGACGCGTTGGGCCCGAATTTTGTTCCGCGTCTGGCAGACCCGCCAAGCATACGATCCGGCTCGATACCTCGAATCCATGCGTACGAAAAACCATCCCCTCATCGCTTTCCTGAAAAACTAAAAATGACCCTCCAAACACTCTTGCCAACAACTCAGATGTCTACCGTCTGTGACCACTTCGTGGTCCAGGCTGCCAGCCTGGATCCGAAACGGAATCGCACGAGCACGAGCACGAGCACGAGCACGAGCA
>CAXBKH010000084.1:0-1829 GCA_963976365.1 uncultured bacterium | reverse complement strand
CCTTGGGGTTTGCACCGACGAAGACTGCGCGAATCAAGTTGTAAACCCGCATTATTCACCAAGAACTTGTTGAATAGAGAAACCATCGCGTGAACCACTGCGTTTAACGGTTAACCACAACCAACTCAAACGCAACAAGGATTCACGCGATGGGTGAACACCAAGGTAACCTTTTCGAGCCCCAATTCAATCGCTCCGTGAAGGTTCAGTCGACCGATCATCGAATCACCTCTCATGCCGGCGTCATCATGCTTCGCGATGCCGAACATCGACTTGGCCTCTTCGACGCGATCGCCAAGGACGTCCGCGACCCCAGACGCGAAGACCGCATACGCTATCGCATCGACGAATTAATTCGTGAGCGTGTGTTTGCCATGGCTTTGGGCTGTTCTGCTCAGGACGATGTCGACCGCTTGGCTCATGACCCCGCGTTCCGCGTCGCCGTCTGGAACCGCACCGGCGATGCCGTCGCCGACGAGCGATTGGCAAGCCAACCCACTCAGTCCCGCTTGATCGGCATCCTTACCGGGCAAGCGGGCAACTTGGAAGCGGTCCGAAACGGATTGGCCCAAAGCGTCCAGCGACACGTGATCGCTTCGGGAGGCCGCCGCGTCAATCAGGCCACCGTCGACATCGACAGCTTTCCAATTGAAGTTCACGGCAAGCAGCATGGAGCCAACTACAACGGCTACTACAAGAAAACGGTTTACCATCCGCTGGTCGCGAGCTTGAGCGTTCGCGGGGACTACGACAGCACGCACCAGGGCAATCGACTGGGTAACGGCTTCATTCACGCCGCGCTTCGCCAAGGCCAAGTCCACACCGCCGACGGCATGAAACGCTTTGTTGATAAGACCGACGACCACGCCCACTCGATCGCACAGCACGTTGATTACCGACTCGATGCGGGCTACACGATTGGCAGCGTGATGGACGAACTGAGTTCGAAAAATAGGCGTTTTGTCGGGCGATTGAAATCCAACACAAAGCTCGACGCCTTGGCTGCCGAGCACATCCATCGTCCACCAGGGCGGCCACCGCAGAACGGGTACGAGTACACCGTTGAGCTTGGGAACTATCAGGCCGACTCGTGGAAGCATGCCCAACGATTGATCCTCGTTGTGGTCGATCAGCCTGATCCTACGACAGGTCAATTGAACTTGATGCCGCGCTGGTTCTTCTTGGTGACCAATTGGGATGAGGAATCCCGCGATGCTGACACGCTGCTCGCTCACTATCGAAAGCGAGGCACGTTCGAGGACCGGCTTGGTGAGTTCAACGAATCGATCGGCGTTCACTTGTCTTCGCAAGGATTCAAGGCGAATGAGGCGACGATGCTACTTGCGTTGTTGGCTTTTAATCTCAACACGATCTGTCGCAACGAGCTTGAAGAGGCGGTCGGTGGTGGTTGGGACATGCGGCGGTTCGTCGGGTCCGTGCTGAAGGTTGGCGGCCGGATGGTGAAGCATTCGCGGCGACTGGTTCTTCGAATCGCGGAGTCGGCCGAGCCACTGTGGTCTCGTCTGATCAGCCACATCGAAAACTGGGAATCTTCTACGGTGCAAGCCAATGTTCCGTGCGGATTCACGCCACCGCCAAGGCACGCTCACCTGCGAGAAGTGCTTCGCCAATAATCGGCCCCATCGAAACGAGAAGCGACTTTGGGGAGGGGGGCTTTGTGCGCCAACGACGCAGATTTCGATCAAAACCGCCCTCAACAAACCGCCAGCCGCAATCGCCAGTGAATCAACACGTGCTCACGCTCTTGGTGAATAATGCGGGTTTACGGTCAACACGGAGACATTTATGCGACTACCATAACATTATTT
>CAXBKH010000083.1:0-1835 GCA_963976365.1 uncultured bacterium | reverse complement strand
CCCGCTGCATTAAATAGTAGCTCTGGCGGGAAAGCGACAAGCCATTTGTGTCCGACCGGAGCTGCCGTGTCTCCCATAAAAAAAGGCACACCGAAGTGTGCCTTTTTTGTATTGCGAGCGTGCCGAATCAGTCGAATATGTACTCGAACTTGACGCCGTAGGTTGAGAACGATGCCGGGCTCAGATGCGCCGCTGCCAGGCCATCCGGGAACACGTCGTACTCACGGTTGTAGCTCGGCCGCGCTTCCAGCAGGTTGCGTCCGAAGGCAAACACACCCCAGCCTGCATCAATATTGCGGACGCCGACGATGATATTCAGGTCTTCATGCTTGTTGTACTTGACGATCCTGTTGAAGCTTTCAACGTCGAGTATGTAACCGTCAGACATGAAGCCCTTGGCATTGAAGGAAAACTCGTAGCCGTTGCCGAACGGTTTGAAGTAGTCAGCAGTGACAACGAACTTCCAGTCAGGCGTACGCGGCGCCTCGGAGCCGGTACGATCGATAATTGAAAATGCATCGATCGCGTCAACCGGATCGCTCGGCGCCGGAATCTGCGCACCCGTATCTTCGTCGAAGAACTCGCATGGAGCATTCGGATTCGTGATTGCCTCGGCAATCTCGGCATCCGTACAACCCGCGCCCGGGAACGAGGTCATCTCGCCGTCCATGAACGCACCCGACAAACCGAGACGCAGATTTTCGGTCGCCATGAAGCGGGTGTTGAACTCGATACCGCGTACCCGCTGGCCGGCATTCACACTGGCCGAGGTCTGCTCCGGATCAGGTGACAATGCCGTCGTCTGCAGGTTCGGGAACTCGAGGTTGAAGATGTCGGCATCGAAGCTGAAGCGACCATTCATCACAGTACCCTTGATACCAATTTCAACCTGCTCGGCGTCCTCGGTTTCGAACGTAAGCTCGTCGATGCTCGTCGGGATAGAGGTCTGACCAGTATCAAAGCCCCCAATCTTGGTGGACTCGGCATAACGTGCATACAGCGATACCTGGTCGTTCATACGGAAGCGCAAGGTAATCTGCGGGCTGAAACCGGACTCGGTGAAGCGTTGCGCGTACGGGCCTTCGCCGCGATCAACGCGAATGGCGTAGTCCGGCGCGGTCAGGCCGACAGGCGACGCGTTGCCCGATTGCCACAAGGTGGGCACGTTACGAGTCTCGCGGAATGGCATCGCGTACAACGGCGTGCCTGCCGGAACGGCGGTAAACAGCCGTGCCGTTGCCGGGTCGACGAGGTAGTAAGAGTTGCTTCCGAGCTGGCCCTCGTCACCGTTGTAGCCGTCGATCGCGGGATCGAAGACAAGGTTCGACGGCACCACGAGAGGATCACAAGGGTCTTCCGGGCAAACATCGAATACCCAGGAGGCCGCATAACCTTCCACGGTCGCAAACTTGTCCACATCCTGGAAACGGCCGCCAACCTCCAGCGACATCTTGACCGTGCCGAACGCCGCCGTGAAGTCTACGTCCTCCGTGATGAAGTTGTAGCGTTGCGACTGGCGGACATTGGCCCTGAGGCTCGATGAGAACGCCCCGAGGTCCGTGGTCTGGTAGAAAAGACCTGCGTTCCATTCGATCGGCCCGCCGGCCTTGGACGTTACCCTCAGCTCCGAGCTGAACTGCTGGAAATCCTCGCCACGACCCTGGAAGTTCATCAGGAACGGCGAGTCACTGTTGTCCTGCACGTAGTCACGCTCGTAGTCGCTGAAGCCGTTCAGCCACTCGAGCCGGATTTCGTTCGCAAAATCGTAGGCGACTTCGATATAGCCGTTCATGGAGTCAAGGTCTTCGTAGCCCAGCGCGCCGTTGTTGCCTGAG
>CAXBKH010000082.1:0-1885 GCA_963976365.1 uncultured bacterium | reverse complement strand
ATGTCGCGGGCGTATGTTGATACTTGCCTTGGGTCTTACCTTGCAAGCATCCAAACAGAACTAGGGTTCAAACTCCTTCCTGGTAGGGAATCGAACAAGAGATACCGAGTCTGGTTTGACACATCGCCTTTGGTTCGCGGCACGTTCAGCGAACAGGTGAACGCGATCCAGGTAGCAATTCAGTCGGGAATCATGACCCGAAACGAAGCACGCACGATGATGGGGTACACACCCCTCGAAGGCGGCGACGAGGTTCTCATCGGTCCCAACATGCTCCCGGTGGAGCAAAATCAGGAACAAGCAAATGAACAAGATCGAACGCCGGATTCTTCCAGCGGGAACGATGACGAATCGGACGATTGATGGAATCGCGGTCCCGTACAACAGCCTGAGCGTTGTACTCCGCGACAGGCCACGACCGTACCGAGAACGCATGGAACCCCGTGCGATGAAAATTGATGACTCTGTTTCGATGTTCATTCAACACGAACCAGGGTCCGTACCCCTCGGAAGAACGGGCGCGGGGACATTGAGATTTGATGAGAGAGCGGAAGGTCTAGGGTTCGCCTGCGATCTTCCGGAGTGCAGAAAAGATGTGATCGAAGCACTTGAGAGAGGTGACTTCGACGGATCTGTTTCGGTGGGTTTTATCGTTTCCGAAGGTGGCGACACCTGGAAGCACAATCGAGGCGGTCCTTCCATTCGCACGGTGCGAAATGCAAGGCTCGTCGAAGTTAGCCTGGTTACGAGTGGAGCCTACGGTTCCGCGAAATCCCGGCTCGTATAGGAGTCCTTCCATGGACGACGCACGGAGTCTCCGCGAGCAGCGGGACGAACTCGCAGGCAAGATGAACGACATCTTGCTTCGCAACGACAGTATCGACGATGTTGAGTCGATTGAACTTCTCGAATCGGGCGAAGCACGCCTGGCCGAGATCGACACCCAGATCCGTGCAACCGACGCACGCGAAAAGGTTTCCGCACTGGTCAAGAAGCCATCCTTTGGTTTCTCACGATCGACAACGGCAGCACCTCGGGAAGACCGACGCTACCGCTTTGAGATGAACGGCACGGATATCCGCATCACCGGAGGCGACCCCGACTATCGGGTTAACCCTCTTGGTGGTGGTTCGGACGGATCAGCCGCGACGTTCGCTGCAACTGACGCAACCGGACCAGTCACTGGTGCGAGCATTCCGGTTGACTTGCTCGGACAGATGATTCGCAAGTTGCCGAAGTTGGCAGTTCTACGCCAGAACTGTGTGGTGCGAACGTACAGCAATGACATCGAACTCCAGCGTGTGAACGCTCGAATTGATATGTCCGGCGATGCGTTTGTTGCAGAATCGGGGGCCTATAACGAGAAGATTGGTTCCTTCGAGCGTGTGCGAGTGCGAAACTTCAAGACCGCAGCCCGCTCGAACGTCACCGAGGAATTTCTTCGGGATGCGCGTGGAAACGCTGTTCAGGAGATGCTTCTCCAGCACGCTGAAGAACACGGCCTTTACTGGGACGCTTCGTATGCTACCGGTATCGGTTCGGATGACGCCCCGGAGCCGATTTTCTCGACACCGGAACAGTGGGCAGCCGCACAGGCTGATTACGCAACTGCGGCAGACACTCCGACGGCTATCTTCACTGGTACTGGCGGTCAGAAAACTGAACTTGACATCAGTGTCATCGACACCGGAACCGCTGCCGAAGCGGCGAAGAATGTCACCCAGGCTCTCACATCCCTCCGTTACGACAAGATCCCCGCGCAGTATTGGGGTGGTCTGAAGTGGATTATGGGCCAGGAGACATTCGCAACCATCGCCAACATGGTTGACGGGCAAAGTCGTCCTCTGTACCAACCCCTCCTCACTTCGACGATGGGCGAGTCGAA
>CAXBKH010000081.1:0-1891 GCA_963976365.1 uncultured bacterium | reverse complement strand
GCCACTTTGTCGAATCGTTGACCACTCAGCGCCCAGGCCGTAATCCAACTCAAAGGCGCCGCGGAACCAGGTGTCGTTGAGCAATACGTCGAAGCGGCTTTCTTCGACGCGGGTGTTGCCGCCCGGTACCGGCACGACTACCGGCCCTGATCCGGTATCCACAGCCTGGGTAAGCTCGCTGTCGATAACGTTGCGTGCAGTCTCGACATCGAACTTCAGTGCATGACTTTGCCAGCCGGCCCAGTCGAACTCCAGGCGCGCAATAGCCTCCGACTGGACGACATTGCTGTCGGCCTGGCGAAAGAGAATCGCCGCGCCGCCGCTGTCGAACCGGTCCTGCGCCGTACGGGCATCGTCCTCCGAACGGGTGTAGAGCAGAATAGTCTTGGCGAGCAGATCCGGGCTGAGGCTGCGCTCCGCGTCCGCACCAATCTCAACTTCCGACTTGTCGCTATCGTCGACGAAAAAATCCTCATCCTGATCGCCGGGTGCCTGCGGCGCCGTTATTGCCTCTAGGGATTCGCTGCGTTTCTCAAAGGCAAACTGTGAGTTGAAGTTCAGCAACGTTGAGCCGGCCCAGGTAAGAACGTTCAGGCTCACATTGCCTTCGTCGCCACGCAGGAAGGAGTCTTCCAGTCGCGCCTCGGTCAGCACGCCGCCTGAGTCAACAACGTTTTCGCCACCAAGCTCTCCGGAACGAAATCGGCGCAGCAGCAGTCCGGCGTTGTACTCAAGACCGTGCCATTTGTCAGCGAGCGAGATGCTGCTTCGCACCGTTACCGGCGTATGCTCAAAGTTCTTGCGTATCGACAGATCCCAGCGAGCCGTGGCCGGAATATCATCGTGTAACAGAATACTCGCGACCACGGATTGACCACGAAGATCAATTCCCCTTACCTGCCCCCGAATTAGGTCGATTTGCCTGACCTGGCTTGCCGGGATCCGTTCAAGGATATTGGAGGGCTTTTCCTGCTTGGCGCTCGGATAACGGTCGTTGATAAGAATATTGCCGGCCGCTGCCCCGAAGCCACGTTTGTTACCGCCATCATCAATCTGGAAACCGGGAATCTGCCGCAGCATGTCGAGTGCGGAGTTCGGCTGGTAACGTTCGAAGAACTGTGCCTGATAGCTGACAATTTCCTGCGAGATGTCGTTGTCGGCTGGTTTCTCCTGCGCGCTTAAGGGCACAACGATTGACGTGGCTACGAGCATCAGCGCGACACGTCTGAATGATTGCGCGATCAACTTGCCGCAGCCTGTGCGAGCGAGAAATTCTTGGTTTGCGATTCGCTAATTTGCCAGGGCATGGTCGCTGCTTCTTATTTTGAAAACGAAGTTCAGTTCGTGTCGCTGACGAGGTGCCCGCGACGATAGTACAGCTCCTCGCCCTTAGCCAGTTCTGAAGGCAATTATCGTGCTTCGTAGCCAACGAAATTATTACGCGTGAATCAAAACCAACTGAACTTGTTAACCAGTCGTGATCGGGCATAATTGCGCGCCCATGCAGCAATCTGCCCGGTTGTCGTCAATCAGCCGGGCTGGAATCGATCCACAGACAGAAATGTTAGAATACGAATCGGCATGCAGCAGTGACTTCGCCCCGGCCGGTCACTCAAGGTGCCCAACTTTTTGATACAGCCAGGCTGTACACCGGTTTCTGACGACAGCGCTAACGGCTGGCAGCGCGTCCGCAACCGGCAACCGGAATAACTGATGATGGAATATCAAACACTACTGCTCATTGGCTGCGCGATTGGCATGCAGCACGCTCTTGAAGCGGACCACCTGGCCGCGGTCGCCGCGCTGAGCGAGACAAAGAACTCCCGGCGCGCACTGGTATTGCGCGGCAGCGTCTGGGGGCTCGGTCACACCATTACCCTGATGACAATTT
>CAXBKH010000080.1:0-1914 GCA_963976365.1 uncultured bacterium | reverse complement strand
ACTTTCGGGAATTAGGGACTGGCGAGCAAGTCGACGATCTTGAGCGAGCGCTAGCTAGTGCCTGTCCGGAAATCGAAACAGCACGTTTTTTGCGGCACAAAAATGAAAAAAGCTCCTTGAAGATCGAACCGCCAAGACGGTTCGCGCGTTGAATTTGTTGAATACATGCAAGTTCAACGCAAAACCTTCAAGGAGTGTTCGATGCGAAAAGCGTACTCACCGCAACGACGATTTGATTGTAGCCCAATCGCCGAAGTTCCGCTCAACTTGGAATGCCGCGATGAAGTCGTTCCCGTTCTTGCCGGGCTCCAATTCCTGTATCGGGACAATAAGCTACGTCACAAGGTCAGCAAGCTGATCGCCGCTGATGTGAGCGATGACTCGCGCCGCGATGTTGGACGACCAGGGATGGATGATTGGCAAGTCGTTGTCCTCGCAGCAGTGCGGCTTGGCTGCAACTACGACTATGACAAACTGCAAGATCAAGCGCAGAACCATCTCGGCCTCCGAGGCATCCTCGGAATCGGCGATTGGGAATGCGCCGAACAATTCACCGCACGCAGAATTCGCGACACGCTTTGTCTCCTTCAACCGAGTACGATCGAAAGGCTCAATCAGGCGATCGTCTCGGCGGGCCAGCAATTGCACGGCCAGGCACGCGCCAGCGTTCGGGCGGATTCGTTTGTCGTCGAGACCAACATCCACTACCCCACCGAAAGCAGCTTGATCTACGACGGGGTCAGAAAAATCATTCCGCTGTGCGTTGAATTGGCCGCCGAGCTTCGGGAATCGGGTTGGCGTCAGGCAGAGCACCTGCTTAAGAAAGTGAAGTATCTTGCGCGGAACATTTCGCGGATCAGCGCCAGCAAAAACGCTCATAAGAAAGAAGCTTTGGAATCACTCTACAGCGACTTGCTCGATCGGGTGCACTTGATCACCGAGCGTGCAAAAGGCCTGCAGGAACGGGCTGAAACGAACGGCGTGTCATTGTCATCGCTGGCAAATGCCCAGCAACTTGCGACGTGGATCGACTTGACATTGAAAGTGTGTGATACGGCCAAGCGTCGCGTCTTGCTCGGTGAAACGGTACCCAACAATGAAAAGCTATTCAGCTTGTTTGAAACGCACACGCAGTTGTACCGTCGCGGCAAAGCGGGCCAGCCGAATCAGTTCGGTCGCCTCTTTTTGGTATTCGAAGACGCGGCAGGATTCATCAGTCACTACCACTTGATGGATCGTGACTTTCAAGACGCGGACGTCATCGTTGAGCAAACGCGCATCGCTCAACGAAAGCACGGTGGTGAGATTGAGGAGGCCTCTTTTGATCGAGGCTTTCATTCGCCGGACAATGTTGAGCAGCTTGAAGAGATCGTGGATTTGGCGTGCGTTGCTCCCAAGCATCCCGGTCAGTACGCTCAGTGCATGCGGGAGGCGACGATCGAGTTTCGTGCGGCCCGGAAACGCCATTCGGGAATCGAATCAGCGATCGGTGCATTACAAAGCGGAAACGGCTTGAAGCGTTGCCGCGACCGCAGCGAGATCGGCTTCGAACGCTACTTGGGTCTTGGGGTTCTGGGCCGCAATATTCACGTTCTTGGCAAGCTCGTGATCGCGCGACGCAACGCAGACGCGCTCGCTTGCCGGACCTTGCGTGGAGCTGCATAGCGAGGACGGTTCAGTCGCACTGGAGTTAAAAGTGTCTCCGCTACCCGTCTGCGCTGACGCCGATCTCACCGCGTATTCCGCCAGTTCATCGGCTCCGCGCGGCCTGAAACGTGCACATAGGTTACAATCTTCGCGTCAAATTCGAGGCCAATCGGCAAACAGATACCGGCGCTTCAGAGGTTTCCGGGCAGGCACTAGCTCGGGGCGGAAGCCCCGAGACCGATCTCGCGCGACACGGACCAAACTTAG
>CAXBKH010000079.1:0-1926 GCA_963976365.1 uncultured bacterium | reverse complement strand
TTACCACCGATGAACCTGTGCAGAAGTATAGATACTGGAAAGGGACAGATGATCTAGCGCGACGTGAGCACATTCAGATCAGCGACTGGTACGAAGTGGCCGGCACCGATTCGGCCAACGCGGAGCTCGACGAGCGATTCGATCGCGGCTGCCCCATCTGCCGTGATCGTGTATCAACGACATGAAGTTTCGGTTAGATGATACGTCGACCCTCTGGTTCAGCGACGAGGCTGCTTGGCCGCTTGTTCGAAGAGACTGACGATATTGCGATCGACGATGTGACGATTCCTCAGAAAGAAGACGTCCGTCGGCGAACCAATGTACATCGATCAAAGAAGCACAGTGATCTGGCCGTGAAGCTCTGGCGCGAATCGGGTCGCACCAAATCGTTTCACGGCTTGTGGCATTCGCATCCTGAAAACGACCCGACTCTATCCAGCGTCGACTACGCCGATTGGGAGCACGTCTTACGTAACGGACGGTATCCGGGCACCCGGTTGGTTTTCGTCATCGTCGGTATTGAAGCCATCGGGGTGTGGACGGGCAAACAAGCCGGATGTGGCTGGAATCTCAGGCGCAAGATTGAATTCAAGAAGTTGGAACAGCAATGAACTTAGCGAGACTTATTTGGCAGTCGTTGGTTACTTTCTGGAAGTATCGGTTTGTCGACCCTGTCTACAAAGCCGGGTTCTGGGTCATTGTTATTGGTGGCAGCATGTTGACGGCGGGACCTCTCGCCCTGTACGCCGTGCTAAGGATCGATGGCATACCCGCATGGCTCGAGTTTGGGCCGCTGAACTCTGCCGGTATTGGCTTTTTCGTCCTACTCGTCGGAGTTGCATTGGTCGTTTGGCGAGCCCAGTCACTGGGCAAGAAGCCAGTCGGCGTCTTGATTCTTCACCGCTGCATGGCCGGTATGCAAACCACGGACCCGACCACTGGGCTTCCGTCCAAGATGAAAGTCGGCCATTTGCTGCGAATCGATCAAGACGATCAGGATTTTCAGCGCAATGGGGTGACGATTGATCAGGCGGGTTTGTTGCAAAAGGCCAGTAACTTGAGCGAGCACCTCCGAGTGACTACTACCGGCCACAGAGGCTTGCCGGTTGCCTACGCGGGCCTCGCACCGATTCCTCTACTCGTCACCGCAGGATACAAACTGACGAATCGCCAGGAAATTCTGATCATGGACTACGATCGTGATGCTGGCTGGCATCTGCTGGATGCCCTTGACGACGGTAAGAGTTTGAACATCTCGCGACCGCACGCGGCCGTAAGCACCGATGTTGCGATCGCAGTGTCCGTATCGGCCCCAATCTCAAGCAGCGTCGTCAAGCAACAACGGCTATGTCGAGAACTGTACGAACTGCTGTCACTGATTCGGGCTGAGTACCCTCAGCTCCAGGTGGTGCATGTCTTCCTGGCGACACAAGCCTCGCTCGCGTTTAGGATCGGCCAAACCATTACTCAGTCGGTGCACCCGCCGGTTCGGGTTTACCAGTTTGAAAACCGCCGATACGCTTGGAGCGTGCAGATCGAGCCAGCGAACGAGCCACGCTTGATCGAGGATTATGAGAAACGGGCCTCCTAACGTCTATTGCTCCCACGTCGGAGCCGGCAAAAACTGCTCCACCAGAAAATCAATCATCACCCGGACCTTCGGTGCGACGATACGTCTGCCTGGATAGAGCGCCCAGATTGCGGATTCGGTCGTGAGTGGATTATCCGGCAATACCTTTACGAGTTTTCCGGATTTCAGGCTGCCGCCGGCGTTCCAGAGTGATTTCATGCCGATGCCCATGCCGTTCTCGAGCATGTAACGCATCGCCTCGCCGTCATTGACGACATAGGTGTGCGGCGGCTCGATCGATTGGCCGTTTTCAAACTGCCAGCGTTTGCTGCCCGGAAATACGACGCACTGGTGGG
>CAXBKH010000078.1:0-1996 GCA_963976365.1 uncultured bacterium | reverse complement strand
TACTGCATGCGGGGAATCCGGTGACGCACCGCCAGAGGCCACGCCCCAGGTCACCGATGTGCTGGCCGGTGGCTTGCTGGAATCCCCCGCAAACTTCAAAGTCGGCGATGTGTATCTGTACTTGCCAAGGGACCGGTTTCACCCGCCATTTGAAGGGATCAGAGAATCCAGGGGAGCGGGACACGTCGCCTGCTGGTCCGTTTCCGAACGCGTTTTGGCGCCGTGCACCGGCTCTCTCAACCAGGTCAAAATCCACATGAGGCCCGGACGAACGACTGATACCCCGCCGATTCCCATGACGGAGCGACTCGCTAGTTCGACCCGCACTCATAGTAGTTCGTTTCAGATTGAAGGCACGGACATCACCGTATACCAACTTCGTAATGGCATACAGGATGTACACACGTTCCAGGCAGAGGACGACCTGCGCATTGCGAGATGCCAGACAAAAGCATGGTGCACGGTACGAGCGGGAGAACACCACGGTGTGCAGATCCGGTACGACTTTAAGGTTGATCTCATACGAGACTGGCCCGCGATCGATGTAGAAGTACGATCACTCGTGGCATCATTTGTCGTGAACAAGAAAAAGCAAGCAACAGAGTGACTACGGTCTTGAAGTGCGCCCTGTCGATGGTGATTTTTTCGTCGCTGGTGCTACCTACCGCATACGCGAAAGACACACCGCCCGCTGTATCGCAGGAAAGCCAACCGGCAGCGAAATGTCTGTCACCGTCGGCGTCCGGCGGACTGATATATCCCGAAGTGACCCACAAGCTCGGCGACCTGTTTCTCAGAATACCCTCGCGCCACGAATCACCGACCTTGAGCTGCGCGAAGGAGGTCGACAGCTTTCAACTGACTGTTTGCTGGCCAAACCTTGTAGATGAACTGCGAAACTGCACTCCCGTCCCCGGCAGCAACCAGCCGGTAACTGGTCGGATGCAGATAGTCCTGACGTTTCTCGGCAACCAGCCGTTTCGGAACACCAGCAGTGAGCGCTTGGCCGAGATCGCCTCAAAACACGAGGGGCCGTTCGACGTACCTGGCACTCTGTTCCAGCAATACCGCATTGCGAACCGGCATCAGGCGGCTTACTACACCTTCGTCAAAGAAGGCACTGGCCAAGCACTGCGAATCGCCGATTGTTCGAACGGTTACACGTGCTCGGTCCGTGGGGTTCGTTATCAACGGCTGGCATTGAAGTACGTCTTTCCTGTAGAGCACATCGAAAACTGGCCCGACATTGAACAGGCGGTCATATCCTACGTTTCAACGCTGATTGTGCCCGTTGATTGATACCGGTTACCTGACTGTTCGGGCTGGCATCGTCAGGGGCACCGGTTTCTCGGACGGCCATTGCCTTCATTCACGTTTTCGCCGGTATCGTCGTTTCACGAGCTGATTCAGCAGTACCGTTGATTCGACCAATTCAAACCCGAGGCGTTGATCAAGCTCCCCGAATAGCGGAGCACCACCACCCAGCAACAGTGGAATTTCGGTAATGATCATTTCGTCGATGAGGTCATCACGCAGAAAGCGGCGCACCGTTACACCGCCATCGATGTAGAGGCTTTGAAATCCCTGCGATTGCGCGAGCCGAAAAATTTCTCTCGGAGTACCGCTTGCGACCTGAACATGGTCCTTGAATTCGTCCGGCACCGACTTCAGGGTGGTACTCAGGATGATGCCGGGTTTCGGGTAACACCAGCCCAGCCCAAAGCCAATCAGTGTTTCGAAGGTCTTGCGTCCCATCACGACGGCGTCGATCCGTTCCATGAACGCTGAAAATCCGAGGTCGTCGCCCTCGGGAACCGGTACGTAATTCAGCCAATCGAGATTTCCGTCCGGAGCGGAAATGTAGCCATCAATGCTTGTTCCGATGTAGACGATGTTATTCATCAGGACCTCCATCCCAATCGAGCTACTGGCCTGCCAGCGGGTATCCTGGAATAGCTTGTTGACCAATGTCTCGCTGAGCAATAGTCCACGCGCG
>CAXBKH010000077.1:0-2037 GCA_963976365.1 uncultured bacterium | reverse complement strand
CGGGTCCTGGTCCGAGCCTGTCAGGCCGAAATCCGCGTCAGTGTAATTGTTGGCTGAGGAGGCCCGGAGCTGATTGCTGGCAGAGGTCAGGTCGACGAGGCCGTTGTTGGTGTACAGGTTGCGGTCCTGTGGGTCGGGCTGCAGATTGGCGGCACCGCCGAGACGGACGTTGTTGCCGTCCGCACCGCCGGTGCTCCAGAAGTTCCGGGCCGTATCAAAGAAATAGCCGTTCGCGGGGTTTACGGCCGCGTTACCGCCGCATCGACAATCTGCGCACCATTGATTTCGTAGCGCTTCAAGTTGCCCGGCCAGTGCACATTGGTACGCGTGCCGAACACGGTCAGGTACAGGCGATTCAGGTTCTGTGTCCGATTGAAGGTATTGACTGACACCGCCGGTGCCGCGAACGACAGCGAACGCTCGTTGATATTGGCAACAATTTGCAGCAAGGCCAGCGTCAGGCTCTCCACGTCATCTGCGAGGAAGTACTCGCCTCCCGACGCGACCGCGGTGTCCCGCAATATGGGCAGGTCGATATTGAAACCGATCGTATGGGTCGTGACGTTCTGCAAACCTGGAATATCCGGCTTGGCATCGAGCAGTGACAGGTATTCACCAATATCGTCCAGGCACGCGCCTTCATCGGTACCATTGCAGCCCGTTCGCTCTAGGAGCGATGTGTAACCGCTCAAGCCAGCCACGAGGTTGGGTGGATCCAGGTCGAGGTTTGGTTCACCGTCCGTCAACAGTACGTTGTAGTTTTTCGCACAGGCATTGCTGATCGGCGATCGGTAGACATTCGGATCCGTCGACGACAGGGCATTGGGGTCCGTTGCAAACTGGTCAACATTTTCACCGTAGTACGCGCTCGAACCGTTCCAGTACAGTGCCGATTCGTACAACGCTTCCGAAAGCGGCGTGAAACCGTCGGCATCCAGCCCGTCGATGACATCCAATATCTGCTCACGATTGGTCTCAAGATCCTTGATGCTTTGCAGCACCACGCCGCCATCGTCTTCATTGAAACGCATGATGCCGACGTTGAGATTGTCCAGTGAGCGCAAAACCGTGCTGACAACGGTACGCATGATCGCGTTGCGCGTCAGCGTTACATTGGTCGGGTTTTTCCGCCAATTCAGGTAGTTACCGTCAAAAACGGTGTATGACACATTGCGCGGTGAACTGCCCCAGGAAATTTCCAGCAATTTGTTGGAGGTCCATGGATTCAGGAGTCCGGACAGCGCGGACGCATAAACCTCGCCGGCCGTGCCATCGCCGTGGATCCCCGAATCCGCCTGGCACTCAACCGGGTCCACGAAATTGCCCGACTCAAGGTCCTGCCACGTCTGGGCAAGGCCGAGGAGGTCCGAGCGGTACTGCACCATCGTGCTCGAGAAACTGCCGATGCCTTCGATTTGTCTTGCGGCGGCCTGGCAGTGAAACGACGACTTGTTGATCGACCGCGTATTGCTGCCAGAGGTATCGAGAATGAACATGACGTTCGGCGTGGATGCCGCGTTGTTGCCGGGATTAACCAGCAGTAACTCGGTGTCGTCGGCAAGCGCTGGCACGCCGCAAAGCGACGTGACACCGCAGGCTACGGCTCCGTAAAGGTAGTTTTTATATTTATAAGACATACTTTTCCCCTGGCGATGTTGCTGCGCGCCGGCTAGAGCCGGACTGATACAGAGGTCACAACGTCGGTAGCAAGGTCATGTTTAACGATGACGGCCTGCGATTCGCGATTGCGTACCTGCAGCAACTGGCGGCGGAAATCTTCGAGATCCACCGGTAATTTATTTATGGTGTAGCGAGTTTCTGTATTCACGCGAAAGCGCTGTATCTTGCAGTCAGCACAAGCCCGTATTGTCAGCGTGCCACTCGTGGAGACCGGCAGCCGGACGCTGGCCAGCGTTGCTTCATAGGCGCGGCTAACCGTTCGGAAATCGGCACTGACAGTCAGGCTGAGTGCCGACAACAGTGCGACTGGCAGACATTTTCTGATCATGATCTGCATCCAGTCCGCATCAGAGTGTT
>CAXBKH010000076.1:0-2074 GCA_963976365.1 uncultured bacterium | reverse complement strand
CGTTGGAGCAATCCAAGAACTCACTGCTCGTATTGCCGCGCTCGAAAATAACTAACCCGAAACCCAAAAACCAAATCGAAATGAATCCAAAACAAGCACTCGAAATCCTCACGCAAGTTCAACTCAAGTTTGTCGGCTCCGGCCAAGATCATCGCACGCTTGCCGATGCGATTAACACTCTGGCTAAGGCGATTGAAAGCCTCGAACCGGTAGCCGTCCCCGAGGAATAATCAATTGCACTGGCATGGTTTACCGATGAGCGACGAAAGATTCACAGGCTCTTATAATCTCAAGGTCCACAACGTTGACCTGAAGGACCGTCCCTTTGAGTTGATCCATGCCATCCGCTTCCACTGCGCCGATGGTCGCCGTATCACGGTGCCAGCAGGCTACCGAACGGATTTCGCCAGCGTGCCAAGGTTCTTCCACCGCATCGTTTCGCCAGTCGGTCGGCACGGCAAGGCAGCGATCATTCACGACTGGCTCTGCGACGAATCGCCGAAGACCACTAGTTACAAGGATGCAGCCTCAATTTTAGGCGAAGCAATGGCGGCGCTCGGAGTCTCATGGGTTCGCCGAAAGCTCATGGTCATAGCAGTGAAACTCGGTGGTCCAAAATTCAAGCAAGGAGATCTTTAATGAATGCAAAAACCCTAATTCAAATTCCTTTTATTCTGACGATCGTGACCGGCTGTTCGAGCCTGCCGCGTTACGCCGCTGACGAGGTTCATCACTCGATCGCCGCGCCCGGTTACTCGCAAGAAATCCACGCCATCGGGATCGAAAAAGAAACTGGGGAAAACGGTGAGGTAATTCGCAAGGCCGAAAGCCTCTCCCATACGATCAAGATTCTTGGGTTCTCACGAACCGCCGTTTACAAGGGCGCGGTCGTTGAGACCATCGAGAATTAGTCTGCTAACCATTGGACCACGCCGCTCAATGTCTGCCGACTACAACCCAAATTCTATGGACGCTTCGCTCGCTCGTATCGAGTCGGGAATTGATCAGCTACATAAGCAGATCGAGGAGATTAAAACCCACGTTGAAAAAACAAACGGGCGAGTAACAACGCTCGAAGACGCCCGAATCAAAATATACGCAGTGACCGCGACCGTTGCCACCGTAGTTACATCTGCCGTCGCCTTTGCGTGGCAATATGTGATCCACGTCAACCGATAGATTGCAGCAATCTGCGCGACTCGACCATCATGAAGCAGCCCAAACGTTTCGTCGTCGCCTCCGACAATCACGGCGATCAATGCGATGCGACGAGCGTGGCTGCGCTCTGGCGTTTCATCGATGATTTCCAACCGCAAATACGAATCCACGCCGGAGATTGTTTCGACCTTCGACCGCTCCGAAAAAATGCAGACGCCGACGAAAAACAAGAACGAATCGCGAGCGACGTGGAGGCCGGTCTTGCGTTCCTAAACCGCTTCTTTGATGGCGGTAGCGAACGCGTTTTCCTTCGAGGTAATCACGACGAACGACTTTGGGAATCCGCCGAGTCACACAAGGGCAACATCGCGGAGGTTGCGGAACTTGGCATTCGAGACATCACCGCGACGCTCAAAAAGCGGAAAATTAAAATGCTTCCGTATGACGCCCGGGCTGGAGTTTACGAACTCGGATCACTCAGCGTCATCCACGGTTACCACACGGGAATGAGCGCGTGCCGGCAGCACGCGAACGTCTACGGCAACAGCATATTTGGCCACGTCCACTCCATCGAGTCGGCTCCCGTGCCGCGAATGGTTGCTGCCGAGGCTCGCTCAATTGGTTGTCTCTGTCGCGATGACATGAGATATATCCGCACAAAAACCGCACGCTTCCGGTGGGCGAATGGGTGGGCTTACGGCCTGCTCTTCGACGATGGCAGCTATCAGCTTTTTCAAACGCGCAAAATCAACGGGAAATTCCATGCCGCGAAAACAATCCAAACCTACTAACGACGACAACCACGGATGGACGGTAGTCCTGGATAGTATCATCTCTCATACCGGTCGTCCCGATGGGGATGGCTGGAAAACGGTGATCGAGATATTTACGGATAACGTGCTGAACCCCGCAGGAG
>CAXBKH010000075.1:0-2081 GCA_963976365.1 uncultured bacterium | reverse complement strand
CGATGTTCGCGCCGGATGAAATCGTGCCTTGGGCCTCTATCGTTATCCCGCCCGTCAGAAACGCGCCTGCCGAGCCCGCGAGGATAGCGGCGAGGATGCGCAGTATATTGTCTCCGCCTTTCCGCTTCGGCGGATTGAAATACGCGATCATGAAGAAAACGACGAGGATGAATGCGAATCCTGCGCCTGCAATCAACTGCCAGTTCACAGCCTGCTCGCCTTCCATACTGTTGTCTCCTGGTGCGGGTTATCGGCAGCGTTAGCGGTTAGCAATGATGCACCGCGTGCGTCACTGTTCAGGTCCTATGATCGAATCCAGCAAGTTTGTAATTGTGTCGAGATTGTCGACCGAGAATGTCGCGTCTGGCTCACCTTGCTCAGTAACCAGACGGCGAATTGCTGCCTCGGTGATTGGTCCATAGCAGCCATCGGTTGCTACCTCGCGCTGAGTGCCGTCTACGGTCACGTTTGTCACTCCGGCCCGTCGCAGCTTCTCCTGCACTTCGCGTACATTGCTCGAGTTCGCACAGGGTTGAGCAATGGGCTGCTGACCACCTTCTGGTGTACCACCAGATGGCTGACTGGCATTCCCTCCTTCCGGTTGAGCTTGCGCTTTGTCAGTTACCCGCACAGTCACTGTCTTTCGACGCAAGTGCTGATCGCGAACAGTCAGCGTGTACTCGCCCGGCTTGGCTGCTGCCCCAGCAGTGAGAGTCATGGTTGCGACATTACCTTCGTAGCGAATGTCGCGTGATACATCACCTGGCGGAAGTCCTGTCCAGCTGGCCGTATACGGCAGATTGCCGCCGATAACATTGAGAATCAGCGTATTTGCTCCCGGCGTTGTACTCAGTGTGACTGGCCCGGATGGCTCAACCGTGAACAACACGCCTGCAGCAGCAATGTCTGTGAGACAGCTATCTACATCGTCATTCGGTAATGCGTTTACCTGCCGGAGATAGAGCCTCAACCTGGAGATTCCGGACTCGAGAGACAGTTTTACGCCTTTGTACTTGTTTCGCAGCTCTCCGATTAACGAGGTTCCTTCGGAAATCACCTGGTCGCCTTCGGGCGGTACTACCCCGAACTTGAGCCCGGTAATTGTCTTCCCGAGTTCCGGCAAACTGCTGGCAAGGCCATTCGCCAAGCTCGCCAGATCTGGTTCGGATTCGACTACTGCACTGTTCACTGCATTTCTCGTCTGCTCGATGAATGCGTGCATGCGTACCGCCGCATTCTCCTTGAACAATTTGGCAATGATTGCCTCGTCGAGTAAGGCCGACGCTTCGTCGCGCAGAGACTGCATCTGCGCCGCCTCGGTCGCCGACGATACATCGGCGCTTAAAGCAAGGATCAATCGGTCAGCATCATCGATACTCCTCTGGATTTCCTCGAGAGTCGCATCAGTCAACTCCGCTTTCAGGTACGAGTACGGTTCAATGATTCTGATCCCGCAGGTCAGAGCGTCGGCTCCGGCGGCATAGACGAGCTGCACCGGTCTGCTTTTGAGATAGTTGCTCCCTGCAAACAGCGCACCGCTCGCGGTGGCGATGCCGATGATCACGTCCTCGGATGCAGACGTTGCACTGTAAAACGCACCAATGCCGGCTAGGGTTATCAGAATCGCGCCATTTCGTGTGCTAAGCAGCGTTTGGTCGACGATACCCTCGTAGTACTGCTCTCGCTGCGCGTAAGCGTATTTGAGCGCATTGTCCAGATTCGGCGTGGCTCTGTAGGCAACAGCTTCGGACTTAGCGTGGACTTGCCGCTCGAGAACAGATGCACATCCGCTGACGGTCGCAACAAGGACCAATATCAATATGATTGGCAGAGCCTTTCTGCGTTGCGCGAACTGTTGGTGCAATAAACTCATGCCGATACCTCGCTGATTCCGGCCAGCCGCAGGCCCTCCCGCAAAAGCTGATCACTGTAGGGTTGCTCCCGATTTTCGTGCTTGATCATCGCCTTGAGCATTGGCAGAGCGAAGAATGGTTCGCGAAAGCTGAACGGAGTGTTCGGCTCAAGGTGCATGGCCTGACTTACATGGCTGACATACGCATCCGTATTGTTCTCGGTTGGCG
>CAXBKH010000074.1:0-2130 GCA_963976365.1 uncultured bacterium | reverse complement strand
CACCGGCACCTGGAAGGTGTTGAGCACCATCGCGACGTGGTTGTAGTGGCCGAAGATGCCGATCAGATCGTGCGGTAGGTTATATACGATTTCCTCACCATAAATAGCGGCGGAAAATACTGCACCATCAATCTCCGGGACTAAACACCTAATACACGCTCCATCGCTGCGGCGTGTCGGAGCGGCTATTCGATGGACAAACACTCGAAAGAGTCGTTGGGCAGTTAGGCGTCGCAGGACCATTTTTGATTGTGTCTCTGATGACGATAGCCATCGTGATGAGCCCGATTCCCAGCGCTCCGATCGCCCTCGCTTCAGGCACCGTATACGGGCATGTGTGGGGCGCGCTCTACGTGGCCATAGGGTCGGAAGCCGGTGCGCTGATCGGATTCGGGCTTGCCCGTCTCGTTGGTTCCGAGGCGGTCCGTTCATGGCTTGGGGCGCGACCGTCGTCGACTTTTCTGGACCGCTTTTTGCAATCGCAGAATGCGCTGACAGCAGCGGTATTCGCAACGCGGCTAATGCCGTTCCTGTCGTCCGACTTGATGAGGTGCGCTGCTGGTCTGACGCCCCTGAAAACCTGGCGCTTCTCGGTGGCGACGCTATTGGGTATAATCCCTGCCAGCTTCTTACTTGCACATTTCGGCGAAGCTCTGGTGGCCGGCAATATGCGAGCGTTGGGTGTAACGGGTTTGGCGTTGGGTGCGGTTACGCTCCTCCCGGTCGTCTGGAAGATTACCACGACAAGCATTCGCGAGCTGATGAAACACATAGTGCAAACTAGGTAAACCGAGATAAACGTCTGCCTACGTAGATTTTTTTTCCCGTAGTTGAAACCTTCTGCAGGAAGTTTTTCGTCACGGCTTGACCTTCCATTTACCGGAAGGTTTATTTTGCCAGTTCCATTGAACTTCTCGGACATTGGCAGCAGTGGAAACGTCTCAATGAATATCAGCAAAGCCGCGACCCGATCGGGTCTGCCAGCCAAGACGATTCGCTACTACGAAGAAATAGGTCTTGTTGCGCCGGTGACACGCCGCGCGAATCGCTACCGCGACTATGGTGTGCAAGACGTGCGCACATTGAGCTTTCTCAAGCGAGCCCGGAATCTCGGTTTTTCGGTCGAGGACTGCCGCGCTTTGACGGCCCTGTATACTGATCGCGACCGCAAAAGCGCCGACGTTAGGGCGCTGGCCACGACGCGAATGTTGGACATCGATCGCAAGATCAATGAATTGATAGCAATGCGCCACACGCTCAAGCACCTGGTTGACCGTTGCGGCGGCGATGAGCTGCCCGATTGCCCCATCCTCGATGATCTAACGGGGCACGACGCGCAGTGAACCGCAATCGGCTGCTAGTGCTGGTCGGTATTGCGGGTGTCACTGTGGCCACCGTGTCTTGGCCAACCGACGCAAATCGGGACGTCCGGACCGAAATGCGCGCAAACTCGAACGATTCAGGACTCGTTGCGCTCGGCGCACGTATTTACAATCAAAACTGTGCCGCATGCCACGGCGCGAAGCTCGAAGGTCAGGCGAACTGGCGGGTGCGGCAGCCGAATGGCCGGCTGCCGGCGCCGCCCCATGACGCCGATGGTCATACGTGGCACCACGACGATGAAACCCTTTTTTCTCTGACGAAATTCGGACCCGCTGCATTAGTCGGCACCGAGTACGAGAGTAACATGCCGGCATACAAAGACATACTCACTGACGGCGAGATCTGGGCGGTGCTAGCCTACATCAAGAGCAAATGGCCGGCCGAGTTGCGCGTGAGGCATGTGTTCAGTCCCGGGGATTGACGGATTGGATCGAGTTTGAATCAGTTTGGTTCCACGGTCCAAAAATTTGAGGCCACATTCGAACGGCCTAAGACCCTTAAGCGTCCTTTTCCGGCAGAAGCCACAGTGCCGGACGAACAGGTAACATGTCCCGGAGAGGCGTTGTGCACGCACTGCGGACGATAAACGGCACGATCAATTGGGGCGTTCGTTAGAATAACGACACCGTCGGGCAGGCGAACGGCAACGGCGTCCGGCTGCGCAGCAGCACTTGCTTGTATCCTAAGAAAAAAATCGCAGTCGGTGAGGCGCCGCTTTTCGCCGCCCTTGAGCGGATGTTTCGAGCC
>CAXBKH010000073.1:0-2145 GCA_963976365.1 uncultured bacterium | reverse complement strand
ACATAGCGGCGTTTGCCGATCATGAACGGTTTCGCCTGATTGAAGCTGACGTTACCGATCCTACGGTGTTGGACGAAATTACCGGCGACATCGACTGTGTCGTTCACCTGGCGGCGTTCAAAATCCCGCGCTACGGCAAGGCCCTGGATACCCTGCAGATCAACTACCGCGGCACAGAAACGGTCCTGGAGTTTGCGCGCAAGAAGGGCTGCAAATGCGTGTTGGCCTCAACCTCTGACGTCTACGGACGCAATCCGCAGATTCCGTTCAGCGAGGAAAATACCGACAGTGTCATCGGCTCGTCGAAGGCGCCGCGCTGGGCGTATGCCGTATCGAAATTGTTTGACGAACATCTTGCGCTGGCTTACCAGGACGCCTATGACTTCCCGGTAACCCTGTTGCGCTTCTTCGGGTCCTACGGACCGCATCAGCACCTGACCTGGTGGGGCGGACCACAGTCGGTGTTCATCAATGCTGTCCTGTCTGATGAAGTCATCCCCATTCACGGCGATGGGTCGCAAACCCGCAGTTTTACGTTCATTACCGACACTGTGGCAGGCATCTACCAGGCCATCGTTCGCGAGGAAGCAAACGGCGAGATCATCAACATTGGCTCGACCGACGAGATAACGATTCTCGACCTTGCTAAGAAAGTGAAGGAAGTCAGCGGCACGGCCGGTGAGTTGAAATACGAACTGGTGCCATACGAGTCGTTTACGGACAAGAAATACCAGGACGTCATGCGACGCGTTCCGGATACAAGCCTGTGCAAGAAGCTGCTTGGCGTACAGACTGTGGAATGGCAACGGGCCCTGGTTAGCGAACTCAAGGAAAGTGCGTGACGGCATCGGCGCGGCAGCCGGCTGACCGGGACTCGCACGGGTGAAAGTTGCGATCATTGGTGCCGGCATGACCGGACTCGCCCTGGCGCATCGCCTGACCAGGCTTGGCAGCACGGTCAGCGTGTTTGAGCGGGCCGAGCAGGCTGGCGGACTCGCCACCTACCAGGATCATGGCGAGTTCGTTTTCGATCGCTTTTACCACGTCATTCTGCCGACCGATCAGCAGCTTATTGCGTTCGTCGAAGAGCTTGGCCTTGGCAAGGAGTTGCTCTGGCGCACGACGCTGACCGGCTTTTTCGTCGATCGCAAGACTTACTCAGTCAGCAACGCGGTCGAGTACCTCAAGTTTCCGCCGTTGTCGTTGTGGAGCAAAATGCGCCTCGCGTTCACGATCCTGTACTGCTCGCGGATTAACGATTGGCAAAAGCTGGAAAAGGTCACCGTCGAAGACTGGTTGATCAAGCTTTCAGGCCGCGCGACTTACGAAAAATTGTGGAAGCCCTTGTTGCTCGCCAAGCTTGGCGAGAACTACCGGCGTGTCTCAGCTGTCTTCATCTGGACCTATATAAAGCGAATGTTTTCCGCGCGCGACAAGTCGGCCAGCAAGGAGCAGATGGGGCACGTACGCGGCGGCTATAAAACAGTAATTGACCGCCTTGAGCAGTCGATTGCTGCTGGTGGCGGCAGCGTGCAGCTTGGCTCTACCGTGGAACGGATCAGCGCGGCGCCGGATCAGGGCGTAACCGTGGTTCACGACGGCAACTCCGAGCATTTTGACAAGGTGATTTTCACCGGACCCGTAAACGTCTTGCAGCAGGTTGTCGATCCGGACCTGGTAGCAGTCGATGGCTCGGGCAAAGATGTCGAGTACCTTGGCGTCGCCTGCATGGCGCTTGTAACAAAGAAACCGCTGTCGCCATTCTACGTGCTGAACATAGCCGATGACGAAGTGCCGTTTACAGGCGTGATCGGCATGAACACAATTGTCGATGTGGACGAAACCGCGGGGCTGCACCTCACCTACCTGCCAAAGTACATGTTGTCAACCGACCCCGAGCTGCAGCGCCCGGACGCGGAGCTGCGGGCCGAATTTCTGCAGGGCTTGCGGATCATTTTTCCCGACCTGCAGGACGAGGATATCGTCAGCTCGGAGATCTATCGCGCGATCAAGGTTCAGCCATTGCAGGTGCTCGACTATTCGCGGTTGATTCCGCGTAGCAAGACGCTGCACCCGGACTTCTACATTCTCAATACCGCGCAGTTCGCCAACAATACCCTGAACAACAATGAAGTGATTCGTGCG
>CAXBKH010000072.1:0-2180 GCA_963976365.1 uncultured bacterium | reverse complement strand
ACTTACACCGTCACGGACGAATACGGCGCGACAGACACGGCAACGGCGACTCTGACCATTCTGGGCCGGAACGACGGGCCAGTCGCGACTCTTGACACCAATACTGGCGATGCGGTGACCGAAGCCGGGGTAAATCCGTTCAACACACCCTTTGGTGGCGACGATACGGCGACCGGAAATGTTTTAATCAACGATACGGATGTGGACACCAGTGACACCCTAAGCGTCGCGTCCGTCAACGGTCTGTCAGGCAATGTTGAACTTAGCGTCCAAGGCACCTATGGCAGCGTCCTGATTGGCAGCGATGGCTCTTATACCTACATGCTGAACAATGCTGATCCCGACACCAACGCCTTGGCGCAGGACGAGGCTGCGGGCGACGTATTCTCCTACGTAGTCAGCGACGGCAACGGCGGCACTGACACCAGCACCCTGACCATCGATATCACTGGAACCAATGACGCGCCGGTTGCGACTGGCGATGTGTTGCAGGCGGATGAAAACACGGGCGGCACGATCAGCTATGGTGCAATGTTGGCCAATGACACTGATGTCGATAGCGGCGCGGTTTTGAACGTAGCCTCAACCGATGCCACCAGCGCTGCTGGTGCTCAGATCATGACGACTACGGTCAATGTTACCCTGATGGATCAAACGACCAACGACGGCAGTTTTGAATCCAATATCAGTACTGCTTCGGGCGTAAACAACGCAAGTGGTGCACCGGTCAACCTGTCCGGTTGGACGGTTGCTGCAGTCGGCCCTGCGATTGGCGGCGTTTTATCCAAACCCGTGCATCAAGTGGTGCTGACTGACGCGGACGGTGACGATGCCTTGTTCGCGGATGGCACGACCATTACAACCGCGACCTCCGGCAACCTTTTGGGCGGTGGCTATACCGTTGTTCGTGCCGGTGATGTGATCGACTGGTCTTTTGACATTAACGCTTGGGCAAACGTCGGCGACGGTACGCTGAACTTGGTGTTTGGAACCACATCGGTCCACGTTGGATCCGGGACGCCATCAGACAACACACTTTTGGAATTTGAGACGATATCAGGGTCCTACGCCGTCACCGCAGCGGATGCGGCCAATGCGGCGGGTAACTTGCAAGCCGTGATCGCCATCGATGGGGGCGGCGTTAATTCCTATGGCGACAACGTCCAGATTTCGGTGCAAAGCGCGGGCGTCAGTTATGATCCGGGCACGTTGTTCGACTATCTTGCGGTCGGCGAAACGGCCACAGATACATTCAGCTATGTGGTGACGGACGAGAACGGCGCAACGGACACCGAAACCGTAACCGTCACGATCACCGGTACAAACGACCGGCCAGTCGCGTCTCTTGACATCAATACCGGCGACGAAGTTACCGAAGCCGGGATGAATCCGTTCAACACACCCTTTGGTGGCGACGGTACCGCGACAGGCAATGTTCTGACCAACGACACCGATGTGGACACCAGTGATATCCTAAACGTCGCGTCCGTTAACGGTCTGTCAGGCAATGTCGGCATTGCCGTGCAGGGGACTTATGGCAGCGTCGTCATCGGCAGTAACGGCATCTACACCTACACCCTGAACGATGCCGATCCAGACACGAATGCCTTGGCGCAGGGCGAGGCGGCAAGCGACGTCTTTACCTACGAAGTCAGCGATGGCAACGGCGGCACAGACACCGCGTCTCTCACCATCATCATTACCGGCACCAATGATGTGCCGACCCTGTCGCCGGGCATTCTGGCCGCCACCGAGGATGGCCCCGTGGCCACCCTTGATCTGGCCCCACTGGTCGCGGATGTAGACAGCGGCGACGACGGCACCACAATGACTTACGCGATCCCCGGCGCACCTGCCGAAGGCTCGGCGGTGTTTGTCGGCACCGTACTGCACTTCAACCCCGGCAACGACTTCCAAGACTTGGCAATTAACGAAACCCGCGACGTAATCGTCAACACCAGCGCCACGGATTCCAACGGTGCCGTCACCTCCAGCTTTGTGACCGTCACCGTCACCGGCACCAATGATGTGCCAGCCGTGGCCTTGGCCCTGACCGAAACCACATCCGAAGATGACGCAGCCTTTACCATCGACATGCTGGCTGGTGCGGCAGATGTGGACACTGGCGAGACCGCGACCTTGGGCGTGCAGAACGTCATCGGATTGCAAGCAGGCGTCAC
>CAXBKH010000071.1:0-2203 GCA_963976365.1 uncultured bacterium | reverse complement strand
GCCCTCGCGTTCAATGAACCTGGCGCTATCCTCACTACGAATCTGAGTATCGTCGTCGGTTCTTTGCTCTCTGGGGCGGCCGGCATGATGGTGCTTCATCTCGCGTGCCAAAAAATTGATCCGAATACCGATGATCGCAGCGTCGCCGTAGGTAACCAGGCATGAAGCGCCATCTGCAACGTCACCGATCGATGCTCGCGCAACTCGCGATCGGCGCGATCTTGGGTGTTTTGTTCTTGCACCCTTTAACAACACTGGTTTTCTATTTTGAGTTCAATGACATGTTGGTCAAACCGTCCGCCAACGCATGGTCCTTCTTGGCGAATCGACTGCAGGTTTCAACATTTCAGGAGTTGGTCCCGATGAGCGCGGTATTTGCGGTGCTAGGCGCCGGTCTCGGGCTCGTCATATTTCTTTATAACCGGGTAATTGAAACGGAACAACGACGTGTGCGTTGGTTAGAGCATGAGCTAAATGCTCACTTGCCGAGCCTCATTGCAACAGGCGAGAACGAGCGGCTCGAGTTCAAATCGACGCTACGCTGGAATCTTCGAGAAAAACGGTCTGATAAAGCACTCGAGAAAGTTGTCGTGAAGTCCTTGGCAGGATTGATGAATCATCGTGGCGGCAGCTTGGTAATCGGCGTGAGCGACACCGGTGAAATCGTTGGCATCGACGCCGACTGTCAAACACTGAAGCACAAAAATGCAGACGGCTTCGAGCGAGCGCTCATGGATCTTGTGCGCAGCGCACTCGGCGCACACGCGTGCGCGCTCATTCACTGCCAGTTTCCGTTGTTAGACGAGACGCCTGTCTGTTGGCTGGTTGTCGAGCAAGCAAAAACACCCGTCTTTGTCCAGGACGGCAAGGTCGCCCGATACATGGTTAGAACGGGCAATTCTACTCGAGAGTTAGACGCGCGAGAGGTTCATGCGCACCTTGCACAACGGGGTTCGAATGCGGCGCCCTAATTTGATCCCGAAATTTCTTCCAGCAAACAAGACAACCTCTGCCGTTTTCGCTGCTGGAAAAGCCGTAGAAACAACACGCGTCAAGCGAGTACAGAAATAGGGTAGCGCTATGGACTGGGAACTGGAGCTCATGCTGGCAATGCGAACGGTCGTGGCAACCGTTCTCGGCGGGGTGGTTGGACTGGAACGATCGTTTCATCGCCGCGAAGCCGGTGTCCGAACCTACGCCTCCGTTGCCATGGGGGCCTGTGTATTCGCGTTGATTTCGCAACACATTCCCGGCGCCGAACCATCGCGCATGGCAGCGAATATAGTTGTCGGCGTGGGGTTTCTGGGTGCCGGTATTATTATCCAAAACGGTGCGCGTACCTTCGGACTAACCACGGCTGCAACCGTTTGGGCAACCGCCGCGATTGGCACGGGTGTCGGATTCGGCATGTATGTGCTCAGTACGCTGAGTACGGTAATTCTGTTTCTGATTCTGGCGGCCCATCATCTGCCGTGGTTCGAATCAAAAATTGATACTTCTAATGACCGAGATGCCGAATCGTGACGTACTCATCTGCGATAAGCGGTACTTGTGACGAGTGCATCGCCCGATCGCATGCATTCGTCCGTGATACTCGAATACCGATACGGAGCGAAAGGAACGAGCGGTCATTTATTTGTTCACACCGCCAAGAGTCTACTCGTTGCGCATCACAGGAGTTGCTCATCATGATTGCCAAAAATGTACAGATCACTCTACTGCTAGCTGCTATATTATTGACGTCCGCGTGTGTAAATGTCTCAACCTTGGTTCACGATTCCGGCGTCAGAATTGAACCGATCTCGAACGAATCAGGTCGCATCCGATCGCCCGGATTCTGGACCGATCGCGATGGCATCAGCCTGCGCGGCGACGTACTGCCGGGTTCAGCAGGGCAAAGCCCCCTGGTCGGTCACATTGATATTGCGATCACCGTGCCTGATGGCTCGAACACCGTATGCGCCGTGACCCCACTCATCACCGATCGTCGATACGACGGCAGCCGATTTAGTCAACGGTTTGCCTCACTACCACCGCGCGGAAGTCGCGTGCGAGTCTGGTATCACTCGGAAAAGGCGAGCCACGATGATTGTGCCGCGTAAGCAGACGATTAGCGTAAGACTCGACAAATCATTGACACTGTTCGCGAGCCATGGGGCATTGGGGTTGCGTGCTTATCGGCTTCCGGGGATGGTCGGTTGTG
>CAXBKH010000070.1:0-2227 GCA_963976365.1 uncultured bacterium | reverse complement strand
CCGGGCCGGGTTTCCGGGAACCTGTCATTGAAGCAACTGCGCCAGCCGAATTTCATAAACAGGATCAGCGGCATCCTGCGTGATTACCAGGTCTCCCCAACCTCGCTGGAGCTCGAAATTACCGAAACCACCTTGATGGAGAATCCGACACGAACCATCAAGCTGCTGGATGAGTTGTACGCGCTCGGCCTGCACCTGGCGATTGACGACTTTGGCACCGGCTATTCCTCATTGAGCGCCCTGCAGCAATTCCCGATCAGCACATTGAAGATTGACAAGTCCTTCGTGCGCGACGTCGCAGTCAATCCTGACGACGCGACTATTGTCGGCACCATCGTGCACATGGGTCGCAGCCTTAAAATGGACGTTGTCGCCGAGGGTGTCGAAACCGAGGAGCAACTGAATTTCCTGCAGACCCTCGACTGCACCTACGTGCAGGGACTCCTGTTCGGCGATCCCATGAGTTCGGACAATTACCTCGAGCTGTTGCTCGCGCAGGCCAACGGCACGGATAAATACCGCGCACTGTTTGCCTGAACTCGCTCCCGTCACGACGCGGCCGCGTCGTTATGCCCGAATGGTATCTTGTTGAATTTTATGGTTGCGCGTTCCCTGCTTCACTCAGTCCGGGCAACATGCTTAAATATCGCGGTACCCGTTTTCTTTCACCGGAACCGCGCCGCGGATCCGCCACGCATGGACAGATTTCACGTGATGAACAGAACCTCAAAAATACTGGGCACGGTCGTATTGTTGTTTTCGGCACAATCGGCAATAGCTTGCGATTACCCGGCCCGAGTAAGCATTCCTAACGGCAGTTCGGCCACCAAGGAAGAAATGATTGCCGGGCAACGCGACGTCAAAGCGTTTGTCGCCAGCATGGAAACCTATCTCGACTGCCTGCTCGAAGAAGAAAAGACCACTCGCGCGCAATTGGATGACCTGTCCGCAGAAGACGAGCAGATGCGCGAAGACATGCTGAACAAGAAATACAATGCAGCGGTCGAAGAGATGGAAAAAGTAGCAGCGCGGTTTAACGAAGAAGTGCAGGCCTACAAAGCCCGCTAGAAAAACTACCAGCGATTGCGCCGGAAGTTTTGCGGGTGCGCCCATTGTTCGGGCGAGTTCCACGCACGGCGCTCAAAGAACTGGTCACGCTGGTAACAAAACCAACGGCCGGGTCCAGTGGCCTCGGCCGGCACAAAACCCAATGCAAGCATTTCCTGGGCACACACCTGCGGATTGCTCGTGTGCAGCAGCACGGCGTCACTGTGCAGATCGCGAAGCCGGGCAAGCAAGGCATGCCCGGTCGGTACCGGCATCTGTTCCAGCTGGTGGATGACCACAGCAAGATCACAGCGCAGAGCCGGTTCCAGCTCAGCGGGGTCTTCAAGCGCGGTTACGCGCACGGTTTCGGCAGGTAATTCCAGGGCGGCTGCCAGGGCCGTATCGCGGCTCAGCAACAAGATGCTGGTAGCGGAAGAATCGGACAGCAAAGTATCGAGTGCTCTTTGCAGCGCTTCAGTGTCGTTTGGCGGCACTTTGATTATCCACTCTCGCCTGCTCTAGAGCTCATCGATCTGACGCTTCAGGTCGAACTTATTCTCTGTCACGATCCGCTCAAGTACCCGAATACGATCTTCGAGCAGATCGATCTTTGCCAGCGCGGCACTCATGTCCTCGTCGCTGGCGGATTTGTTGGCGCGTTGTTTGAGCCAGGTTTCAATGAGACCGGCGATCATGACAACGCTGACCACCAGGAATACGAATGTAAACACTCCGTTCATGCAATCTCCCCTGTAGTTTTTTGTACGCGTGTATTTGTAACGATCAGAGCTTGCGGAACTCCTGGTCGAGGTTGAAGCGCGACGAAGTCACATAGCGTTCAAGCTTTGCCAGCATGACGCAGCCGAAGTACGCCAGCAGTGTGACCGGCATGAAGCTGATGAGCATGATGACGGTCAGGACGCGGGTCGCGCAAAGATTGAACGAAAAGTAATCGGCAACCCCGGCGCACACGCCGCCGATCATGCCGCGGCGTGAATCGCGGTAAAAGCGCCTCTGCGGCAAGCGGTCATAACGGCTCATGATGCACTCCAATGGTCACCGCCACGATGGCAGCGCCAGAAGTCCTGCTCAGCCCGTGAACCCGCGTAGATCAGCGGCCGCCGCCTGATCAGCAAGGTCGCGGCAATATAGGTCAACGCGGTCGGCACAAAGAACAGGA
>CAXBKH010000069.1:0-2230 GCA_963976365.1 uncultured bacterium | reverse complement strand
AATCAGCCGTTCGATGGTCAAGCCGAAACCGGCAATGGTCGCACAAACCGAATCGACCAGGAACGGCATGTCGTCATTGACAATCGCCAGGCGCAAATGCCGGTGATTTTGCTGGCCGCTCACGCTTTCCAGCGACAGGTTCGCTTTGCTGTCTTCCCGGTTTAGCGCGCACCGCAATGTGAACCGCGCAGCCTCTTCGCAGGCATTCTGGTCAAAACCGATATTCTCGCCAGGCAATGCGCTTTCACGAAAGGCTGCTACCAGCGCCTTTTCGAGACCTGCTGCATCTGCTGCTGTTTGCGTGGATTTTTGTTCGCGGTTGACCGCCATTTTGCCCCCAGGTGGATCAAGACGAGTCAGTAACTCGCCAGCATCACGACGCTATGCGCTTATTCCAGCACACGCTCAAGGGGCTAGCCGGTCCTTTCCAGGTCCGCGCAAGTGAATATTACCGATAGTGGTATTTTCGTTACATGTGCAACTATAGCCGGCATATCGACCGAGAACGGCGGACATGGGCCGAGGTCAGATTTGGGTGTGCCTCAGCGCCTGACTCGTCAGCTTTTCATTGCCGCGGACCGGGCCAACAATGGCCAGTTCGCCGTCCTTGTCCTTGCGCGCAACCAGAACCACAAACTCCGAGTCGCCCGCATCGATGTCCTGCAGGCGACGCGACGGTGCCGAGCGCAATTTGGCGATCAGCTTATCGTTGATGGTACGGGCATTGGCCGGGACACCGGCCGGCCGCGACGCTTTGCGTTCAGCCGAAACGACGGCTTTCAACCCGCCTTCATACTGGCCCAGAAAATCGGCAAAAGTGCCCTTTGCAATCTCGTTGCGTGCTGCATATTTGAGCGCCGCCGCATATTCGGTCAGGCGCGTCTTGTCATAGCCGGCGCCAAATACGAGTTTGACGATCGGCGTCATCGGCGCGCGTTTCTGGACGGTCAGCCCGGAATCTTCCAGCAGCGCCTGGTAATCCTCGGGACATTGCCCGGTCATCAGGTAGAAATCATAGGCATTGCCGATCGCGGCATACAGGGCTGCGCGGCTGCGTTGCTCGCTGTGCGCGGCATTGTCGGCGCTGTTCCGGGCGGCGGACAACCAGTCCGCGAGACTGGCATCGTCCGCCAGTTTCTCCGAAAGCACGTCTTCTCCCTCATCCGGCATGATTTGCTGGGCCGGTGTCAGCTCCAGTTGCGAGGCCGTTTCCTCTTCATCCAGACTGGCCGAATGCGGTCCGTCTTCCCAGACCGGTCCCGCTATTTTGCGCGCTGGTGCCGAAAGCATCGCGCCCGACACCTCGTCTTCGATTTCCCGCTGGACAGCATCGGTTGCGACTTCTTTCCAGTTGATCACGCCATAGATAAAATCGATGGTCTCGTCATCGGTCGAGAAAGGCAGCAGGATACCGCGATACATGATCGTGATGCCGCGCTGGTTGACGAATTCGGCTTCAAAACCGATCGGGGACTGATTGGCGATGATCTGCAGATAATGGTCGGTGATCCGCGACAGTAGCGAACGTGCGGGCACGTCGGCGACCGACGTGATCGAATCATCAATCTCGCATTCATCACGCAACGAGCGGCCGAGAAACTGTATCATCGGGTTTTCAATACCGTTGGTAAAGTCCAGCAAGACACTGTTCGGGCCGAAATCCTCGTCGGATTCGGGGGAAATATCCTCAACGCTGGGGAACAGCCGTTCCCCCAGCAAGCCTGCCCAGAAATTATAGGCCCGCACATGCATACGGCGCTCATCCTGGCCAATGGCCGGCGGTGCTTCGACGGCTCCGTCATCCTCGGGATAGGCAGTATAGTCAGGAACCGAATTCAGATCCTGATCGCCAATTTCGCCGTAATTCTGTAGGTTTTCCATGGTGCCCCATTGCGGTTGCTGCTATTCTTCACCGGTGTGCACTGCTCATGGTAAATATCTGGTAAATTTCCCGAGAATGCCCGTCACGCGGCCCTGCCGGCAAGAACCGGGTTTTCGCGCCGAGGCCTTGTGAAATAACGATCACGCGGACTTGTCATGACACAGCTCTGCTGGTAATGGCCCGCGATCAATGAAATGCGCGGTACACTCGTGCATCCATTTCATCGATGCCGCTTTAGCTCAGTTGGTAGAGCATCGCATTCGTAATGCGGGGGTCAGAGGTTCGAATCCTCTAAGCGGCACCACCAATTTTTCCCTTTTATATCAAGTACTTAGTCGTGTGTAGAAT
>CAXBKH010000068.1:0-2274 GCA_963976365.1 uncultured bacterium | reverse complement strand
TGGCTTATAAAACAATAAGTGACAGAAACTTAGGGGAGTTCCTGAAAATTGTTGGCGTCCGGAGAATCACTGGAGATGAGATACGCAACAAACGCTTTGGCACATAAGAGCACGTTGGCGAAAACTCAGAACTGTACCTCTACTGCACCTTTCGCATTTCGCGAGTTCGATTGGCCAATATCAGAAAATCGTTTGTCGTTGCTGCGCACCCTTTAAGTTTTGCGCCGCCTCGTTCGCGCTAACACGAGCGTGATTTCTTCAATGCCGCCGTCGATGTCTGGCGCCGTGCCCCAGGTTGTATCCCCCGTAGTGCCTGCCGTAAGCCAGACCACTCCGATGCCCGCCGAGGTAACTTGAGCGGTGCAACCGATCGTATCCCAGGCCGAGCGTGATACTGCTGGAGTGGCCGAAGCCATTGTTTCGATAGTCGTGAGGTGAGTAGCCAAATGCCGTGGTACGACCCGAGCCAAAATAGTACGGGTCATAGCCACCGTATGGGCTAACAACCGAGCCACGAAGACGCGCGCTGCTTGAATAATACGAGGGGTAACCGCCTCCATAAGAGCCCGACATGTATGCCGTATCGTAGCCTAGCCAAGGCCTGGGCGCCGAACCATACGTGCTGCAGGCACTTAGGGCGATACAAGAAGCTAGAATAAGTAGTCGTTTCATGACGCTTCCTACCTCGCAGTTCGCGGCGCGGGTCTGGCGGTGCCGACCCGGCGACCGTACAGTCGAGAAACGCAGTATTTAACGAAATATTGGACTGTGTACACACCAAAAGGTTCGGGGCTCGCAAGGTCAGCTGAGGTGACCGCCTTGTCCGGGGGCGTTTACTATTAATTGCCTGTCTTAGGTTGCCTCTGTTGTGTCGGGCGGAAAATTCCTCGGCGAATAGTCGAATCTCTGCCGTTACGGAATTACGGTTGACTCAAAAGTTACAGTAATGCAGTTGCGAATCATTCGCATTCGCATTATATTTAGTTGACACTGGGGTTTACTGGACAACGCTCATCATGAAAAGCCGAAGCATTTGCCTGGCGCCGATTGTCGCCGCACTATTGATCCTGCCCGTTTTCGCGCTGGCACAGGTAGAATCGCAGCATACGGAAACTCTTGATACTGTTACAATTATTGGCAAGAAATCTGACGCCGCCGACGTTCCTGGTTCTGCACATGTCATTGATACTGACGAGCTCCAAATCTTTGCGAACTCGGATATCCTGCGGACGGTTCCCGGCGTTTACATCCAGGAAGAAGACGGCTTCGGCCTGCGCCCGAACATCGGTATTCGGGGCTCGGGGCTGGACAGGTCTGCCCGCATTGCCCTGCTTGAGGACGGAATTCTGATCGCCCCGGCGCCTTACGCCGCGTCAGCTGCCTACTACTTCCCTACGCAGCGCCGCATGAGCGCTGTCGAAGTACTGAAAGGCCCGGCCGCCGTCGCCGTTGGCCCACGTACGACCGGCGGGGCAATTAACATGATCTCGACGCCGATCCCCGATGCGATGGGGGCAAATGTTGACATTCGTGCGGGCGGCCAACACACGCTGGACGCACACGTAAACATTGGCAATCGTGGCCAGCGCTTCGCCTGGCTGCTCGAGACCGTGCAGGCACAGAGCGACGGCTTCAAGACCATTGACGGCCCGGTCGGGGGCAACACCGGTTACGACATCAACGACTATATCGCCAAGTTCCAGATCGATTCCGACCGGACCAGCGCGCTGTATCAAAGCCTGCGGGTGAAGCTGGGTTACACTGACCAGGAATCTGACGAGACCTACCTTGGCCTGACGGACTCGGATTTCGCGCTCGACCCGAACCGCCGTTACGCCGCATCAGCGAACGACAAGTTCGTCAGCGAGCACGAGCAATATCAGCTCACCTATGTGCTAGACCCGCACACCTTTTGGCGCGGCGAAGTCACGGCGTATCGCAACGACTTCCGCCGCAATTGGTACAAGCTGCAGTCGGTGGCGGGGCAAAGCCCGAGTGATGTACTTGCTGATCCGGCAACTTTCGCTACCGAATACGGTTTCCTCACTGGTGCCACAAGTTCAGATGACGACATTCAGATTCGGGCCAACAACCGCACCTACTATTCACAGGGCCTGCAAGCAAAGATCGAGTGGGATTTCGGCGTCGGTGATGCCGAGGTGATACTGAATACCGGCATTCGGCTGCACGAGGACGAAGAAGACCGTTTTCAAAACCAGGACGGCTACCGTATGGAGAGCGGCACACTCGTGCTGACGACGGCGGGGGCGCCGG
>CAXBKH010000067.1:0-2297 GCA_963976365.1 uncultured bacterium | reverse complement strand
ACTCAACAACGCCCTGATAACGCGGGAAGCTGGCTTCCTTAAGCACGCCCCAGTCGTCATTCAGGAAATTGCCAAAGTTCTCGATGATCAGGTAGGCCGCGAAGCGGTGCTCAGGGTCAAAGCCGGGCAGTTCCTGCTCGACCTTGATGTCGAACTTCGTCCACCACTTGCTGTTGAACGCGTTGCGCGGAGCAATACTACCTGCGAATGAACTGAGGCCGGATTCATCAAGATAGTTGAAAAATGCCGTGGTATCGAAGCCCGGTGCGAACACCACGTTCGGGTCAGAAACGCCGGTTGGCACATACAGCAGGTGACGATCGTCAATAATGTCGCCAAAGGTGAATCCGCCGCCGGCAAAGGTTGCGCTGAACGGCCTGCCTTCGTTGGCCGAGCCGAAGACCGTTGCCCGCGTGGTGAGGTCACCGAAGAATTCATTCCGGTAACCGACCTTCAACGTGAAGCGGTTCGGAATTTCGTAGTTCGATACCGCACTGCCCGGATTGTTCGGATCCGAAACAGCGATCTGCGCGTAGTTTGAAAACGCTACGGCGCTCGTCATCGGGCTTACGTCTTCCGAGTCCACATGGGTGTAGCCGAGATACCAGTCCAGACCCCAGTCGTAGGTTTTCTTCAAACCGAGAGAGAACGTCTGCTGCATGTCGTCGCCGCTCCTAACATTGGTCAGGATATAGTCAGCGTTGAACAGACGTTGTCCGCAACCTGGTGCTGTCGGTCCGGCGTCGCAATCCGAGTCCGCGCGGTTAATGTTGCGATACAGCGGACGACCGTCCGGGGCGGTGCCAATCTGTTCCAGGGTGCCGTCAATGACTATCGCTGCGTCGTTCGAACGCGACAGTTGGTAGTCGACGCTGGCGATGTAGTCGGTGCCCAGCATGCCCGGCAGGTCGAAGCTCATCGTAGCGCCGAGTGCAAACTTCCAGTTCGAAGGAATCTCGAAACCCGGATCTAGGGCGTTCACTCCACTGTTGGCAACGTTGTTGGCAACGCTGTTGTAGAGGCCTTGAGGAATATCGAAGCCCGGCCGTCCGCCAGTGGTCGTGCAACCGGCATCAGCGCAGAACGGAAGCGTGAATAACGTATTGCCACCAATGCCATCGTCGTCAAGACTGCGGTCCTGGAACTCAACCTGGGTCAGGCCGTCGTTAGAATAGTTGTTCGACAGCCAGACGTTCGGGTTGCCGCCGGAGTACAGGCCGACGCCGCCACGAACGCTCAGTGCGTCCGACACTTCCCAGTTAAATCCAAGGACAAGCGTGACATCGCTGCCGGCAATGGCAAACTCGTCCTGCAGGTACAGCGTGTTGATTTCGTAACCGAACGTGGCTGCCGCGTCGTTCTTGTTATTTGTGCCTGCGGCATTTTCGTAGGTTATGCGGCTTGGGTCGCCCGACTCAAACGCGTCGATACAGCCGTCAGGATTCGTTGCACTGCACAGGGAGTCAAAGCGGTACTCACCCTCGGCTTCCTGAATGAACAGGTTGAATACCTCGAGTTCGTCACGCTCCCATCCAGCGGAAATCGTGTGATCGCCGAGAATGTAAGTGGCAGCAAGTTTGTAGTTGAGTGCCTCGTACGCGAGCTTGTTGGCGTGGCGGGAATCGTCAGCACCAAGATAAACCGTGGCGCGGGAAAATGACCCGTCGCCGTCAGTGTCATTGAACGTGCGAATCTGGAACTCGCCGAATTCGGTGCCGCCGATCGGCAGCTGGCGGTTGTCGAGGTCGGACTTCGATACCCGGAATTCCGTCGACAGGTTCTCGTTCCAGTTGGAGAACAGCTGGGTAGCGTAAGTCTTAAGTTCCGAGCCGCGCTCGTAGTAATGATTCGAGAACTCAAACTCGTTCGAATCCCCGTCCGACTCTGAAATAGCGAAGCCGTCGTTGTAGTTGTAGGTGAAGGCTGCACGGTGGTCGTCATTGATCTGCCAGTCGAGCTTGACGACGAATTTCTCGTCTTCGTTCGGCAGGCTGGAAACGATCGAGCCCGGGTCGTAGCCGTATACCGTGCGCGCAATATTTGAGATACGGTCGAGCTGTGCCTGGGAAACGCCGGCAACGGCGACAGCCGCTGTCGAAGTGTCTGCCGGTCCGCGCGGGAAAATGTCAGCGCCATCAAGCTTTTCGTAGGCTGTAAAGAAAAACAGCTTGTCCTTGATGATCGGGCCGCCGAAGGTCAGACCGTAACGGGTTTCGTCGAAGGAACCCAGCTCGACATTTTGCCCTTCCAGCGAATCGCCGCTCAGCGAATCGTCGGTGTAGTCGTAAAATACGGAG
>CAXBKH010000066.1:0-2310 GCA_963976365.1 uncultured bacterium | reverse complement strand
ACCGCCAAACCCGGATACACTGGAGATTCACGGGCACCCTGGCATCAACACGGCGGACGCCGATTTTACCAGGGACAACGAACACGAACTGGCAGTCCTGCCACTCCACGCTGGCAGCGAAGTTATCTGGGCACAAACGATTTCACGTCACGTTCGCAAGGCGGTTAGAAAATCGGAGCGAGAAGGCTTGCGCGTGAGCCACGAGACGAGCCTCGCGGATATTCGCGAATTCTTTTACCCCTTGTACGTCCGCTCCATGTTTCGGCTTGGGTCCATTCCCCATCCCTTGTCGTATTTCACCGCTTGCTTCGAAACATATGGCGACAAAATGCGCTTTGTCTGGGCATTGAAGGATGATGTTCGCATTGCGTGTTTACTGGGATTTGAGTCCGGAAAACGTATCAGTATCACGAACATCGTGTCAGACGAGCGGTTCTGGCACTTGCGGCCAAACGACCTGATTCACTGGGAGCTGATTCAGCGTGCGTGTACAAATGGCCTGGAGTATTTCGACTTTGGCAGCGTGCGCTACGACGGCCAGTCTCAATACAAGAAGAAGTGGGGTTGCGAGCAGCAACCCAGGGCCTATTACTTTCTGAAGAACGCGCCGCAGGACAACAAGACACGCACATTCAATTCGTCGGGCAAGGCCATGCAACTGGCCGGCAAGCTTTGGGCTACGGCAGTCCCGGCATTTGCCGCGAGCCGTCTCGGACCGATTCTCCGCAAGCACTTGATGCGTTGAACGAAGACGTCAGCTTTCGACTTACTTCGACAACAACACGCTGTAGCGATTACGCCTGTACGTCAGATTCTCGGGCAGTACCTGCGCCGACAAGCCATGCGACTCCACGAGTTCAATAAACGCCTCCCGGGCATAACGCGACATTGACGATTGCCGGCGCGCCCGCAGATAACGCACGTACTGCATGAAATCCTTCTTGAGCGTCTTCACCAGGAACCCGTGCGCCCTGGCAAATCGCAAGGAATCCCAGACTTCGGTCAGGAACGCGGGTGTCGGTAAAATAATGTCTGAAATTAATAATTTGCCGTCATCATTGAGCAGCTCTCGCCAGCGTTCAAGCCAGCTTTCGAGAACGTCCTGCTCCATGTACTGAATGACGCTGTTGACGACAATCAGGTCAAACTTCTCCGCCGGCATTGCACCGTCACCCAGCTCAATCCGGGTCGTGTTGGTCGTTCCATCCAGCCGTGCAGCGGCCGTTTCCAGCATGTTGGCGGAGTAATCCCAATAGCCAACCTCGCCTGCCTCGGCGGCAAGCAGCCGGGTGACGAAACCGAGTCCGCAGCCGAAATCCAGCACGCGAATGTTGCCCGACAAGGGTACGGAGCGCTTGAGGCGTGCGAAATAGTCGTTTGATTCCGCGTCGAAAAGGTACAACGATTCGTGCTTTGCCATCGAATCGTAATGCGATTGCCAATAGTCCCTGGTATCCGGCTCCGTCGACATCAATCCTGCCCCGCTGCTGTGCAAAAACGACACGGCCGGGCCGCGACAAGTTCGTCAAGCTTGAACCAGACATGCACCATCGGTTCGCCAGCCTGTTCGTACGGCTCAAAGCGCGCACCCAATGCACGGTACAGGAACAAGACGGCTTTGTTGTCGGCATCCACGAGCATCCGCATCTCGTCAACGCCAAGGTCCACCAGCCGTTGCGCGGCGTATGACACCAGCGCCGCGCTGGGGCGTACACTGCCTTCCAACGCATGTTTAGCCGTCAGGAATTGCGGCAAAACAGCAATGCACACGACCTCACCCATCGGATCCTCACCGACGCTGCCCTGCTCGCCGCGTCGCGAGCTCAGCACGGACAGAGCGCGGAACAGTGCCGCGATTCGGGATGGCTTCTCCAGCAGAGAAAGCAGCAAGGTAATTGCGGTCTTCAACCAGTGTTTACGCAGCGAGGTTCGGTGAAACGAGATCGACCTATGCGTGTACGCGACGAAACCGGCGATCGTGCCATCTATCTCGTACACGGCCACACGCAAGCTGCCATCCTGCATGTTGTTGACGTAGCAGGCGTCCCTGACAAACCGGCGGCCAAGGCCCGACATTGGTCCGAAGCCAAGCAACTCGATATGCAGGTCTGCGACCGTATCCATCTCCGTCGTATCCTCGTGGGATATCTCCCGGATACGATGCCTAAGCCCCTGGTGCTCGATCTCTGTCACGCTTTGCGCATTCTCTTGAAGCGCTCGCCATGCAGCGACGTATCGACGAGTTCAACCTTCTGCGGAATCTTAAAACGCGCGACACGTGCGGAGCAGAAATCCCGCATGCGTTTGCGG
>CAXBKH010000065.1:0-2322 GCA_963976365.1 uncultured bacterium | reverse complement strand
CTTTCGAGGCAGCATCGTATCGTTGCTGTGCGCGCTGTTGCTTGCGCGCTTCAATGCGCTCATGCACCTGTTCATCAATGCTCTGAAGGCTACGTTGGCGTTCCTTGTCGACCGGCGGTGCGTGCTGTATCGCCAGCATGTCGTAGGCTACGTCGTCAGGCGCAGTCGCGGCGTAGTGCACATCGCCATCCACGGGGTCGGTCCATCGATACACATACACGTGCTCGGAAAATGCGCTCGTGTTCGCGCCAACTAGTACCAACCCGCCAATAAGGCGTAGCATCCAGAGTCGTCGCACTCGCCCCGCGCGTTCCGCCTGCGCCCCCACGGCCCGCCGATGTACCGAATAAAGTGAGCAACGAGTCACGACGAGCACTCTTCATGATTCGGCGCATCGTGGTGCCAGACGCGTACGATACTTCCCGCGACCGGCAATTGATCAAATCGCTTCGAGTACGGTTTTCGAACTTGCCGTGCGCCCATTCGCTGGCGAGTGATTGAACACGCGGTCACGGCGGTCTCAGGATTCGTAACGGCAATATCAACATGACCGAACAGCGGTCCCTTGGTCACCGGTATCGGTACCACCTCGCCGCGCAATGCAAAGCCTTTGGAATTCTCCCAGAAATGCGCGGACGCAATACGGCCAGTCGAGGCCGGAACAAGTTCTATGGACACGCCCGGTTCAGACACGTACCTCGGGATCCACGCACAAGAAGCCGCGATCAAAACAAATGCCAAAACAGTGATTGTGCATTTGACCCCTGTAATCTCCATAATGATTGCTCCTGAATGCGTAACCGCCGAGTTTGGGAATGGCTCGCAGGTCGCGTAATCAATTCTCTCCGCTAGTCCGTGATCTCGATGACCGTCCTGATATCGCTGACAAAAATCCAGCCGGCGGACGGCTGGCCCGTCTTGGCGTTTTCGCGAATCGCAGCAACAGCCTCTGCCAGCCGCGACTCGTTATCACAGACCAATTCCAGCTTGATCTCGTTGACCACCTTCTGTCCGATCTCGACGGAGTAGCTTTGCTCCTTGCTACTCAACGCCTTCAGCATGCCCTGCACGTCTACGACGGTGATATTGCGAAATCCCGCCTTGTTGAGAGCGTCCACGACGTCGGCCACTCGATTTCTGTGAATAAACGCCTTTACCTCTTTAGCAAACATGGTTGTCTCCTGGGGTCGGTGTGCCGCGTGCGCAATTGCCCGCGGCGTATTGTGATTGCCGAGTTGCCTGAATAATCCGAAGCCGTTGAGCTTCCAGCACCAATCCGCAATTTCGATAGCAAATGGATAGTCGCGTCATACCACCTCACTCCCCCCTTCAGTGGGGGGCTCGCCTCGTGTTTCCATCCACTCATAGATCACCGGCAACAACACCAGCGTTAGCAGCGTGGAGGTGATAAGGCCGCCGACAACAACGGATGCCAGGGGTCTTTGTGTCTCAGCGCCAACGCCTGAAGAGAGCAACATCGGTACCAAGCCGAGAATGGCGACACTCGCCGTCATGAGCACCGGCCGCAGTCGAAGTTCGGTGCCCTTGCGCACCGCTTCGCCGACACTCAGTCCTTTCTCTCGCAATTCATTGATAAAACTCACCAGTACGATACCGTTGAGCATCGCCACACCAAACACGGCAATAAATCCAATTGCCGATGGGACTGACACGTACTGACCTGTGATGAAAAGCGCCAGCAAGCCGCCGATGGTTGCAAACGGCACATTTGCAATGATCAGCGTGGCGAACCGCACCGAATTGAACGCGGTGTATAGCAGGACGAAAATGAAGAAAATGGTCAACGGCACAATGACCGACAGTCGCGCAAGCGCACGCTGCTGATTTTCAAATGCGCCACCCCATTCAATCCAGTAGCCAGGCGGCAAATCTATGTTCGCCTTGATGGCAGCGTTCGCATCGCTTACAAAACTATCCACGTCCCGACCGCGCACGTCCATCTGAATGACCGCATAGCGTTGCAGCTGTTCGCGCCGGACAAAAGAGTAACCTTCGGCTACCTCAACATCGGCAACGGACGACAAAGGCACGATTGCACCGGTACTCGTCTTTAACGGAATGCGCTCGATCGACTGCACTGAGGCTTTAGACGCGTCATTGAGGCGTGCGGTGATATCAAAGCGACGCACGCCATCAATCAAGGTCGATACCGGTTCGTTACCGATACCCGTGCGCACGACCGACAGCACATCGTCCGCATTCAGGCCAAAGCGCGCCAGTTGGTCGCGCTTGACTTGAATACGAATCTGCGGTTTGCCGACATTTGCCTCAAGCGACAGATCGGCAACGCCTTCTACGCCG
>CAXBKH010000064.1:0-2380 GCA_963976365.1 uncultured bacterium | reverse complement strand
CCGAGCCAGTACGCCATCAGTACATCGAGGCCGTCGTACCAGATGACGTCGCTGCCACTTTCGTTGTGATGATCGTGCCATGTCCAGTTTGGTGTCAGCAGCAGGTCGCCAAAGTTCATCGGCAATCGGTAACCCTGCACATTGGTGTAAGCACCGGTTTCAGGAGCCTCCAGCACGAGCCGGAATGCATTCGCGGTGTGCCGGTGAGCGAAGGCCTGCTCGCCCGGCAACAGCAGCTGGATTCCCCCGCGTAGAGTTGGCATACGACCAGCCATATGGGACCGCGGCGCTGACGGGCTCCGGTGTGAAACGGAACGCAGGGTTCCCGGTTGAATACTTCGGATGCGTCGCGACGAAAAACGTCGTGAAGTTATTGCTGATCAGGTCCTCGATGAACGCTTCACGGGATGCACTGACCTTGTTGTCGACCGCCTGTGCCATGGGTTGCCTGCCTTAGCCCGATGCCGGTTTCAGCGTTCCGCCACGATCGGGTTCACCAGCGCACCGATCTTGGTGATCTCGGCACGCAGAATGTCACCGTCGCGCAGGAAGCGCTGCTTGCCGAACGCGACGTCGTGCGGCGTGCCGGTTGCAAGGACATCGCCCGGTTCAAGTGTCAGCCCGTTCGATGCGTGATAAATAATATCCTCAATGCGATGCATCATTCCCGCGGTGGAACCGCTCTGCTTCAGTTCCGGCTCGTTGTCGAGCGTCAGCGAAATCTCCAGGTCATAAGGGTCGGGAATCTCATCGCGGGTCACGAGCCAAGGACCGATCGGCGCTGCGTTGTCGAGGTTCTTCAGGGTGAACCAGTGCAGCCGCGCCGAATTCGGGTCATCCGTCAGCGAGCGCCGGTCGCGAAAGCTGAAGTCATTGATAATCGAATAGCCGGCTACGTAGTCAAAGGCATCTGCGCGTGAAATATACTTGCCGCGCTTGCCGATGATTACCGCCATCTCAATTTCGCTGTCATGCTTCTGCGAGGTCTTCGAGTGACAGATCGGTTCCAGGTGAGGCGTCATCAGGGTCGGCATTTTTATGAAGAAGTACGGCTCTTCCGACTGCTTGGTCCCGCTGGCTGCAGCATGCGAACTGTAGTTCATCGTCACACACAGAATTTTGGCGCGGTTTCCGGCAGGGGCGTGAAAATTGATTGAGCCCATATCGAGGATGAAATCAATATCGGTTTCTGCCATTGCGATCGCGGCGTCATGTACTTTTTGCGCCAGCGCCATCGCGGCATCGCCACCCTGCAGCAGGTTGCTCACCGAATCGAACCAATTCGGCGGCGTCGCGCCAAACACCGTCGCGTAAGCTCGTGGAAAATCAATTATGGAATTGCCACCAGCATGGGCGCCGAGCCGGGTTGCTGATTTGTTGTCGGTGCTGAACGTCAGTAGTTTCATATAGCCTTCTCTTTTGGCACGGGGCGCCTGGGTTCAAATCGTCTCAAGGAACGCATCAATGCGCTGATTCACTGCTTCAGGCTGCTCCAGCACTGCGACGTGACCTGCATTATCAATTACGTGATGCACCGAATTTCGAATGCCATTGTTCAGCTTGCCGGCGGCATCTTTTGGAATGAACATGTCATCGCTGCCGGACAGTACCAATGCGGGTACGTCAATCGTTGCCAACGTGGCCGTATCGTCTTCTTTCACCGCCATAGCCCGCAGCGTGGCTGCGTTTGCTTCGGCACTGACCGTAAAGTTCATCATCTTTACCCAGTCAAGCACCCAGGGCTTTTCGGCGAGAACCTTTGGAGACAAGCGCTTCGGCGCGCCAGTGACAACAAAATGCTCCAAACCGTTCTTCTCAATGCTTTCGATCTGCGCCCTGCGCCGGCCCTTGATTTCTTCACTGTCCGCTTCCGCCTTGGTGCTGCAAAGTATCAATGCGGAAATCTGCTCCCGGCGCCGGGCCCACATACGCAACGCGATGTAACCTCCGATGGAAATGCCGGCAAGGATCACCTTGTCGATACCCAGCTTGTCCAGGAACTCCCCGTACGACTGCGCGATCTGGTCAACCGTCAGCATCGCGGGGTCGAATGACGAATCACCGTGTCCTGGCATGTCCGGTGCGATTACGCGGTAGCCCTGTTGCCGGTAATGATTCAGCTGACAGAACCACATGTTCTTGTTATGCCCGAAGCTGTGCAAGAACAGGATCGGCACGCCATCGCCACTGTCATGGTAAGAGATGCGCTGTCCGTTGTTGAGTTCGATGTCGGGCAAAATAGCTCCTTCATGTAACTATTTCAGATGTAGCGAAAAAGTTTTCTTATTGTCGGCGACAAGCGTCGCAAAGCGTTTCTAAAGATCAGTGATTATAGTGGTATAACTTCTGCGATGCGATGTAATCAACATCGGAAACAGTT
>CAXBKH010000063.1:0-2383 GCA_963976365.1 uncultured bacterium | reverse complement strand
GACGTCAGCAAAATCGTCGAAAGCATCCTCAGCAGTTTCTTCGAAGAAGGCCTCGATATCGGCCAGCGCGACGTGTTGCTCGGAATTGGCAACGATCACGGGCTGGAGCGCCTGCCGTTGATTCGCAGCCTTGACGACAGCGCGTTGCGCGACAAGGTGCTGAAGCAGGAGAAGGAAGTGCGTCGCGGCGGTGTATCCGGCGTGCCCGGCTTCCTGATCAATGACCGCCTGTTCGTGATTGGCGCACAGCCGACCACGGTGCTGGTCGATGCCTTCGGCCGCGCGATGTTCGGCGAGGACAGCGATCGGCCGGTGTCGGATTCCGTGCACTGACCCTGCGGTCTCTGCGCGGGTATTTGCTGCCGCGCATCTTTAAGCCGGAAAACGCCTGCCCAGCCAGTCAATGATGAGCCGGTTGATGTCGCGCGGCCGTTCCTGCTGGCTCCAGTGCCCGCAGTTATCCAGCATGTGCATTTCGAGGTCAGGGATGTGCGGTTTCATTGCCTCGATTTGCCGCAGCGGCACGACGACGTCATCTGTCGCGCCGATGAACAGGGTGGGCACGCGGATGGTCTGCTCGACACCTTCCGTGGATCGCCAGTTGTCACTCCAGTTGCGGTACCAGTGGATCGGACCTTTGAAGCCGCCGTTTGCAAACGCATCGGCGTAGTAATCGAGATACTCGTTCGATAGCAATGGCTCGCCTTGCGGCTCCGCGCGTCTCATCGTTGCCAGCAGGCTGATGACCTTGCGCTCCGGCGGCAGCGCCTCGTATTTTTCACGGGTGATGACGTTCTTTCGCATCATCCGATCAATAAATCGTCGCGGATCGCTTTCGAACTCCCGGTCGGCTTCATCGGAGTCCTGGAAGTTGACGATGTAAAAATGCGGCCCCAGGCGCTCACGCATGACCTCGATCGGATCGCGCAGCATCCGTGGTATGAACGGAATGTTGAGGCACACGAGTCCGCGCATCAGCTCCGGCCGAAGCAAGGCCATCTGCCAGGCGAGCAGCGCACCCCAGTCATGGGCAACGAACACCGCCTGCGATTCGCCAAGCGCATCGAGCAAGCCGGCGATGTCGTCCATCAGCCGTTCCTGCCGGTAATCCGCAACCGCCGGCGGCTTGCTGCTGCCACCGTAACCCCGCAGGTCGGGAGCAACAGCCCGGTATCCCGCTGCCGCGAGCGCCGGCAACTGGTGCCGCCAGGAGTAGGCAAGTTCGGGAAAGCCGTGCAGCAAAACAATGGCCGGGCCAGCGCCTGTCTCATGGACGGACAGCTCTATACCGTTGATGGCTATCAGTTTCGGCGCTGGAAATTCATTGGCGTTAGGCACGATGCACGTTCTCCACCGGTTACGTCGCCATTAAGAGTGCGGTTATCATCATCCAGGTTCGTTCAGAACCGGTGGCCATAGTATGGAAACAGGACGAAACAAGACAGCTCGGCATCTGAATGGAGAAGCATGGCTGTATATTCTCTGGGCATTGCTTGGCGCAAATTCCTGCCAAGCGAACGGCGACCCGCCGGTCGACCAGGCTACGCTGGTTGATGTGCTAGCGAATCCTCGCGCCTATGCCGAACAGCAGATATCGGTTATGGGGTACCTGGTGGGGGACGGAAGTGTAGAGCTGTATTTGTCCAAAGCGCATTTCGACGCGCGGGATCATAAATCAGCAATTCTTGTCGCCGACTACGATGATCGCGATATCGGGCGGTCCGCATGTGGCCACTCGGACGTCGAGATTACGGGGACTGTACGCATCTACGATGCTGGTGATTTCACACTGGTACACGTCGTAAAGATTGCCCTTCTTGCAACAGGCAAGACCTGCTGGTCACTCAATGAGCTTGCAAGTGGGCAGAACTGAATTCGACAGGCTTTCGAGACAATTATGATCATTTGCGTTGCGTACCCGGCGCGGCCGCTGCTCACTATCCTGAAAAAGCTTGGTCTGATCGCAATGTCGATAGCAGCATTGCAACCTGCTTTCGCAGATTCGACTAACAACGAATTCGATTACAGCGAAGTGAAGAAGGGCGCTGAAGAGGTGGCTTTTTTTGATATATGTCCGAACCCGGTATTGCGGGAGCTGGCAGGCATCGAAGCTGACGACTGCAAGTCCTTCCTCGATAAGCTCGCGCCGATATGCTGGCACATCATCGACCCGGTGGTCGGTGATTTTCGGATCTCGCGGGATGACGACGGTAAAAAGCGCTTCTTCCAGTTTGCCGCTGTGTATTCAGCATGTATTCGCTCTGAGATCTTGCGAACGATCATTCGAGAGCGCAGGCGGGAAAGTGGGCCGGATCAGTCAGGTTAGCGCACAGCCGATTACAGGTTGGAGATTCAGGACGAGGACGTATTAGGGATACACGAA
>CAXBKH010000062.1:0-2414 GCA_963976365.1 uncultured bacterium | reverse complement strand
GAACGAGAGCCAGAATACCAAGCTGATAACAGAGATACTGGATTCGCAGAACGATGAGCTGGTTGCGAAGGCAGGCGTTCAGGACGTCATCATCTCCAACCGCCTTGTCAGCATGATCATGGCGCAGATCGCACAGAGCCGGGATATCGAAAAGGTCTACGACGATATTTTCCAGGAAGACGGTTCGGAGATTTACCTCAAGCCTGCGCACCTGTACTTCGACTCGTTACCGGCCGAAGTCACGTTCGCCGACATGATGGCACTGGCAGAAAAACGCGACGAAATCTGCATCGGTGTGAAGATCAAGGCGCTCGAAAACAGCAAGGAAGCCAATAACGGTGTGACCCTGATTCCGGAGAAGAACACCACATTCAGCCTGTTGCCTGACGACAGCCTTGTAGTGCTGGCAGAGGATGAACTGTGACACCCGTCACGCCATGCGCATTAGGTTAAATGCTTACTGAGATTCGCTTCACGCAATCGATAATGCCAAGGGTCTAGTCTGACCAATCCGCGATTCGAAAGGCAGACCGCGATGAGTGTAGATCACCTGACACCGGAGTCGATGCAGGAGCCGGTATTCACGCAGACCGACCGGTCAGCGTTTATCAACCGGACCTATACACACCTGATGGGCGCGATCTTCCTGTTCGCGGCCATCGAGTACTGGCTGTTCAGCACGCCGTACGCGGAAATGTTCGCGATCTACATGATCCAGACGTCCTGGCTGGCGGTCCTGGGTGCGTTCATCGTCGTGTCGTGGATTGCATCCCATGTTGCGCACAGCGTCGAATCGAAAGGCGCTCAGTACGCGGCATTGATCGGCTTTGTGATCGCCGAAGCAATAATATTCATCCCGATGTTCTACATGGCGCTGCTCATCGACCCGCAGATTATTGAATATGCGGTAGCGATCACGCTGGGTGCATTCGTAGCTTTGACGGCAGTGGCGATGCTCAGCGGTCGCGATTTCTCGTTCCTGAAAAGCTTCCTGATGTGGGGCGGTGTGATTGCCCTCGGCACGATTGTGCTCGGGGTTATCGCGGGCTTTCACCTTGGCACGTACTTCTCCATGGCGATGATCGGCCTGGCCGGCGCCTCGATTCTGTACGACACCTCAAAAATCCTGCGGGACTACCCGGACGATCGTTACATAGCTGCCTCACTGCAGCTGTTTGCGTCAATCGCCCTGATGCTCTGGTACGTCCTGCGACTGTTTCTTTCGCGTCGCTAACCAAACACGGTTAGTCAGCGAAGAGGAAAGCCCGCTCCAGCCGCCGTTGGAGCGGGCAACTTCTTTTTTGGGGTAGCAAGACGGGGCCAGTGCCGTATCCTTCATCGACGGAGCGCCGCCAATCAGGAGCCGGCTACAAGGACAGCCACGCCAACGGTGAGGGACACCGCAGGTCTTGGCTCAGGCTGCCCCGGCGGCAGCGCGCCGCGCTAAGATCGATCCAAACCGCATATCGGAAGTTCAGCCCACAAGGTTGCCGACAACCATTGCACCTACGAAGAGTGGCCTGAAGAATGTTCCAGCCGTTCGTGTTCGCGAAGTGGAGCCTAGTAAGTAGCGGTGGCATCACTGGCAGGAAATGTCGCCATCAGGCGGTAGTCCAGTGCGTCGTAGGCCTCGAACCGGACGCCTCCCGACCTGCTAACAACGGCGGAGCTGCTTTCGACCGCCACCCGGCGCACTGTTGATTCGGTAGTATGTGTCGGCGAACGACGGTGATCACGTGCCCGGTTGTTCATTCTAGTTCTCCTTAAAGTTTCCGAACCCGGTAAGGGCGTTATCGATGATACTCCTTGAGCGCCTCCGGTTGACTGAGTACTGCGTCGACGCGCAGCTGCAGCAGCCGGCCGCCCGGAACCTGCCATTTGATCGATTGGCCGACGGCCAGTCCGAGCAGTGCGCTGCCGGCTGGTGCGAACACGGATACCGTGCCGGGTGTTCCCGCCTGCGGTGGGTATACCAGGGTCAGCTCAAAGACGGCCTTGGTCTGCTCATCAACAAACCGGACCGTTGAGTTCATCGTGACAATATTCGGTCGTACCAACTCCGACTCGACGACGGTTGCGCGCATCAGCTCCTCGCGCAGCAAGCTGCTACCCGGCAGCGAGCGGACGGCCGCCGTTTCGAGGTGGCTCTCAAGCCGCTTCAGGTCGAGGCGAGTTACGGTTATGGGTGGCGAGTTCATGTTGCTTGTCCGGTCCTTTGCATTGTGGCAGGAGTACAGTTTTGAGTGCCCTTGCGCTCGATACGACGCAAGGATCTGATGCCGCAGAATGCGCGCAAACTGGGCGCGCGCATATCGGGAATGGTGCGTAACGGCCTGCGGTCAGCACGTAGCGGATGGGTATTGATGTGGCGCCGGCTCGGCAGCGGCGATCAACCGTTCTCTAAAGACTCCGCC
>CAXBKH010000061.1:0-2419 GCA_963976365.1 uncultured bacterium | reverse complement strand
CCCGTGAGATCGTTTGTGCTTTTGCCGCTGTAGGTAATAACCTCGGTGCCGATCTTGATTGCGCCAGAACTCGGAAACGAAGAGGCGTCTGCCAGCGTGATAGTTGTTTGGTCTGCCGCCTCGGCACCAGCCAGCGTGCTGGTCGCGCCTGTGAAAGTCAGCGAGCTATCAACGAAGATTGCGTCAGCAACATCAGTGCCGAAGTCAAAGTCCCTGATAAACTCGATATACCTTTTAGTTGCGCCATTGACCGTGCGCTTGACTACGAAATAAAGCTGATCCTCATTCAAGTCGCCAGGGATCGAGGCAATGCTCTCGACCACTGCGTTGCCGGTAGAAAATGTGCCGCCGATAATCTGACGCGACCAGCCGATAACTTGCTCCTCGCGCTTGTAGGTCATGCACGCAAGCTGCCCATCGCCGCGAACGGTCCATAAAATGCTGTCGGGTTCTTGCTGATAGGCTAGCTCGTTCACGCCGTTCTCTGTGATGTGTTCGCTAATCAACGTGATGTCAGGCGCAACGTATCCATCAACATCAAAGTTAAATTGTAACTCAAGCATTTTGCGCTTGGCACGTTGCACGAACAGAATCGCGTTACCCGCCTGCACCGGCATGATGTCGGCTGATCCGTGGCTCGTCTGTTGCTTGATCTGAATGTTTGTAGGCGTGATCGCCTCGTCCGCGCCTGACGCGCGAACCACAAACTCGCCGCCCGATGTGCCGAGTATCAAATTGCGCGTCGATGCGAGGAACCTGATGACGTTCACTTGGTTAGAGCCAATCGTATAGACCATCGCGTCGTCGGCTTCGGTCCCGCTCTGAAAGTTCTCAAAGTCGCCGGACTGCGAAAAGAATAGCGTTTGCGGCTGACTGTCTGTCCCAGCAAAAACTAACCGCTGCTCATAGAATGCTACGGCGCGCGGAAATCCCGTTGCCAGACTCAAAGCGCCCAGCGACCACTTGGTTGTTGCAACCAGTTTGCCCTGCAGCGTGTGTCCGCTGTCTGCTGCCTCTGTCGTTAGATCCGCACCCGGTGCGAAGGTGATAACGCTGTCGGTCACATCGACGATCAAATGCCCGGCGGTCGTGTTGTTGGAGGTTGAGCCGCTGATGATGATTGTCTGACCGCTTTTGAAGCCTTCGTCGATAAACCCTGCTGCGGTGTCTTCGATGCGGTCGTTATGCTCTAGCCCAGTCGCGTCTGGGTCTCCCTCGTAAAATGAGATTGTAGCTGCTGCGTAGTTTGGCAGTATTTCTGACCGTCCGTCCTCCAGCTCCTGCGCTGTACCGTCTGCAACTGTTGCGGAAACGCGCGACGTGATCTTGACAAATCCGTCCTCGATCTTGACGAGGCGACCGACATCGTTGGCGGTCCACAGATTCGCGCTTGCGGTTAGACGGATGGTGCCGTCGCGACTGTCCGCCGTCAGCGTGGTGGTCGTTATGTTCTGGTCGAGGAAAGGTCCGCGCGCAGTCGTCACCTCAGTGATTGTCCAAGCGGTGTGACTGGTGCGGGTTATTTTATAGATCGGGTGGTTGGGGCTGACGACGTACATGACGTCAGCCGCTTGTGCGAACTTTAGTCCTGCCAGATCAGACGCGGTATAAACCGTCGTAACTTCAACGGCTGAGCCGCCAGATTCTACCTGACCGCCGTCCTTGTAGATGCGGAAGTAGGTTGGCCCGAACTCAAGAATGTATGCTTGCTCAACATTAAACTCGAACGGCACTAATCGAACTGCGTTGGCACTGCTTTTGACTTCACTGATGAAGCGGGTGCCAGGGCGGCGGTTCACACCGCCATGCGTTTGCACGATAAAATTCTCAACGGTCTCAGCACCGTTCTCATACTTCGCAATGTCGGTGCGACCGAACAGGCGTGGCGTGATCTCGCCAGCGGTAAAGTTCGCGAACGCTTTTGATACTTTCGGCACTTAAAACCTCGACGCGATAAACATATCGCTCTCGACATAGGTAGCGCGATCGACGTTGATGATGTTGTCCGGTGTGCCTTCCGTCGCATCGACAAAGCGCGCTTCGGATAACTTGCCCTCATACATTGCCATCAGGCTTTGCGAGAGTGCTGCGCTGTTGACGAGCGCGTAGCTGATGTCAGCGGCAAGGCGCGATGCAATCGTTTCGATCAGGAGCTGGTCGTACTCGTTTGCGTCGGTGACGCGCGCGACGTAGATCATCTTGAACGGCGTTGCGTTTGACATTATTTTGCGACCCTCAATCCTGTAGATCGTGTCGATGTCCTGCGGACGCAGCACGCGCAGGCAATACGGATCGGTCGGCAGCGTGTGCTGATACTCGAACTCGAATGCCGGGGTCTCACTGTCGGCGGCTAAGCTGGTGCGTGTGATCAGGCAGTTCCACGGGTGCGCGCGGAATGTTGCATCGCGCACAAACTCAA
>CAXBKH010000060.1:0-2446 GCA_963976365.1 uncultured bacterium | reverse complement strand
TGGGCATTGTCGCGGAAGCGGATATTGGTCCGCTCGATCTTGCCGTTGACCTCGATATAGGTCGTGTCTGCACCGTTGACCATGATATCGGCAATGTCATCGCGCGCCAGAAGCGGCTCAAGCGGCCCGTAGCCAAGCACGTCGTTACAGATATCATCGAGCAGTTGTTCCTGCTCCGAAATCGACATCACAACATTCTTGATGCTGATAATCTCGACCACGATATCGCGGATTTCCTCACGCGCGCTCTCGGCGTCAAGCTGAGCAAGCTGCGACAGGTCGATCGTGTCGATCAGCGCATTGAAAATCGTCGTCTTGGTCGCGTAATACTGTTCGGACTGCTGGTTGACCTTGCGAACAGGTTCAGGCTTCACCTCAGGTGGCTTGACCTTCGCAGGTTGCGACGCAATCGGCTTGGGCGCGCCCTTTACAGGAACCGGATCCGGCACTTTGGGCTTGGCGGCCTGTGGACGTGGTTGCGCCACAGGAGCCGCCGGCTTTGGCGCCGCCGGCGCTGCAGCATTGGGAGTTCCTGAACGTTTACCGAAGGCCATTTCCGGGCCCTTTCACTAGAGTTCTATTTGCCAAGAAGCTTTTTGAAGAGCGACTTCTCGGGTTGTGCGACTGCCCTGCCCGTCAGAACGGATGCCAGATGATCAAGTGCCATTGAGGAGCGCGAGCTGGCATCGGTCTCAGAGATCATTTGACCGTTATTGGCAGCCGTACCGAACAGTTCAGGCTCGAATGGCAGGATGATTTCCGGCTCGACCCCAATTGCCGCTGCAAAATCCTTTATGGGGATCTCCGGCCGCTTGGGCACGCCGCTCATATTGATGACCAGACGCGGCTCGTTGTCGTTCGGACGTTGTCCCTTCAACTGGTCGATGAAATTCTTGCCATTGCGCAACGATGCAAGGTCAGGCTGGCAGACAATGATGACCTCATCCGACGCCACTAGCGTGCGCTGGACCCAGCGGCTCCAGGTGTGCGGCAAGTCAAGCACCATGTAAGGCACGTTGCGACGGACACTTTCGATAACCGTCGTGAAGGCCTCGTCAGGAATATCCATGATCTGGGCGATCGACGCAGGTGCCGTGAACAGTGACAGGCGGTCAGTTGCCTTTGCAAGGAGGCGTTCGATAACAGCGTCATCTGCGCGCTCAGGGGCCAGCAAGGCGTCAGCAATCGTTTGTGGCGTCTCCTGGTTGAAGTCGAGCGCAGTGGTTCCGAATGACAGGTCGAGGTCGACCAGCGTGGTATTGACGCGCGCGTTCTCTGCAAGCGCCCATGCCAGGTTGTGGGCAATCGTGGACGACCCTACCCCGCCCTTGGCACCGATGACCGAAATTTGCTTGCCGACAAAGGGCCGGTCCGGATCGACAAACAGGTTGGAGATGGCACGAATGATCTGGATCGGCTCGAACGGCGGCACGAGATACTCGCTGACGCCGCGTGCAACCAATTGGCGGTAAAGCCGGATATCGTTGACCACGCCGACGACCATCACCTGGACGTTCTCGTCGCAATGCTCGGCCAGACCGTCGATGTCACTCAGAATCTGCTGTGCAGCAGCGGACGACTCGACCATCAACAGGTTGGGGGTCGGGTTCTGCTGCATGTAGGCGGTTGCGGCCGGGATCCCACCGGGAATGGCTTCCAACGTGGCGCGCCCCATACGGCGGTCGCGCGAGCAGACATCCATCATCTCGCGCGTTTCCTCGCGCTCGTAGAATACCTTGATGGAAATGGCCGGCAGTGGAACGTCCCCGCCATTCTGGTCCGGTATCGAGAAGATCGGCTGGTCAGCTTCAACAACCTTCTGAGCAGGTTCAGCCATCACATCGACAGGCTCCACCAGCGTCTCGCCGAACGGGTCGTTGGCAGGCGCAGCGAGACTGGCATCGGAGGCATCTTCGGCGAAGACATCTTCGAAGTCTGAGTCGAAGTCGTCTTCAAAGAGGGCTTTTTCGTTAGACATTATACTCTCGTCCTTCTGTTCAGCCGCTGGCTATTCTTTGACCGCGTCAGATATTGTGCCCGACTCGTCCGACGAACGCGCAGACCCTGTGGTTGCGCCCTGGCGGAACTTGTCGAGGATGACCTGGCGGCGAATTGGGTCTGCCGAGCCAATCTCGCGCTGGCCGAGCAGGTCAGCAGGGTCTGCGATCATGGCAGCCTGGTTCGAGCGGAGCGCGCAGCCAAGGCTAGGCATTTCGTTGTTCGACCGGATATCCGAAACGTCGTACTCGGCCATGGATTTGCACTCTGGCGCAACTGCATCATAAACTTGGAAAGCTAGGATCATCGGCTCGGATTTGTCTGAGCCCGCGCCATGACTGCTACCGGCAATCTCGTCATACTCAACGCCGTTCTGCCACGCGATTTCGCGAGCCGTCACAACGGCCGAAACGGCCAGTTGCGAATTGTCGCTGGTTTCCGGCAGGGA
>CAXBKH010000059.1:0-2461 GCA_963976365.1 uncultured bacterium | reverse complement strand
CCGACGATGATCTTTGTGGCCGCCGGCGAGATCGTCACGGTGCCGGAAACCACCGTCTGCAGTCCGTAGTCGGCACCGTCAGCCAGGATTGAAACCGATTTACCGTCAAAGTGGTCGAGCCCCGTCACCGAAGTTACCGGGCTTCCTGAGTCATAAGTCTTGGCGCCGTCGACGTAGATCAATGATTCAGGGGCATCGAACACGCGCCCGAACGCCGCAGAGTCCAAGCGTTCGACCGTTCGCCGGCCAGAGCGTAGAACCGTCAGCCAGACCTCATCGACCTCGCCACCGTAGATAACGGCCACGCTCTCAATCAGCCCGTCAGTGTTGTGGACGTGCCAGCCGAAGACGTTTTGTTCCGTCTCGTAGGTCATGCCAAGCAGGCGACCGTCAGCCGTCACACACCACAGGATCGAATGCGGGTTGGAAGCGAACGCCGTCTGGATGATCCCGGAGACTGTGACGTGCTCCGCCAGCACCGTCAAATCAGGCGCCGACCATGAGTCAGCGTCAGACCGTGCCGCGATTCGCCGCATCTTGCGGTTTCCTCGTTGAGTGAAGACGATCGACTCGTCGACCAACTGCGCCGGCAGGTAGGCCGACCCGAATTTAGATTGTCGTTCGATTTGAAAGTTCGTCGGCGTGATAGGTTTACCGTCACCGTGAATCGTCCACTCCTCGCCGCTCGTCCCCATGATAAGCGTCTCCCCCTGAGATGCCAGCCAGTTAGCCTCGTTGCGCTCTTGAGCCGATGGCGCGAACGCCAGGCTGGAGTCATCGAGCGTCGATCGCCTGAAATTATTGTAGTCGTTGCTCACTGAGCCCCACAGGCCGTTGCCGACCGCAGAAGTCCCGGCATACCACGCCCGGCCACCGTAGCCCGTCACAGTGCGAGGAAAGCCCTTCGCTGCTGAGAATGCGCCCTCAGTCCAGAGCGTCGTTGCGTCCACACTTTGAACCGGGTTGACGATCGTCACGTCGGCCACCGTCGAGGAAGTTACCGTGTTAATCTTGACCAGCCCGAAGATTTTAGAATCCGCGGCTTCCAGGATGAATCGCGGGTAGTAGCCGCCAGATGCTAGATCAGCCGAGCCTGCAATAATTCGCAACCGAAACTCAGTCTCCTCGGATTCCGTCCCGTTCGCGATCACGTTGCGGTCATCGTTCGACTTCCACGACCTCACCACTTCCCACGCGCCGGCAGCGTCCTTCTTCTCGAGATAAAGCGTAGTCGTCCAAATCCCGTAGGTGTAGAGATCCCAATCACCAATAATTCGCAGCGTCGAGGTTTCCTCCGCCGCGATCGTCGTCCCCGTCGTCGTGATGTCTACGCTAGAATTCTCACGGCGGTGCGCAAGTTGCCAGTAGCTGCCAACGTGGCCGGGATCTTCGAAGACCGCCACGCTTGATGTCAGAGTGTTCGCCATGAGTTAGGTAGCAATCGCCCCGATGTTCCGCAGCACAGCGAGGATTGATTGCACTGCGATGTCATCCGGGGCCGTGGGCAGGATCTCCATGAAACAATGGTTTATGGTGATGGTGTCGGCTGTGCTCGCGTCCAACGTCGCATGGACTTCGATGTAATCGTTCGTAGCTAAAGAGAATGCGCCGGCAACCCCGCCCATGCCCTCATCTGATCCGGTCCCGAGTTTTCGCGCCATCTCCGTTTTAGCATCAGTTACGCCGTTCTTAGCCAAGCGAAACCTAACGATCTCGTTCGACTTCGTGCTCACCATAGACAAGTGGACGTTAACCGAGAAAACTTCAGTAGGCGTCCCTATGTAGGTAAGCCGCTTATTCGTGTTGTCGATGGTGAAGATCGAAGTCAATCCAGTGTCAGTAATCGTAGCGTTGGCAAGGACGTTGACGTAAGTCGCCGTAGTGATTGCCGCCGAAGCCCCTGCCGCCGAGACGTATGCCTCCGCGTGTGGGTTGCTCGTAACGATCGCCGCCGCTTGCGTGAAGGAGGCAGGCGGGTAAGCCCCAACCGTGTCACGTAGGATTCCCTGATCCCCCGCCGTGTTGGTCGCTTCCCGGAGGAATTTGTCGATTTTGTCTGATACAATTGTGCTCATGCCGTCAAATAGTTGTTCCCGTCTGGGGATTCGTAAAGGTTGCCTAGTGAGTCTGAGAAGAAATCCGAAGCAAGTGATAGAGTGTCGGCGCCTGTGTTCTCATCGCCCATCGGTGGCCAGACCCAAGGAACCTCGTCGATTTGCCAGTCGGTATCGGTGTAGCGGATCAGCCGGCGAGGTGCGTGATTCTTATGCGCCAGGTAAACCACGTCATTCACCTGCCACATTTGAACCTCGAAGACCTCGGCGTCGGTGTAGGGGAAAGCAACCGGAGCGTCGAGAGTGACCAGCGCGCCGTTGCTCCATACCTGCAAGCCGTCGGAGCATATCTCGAGAACGAAGCCGGTGGTCGTCGAGAAGTTGAACCCATACAGCCTCGATTTCGT
>CAXBKH010000058.1:0-2492 GCA_963976365.1 uncultured bacterium | reverse complement strand
GATGATTCGCGTCGATCCCGCACCCGGTATCCATGCCGAAGATCCTCGAGGTCGGCCCAGCTGCCCAGTGAACTCCGCCGGCAGAATGGACATGGCCACAGACGACCGAACCCATCGACTTCTTCGCGGCGTTTAGGGCCGGTGTGGCCCCACCGCATCCGGTGCCATGTAGATACGTCACCCGGTCGACCGCCACAGCTCGTACCCAATTCCAGGTCGGCGTACCCCAGACATCAGCGAACTCCCTGATGAACCGAGCTGGGATGTTCACGCTCGAGGCGAGGCGATGCACCCGCTCATCGTGGTTACCAATGGTCACGGTCGCATCGGGAAAGCCTTTGTGCCACCGCGAAACCAAGCGCCTGGTCTGCTCCGCTTCGTCTTCAGCCCCTAGGGCGCCTGGCTCGCGTGGGTGGAAGCTCACTGTGTGCATGTCGAGGATGTCACCGATGAAGATGACGCGATCGGTGTCCCATTTCTCTGCAAGTTTCTGACAGAACGATAGGTACCCGGGATGACTCGCCGGCTCGTGAACGTCACCGATGACGAGTACCCGTGTCATGCTTCGATTGGAGGCTCTGGGGGGGTCGGGTCGTACGGGATGGTCTTCAACGCTTCCGCTGCTGCGATCAGTTGGTTGGCGGTGATGACGAGAACGTCGATGTTGGCATCGTCAAGCGCGGTCCTGGGTGCAACCTCTTTGAACTGGTACGCGAGGTCGCCGATACTCCCCGAGATCTGTGCCATGTTGTTGGTGATGGATGCGAATTGGTTGATAGTGCTCATGCGTATACCTTAAAATCGTGGGTCTGAATCGCGGTTCCGGTGTTGTTGTGGAACACCCCTATATTGCTAGTCGAATTCTGAAGTGTCGTGCTGCCGCTTGCGACCGAACCGGATGATGTCGAAAGATCGTAAGTAATGGACGTTCCATCGACTTCAAACGACCAGTAGAGCGCGGTGTTAGTTAGACCGCTCAAGCCAGAAACAAGCGTCGAACTAACATTTGAAGACCCCACACGCTCGAAAATTGTAAGCGCTGTCATGGTGGAATTAAGAAAAATAGTGGAACGGATATTAGCGGCGTCTCCGTCGTATCTAAACCAGATCCCATGTGCCTGTGTCGCTGTTGTGTACGTTTCGACTTCAACCGTATAAGTCGTAGCGTTGGGGTTTATCATCGCTCTATATGTCGCGGTCCCCATGTATGCATAACCAGAACTGACCGACCACGCGGTACTTCCGCCTGTGATCCATGTGTTTCCGTTGTTCACTGTGTCCGGCGTTCTTCCTTCGACGTATCCTGTGCCGCCAAAGGCGTCGTGGATGACGAGCGATGGTCCGGTGCTAGGGAAGAACAGCCACCTGCTCATTGGGTGAACTCCACAGAGAACACGACATCGGTCGCTGCGACGTTCGAAGTCACGACGATCGTGAGCGCGTTGTTTTCCGCGACGGTCGTGTTGCTGATTGTCGCGGTGGTACTGCTCGTGGTGACTGATATGACACCGACGTCAAGCGCTGCGTTCTTCAAGGTTGCGGTGCATGTGCCCGCTCCGCTGCGAGCATAAAACGACGTGATGGTCCGGCCTGCTACTACGCTCGGGTCGATGGTGTACGTCTTGTCGGCGATAGTTTCGATCTGTCCGGTGTAGGCCGCCGCGAGAGCCGGGAGCCGAGCCAGTGCGACCGTGCCGGAGATCAGATTATCCGCGTCGTCTGTGCCGGTTGCGGTTCGATACGCTCCCGCTGTTGTTTCGCCGATGACGCTAGAGACGTGGCCGAGGGCGTCGATCTCTACGCTCTTCACGAACGCGGGGCCTGTGCCGCTGACTGGCTGGGCTTGATGGGTGATTGTGCCTGTCGTGGTGATCGGGCCGCCGGTGAGGCCCGTACCGGTTGCGACTGATGTCACGCCGCCCGCTGATCCGCTTGATACCTCGGTCAATCGTCCGTCAGACCCAACCCTTACGGTGGCGTTGGTGTACTCGCCTGGGGCCGTTTGAAGCGCGTTATCTAGTTTCGCCGAAGTTACCGCGTTGGTTGCAAGGTTGATGGTTTCAACCGCTGTGATTCCGATCTGACCCGTTGAGCCTCCGGTAATGCTTATCGCGTTCAGGCTGAGGGCGGGTGTCGTCGTGCCATTTGCTACGGCAATTTGCGTCGATCCGGTGACTTCGGTTACCCCGGTCAGCGTAGACAGTGCCGTGGTCGTCACCTGGTTGGATGCGTTACCGATGAAGATGTTTCCATCATCAAGGTTGGGTGTATCGTTCGATCTGCCTGCCCCGGTGACCTTGATCCGTCCCACCGACTGATGGTCCCGAGTGACCAGGCCGATGTTCTGGATCAGACTCGTCTCACCTGTAGGCTTCGTCTGGGTCAATTCCCCTGGCGTCGTCGAGACATAGAGCGGGTTATCTAAGACGAATGCGTCGGTGTCCACGTTCGTGATGTCGCCGAACGTGATGATGCTTCCGGTAGCGGCGTCC
>CAXBKH010000057.1:0-2618 GCA_963976365.1 uncultured bacterium | reverse complement strand
ATTCGCAGAGAGTATGACGACGATTACTACGTGGTTGCGGTTGCCAGTGACGCGAAGAACGATGTCATTTACGAACTTCAGTATCGGCGCGACAGGTCTTTGGAGGGGCGAGACAATGGGGTAGTTCTTGTGAATCGCTACCTCGAAAACTCACAAGCCGGTGAGGCTGCAGAGGCGATCGGACAGATCTCCTTCCTCGGTGCGTTCGGACCATCGGACATGAAAGTCGACAGCGAGGGGTTTGTGTATGCGACTGACGCTAAATTTCACCGCGTGCATAAATTTTCTCCGACGGTTCAGAACGAAGCAGGCGAATGGGTCCTGGCGTTCCCTACAGCGCTTGCGACGAAGTCAACCAGGTATCCGTGGGCTTTGAGTGCACCGACACAAAATGTGTAGGATATGCACCCGACAGGATTCCCCCCTACCCAGCCCCGGCGCTCAGCGGCACAGAACCGGGTCAGTTCAACAATCCCCGAAGCATAGCTATCGGCCCCGGCGATATTCTCTATGTCGCAGATACCGGCAATTCACGCGTTCAGCGTTTCGGTGCCGATGGCACGTTCGCCGGCGAAGCCAGGTCAACGGGCACGGGCATCAACCAGGGCGATGAACCCGGCTTCATCATTGGCAACATGGGCAAGCCAGACCAGGTCAGTGTCAATGCAACGTCATTCTATGTCCTGGAGCAGGACGAAACGAATGGCGACTATTTCGTGCACTCATTCAAAACCACGCCCTTCTACGACCTGAAGGACAACACGGCGAAGATCGAGTACGTCTCGCACTTCGATTTCAGTGAGAACGACAGCTTTAGCTACTACGTCGACGATGGCATTGCTCGCAGTGCTGCCGCGACCGTCAACGTCACAGTAAGCCGAGCTTACAACGCGCCTGACAGACTGCGCGCACAGTGTTTTGCAGGTGCTGACCTCGCGATTGACGTTTCGTGCACGCTCGGCGAAGACACGGAAATTTTCATACGACTGAGCGCACGTGATCGGGACGGATTCGTGAGTACCGGCGGCTACGACAGTCTGGCGTTCGAAATTCTCGAGTCGCCCCTGAACGGAACACTGTCTGCCGTGTCGACTACCGACAACGCAGCAGTCTATCGCTATACACCCGCTCCGGACTTCAACGGTTCCGATACGCTAACCTATCGTGCATTTGATGGCAGTTTGTACTCCGCCGAGAGTCGGCAGGTTGACCTTACTGTCACTGCGTCGCCGGACCCGGTCGTCGTGACTTTTGCAGAAAACCTGAAAGCCGCGCACGGTTTCCAGTCGCCTGTCATTGCCGAGTTCAGCGACGTCGACAGGAGCGAGGGTCTGCAGCCGTCGCTCGCCTGGATCGAGTGGGGTGACGGTGTCATCGCAAAACGGGGAAGCTGGGCAAATTCGGGCCGTGAAGATCTGAACGGGCGGGAAATCAATCCGCAGCTGGATTTCGGCCTTGGCACCGGCATGTTGATCGCCAGCCATAACTACGACGACGCAGGCACCTACAGCATCAAGATCGTGATGGACAATGCTGCGCCTGAAGGTCTGCCACCGACGACCGTCGAGACAACAATTAACGTGGAGGACGTGACCGTTGTTGCTGCCGCGCTAACAAGCGAGGCCACGGTGAATCCGGATGAGACCTTTCCGTTCGAGCTGACGGTGACCAACCTGCAGCCCACGAACTGGGCAGGCCTTCAGGCTGACAACGTCCAGATAGCCTTCGATGTTCCGGACGGCCTTGAGATCGCGTCGTCGGACAGTCGCTGCTCAGGGACGGATCGCATCAGCTGCAACCTCGGATCGTTGCAGCAGGATGAGTCGACGACAGTGAATCTTGCAGGACACATATCACTTGAGAACGCACGCAACGCGTCTGGCTACGCGGTGATTCTTGAGGTTTCGGATGCGGGACCGAATCTGCAGGAAGAGAATATCGCCATCGTCACCGTGGCCGTATCGGACAAAGATGCGGACGGCGTGATTGACGTCGATGACGCATTCAGCAACGACCCGCGTTACGCGTCCGACACGGATGGCAATGGCCTTGCTGATGAGTGGGAGCGTGCGTTCGGCTTCGATCCGCTGACCGCTGACGACACAGCAGTAGACACCGATGGTGACGGTTTCAGTCTGCTGCAAGAATTCCTGCATGGCAGCTACGCCAATCTCGCCGAGTTCGAGCAGTTCGAGATTGGCACACGCCTGGAGTCACCGAATAATGATGCAGAGGATCGCTTCGGCTTGGCCCTTGCTGGTGCAGACCTGAACCTCGACGGGTACTCGGACCTGGTTATTGGTGCAAGCACTTACAAGACCAATGGCGCGGTGTTTGTTTCTTACGGTGGCCCAAATGGCGCCGGCACCGGACTGCAGTCGCTGCTGCCGTTGTCAGGTGAACGGGCTATGGGGCGCTCGATAGCTATCGGCGACTGGGACAATAACGGTTATCCGGATATTGCCATTGCCTCCAATGACCAGATTGCGATTCATCTAAATAATGGAGAAGTTTACGCAACGCCGGACTTAATCCTCGCAGCTGCAAACGGCAACGGTAGTTACACGGTGAGTTTACTGAGTGCGGATCTGGATGGCGACTTGATCGACGACCTTGTC
>CAXBKH010000056.1:0-2730 GCA_963976365.1 uncultured bacterium | reverse complement strand
CAAAGCCGCGAGCTGGTCCTGTCACCAGCCCGGGAAACCATCGATCAGCTTGACATCCGCGGCGTCGAACTGGGCAACAAGAGTGTGAAATACCTGCCTGCGCGGATCCTGGGGCCGCTTGGACTCGCGCAGTGGCCCAGGAAAATGCGGCTGGATGCCGCGATCAGTGTGCAGCCAGACACATTGCGCGGCAGTAAGCGCAGTTCGACGTCGACGCCTCAGGGCGCGGAAAGCAGGGCACTGGTTGGCGGCGGGATGGAACTGCATCATCTGCGCCAGTATCGTCGCGGCGACGCTCGCAACGCTATTGACTGGAAGGCGACCGCCCGCAGCGGAGAACTCGTCACACGCGTGTTCGGCGAGGATCAGCACCTGGAGATTCTGATTGCTGTCGATGCAGGGCGCACGAGTCGAATCGAAGTGGATGGCATGAGCCAGCTTTCCCACTGTGTCAATTTCGCGGCGAGATTTGCGGAGTACGCGGTCATCGCGGAGGACCGTGCAGGGCTGGTTGTATTTGCGGATCAGATACTGCGCACTGTTCCGCCACGCCGCGGGTTGGCAGGCGTGCGGCAGATTCGCGATGGGCTGCAGGATCTGAGCTCGCAGCCGGTTGAGTCAAACCTGGTTCAGGCTGCACTGCGCGTACGCAGCCTGGCAAGGCACCGCAGCCTGGTTATCCTGTTGACTGATCTCTACGATCGGGACGCACACAGTCAGCTTGCGCAGTGCGCGCGGATGTTGTTGCCGAAGCACCTGCCCATTGCAGTCGGGATTCAAAGCGACGAGGTTGCTGCCCTGGCAGACGGCCGCGCTGGTTCCTGGTTTGATCCGTACCGCAGCCTGGCCGCGCGCGAATACAACAGGAGTGTTGATTTGAACGTGGCAAGACTGCGTCGGATGGGTGCCTATGCAATTGCCGCGCGGCCGCGGGATCTCGAGGATCGCGTGTTTGCGCTTTACGACAATCTGCGGGCCAGGCGCCTGATTTAGGGAGCTCTTGATAAATTCACGTCCCGCGACAATGAACGCAACGTGTGCGACGTGAATTATTCAGCGCGTCCCCAGGATTTGTGAGTCCTGGCGAGCAAGCGATGTGGCACGCCACCCAGCGTTGCGACAAAGATCACCATAAACAACAGACCGACGGAGACCTTGAACGCAACAATCAAGAACACGGCACACACCAGTATCAGCTTTGCGCTCCTGATGCTGGCAAGATTGAAGGAACGTGCGCGAGTCAGGTGGCCAGGCCGCGCGATGGACGTGCCAAGCGACACACCGATCGCTCCCGCGACGCAAATGACGCTGAGCTCGACGATTCCGTGCGCAATGACGAACTCGAACAGGCGACCGGCGAGGTTGTGCTGTGCAGTCATCGCAAATATGCCGCCGAGCATCAGGCCGTTCATTGCGATGATGTATATCGTGCCAAGTCCGTAGAAAACGCCAAGACACATGGCGAACAGTGTGACAGCGACATTGTTCGTGAGGATTGACAGCGCCAGCATCGACGACGGCAAGACGTTCAGTATGTCGTCAGTCCAGAGTTCGCCACGATGCACGCCGTTGATCATGTCTTCGGAGGCAAAGAGCGAGGCGAGTTCAGGGGACGTGCTGACGAGCCACCACCCAGCCATACCGCTCAGGATAAATAACGCCGTTACCGAAAAAATCTGCTGACCCAGGGACCGGGCGATCTCCGGTGCGTCAACGAAAAAGAGATCCTTGATGTCTTGACGCAGCGATCCTGGCTTACGGTGCAGTTCGCGATAGTAGCGGGCGTATACCTGCTCCAGGTAACGGGTCAGCTTGCCGCCCGGTCCAATGTGCCTGGCGACAGAAAGGTCACGAGCGATTTCGCGGTAAGCGTGGACGGCGTTCATCACCTCATCCGCTTCCGCAGACTTCGATTTCTCAATTCTTGTGAGCTGATCAGCCGCGTTCCGCCACTGCGGCAGTTGCTCTCGCAGCCATTTCTCCATTGTGCTTTGCTTGTTCGACATCGATTTAGCCGAGGTAGGCCTTCAATTTCGACAATACGTCGTGATCATTAAACTCGGGCGAGACCTCGACGCCCAAGCGAGTCAGCAATTTCGTGCCAAGAGCCGTGCGGTTCTTGGGATCCAGGTGGTTCCAGCGTGTGACCAGGTCCTGAACGAGTTCAGCTTCCTGCAGGCCTATCCGGGCGCCATGCATGACTTCGACGTCTTTCAAGGCGGCTTTTTCATCCGTGGCGTCGTAAATGAGCAAGGTACCCGCGGCAAGGTCACCGAACCTGACGTTCTTCTCGGTCACCATGGTTGTGGTAAATCCGATCACGTAGGCGAACGGCAGGCTGTCGACCAGCCTGAAAATATTGCGTACCAGGTGGGCACCGAGGCCGGGGGCTTTGCCGTCGTGCGTAACAATCCGAATGCCGGCAATGCGCTTGCCCGGCGTACGGCCATCCATGAGGATTTCCAGTATCGGGTGATAGAGAAAGTAAATGGTCAATGCAGGAAGAGCGACGAGCAGGAAGTATTCGGAGTTGGCACTGCCGTCGACGTCAAGCCACGTCACACTGCCGGAGTACAGCAGGCTGGCCACCAGGAACCACGCAAGCGCGACCAATAAGCGGATATGCCAGTCGATGATGAAGGCATAGCTGCGACCGCCAGGACCGGCAACATCGAACACGAGGTCCGTCCCTGTGATACTCGGGATGCTTAATTGGTCGTCCATTGCCGC
>CAXBKH010000055.1:0-2788 GCA_963976365.1 uncultured bacterium | reverse complement strand
CGAACCGGCATCAAGTCGCTGGTCGAGAAGGTCACCGGGAAAGACTGTGGCTGTGACAAGCGACGTGATAAACTAAACAAGCTAGTACCATTCCGGGGGGAATCATGAGCTGTACACCGACGCGTATTCTGCTATCGAATACCGCAACCACGACGATGAACGTCACGCTGACGACCGATCCCGGCGACGGCACTACGGTTACGTTCCAGGTCGACGGCCTCGGGATCACCGAGACGGAAATTACTACGTCGGGGGTTGCGGTGTTCACGATCACCGCCAACACCGCAGAGAATAATTCGCTTTGGGATGGGACCATTCAGGTTGCATCTAACACGGTAGGTACCCCGACCATCCAGGTGGTCGAAACGAACGGCGCCCAGACCATCGGGGTGACGCTGAGCGATGCCGGCGTGACCTATTGCAGCCCGCTCGCCGGCGGTGGCGGTGGGGATGCTACTACCCTGACCGGGCCGGTCCTCTTCAACGCAAAGAACGCTACCGGGGTAACGATCACGAAGGGTTCAGTGGTCTACATCGACGGGGTCAGTGGGAATACACCTACCGTTGCGCTGGCTGATGCCGACGACGCGGCGAAGATGCCTGCCTTTGGCCTGGCCTTCGCTGATCTGGCTGACGCCGAGACCGGCAGCATCATCACGTTCGGCGACATCACCAATGTCGACACCGATGCATTCATCCTGGACAACCCGCTCTATGTATCGACGACGCCGGGAGTACTCACCCAGACGAAGCCCGCCGGTGAGACGAGTCTGATTCAGAACATCGGTCTGGTGACGAGGGTTCAGCAATCAGCGGGACGAATCAAGGTCACCGGGGCGGGCAGATCGAACGATACGCCCAACCTTGACGACGGCAACATCTTCATTGGAAACGCATCTAACCAGGTCACGACCACGGCACTGTCGACGCTCACCGGGGTGACGTCGGTCGGCACGGGTACAGGTCTGACCGGTGGTCCGATCACAACGACCGGAACGATCGTCCACCAGGTTCAGCCTGTTAGCGGAACGGGGCCTGCGTTCGTGAAGAGCGTTGAGATCGACACACTCGGCCATGTCTCGAGCGTAGTAGGCGAGTCGACGGCGGGAGCATATCGAACCGCAACGGGTACAGACGACGCGGACAACCTGACACTTGGAACGGTAGCCCTTGCGAGGCTTCCGGCCTTGGCGGCAGCGTACACCGGACAGATCGAAACGATCGCGGACAAGACGTACACGATTGACCCGAGCGTAGTAGCAGGCCGGACGATCACGTCGTTCTACGCTCGCAGCGGGGCGGGTACATGCACCGCGACCTTGAATAACGCAGCCTTGACGGTGGGCGTGGTCTCAGTCACCACGAGCAGCAGCACCGCGCTCATTAGCAACACCACCGTCGCGGAAAACAACGCGCTCACGATCGTCATTACATCGAACGTAGCGGCCACCGATGTCGTGTTCTCGGTGGAGTTCACGCAATGAGCAGGTGGTTGTTTTTTCCAAGTGGGGGATTCGTACCGAGCGACCTCGCCAGTCTTGTCGGGTGGTACGACTCGTCTGATTCTTCAACGATTACGCTTAGCGGTTCCGAAGTTACAGCGGTAGCCAACAAGGTAATCGGAGCAAGAGACCTCGCTAACAATCTGACAGGTCCGTCTATTGCTAGTGCGAATCTAAACGGGTACGACGTGTTTGATGTCGCGGATAGTGAAGGCTTATCGACAGGAACACCCGCGCCATACACCAGCACCACTTCCTCGACCATGTTTGTTGGTGACTTTAATGGAGACGCAAACGGGGTAGTGGTTTCCTCGGCGGGAGGAAAGCACGGGCTGGTCTACCAGCAAGGCCAAACGGGAGTCCCTCCATCGTATGGCTCGGGCACTCCATCGACGTACACAGATGGGACGATTCTGTCGCCGGATACTAGGGACCAACTCTACAATGAAATCACGGTCTCCGGTTGGCACATTCTCGGAACCATCGGACTCCTGCAAGGCGCGTGGCCTAATTTCATATTGTTTAACGCAGTGACCGCCTCGAATTTCGGAACCGTAGGCAAAGCCGCAGAATTCACCATCTTCAACACCACACTATCGACCCTCGATCGTCAGAAAATGGAGGGGTACTATGCGTGGAAGTACGCGCTGACATCTAACCTCCCAGCATCACACCCTTACAAGAGTACGCGACCATGAACACCATCAACCAATTCGCATCAATCACCAACAACATGGCTCAGATCTCGGGCAGCATCGGCGACCTCGCGTGGCAGTTCAAAGAGATCGCACCCAGGACCGCGCTTGACGATGCCAACATCGACGTGCTAGTCGTCACCGCTAACCAGCTGATCGCAGCGGCTGAAGCGTTGAAGACGATCCCCTACGACCCCACACCCCCGGTACCCCCGATCGAAGAATGACCCGCGTACTCGTCATCGGCGACGTTCACGAGCCGGCGAGTCATCCCGGGTACCTATCCTTCTGTCAGCATCTCGCTGAGAAGTGGGAGACGGAGCGTGTCGTCTTCATCGGTGACATCCTCGACATGCACACAGTGAGCTTCCACCCCCGGGAGCCGGACGCCTTGGGAGCTGAAGACGAAGCGGAGCAGACCAGGCGTCTGGTTTCCCGGTGGCACAAGGGGTTTCCTGATGCCACCATCACAATCGGGAACCATGACGAGCGGGTGCATCGGTTGGCCTCGAGCGTCAACATCCCGGCTCGGTTCATCAGGGAGTTCGCCGATGTCTGGGGTACGCCGACCTGGAAGTGGGTACGAGCTGT
>CAXBKH010000054.1:0-2821 GCA_963976365.1 uncultured bacterium | reverse complement strand
ACCAATTCTCCGGCCCAACGGAATTTAGGTAACCCTGACACAGCTGGTGCGGGAAAGAACATCCATCGGTTGCTCATTCCGTGTACTCCAACGAGAAGATCAGGTCCGTCGGGGTTCCGCTGATCGCGGTGACTTCGATCGCCAGTGCGGCATCTGCTGACACTGCCAGGTTGCTCGAGATCGTGATGGCACCAGTGCTGGTAGTCACAGACTGGCCCGCGATGACATCGCTTGATCCGTTCTTGACGGTCACCGTGCAACTACCCGTTCCGGTGCTGATCTTCATGTACAGCCCGGAGAGCGTCCGAGCAGTCGCCGCCGCTGGATCGAGCGTGTACGTCTTCGCCGCTACGGTCTCGATCTGCCCGGTGTAGCTCCCGACGTTCACGACCTCCAGCACCGTCCTAGCTGCGGCTGCATTCGCTGCGGTGATCAGTCCGACCATCGGAGCTGAAGTCGCACCGGTGCCGCCGTACGCGGTTCCGATCGTGGTTCCGTGCCACGTTCCGGTTGCGATAGTTCCGACCGTGACGATTGCCGTGCTTCCCGCCACCGGCGATGGTTCCTGACCGGAAAGGATCACGGAAATATGGCCGAATGCGTCTATATTGATTCCCGACGGGTATACGTATGACCCAGCGGTCGCGGTTGATGTGTCGTGGGTAATCGCCGGCGTCGTAGTTCCAGAGGTGACCGAGATCGGTGCCGTACCTGTTACCTCGGTCACAGTCCCGGAGCCGCCGCTCCCGCCGGCCGCGGTGATCGTCACATCGCCGGTTCCGCCTGATCCAGTCGAACTCAGCGTGACATTCGTTCCAGCGATGATCGATGAGACACCAGCGACACCGCCGCCGCCAGTCGGAGCGCAGTACGTCACCGCGGATCCGGAGATATTGACCCCGATGCCGGATGGATTCGTGGTCGGGACGACGACGGCCGCCGCGGTAGCTCCCGAGTTCGTCCCGATCTGAATCGTCGCGTCGAAGATCTCGAAATCATCCGCGGAAACGGCACCAATCGAAACGGAACCGATGCCGCTTGTGAGCGATACGGTCTCGGAGATCGACAGTCTAGGAATGGACAGGATCAGATTCGTCCCGTCATCCGGAGGCCCGGAGACCGTGAACGTGATTGACGTCGTCGCCAGGTTGCTGAGTTCGATTCGGTTCGGGTCGCAGCTCATCAGTCGGAACCTTCCTTGAATGGTATTGCTTTGTTGAGAGCTTCCCGCCTCTTGTCACATCCGCAGTCTTTGCCGGTGACCTTCTCAACCGTCTTGACGACAGCTTCGATTCCGGTTGCCTTGGCGACGGCCTGAACGACATCGCCGGCGCCAGTGAATCGTGGAACCTTTCTCATGCCCATCCGATCCTTAAGGTAATTTTTGCAGGCGTCCCAGGCGTGAAACTAGAGCACCCGCTCTGTCCGCCTCGAGTCACTGAAATATTGAATTCACAGTCGACACTTGTGGCAATCAAGCCAGCACAATCACCAGCAGCCCGGAAGCCCGGAGCCGTACTCAAGCCATTGGCAAGTGTGGACGTGAGTTGATTCGGGTCCAGCGTCGTGGCATTGGTGCAAGCTTGAACGTCGGGGAGCATGTCGTAAGTTGGTGCGGAATTTCCAACCCACGTCAGAGTGTCGCCCGATCCTGAACCTGGCGGAACGTCTTGGCAAGCGTACCGCAGTATTCCGTTGAACAGCATGGTTCCGGTGAACGTCGGGAGATTGAAATCATTCCCGGTGGCTGGACGACATCGGCAATCATTACCGAAGCCCGGCGCACTCAATCCGGCGGTGTACGGAAGCTCAATCGTTAAGTCGTAATCGATAATCGTTTGCTGGCTGTTACCCGCCGAGGGAGCTCGGCTCACGGTGACGCTGTTTTCCGTAACTGTTACGTTTGCCGTATCTAAGCTAATGCCCGAAGTCGTACTCTGCCCGAGGTTCTCCCATACGTCACCGGAAGTCGCAGAGAATTGAGTGATGCCAGGCGTCGCGGTCCCGGAGTCGGAACAGCTCTTCAAGAACTGACAGAACCCACAGCAACAGACTTGCAACGACATCAGGAGCACGTCCCGGAAAGCTGGTTCGGCCACGTGAATAGTGCTACATGGTCCGGAGCACCCGTCGAATACGCGCCTTGAGAATCGAGCATTTCAAACGGGACAGACACCGCGAGAACAATTTGCCCCCCTGGGCACGGGTTGAACTCGAGGCCTTTGTATTCCGTCGACGCCAGCCCGAACCAAGTTGTGAGCGTGTTGGCTAGTTCGTTGACGTTGTACGCGGTCAATGTCCCCGGACTGAGCGGATTCGGGCTATACGCTGTCACGTCTCCGGTTGCGTAGGTCGCAGCGTCGTATTGCAACCCCACGAACTTAAGCGTGTATTTCCATTTCGGACCCTCGCCTCCGGCGCCGTCGTCAAGGATGCGCGTCGCAGTCGCAATCTTGCAAAGGGCCGGCGTCGTCGGATTGAATACGGAGGCGCTCAGCATCAGGTCACTCCCACCGCTGCCCACTCCTCCGTACTGATCTGCAGGTCTGACTTGAAATCAGAACCGAGGAGATGAGGTTGGGACCACCAGATCCGGTCGTTGTGTGTTCTTGTTACGTTGACCGCGCTTGCTGAGGGATCGAACGTGCTTCCCACCATGTACGGAACCTGGAGCGCGTGTTTCCAAGGATGCCAGCGAAACGAATACGTAATGGCGTACAGGCCGTCGCCGGATGGCTTCGCGTTGATCCCGGTGAGCATCGCGTAGCCGATGTCCCCAAGGAATCCAAGCGCGGTGGTGTTTCGTTTCCCGATGTAGATT
>CAXBKH010000053.1:0-2907 GCA_963976365.1 uncultured bacterium | reverse complement strand
GTGCCAAAGTAAATGATGAGGCTGTGACATTACCTGTCAAGGTTGCACTGCTCGCGGTCAACGCCCCTGCTTGACTGACTCTAAAAGGTGCCGATGCAAAAGTTGCGTTCCCGAGATATATACCATTGCTGTCAGCTTTAAAAATACTGTTGCCAGTACCGATAGCAATGCTTGAACTTAGGGTGCCTGATGTTGCATTGATCTCGCCGGTCACTTTCGCATTCTGAAACTCAACATCGCCAGAGGTCAGGATCTGCCAGCCTGCCACTCCTTCATCATAATTCGTGCTCTGCAAGGTGTTCGCAAACTTGTCCACCGTGACCGCATCGTTTGAAAGCCTGGCGGTTGTGATGGCGCTTTCCGTGATCTGGCTGGTATTAACGCCGCTTTCTTTGATGATTAAACTGGTCACCCCGTCGACGGTCTCGGTATCAAACATCACGCCATCGATCTGCAATCGATCAGCCGAGATGGTGCCGGTGCTGATTAGATCGCCCGAAACGATTACGTCAGCCCCGAAATAGATCTTGTCTGCCGTAACCGTGAAAGGCTGGATCGGCGTGTCAGCGGTTGAGTCGGGCGAAACGATTGAGAATTGATCTGCGACAATGGCAAATTCAGAGAATGGCGTCGACCCTGCGGTCGTGCTTAATAAGCCAAATCCAGAAACGCGATTGTTGTTGTCAATCTTGACGCCGTAATTTGCTTCCACCCCATCGATCGAATTTGATTGCGTTGTGATCGTCGCAGTGTTGCCGCCGACCGTAGTGGTCAGTGCGGTCAAGTCCTGGGCGGTTGTCGTGACCTGGCCGTCGATAACTGTGACCGATGTTGAAAGCGTTGACAGCGCGCCAGCCGTTGCCACAACCCCATTCGCCGGATCATTAACCGTCGACTCAAGGGCGGTCAGTTGTATCGCCTGGGTCTGAATGCCGTCTTCGTTGGCGTAGGTTTGCACCGTCAGCGATTGAATGGCGGCGCTTGACCCTGCCGCCAAATCCGATAGATCTTGGAGTTGAACAGTGCCCGATGATTCAAGATCGATCAGGTCATCGCTTTCATCTTCCGCTTCAGTGCGGTAATGCAGGTCTTCGGTATAAGTCGCGTTTAAAGTCGTGACCGCGCCAGCGTTAACGGTTGTCGCGTCCTCTGTATTGGTGACCCGAGTCGTGAGAGCGTTTACCGCGCCGGAGGTTGCAACGACGCCTGTCGTGGCATTGTCGACCGTCGACTCGAGCGCAGTGATATCACCCGCATTCGTCACGATCGAGCCTTCAGCTGCCACCACCCTAGTCGTCAAGCCACTGACTGCGGTTGATGACGCCTTGGTCGCAATGTCGACCTCGGCCTGATCAAGATCCGCTGTTAAGGTCGTGATGTTTCCAGCGTTGACGGTTGTCGCGTCTTCAGTATTCGTGACGCGGGTGGTCAGGCTCGAGACCGCACCAGCATTTGCGGCGACGCCGGTCGTGGCGTTATTGACGGTCGATTGAAGCGCTGTCACGGATCCGCTGAGGCTTGTGATAGATCCGCCCTGGGCGATCGTCAGTGTGTCGAGCGCGCTGATGGCGCTTGAATTGGCTGTCACATTTCCGTCGGTGGTCGCCAGGTTCGAGGTCAGGTTGGTGATGTCCACCTTATTGTCGGCGATGTCCGCATCTTTAAAAGATACCCATGCGGAGCCGTCCCAGTAGTAGGGTGCATTTCCATCGTCGGAGTCATACCAACGCGAAAATTGCGGAATCGGATTTGGGATTCCGCCGACTCCGGCAACAGGCGCTGTCGCCTGGATATAGATATCACTCACGCCCGACGTTAAATCAATGACCGCATCTTCGAGCTGGCTGAGGTTGCTTGCGACGGTGTTGATCGAGGTGTTTAGCGTCACGTTGCTATCACTTACAAAAATCGCTACGTCACCAAGATTCTGGATATCGACGTCAGCGCCGGTTTCAAGGTTAAGCACCTGGCCCGCTTCGACTTCGACCTCAAGAATCTCTTGCGCCAGGACGCTATTTTTAACGTCAGCCGCGCCCATCACAGTTGTGCCGTCCACGTCGACCAGGTTGACGGATATCTGCGCGCCGACCGTTGCGTTCGACTGTGGCGCGTCAGTAGATCCAGAAACGTCGGCCCAGTTTACTCGCCCAACCGTTGCGAAAACGGTCGTGTTTGGATCTGCATTTGGCTCGAGGTTAGAGCGCGCTGCGTCGTCGGTGCCGACGTTTTTGATTGCGCGCACCCAGTAGTATCGGAGATCACCAGACGCGACAGCATCCGCCGCAGTGCTTGCGTCATGCACGAATTGAGTGCCGTCGGTTTCGCCTATCTTGACGGCGCTTGAAAAGTTGCCGTTCGGCGACGCGTAAACATAGATAGTTCCAAAGTCGGATGGCTTGCCAGGGTTGACCCAGTTGAGCACGTTATTTTTCAAGCCAGCGGTGACGCTTAGACCGCTAGGGCTTGGAACGCCTCGAAAGCCGTCGGCTATGACGCCATTTGAGCTGATCTGTGAATAAGCAGCAGGTAATGGGTCGCCGTAGCTTAAAGATGAATCTTCGCGCAGCGTTAGGTTAACGCCGCCCTCATCGGAGAACGTCCAGCCAATACATTCAAAAACCTTTTGATTCCAGCTCAGTTCCTCGACAGTGACCTGGACCCGATCGCCCGCCGTGATCCTAAGCGCCGAAAGGTTCGCCGGAAATGAAATGATTTTTTGCTGATCGGATAGTTGGATCAGTTTATTGGCAATGCGTTGCGCCTGGTAGCTATCGCTGACCATCGGCAATTGTATTTCCTTCTCAAGCACCTCGCCGTTGTCGCGATTCACAGCGTCAGCGAGTTGCACCTTTGGAAATTCCGTCGATTTATTGTTTGCCGCCGCGTCGACGAAAATGCCTCTTATCG
>CAXBKH010000052.1:0-2926 GCA_963976365.1 uncultured bacterium | reverse complement strand
CGCTTCTCGAGCGAGGTGTTCCACCGGAGACGCTGTTGGCGGATTTGGGTCAACAGCGTCTTTCGCAATCGCCATCAGCCACGGGCGGAACAGACGAAACGCTTCTAAGCCGTGGGCTTCTTTGATCGCTGCCTTGACGTGCTCTGAGTCAATCAAGCGGTCGACTTCGTTCAGCACATTGTGGAGCGCGAGATCGTGAATGACCTTGTCGAGATGTCGAGGCAACACCTCGAGGTCGAGCAAGATAGGCCCGCGGAAACCTGTCCGGCTGACGCGATAACCTGAGTCCGTCAGCGGTCGACGGAAACTCGTCTCGGACCCTTCCCATACGCCCTTATCCTGGGTGCGATGCACGGAGTCCAGCTTGTCAGGGTCGTAGACGACCGGAAAGTATTGCCCGGTGACTTCGCCATACGGCGTCGACAGCGTGCGTCCTTCGACCTTCTCAGGCTCGATGCCGTATGTAGCAACCGCATCTGCAGAAATGGTCGGCCATAGTTTGTTGGTCAGATCCCAAAGCGACTGCACCAACTGCCAGTCTTCGCGTGACAGATTCTGATCCAGATACGCTTTGATTTTACCCTCAGACCACGCGAGCCCTTGCCCTTGGTATCCCTCAATTAGCTTGGAGGTATTCGACTCAGTGCCAAGGTTGAGCGCCATCGAGATCAACCCGTAGCGTGACGCTTCCATCCCGTACACGTTGAACTTGCGTTCTCGATATTCAGCATCGCGATCGCCAACGTGCTGTTTCAGCAATTCGCTCAACTCGGAAAGATACGCCTCGCTCATCTCCTCGCGTTTATTGACAGCCTGAACGATTGGCTCCCACAGGTAATTACGCCAAGGGCCAACAGGTCCGCCGTCGAGCTGATAGATAATCGAGTTGATGCTGCGCGTTGCAAAATAAATTGCCTGCATTGCGCGAGTGCGCTCTTCGGCAGGCAACTCCTTGTCGATCATTTTGGGGCGCTTGATGTGGCGCGTTTCCTGCGATCGTTGTCGCAGCTCGAGCGCAACCGCTTCGCGATCCTGGGCTTTGTCTCGCAGATGAATCTTGTTTTCTCTACGCGCAGACGCCTCGATGCTGCGGATGCCTTCGATGACTTCCATGAACTCGTCGTACGTGAGCGATCGGTAATGCCGTCGCCCTGTTTCAATGGCTTGCGCGGGGCTGACCAGCGGCTCATACCCCAGCGCAGTTTCTTCGTTGATGAACTCGATCAGCGCCGCGGCACCTTCGGCGTCACCTGTCGGCGGTCGATTGCCTACGCTGCGGCGGAAGTCGAACTTGTCGAGCAGATACCCCAAAGCGTTCCCGTGCTTTGTGCCGGGTACGGCGACCCTCTCGCGGCCAGCCTTCGTCTTGAGCTTGGCGACGTGACGCAGGTGGCGCTCAACTTGGTCGAGTGCTTTACGCGCTTCAGATTCCATCAAGATGGCGAGACGTTGCTGACGCTTAGCTTCTTGAGCGGCGGCGAGATCGCCAGACTGAAGGGCCTCGAGCGATCTGTCTCAGCATCTGAGTCGGCGACACTTGGCCCCCGGATCGCTTCGCCATCATCCGTTCCTCAAACACAAGCTGGTCGATTGCGTCCTTCTGGTCGATTGCTTTTGCGACTGCTGAGTCGATTTGCTCCTCGGTCGAATACTCGCCGTACTGCTCGAGCATCTGCTTTTCGGTTTCCCGATTGATGATGTCCTGCGGGTGCTCTTTCACCATGAGCGCGAGCTGCTCTAGCATTTGGTTAACTGTCTCGAAACCAAACTCTACGCGCAGCACGTCAGGGTGAACGCCACCTGATCGCGTCCAATAGCCATAGCGACCACTGGGCAAAACCTTGAGAATCCCGTTGCCGGCAATGTTGCGCAGCGCGTTGCGATCCATTTTGCCGGGTGGCACGTTCGGCTCAGTGCCGTCTGGCAGCTTACCGTGCTGCAGCCACATACGAAGTCGCATCGCCGGGCGCGCGTTTACTTCCTGCTCTACTTCTTCGCGGAGCGCAGCTTTTCGAGCCCGGTACTTCTCACTCTGCCGACGCTTCTCGACTGCCCTCGCAGCTTTTTCGATTGATTCAGTTTGCGCTCGCCTGCCCTTCCGTTCGATCTCGACGTACTCTTCTCGCTCGTCATCGGTAAGGCCAAGCATGTTCTGGTCGGAGTCTCGCAGCACTTGATCCATGCCACGCTGCGCCCTTGCAAACGCAATTTCTTGGTCGGTCGCGAGCATTCGGTCAAGGACGCCGCGCACTTCGTCGCTGAGCGGCACGTCGTATCCGAAGATGCGTTGCACCGAGCGGTAGATGCGAAGCATCCATTCGCGGAACTGGTCGAACATCGGCTGAAGCTCGCGCGTCGGCGCGTTGCCTTCAAAGAAATACGCTTCAGCCATCGACGCGAACAGTTCGTGCTGCTCTGTGCTGAACGCCTGGTCTGGGGTCATGCCCAGCGCTTGCCGCAGGATCGCGACGTCGTCCTTCAATTGCTGCGGCGAGCCCTCTCGAGCGGAGTCTGCGAGCAGTTCAAACAAGAACAGGTGAGAAGCTTCATGAAGGAACGTCGAGCGGTTGGAAGCACCCAGCAGTCGGATGTAAGCGTTGCCCAATTCGCCGCGCTCAAGTTCGTCGACCGGACCCATCGCACCGCGACGACCATCTGCAAACTCTTCGGGCTGGAACAACTCAATCGAGTCCGACTCAATCGCGTCAATCAGCTCGGGCGTGAAGTTGATCGCGCCCTGGGCACCGATGCCGTCCCACTCTTCAAGCGGCTCGATCTCGCCGCCGTACTTCTTGGCGAGCTTCTCCATCCGCTTCGGAACTTTGGTCGCGTAGTATTTCGTGACCTCTTCGTCGCCCCAACGATCGTCGACCATTTGAGCGTCTGTCATAACGACGCCTGACAATCCCATTGCGTGCGCTTGCAG
>CAXBKH010000051.1:0-2965 GCA_963976365.1 uncultured bacterium | reverse complement strand
GACGCGAGGGCGCTGTGCTCGCCGATTCTGACGTTGTGACCAATCTGAATCAGGTTGTCGAGGCGAACGCCATTGTCGATGACCGTGTTATCGATCGTGCCACGATCAACTGTCGTATTGGCGCCAATCTCGACATCGTCGCCGATGACCACACTGCCCACCTGGGGCACCTTGACCCAGCCCTCCCGGCTCATCGCGTTGCCGAATCCGTCCGCACCGATGACAGAACCCGAGTGAAGCAGGCAGCGCGCACCGATCACAACGTCGTGCATGATCGTGACCCTGGGCAGCACGCGGGTATCTGCGCCAATTCGCACACCGGACTCAAGCACGCTGCCTGCATTGATGACAACACGCTCACCGATGCAAACGTGCGGGCCGATGTGCGCATCCGCAGCAATTCGGGCCGTCTCAGCCACTACAGCTGTAGGGTGGATTCCGGCGGCAAATACCGGCGGTGGGTGCAACACGGCTGCGATGCGGGCAAAGCAAAGATACGGATCAGCGGCAATCAGCGCATTGCCTGAACAGGCATCCGCAACGTCGGCTTTCACAATGACGGCCGACGCCTGGCAGGCAGCCAATTGCTCACGGTACAGGGGATTCGACAGAAAACTGATGCTGCCGGCAGACGCATTCAACAAGGTCGCCACGCGCTCGACCATGACTGAAGGATCGCCCTGCAGTTCACAGCCGAAGCGTGTTGCGAGTTCTCCCAGGCTGACCGCCAAGCACTAACTCCTGCAATGCAAACAGCACCGAACAATCGATGCTGTTTGCAGAAAAACGATCAGCGGTTGGCAGCCTGGTAGTTGGCCTCTACCGCGCGAAGAACCATCTCGGTGATATTCACCGCGTTGCTCGCAAACAGCACACCGTCGCCTACAACAAGGTCGAAACCTGCAGTTTGCGCGTAGTCCTGCACTTCCTTCAGCAGCAAGCGTTGCAGGTTACCGAGCTCTTCGTTGCGACGCAGATTCACGTCTTCGCGATACTCATTCTGCAAGCGCACCACTTCGCGCTGCAAATCACGCACGTCTTTCTCCGCGTTGCGACGTTCCGTTTCGCCCATGACAGCGACGTCCCGCTGCACTTTCTCGGTCAGGTCCTGGTATTCCTTCTGCTTCGCGAGGATTTCACGCTGCCGGGGTGCAAACTCTTCCTCCAAAGCATCCATTGCCGCTTTTGTTTGTGGCGCACGGTCAATCAACAGAGGAACGTTCACGAATCCAATTTTTGCTCCTGCGCATGTGCCGGAAGCATGGCCACGAAACCGCAATTTCTTTGGTGAAATGTTGCTTTAAAAAACTCATATATCAATCCATTCCGTAGGGCGTACAAAAAAATTCAGCAAGCTCTAAAACGCTTGCCCGATAGAGAACTGAAACCGTTCGATCTCGTCTCCAAAATATCGATCGTTGCCGCTGGATTCATTCAACGGCAATGCGTAACTGAAGCGGAAAAAGCCGAGCGGCGCCAACCACTCAACTGCCACACCCACCGAGGTTTTCAGCTGGTCAAAATCCGGCTCATAAGTAACCGGAGACCCCAGCCGGTCCGTGAACGTCACTTCGCCGGTGTTAAAGACATTGCCGGCATCGTAGAACAGGCTGGCCCGCGTTTGCCCGCTCCATTTGTCCGGGAGGGGAATTATAAGCTCAACTTGATTCGCAACCAACACGTTACCGCCGTAAGGATTGCCGAAACTGTCGCGGGGGCCCATCCAGGACTCCTTGTAGCCGCGGATCGACTCCGGCCCGCCACCGTAGAACTGCTTGAACGGCGGCAATGCCGTGGTCGCGTTCAGGCCCTCGCCGAATGCCAGCTCCGTATTGATGCGGGCGGTCCAGCGACCAAACAGCTGCAGGTACTTGGTGAAATTGTAGCGGGCCGTAAAATATTCCACCTCGCTGCCCGGTACCGCCATGCCGAATACCAGCTGATGCCGGCTGCCACGGTCAGCGAACAGGCTGCGGTTGCGGCTGTCAAAGGTCCAGCCGGCGATGAATTCCAGGGAGTCGAACTTGGTCCCGAAGAAATTGATGCCAGTGCCGGTATCGCCAAAAAAGGTATTGCCATTATTCAGTACCCAGTCCTGTGCCTGCTGGGTGCTGCCGGTCGATGACAGCAATTCGGCCTGCTGATAATTGAAGCCGAAACTGAGCGATTGAAACTCGCTGATCGGGTAACCGTAGTCGATCGTGGCACCGGCGCTGGTCGTCGAGAAGTCAGACGAACCGGAGGTGAACTGGGTGATATCCCGGTAGTTGATACCAACAGTCCGGCGGATTCCGTTCATGCTGCGGTACGGGTCTGTATGCGACAGGCTGTACAACTTGGAAAAGCGTCCCGAATTCAATTGCAGCGCAACACGGTCGCCGGAACCAAGGAAATTGGTGTGCACCACGCTGCCGTTAAGAATCAGCTTCTGCGATTCTGAATAGCCAACGCCACCCGAAAACTGGCCCGGCATCCGGTATTCAAGATCGAAGTCAACGTCGACCAGGTCCGGACTGCCCGGGACCGGCGTGTTCGCGACTTCAACACTCTCGATGTACGGCAAACGCTGCAGGCGCACTTTCGAGCGATCGATCAGCCGGTTGGACAAGTACGCGCCTTCTGCCTGGCGCATTTCCCGGCGCAGAACCTCGTCGTCAACTTCGTCAATGCCCCTGAAGTTAATACGTCGCACGTAGACGCGGCTGTTCGGATTAATAAAGAAGGTTACTGTCGCTTCCTTGGTTTCGTGGTTCAGCTCCGGCACCGGTTCGATCTCGGCGTTCGCGTAACCTTCCTCGCCAAGGCGGAACGACATCAGTTCGCTCGACTGAGTCAGCAGCCGAAGGTTGAACGTCGATCCGGGCTGGGCCAGTACGAAAGCGCGCAGTTGCTGCTGCGGCACCACCATGTCGCCAACCAGCTTGATGTTGGAGATCGTGTAGCGCTCGCCCTCGTGGATGTTGAC
>CAXBKH010000050.1:0-3038 GCA_963976365.1 uncultured bacterium | reverse complement strand
GATACGATCGTCGGCGGTACGGATGGCGATTATATTGACGGTGGCGCTGGCGGGTACAATGCTGACGACACGCTGAACACAGACGATGATACATTGGATCTGACCGGCGTTGGCAATTTCCGGATTATCGACAAGGTCGCGGACAGCAATGGTAACGGTTTCAACGGTACTGTCGTGCTATTCGATACCGATGGAATCACCGAAACTGGTCGTTTTGAGTTTGCCGAGATCGAAAAAATCTTGGGCAACCCTGCGCCTGGCCCCGTTGACGGGCTGGAAACCGGCGAAAATATGGTCCCCGGATATACTGACCTGCAAGGCGACCAGATTGACGGTACCGACGGTATCAATGACACGATCTTTGGTAATGGCGGTGATGACACCATTGATAGCGGCCTTGGTGATGACACCGTATATGGCGGGTCGGGCGACGACACCTTCGCGCTGACCGATATGATCGATAATGACGTTATCGTGGGCAGTGAGACAGGCGAAACAAACGGCGATTCGCTGGACAGCACCACCATCAATGACGATCTGACGCTGAACTTCACGGCCCCTGAGAAAGGCACCTTGTCTGATGGTGCCAATACGACCTCTTTCGAAGAAATCGAAGCGGCGCGTCTGGGTGGCGGTGACGATACAGTGACCGGCTCCGAAGGGGGCGAAAAGGTAAGCACCGGTGGGGGCAATGATAGTGTACAGGCCAACGGTGGCGACGATACAATTGATGGCCAGGGCGGTGACGATACCATCTCCGGCGGCAGCGGTGACGATGACATCACTGGTGGCGACGGTAGAGACCTCCTTAATGGTGGTGACGGTAATGATGTAATCAACGGCAACAACCCAGGTTCCAAGGGTGTCCCTGATGCCGACGTTCCATTGATCAACCGTCCCTTCGATCAAGACACCGATCCAAACAACGACAAAGACACAATCTTTGGCGGTGCCGGTAACGACACCATCGACGGTGGTGACGATGCAGACTGGATCGACGGTGGCATTGGTGACGACGTCATCGAAGGCGGTATCGACAATGATACGATTATGGGTGGTGATGGGAATGATACCATTACTGACATCCAAGGCGCAGACAGTATCTTTGGTGGCAGCGGCGATGATTCCATCACTGCTGGTGTCGATACGTTCTCGGACTACCCGAACGATCAACCGACTTACTTTAACCCGTTGACCGGAAATGTGGAAGCAAACCCATATTTTGGTACTGGTGATCCGAACAAGGAAGACGGTCGCGATTATGTTGATGGCGGCGACGGCAACGATACGATCCGCACTGGCGATGACGCCGATACAATCTTAGGGGGTAACGGGAACGACTTCATCAACGCTGGAATTGATGACGACTCCGTAGAAGGCGGTGACGGCGACGACTTCATCATCGGCAGCCACGGGTCCGATATCCTCAAGGGGGGCAACGGTAACGATACGATCTATGGCGGCTTCGGTACCGAACCAATTCCCGGCTACGCGGGTGAGGAACCTGACGCTACAGACCCGCAGCCCAATAATGGAAAAGATTTCATCGACGGCGGGGCTGGTAATGATGTCCTTTACGGCGAAGATGATGACGACACCATTCTTGGCGGTTCGGGCAACGATTACATCGATGGTGGTATTGACAACGACGACCTCGACGGTGGCCAAGGCAACGACACTATTCTAGGTGGCCAAGGCAACGACAATATTCTCGGCGCGCAGGGCGATGACGTCATTGATGGCGGTGATGGAAACGACGACATTTTCGCCGGCAATGACAACGACAGCGTCATGGGCGGTGCCGGCAAAGACACAATCGACGGTGGTCAGGGCAACGACACCATTGATGGTGGTGATGGCGACGACTTTATCGAGGGCGGCTTCGGTGAAGACAGCATTATGGGTGGTGCCGGGAACGACACGATCTTTGCTGCGGGCGACAACGATACCGTAGACGGTGGGGATGGTGACGACTCTATCAGCGGTGTACGTGGCGACGATCTGCTGATCGGCGGTGCCGGTAACGATACTATCGACGGCGGCGAAGATAACGACACGCTGAAAGGCGATGCGGGCGACGACAGCTTGATGGGTGGCTTCGGCGACGACAGTATTGTCGGCGGCGACGGTGACGATATCATTTCTGGCGGCGGCAATAACGACACCATCCTAGGCGGTGCCGGTAACGACAGCATGCGCGGCGATGACGGGCAGGACACGTTCAGCGATGTTAACGGCGGCGATACTATCGACGGCGGTTCCGGTACGGATGTAAGCGACTACGATGTTATCGATCTGACTGGGTCCTTGAACGGCGGTGGCTACTACCTTGATAACGTGAGACCCGATAATGATCCGGGTGACACGATAGATGGGGATAGCCCGAACGACGGTATTGACGGCACTATCGTGTTTACCGATGCATCGGGTACCGAGACCGGGCGACTGGACTTTACCAACATCGAGAAAATCATCCCTTGCTTCACGCCGGGAACCTTGATCGCGACCCCGAAAGGCGAACGTAAGGTAGAGGATCTTGAGGTTGGTGATCGTGTAATTACCCGTGACAACGGTATTCAGGAAATTCGCTGGATAGGGTCCCGTGCGATGTCTGGCGAAGAATTCGCCCGAAGTGAACATCTGCGGCCGGTTCTTATCCGTCAGGGTGCCTTGGGTAAAAACCTGCCCGAACGCGATATGATGGTCAGCCCCAATCACCGGGTTCTGGTCGCCAATGACAAGACTGCTCTGTATTTCGAAGAGCGTGAGGTCTTGGTCGCTGCCAAGCATCTGACTGGTCTAGAAGGCGTTGATATCGTTGAGGCTTCGGGAACGACCTATATCCATGTGATGTTTGATCAGCACGAGGTCATCCTGTCTGATGGTACTTGGACAGAAAGCTTCCAGCCTGGCGACATGAGCTTGGCCGGCGTCGGTAATGCACAGCGCAACGAAATCCTGGAGATTTTCCCGGAACTTGCGACGCGCGAAGGTGTGGATGGCTATATGGCAGCCCGCCGGACCTTGAAAAAGCACGA
>CAXBKH010000049.1:0-3041 GCA_963976365.1 uncultured bacterium | reverse complement strand
ATTTTAACAATGTGGATTGGACGCTGACGCTCATCCTGAACACGCATAGACGTCAGACCTTTAGTAATGATTCGGGCGTCCTCATAAACGATAGGGTGGTCGCATCTGAAAAGGCGAAAGAACCTGTCGATACAATTAAGGAGGAACTCGAGGACGTCACATTCGATTTAATATAATGACGACACGAGATAATTTTATTTTCATATTGTATAATGGCTGCTCTCCCGAAGGAAATCCAATACAACAAACCGATGGCGTCCCTCCCGATGGACACGCAGATGAACAACACTATTGTCCATCCGTCGAATGGTGCGAACTTCAAAGCGAACGGTAATATAATCACATTCGATCTGCCGACGCACTCGATGCTTGTGCCGAGTTCGCTCGTCCTGAACGGCATCATTAAAATCACGCCGAGCCCAGAGACGCAAACCCTCATCGCAGGTCAGCCCGCCGCGTCGTGGATACAGCGCGTGGAGACGCTCGTCGGTGGGACATCGATCGAGAGTATCTCTGATTACGGTCGCCTCTACAATATGATTGCCCAGACCAAGATTGACTACGCCACGAAGGCAGGTCTGATGACGGAACTCGCCGTCAATTGCGATGGTTTAGACGCAGCGGCACCCGCGGAGGGGGATGGTAATTTGAATGAGAATGTTGACGGCAACGCAATGGGAGACCCGACCTTCGTCAATCTCAATGGTCGTCGTGGGCCGAGTTTCAGACCTGCCGATACATCCACGACTCCCGACATTGTGAAGAAAGACGCCGTCGAGGGCGAGTTCGCTTTTTCGCTCCCGCTCGGCTGTATGCTTTCGTCGTGCGCCGAGTTGATTCCGCTTTCGCTGATGGGCGGAGTGCGCATTCGCATCACCACCGCCCAACTCTCGACTTTCATCCGGACGGTGAAAGTCACGGAGACCGGGGCGGGCGTTGTGACTGGTTTCACGGAGACGGACGCGACTGCCCCCGTGTTTGACTTTAGCGAACTCGAGTTGAACTTCGACCTCGTCGATTTCGGTGAGGGGTTCGACGGCGTGGTGAAGTCGATGGCTGACCCGAACGGCGACCTCGTCCTTCGGTCGGAGGGGTGGAACGTGATGAACGTCCCGATTGACGTCAATGCCTCGACGGCCAACAACACCTTCCTTTACAATGTTCGCTTGTCGTCGATTAAATCGCTCGTCCTTCAAGGCACTGGCGAGGCGAGGAACGACTCCATCATCCCCGCATACCAAGCGGTTCAGGTCGCGGGCGCAACTGGTTCCACGCAATTTTTCATAGCAAACCGTCCGTTCCCGCCGTCGCCGCTCGACGAGAGCAATGTAGCAGGAGTGATGTCGTCCCTCCGCCAGTGCTTCGGCGAGGCGCACGATGTGTATTCGACCCGCATCGCCATCCCCGACAAGCAATACACCACGCTCGCGAAGGTGGGCACTGCCCTGGGCCCCATTGGCGTCGCCACCGACCCCGTATCGGATAATCAGATGTCGGTGAGCGTCTTCGAACCCGCCTCGCATTTCGTCGGCGTCAATACGGAGAAACTCTCGACCAACGCCGTGATGATGAGCGGCGAGTCCTCACAGTTGAGCCCGATTGAGGTTCTGCTGAACCAGAGCACTGAGACCAAAGCCGCGGGCACTTTGACCCTCTACACTTGCTACGATAGTCTTTTAGCAATTAACGTGAGATCGCGCGGAATCAATGTTCGTGTTTAGATTAAGGGAGAGTAAGGCAGAGTATTAGTAATAAAAATATTGACGACATAGAATATTTTTATTTTCATATTGTATAATGGCTGCTCTCCCGAAGGAAATCCAATACAACAAACCGATGGCGTCGCTCCCGATGGACACGACTATGAACAACATTACCGTTCGCCCCTCGAACAGTCAGGTTTTCTCCCTTGGTGGCGAAATCGTCCAGTTCGACCTTCCTGCCCACTCGTTCCTTGTCCCGAGTTCGATGACGCTCCGCGGACGCATCAAAATCTCGGCTGCGACGGCTGGTGCGACTCAGGCGTTTATCTCTGGAGTGCCCGCCGCGTCGTGGATACAGCGCGTGGAGACCATCGTCGGTGGTGCGCTTCTCGAGTCAGTGAATGATTATGGTCGTCTTTACAATATGATTGGACAGACCAAGATCGACTACGCGACCAAGGCGGGTCTTATGACTGAACTTGCTTACGGTGCGAATGCGCAGGTCGATCCGACCTTCTCGAACCTTAACGGCCGCAAACTCGCGGAGCCTGCGACCAACGCCACCGGTGCGCAGGACATTCCGTTTGCGCTGCCCCTCGGCTGCCTCCTTTCGTCGTGCTCCGAGTTGGTTCCGCTCGGGCATATGGGCGGAGTGCGCATCCAGATTACCACCGCGCAACTGGTCGATTTCATCACAGGCAACCTCGGCACTACTGGCGGCGTTTTCTCCGTTGAGAACCTCGAACTGAACTTCAACCTTGTCGATTTCGGCGCGGGTATGGACTCGGTCGTCCGCTCGATGGCCGACCAGAACGGCGACCTCGTCCTTCGCTCGCAGGGCTGGAACGTCTCGAACGTCAATTGGCCTGTAGGCGCTGCCGGCAATGCTGCGACTTACATTTATAATGTCCGCCTCTCGTCGATTAAATCCCTTGTCCTTCAGGGCACTGGCGAGGCCAGCAGCACCGCCACCCTTGGTAAATACGATGCCGTTCGCGCTGCGGGCGCCACTGGTTCCACGCAGTTCTTTGTGGCGAACCGTCCGTTCCCGCCGACCCCGCTGAGAGAGACGAACAACGCCGCCGTTATGTCCGCGCTCCGTCAGGCGTTCGGCGAGGCGCACGATGTGTATTCCTCGAACATCGCCATCCCTCAGAAGCAGTGGGTTGGTATTGCCGACCTCACCGGTGGAACTGCCTCGACCGCCGCCACCCCTGCCTCGCACTTTGTCGGCGTCAATACGGAGAAACTCTCGACCAATCAGGTTATGATGTCCGGCGAGTCCTCGCAACTCAGCCCCATCAACGTCCGCCTCGAGACCTCGGAAGCAACCGCCGC
>CAXBKH010000048.1:0-3163 GCA_963976365.1 uncultured bacterium | reverse complement strand
TATTTAGTTCGATTACGTGGTCGGGCGAATTGTCGTTTTGTTTTGCCTCCCAAAAAATACTTAGTCGGTTTTGTCGGAATTGTCTGCAAAACTTGCATGATGATCGAGTGAATCATGCTTTTGTCGTCGTTTCAAACGTCGTAGTGCGTGCATTTTCAGATTGTAGATACGACGAAGCCTCGGCCGGTGCGCCGAAGGCTCGAATCGCCTGGTTGTCGAGCAACCGTTAGTGGCTATCCGTAACCGCTTCCTCGCGGCGCATACTGAAACGGCAACCTCACATTGGGTAACAGATGCTCGATGGTCTCCATCAGGTTGCTGATCGGATGCTTGTTGGCCGCTTCACGCAGATCATGGGCAGTTGAATGAAAATAGATCTGCGTACTGGTCACTTGCTTGTGGCCCAGCAAATCACGGATCGTGACAACGTTGACGCCCTTGTGGACAAGGTGTGTGGCGAACGTGTGGCGCAAGCGATGGGGAGAAATACGTTGCCGGATCTTCGCACGATGTCCCCAGGTACGAACGCGTTCGTACACCGCGCCGCGCGACATGCCACCGCCGCGGCGACTCCGAAAGAATGGTGCTCGCGGCAAAGCAGGTCCGCGGTGATGGCGGTAATGTAGCATCGCTTCAACCACACGGTCGTTCATCGGCACTGTTCGTTCATGGCCGCCCTTGCCAATGACGGTCACGGTGCAGAGATCGAAGTTGACGTCACCTTCGCGCAAATGTGCACACTCCGAGGCACGAATGCCAGTGCCGTAGAGCAGCACCAGGATGGCACGGTCACGCAGGCCGATGACAGTGTCGTCAGGCGGTGCGCTCAGCAGTCGTTCGATCTCCTCGACCGTGAGGAACACCGGCTGCTTCTGCGGTGCTGCCTTGATCGATGGTAAACCCTCCATCGGGTTGTTGCGTGAATCGAGATGGCCCATGGCAACGATGGCCCGGTAGAAACCCCTGAGGATGGTCGCCGTGCGGTTGACGGCGCTGTCACCGTTCCTACGAACATCGCGCAGGTGTTGCAGATACTGGAGCGCGTCCTGCGTTGAGATCTTGTCGGGCGACTTGTCATCGAGCACAACGCGCACGTACTCGTAAAACTGCCGCAATGCCGCCTCGTACGCCGCGATCGACTTCGGTCTGAGGCCGCACGCGGTGCAGTGCGTGCGCGTGTACAGCTGTATCCAATACTTCCACATCATGATGCGTCTCCTTGATCAAGGGTGGTGACAGCGTGCTCCATACGTGATGGCAACACGTGCAAATAGACGCCGGTCTCCTGCGGACTGCGATGCCCCATCAAGGATGCGATCACGCCAAGGTCGACGCCGCGATCCATCAGGTGCGTGGCGAAGCTGTGCCGCAGGGTCTTGGGTGTGATGTCGTTGGACAAGCCGGCGCGTTGCACGGCAGTGCGGACGACATGACCGACATCCTTGATCGATAACCTGCATCTCTTGACCCGGGTCCTGAACAGCGGACCTCGCTTGCCGCCGCGCTCGTGCAGATAAGCGAGCAGCTCGGTGTACACGGCATCCGGGACCGGTACGACGCGAGGCTTGTCGCCCTTAGCCTTGAGAACAGTCAGCTCGTGGCGTTCGGTCGAGACGTGCTGCACGCTGAGGCCACACAGCTCGCCGGTTCTGAGGCCACAGCCATAGAGCAGCAACACGATGGTGCGATCGCGCCGGTCCTCGGTGGTGCCGTGCGGACAAGCCTCAATGAGTGCCCTGGCCTCTTCCAGGCTCAGCGAGCGTGGCGGCGTGCGCTTCTCCGCATCCTTTAGATGGAATCCCGTGAGCACGTTGCGATCGGCACGGCCGCTACGCCAGGCATACTCCAGAAGGCCCCGTGCATGTACGAGGTACTTGTTTATGCAGCTCGGGCTCGCGCCGGCCTCACGCTCAAGCTCGACGTACCGCAAGTAGTCCTCGAACGACAGCTTCCACAACGGCACATCGGGCTGCAGCTGTTGCATCTGCCGGGTCACGCGTCGCAAGCTGCAACGTATGTCCTTCACCGTACCGAATGCGACCTTATTAACGTCCTTCTTGTACTCGAGATAGCCCTCGATGAGTGGATCCAGGTGAGTCATGCGAAGACCTCCGTGGTTAGCCAATCGTTGATGGGGTGTTGTTGAATCGCCTCGTGCCGCTCGGGATCAGCGATGTGCAGGTAACGCATTGTCGTGGCGACGGTGGCATGACCGAGTGTCTGCTGTACCTCCGGCACAGGCACGCCGGCGGCGAGCATGTCTGAGGCACACGTATGCCGAAACTGATGCAGGCTGTGCAGCTTCATGCCGGCTTGCTTGGCTGTGCGGTGCACGAGGTTGCTGATGGACTGCTCAGCCAGCCGCTGACCGCTCTTGCTAACAAACAGCGCGGGCTGCTCCAGGCGACCGTGCTGCTCCAGGTGGTTATGCCGATGCGGCAGATACGTCTCGATGCAGTGATAGACAATGCTGGGCGCCGCGACGCAGCGCTCCCTGCCAGTCTTGCGGCCATCGATACGTAAGGTGCCGTCCTCCCGGTTCCAGTCAGTGACATCGAGGCGCTGCAGCTCACCGCGGCGCAGGCCGGTACCGTAAAGAAGCGACAACACGGTGATCCCCAGGTGCTTGCGGTACGTACTCCGCCCTGCACCTGAAGCCGCGGCCGCTTGCCACAGTACCTTCATGTCCTTGGTATCGATACGCTTGGGCATGCGGTGATACGGCGTGATCTTGGGACCCTTGATCCACTTCATCGGGTTGTCCAGCCACACGCCTTCACGCACCAGAAAATCACCGAAGCCTCGCATGCGGCTCATGATCGAGTAGATCGTTGACTTGGACTTGAAGGTCGTCCGATCTTGGATGTACCGGATCAAAAGATCAGAATCTATATCCTCAAGTGCAGGCTTCGGGCGACGACGCTTCATCCAAACGCCCAACCGCTCTATCTCGCGCTGAATGTTGCCAATCGTTGCCGGGTGAATCCCACGCGCTTCGTACTCTTCTATATGCGCGTCCGCAAGCGTGTCCCATCGTCTCATCGTTCGTCTCCTCGTTAATCAGGTGACCACTGAGGGTCTCCCCAAATACGACAAAACAAAACAATACGACGCCCAATACGACGGCAATGGGCCAACGGAAGTACCCATTACTGAACTAAAT
>CAXBKH010000047.1:0-3305 GCA_963976365.1 uncultured bacterium | reverse complement strand
ATGTTGGACACCGGAGAAGCCGATGTAGACGAGGCGATCCGAAACACGCGACCGACACCGACGCCGTTACTGGTGGCAGTGAATCGAATGAAATCGCCGACGCGGTAGCTAGTGCTTGCGGGCAAATACGCTGTGATCGTTGTGCCTGCAAATATCAGACTAGAAAACGTCTGAGACGTCACGCCGCTATAACTAAGCGCCGAATCAAGAAATCGCGCTTCGCTGCGCGCTGTAGTCGGTTCCCAAGGGCGCTCGAGATATTCGATGTACCGCTTGCTCACTCCGTTGATGGTTCGCTCGACAAGAAACCACACTTGGTCCTGGTCGCCGTCTGGGTGCGGGATGACCGCCACCGATAGAACCTTTACGCCCGTACCGCCGAGCTGGTAGGTCGCCCAGGCCGCAACTTCCTGCGTCCGTTCATAGGTGAGCGTCCTAAGCTTGCCGTCCTCGGTGATGCACCAGAGGAGTCTGTATGGCTCATGCTGCAGCACCATGTCCTGCAAGCCGCCGACGAGGATGTCCTCGCTGAGCGCAGTCAGGTCAGGCGCTACATACGAATCCGACTCAAACTGATACTGAAGTTCGTGGAGCTTTTGCCCGGCGCGTTGAGCAAACAGGATGCCGGCGTCGACTCCCTTCGCTTGCGTGCCTTCTCTGCACCCGTACTTGCTTCGACGAGTCACTTGGAAGTTGTCTCGCGAAAGAGCCTCGTCGCCATTCTGACTAGACAGCGTGAACTCGCCGCCGAGAGTTCCCATGAAGAGCGATTGCTGGTTACCGATGAGCCATTGAATTGCGTTCTGTTGCTCATTGTGAAGCGTAAAGTCTAGCCCTTCGGCGTGGTCGCCTGCACTCTGAAAGTTCTCGTAGTCGCCAACCGCCGAGCCCCAAACGGTCTGCGGGAATTGCGTTGTGCCTCCGAAGAACAGACGGTCCTGAAAAAACCCTACCGAGCTTGGATACCCGTATTCATCGCTCCATGCACCAATCGTCCAGCGCGAGGTCGCTTGCCCTGCTTGTCGACGCTGAGCGGTGCCAGTAGCAGTCCCTCCACCACCCCCGCCCGAAGTGTCTGCGCCTGTCAGCGCAAACTCGCCGCTAGCAATGTCGGCGCTGGCAACGACAAACTCATTGCCGTCAAGAACCGCGTTTGATGTTCCTTCGATATAAACGGTATCGCCGTTTGCGTAGTTGTGATTCGGTGCTTTGACTACGGCAGGGTCTGCATGGGACAGTTCAGTAATTTCAACGGCAGGCTGATAGGTGTACCCGCTCGATACGGTTGTAGCCGGCAGCGTGATTCCATCAGTGTCTACATCGACTGTGCAAGTAGTGTGCGAGCCAGATCCGGTGGTCGTACTGTTCACATGCGTGATTTTGCCGTACCCGTAGCCCTCGTTAACAAACTCCCATTCGGAATAGGAAGCGCCGTCGTCGAAGATCCCAGAATCATGGACAGGAGGCTCAGTTCCTGTGTTGCTTTTTTCGGGATTATTTGAAGTGTTCCACCAAGCCTGCCCCGCAAACGAATAGACCCGCCCGTCGTAATAAACCAGTCCGATGCCGCCTGTGAAGCGCGTCATACCTATGTTAAGCAAAAGGGTGACTGGCTTCCACTTCGAATGCTCCGAAGCGTACAGTTCACGCAGGCGCACGTAGCTGCCTATCATCGAGTGCTTAAAGATCGCCGACGAAGCGGTTAGGACGACGCCAGTACCGGTGCCCGCACTAGAACCTACGGTAATGCTCTCGTCGTCGTTCTCGATATTGAACGGCGGCTGGTTTCCGCTGATCGTGGTGTACGTCCAATTCGTTGCGGCGATCCGTCCAAGCTTGGCAGGAGGGTGGTTTGCGTGGACGACGTACAGAACGTCGTTGCTCTGCTCAAATGCGAGCTGCGCCACTTCGCTTGACTGGTAGGGCACGTTGGTCGTAAGCGTATAGACGCGCGAGACTGTGCCAGCGGAACCCGTAACCCGACCATTTCCGTTCTCTCCGCTCAAGCGGAATGTGTCGGTGGTTGGGCCTGCGACAGTGAAGTAGCGACCGTTAAGCTCGCGCTGGTCAGCGCCCGTGACGTAGACCAAGTCGCCATTTGCAAAGCCGTGACCGTTGGATGTGATAACAACAGCACCGGCATTAGTGGGGTTCGCGTCAAAGCTCTTCGCGTCCTCGAGCACGGGTGCGTTGTTCCGGTAAAACCGCACATACTCGTGTCCGAACTCGAGCACGTAAGCCTGCTCCCGGCTGTATTCAAACTGTACAAGGCGAGCATTCTTGTCGGAGTACTTTGCCTCGACGACGTGCCGCGTGCCCGCTCGCTTTACCGCCGGCCCCTGGGCCGTAGGAATAAAGTTCTCGATCTCGGTGCAGCCAGCTTGGTACTTAACTAGATCAACGCGCGCCTGCAGGCGAGGCCCAAGGCGTCCAGCATTAAAGGCAGCGACGATCGGATTCGCTTTTGACATCTACCGCCTTAATCGCGCTAGAACCCAATCATCCTCGTCGAAAGAACGCGGAGAAGATTCTTGACCGTCAGCCATTTTCGCGCGCGTCATCATTTCGTCTAGTAGCTTGTGGATCTGCGCACGCTTCGTGTTCGATTGAGTAATCGCTTCGCAAAGTTCCAGGGCGACCGAGTAGCTAAGCGCTTCAACGAGTAGCGGATCGAAGATGTCACTATCCGTTTCGTCTTTGGCGTAAAGCACACCCAAGGGAGCGTTGATGTCGCAAAGAAGCTTCCGCCCTTCGACAGTCCAGTATTGCTCCGAGTCGTCCGTATCAATGTCGAACACGGCAAGGCAGTCGTATGGGAGCTGGTACTCGTATGCGTACCCCCATGCGGGTGTTGTTGCCAGCGCCGCAAGCTTTGCTCGAGTCGTTGTCGAGTTCCACGGGTGCGAACGTATCACGGCTGGTCGAACGCGAGCCCAGGCAGACGAAGCAAGCCTCGCCTCCTGAGTCGCGTCGCCCAGGGATGTGATGAGCGTCTCGCCGAGCATCATGAGCCCGCCGTTGACTATGTCGACGGTAGACGCCAACTAGCCTTCCTGCTGAAGCAGTTGAGCCTGGCAAAGCTCGAGCGCAGCGGAAAGTTCCGCCGTGCCTTGCGTGTCGTCGTAAGCAACGGCGACGATGTGCCCAGCAGTCAATGAGCCAGCTACGGCATTAGAAACTGCATCTACCGACTCGTGCCCGGTGGTTTCAATCGTACGAACGGCCATAGTGGGCCTCCGAAGGCCCCGACCCAAACGAGCCGGGGCCTCAAGTTTGAGGATCAGTCGCCTGCGGTGTACTCAACT
>CAXBKH010000046.1:0-3415 GCA_963976365.1 uncultured bacterium | reverse complement strand
ATATTCCCATAGTTCTTCTGAATCCACGGTGTCAACTCTGCTTTCCTGAAGTTATTTGCCTCTTCGCCTCCGAGCATCAGGTACATCTGTCGGATGTCGTACGGCAACTCTCTCCATTTTAGCGAGAACAGATGATACGTTCCGACCCCTACATTTAGTTTGGGGCAGAACTCATTCCTGGCGATCCAACGAGCGGAACACTTTCCAACGATGGTAGCGAATGCGTGCGTACGCTCCCAGCGTTCTGTTTGGTGAACTATCCAGTTGATTCGCCACCGTTGTACCGGCAGTTTTACGATGTACGACGTACGCGAGTCGTCAACCTTCCACCAGTACGGCGGGAGTCCGAAGCACGCACTCGTCTCTCTCACTATTCGGTCGATGACGTTATCCATGCTCGCCTCCAGACTTGAGCGTCACGACCAGATCGAGTCGGGCGTTTCTTTCCTGACGCCTCGACCAGGCCGTCCTTCACCAGCCCCCGCCGGCAAGCCGACAGGGATTGGTGGGACATACCGGTGATGATTTCGAGTTCGTCGTCGGTCGATTCTCTCGTTGAGATCACGCTGAGAACTTTGTCCTTCATCTTGGGAAGGTGTTCCTTCACCGACCGGTGAGCCTCGACGGACGTTCTTTTACTTTCACTCCACAGGTGCGTATTCATGTCTCTCTCCTCAGAAGGGGATTTCTTCAGCCACTACAGGCTTCACCACGTTCTTGATGTTGAGGTACTTCCCACACTTCGATGGGTTGAGGTCGAGCATCACTCGTTCGCCTGGTCGGCAGGCGCGTAGTGCGCCAGCATCTTTGTCCCATGCGGATGCCCACTTCTTCCCCTCTGAGGTCTGGACCTGCGCCCTGACGTACGTTCCTTTGTCTTCGATCTCCATCAGTTGATAGGATAGAGGTGCGGCCACTGGAACGAGACCCCCACCCCTTTCGGCGGTTGAAGTCTGAGCGCGGTACGGGGGGGTGTTCTGTTCCTCTGGTCCTGCCTGCGTTTCTATCCACGCCATCCAGAAGTCTGCGACAGTCCTGGTCTTGCTGTCCTCAGGGTCATAACCGTGGGAGATCATCGCCTTAGCGATGGTCTGTGCTTCAATACTCTTGTTTCTATTGCTCATCGAAATGGGGTCCTTTTTGGCCGTTTTTGGCCGGTTTTTGGGCAGGGTCCGATAATTTTTGGAATATCCAGATTTCGGATGAATGCCCTCGTGAATTTTTTCACAATGTCCGTCGTCGAACATTATCGGACGTGATTTTGGTCGTTTTCAGAATTCTCCGGATTCTCCTCAGATGCGACCACCGAAAACCGAATTCGGCTCCCAGACATCGCCGTAATCTCAAACGCGAGAGGGTACAACGGCGACCGTCGCACTTCGTACGCTGCAGCGCGTGAGCGTCGTATCCGCTTCGCCAGTCGCCTCCGCGCTCGTCGTAGCGTCAGCGGTCGAGACGTGTGCCATTCAGCGACGACGACAGGCCCGTCGGGCGTCCGGGCGAGAATCTCGGCGGATAGGGCGTAGTGCAAGGCGGATCGCTCCAAGGGGCATTCACGGGCGGTACATAGAAACGGACCCGCATCCAGTAAAGGAGACGGGTCCGGAGGGGATTCAGGTTGTTGGTCGATTCTAATCAGGTTCCACGATGAACCGCAGGACCATTCCGGGATGCCTGGCGACGATGCCAGCGATCCACTCGCCAATTTCGTACGTCGGAACGCGCATGGACGAACCTACGCCTAGGCCTGTATAGGTGACGCGCGAATGCTTCATTGAATCACCCGCCATCCGCCGCCACGCGACTTCGTTTCGTACCGAATGCCATCGGCGTCAATGCCGGTTTGGTGCTTGAATCGCGTGTCGCCGTTGTGAGTGGTTCGCAGCGTCGGATCGGACCATGAAACGAGCGTAGCCGATCCCTTGACGATACCGGATCCGGTTCGGAGTTCGATGCGCTTCATTGGATCACCGTCCACTCATGCTTGAAGCCGTCAAGCCGTTGGCGGTTCGGCATTGTCCGATCGAATTCGACGCACAATGACCGCGCCTCGTCTCGGATACCAACGTCGTCCGAACCCTCGATCATTCGGACGGTTGTAGCGCGGTCGATCGGCTTGCGACGATAATCGCCAAAAGGCGCATTCTTGAATATCTTGATTCTCATTGAATTACCTCCAGTTGAATCGACCCGGCGCCGTATCGTTTCTTCGCCTTACCATGCGCGTTGATCGCGATCGATCGTGGCGGATTCGCTCGATCGGCCATGGCGCCGGAACACAATTTGCAATTCGCGCAGGTCGTCTTCTTCCCGGCTTCCTCCGATGCCGGGCATCGAACGTCGCCAGCCGGCACAGGAGCATCAACCGGGACGACGGTAAACGTTCGCCAACCGGCGGCGTTCGCGTCGGCTCGATCCTGCTCATCGTCACAGGACGCCATAAATAGGTCCTTCCCGTCATCCAAGCCGGGTCGTCGCCATTGATGCGTGTAGCCGGTGTGGCCCGATGCCCCTTGACGGAGCGAACGCCATACGCGCGGCGGGATCGCCGCAGGGTCGCCATAGGATCCGAACCGAATCGGACGGCCTGCTAGGTAGGGACGGAGCGTAGCGGGAGCCACGCGAGGATAGATGCCGCGCTTGAATCCGTCATACACCGAGTTGAATGCGAACGGAAGCACGTAGCACGTCCGGATGCCCGTCAACGGGTCGGCGCGATGAATGCATGACCCGCAGATCCCATAGTCAGAACCGGATTTTATCGCTTCCATCGGATGCATATCCGAGCGGAGAATCCAACTCTGGAGCATATCTCCCGTCTTCGGATTCGCGGAGGCTGTCCGCAAGCCGGTGACGATGGCCATGATAGGCGAGCCGTCTATCCGGCTGTTCCCCGACCATACGATAGCGCCGTTGGTTGGGTATCTCATCGGATCACCTCGATTCGTCCGGCTTTAATGTCTCGAATGAGATCGGGCAGGTCGATAGCCTCGGGCAGGTCGAATGATTCGGTTGAATAGAACGCACCGTCAACTTGAATAAGGTAGGGCGACTCATCGCCTTTCCGAGCATGCTCGAATATCTTAAATCCGGCGACGGTCGAAACGTGGGAATGCTGCAAGGTGTTCCTTTCTAGAACAGGTTTGATGCGGACCAGCACGGGCCGCGCCTCTATCTTATCGACTCGCCAGCCCTTCGCCACCAACATTTTCCAATGTGCATAACCGGAGGCAATTGCGCGCCCTGGTACGCGCTTTTAGGTCGAATCGTCGATATGGAACGGATATCAAGGGTCCGATAATGCTCCCGGCGCATTAAGTCGCCGGCGTGGCGTGGCTGGCTGGCTGGCTCGTTCGTTCATCGCATCTCATCGCGTGGCTCATCGGCTGGCTCATCGCGTGGCTGCCCATCGCGT
>CAXBKH010000045.1:0-3503 GCA_963976365.1 uncultured bacterium | reverse complement strand
ATATCACGACCGACGCGACCAATATGGTGGGGACGTTGGAGTTTACGTGTTTCGCGTACTGGTGAACACCTATGCCATATTCAACTTGGTGGTAAACCAATTGCGAGCGGACACGTTTTTCACGTACCCGTGGTCCAACATATACACGATGTAATCGGAGCTCTCCTCCCATACCTGGGCACGCGTCTTGCCGCGAACGTCTGGCCTTTTGAAGTTAGCCGGTACGATTTTCTGGCCGTCCTTTTCGTGCTTGATTTTCGCCTTCGCATCCTCCTCCGCAATCTCCGCATCGATCCTGACCTCGGCGTCGAAGTTCACAATGCACGACGAACCAATGGACCCCATTACCTTACCGGTCTCACGGTGTACGACTTCGTGACAGTGCACGATATGTTTTTTGCCACATAGGCAAGTCTCATTGTTCTCGAAGTGGCGGAAGTGCTTCCACTCCTGCAACATCTCCTTCCAACGGAGGAGGTCCTTGATAACGCTGTGTTCGCGTAGCGCATCCAACAAGTTCCTAAAATCGACGGCGGCGCGGTCGGTTCCAGACATCATCTTGGGTGGTGCGCGTCGGGTGTGTTGGGGCATCGCGGGTCGAATGGGAGCCGGTCGTGTTTTTTTTTGCCAAAAAACAAACGCACTTTTTTTACTCCAAAAAACATTCACCCCCGCGCGTTCATCGGCTGATTTTTCATATCTCCCCGTCGTCTCAAACTACCCACCGTTTTTTACGATGTCCATCTCGATTCAGTCCATCGCCAACGACGACACGCACCTCCACGGCGCGCGGGTGTGCACCGAGTCGTACTCCGCCGGCGCCTTGAACGCCGCCATCCATTGGACCCAGTACCACCCCCGTGACCCGCTACTCGTCGCCGCGCAGGACGCCAAACGCGAAGACAGTCTCCCGTCTTCCAAGTGGGTCAAGAACAAGCGCACGTACCACCAACTTCTCCAAGAAATCAAGTGTACCAGCAAACTGGTCGACGGTTGTTACGTACGCACCATCGGTCTCAAACCACCCGGGACCCAGAGTACCAAGTACGGCCACCTCGCCCGCGCCGTGCCGACGGAGGAAGGGTACGCGTCGATGTGGGGCGTGCTTCGCGGTCTGGTGGCCGAAGGGTACACAGACTTTGACTTGTCGCGCGCGCACCCGACGTTCCTCGTCGTCGCCGCCGAGGGCCTCGACGTTCCCGTACTCACCGACTTGGTGAAGAACCACGGTACGCACGAAGCCGACCTCATTGAAAAGACCAAGTGTACCGCCGACTTTGCGAAACGTCTGCTGACCCGGGCCGTCAACGGCGGGGGGTACGCCGCGTGGCGCAAGGACGCGAAGGTTCCGATGCACGTGGCGCCACCCGTGTGGTGGGCTGGATTGCAGGCCGACCTCGAAACCGTATGGGGTGCGATGGACCACAAGTGTCCGCACATCAAGCGCGCGTACGAACGCAAAAAGGCAAAGGTCACGACGGCCGCGTCGAGTAAGAAGTGGGTCGGATTGAACCTCTTGATGAACAACCGCGAACGACTCGCAATGGAGGAACTGTACAAGCACTACACGAAAGACGAGCGACAGCGCATCATTTACTGTTCCGACGGCGTGATGGTACCAGACGACATCGCGGCCGCGAGAAATGTCGAGTGGATGAACGCACTCTGTGTTCCCGATAGCGCACTCTTCGGAATGACCTGGATGAAGAAGCCTTTCAAACAGGACCTGATGCACCTGCGACCCGCACCCCACGACCCGACGACCGCCGACGTTGCCACGGCAAAACGCCTCGCCAACCTCCCACAGGACCGATTCTGCATCAAGGCGTGTGTCAAGTACTGCGAGACGTACGAGGAGCGCCGGACCTACTTCCAGCGATTCTACGCCCTGATGCTCGACCAAGGACAAGTGATTAGTACCGAGCACCGCACGTCGCTGATGTGCGTGTACGAACCGGCGACTCGCTCGTTTCCCATCAAAGACCTCCTGACGCACGCGAACTTTATGACACTGGCCAAGGACGTGGACAACGATTCGAAACGCGGGTCCGCTCGACAGACGTTCCTCAACGAGTACCTAAAATACGACTACGAACGCACCACGTACGACAAGGCGCTGTGGATGCCTTACAACGGCGTCGCGGGACCCGAACGACACGCGGAACTTCCAGGAGGCCACACGTTCAACGTCTTTCCAGGGTACAGTCTCAACATTCACACCGACCCGGACGACATCACCCCCGCCGACCACGAAGCGTTTGCCCAGTTCCTCGACATCTTGACACAGTGCGTCGGCGGTGAGACCAACCTCGCGGTGTACACGCAGCTTCTCGCGACCGCCATCCTCGACCCGCAGCGCAAGCTCAACTACGCCATCATTCACAAGAGCCGCGCCGGCGAGGGCAAGGACACGACCATCGACGCGGTGTCCAACGTCATCGGCAGTGAACTCGTTTTGCGAATGCAGCAGATGGACGGACTGGCCAAGCTCGGTGGTACGGGTCGCATCGCGGAGAAGCTCATTATCCAAATCAACGAGGCGGCCAAGGGCCAAGCGACCGATATGGAGGGCGCCATCAAGAGTCTCACGGTCGACGAGTTCATTGAGATTCGCAAGCTGTACCAAAACCCAGAGATGGCCCGTATCTTCGCTCTGTGGATATTCTGCTCCAACAAGCTCCAAGTCGTCGCCATTGACACCGACTCGGGCGAACGTCGCTTCTTCGTGTTCGAGGGGACCGGCAAGTACGCGACAATCAGCGACGACGCCCTGCCTCAGGAGACGTGGGCCGCCGTCCGCAACGGCATCAAAACACCTGGGTTCGTTCGCTTGTTGTACGACTACCTCACCCGCGTGTACGACAAGGACTACGACTTTGCACAGGCCAAGTACGAAAACACCCAGACCGAGGCGTACAAGCGGATGATGACCTCCCAGAACCGCGACGAGGTCACTTGGCTTTGCGACTTTGTCGAGGCAAACTCGACCCGGGACCTCCTCGCACAGGCGAACGCGGGTATGACGGCCGAGAAGGACCACGCTGTCCACAACGCCGACACCAGCCCCCGCGTCGACGGCCAGGCGTTCTACGAAGACCCCGCGTGGAACACAAAGGTACGCGTCCAGCTCAAAGACTTGCACTCCTCGTTCAAAACCTGGGCCGGCGTGCGGTCCCTTACCAACGCGAGTCGCCGTACCCTCACGACGTTCGAGTCCAACCTCATCTCCGTTCTGGCCCTCGGATTCCGAGTGGTGCCGACCACCACGACCGGCATCACCGTACTCGAATACAGCCCTTGCGACGTCTACTACAATCTGTACACGAAGTATATGTCGGACCCCAAACTCGAAGTCATTCCCCAGCTCAACCAGATGAAGCGCGTCCGCCAGAAGCTCCCCCACGTACCCGTACCCGAACCCGACGGATGGCTCGGCGACGAGAGCGAAAGCGACGCGGAGTAGACGCACGTCACGCACGTCGTGTTTTTTGTAGAATAAAACA
>CAXBKH010000044.1:0-3557 GCA_963976365.1 uncultured bacterium | reverse complement strand
CGGATCGGCAACGGTAGCACGTTGCGGAACTTCGGCGAGCTGACCGTTGTGACCGGCGTCGTGGCGAGGTCGCCGCCAGACGGCACCACCTTGTACTCGAGCGAGGCCGGCGGCGATCCAGGGTACTCGCGCAAGAAGATGCCAGCCGTGCTCTGGTTCAGCAACACAATGACGCCAGTCTCGTGCTCGACGCTCGGCGTGCCTCGTAATCCACGCAGCCAACCGCCTAGCGTGTAGTACCCATTGCCAAGGGGCGTAACCGTAGTGAAGGCTGCGATCTCTACTTCGTCAGATGCTGGATCAATGATAGAGCACCAGTTCTTGCCGCCCTCGGCCTGTGCTTGCGTGCATGCCTCGATAGCCTCGCCTCCTTCGTTCGCCCAAAGAACGTCACAACTCTGAGTTCTTAGCGAAACGACTGTAGTGCCGAAGACTTCGCTAGCCGTTTGCGCTGATAGCGTCGAGACGATGTAGCCGGCCGCACATGTTCCGCCGATTGTGCCGACTGACTGGTAGCTGTTCCCGCTCTGGCTCTCCCACACTGTAGCGGTTTGCAGGTTGTTGTTGTTATCGGCCACAGCCAGACGGATGGCGGGCGTCTGTATCTCGGAGTTGGCTACGGCGGGGGCGTCGATGAAGGTGGTGAACAACGACACAGATGTCGAGACATTCTGCGGGATGACTTGAGCCGAACTCTGCACGGGGCTGCCGACTACTGCCAAGCTCGTCATCTCGCGCAATGCCGTGACGTTGATCAGGAAGTTGGCACCAATGTCGCGCTGTATGATGCGGGCAGTGATGTCTTCGCCTTCGTCGTCAGTCCATGTAATCAGGTCGTTCTCGAGCAAGTGCAGGTAAGCGGCGGGCAATGTCATGCGATACTTGCGCCGGTTCACCCATGCCCGGCGCATGATGGTCGTGGCTAAGTCTTTTGACTCTCGCCGAGTCAAGACGAGCGAACTGAGGTCGATGATCTGCTCGTTTGTGTGGTCAGATCCCGAAGGGTTACGCAGACCGAAGTGCTCATATCCAACAGAGAAATACTGGTCTGGATCTTGGAACCTGACCCCGACACTGGTTGGCATGTCTGACTCAGATGCGTCCACAACCTGCATCTTGTCGTACGACATCTGCTCGCCATACATTCGAGCACCTAGGTCGCTGAACGTTGCGCCGTTCTCGATTTGCACGCTGTCGGCGTTGTCTACAGTGTGCAATGAGATCACGCCGTTCCTGTCTTGCGTCAGTAGCTGGCCCGCAACGATCACTGGTTGTATTTGCTGAACAACTGGAGACGAACCCCGAACGCTGGCACCTCGAAATGGCCGATGGTTGACTTGTGATGTGTCGATCTGCGTGTTCGTCAAGCCGCCGCGCTGGAGCAGTGCTTCTACTGCTTGCGACCATGTCATTTGCTCATCGATGTCGATGATGGCTTCGAGGTTGGTCGGCAGTTGGTCGCCAAAGACTGAGACGTAGCACTCGTCCAGACCCTGAGTTGCCATGCCTCTGTAGTTGGATGTGTCTCCACTGCCTACATCAGTCACCATAACTGGCGGCTGACCTTGATTGTCTTCGCCAGAACTGAAGTTGGCGATCGGGTCGAAGTCTTGCCGGAAGACTTCTGTAGAGAAGTTGGAGTTACTTACGACCGGCGTCAGCAGGAATGGTTGCCCATAATTAGTCGGCGTGCCATCTCCTCCCCACGTTTGTCGAATGGCGGTGTCGAATGGATCACGCAGTTGACCTTGAGCATTATACCTCGGGGCCGGTCCACCACCAACAACCCCATCGCGTACGCCTTTGAAGTGCGCCTTGCTACTACCAAGTAGTCTGGTGACCGTCAAGATTTTCTGATGTCCTTCAGGTTCCCACCCTGGGATTCCCCGAAACAATACCTCATCTCCAACCTGGAACAGGTTTCTGAAATCAACGAGGGGGTTATTACTGGTGACCTCAAAACCATCTGGTCCGGGCATCCCAACTTCAAACCATTCAATCTCGTTATAGTAAAAGTTGGCACTCCAATATATCTCGACATCGTACCCACCAATCGCATCATCGATTCTGGTAATCCGAGAGGGACTGAATGGCGTTCCCCCCGTGTAGCTCAGAGATCCAATTGTTTGGCCTTCAGCGGGGTAGGCAAGCATGGTGCTGCCGGCGGGCGACACAGGTGCCGTCGTGGAAACCACGACAAAGTGAGTGCCGTTGAACGTCGTCGTGCCTGTCACGCGCACCATGCCATTCGGCATGATGAGATCTCCGGCTTTGAACAACGTATCGAAGTCGCCATCTAGTGGCGATCCTAACTCAAACTCCACATTGTCGCCGGACTGCACCGCAGTCATGTTCTCCGTCGTTATTCCGAGCAGATTCCTATCGGCGTATAGGATGAGCTGGCCGTTGCCGATCAACTGCAACAGCCTACTCGACATCCTGTCGTTAAGATGAATTAGGGCGCTGACTGATACACGCTTAACAGGTACTCCGGTGCCGCCCTTGTCACCTCCACTGGTGGTTTCGCGGACCTTCTCGCTCTGGTACATCACATGAGCGGGCACTCGCATTCTGGCACCAAGCGAGAACGTCCTCGGTGCCCCGACTCCCTGCTCGCTCACTGCAAGACTTGCTAGTTGCGGCTGCCTGGCCTCTTCAGGACTTCCAGCCAACGCCGGGTAGACATAGGTGTAGTCGATATAGGCAGCGGCCAGGCCAACGGCCCAGCCGACGTACGGGATGCCGACGAACGCGCCGCCTGCTGATGCTATTCCTACGCCTGCGGTCGCCATGCGATTCCCCTAATGTGCCAACCGTGCGCCGTGTGACGCCTGAACAATGACTCGACCACCTTGCCGCGATTGCTCCAAGCGTGAACGCACAAGGTGCCGTTGACTAGCTCCTGCAACGGCACGACCACATGGCGAGCGCCACCGATGAAGGGCACCTGCCAGATGTGCGCTGTGTCTGGGTCTTCTGCTACGTCGCAGAACTCAGCCAGACCGCTCCACAGCTCTGCCTCTGTCGGCTGGCTTCCGTATAGCCGTATCGGGCCAAGCGGCAACCCTGCGGCAACTGCTGCCGCGTGTGGGACTCCTACGCAGTCAACGCCAGACGCAGCAGACCGTCCTGCGTGCGTGACGTTGCAGCCCACGAGGCCGACAACCTGGTCTGCATACGCTTGCCAATCAATCATTGAACAATCTGCCTGCGAATGCTGCTAGCTGTTGGCTCCAGGTCACTGCCGCCGAAGTTGCGGTGGTTGCTGAACTTGTCTCTGCACGTATCAAACAAGCCGTTGCATCCTGGCTTTACGGTGGCTTGGTCGCCGATCTGCATCGGTTGCAGGGTCGGAGTCAGAAGGCGGCACTCTCGGGTGCTGTAATCGAACTCAAGTATTGCGCTGACCTGGCCGACGTTGTTGCCAGTCTCCCAGATGATGCTTCCGTCGCGGTAGTAGTCGTTTACCTGCGCGGCGACGGGTGGCGCAAAGGTGCCCGTCGTGAACCGCACGGTCATCAACGAATCGGGAACCGTCGCAACGACTGCGGGCGTGG
>CAXBKH010000043.1:0-3911 GCA_963976365.1 uncultured bacterium | reverse complement strand
AAAGGTGGGTCAATAATTTTGTCCGAAAAGGGTCAGTTTCCTCTGTCCGGCGACACTGGCCTGCGGGTCTGTCACTTCGATTCCGAAAACACGCATGAGGAGGTCTTCGAGTTTTGGCCGTCTGACATCCTGAGCCTGTATCGACGCTCTGGAATCGCAGTCCGTCAGCCCCCCGCTTGGGCTGCAGAGTGTGAGATGAACCACAAAGAGGCACCTGGATTGCACCCGAAAATCAGCTCGCCAACCCCGGGTGTTTCCTACCACGTACGAATAGACCAACTCGCGGATGAGAGAATCCCGCTTGAGGCAACGACTGATAGCGACGTGAAGACGCTATATTGGTTCGTCGATGACCAATTCATCACATCTAGCGCTCGCGACGAGACGGTTTTCTGGACTCCGGTCGCTGGGGAGCACCGAATTCTCGCTGTAGATGATCTTGGTCGAAGCCACTCTCGACAACTATCCGTTAGGGTTGCAATGTAGTCCTAATAAACAGGTCGTCGATTCAGCAAGTTTTGTCCGAGCCATTTTCTGGCCTCGAGCAGTATCGATTATCTCCATACGTTCTGCTCGCATTCACAACTTCAGAGGCTAGAGGTTGGATACGTCAACTTCGGCTTCGAATGTCACCGCCATATGACGCAGTTGTTGATTGAGCGAAATGCTCTGTAGACCCAGTATGTCAGCGATTGTTGACAGGTGCTGTTCCGAGACAATACATGGGATGCCCGGATTTGCGACACCGGGTGTCCGAATTTGTGACATGCTGGTCAGCGAGACCACGTACGCGAGTACAACCTGGAAAGACGATGTAGTTTGATTGAGGCAAACAAGTGGCGATCCTGAACAGAATCCGACAACTGCGCGTTGAGAACGATGACATCTCGCAGGCGCGACTGGCAAAGCAGATAGACATCAGCCGGCAAACGCTGAACGCCATCGAGCGCGGTCACCGTTTGCCATCGCTGGAAGTTGCTCATCGCATTGCCTACGCGCTGGAATGCACATTGGACGATGTGTTTCACTACGAATCGGAGTTTCCGGTGAAAGACGACGGCGATGGCACAATGACGGTCATCGTCCGCATGGACGATGATCCGGAATGGTGGAAATCCGATGACGTCAGCCGCGTCACTACCAGAGCGTAGCGCTGTAGTGACGCGGCGCTCTGAACCAGCAATGACGCGGGATCTAGCCGATTTCCACGAGTTCCCGGCAAGTGATACGCCATCCGCTCTCGCTCGCACCGCCGACCTGAACAGGCAAAATGCTGTGCCAGGGTACTCCTTGTCAACGACTGCATTCTGGACAACCTGCGACGAAATGCGGGAAGAAACCGGGGCTAAAAACGTGCCCCCGTTTCCGCTGGTACGGACAGGGAATCGGCGGTAGGGTACTCGCATTAACACCGTCGTCGTTGCGGTAGACCAACGATACCCGCTTCATTCGCTGAAGCACCCAGGCGCTAAAAGGGATTGTGCAAAGCAGCGCGCGGCCTGAGCCGTCAATCCCCCCTTCCTACCTAATGCGGTCGGAATCGTTTCTCGATCCACTGCGTCCTTACCCCGGCACGGAAATCGATCGCTCGGTCTTGTCAATAGAAAAGCCCGACAACAGTTGATTGGCTTTTCCATAGACAGACGCTGGTCTCTTGTACTAGCGTCCTCAGCATGAACCGCAGCCACCGCGAGAAGTGTGGCAACAAGGCGTCTCAGGATCCTGGCAGCAGGCGCATCGATCACTGATCGAGGATCCATCTTCCCAGATAGCGGGGTACACGAGCTCCGCACGCTCACATGGGCCGAGCATTCTGTCCGGCAATCCAGGTTAGTGCACCCATGGGCGTTTCATTCACTCGGCAATAAAGGAGGTAGATATCCACAGATGAGTAACTGGTCGCAGAGACCAACTGGTAGTCGTCGACGGCGCTCGAAAGAGAGCCCCGGCGAACCGAATCACGGCTTCAGGCCGTAAGGGACTGGTGTCCCTGGACCTTATCCGATTCTGAATCGGACCCCGTTTGCTTAACAGGCGACGAGGTGGTCACTAAAACTAACCGAACGAGAGATGCACCATGAAGGACCTGAACTACCAGTTGATGAAACTCTGCAGGGAAAACCGGGATGGGAGTTTTTCCACCCAGGCGACACGACGACGAATACTCGATCTGATCGCCAACCAGTTGCACGAGCTGGGTTACCAACGCATGCAGGCGAAATCCTTAAAGCCGAAACACATCGATGCCGTGGTCTCACTCTGGAAAGATCAGAGCATCAGCATCGGCACGTTCAAGAACCGCTTATCGGCCCTGCGCTGGTGGGCGAATAAGGTCGGCAAGGCCGACATCATTGCGAGGGACAACAAGGCCTACGACATCGGTAATCGCAGCTACGTCGGCGAGGAATCGAAAGCCAAAATACTCGACGAGAAGCAGCTGGAAAAAGTCTCCGACGAGCACGTTCGCTTGAGCCTGCGGCTCCAGGTCGAATTTGGCCTCAGACGCGAGGAAGCCATTAAGTTTTCGCCGAACTACGCGATCAAGGACGACCACATCAAGCTGAAATCAACCTGGACCAAAGGCGGACGTGCCCGGATTGTTCCGATCAGGAACGACGAGCAGCGAGTATTGCTCGCAAAGGTCAAGGCACTCGCCAAAGGCGGCGCGTTGATCCCGCCGAACAAGAACTACGAGAAGCAGCTCCATCGCTACGAGCGCCAGGTCCGTGATGCGGGCATCAAGAATCCCCATGGCTTAAGACACGCCTACGCTCAGCGGCGCTACGAGGAGCTGACAGGCTGGAAAGCACCGCTTGCCGGTGGCCCAGCGTCGAAATCCCTTAATTCCGATCAACGCGCGCGTGATAAGGGCGCGCGCGAAACGATCTCAAAAGAGCTGGGCCACACTCGCGAGCAGATATCCAAGGTGTATCTGGGCCGATGAGCACTTCGCGCACACATTCCCGGGGCAGCGGTCGCGATGGACGTTTGAAATCCACGGCGCGGCAGGGTCATAATGGACAGCATGTACCCGAAGGCGACAAGCCTGATCAACGTATTGTAGCGCTTGTCAAACTGCTAGCCCGGCTCGCGGCGGAGAAGGACTTCTGCGACGAACCGCATGAACGGTGACCATACTCATGAGCGAACCGAACGGCAGACGTGTAGCCATCTATGCCCGCTATTCAAGCGACCTGCAGAGCGACTCCTCCGTCGAAGACCAGGTACGCCTCTGTAACGAGCTGGCGAAATCCAAGGCATGGGTGGTGGGCGACTGCTACACCGATGCCGGCCTCTCGGGCGCCTCGTTGATGCGCCCGGGCATTCAGGAATTGATTGTCGATGCGCTGGCCGGCAAGTTTGATGTACTGCTCGCAGAAGCCCTGGACCGAATCTCCCGCGATCAGGAAGATATCGCCGGCGTTTACAAACGCATGGAGTTCGCGGGTGTAGAAATCGTCACGCTCTCGGAAGGCCTGATTTCCTCCCTGCATATCGGCCTCAAGGGCACGATGAATGCGCTGTTTCTGAAGGACCTCGCCGACAAAACGCGCAGGGGACTGCGCGGTCGCATCGAGCGTGGGAAGTCCGGCGGCGGAATCGCCTATGGCTACGACGTCGTCAAACGGTTCGATGAGGAAGGGAATCCCTTGCGGGGCGACCGGACCGTTAACCAGGGTCAGGCGGCAACAATACGGCGCGTTTTCGAGGACTACGCACGCAATAAATCCCCGAGGGCCATTGCCTCACAACTGAATTCGGAGGGCGTCCCGTCACCTTCCGGAAAGAACTGGTCGCAATCCACAATCAATGGCAACCGGCGACGCGGCACGGGTATCCTGAACAACGAACTCTACGTCGGTAGGCTGGTCTGGAACCGCCAGCGCTTCATCAAGGACCCGGATACGGGC
>CAXBKH010000042.1:0-4675 GCA_963976365.1 uncultured bacterium | reverse complement strand
CCAGAGCCGAGAAGTTCGCCATGTGCTCGGCGCCCTTGACTTGCAGACCGTACTCACCGAGCATCATGAAGGTGTCGGTGTCGTCGGTCTTTGCCAGCTGTTGCAGCGACATTGGTCGCATCGGTCGCAGCACGACCTGCTCCGACTTGTAGCAGAACGCGTCAGCTGCACGCATCCAACGGTTGCGGACAAGCTCGACGGGGCCGAACTCAGTCGTGACGACCTGTGCCGTCATGCGGCCACGTCGTGCGTCGTCGATCGACACGGTCTGGACACGCTCGTTGCCAGCAATGTTGTTGAGGGCACCAAAGTTTTCGGGTCGAGACATGATCATCTCTTCGTTGTATGCGAGCTGTTGCAGCGCCTGGATCCGCTCGATCGTCATCCACGTGTTTGTGGAGTCGGTGTTTGCTGCGAGAAGGAACGACTTCAGGCCGCCCATACCTCGGATCTTGGTCGACGCCGTGTTGTGCTTGATGCCGTAGAGACAAGCGAACTCGAGTTCCGTGTTGAGGAACTGGCCGACGTTGACGACCTGGCGGGCGAGCTCGGATGGGACGCCGTACTTGGGGATGAGCTGCTCGGTGCCGGTCACGTTCAACTTGCGCGAAAAAATCTGCGTGAAGTTGGAGTGCTCGTCACGACCGCGGTATGCGCCTTCGCCGACGTTGCCTTCAGCGAGAGTCGTACCGATGGAACGGATCTCGGCGTCGTCAGCGTGTGTCGCTGCGGATGTGCCGAGTGCAGCTCGGGTCACCGTCAGGACGTGCGTGGTCGTGTTGATGGCTGTGACGACCATGGCTTCGTCGTCGACAAGCACGGTCGAGCCGACCGGGAAGTGAACGGCCTGGTCGTTCTGCACCGTCACGTCGGTCTCGCTGCTATCGAGAGCTTCGTTGATTGTGCCGATCGGCAACGGGACGTTCTCCGACATCCACTTGAACTCCCGGTTCGAGACGGGGACTCGGGGGAGAATCGCTCGACCGTTCGATCCGGCGCCGGTCAGCATCGGTAGGTCGTCGGGATTCAGAACGTAGATGAGTTCGTCCATCTGCAACTTGTGCGTGATGAGCTGGTTGTAGGACGACCAGTTGAATGTGCCGATCTGTTCGTAAGCCATGAGATTGCTCCTTCAAGAGTTTGTGGGAAAGTCAGGGTTTCTCAACGACCGGGAGACCTTGGCGTTTCCGCTTCAAGATCGCATCGATCTCTGAGCGGCGCTCGCCGTACTCCTTGACTCGGAGATGCGTACCGCGCTCAGTTATGACAGGGACGAAAGTACCGTTTTTGTTGTGGTGGCCTATTCGTCCGGCTTCCCAGGAAGGCGGGTCGGGGTGTTTTACAACTGGTTGTTTCCGGTTGCTCACACGGTTTGGTGTTGCCGACGCTGCCACTGAAACGTTTTTGCGTCTCAGCTCACAAGCAAAGTTCTTGCAGTCGCAATCGGGTTCATGAATCATGACCTGGACGTGGCGTCGTAGGCCGCAGCCTCAGCGTCATGTGCCTGTTGATCAAAGAACAATCGATCGTCGTCCGCAGAGTTGTTGATGAGACCAGCTACGAAGTTCATTGCTGCTTGCTCCCGAGGGAGACCGCTCGCAACGCTTTCGTGAAAGGCTCGGAGGTTGACGTCAGCCGGATGTTCGGTCGGCGCATCTCCTGCTGGCGGCAGTGGTGCACCGCCAGAAAAGTCGGCTTGCATGGCCTGGCGTTGCAGCTCGGCAGCCGTTGGCTGCCGGTCTTCAGTACCAGTAGCGACCCGATCAAGAAGCCCGATGCCCTGAGCGTCGGCCCTGATGGCTTCGGCTGTCAGCTCACCCTCGTATGAACGGGTGAACATGGACACGATGTTCCTGTTCTGATCGTCTTCCGCCATGTCTTCGATGCGAGGAATACCCGCTTCGGAGAATGCCAGCCTTCGTTTGAGAGTTTCGTTCTCGGCCTTGTTGGCCTTTGACTCTCGAGCTGCTTCACGCAACCCAGCAAGTTCGTCTGCTGGATCTCCGGTTGGTGTCTCAACATTGCTCATTACGTGCTCCTGGTTTCTGCCCGTCCTGACTTCGGCAATACACACACAATGCAGGTTCTAGTGCGGATGTGTTGGAGACGGCCCGGTGGAGCTCACGTCGGCTACATAGACAGTATGCACCATTTGTGTCCGAACGCGCAACGGCCCCTTCCAAGCGACTGGAAGGGGCCGTTGACTCAACAAGAGCCGGAGGGAGCTCAGTGGGGGAGTTGAGTGTGTTAGCGACCCGGTGGCTTGGGGCGCTTGCTGTTGCCCCCAGTACCGATGCGAGTGGTCGTTTCGGGGGAGCCGATCTTCGGCTTGATGCCGTTGCCCTTGCCGCCCGTTGCGATGGTGTAGTGCGATTTGTCCATGACGTCACCCTACTCGTCAGTAGCCCCGAAGGCCAGCTATCCCGTCGCCGCCCGTCTGGGCCCCACCGCTTGCGGCTCGATCGATGCTCTTGCGTTTGATGACTCGTTGCTCGGCGCGGGTTCGTGCTGCAGCGTCACCTTCGAACTCCATGCCCACGCCTTCGACGCCGGCTGTGAGGTCGTCGACTTCGCTGATGCTCTCTTGGAAGATTTCTGCGTTCGAGCTGATGTTTGAGAATCCTTCGCTGAATCCTGCCTCAGACAAGGGAAGGTTTGCGAGCCGGTCTCGGGTGGTGTTGTCGATGTCGACGCCGAACGTGGTGGCGGTGCCGCCAACGACTGCTTTCTGAATTTCTTGTTCCATTGCGACGCGTGTGGTTTCTGGGTCGAGGATGTAGGCGGCGAAGTAGGCGTCGGATCCGTTGCCGATGATCGAGGCGAACTCGGCTTTGATGTCGGGTGATGCTGACTGGACTGTGTTCCACACTTGGATGACTCGGTCTTCTATTTCTGATGCTGACAGCTGGTTCGACATGTACGAATGGAGTTGCTGTGTCGAGGAGTAAAGGTTGAGCGGCATGCCTGCGTTTCGTAATGTTTCGGTGACCGACTGCTCGTAGGAAATGACGTCGTCGACAGTGGGGACGTAAACGTTTTCTCCTGCTGCTGCACGTTTGCGGAGCTCAAAAATTATTCCGAATCGGGACTGGAACTCTGAGGTCGTTTCGATTGCTTGGACAAGTTCTGATTCAGTGTCTACGCCGTTGATCAGTTGGGTCCAGAGCCATCCGGATGGGACGCCGTCGGTCTCGTTGAACAAGGACCCAAGTCCTCGGCTGCTCAAATACTGTTTGAGGTTGGCGTACGCCGAAGCCCTTTCCGAGTCCATTGCGCCGCTCGAGTCCTCTTGGACTAGGCCGCCGCCGTTCTGTGGAACAAAATTGCCGCTGAGCGTTGCCATCATTGGCCTCCGAAAGACTGGGCCAAGGCAGACCCCATCGCAGCAATGCGATCTTGTGCACCTTGGGTTTTGGCGTACCGAGAATCTTTGCGTGCCGACATCTTGACCTCGGACAACGATGCGCCTCGCATGCTGCCGTCTTCGTTTGCAGTGGTGAACATCCTGCGTACGTTGTCGTCCATGAGGTTCATTGTGTCGGCAGAGATTTCCAAGGTGTCTGCAGCGACGTCGCGCATAGGTGCGAAGTAGTCAGCTGGAGTGATTCCTTGGTCGAGCTCTTCAGACAAGAACCCGTATTCTTTGCGTGCTTGAGCAGTAAACAAGCTGCGGATGCCACCGAGATCCAGTTCGTTTGAAGCGACCCGCATCGACAGGCTTCGAGCGGTTTCTTCTGAGACTGGCATGAGGTACTGAGAGGCGATGTTGCGGACGTCTGTAATGCCTGCTGTGAGTCGTGGCCCAGTCGTTGGCTTGGAGAAGGATGTCTTGCAGTTTGTCTTGTGACCAGTTGTTGTCAACGGCTTGGGTGGCAATGCCACGCATCCCGTCGGGTGTCATGGCGATTCCGAATACGCCGAGCTGGTTCCTGATCGATGCTTCGGCTGCAACGATTCGTTCTTCTTTGGCTTTGGCTTGGTCGGCAGCACTCATGCCGGAACTGCCGCTCGGGCCGAAACCATTCGAAACGTTCCATGCTTGCGCGCGTTCCTTGAGCCATGGTCGAAGACCTCGTTTGTTGATCTCCCAACCTTGGCGTTGCTTTTCTAAATCTGTGTCGCCGCCCCAGCCTTGCCTCACTGAGTCGTACAAGTACTGCTTGTACTCGTCAGCCATGCCGTTTGTGTTGTCCTCGACCATGAACACATCGGCAGCGTTCATCCCGTATTGGGCTGAGTCCCACCATTTGTTGGTCTGGTACGGGTTGTAGTTGAACCCGACTTCGTCGAGCGGGATTGCGTTGTTGCTGTTGCCGCCTGGACCTTGGCCGCCGCTTGAAGCGCCGACGTCAACTGGCGGCTGGAACGAAGCGGCGTTGTTGTTGTTGCCGCCTGGTCCCATGTTGTCGGCTGGTTCAGTGTTGCTCATCAGACACCTCAGTATCCCTGTTCATCTAAAGCGAAAGCTCGGGCGTTGTTGCCTGCGTTGTTCGATGCGATTGTCTCGCGTTCGGTTTTCGTTTGAGCTGAAACAAACTTCTCAACCTGCGACCCAAGCGACAGATCCTGGTCCGTGGTTGCTTGACGGTTGGGGTCCGTCACGTATCGGCGCATCATCTGTTTCTCTCCGAACGTGATGTTGCGTCCAAGGTTTCCGCGTATCCAGTCCTGGGCG
>CAXBKH010000041.1:0-5010 GCA_963976365.1 uncultured bacterium | reverse complement strand
CGAAACCGGCGTTTGTTCCGACAGCCACCGACGTCGCCGCCACCGTGCTAGGCGTCGTTGCTCCGATGGCGGTGCTGTTCAGGCCGGTGGAGTCCAGCGACATTGCGGCGACGGCGTTTGTCCCGTCGCTTCGTTGCGAGTTCCATGCCCACGCACCGTTTGTAGAAGCGTCTGCCCCGTAGCTAAAGGAACGATGGCTCCCGCCGAACCAATCCATCACATATTTAGATCCGCCGAGTCCACCGGGATTTGCTCCGCCCCCACCGCCAGCGAAATACTTGGTGTTGGTAATAGCTCCAGCCACGCCGACGTTGCCGCTATCATCTATAGTAACCGTTGAGTTTTGAACCAGCTTTCCCGTCGTGCCGTCGTATCGCACAACAGCGTTGTCGGTGGATGATGCTGGGCCAACTACGTCGCCGCCCAAGAACCTTGAGTCGTCGCCTGCTGCGACCGTCCCTGCGGTGGTGCCTACATTAAGCGTAGCAGAGTTACCGAGTCCAAGGTTGGTGCGAGCCGTGGTTGCGTTGTCGAGGTCGGCGAGGTTGCTAGCAATTTTGAGCTGTGCGTCGTTCGTCACGTTGCCCAAACCAACGTCGGAAGAGTCGAGAGTAACGGCACCAGTTTTTGTTGCTACGCTCGTCACTGGAGCGGTCGGATAACTCAGTTGAGTCCACCCGCCGATCACGCTCGGGTCCGTTCCGGTTATAATCCAAACGGTGCCGAGATCGGTGCGAGTCGTCCAGTCGCCTTGCTGTCCCGTTAGCGCGAGCATTGCGACCTCGTTTGCCGAGTCGCCTAAGTATTCTGTGACCGCGATGTCAGGCAGTTGTGAGCTGGTTAATTTCGATCCGCTGTCGAGCGTTGCCACTCCGTTTGCGGCACCCAATGCGGAGGTATTTACGGCGTCAGTGATGCCGTATCCGCTGAGAGTCGTCGGCGTGCTAGTGACGTTCGAAAAAGCGGGTGTGACAGTGACGTTGCTTGCGGCGGTCAGCCGTCCCTTGGCGTCAACCGTGAACGCTCCGACTTCCGTCGCGCTGCCGTAAGATGCCGCAGAAACTGCGGTGTTCGCCAATGTCGTGCTGTTGCTGCCAGCGGATGCGGTCACGTCTCCGGTCAACGCCTCGCGCTGAATATTTGCTCCGTTAAACTCTAAGCCGCCGTCGATGCCGACTTGCTGGGGAGCTGCGGTCCCAGAGGCGTGCCGTCCAATGAGTTTTTGATTCCCGATGGTCTGCATTTTCGCAAACGTGACTGCCTCGTCTGCAATCGTAGCCGCTTGGCTATCGCCGCCCGGTCCCGCGGTAACATCACCGGTAAGTTGCGTGATCCCGACATTTGCTCCGGCGGTGATGCCGTCGAGCTTCGCGATTTGCGCGGCGGTCGCGAGTCCTTTGAGTGAGGCAGTCGCGTCTCGGATGTCGTCGGTGCCATCAACGTGACTAGCAGCGTGCGCGGTCGGCGTGCGTGCATCGCTAAGGCGTGCATCGTCACCGGCTGCAACGGTTCCGGCGGTCGTGCCAACGTCGAGCGTTGCAGAATTGCCCAAGCCGAGATTCGTTCGTGCGGTTCCGTTATTATCTAGATCTGAAAGGTTGCTCGCGATTTTTAGCTGTGCGTCATTAGTGACGCTGCCAAGGCCAACGTCGGTTTTGGTAACCACAACCACGCCAGTCTGACCATTGACCGAGGTAATGATCTCCGAGTTGTCAACTTTCTCCCACGCCGTGCCATTAAAGATCGCCCAATCGCCAGCGTCCCAATCGGTGATCCCGTCGAGGTTTGTCGATCCCTGCGTCGAGACGACATAATAAAACCCAGACGTGCCAACGCCCGAGGCTAGTGCCGGCGTGTTGGTCGCAGCGTTCCAGGTGCCTTTGAAAACAACAAACCCAGAGGTCGAAATTTCGATGCTTCCCGGGCCTTCTGTGATGGTCACGCCGTAGCCTGCGCTAAGGTTACCGCTCACATAGTTGCCCGAGTCGCCGATCAGTAATTGGCCATCGCTAGGCGTGCCGACCAATTCCGTCAAACTTCTGACTGGCATTCCACCGCCTGCACCACGGCGAGCGATCAAAGTCCATTCCTCTTTTTTCAAGCCCGGCTTTACGTTTTGATTCCGAACGTTGGCGACATAGCTACTGCCATTGTCGCTGACCAAATCAAGCGGTTCATAAACGGTATTTTTTTTCCAGTATCCGCGCGGGTTTAAGGTGCGGGGAATTGCGAAATGAGTTTCGAGTTGGACCTTGGTTTCTTCGCGGATCGCTTCGGCCTGCAAGCCGACAACGGTTTCAATTTTCTCCGGGACAGTATTCAGCACGCCCTTGATTTCGGCCTGCGCCTTTTTCATCAACTCGGTGACTGCTTTCTTTTCAGCCAAGATAACCTGTATCTTTTTGGTGACGCGCTTTTGCGCAGCCTGAGAAATCGAATCAAGTTCCGTTTTTAGGCGAACGCTTAGTTCGGAAATTTCCTGTTCGGTTTGAGCCTTAGCGAATGCCTGGAGTTCCTCGCGAAAATGAGGCTCGGCCTCGTCCATGCGACGTTCAAATTCTGCGACGACTTCTGCGCGTAGCCCCGGGAGCTGATTCGCGAGTTCGCGGAGTTGCGAACGATGTAAAATAGTCAGCTCAGTGAGTCGGTCGATTTGCGTTTTGGTATCCATTACGATAAGTTCTTTTCGCTTTTGAGTTCGTCCTCAAGGCGAGTGTAAAGGTTGTTCCGGTATTTGGAAACGGCGTCGTTATATCCGGCGAAAGCGTTACGAACCGACGCATCAGCCAAGCCGTCTTCTGCTGGCTTCGCTTCAGGTCGAGAAAGCCATTGGACAACTTCCATGCCTGCGAGGTCCATGCTCTGCTGCTTGCTCTCGGACTCCGTTTTCGATTCTTCGCTAGTGACAATTTTTTCCGCCCAAGTTCGTCCGGCGTCACCACCCCAGCCGTTCCAAGCCTGCCAGCCTTTCCCTTGCTCGTCCCAGGTCGATCCTTCTTTGTCGATTTCGTGGCGGTCGAAATAGGCCTTCATGCGTTTGACGGTTTCGTATGAGAGTTCGCGCCGGTTGCTAATGTCGCGAGCGCGAGCAAGTCCGACGGCGGTCATCCCGCGCTGTGAAGCTGGTTTAGTTTCGCGAACTTCCAAAGCTCTCTCGGCGTTTTTCACCATCGCTAAGGTCGGAACAAAGCCGCCGTTTTCGAAACTGACGACGATGCGATCGTCGAGTTCTAGCTGCTCATCGCTAACGCTTTCGGTCTCGTCCTTTGGCTCCGGCTTATCCTGAGGTTGCGCGACTTTGGCTGCTTCTGCTTGCGCGGCATCGATGCCCGTTTGCGTTCCGACGCTTGCGGCCTGCGCCGGGTTGTTCGGCAAAGTCTGTCCAGCGGGAAGGAACACGCTGCTTTCTGGCACGCCGCGTGATTGTGCGAGATCCTGGACGAAGGCGGCGAAGTCTGCTTTCTCCTCGGCGCGAACGTAAGCGTCCTTGCCATCCTCTGCGGCGATTTCCTGCGGCGAAGTTGCGCCCATTGATAGCTCAGCCAGCCGAGACTGCGTTTCGCGCCCTACGTCGATTGTCAGGCGAGGAGGGAATCGGAACGATCCTTTGGTTGCTCGGACGATAGCGCGATCTGGCGTCTCTCCTGAAAGGAGAGGCGGCATTGGCAAAACCTCGTTGGAGATTGCGTCCAAAATAACCGCGCGAGCGACAGGAGACAACACCTTGTCGTCGAGTATACCCTGATGATAATGGTTTGCCCGGTCAGCTTGTGCAAATTCTGCTCTGACGCTCGGGCCTTTATAATTTGCAGTCCCCCAAAGAACTCCGGCTGGGTAGCCGCCAAGTCCCAAGGCGATGTCATTCTTGAGCTCCTCGACGAACCCAGTGAATGCAGATGACGGTCGGGAAGGCATCGTCTCAACCTTGTCGCCGCTGAATAGGTATTTGATTGTGCCGATTTGCGATTCCTCTTGTTGAGGCTGCTGGCCGTTTGCCATCGTTGGCGCGTTTTCTGGAGTAAATAGATTCCGGCTTTGCGGTTGACCTCGTTCGGTGAACACTAACGCCGCTTGCTGCGAGGAAAAGCGAACTCCTGCCATTTCAGCGTCGAGGATTTCCTTGAGCATCCGCGACGTGCGGAGCACTGCGTGGAAGTCAGTCACTCCCCGATACTGGTCAGCTCGGAAGGGATCGTAATAATGCAAGAACGAGTCTGCCGGAATGTCTTCTGGATCGAGGTATAGCCCCGCCTGATCAACTTGGAAGATCCGATACGCAACCGGAGCACCATAATCATCGACAACGACGCCAGAAAAATATCGAGGAAATTCTCCCATCAACTCGTTGGGGTTGCCGATCCGATCGCCCGAGATGAGCTGCAATTTTAAGTCGCCGTCTTTTCGGCGGAATGCAAAGCCGCAATCGCCATATGTTGGGCGCATCGAGGTAGCGATCTGAACCAATTTCCGAAACGAATTTCGTCCGGTCACGTCGGCCTTCTTGCACCAATCATGGAAATATTCGGCGACTAGTGCGTCATATTTTCGATCTCCAGTTGCTGGTGCGTATTCGGTCGGCGTGAGAAACTTAGAATAGGTAGTGACCGCGCTTTTGGCTAACGGGAAATTCTCAACTAAATCCAAAGCCTCCCACATCATGGTGGTTCGATCGCGTGATGTTTGATAAGATTCTGCCGATTGCCCGCTTTGCTTTGGCGCATAGAGCCGATCGGAACGACCGCCTTGATAGGCGAACAAGTGCCGCTGAAGTTTTGCCGTGAGTCGTTGGTTGGCGTAGGTTGGCGCGACGGCGGCAATTGCTCGCTCATACCAAGGAAGCGATCCCGCAACCTTTGACAATTCGTTCATGTGGTTCATAGGCCGGTGAAGCTAATCAGCGTTTCGTTCACGCCGTCGTTATCGTTCCAATCGATCGCCGCAGTGATCTGCCCCAAGGTCGTTTTGACCTCGCTCAAATTAGAGCGGGTGAGGCTTCTTCCGTTTAGGCTG
>CAXBKH010000040.1:0-5279 GCA_963976365.1 uncultured bacterium | reverse complement strand
CGATCGAACTCGTCAACGGGCAACCAACGGTTGTGTTCACGGTCCGCCCGAAGACCGACGCCGAGCTGACAGCCGACGCCGAGCAGGCCGAACGCGACAGAGCTAACAAACGAATCATTGCTGCCGTCAAGGAGCTGCAAAGGATTCAGCAGGTGCGCGAAATGTCGAACGCCGAGCAGACCGACGCAATCCGTCAGCTTGCCGCCGCTGCAGTCCACCTCGCCCAAGAGCTGATCCCAAACCTGTCTGACATGAACGGAACGCCATGACCATTATTTACAGCGAAGACGGAACCACGGTCACGCAGCGCTTTGACGAGCAACCCGAGCTGCACTGGGTGGAAAGAGAAAACAGCGTCGGAAGGTTCATAGCTGCAGGCACATGGAACGGCTACTTCCCGCTCATTGAGGTCGAACGACCCAGCGTCGATCACTCGCTTACCGTTGTCCGTTACGGCGACACGTTCACCGAACAATGGAAGTTTGACCGAAAGCTCGCAGACCGGCGCATCCAGGCTGAAGTTGACGAAGCCAAACGCTTTGATCAGCTCAAGGCTGCGGAAGATCAAAATGCTCGGATCCGAAACATCAGCGCAGCGACGGCGTTGCATCTCGGGAACAAGAAACCGAAGTACAAAGAACTGCTTGCGCACATCGATCAGCTCACAATTTTGATGCTCGAACTGGCCGACAACCAGACAACCGAACCCACACAGCCGTAGCTCACTGGGGGCCGTAAACGGTTGGTCGGGCTGGCAGGGTTTGCCGAGTCTGATTGGATAGTGGCTATGACCACACCGAGAATGAAGATGACACCAGCACGCGAGCGGATGACACGACGCAAAGCTGCAATGGTTTCTTTGATCGAGCAAGGCTTGTCGATCAAAGATGCGTTGCGGCACGAAGACGTTGGAGTCACGGACTCGGCGTATCGGCGGTGGCGGTCCGACGATCACCGGTTTGCGATCAACATGGATTCGGCTCGCAACCTTGCGACACGCAACGAAGAATCAGATTCGCCGTGGGAACACGATCACCAGCTGTTTGCAAAACGCTACTTCGGGATGGAGTACGCAGAGTTCCAACTCGAGTACCTCCACGCCATTCAGCAGATGGAAGGCGGCGACATGCTGCTCGTGTTGTGGCCGCCCGATCATGGCAAGACAACATGCTTCGAGAACTATGCGTCGGAGAAACTGGCGCTCGATCCAACGTTCCGTTTCTGCATTGCGTCCGAAGGGTTCCCGATCTCCAAAAAGATTTTGAAACGAATACGAGACCGGATGGACCTGGACTCGTCGCTTGCCCAGTACGTCGCTGACTACGGGCCGTTCCGCATGCCGTCCGCTGCCGGCGGCATCCGACAGACCTGGTCGGCTGGTGCGTTCGACGTGTGGAAGAAACGACAGACCGACGAACGTGACTACTCGGTCATGGCAATCGGTCGTGGCGCGTCGATCGTGTCGACCCGAACCGATCACCTCCACATTGATGACATCCAGTCAACGAAGACAATTGATCAGACCAACGACATCGAGACGTGGTTGCGTCAGGATGCTTTGTCTCGGCCCGGCGAGAACGGGATTACAACAATTGTGGGAACAAGAGTCGGGCCGCACGACATCTACCGGCAAATCTTGAATGACACCGAGCTGCTTGACTCGGGCATCTTGAAGGTGCTGAAGTTCCCGGCGATCCGCAAAGACGAAATGACTGGCAAAGAGTCGTTCCTGTGGCCCGAACGTTATTCGGAACGGTCGTACGGCCGGATGAAAATCAAAGCTGGCGCCGACGCATGGGCGCGCAACTACATGCAGGAAGACGGCGACGAGCGGACCGAACGCAACTTCACGACGAAACGGTTGGACGAAGCCAAGGCCCCGTTGATCTCGATGCAACACGACGTCCCCAAAGGTTCCTCGATCCTGATGAGTCTTGACCCGGCGCTCGGCGGCTGGAACTCGGTCATGGCTTGCGAAGCAACAGCTACCGGCAAGCTCGTAGTGCGTCGGATCCGTGAGATCACCGGCCTTGTTGCCAACGAACAGATCATGGACGAAGTGTTGTCCGTGATCAAATCGTTGCTACCGGGCGGCGACCGTAATCACTGCGACATTGTCGACCTGATTATCGAGGCAATGAACTTCCAGAAAGGGTTGGCAAACGACGAACGCCTCCTGGAGCTGTGCGACACATACGGCATCGAAGCCAGTTCGCATTTGACCGGCAACAACAAGTACGACCCCGACATTGGTATCTCGTCGATGGCGTACAGCTTCAAGCGTGGCGAGATCATTTTGCCGTGGGCAGATGACGAAGAAACTCGACGCGAGATTGCCGAGCTCATCAAGCAGTTGAAAGAATGGAAGCCGGGGATCCGAGGCAAAGACCAACGGATGGATCGTCTGATGACGCTTTGGTTCATCTGGATCAAATGGCAGGCACGCCGCAAACGGCCTACTGCAAAGAAAGACAATGCGAATAAAATCCAGCGGAGTGGGGCATCATGGAGTCCAAACCGCAGTGGCTTGCTGCTGCCTTCCACAAGATTTAGGAGAGCAGAATGAGCGACTACGACACCCAAGACGGCCACCGATCGTGGGCCGAAGTCATGCAATTGACTCGGACAATGCAAGACCAGCGCGGCGACGTGCTCGAACGGATGCGTCAGATCGAGTTGCGTTACGACGGCGACTACGTGATTCCGATGCCCGAGCGGCCGCAAGAAAAGGAAAAGCCGGTCACGTCTCCATCGTTGATGGGTGAACTGATCGATGGGATGTCGCAACGGGCTGCTTCGGTTCCGTTCATGGTCGGCGTCCCTGCGATGCGTGGCAGCAACCAGCAGTCAGTGAAACGGGCCAGCCGTCGCCGCACCGCGCTGCAGGCCGTCTACCACGAATCTAAATTCGATTTGGTACGACGCACTTACTACAGGCACCTGACCGCATATCACACGTTCACGTTGATGGTCGTCCCAAACTGGCGGACGGGCATGCCAATGATCCAGTCGAGGTCGCCGCTCACTACGTTTGCCGAGCAACGCTCACGCGACGAAATGCGGCCGCCAGAATACGTGGCGTTTATTTCCACACGCTCAGCCAGCTACTTGAGAGCCCAGTACCCGATGTCACGGGCCGAGAGGGGCGGGCCAATCCAGGAGAACCCTGGCGTCTACGCCCAAGAATGGGACATTGTCGAGTGGTGCGATGAGACACACACTCGTTTCGGGATCCTCGGGCCGACCTGGGACACCGATCAATCAGACTCATCTCGAGTCTCCAATGGAGGCCACTTCATGCAGACGGCCACTGCGCCGATGCGAAACAACATGGCGATTTCCGAACCGATCCCTCACAGCTTTGGTATCTGCCCCGTCGTGTCACCTGAGATGCCGTCGCTCGGACGGATCGCAGCGCGCCTTTCGGCGCTCACAGGCATGATCGACATGGCAGACAAACTGTCGGCTCTCGACATCGAAGCACAGATGAAAGCCGTGTTCCCCGACACCTACATCATCGGTGACGGAGATCGCCCCCCAACCCTTGCCGGCGACAACTGGAAAGACGGCATGACCGGCGACGTCAACATCATCGGCGGAGCCAAAGCTGTTGGAGTCCTGCGAACTACACCCGATCCTCGCACCGGCCAAATGGTGTCACAGCTCGAACGCAACTTCCGTGTGTCTACCGGCCTTGCCGGTTCCATGTCCGGCGAAAACCAGTCAGGCCTACGCACAGGCCGTGCAATCGATTCGATTATGTCAGCGTCCGTTGATCCACGAATCGCCGAGATGCACGACATGACTGCAGCGTGGTTGCCTCACATCCAAGAAATCGTGATCCGAGGGTTCAAGGAATACTGGCCGTCAAAGACCTACTCGCTTTACACCGGCAACATTTCGAAATCTGATCTCGTTGAGTTCACACCCAAAGACGATTGCGACGACCCTGACTACCGATCGACCGTGTCGTACCCGGTGCCGGGAGCCGACATGATCCAGCTCACTCAGGTGCTCGGGTCGTTGGCAGGTGCCAACACAATTTCGCAGGAAACGATGCGTGAGCTACACCCCTGGGTCAACTCGCCGGAAGATCAGAAGAATCAGATTTTTGCAGAACGCATCGAGCAATCGTTGGTCGAGTCGTTGATGCAACGGGCTGCGTCGGGAGAACTGCCAATCGACGTGGGCCGCCAAGTGCTGGATGAGCTACGCGCGACCGGCGACATTTCCAAAGCAATCCAAAAGGTCGAAGCGTTCCTACGCAAACAGCAAGCTGCTCAGCCGCCTCCTGTCCCCGAAGGTATGGGTGCCGCACCAGCACAGATGCCTGGTCTCGAGGGCGGTCCCGGCGCCAACCAGGCTCCGCTGCCAGGCGAGGTTGCTTCACCGGGCGAAGTGTCTACGCCACCAGATGTGCAACGCCTTCGACAACTTCAAGCCGCAATGAACGGAGCCAGCAATGCCTAGAGGAGCACGTAAAACGCAATCGGGGGCCCCGGCCCAAGCAGGACCGGGTATCCCCGGTCAGACCTACGGTCAGGGTGTCGATGCACAGGCGCTTGAGGCTGTCGCTCCGATTCCAAACTTCCAAGCTGCACCGGCTGTCGAACCAGCGGCAGCCGGGCAACCTGCTGCACCTGCTGCACCTGCAGGACCACCGCAAGCAACAGACGCAGAACGCTACGAGCGTGCGTTGTTAGCCGCTCAGGAGATGCAAGGCCAGATGGGGTCGCTCAGTCGCCCAACGGCTCGTCCCAACGAGCCAGTGACAACTGGTATGTCGAGGGGGCCAGGTGCTGGTCCTGAAGCAATGGTCCGGCCGCCGTCACAAATGGGTCGGCTCCTTAGGGATTTGTCGATGAAGACTGGTAATTCAAGGTGGGCTGAGATGGCAGAAAAAGCAGGTATGCGATGAGCAACGACGAAACAGCAATCAGGCAACTGAACAGCCTTCGAGCTTCCCAAGGAGGTTCCGACGATCAGCTCGATCAAGAGCAGCAGAATGCGTACAACCTTGACCGCAACATGACCACGACGGCCAGGATCAATCCGTGGCTCGCTGACGATCCCGAAGCCTTGATGTTGATTGCTGAGACAGGACAAATTGGTGGGTCGTTTGTTGACCAGAGCGCCCAACTGTTCGGAATGCAATCAGCGGATCAGCTACTCAACACGATGAACAAAATTTCTCCCGGTGCGCAGCGCGGTGCGTGGGGCCAACTGACTCAGCTGCAGCAGGGGTCTTTGATCTCGATGGGCTACGACGCCAGCTCATC
>CAXBKH010000039.1:0-5503 GCA_963976365.1 uncultured bacterium | reverse complement strand
ATCTGCTCTTTTCCCAGCGCCTGATCCTGCAGCCGCGATTCGAGACCAACATTGCAGCGAGTTCGGTACCGACCTTCGGTATAGGCAGCGGGCTCAACGACGTGCAGATTGGCTTGCGACTGCGCTATGAAGTTCGCCGCGAGTTAGCGCCGTATTTGGGGCTCAGCTGGAAACGGCAATTTGGCGAAACGGCCGATCTAACGCGCGCCGAAGGCGGTGACATTGACAACTTTGCGATCGTTGCCGGACTCAGAGTCTGGTTTTGACGGGCCGTCTCAACATAAATCGAGATAGCGATTGGAATTCGTCAAAAATAGTGTGTCTGTTTCTGACGATCAGCGGCTGCAGCTCGAATATTGTAGACAGTACGCCATTGCCAGATCCAGTAGTGCCTGGCCTCACACTAGCGACAATCGCAGAGACCCGGCCAATAGAACTATCATCAGCTTTAGATGCTTCCGATATCGCGACGATCGCCGTTTTCACTAACCCAGAGCTACGCGCAATGCGGACGCGCGAAGGCATTGCCAAAGCGCAGGTTTTTGCAGCAGGACTGATTTCGGATCCGAACTTTTCTTTAGGCGCAGATTATCCACGAGACGCTTCTGGCCTGGTCACGGCGCTCGCCACATCAATCGGCTTGGATATCGCAGCGTTGGTGCGTCGGCCTGCGGTACAAAGAGCGGCGCAAGCAGAGCTCAATGCGGTCAGACTGGATATCGCGTGGGCAGAGTGGCTCATCAGTGAGCAAGCAAAAATTCAGGCAATCAAGATTCCGTATCTCGAACGATCCAGAGAATTGACCTTGCAACTGAGGCGCCTCGCGGAAGATGAACTGTCGCGATCACTTACAGCGATGGCTCGCGGCGATCTTCCGGCGTCAAACCTGGAAGCACGCCGGCTCTCCGCAGCGGACGCCGCGACTCGGGATCGCGACAGCGAAAATCTGCTCGCCCAAGCGCGTCTCGATCTCAATCGGACGCTGGGTCTTGATCCCAAACAGCGAATCGACGTCGCAGTAACTGAGCTGGCCGAGACATCGGCTATAGTGCTTGACGACCTGTATAAGCAGTCTGTCGCACAAAGAGCGGACCTCCAGGGATTGCGGGCCAGCTACGAAGCAACCGCAGCTCAGCAGACACTTGCCGGACTAAACCGGTATCCACTGCCGGTTGTTTCCGTAAACGCCGGTCGCGACACTGGCGCGATTCGAACGGTTGGACCAAGCGTATCGCTGACGCTGCCAATCTGGAATCGAGGGCGCGGGGAAATGGCGATTGTTAACGCAAATCGTACGCAGCTTCGAGCCGAATACGTGGCGCGCCTCGAAACCGTGCGTGCTGACATAGCGTCGATTCACACCGCACTCGGCATCGCGAATAAACAATCCGAAGAGGTTGCTGATGAAATTCGACCACTGATCGCTCAGGCGGACGCCGTGAACCGAGCGGTCGAGCGCGGAGATCTTTCGCAGTCGGCTGGCGTGGCGACACGACTCGCACTGCTCGATAAGCAGATTGTCGCGGTTGGGCTTTCCATGGCCGTCGCAGAACTATCAATCGCACTTGAGATTGCCGCCGGCTTTCAAATGGATCCCCAACGATGACACGATCACTGACCACCATCCAAACCTTTGTTTTGGCTTGTAGTCTGCTGGCCGGATGCGGCAAACAGCCAGGCGTCGGCGCGCCCGAACCGGTGGCGGAGGTAACGATACAGGTGGCAACCATTACGGATTTACCGATTCTCGTCACCGGATATGGCACTGTCGAGTTCGACCCCAAGGGCCAGCGGACTCTTACTTCGGAGATCGAAGCCAGCATTTTGGAACTGATGGTGCTACCCGGTGACTCCGTAAAGAATGGCGACCCGGTTGTGCGACTAGTTCCTTCTTCAAGCGCCGGGGTGGAAGTTGCCCGAACTCGGCGCGACGCGAGCGCCGCACGTTCCGCGGCGGAAAGAACGAAACGACTTCGAGTGGATGGCTTGGCGAGTGACGCAGACGTTGAAGCGAGCGACGTCGCCGCGCGCGACCTCGAAGCATTGGCGGCGAGCCTGGAAAGTCGCGCTGGTTCGATCGCTGCTTTACGCTCGCCAATTGACGGTGTTGTCGACGCAATTCTTGTCGAACCCGGCGTTATAGTGGCGCCAGGAACGGTGCTTGCGAGAATCGCGTCACCGGGCTCAATACAGGCCCGAGTCGGAGTAGAAATTGAAGACGTGGGCAAACTAAAGATCGGCGATAAAGTGCAAGTCGACGGCCACGACAATTCAGAATCACGGGTGAGCTCCACCATTCGAATGATCGATCAACGTGTCGATGCGACAACCCGTATGACGTCCATCTATGTCGCAATTCCGCCGGCGAGCGGTTTCTATGCCGGCCAATCTGTGCGTGCCGCGTTAACCGCGGAAACTCGGCAAGCAGTTGTTGTCGTCCCACGCCAATCTGTATTTGCGGATGAACTTGGCGATTATGTCTTCGTAAAGGTCGACGACAAAGCTGAACTACGACGCGTCGATTCGGGCGCGACAGTGGCTGATCAGACCGAAATAGTTTCGGGCATTGTTGCTGGTGATACTGTGGTGGTCGATGGGGCAGCCATTCTGACGAGTGGCATGAAAGTACGCACGAAACCCCAGTCACCTGCGATGTCGCAATGAGCAAATGGCTGGCACGGCAGTCGACCTTTATTTTTTCGGCGTTTGTCGTCTTGTTTGTGGCGGGTGTAGTTGCGCTGACGTATTTGCCTGTGAGCCTGTTCCCGACGATCAGTTTTCCGCGGATTTCCATAGCAATCGAAGCCGGGGACCGCCCAGCCGATCAAATGATCGCGCAGGTATCCCGGCCCGCGGAAGAAGCACTACGAGCGATTCCGGGCGTGCGCAACATTCGTTCGCAGACAAGCAGGGGATCGGCCGAAATTTCGGTGATGTTTGACTGGGGCCGCGATATGACCGCCGCGGTGCTGCAAGCTGAATCTGAGTTAGCCAGGCTAACGCCTAACATGCCGCCCGGATTTACGTTTTCCGCGCGACGAATGGACCCGACAATTTTTCCCGTGCTTGGGTATTCAATCACCTCGGAAGCGAGCTCTTTGGTCGAGCTAAAGAACTTCGCTGTCTACCAACTTCGTCCGTTGCTTGCGGCGATCGATGGCGTCGCGGAAGTGTCAGTCCTCGGTGGCAGAGAGATCGAGTACCAAGTGCTGGTGGATCCTGTGCGGCTGGCCTCACTGGGGCTGTCAATGTCCGACGTTCAGTCCGCGTTGGCCGCTGACAATATCGTTGCGGCTGCGGGGCGTTTCGAAGATCGATCGAGATTGTTCCTGACTCTCGTCGACGACCGCCTGAAAACCATAAACGAAATTGGTTCCGTTGTTTTGAAATCGGGATCGGGAACAATCGTCGATTTGGATGACGTCGCTACCGTCCAGATCGGGCTCGCCCAGGAATGGACTCGTGTGACGGCGGACGGGACGAATGCCGTACTGGTCAATATTCGTCAAGCACCCGATGCAAATTCATTGGCGCTCACTGACGCTGTCAAAACGGTTTTGGAAAATGAACATCCCCGATTTCCACCCGGCGTACTGATCACACCGTACTATGACCAATCGGATTTGGTACGCTCAGCGTCCAAGAGCGTCCGTGACGCAATTATCATCGGCACGCTGTTGGCGGGCATCGTTCTGTTCTTGTTTCTCAGAAGCATGCGTTTTGTACTTATCGTTGCAATTGTACTTCCCTCTGTCCTTGCTGTTTCTGCGTTGCTCATGTCAGTGCTCGGAATGAGCCTGAATATCATGACGCTTGGCGGCATGGCTGCCGGCGTCGGACTGATCGTGGACGATGTCGTCGTAATGCTTGAGCACATCACACGAAAACTTTCCGAGATCGCAGAGCCCGCCTTAGATGCCGCAGCGGAAATGGCACGACCTTTAATTGGATCATCACTAGCAACCATTATTATTTTTACACCACTTGCGTTTCTAAGTGGCGTGACTGGAGGCTTTTTCAAAGCGCTCGCGGTTACCATGGCTTCGGCGCTGTCTATCTCAATGATTTTTGGACTAAGTGTTGTCCCCTTGTTGGCAAAACGTTTTTCAAAAGCGGAAGATGCTGAGCGCGCCGAGCGCTCAAATCGCTGGTTGCAGCTTCTCGCAAATAGCTACCAACGAATCATGAAGACTTTGATGGCCCGAGCGCCGCTCGCTGCGGCGGCGATTGTGAGTGTCGCAATTGTTGCCGGAGCGATTTCAGCAAAGCACGTTGCAACAGGATTCATGCCACAGATGGACGAGGGTGGATTTGTTCTCGACTACGTAGCACCGGCAGGCCTGTCGCTAACAGAGACAGATCGACTGTTGCGACAACTGGAAACGATCATTCAATCAACCCCTGAGGTGGCCAGCTATTCGCGGCGCACGGGTGTTCAGCTCGGAGGCGGGCTGACCGAAGCGAACGAGGGCGACATGTTCATACGCCTGAAACGACCACCGAGACGCGACATCGAGACCATCATGTCAGAGGTTCGGGCCAGCATCGCAGCGCAGGTACCTGGACTGGAGGTCGAGACCATTCAATTGATGGGTGACATCATTGGCGATCTGACCGCCGTACCGCAACCAATTGAAGTGAAGCTCTACAGTACTGACCCCGACGCGCTTTCGTCTGCCGCTGACCAGGTACTTTCATCGCTTGAGTCGGTTAACGGCGTTGTCGAGGTTAAGAAGTCTGACCGCGTTGCCGGAGATGCTGTCGTGGTCACCCTAGATCGGGCGCACCTGGCTTTGGAGAGCCTTGATCCGTCTCTTGTGGCCGTGCAGTTGCAGCAGCTAATCGGAGGGACTGTTTCCGGAACCATCCAGTCTGGCGAGCGAACAATTAATATTCGACTTTGGACGCCCGAAGGAATGCGAGATCGGGTCAGCGCAGTTCAGTCTCTTATGATAAGAGCCACCGACGGCCACCTACTGCCTCTAAAGCGCGTCGCGAAGGTCGAGATCGTTAGCGGACAGGTGCAGCTTAGCCGGGAGAATTTGCAGCCAATGACTGCAGTGACCGGTCGCCTTGAGGGGCGCGACATGGGGTCAGCCATGCGAGATGTTACGTCGGCGATGAAAGTGCTGCAGTTGCCACCGAACGTGCGGTTCGAGTTTGGTGGTCTATATGCTGAGCAACAAAAGTCCTTTCGCGATCTGATGATCGTCTTCGCTGCCGCATTCATACTTTCCGGCTTGTTGTTGATGTTTCTGTTCAGAGACGCCCGGCGAGTGCTGTCGGTACTCGTCGTGGTCGGATTGTCAATTTCAGGTGTACTTTGCGGACTCGTACTCACGGGAACGGAGTTGAACATCGCTGCGATGATGGGCCTGACAATGGTCATTGGTATAATCGCCGAGCTCGGGGTGTTCTATTTCGCCGAACTCAAAGACGATTCGAACGAAGCTCACCATCGGATCGCCGCAGGCGTGGCGCGCCTGCGACCCATTCTGCTGTC
>CAXBKH010000038.1:0-6343 GCA_963976365.1 uncultured bacterium | reverse complement strand
AGACCCCCCGTGTCACGTTCCGACTAGCCGACCGGCACTCATTTCCGAATGGAGCCGGCGGCTGGTCGGACGAGACATCGTTCCACAACGTTGTGATGTGGCGTCAGCTTGCGCTTAACGCTGCGTCTTCGTTTTCTTTGGGTGACCTGGTGATAGTGGTGGGCCGGTTGAAGACACGTGAGTACGTGTCAAAGCATTCGGACAAAGCAGTGTGGATCGAGATCGAAGCATCGAGCATCGGTGCGTCGGTGCGGTTTGCTGTCGCTGTCCCCGTGAGAAACAAACTTGAGGAGAGAAAGCCATGATGGAATTGACTGATGAGCAATGGTTTGAGTTGGTGCAAGAACACAACATGGTTGTGGTCGACGACTTCGATATCAAGATCCGCCGTATGCACGGTGTTGCGCCTGACGACGTCGTTGTCGTGTTCGATTCTGAGGTGCAACGCAACTTGCGGCGTCGGCCGTTGATCTTTGATCTGGCTTCTTGCTTGGCGTTGATCCGTGTGCTGTCGATGTCAGCCGAAATTCTGGCTGCCGGTCCTGATGTACCGGAGTGATGCAGCTTGGGTTGCTGACTTGGCGTTGTTGATCAGTCTGATTCAGTGGGCTGTGGATACATCGCCGAGTCCAGTTGATCAAACAGCCAGTCAACGAAAGCCGTTGGCTCCTCAAGCTCCGCCTCTAGCGAATCACGAAGCGTCTGCTTCCAATCGGCGTCTGGTTGCTGAAGCCCGAGGGCGCCGAGGCTCCTGACAGATCCGGCAATGCCATCTGTCCACTCGATGCATCCCATCTCGCGTAGCTCACCGAGTCGCCGGTACGCCGTTGATTTGTTGAGTCGAGTAGCAGTTGCGACGTCGTTGACTGAGCATGCGAACTGTGCTTCGCGAATTTTGTTGATGTGTTGAACGATGCGTTGCAGTTCTGGGTCGAGAGAAGAGAGTTCCATGCGGCACACCTTACAGCTTGTGATACAATCGTGTCATTGGGCGAGGCGTTGGCCGTGAGTCCACAACACCAAGGAGATCATCATGCGAATTCCAGCGGGACAAGACGTCCGTGACTATCTGTTTACTGTCGAGTCGGTTCGGCTGACTGGGCGAGGCGACTTGTTGCAAGCCAACAAGCCTGATCCGATGCGGGTTGCGTTGCCGCTGATTGGCCCGTCGGCTATGGCTGTTTGGCAAATGGTTTTGCTAGCTGCGTCGGAGTCGCCTGACCCTGTGAAGGGTTTGTCGTTAGCTCCGATGGTTGGCTTGTCTGTCAAGTCGAAGTCTTTCAGTTCGACTGTGCATCGTCTCGACCGGTTCGGTCTTGTCGCTGCGTGCATTGGTGATGTGGTGGTGCTGTCGCCGTACGTGCCGTTGTCGTTTGTGTTCCGGCGTGTACGAGATGGCGAAGATCGTCCGCCCGAGTTCCATGTGATTCGTGAGCGTCTGGTCGAGCGGCTTGCTGCTCTTGGCAACCAGGACATGCGCGTCGCATTTCCGTGAGCTGCATCAACTGCGGCTGCGACGTCTACTACGACGACCGCTCCGACCAGTACCGCCATGTCTGGACCGGTGGCACCGAGTGTGCGTTCAACGTTCCTAACCCTTCCATTGCAACACCCTTCCAAGAAAGCATCTCATGACTGAATCATCCATTGACCCCGCCCGCCTCATGCTCGACATCACCAGTGCTTCGCGCACCCCCGTAGCTGAGCCACTGCTGATCCACCTTGCCGTCGAAGGTTGGGACATGACCCGGCTCGACGAGTTCTCCGAAGCAGCGATCCCCGAGGCCGGTCCATACCGGGCGTCGTATGCCGGGAAGCGATGCAACCGGCAGCTTGCTTACGCAATGGCCGGCACTGAACGTGACGGGCCGCACTCGATTGCCACGCTGTGGCGGTTTGCTCTTGGCACTCTCGTTCACGAGCTCATAGCCAACGGAATCCGCAAGAAGTTTCCGAACTACGACCCGGCCGACGTCGACTCCGTCATGGATCTACGTGAGATCGGGCTGCCTGGTTCGGGGCGTGGCGACTATTTCTTTCGCTTCGAACATGAGGGCGAAGAGATTGTGATTGCGAACGAGTGGAAGACGACGTCTCCGTTCAAGTTCAAGAAGGCGATGGGTGCAAACAACAAGTCGTCGAAGCCGACAGGCCCAGACTTTGGTGCGATGGTGCAAGGTGCGTTGGGTGCTGTCTGGTCGAAGGCCAAGCAGTTGCGTATCGGCTACATCGGGTTGGAAGTCATCTCGCCGGGCCAAGCGAAGAAGCTCGGTTTGAAGACAGAGATCGACAGGTTCGCCGGAGAGTGGGTGTACCCGATGCACATTGTCGAGCAGCTCGTTGAGAACGAGCGGGTGCGTGTCGAGGAGACGTTGGCGCATGATGCGCCGGGTGACGTGCCGCGTGTGTTAGATGACCCTGAGTATTTGAAGGGGACGCTTGTGATGAATCCTTCGACTGGGCGGACCAACACGATTGATGACGATGGCACGGTGATTGATACCGGGACGACGTGGATGTGTGACTACTGCGATTTCCGTGAGACGTGCATTACGGATGGTGCGGGATGCGGTTGTCTGTGCACGGTCCGGATGAGCCGTCGTACACGGCTGAGGATGGGATCCGTCATCTGTCTCGGGCTGATGCTGTTGCGGAGGTCGAGCGGTGTTCGTTCACTACTGATGAAGGCCGGATGATTACGCATTGTGTATTGCAACGTGGCATCGAGGCCGATTGGGACACCAGCAGCGCTGTCGAAGCAACCGAGACGTCAGTTGACCGGGCGTGGATAGATCATGCGCTTTGGGGTGAGTGTCTTGGGATCATCAACCAGTACAGCCAAATCGTCTACTTCGATCAAGTGACACCGGCATGAGGTTTCGTCTGTCGTACACCGGAGGCCAAGTGCTGTTGGCGTCGAAAGACTTGACGTTGATTGCCGGCAAGGTCGTGTTCTGGTTGGTTGAAGCACCGCGCACGATTGATCGTGTGTGGGTGCGAGTCAACAAGGACTACATGACGACCGTCGAGATCGTTTACGACGGCGACCAGTTCCGTCTCGATGTCCACCAGGTTCAAGCTGACGCGCCGACACCTGATTGGGTTGGCGAGTTGCGAACCATCCTCAATCGAATGCTCTGAACATCCGACCTATCAAGGAGATCACCATGACAACTTTTGCATTGAAACTGCTGGAAGACAATCGTAAAGCGTGCATCGATTGGGGAAATGAAGCACGCGCTCGTCGTTTTGTGGCCCAACAAAAAGTGGCTGCGGAACAAGCACAGATGAACAAACTCGACAATGAGATCCACGATCTCGATAAAGCAATCGAAGCACTTACCTACTCGACCAACGGAGATCAGACATGACCGAAACACTCGCCCCTCTGGGCGCAGCACACAAAACGCTGACCGCCCTCGACCTTGTCCCCAACCCACACAACCTGCGAGCCGACGAAGACTACGGAGACATCTCCGAGCTCGCCCGATCAATCTCGTCGATCGGCCTACTGCAACCCATTGTTGCCGGCCCGAGCAACGCCGACAACCAACATCAAATCATTGCCGGTCACCGCAGGCACCGGGCCATTCACTTTGCGATCAACCAACGATGGATTACTCCTTCGTTTGCGATTGACGTGATGGTCCGTGACATGACTTCCGAAGCTGCGTCGTCGCTTGCCGCACTGCTCGAAAACCTGCAACGCCACGACGTCAACATCGTTGACGAATGCTTGGCCGTCGCAAAACTCTGTGGCAAGCACGGCTACTCGCGCAAGAACCTTGCTGCCACCACCGGCAAATCTGCGACGTGGATCTCGACTCGCCTGAAGCTGGCCGGGCTGCCCGACGTTGCGCTCGAGCGCGTCCGCACTGGTTTGCTGCGTGTCGAAACGGCAATGGAGTTGGCGAAGCTGCCTGCTGCTGATCGTGTCGCTCTTGCCGAGTCGAACGAGTGGGAGATCAAACAGAAGATTCGCAAGAACAATGCGGCCGAGCAGTTTGATGCGTTCATGGCTGCGTTGGATGCTGCCGGTGTCGCCGAAAAGTTCCGGCATGTCTCTGATCACACGGCCCGGGCCGACCATCGACGTCATTGCCGGATGACTGATCCGAAAGATGTTGCTGAGCAAGTTATCCATGTCCGGCCAATGAAGACCGCCGACCTGTTCTATTGGGATGAGTACATGGGTCTGTCGCTGTATCGGCACGACTCGCATTTCAATGATGACGGTGGGTCGAAGACGTCGCCGGCCCCGTTAGGTGTTGAGCCTGCAGCGTGGACTGCGTACCGTGAGTCGTTGGAGGCTCGTCGTACTTGGGCGGTGGAGCGTGCAGCGTTAGTCAATGACTTGCGTCTGGCTGCTGTTGCGGCGTTGACCGACAAAGAGGTGTTGGCGTTGGCTCTCAAGTACATGGTGCTTGCGGTCCTGGAGGTCACTGAGTATTCGTACTCGAACCTGATTGTCACCGAGACCGAGGCGTCAGCGTTTGGGATTGATCAGGGCGAGGCGCTCGTCGAATACGACAGCGGTTCCGACAGTCCCGAGTTCATGGCTTGGGCGCATGAGCAAGCAACGAGCAAGGCGACGATGATCCCGTGGCTGCGTGTCGAGTTGTGCCGGACTGCGTTCGAAGCAGACATACCTGTCGAGGCTGCAGCTGATGCGGCGATGGGCGAACAGCCAACCGAAGTTCCCGTACCTATCAAAGAGAAGAGTCCAGCATGAACCACACCGAAACCAAAACGACCGTTGTTGAAGATCTCCGTGCTCTCGCAGATTTCTTGGAGCGTCGCACGATCCTGACGGAGAAAATTCACGTGCCGACCGTGTACGTGTTTGCCAAGAGTGCCGATGAGTTCACCCAAACTATTTCGATGATTGGCGGGTTCGACAAAAAAGTCAGCGACTACGCAATGAAAGCCGTCAAGATGATCGGCGGCATTGAGCTGATGGTTCACGTCAACCGCTCGGACATGTGCGAGAAGATTGTTGTGGGTACCAGGCAGGTTGAAGAGACTCGTGAGGTGTACCCCGATGATGTGGTGCCGGAGACGGTGACGGAGATGGTCGACGTCGACATCACTGAGTGGTCGTGCCCGCCGGCGTGGCGCTCATGAGCGATGCAGCAGAGCGTCTGGCTGACGTGGCACGCATCGCAGCACAAGGCGATGACCTGACTGCGCTTGCTACAGCAAGAGGTTTCGAAGCGATCGTTGAGGCAATCAATCAGGCAACTACTAACGCCACGGCGCTGAAAGACATTGCAAAACTGATGGACCAAGGCACCAGCAGCGATGGCTATGACGTTGGAATCCTTGACGAGATCGCTGAATATCTTGACCAGCATGGGCATCCAACAGTCGATTGCGAGGACCTCTGAAATGAGTGGCCATGCCCGTCTGTCGGATCCGATCTCGTCAGAAGCTGCGGTCCGATCAATCGACAGCAACCTGAATCTGATTGATGCGATCGGCCAAATATTCCGTCACTTTCATCGCACCGAACCTGATGTGTGGCTGACTGACGATGACCTTCGCTCGATCTACGAACGCAACGTCGGACGTCGGGTCGAGCGGGGGACTGTTGCCAAGATCCGTTTGCGGTTCCAAGAACAAAACGGGGTGTTGACACAGACCATGGTGCCCGACGCGCAGCATCCTGGCCGTACAAAAATTGCGCACCGTATTCAGACACAGCATGTTGCTATGTCTCTCTTTCCAGAAAGTGAGTTGTGATGGGTCACTCAGTTGTACCGAACATGAATGCTCTTGATCTTCGGTTGCCCGAGGGTGGCCGTATCCGCATGGGCGCCAAGGGCGGGGCGGCCGGGATGAAAGTGTTGACGCAGTGGCGACTCACGTCGCAGAACCAGGCCGCACTAGTCAAGCTGGCTGAGCTCTACGGTGGCACGGTTCAGCCGTGGCATGATTCGTCAGCAAACCCACCGGATCAGTTCGAGCTGCTCACGCATTCACCGAAGCTAATCGTCTATCTGATTCCAAACTCTTTGTCGCAGTCGATGGAGAAGTGGGGTGGCGGGTTGTGTCAGCGGCGTTGCTCTGGTGATCCGACAGATCCGAAGGCGTGCGAAGTGATGGGTGCTGGCCGTGATGGCGAATCGATCACGCAAGCCTGTATCTGCACGATGAAAAACAAGTCGGAGTGTTCGACAAAGACTCGGTTGTCAGTGCTGTTCCCTGAGTTGCCGCCGTTGACGTGGCGTCTTGACACCGGGTCGTACAACGCCATGTTGGAGATGCCTGGCATGGTGCAGATCATTGAGATGATGACGGAGCGTCAAGTGGTGATGGCCACGATCACGATTGAGCAGCGCAT
>CAXBKH010000037.1:0-15178 GCA_963976365.1 uncultured bacterium | reverse complement strand
ATGTGATTCTCTGGAAGAAGATTGCCGAGGAGTATCGCGCGGCATTACTGAATGCGCGCTTACTCGGTATTACCGGGGAACTGCAGATCGAAGGGAAGGTCATCCACGTTATCGCGCGGCGACTGTTCGATCATACAGACATGCTGGGGGACCTGAGTGTCAATTCCAGGGATTTTCGCTAGCCGCTAGTCGTCGTCGAAGTTGAAATTATAAGTGTCGTCCAACTCGCTTTCTTTCATCTCTCGAATTTCTTCAAGTCGTTTGCGAATCCTCGCGCGTTCAGCCGCGTCCTTTGCATCGGTCGCCTCAATCCTGGCAACCAGCTCTTCCACGTTGAATTCAGCAGAAAGATCGCCGACCGTTTCACCGAAATCGACTTCGATGTCGCCGTCCGCTATCGCACCGGCAATGTCATCGTCGTCATCGCTAACCGTCTCGTCGTCTTCCACATCATCGATATCATCGATGTCATCAATATCGCCGACCATCCCACACCTCATCAGTCGTAAAGACCAGATTATCGAATAAGGTTATTGATCTCGAAAATAGGCAGCAAGATCGCAAGCACAATCAATAGCACAATGCCGCCCATCAATACGATCACCAATGGCTGCAATATACCAAGTAATGCGGCAATTAGGCCATTGACTTCACGCTCCTGTCCCGCGGCGGCGCGGCCGAGCATTTCTTCGAGCCGGCCGCCGGATTCGCCGCTCGATACCAGGTGAATCATCATTGGCGGAAACAGCTTGCTGGCGGCAAGCGATTTGCTGATTGAACCACCCTCGCGAACGCGGACGGTTGCTTCGGTTACGGCATCGCGCATCGGCAAATTTTCAACGACTTCCGACGAAATTTTCAGCGCTTCAAGAATAGGGACTCCGCTGCCGGCAAGAATACTGAGCGTACGTGTGAAGCGCGCGGTGTTGATGCCGCGCGTCAGCCGGCCGGTGATCGGCATGCGCAGCAGAAATCGATGGTAGCGTCGACGCGGACCTTCCTGCTGCAGCAACCACCACAGCCCATATATCACGCCGGCGATGCCGATAATCAGCAGCAACCAGTGGTCACGCAGGAAATCGCTGGTCGCAATCAATCCACGAGTCAGTCCTGGCAGCTCGGCCCGGGTACTTTCAAAAACTCCGACGATTTTTGGCACAACGGTTGCCAGCATGAAGCTGATGATGCCCAGTGCCATCACGATTAGCGCAATCGGGTAGACCATCGCGTTGGTAATGTTCTGGCGAAGCTCCTGGCGAGATTCGGTGTAGTCAGCAAGCCGCTCAAGCACAATGTCGAGGTGACCCGAGTTTTCGCCGGCTGCGACGGTCGCCCGGTACAGCTCCGGGAAGGCTTGCGGGAATTCACCGAGTCCGTCGGCCAGCGTATGGCCTTCCATGACTTTGGCGCGGACGCCGAGCAGGATACTTTGTGTCCGGGGGTTGTCATTTTGCTGCGAAACAGCAAGCAGGGTTTCTTCGAGCGGCATGCCGGACTGCGACAGCGATGCCATCTGTCGCGTAATCAGCGCGAGTTCACCGGACGAGATGCCCTTGCGCAGCGAAAAGCTGCGCTGTCGGCGAGCCTCTTTGTGAGCAACTTCAGTAACGCTGACCGGTAACAATTTTCGATCGCGAAGCTGCTGCCGAACGTGCTTCGGTGTATCACCTTCCAGCAAACCCTTGGTCTGCTTGCCGGCCTGATCCATTGCAACGTATTCGAACGCACCCATGTATCGAGCCTAGTCTTCGCGGGTGACGCGCAACACTTCGTCCAGTGTTGTACGACCGGACAACACCAGGCGGCAGCCATCGGCACGGATATTGGTGCTGAACTTCCTCGCGTGCCGTTCCAGTTCCTGTTCGCTGACGCCGTCGTGAATCATCTCGCGCATCGCGTCGTTGACCGTGATCAGCTCGTAAATTCCGGTACGGCCGACGAAACCGCGGTTGCCGCCGCTACCGGGCTTGTACAGGGTCGGGGGGCTGGTCGGGTCAACACCGAGTACTTCACACTCATAGTCAGAAGCGGTGTAGGCAATCTTGGTGGCGTCGTCCAGCACACGAACGAGCCTTTGGGCCAGTACACCGATCAGGCTGGATGCGAGGAGGTAGGGCGCAACACCCATGTCGCGCAGGCGAGTGACTGCACCGCTGGCTGTATTGGTATGCAAAGTGGACAGCACCAGGTGACCCGTTAAACTGGCCTGCACGGCAATCTCAGCCGTTTCGAGATCGCGTATTTCGCCAACCATGACGACGTCAGGGTCTTGCCTCAGAATCGCGCGCAGGCCGCGCGCGAATGTCATTTCAACCTTGGTGTTGACCTGGGTTTGCCCGATGCCGTCGATCAGGTACTCGATCGGGTCCTCGACAGTCATGATATTGCGGCTGTTGTCATTAATTCGCTCGAGTGCCGCGTACAAGGTTGTCGTCTTGCCGGATCCGGTCGGTCCGGTTACGAGAATGATGCCGTGCGGTTTATGAATCAGCTGGTCCATTGAGCGCATCGAGACGTCGTCCATACCCAGTGACGTCAGGTCCAAGCGGCCGGCCTGTTTGTCCAGCAGTCGCAACACGACACGTTCGCCGTGCCCCGATGGAAGCGTTGATACACGAACATCGACCGCGCGACCGCCGATCTTCAGCGAAATACGACCATCCTGGGGCAAGCGCTTTTCCGCAATGTCGAGGCGCGACATGACCTTGATTCGCGAAACAACCAATGGCGCGAGCGCGCGCCGTGTTTGCAATACCTCGCGCAATACTCCGTCGATTCGGAAACGTACGCCCAGGCGGTTCTCGTAGGTCTCTACGTGCACATCGGAAGCATTTTCTTTGATTGCTTCGGTCAGGACCGCATTGATAAAGCGAATAATGGGTGCATCGTCGTCGCTTTCCAGAAGGTCAGAGGGTTCGAGGTCCTGTGCAAATTGCGTCAGGTCGAACTCTTCATCCAGGCCGTCCATCATCTGCGCGGCATTTTTCGAGTCCTGCTCGTAGGATGCCTGCAGCAGCGTGTCAAAAACTTCGGCCGATACTCGCGACAGGCTTATCGGCACACCGGCGAAACGCCGCACCTCAGCAAGACTCAAAGGTGTCGCGCCAGCGCGATATACCGCCTTGCCGCCGTCCTTGCCGATCTCCTGCAGCAGGACGCCATGACGTTTCGCAAATGAAAACGGCAAAGCTCGACGCTTTTTGACTTCTGCAAGCTCCGGTGCTTCCAGCACGATTTCGCTATTCGCTTCCATCGTCCTGCTTTTCTTCCATCTCGGGCAAGAGAGGGCGATCGCGACCGGGCATTAGCTGGATGCTCCTGTCGTTGCTTTCCTGGACCTTGCGTATCAAATTGTATTTCTGGTTTGTATGAAACGATGTCTCTGTTGAATCACGCATGATCTCTGCACGAATAAAGATCATCAGATTCGTCTTTCTTTTTTCCGTTTTCTGCGATCGAAACAATGCACCGAGGACAGGGATTTTGCCGAGTACCGGCACGGACTGATTACTTTCCAGCAGTGTATCCTCGATCAATCCGCCGAGGACGAGGATCTCGCCATCATCAACGATGACCGTTGTTTCGACGATGCGCTGGTTGGTGATCAGATCGACCGCGTCCGCAGCTGATTGAGCAATGCTCGAGATTTCCTGGGAAATTTTCAGCACCATGGAGTCGCCATCGTTGATCTGTGGCGTAATCGATAACTTCACGCCAATCTGCTCTCGATTGATGGTCTGGAACGGATTCACCGAACCGCCGGTGCCGCCGGTATTGGTAAACGAGCCGGTTACAAATGGGACCTCCTGGCCGACATTCAGGGTTGCCTCTTCATTGTCCGTCGTGACAATCGACGGCGTGGAGATAATGTTGGTGTCTGCGTCACCCTCAAGCGCATTGAGAATCGCCGCAAAACTGACGCCGGAATCGGATATGCGGCCGAGTCCCACAGTGATACCCGTTCTGACAAGACTGGAAGGATCGATTGCTCCGCCCGATGCAGCCGTGCCCAGCTGCACGACGCCCGCAACATCGGCAAAATCCGTCAGAGCGATCGGCGTTTCGCTGCCCGTTCCCTCGATTGCCCACGACACGCCCAGCCGATTTTCCTCGTCAGCGATAACTTCAACGATAATGGCCTCCACGAGGACCTGTGCACGCCGAATATCCAGCTGGTCGACGATTTGCATCAGGGAGCGCATCATTTTCGGCGGTGCATTTACGATGATTGCATTGGTTTGCGGATCTGCCCAGACGTTAACGTTGTCAACCGCAGACGTCGCCGCCCCTTGTGCACCCGCGCCGCCGGTCAAATTCGTGAAGTGTGTTTGTAATTTGGTGGCGAGATCCTCTGCATCCGCATAACGCAGGTAGCGAACCTGGGAATCGCCACCGGCCTCCAAAGGTGTGTCGAGGTGCGCGATCAATGTACGCAGTCGCAGTCGATCCGCCTTATCGCCGCCGATCAGTACGCTATTGGTGCGTGAATCCGCGACCAGGCTGGTTGTGACGGGTGCACCGTCGGCACGTTGTGTCTGTGTCAGCGCTGTCATGATGCGCACGATTTCTGCTGCAGAGGCGTTTTGTAGTGACACGACTTCGATGTCTTCGTCACTTGCCATATCAATGCGACGAATAATGCTCACCATGCGCGCCAGGTTGCCGGCCCGATCGGAGATGATCAGCATGTTCGAGCCCGCGTGCGCGACCATGTGGCCGTACTGCGGGATCAGTGGCCGCAATATCGGCACAAGCTGTGTTGCAGCGACATTTTGAACCTGGATGACTTGCGTCGCCATGTCGTCAACGCCTGCAGCACTTTCGGTACCGAAAGTGCTTGGGAATTGACGTGCCGTCGCATCCGGCAATATCTTTATCAGGTTGCCACTTTCTACGGCGATATAGCCGTGAACCTGGAGTATTGACAAGAACGCTTCATAAAAGGCGTCTTTCGACATTGGCTCTGCGGAAAGCAGGTTGACCTTGCCGGTTACGCGCGGATCAAGAATGAAATTCTTGCCAGTCGCCTCGCTGACAGCTTCGACGACAATACGTATATCGGCGTCTTTCCAGTTCAGGGTGATGCCGGGTTCCTGCGCGAGGGTGGTGGTCCCGAGTGGCAGGAGAATTGCGGCCAGTATCAGTAGAGCACTGCGTTTTAATTTCATAGTTTGATTCATTTGCTTTGATCGTCGCTCAAGTCGAGCTGGCTGGTCCTCAGGGTCAGAGTCTCCGATTCACCATTGCGTTCAATGGTAACGGTAACCTGCTCCGCTGTACCTAGCGATTGAAAAATCTGCATCGCCTGGCTGGCATCGGACAGTGCCTGGCCATCGATGTCCTTGATGATATCGCCGGGACGAAGGCCCAGGGACGCAAACTGCCGCCGATCCCGCCCCGGGTAAACACGAAATCCAACCTGTTCGCCGTTAACCCGGTACGGGGTCGGACGAATGACATCGGTCAGTTGGGTCAGGTTTTCGGTAACGACGGCCTGAATGCTCTGCGAGTTGTCGAGCGCCTGCCGAGTCGTCGCGGTTTCCCGGCGCGCTGTACTGCTGGCCGGTGAGTCCTTGAATTCCCGCGGCAGCTTGAGGCTGGTCAAAACACCGCGTTCATTCAAAACAACCCGATCGGCGTAGACCGCATGCAAGGATGCGACGGAATCGACCGAGTCGCCAATCTTGTAGACTTTCTGGTCTCTGCCGCCGTCTGAAATAATGGCAATCGAATAGCGCGGGATCTCTGAGGCGACGGTGCCGTTCAGCGTCAGGTTGATGCGCTTGGTGTCTTCGTATTCGCCCGGGTCCTCGACAACGACCGGGCCTTCCGGCACGGCGTCTGCGACACCGAAAATGTGTGCCGCGGCGATCGAGCTGACATCGGCCGAAATGCTTGAGGCTGCGCTGGTGTCTGGCAGGGAGGCGGGCAACGGCACCGGTGTCCCTGCGGCCGTGCCCGGGACCAGCAGCCATACCATGCGGGCAGCCTGCCAGGCGATCAAAACGACCAGGACCAGGCTCAGCAGGGCGGGCAGGAAACGATTTACGGCGCTGAGGGCGTTGCCGCCGTCTACGCTAGTAACGTTTGACCAGTTTGCTCTTGAAATCATATTCAATGAAGCTATTTCGGGTGAGGACTTGTCTATTAACGTAGCGACCCGATGATACGGGTTGAACTGCGACACGAACAAGCAGATTATTGACTTTTAAGCGAATTATCACATCTACATGACCTATGAGTGAACGACCAACTGACACAGACTGGGGCAACGAGCATGACCTCGCCGTGGACGAGGCAAGGCCGAAACTCAAGCGCCCGCCGCTGTACCGCGTGGTGCTGATCAATGACGACTACACGCCGATGGAGTTCGTCGTGAGCATCCTTGAATCCGTATTTGGGATGGCCAGGACAGGCGCGACACACGTCATGCTCGAAGTGCACACCAAGGGAAAGGGGGTTTGTGGCGTTTACCGCTATGAAATAGCTGAAACCAAGGTTGCCCAGGTCATGAGTATTGCAAGTCAGCACCAGCACCCGTTGCTGTGCACAATGGAAGAAACCTGAATGATTGATGAGGCCCGAACATGCTGAGTAGCGAGCTGGAATTCTGCCTGAATGAGGCATTTCAACGAGCACGTGATCACCGTCACGAATTCATGACGGTTGAGCACCTTTTGCTCGCCTTGCTCGATATTCCGGGCGTTCATGAAATCCTCAAAGCCTGTGACTCGAATATCCCCGAGTTGAGGCGTCAGCTTGTCGAAGTCATCGACGAACAGACGCCACTGCTGGCGGACGACGATGATGTCGAGGTCCAACCGACCCTTGGATTCCAGCGCGTGCTGCAGCGTGCCGTATTCCACGTTCAATCGAGCGGCAAGAAAGAGGTCACCGGCAGCAACGTACTCGTCGCGATCTTTTCGGAAAAGCAGTCGCAGGCCGTCTACCTGCTGAGCCTGCAGGATATATCCAGGCTCGACGTCGTGAACTTTATCTCGCACGGATTGCCACAGATTTCCGACGATGGTGCGGCGTCCGAACGTGATCCCGAGTTGCATCCGGAAGCGGAACCCGAGCAATCGCCGCTGCAGAAGTACGCGACCAATCTCAATGAGCGCGCGATCCAGGGCAAGATTGATCCGCTGATCGGGCGCGAACTGGAGATCGAACGAACCATCCAGATTCTGTGCCGCCGTCGCAAGAATAATCCGCTGTATGTCGGCGAGGCGGGCGTTGGCAAGACTGCCCTGGCCGAAGGGCTGGCACGCATGATCGTGGAGGAGCGCGTGCCGGAAGTGCTGGCCGATTGCACGATTTACGCGCTCGACATGGGAACGCTGATAGCGGGCACCAAGTACCGGGGCGACTTTGAGAAACGCCTGAAGGGCGTGATTGCCGAAATCCGTGAAAATCCCGGCGCTATCCTGTTTATCGATGAAATACATACAGTTATCGGGGCAGGGGCCGCCTCGGGTGGCGTCATGGATGCCAGCAATCTGATCAAGCCGGTGCTGGCCAATGGCGATATGCGCTGCATCGGTTCCACCACCTATGCCGAATACCGCGGCATCTTCGAAAAAGACCACGCGCTGGCACGACGTTTTCAGAAAATCGATGTGCCGGAACCCAGTGTCGAGGAATCAGTCGCCATCCTGAAAGGGCTGAAATCGCGCTTTGAAGAGCATCACGGCGTCAAGTACGACAACCCGGCTCTGGAAGCCGCTGTCGCGCTGTCGGTGCGCCACATCAACGATCGTCACTTGCCGGACAAGGCCATCGACGTCATGGATGAAGCCGGGGCCAACCTGCGACTCAGGCCTGAGGCCAGCCGCGGCAAGCGGGTCACGGTCAAGATGGTTGAATCGATCGTCGCGAAAATGGCGCGTATTCCGGAGAAAAGTGTCTCGTCGTCCGACCGCGATGCGCTACGCACGATGGAACGCGATCTCAAGCTGACCATCTTCGGTCAGGATCAGGCGATCGAAGCGCTGAGCGGTGCGATCAAGATGTCGCGATCCGGTTTGCGGGACGAAGAAAAGCCGATCGGTTCGTTCCTGTTTTCGGGTCCGACGGGCGTCGGCAAGACCGAGGTAACAAGGCAGCTGGCCATGATCATGGGCGTCGAGCTGATTCGATTCGACATGTCCGAGTACATGGAGCGCCACACGGTGTCGCGTCTGATTGGCGCGCCCCCCGGATACGTCGGGTTTGACCAGGGTGGACTCTTAACAGAATCGGTTAATAAGAACCCGCATGCCGTTGTTTTATTGGATGAAATAGAGAAGGCACATCCTGAGGTTTTCAATCTCCTGTTGCAGGTCATGGATCACGGTACTCTGACCGATAACAATGGTCGCAAGGCGGATTTTCGTAACGTGATCCTGGTGATGACGACCAATGCCGGGGCGGAGGAATCGAGTCGTGCGTCCATTGGCTTTACCGAGCAGGATCACAGTTCCGATGCGATGGCGGTGATTACCAAGCGTTTCTCGCCTGAGTTTCGTAATCGACTGGACGCGATCATTCAGTTTGCGCCACTGGCCATGGATTCGATCAAGCGCGTTGTCGACAAGCTGGTCGTGGAACTGGAGGCCAAACTCGGCAACAACAACGTTACGCTTGAGCTGGACGATGACGCTCGCCAATGGATCGCGAGCCGAGGCTATGACCCGAAGATGGGTGCCAGGCCGATGGCAAGAATTATCCAGGAGCAGATCAAGCGGCCGCTGGCGGAAGAGTTGTTATTCGGCAGCCTGGCGAAAGGCGGGCACGTCAAAATTGTCGTCGGCCAGGATGACAATCTCAAGTTGATAGCTGAACCGGTGCTCAGGGAACTGGAGCACCTGCCGGAGGACTAACGGCCGCGGTAGACGATGCGGCCTTTGCTCAGGTCGTAAGGTGTGAGTTCGACGGTGACCTTGTCACCGGTCAGGATGCGAATGTAATTCTTACGCATTTTGCCGGAAATATGCGCGGTAACAACATGCCCGTTTTCGAGTTCGACTCGAAACGTCGTGTTGGGAAGCGTCTCATTAACGACGCCTTCCATCTGCAGGGCTTCTTCTTTTGCCAAGGGGTTAAATCTCTGTAGTGCTAAAAGGCCGGCGAATTGTGCAGAAACGGCGTGGGTATTGCAATGTGCCAGCTCTTCATTCCGGCAATAACTTGGCGCAAGGGACCGCGGAAATCGGCCACCGGGGCATATGAATAGCCGCATCGCAGACGCGATTGAGCAATGCACTGAACTCCGCCCGCGGCATGGTTCGGGCACCCAGGGACAGCAGATGGCCAGATACCACCTGGCAGTCGAGGATGTCTGTTTCGCCACGCGCCAGACGGTTTGCGAGGTATAGCATCGCCATTTTGGACGCATTCGGCCGTGCGCTGAACATCGATTCCCCGAAAAAGGCTTTTCCGATTGCGAGGCCATACATGCCGCCGCAAAGCTCATCGTTGTCCCAGACTTCGATCGAATGCGCCCAACCGCTGTCGTGCAATTTTCCATAAGCGGCGATCATTTCCGCGCTAATCCACGTGCCCTGTTCCGAACGGCGCGGCCCTGCACAGGCACGGATGACCTCGTAGAACGCAGTATTGATTCGTATTTCGGCCTTCGACCGGCGAATCTCGCGACGCAATCGGCGGGCGACTGAAAAGTCGCCCGGCAGAAAAACGCAGCGAGGGTCTGGCGACCACCAGAGCAGCGGTTCGTCATCGACAGACCATGGGAAAATGCCCTGGCGATACGCGGCGAGCAGGCGGGCCGGGCTCAGGTCGCCGCCGCATGCCAGCAGCCCGTCCGGTTCCCTCAGCGCGCCGTCTACCGCAGGGAAGCTGTTCGGCGGGTCGTCTGCCGAGAGCCACTTGACACGCGTATTGGTCACTGCGGCTCGCTCGTCGACTTGTAGGGTGTGTGAGAATCCACCTCGTCAATATATCGCTCGACATGTTTGCCTTCTTCGTCAAGGTAACGTTCGATTGCGCTGGCAAACTGCGGGTGGGCGAGCCAATGGGCGGAGTGGGTCGTAACCGGGGAGAATCCGCGGCTAACTTTGTGTTCACCCTGGGTGCCAGGTTCGAACAACTGCTTGCCGGTTGCAATGCAATAGTCGATGCCCTGGTAATAGCAGGTCTCAAAATGCAAGGCGTCATAGTGTCCGTCAGTTCCCCAATAGCGCCCGTAGAGCGCGAGTTCGCTCTCAAAAAAAACGGCGGCGGCGACCACGGACGAGGCGTGTTCGGCCAACACGTACAAAATATTGTCGGGAAGGCTTCGATTCAGCTGGCGGAAGAATGCCTCGCTGAAGTAGGGCGTCGATCCTCGCCGCATGAATGTATTGCTGATCAGCCGATAGACAATCGACATACGAGTGTCGTCGATTTCGCCGCCACGGACGCGTCGAAACCGAATGCCGCTTTCGTGTACTCGCCGTCGATCGCGTCGTGCCTTCTTGCGCTTCGAAGATGTAAAGGATTCGAGGAAGTGATCGAAAGACCGGTAATGATGGTTGTGCCAGTGAAACTGGCAATCCTTTCTGATCAGCAGGCCAGCGTCGCTAAGTGCGCCGATTTCGTCAGCCGTGGGAAAAAGAACGTGCAGGGAAGAACAATGCGTGTCCCTGGCCAGTGCAATCGCGCCTTGCAGAAGTGCGGCACTGGATTGATTGTCGGCGGTGTCGCGGAGCAGCAGCCGCCGACTGGGTGCGGGGGTGAAAGGGACCGCTGAAACCAGTTTGGGATAGTAGTGCAGGCCGGCCTGGTCATAGGCGTTGGCCCATGCCCAGTCGAATACAAACTCACCCCAGGAGTGCGATTTCTCGTACAGCGGCATTGCAGCGAGCAGGCCGTTGTCATCCTCAACGGTCAGGTGGCGTGGCGACCAGCCCGTCTCCGGCGAAACACAGCCTGACTCCTCGGCCGCCAGCAGAAATTCGTGTCGCAAAAAAGGATAGTCGCTGCCAGCTAGCGCATTCCACTTGTCGGACGCGATTTCGGCGATAGCGCGGTTGACAATTACCCGCAACACGAGGGCATCAATTCACGCCGTCTTGCGATCGGCTGCCTTGCTCGCATCTTCAAGCGCATCGACATATTTTTCGGCATCGAGCGCGGCCATACAACCGGCGCCGGCAGAGGTTATCGCCTGTCGGTAAACCTGGTCGGCAACGTCACCAGCGGCAAATACGCCGGGTACACTGGTAGCGGTCGCATCGCCGGCAATACCGGACTTGACGACGATGTAGCCGTTTTTCATGTCCAGCTGTTCGTCGAACAGGCTGGTGTTCGGCTTGTGGCCGATGGCGATGAAAACACCATCAAGCTGGATATCGGTGGTTTGCGTCTTGTCCTTGGTGCTGCGGATACGAATCCCGGTCACGCCCGCATCGTCGCCCAGCACCTCATCCAGTGTATGGTCCCAGCGAATGTCGATCTTGCCTTCACGCTGTTTTTCGAAAAGATGGTCCTGCAGGATCTTCTCGGCGCGAAGTTCGTCGCGACGATGCACAAGCGTGACTTTCGATGCGATATTGCTGAGATAAAGCGCTTCCTCGACAGCGGTATTGCCGCCACCGATTACCGCAACCGGTTTGTTGCGATAGAAAAAACCGTCGCAGGTTGCACACGCGGAGACACCGCGACCTTTGTAAGCCTCTTCCGATTCGAGCCCGAGATACATCGCGGTGGCGCCGGTGGAAATGATCAGCGCGTCGCAAGTGTAGGTCGCATAATCGCCGCTCAGGGTGAAGGGTCGTTTCGACAGGTCGGCGGCATGAATATGATCGTTGATGATTTCAGTATTGAATCGCTTGGCGTGACGCAACATGCGCTCCATGAGCTCCGGTCCCTGCAAGCCCTCTACATCGCCGGGCCAGTTGTCGACATCGGTCGTGGTCATCAGCTGGCCACCCTGCTCGATACCGGTCACCATGACGGGGTTCAGGTTGGCTCGCGCCGCATAGACGGCCGCCGCGTATCCGGCCGGCCCTGAGCCAAGAATCAGAACCCGGCAATGTTTCAAGTCACTCATGTATAATTTGTCCGTTACTCAAGATGAAGCGCAGAATCGCCCGCAGAAGGCTTTGATGGTGCTCCTTGAAGTGTCTTTCAAGGGTGCAAATTCAATCGCTACGATGCGGGCGAGCTTTATGCGGAAAAGATGTATCTTCGGCTAGTGTAGGGAATTAAGAATCTTCATGGCAAGAGCGAGCAAAGCCACAAGCAGCAAACAACCGGAATCACGCCTGTCGTCTCAGGTGCACCGGGCGCTTCGCGAGGGTGCGCTTTACGTCTTTGGAGCCCTGGGACTGATACTCTGGTTTGCGCTGTTCACTTATAACTCCGGGGATCCGGGGCCCTTCCAGACCACAACCAGTGACGTCGTTCGCAATGGCATAGGGCGCGTTGGTGCCTGGATTGCTGATCTGCTGTTCACCGGCTTCGGGCGGCCAGCCTACCTGTTCACCGTGATGGTTTTCTTCCTGGGCTGGATGCTTTACCGCGAGCAGAAGACCCAGATCAAGCTGACCAAACTCGACTTCGGGCTGCGATTTGCCGGTTTCCTGGCGACTCTCGCTACCAGTTGCGCGCTGGCGACACTGCATTTCTCACCGCTCGGCTTCAATGAAACGGCGGGCGGCATTATAGGCCAGGCGCTGGGTGACTGGCTGGCAGGTCTGATGAAGCTGCTCGGCGCAAGCGTGTTGCTGTTCTGCCTGTGGGTCGCGTCCGTTTCGCTGTTTCTCGGTATTTCCTGGATCAGCGTGATGGATCGCATCGGTCGCTGGTCATTGCTCGCATTCGAGAAAGCACGCATAAAGATTGACGAGTTTCGGGATCGCGCTGAAGGTCGTCGCAGCGCGGCCGCGCGGCAAGACATTGTCAGTGTTGAGAAAAAACTCAAGGCCAATCGTGAAAAGCCCCGCATCGAACCAGTCATGTCGGTACTGGAACCGAGCGAACGCGCTGAAAAAGAACGCCAGGTACCATTGTTCGAGCCGCCGGCTGCTGGCGAGCTGCCACCGTTATCATTACTTGACGATCCGCCGGAGCAAAAGGCCGGGTATTCCACGGAATCGCTGGAGGCAATGTCACGCCTGGTCGAGCTGAAGCTCAAGGACTTCGGCATCGACGTCGAGGTCAAGTCGGTGTCACCCGGTCCGGTCATAACACGTTTTGAGCTCGATCCCGCTCCCGGGGTCAAGGTCAGTCAAATCGCCAATCTTGCGAAAGACCTGGCGCGGTCCCTGTCTGTGGTCAGTGTACGCATCGTCGAAGTGATACCTGGCAAGTCGTTTGTCGGTCTCGAGATTCCCAATGAAAACCGACAGCTCGTTACGTTGGGAGAAATCCTGAAGTCACGTGCGTACGACGATCTCGCATCGCCAATTACACTTGCGCTTGGCAAGGACATCGGCGGTCATTCGGTGGTCGCGGACCTCGCGCGAATGCCGCACCTGCTCATTGCAGGTACGACCGGCGCCGGCAAGTCGGTCGGTATCAACGCGATGGTGCTGAGCATTCTCTACAAGACGCAACCCGAGCACGTGCGGTTGATCATGATCGATCCGAAGATGCTCGAGTTATCGGTTTACGAGGGTATCCCGCATCTGCTCGCGCCCGTCGTAACCGACATGAAGGAGGCGGCAAATTCGCTGCGCTGGTGCGTGGCGGAAATGGATCGGCGTTACCGACTGATGTCGGCGCTCGGCGTGCGCAATATCGGCGGTTACAACCGCAAGGTTCGCGATGCTATTGCAGCCGGCAAGCCGCTGAAAGACCCGATTTTCAAACCACCGGAATTGTTTGACGTCGACAAGCCTATCGAGCACCCGACACTGACGCCATTGCCGTTTATCGTCGTGATCATCGACGAGTTGGCCGACATGATGATGATCGTCGGCAAGAAAGTCGAAGAGTTGATCGCCCGTCTTGCACAAAAGGCGCGAGCGTCAGGCATTCATATGATTCTTGCGACACAACGTCCGTCGGTTGATGTCATCACTGGCCTGATCAAGGCCAATGTACCCACTCGAATCGCGTTCCAGGTGTCGGCCAAAGTCGACTCGCGCACCATCCTCGACCAGATGGGTGCTGAGAACCTGCTCGGGCATGGTGACATGTTATATCTGCCGCCCGGTACCTCGTTGCCGATCCGCGTACACGGCGCATTTGTTTCAGATAACGAAGTGCATGCCGTGGTGCGACATTTGAAGAAAAGCGGCGCGCCGCGATATATCGATGAAATTTTGGAAGGCCCGTCGAGTCCAACGCCCGGGTTGACCGGAATTGACAAGCCGGGCGACACCGGCGATGCGGAGCAAGACCCGCTTTATGACCAGGCGGTGCAGGTTGTGCTGGAGACCCGCAAGGCGTCAATATCCGGTGTCCAGCGACGGCTCAAAATAGGCTACAACCGTGCCGCCAGAATGGTCGAATCGATGGAAGAGGCCGGCATGGTTGGACCGTTGCAATCGAATGGCTCGCGGGAAATATTGGTACCGAATGCGGCAAAAGATGACTAAATCAAACACGCTATGCTTGGTAATTCTGTTGCTGATCGCCGTGCAGGCAGAGGCTCAGTCCGCTGCGGATGATCTCGGGCAACGTCTGATCAATGACTTTGTGAATAACGTCATTACGCTTGAGGGCAATTTCGAGCAGTCGCTGATTGATGCGGAAGGTACCGTTATTGACCGCAGCAGCGGCAAACTTGAAATAGAGCGGCCCAAGCGGTTTCGATGGTCGTATGCCGACCCCTACGAACAGTGGCTGGTTGCTGACGGGCTCAACATCTGGAGCTACGATCTCGACCTGGAACAAGTGACGGTCAAGCCGCAGGCAGAAGCGCTCGCAAATACGCCGGCATTGTTGCTCGGCGGCTCGGATCAGGCACTCGAACAATTTGATTACGGCGGCACGACCGTCGAGAAAATCACGACCTGGGTGCGCCTGGAACCAAAAGACAAAAGCAGCGGGTTCAACCGGGTCGAACTCGGGTTCATCGACGAACAGCTGCGGCGCATGATTTTCTTTGACAATCTTGAGCAGACGACCTTGATTGCTCTCGATCAGGTCAGGATTAACGAGCCGATCGACAATGCGCGTTTCCACTTTGTTGTGCCGCCGGATGTTGACCTGGTGGGGACACCCGTGGTGGCCGAAGCCAAGTCACCTT
>CAXBKH010000036.1:0-15409 GCA_963976365.1 uncultured bacterium | reverse complement strand
CGATGGAAGACGGACTGCGTTTCGCCATTCGCGAAGGCGGTCGTACCGTCGGCGCAGGCGTTGTAGCGAAAGTCATCGAGTAAAAAGCGAAAGGCCAGTAGCTCAATTGGCAGAGCGGCGGTCTCCAAAACCGCAGGTTGGGGGTTCGATTCCCTCCTGGCCTGCCATTTGAGTAGCTGGTTTTCTTAAGTAATGAGTGCACAAACAGAAACATCACAGAGTGGCATGCTCGACACCATCAAGCTGCTGATTGCTGCGGCTGCCCTGGTGGGCGGGCTCTATGCGTACTACTACTACGAGGCGGAATTCGCGCAGGCGATTCGTGTCCTCATGGTCTTAGGCGGAACCATTGCCGGTATCGGCATTGCGATGACGAGTGTTCAGGGTCAGCGACTCTGGCATTTCATCCAGGGTTCGCGTGTTGAAATACGCAAGGTCGTCTGGCCGACAAAGCAGGAAACCACGCAAACGGCAATCGCCGTTTTCGTATTCACGCTCGTCATGATGCTGTTCTTTTGGGCGCTCGACTCGGGTCTGCTTTGGCTTACCCGCAAGCTGGTCGGCTAACGTCGCACCGGGCAACGAAAGACTCTAGAGGAACAAGCAGTGGCTTTACGCTGGTACATCGTGCACGCCTATTCGAACTTTGAGCATCGCGTCAAAAGCGGGCTCGAAGAGCGAATCGAGCGTATGGGGCTGCAAGACAAGTTTGGCGAAATCCTGGTGCCAACCGAAGAAGTTGTCGAGATGCGCGAAGGCAGTAAGCGGCGCAGCGAGCGAAAGTTCTTCCCGGGCTACGTGCTCGTGCAAATGGAAATGGATGACGAGACCTGGCATCTCGTCAAGGAAGTACCCAAGGTACTCGGCTTTATCGGTGGATCCAGTGATCGACCGGCGCCGATCACCGAAAAAGAGGCGAATCGAATCCTGCAGCGTGTGCAGGAGGGCGTCGACAAACCACGGCCGAAAGTATTGTTCGAGCCGGGTGAAGTCGTTCGCGTGACCGATGGACCGTTCAATGACTTCTCCGGAGTTGTTGAAAGCGTGAATTATGAAAAGAGCCGAATCCAGGTCGGCGTACAGATTCTGGGCCGGTCAACGCCGGTCGAATTGGACTTCGGGCAAGTCGAGAAGTCCTGAATTACGGGGCCAGTTGCGCGAGCAACGCTGACCCTATTGAAAAAAAGTACGAGGAGCTGCGGCTTGAATGCAGCGTTTGAACTCGAGAGGAAATTACAATGGCCAAGAAAGTTGCCAGCTATATCAAGCTGCAGGTCCCTGCGGGCCAGGCGAATCCGTCTCCACCCGTAGGTCCCGCGCTGGGCCAGCACGGCGTCAATATCATGGAGTTCTGCAAGGCATTTAATGCGCAGACCCAGGGTACAGAAGCCGGACTGCCCATCCCCGTCGTCATTACGGTCTACAGCGACCGTAGTTTCACGTTTATCTCCAAGACTCCACCTGCTGCCGTCCTGCTGCGTAAAGCGGCCGGCATCAAGAAGGGTTCCGGCACGCCAAATACCGACAAGGTTGGCAAAGTGAATCGTTCGCAACTGGAAGAAATTGCGACCAGCAAGATGCCCGATTTGACGGCTGCCGATATGGATGCTGCGGTTCGCACGATTGCAGGTACCGCGCGCAGCATGGGTATTGAAGTCGAGGGAGTGAACTGATGGCTAATCTCAGCAAAAGAAAGCAGGCCGCTCGAGAGAAGATCGATGCACAGCAGGCATATGAACTTTCTGTAGCGCTTGGGCTGGTCAAGGAACTGGCGACGGCGAAGTTCGCCGAAAGTATCGATGTCGCCGTCAATCTCGGCGTTGATCCGCGTAAATCGGATCAGGTGGTTCGCGGTTCGACGGTTCTGCCGAACGGTACCGGTAAAACGGTACGGGTCGCAGTGTTTGCCCAGGGCGAAAATGCTGACAAGGCGAAAGCGGCCGGAGCGGACATTGTTGGTTTTGACGATCTCGCCGAGACCGTCAAGAAGGGCGAGATGAACTTTGATGTCGTCATTGCGACACCGGATGCCATGCGCGTTGTTGGTCAGTTGGGCCAGATTCTTGGTCCCCGCGGCCTGATGCCGAACCCGAAGGTTGGCACGGTGACTGCGGATGTCGAGACGGCGGTCAAGAATGCCAAGGCTGGACAGGTTCGTTATCGAACCGACAAGGCCGGAATTATTCATTGCCCCATTGGCCGTGTGGATTTTGAGGTCGGTGCTTTGCAAGAGAATCTTAATGCATTGCTGAGTGACCTCAAGAAAGCCAAGCCCGCGTCTGCCAAGGGTTTGTATTTCCGGAAACTGACGGTCTCATCAACGATGGGTCCGGGCATTTCCGTAGATCGGGCTTCTCTCGACGCATAAGTCGGGGTCCGGTCTGAAAAAGAATGTGCACCGGCACTTTCGGGTGTCGGGGCATTAGTCGCAAGGAAGCGGCGATCGTCGAAGACCGTAGGCGATCAACGAGCACGTTGATCTTAATAAACGCCTAAGCAGATGGTGATACCTGAGTCAGTTGTTTGGCGACGGTTACCCATTCGACAAGGAGATGGAATCTCCGAATTGGGAGGTGAGGTTTTGCTTCACCTGTTTTTTTAACCGTAAGCCAGGAGAAGTTCATGGCACTGAGACTCGACGACAAGAAAGCACTTGTCAAAGAGGTGAATGCGGTTGCAGGAGAATCTGTAACAGCCGTTGCGGCTGAATACAGAGGTCTTACTGTTGAAGAAATGACGGAGCTGCGAAGTAAAGCACGTGGCGCCGGCGTATACCTGCGCGTTGTCAAAAACACGCTGGCACGTCGAGCCGTCGCAGGAACCGAATTTGAGTGCATGCAGGACACACTCAAGGGGCCGATTCTTCTCGCATTTGCAAAAGACGATCCAGGTGCCGCTGCCAGGGTAATCAAGGATTTCGCCAAGGAGCACAACGCTCTGCAGGCGGTCTCGCTATCGGCCGGTGGGCAATTACTGCCAGGGTCTGATCTCGCTAAGTTGGCAGACCTGCCAACGCTGGATCAGGCACGCGCAATGTTGCTTGGCGTGTTTGTAGCTCCGATGAGCCAGTTGGTACGCACACTCGCAGAACCGCCTGCAATGCTGGCACGGACTTTGTCCGCGCGCGGCGAACAGCAGGCTGCATAGGTTAATTAATTTATTTCCTGACTCAGGAAACTCGAAAGGAACAAGATAATGGCACTGTCAAACGAAGATCTGCTCAAAGAACTGAGCGCAAAGCCCATCATGGAAGTTGTTGAACTCGTCAAGATGCTCGAAGAAGAGTGGGGCGTATCTGCTGCAGCACCGGTTGCGGTTGCTGCCGGTCCGGCTGCTGAAGCAGGCGCGGCTGCAGAAGAGAAAGACGAATTCGACGTCGTAATGACCAGCTTCGGTGGTAACAAGGTTGCTGTGATCAAGGCTGTACGCGCGATCACCGGACTTGGCCTGAAAGAAGCCAAGGACGCAGTCGAAGGCGCACCTTCCACGATCAAGGAAGCGGCTCCGAAAGCAGAAGCAGAAGACATCAAGAAGCAGCTCGAAGAAGCCGGCGCAAGCGTAGAGCTCAAGTAGTTGTTGCATCGTGAGATGCCTGACCTGCGGTCACGACGATGCAGGGCGAAGGAAAAGTCGGGTGAGCAGCCAGTCGCTATGCGGCTGGCTGCTTGTTCGCGTCCGTAATTAAAGTATTAGGCTAACGAGGATTTCTCGAATGGCATATTCATTCACTGAGAAAAAACGAATTCGCAAGAACTTTGGCAAGCGTCCGACAATTCTGGACGTGCCTTACCTGTTGTCGATCCAGGTGGATTCGTACAATAAGTTCCTGCAGACATCGAAAACCGTTGATGAGCGCGAAGACAAAGGTCTGCACGCCGCATTCCAGTCGGTATTTCCGATTGTCAGTTATTCCGGCAACGCGGCGCTCGAGTACGTGAGCTACCGCCTTGGCGAGCCCGTATTTGACGTGAAGGAATGTCAGATGCGTGGTTTGACCTATGCCGCGCCGATTCGTGTGCTGGTTCGCCTGGTCATTTACGACAAGGATGCCAGTGGCACGCCCAAGCCGGTGAAGGATATCCGCGAGCAGGAAGTTTATCTCGGTGAAATGCCGCTGATGACGGACCACGGTACCTTTGTCATAAACGGTACCGAGCGCGTCATCGTTTCCCAGTTGCACCGTTCACCCGGTGTCTTCTTCGATCACGACAAAGGCAAGACGCACAGCTCGGGCAAGCTGTTGTTCTCGGCGCGTGTAATTCCCTATCGTGGTTCGTGGCTCGACTTCGAGTTTGATCCCAAAGATGCCGTGTTCGCGCGTATTGACCGTCGCCGCAAGCTGCCGGTCACGATCATTCTTCGTGCGCTCGATATGACAAACGAGGAAATGCTGGACCTGTTCTTTGAGAACACAGAATTCTACCTTTCCGAAAAAGAAATCAAGATGGGCCTCATACCCGAGCGCCTGCGCGGTGAAACAGCGGCGTTTGATATCAAGCTGGGTCGCAAGCTGATCGTCGAAGACGGCAAGCGAATTACGGCCAAGCATGTTCGTGAAATGGAAAAATCATCGGTCGACAAACTGGTCGTTCCCAAGCACTATCTTGAAGGCAAGATCCTGGCGACCGACATCGTCGATACCGAAACCGGTGAATTGCTGGCAGCGGCCAACGCGGAGCTGACCGAGGAACTGGTCGACGAGCTGATTGCTGCCGGTATCGATCACATCAGTACGCTGTATGTGAACGACCTGGATCGCGGTCCCTTCATTTCCAACACGCTGAACATCGACCCGTCCACAACACGGCTTGAAGCACTGGTTGAGATTTACCGCATGATGCGCCCCGGCGAGCCGCCGACCAAGGAAGCTGCGGAAAACCTGTTCCAGAACCTGTTCTTCAACCCGGACCGATATGATCTGTCGGCTGTTGGCCGTATGAAGTTCAACCGACGCGTTGGACGCGACGTATCGGTGGGTGAAGGCGTTCTCGATAAGGACGACATACTCGATGTGTTGTCTACGCTCATCAATATTCGCAACGGTTTCGGCACCGTCGATGACATCGACCATCTCGGCAACCGTCGCGTTCGAAGCGTTGGTGAAATGGCGGAAAACGCCTTCCGTGTTGGCCTGGTTCGTGTAGAGCGTGCCGTTAAGGAACGCCTGACGCAGGCTGAAGCCGATGGCCTCATGCCACAGGACATGATCAACGCCAAGCCGGTTGCGGCTGCCGTCAAAGAGTTCTTTGGCTCATCGCAGCTGTCGCAGTTTATGGACCAGAACAATCCACTGTCAGAGGTCACCCACAAACGCCGCGTATCGGCGCTTGGACCAGGCGGCCTGACGCGTGAGCGTGCCGGATTTGAAGTCCGCGACGTGCATCCGACCCACTACGGTCGCGTATGCCCGATTGAGACCCCTGAAGGTCCGAATATTGGCCTGATCAACTCGCTCGCCGTTTATGCCCGCACCAACGAATATGGTTTCCTTGAGACGCCTTATCGCCGAGTAAAAAATGGCAAAGCGACGCTGGAAATTGATTACCTGTCGGCCATTGAAGAAAGCCAGTTTGTTGTTGCGCAAGCCAACTCGGAGCTCGACAAGAACGGCAGCTTCACAGAAGAGCTCGTCGCGGTCCGCCACAAGAATGAGTTCACGCTGGCAGCACCGGAAGACATTAGCTACATGGACGTCAGTCCGCGACAGATCGTTTCGGTCGCTGCGGCGCTGATTCCGTTCCTTGAGCACGATGATGCGAACCGAGCATTGATGGGATCGAACATGCAGCGTCAGGCGGTACCGACACTGCGTGCCGAAGCGCCATTGGTCGGAACCGGAATCGAGCGCGCGGTTGCGGTCGACTCGGGTGTGACCGTGGTTGCACGACGTGGTGGTCGCGTTGACTCCGTTGACGCATCGCGAATCGTAGTTCGTGTCAATGACGACGAAACGACCGCCGCGGAACCGGGTGTCGACATCTACAACCTCACCAAGTACACGCGTTCCAACCAGAACACCTGTATTAACCAGCGACCGCTCGTCAAGAACGGCGACATTATTGCGGCCGGTGATGTCATGGCCGACGGACCGTCGACTGACATGGGCGAACTGGCCCTGGGTCAGAACCTGAAAGTCGCGTTCATGCCGTGGAATGGCTACAACTTCGAGGACTCGATCCTTATCTCCGAGCGCGTCGTCAAGGAAGACCGATTCACGACGATTCATATCGAAGAGCTGCAGTGTGTTGCCCGCGATACGAAGCTAGGTTCGGAAGACATCACGTCGGACATCCCGAACGTTGGCGACGCCGCGCTGGCGAAGCTTGACGAGTCGGGTATCGCCTTCATCGGTGCCGAAGTGAAGTCAGGTGACATCCTGGTTGGCAAGGTCACGCCGAAGGGTGAAACCCAGCTGACGCCGGAAGAGAAGCTCCTGCGTGCCATTTTCGGCGAGAAAGCCTCGGACGTTAAAGACACGAGTTTGCGAGTGCCTCCGGGCATGGATGGAACTGTCATCGACGTGCGCGTGTTTACTCGCGACGGCGTAGAGAAGGATCACCGTGCGTTGTCAATCGAGAAATCGGAACTCGAAAGCGTTCGCAAGGACCTTGACGATACGTTACGAATTCTTGAGGAAGATATCTACGAGCGTGTCGAAAGCATGCTCACCGGAAAAGTCGCCCAGGGCGGACCGAACAAGCTGAAGTCCGGCAGTAAAATCACCAAGGCCTACCTTGATGAACTGTCGCGCGAGCAGTGGTTTGAAATTCGCCTGAAGAACGACGACGCCAATGAGCAGTTGCAGAATTCCTTCGAACGCCTGAAGTTGCAGCGCGAGGAATTCGATCGTCGTTTCGACGTGAAGAAATCGAAGATTACCGCTGGCGACGACCTGGCGCCGGGTGTGCTGAAGATGGTCAAGGTGTATCTTGCCGTCAAACGTCGCATCCAGCCGGGTGACAAGATGGCCGGACGTCACGGTAACAAGGGTGTTATTTCAACGATTGTTCCTGTTGAAGACATGCCATACCTGGAAGACGGCAATCCTGTCGACATCGTTCTGAACCCGCTGGGTGTACCTTCGCGAATGAACGTCGGTCAGGTGCTGGAAACGCATCTGGGCTGGGCCGCAATGGGCGTCGGCAAGAAGATCGACCGTATGCTCAAAGCGCAGGAATCTGTGATTAAGCTACGGCAGTTCCTCGAGGCCGTGTACAACAAGACGGGCGGCAAGGTCGAAGACCTGAAGTCCTTCAGCGACGCGGAAATTATCGAGTTGGCCGGCAATCTGACGAACGGTGTGCCGACGGCGACGCCGGTATTCGACGGTGCTTCGGAAGAAGAGATCAAGGGTCTCCTTGAACTCGCCGATCTGGATGCCTCGGGTCAGTCGACGCTTTGGGACGGCCGCACCGGCGACAAGTTCGATCGCGACGTTACCGTTGGCTACATGTACATGTTGAAACTCAACCACCTGGTTGACGACAAGATGCACGCTCGTTCAACCGGACCCTACAGTCTCGTCACGCAGCAGCCGCTGGGTGGTAAGGCTCAGTTTGGTGGCCAGCGATTCGGTGAGATGGAGGTCTGGGCCCTCGAAGCCTACGGCGCCGCTTACACCTTGCAGGAAATGCTGACCGTGAAATCGGATGACGTGCAGGGCCGCACCAAGATGTACAAGAACATCGTGGATGGCGAGCACTACATGGATGCCGGTATGCCGGAATCGTTCAACGTGTTGGTCAAGGAGATTCGCTCCTTGGGCATCAACATTGAGCTGGAGACAGACTAATGAAAGATCTGCTTAAGCTTTTTAAATACCAGAACCCGGTCGATGACTTCGATGCGATTCGCATCGGCCTTGCGTCACCGGATATGGTGCGTTCGTGGTCGTTCGGCGAAGTCAAAAAGCCGGAAACGATTAACTACCGAACCTTCAAACCGGAACGTGATGGTCTGTTCTGCGCCAAGATTTTTGGCCCGATCAAAGACTACGAGTGCCTGTGCGGCAAGTACAAGCGCCTGAAGCATCGCGGTGTGGTTTGTGAGAAGTGTGGCGTTGAAGTCACGCAGACCAAGGTACGTCGTGAGCGCATGGCACACATCGACCTGGCGAGCCCGGTCGCACACATCTGGTTCCTGAAATCACTGCCGTCACGTATCGGCCTGATGCTCGACATGACGCTGCGCGAGATCGAGCGCGTCCTGTATTTCGAGGCCTTTGTCGTCGTTGAGCCGGGAATGACCGAGCTCGAGCGCGGCCAGTTGATGACCGACGAAATGTACCTCGATGCACTCGAGCAGTACGGCGACGAATTCGATGCCCGCATGGGTGCCGAGGCCGTTCGCGAAATGCTGATGACCATCGACCTGCAGCGCGAAATTCTGAAAGTTCGTGACGATATGGCGGCGACGAAGTCCGAGACCAAGATCAAGCGCCTTTCCAAGCGCTTGAAATTGATCGAATCTTTCGTTGAGTCTGGCAACAAGCCGGAGTGGATGGTTCTGACCGTTCTGCCGGTATTGCCGCCGGACTTGCGTCCGCTGGTACCGCTTGACGGTGGTCGTTTCGCGACCTCGGATCTGAACGATCTGTACCGCCGGGTCATCAACCGAAACAACCGACTGCGCCGTCTGCTCGAGCTGAACGCTCCGGACATTATCGTACGCAACGAAAAGCGCATGCTGCAGGAGTCGGTTGACGCACTGCTCGACAACGGTCGACGCGGTCGTGCCATCACGGGTACCAACAAGCGTCCGCTGAAATCACTGGCTGACATGATCAAGGGCAAGCAGGGCCGTTTCCGCCAGAACCTTCTGGGTAAGCGCGTTGATTACTCTGGTCGTTCGGTCATTGTTGTTGGACCGACACTGAAGCTGCACCAATGTGGTTTGCCGAAGAAGATGGCGCTTGAGTTGTTCAAGCCGTTTATTTTCTCCAAGCTGCAACTGCGCGGCGAAGCGACAACGATCAAGGCTGCCAAGCGCCTCGTTGAGCGCGAAGGTCCGGAAGTCTGGGATATTCTCGAAGAGGTTATTCGCGAACACCCGGTCATGCTGAACCGTGCGCCGACCCTGCATCGACTCGGTATCCAGGCGTTTGAGCCGGTATTGATCGAAGGCAAGGCGATTCAGCTGCATCCGCTCGTCTGTACCGCGTTCAACGCTGACTTCGACGGTGACCAGATGGCTGTGCATGTGCCGCTGTCAATTGAGGCGCAGCTTGAAGCCCGCGCCTTGATGATGTCGTCGAACAATATCCTGTCTCCGGCCAACGGCGATCCAATCATCGTTCCTTCGCAGGACGTGGTACTGGGTCTGTATTACATGACTCGCACCAAGGTCAATGCGAAGGGCGAAGGCATGACACTGGCCAGTCTCGATGAAGCACGACGTGCGTTCGAGGCGGGTGCTGCGGAGTTGCAGGCCAAGGTCAAGATTCGTGTCACCATTCACGAGGCCGATGCGAGCGGCGAGCTGCACGAGGTCACCAAGATCCTCGACACGACAGTCGGACGCGCATTGCTGTCCGCGATTCTGCCGAAGGGTATGGCCTTCACGCATATCAACCAGGCGATGACGAAGAAAGCAATTTCCAACGTGATCAATGCCTGTTACCGCCAGATGGGTCTGAAAAAGACGGTCGTCTTTGCCGACAAGCTGATGTACACGGGTTTCCGTCACGCGACGCTCGCCGGTATTTCCATTGGCGTTAATGACATGGTTGTGCCGGAAAGCAAGGAAGCGATTCTTGCGGTTGCTGAAGCCGAAGTGAAAGAGATCCAGGACCAGTACGGTTCCGGCCTCGTTACGGATGGTGAGCGCTACAACAAGGTTGTCGATATCTGGTCGCGTACCAACGACCAGGTTGCCAAAGCCATGATGGACAAGCTCGGCACCGAGGACGTCAAAGATGCGAAAGGCAAGGTCGTTGCGCAGGAGTCGTTTAACTCCATCTACATGATGGCCGACTCCGGTGCTCGTGGTTCTGCCGCGCAGATTCGCCAGTTGGCCGGAATGCGAGGCCTGATGGCCAAGCCGGACGGCTCAATTATCGAAACGCCGATCACCGCCAACTTCCGTGAAGGTCTGGACGTATTGCAGTACTTCATCTCGACCCACGGTGCTCGTAAGGGCCTCGCGGACACCGCTTTGAAAACGGCAAACTCCGGTTACCTGACGCGTCGACTCGTCGACGTTGCACAGGACCTCGTGGTTACCGAAGTGGATTGTGAAACCCGCAACGGTGTGTCGATGGCACCGATCGTTGAGGGTGGTGACATCGTTGAGCCGCTTCGCGAACGTGTCCTCGGTCGAGTCCTCGCTGAGCCGGTACTGATCCCGGGCACCGACAAGGTGGCCTACGACGCCGGTACCATGCTCGACGAAGCGACGGTACAGCACCTCGACGATATGTCGATTGACCAGCTCGTGGTTCGTTCGCCGATCACCTGTGAGATCCGCTACGGCGTGTGTTCGCAGTGCTACGGTCGAGACCTTGCACGCGGTAATCGCATCAACATTGGCGAGGCTGTCGGTGTTATTGCAGCGCAGTCGATTGGTGAGCCGGGTACCCAGCTGACCATGCGTACCTTCCATATTGGTGGTGCGGCATCGCGTTCGGCTGCAATCAACAACATCGAGATCAAGTCGAACGGTATCGCGCGACTGCGTAATATCAAGACCGTTGCTCATCACAAAGGCTACCTCGTTGCGGTTTCCCGATCCGGCGAAATCATCGTTATCAACGACCAGGGCCAGGAGCGCGAGCGCTACAAGGTGCCTTACGGTGCGACCATCACGATTGAAGACGGCGTCGAGGTCAAGCAGGGCCAGGTTCTGGCAACCTGGGATCCGCATACCCACCCGGTGGTTACCGAGGTGGAAGGTCGGATCAAGTTCGAAGACTTTATCGACGGCATAACGGTCGCCGAGCAGGTCGACGAATTTACCGGCCTGACCAGCATCGTGGTTCTCGATCCGAAGAGCCGTGCCGGGTCCGGCAAGGACCTGCGTCCTGTCGCCCGACTGGTTGATGACGAGGGCAAGGACATTTTCTTCGCCAACACCGAGATCCCGGCGGTTTATGCGCTGCCCGTTGGCGCAATCATTTCGCTGGCCGACGGCGCGTCTGTATCGGTCGGTGACATCATTGCCCGCATCCCGCAGGCCTCATCGAAGACTCGTGATATCACGGGTGGTCTGCCGCGCGTTGCCGATCTGTTTGAGGCGCGCAAGCCCAAAGAGCCGGCGATCATGGCCGAGCACACCGGTACCGTCAGCTTCGGCAAGGAAACCAAGGGCAAGCGACGCCTGGTAATCACCGGCGAGAACAGCGAGTACGAAGAGCTGATTCCGAAGTGGCGCCACCTGAACGTGTTCGAGGGCGAGCAGGTTGCTCGCGGTGAGATCATTGCCGACGGCGAACCGAACCCGCATGACATCCTGCGTTTGCGTGGGGTGGAAAACCTGGCGAATTACCTGGTGAAGGAAATCCAGGACGTTTACCGTCTCCAGGGTGTGAAGATCAACGACAAGCACATCGAGGTGATCATCCGCCAGATGTTGCGCAAGGTTGTTGTGGCGACCCCCGGTGAAAGCAACTACTTGCGCGGCGAACAAATCGACAAGGCGCGATTCTTCGAGGTTGAGGAACAGCTGAACGCTCAGAACAAGGAGCCGTTGACGGTCGACCCGATCCTGCTCGGTATTACGAAGGCGTCGCTTGCGACCGAATCCTTCATCTCGGCAGCGTCGTTCCAGGAAACCACCCGAGTCCTGACCGAGGCTTCGGTTCGTGGTCTGCGCGACGATCTTCGCGGTCTCAAGGAGAACGTGATTGTGGGTCGCCTGATTCCGGCGGGCACCGGTTTCGCGCATCATGCCGATAGACGGCGTACGCGTGAACAGGACCTGGCGGATCAGCTGCAGAAGCTCGAAGACAAGCAAGTCGCCGACGCAGAAGCGGCGGCCCTTGAAGAGGCGCTGATTGCCGATCTCGACGCGAACAAGGATGATGCCGCCGAAGCTGTTGCGGCTGATGAATCCGAGGCCGTGGCTGACAGTGGTGAAGAAACGAAAACGGCCTAATTAAAACAATAAGTTATAGGCCCTGGCGGGCCTGCAGCGATGCTCGCTTGACACTGGCTTGCCCGCATCACTAAAATGCCCGCCCTTAACCCCGGGGCGCGCCAATAGGCGGGCCCCGACTTTTTTAAAGCTCGCAGCATGCCGAGTTTTGGTAATCCGGCCACTGGACAGGAGTCTGGCGGCCGGTTGCGCGCGCAAAAAAGGCGCCGGACCTTGTAACAGGGGTCAGGCGCTGTAACGACAATCTATTAAAAAATGAGAGTGAAGGCCCATGGCCACAGTGAATCAGCTAGTACGAACCCCCCGCTCGGTTAAGCGCGCGAAAAGCGCGGTGCCCGCGCTGGATGCAAGCCCGCAGAAACGCGGCGTTTGCACGCGTGTTTACACGACCACCCCGAAAAAGCCGAACTCGGCGATGCGGAAAGTGGCTCGTGTGCGCCTGACCAACGGATTTGAAGTCACCAGTTATATCGGTGGTGAAGGCCACAACCTTCAGGAACATAGCGTTGTGCTGATTCGTGGTGGTCGTGTCAAGGACTTGCCGGGTGTTCGATACCATACAGTGCGAGGCACGCTTGACTGTTCGGGTGTTGCGGATCGCAGGCAGGGCCGTTCCAAGTACGGAACGAAGCGTCCCAAGTCATAAAATTGAGTAAATAAAAAATGTCCAGAAGAGCTAAAGCCCCAAAACGCACGATTCTGCCGGATCCCAAGTACGGAAGTGATCTGCTCGCAAAATTCATGAACATGATCATGAACGACGGCAAGAAGTCCGTTGCAGAGCGCATTATCTACGGTGCGCTTGATCGTATTTCCGAGCGTGAAACCCAGACAGGCGACAAGGCACTCGAGTTGCTGGAATCGGCACTTGATAACGTCAAGCCCGCCGTCGAGGTGAAATCACGTCGCGTGGGTGGTGCTACCTACCAGGTGCCGGTTGAAGTTCGCCCGGCCCGCCGCCAGACACTGGCCATGCGCTGGGTGATCGAGGCTGCTCGCAAACGCAGTGAGAAGACGATGGCGCATCGTCTGGCTCATGAACTTCTGGACGCGGCTGAAAATCGCGGTACGGCAGTCAAGAAGAAAGAAGACGTACATCGAATGGCCGAAGCCAACAAGGCGTTCTCGCACTACCGTTGGTAATAAGGCTTTTCCGTGGCTCGCACGACCCCTATTGAGCGATACCGAAACATCGGCATCATGGCCCATATCGATGCGGGCAAAACGACGACCACGGAGCGGGTCCTGTTTTATACCGGCGTCTCGCACAAGATTGGCGAAGTCCATCATGGCGCGGCCATCATGGACTGGATGGAGCAGGAGCAGGAGCGCGGCATAACCATTACGTCCGCTGCGACGACCTGTTTCTGGTCGGGCATGGACAAGCAGTATGACGAGCACCGTATCAACATTATCGATACGCCGGGGCACGTCGATTTTACGATTGAAGTCGAGCGCTCATTGCGGGTTCTCGACGGCGCAGTCACGGTATTATGCGCGGTTGGCGGCGTTGAGCCACAAACGGAAACGGTCTGGAGACAGGCCAACAAGTATCACGTTCCGCGACTGGTGTTTGTGAACAAGATGGATCGCGCAGGTGCAAATTTTCTGCGCGTGGTAGGTCAGCTGAAATCGCGTCTTGCCGCGAACCCGGTGCCGGTTCAATTGCCGATCGGTGCGGAAGACAAGTTCGCCGGCGTGATCGACCTGATTCGAATGAAAGCGCTGTATTGGGATGAGAGCAACCTGGGGGTTACCTACGAAGCTCGCGATATCCCGGCTGAGCTTGTCGCTGATGCGAAAGCCTGGCGCGAGAAAATGATTGAGTCTGCAGCCGAAGGTGACGAGGAATTGCTGGACAAGTTTCTCGGCGACAATGAATTGTCGGAAGCAGAGATTCGCCGCGGTCTGCGGGAGCGGACATTGAAAAACGAGATCGTCATCGTCATGTGCGGCTCGGCTTTCAAGAACAAGGGCGTGCAGGCCATGCTGGATGGCGTTGTGGACTTTATGCCGTCGCCGGCCGACGTTCCGGCGATCATTGGCCACAAGGATGACGAATCGGACGATGAGCGTCACGCAGATGACAAAGAGCCGTTTTCGGCGCTGGCTTTCAAGATTGCGACGGATCCGTTCGTTGGCAATCTGACGTTTTTCCGAGTGTATTCCGGTGTGTTGAACTCCGGAGACACGATTTACAACCCGGTAAAGGGCAAGAAAGAGCGCATTGGGCGAATTCTGCAAATGCACTCGAATGATCGCAAAGAGATCAAGGAAGTTCGCGCCGGGGATATTGCAGCGGCGGTTGGCCTGAAGGACGTAACAACGGGCGACACGCTGTGCGATATTGCACACAAGATTACGCTTGAGCGTATGGATTTTCCGGAGCCGGTCATATCCGTCGCGGTCGAGCCGAAAACGAAGCCTGACCAGGAAAAGATGGGCATTGCGATGCAGAAGCTCGCGAAGGAGGACCCGTCGTTTCGTGTTCATACGGACGAGGAGTCCGGGCAGACGATTATTTCAGGGATGGGCGAATTGCATCTCGACATTATCGTCGACCGCATGAAGCGCGAATTCAACGTCGAGGCGAACGTGGGAAAACCGCAGGTCGCGTATCGGGAAACGATTCGCAAGGCCGTGGAGCAGGAAGGCAAGTTTGTGCGGCAATCAGGCGGTCGCGGCCAGTACGGTCACGTCTACCTGAAAATCGAACCGTTGCCGCCGGGTGGCGGCTACGAATTCGTCAACGGTATCGTTGGCGGCGTGGTGCCGAAAGAGTATATTCCGGCCGTCGATCGAGGCGTGCAGGAGCAGATGGAAAACGGAGTGGTCGCAGGGTTTCCGATGCAGGATTGCAAGGTAACGATCTATGACGGCTCCTATCATGATGTCGATTCGAGCGAGATGGCATTCAAGATTGCCGGTTCGATGGCATTTCGGGATGGTGCCACTAAGGCAGATCCGGTTTTGCTTGAGCCGATCATGAAGGTAGAGGTGGTAACACCGGAAGAGTATATGGGAGACGTGATGGGCGATTTGAATCGTCGTCGCGGCCTGCCGCAGGGGATGGACGATACGCCTTCGGGCAAGACCATCCGCGCTGAAGTACCGCTGGCTGAAATGTTCGGCTATGCAACGGACCTGCGCTCGATGAGCCAGGGGCGTGCAGTGTATTCAATGGAGTTTGAGAAGTACTCGGAAGTCCCACAGAATGTGGCCGATACTGTAATCAAGAAACGCTAAACGGCGAGAGATCAGGATATGTCTAAAGAAAAATTTGAAAGAACCAAGCCACACGTGAACGTTGGCACGATTG
>CAXBKH010000035.1:0-16111 GCA_963976365.1 uncultured bacterium | reverse complement strand
AAGGCGCCGCATGAGTGACTGATTCCGCGCTACAATGGGCGGCAGAAAATGACCCTTTCCGGACGGTCGAGGTAAACGCGCAAAGAGGGCTATGTACTCCAAAACCCAACTTCTCAGCTTGAGTACGTTAACCGTCATTTTTGTCGCCCTCGTTTATTGGTACGCTGGCGACTTAGTTAGAGTTCCGGCTGTCGAGCCTGCATCTAACTCTTGGCCCGAAGACGGTGTAGATCGCGAACCGCTCGACTGGATCGAGGAATCGTGGAATCTCGATAAATTCCCAGCCGCGTCCGGCAATTCCATTTTTCGATTTTGGTACATGGCGTCATTCGACGACTCATACATTGCCACCGTCAATATTACTTCCCATGTATCCGCATCTGTAACCGTTACCACGCTTTCGTCCAGCGTTGAACCGTTGCGCGAGAATTTCACCGGTGCGTTGTCGCAATCTCAGATTGATGAACTACTGCTCTTGCTCGACTCCGTAGACTTTTGGAATACGCCGCCTGGTCCGCTCGGCTGGACCTGTATAGATGGTGAGAATTTTGTGGCAGAGACCAATATCGGTGACCAATACAGAGTTTGGGGGAACGCGTGCGAAGCTAGTCCAGCGATGTCGCCGATTGCAGGATATTTTCACCGGACTGTCAGCCGGATCGTAGGTGAAGGATTTGGGCGACTTTGATCGGCAGTATCACTGCACTTGCCGCTCGCGTCGAGCGGCTGGTTTTGGCCTATTCTGTTGAAAAACTCCGTTTTGAATTTCAGCAACATTTCATTTGCGATCTGCCGCCAAATTCGTATCGTAGATACGAGGAGGTAATGCAATCCCCATGAAAACCCCTCCTGGCGCAGCTAAGAGCCGCTAGCCATTACTGGCGATCGCGTGCAGGATTGAATCGAATTCTTCATGAATTTTTGCTCCGCTCGCAAAACAGAGTTTTTCAACAGAATAGGCCGTTCTGAGACGGTCGCCTAAAACACATACGTGTGACTGCTAAACATCGCATAGCCGCCGCTCGAAAAATCTGGGGTAAGATGACGGCTTGTGACTGTGACTTAAACCCAATGCAGACGTTCGGATAATCACTAGAAGGGGTGGTACTTAAAGTGAGTCCAGTGGGCAGAAATACGATGTCGCTTACTCTTCTTGGGGCAATTGCTTGGGCAAGCCTGGCACTAGCGGAAGGATCTTCCGATGCTCGATGGTGGCGCAAGATCGACGGCGAATGGTGCCTAAGTTACAAGCAACGAGGATTCTGTTTGCCTTTGGATTATGAAGCCCGGGGGTTTGACTCAAGCAATGCTGAGTTCGGGATCGACTCCGTGGGTAAGCCGATCTCATTGATTACCTACGAGTCCGGGACGGCACAAGACGATATTGACATCTTACTGAGCGATTCAGATGATCCCCTATGGCAACTTTCGGCATCTCAACTCATCGGAGACGTTGTCGTAACGAGAATTGAGCCTCAAGAATCAAAACGTGAAGATGCGCACGGAGTAGTGCTTTCGATTCTCGAATTTGGCGGTTTCTTCACGTTGACGATCAATAGTAGTGATCGGACAACTCATAGTGTGCTGGTTGAGTCTCTGACGGCTCAGTGGCTAGGCAAGACCAAGAATTGACCGTTCGCGTCTGGTCGAAAGCGGTCGTTCGTTAAGAAAGCTCACATGGATGCAATTCTACTAGTAATAGGTACTGCGATAACCGCCTACTCAGTCTACGAGATTGGATATGCGATATACGACGCAAAGTTTGCGCCGCCTGGGCAAGAACTTGACGATCCGCTACTAGGTAAGAAAGTGGTCGTCTGTCGAAAATTTTCATCTCCAGGTGCGGGCCCACTCCGAACCGGAGCTATAGAGCTCAATGGCGTGATCTGGGAGGCTGAAACCACCGGCATACATGGTGATCTTGATATCGGAGATTACTGCATAATTTCCGGTCGGGTTGGGCTCAGACTTATCATTGAGCCAGAGAACTGAACGGCCGCTCTTGGCCGACTGCTGTCGGTGATCAGCTTCTCAAACGTGCGGCTCCTTCACTTCGCATAGCAGCCGCTCGAAAAATTTGAGGTAAGATGACGGCTTGTGACCCATTGCAGCCGATCGTAACCGAGGTGTTATGAGGAAGTTTGTTCCGCTCGTCGTTGCTTTAATTGTGTCGCTTGGAGCTCATGCTCAGGATAGCGAGACAGTCTTATATGAGCGGCTGGGATCAATGGCTTCCGAAGTGATTTCGGAGTATCTGAATGGCCCGCTGTGTTCGCCCGGTCCCGATCTCGCCAAGAAGCAGGCAGAGCTCGCCGTGCTAGTCTCTCAGGCGACCCCAAGCACCGGTCCGATGGTGCTGGAACTCGCAGTGATGGCTAACAGTCTTTCGAATGTGCAGAGGCTCCATGAGGGTGGCGAGATCCCGCCTGGCCCGTGGGGCACTCTGTTGCATATCGCAGCCACATACGGAAATCCGGCAATGCTCGAGTACCTAGTGAATGAAGGGTTCGGGCTAGAGGATGTCGGAGAGGCGACTACAATACCTGCACTGGGCATTGCTGTGAGTGCCGGAAACATCGAAAACGTTAAGTGGCTGATCGCGAATGGCGCGAATGTCAATGCCACGGATACTTCGGGTGGGTCAGTGATTCTCCATTCCTTAGTGTGCAAGGATCAAGGCTTAGTGAATCTTCTTCTGGAAGGTGGCGCAATACCCGATGATAGAACTAGAGAAGCGGCGCAGCGGCTTGGCAAATCGTTGGAGCCAAACTGACTGATCGCAAGCTGATGCGAAATCACGCTACGAGAACTGAGCGGCCGGTTCTGGCCGACTCCCGAAGTCAGCCTGGATGAAAAACGACGGACCGGTAAGCGCTCGAAAGCCGCCGCCCGGAACTTTCGCGCTATACTTTCCGCCACTGACCCAAAGCAGCTGGTGAGCGTTCAGGAAAAATAGACATCAGAATGAATCAATCTGAGAGCATCCGGCGCGTCATAGAGCGCCTCGAAAATCACTTCCGCAACGTCACAGTCAGCACTGCTGCTCGGGCAGATTCAATAGCGCGGGTCGGCGAGACCTTCAGCCATTTACCTGATGAGTTGTATCGTTTTTTTGAGACATGCGATGGAATCTCTGTCGCCGTAGAGGACGACGTTCGGGGAATGCTGTTTTCGATTTCGGAGTCTCTTGAGAGGCTCGCATCGCCACTCGAACTCGACCCGGAAGTACTCGGTATTTCGGAGGCAGAAGCGGAACAACTTAAGGTGAAATTAGCTCCGGATTTTGAGATTTCCAAACGCCTGTATCCAATACGCGGCGACGGCTGCGGCAACTTTGACTGTGTATTGATGGGGCCGGGTACGGGAGCCGGTGCTGTTGTATTCTGGGACACGACAAGTTCTTTCCGTCCGGCTTACCTGTTGGCTGGCGACTTCTGCACCTACCTAGAGCATTGGTCAGATAGTCTCATTTCAAAATTCTTTCCCGATGGATCAGAAGATCCACGGTACGTTGGACGCGAACTAGACCACGCGCCGTGGATTGGTGAGCCTGAATTATCGCATCCGTGGCCATTCGATTTGTCGTGGCTTCGCAAGGCAGACAGCGGAGCGTCTCGTCTTCTGGATGATCTGGGTTTCCGGCGCAACGTACTTGCTGCAGAAGACTAGGTCGTACACATTTGACCGGCTGGTTTTGGCCGTTTTCCGAAGTCAGCGAGGCGAAATAACGAGGGGCCGGTATACCCTCGAAAGCCGCCGGCCACATGTTTCGAGTTATAATTTCCGCCACTGACCCAAACCGGCCCTTCACAAATTATTGAGAATGAGGACCACTGAGGTTTGTCTAACTGGACCTATTCGCTATTAGCCCTGCCCGGATTCTTAGTCGGCCTGATGCTCATGGGACGTATAGGGCGCTTGGCACAAATTTTCGTAAAGCCAGTGCAGGAGTCAGACACCGACTCCGCAAAAAGGCCACCTGTTACTCCGAAGCTCATATTGGGCACCCTTGCCATCATGGTGGGTTGGTTGGCCGTCTTCGGGGCATTGGCACTTTATGCTCGAAACTGGGAAAGCGGCGCAATAGGCTGGATGTGGTTTTTCGCCGGAATGGCGGCAGGGCCATGCGTGCTATTTCCGCTGACGCTCTTCATTTGGCAACGACAGTACAAGAGATACGCAGAACACATTGCCGTCAATCGTGAATTATCCGCCAATGACTCCAAGTATATCTATGACATCGAATTTGACGAGACGTACATAAACACGATGATCGACCGGTACTTGCAGCAAGAACCAACGATTCCGAGCAACAAATCGATACCGATAATTGCGGCCTTGGTTTTCGTAGCGACATGGCTATTTGATCCGCTTGAAACAGGTGGGGTTTTCTTCGCTATCGTTTTGGTCACAACGGCTATCGCGGTGGTATTTTTCCTTCGATCCGCGATCAGAAAGTCCCTCTACTCTGACCTTGGGTATGCTTCGCACATGCGCAAGCGATCGACGTACGCGCTTTCTATTGATGGGCTGCACGTATCTGGACCTCGCCCACCGACCCCCTATCCATGGCCCGATTTGGTGGAGTGGCCGGAGTTTCGAAAAGCAGTGCAATTCAGGGACGGAATATTGCTACTGAGAACACCTATGTTCGTTTGGCTACCGAATCACGCACTAATAGACGCGAATCCGGAAGATGTCGCGCATCTGGTGGACAGAAAAACACGACTGCGAACCGCTAGGCATTGAAGATGAACGACCACTCCTGGCCGATAGCTGCCCGCTAGTCACCCAAAAATTCCGCCGTTCAAACGACCGCCTCCGGCGAGAGCCGACATCCTGATAACTGCCCAGCTAATTTCCCATTCCGGATAAAGAAACCCCCTCGCACCCCTGCGTGTTGTATGCAGCGGTGCGAGGGGGCTTTTTCTGTGGGATATATCTATACCCCGCCCCTTGCGGAGCCCAAAGTCCATCAGGAAGTGGGTTGTTTTTTTCGTCTCAATATCAGGAGGCCGGACAAGGCCAGGATCAACGGCAGGCCCGCGGCGCCACCACCCGATCCGCCGCCACCGGTCGAGGGCCTTTTCTTCGTATACATCGGTTGCTGCTGATCGACCCGCCGATTCTGCGGCGCTTGCGCTGCACGCGATTGCCGGGCGGTGCGCTCGGTTGCCACGCGGTCACGGTTGCTGCGCTTGATGCCCTGTGCTGCGAACACTTCGTCGCGAACAACAATCATTGACGTGTAGTCAGTGACGAGCCCGTACTCGGTTGCCAGGTCAGTAATCGCATCCTCGGTATCCTGATCCGCGCCGAAGTAGTCCATCTTCGCCTGCAGGTTTTCGATCGCGGCGTAGGCCCAGATTCGTTCAAGCTCCGGATTGAGGTCGGATTGTTCCGGCATGTCGATCGTGGTCTTGTACTCAACCGCCTTGCCAGCGACCTTGCCGGTCAGACGAATCTTCGCCTCGCGGCTGCCCCAGTAGTGGCCAAGCACTTGCAGTTGTTCGCCGTGATACAGACTGCCGATTTGTTCCGGCGTCAGGTCGGCAACTTTCACGCCGCTGATATCCAGTTCAATATCGTGCAATGCTGCATGGCGAATTTTTGCGGTGGCCAGCATCAATTGCCCGGCAATATCGTCGCTGTTCGATGTCTCCATTGCGAAGCCATTTGAAACTTCCGTCATCGCCTCGAGCAACGGCCGGTTTGCACTGTTGCCCATGATGAACGTGAAGAGGCGAACGTCGTGTTCGGTCATCATCTTGAGAAAGTCCTTTTTCTCTGTAACACCAACGTTCGCGACACCATCGGTCACCAGGGCAATACCCGACGTCCGATCGCTGTCCAGTGCGTCGATACCGGCTCGAAGTCCGGCATAAAGATTGGTACCGCCCGACGATCGAAGCTGTCCGACTTGTTGCGCATAGTGGTTCACATTCGCCTGGCTCGCGTCGATGAAGCCGCCGGTGAGTTCGCGGGATCCATCGTTAAACGTAAAAATGCGAAAGCGATCGTTCGGGTTCAGCTTGCCCAGCGCCTGTTGCACGCCGTTGGCAAGCGTTGCGAACTTGCCTTGCATCGAACCGGAAACGTCGAGTACGAAGACCCAGTCGCGACCGTTTTCAATAACGGGCAAATCATCGCCAGGTGTAAACGTCAGCATAAACGTACCTCGTCCGGACGGATCGGGCTTATGCGTAACAAGGTCAACCGAACCCGGCAGGTCCGGCGCGTGACGCCAGTAGACAACAATGTCCTCATCGAGGCTGGCAACACCGGATGTCGTCGTGGCCGGCGGAACGGCTTCACCGGCTTCGAGCGCTGAGACCTGCGATTCGAAATCGGCACTGGCCGTCGATGAACCCGCCGAATGCAAACCAACCGTCCAATGCCCGGAATCGAGCTGCGTGAGTGCGGCGTTCGGTTGGCCCGGTAGGCGAATGGCATCAACCGGATAGGACGATTTCAGCTCGAAATCGAAACGGAATTTCCCGGTGACCACTGTGTTCGCATCCCAGAACGCGAGGCGTTCCTCATCGACACCGCCTTCCTCGAGCGGATAGACGTAGCGTCCAATCCCGGTATCGGTGCTGGCGCTTTGCAAATAGACCAGGCGCACACGAACGTCGCTGTTGGCTCTCACCGGATAGACTGAGATATCAAACGTTCGATATTCGTCTTTTTCGGCGAGCGCGGTTTCGCGGCCGGCGGCTTTCTCGCTCTCGTACAGGTCGCGTGCTGCCTGTTTCTTCAGCACTTCACCCTCGACCGGGTTGCCGTCAATCCAGTAGGTGAATTCCGCGACGGCCGCGTGCGATGGCACCGGGAAGCTGTATATCGCTTCGATGTCGTTGCCCGCTGAATTGACGAAGACCTGGTCAACTTCCGTAACCACGTAGCCGTCTTCAACGGCGACTTTGACGACGTGGTCGCGAATAGCCAGCGAACTGGACTGTCCTTTCGGCGTCATCAAGCCCGCTGCGCCGGCCGTTCCCGTGACAAACAGTGTCAGGGCGACAGCGATGAGACGTATTGTGCTCTTCAGTTTCATGAGGGTACTCCTAATTAAACAACGTTCAATTGATACTCAAATAAAAACCGCTTTATTAAACGGCGTTTAATTTATACGCGGTTATTGAACGTTGTTCAAATAATGTTAGAGTTTGGCTCAACCACGGGCTTTTTTGATTGGACATAATGCATGGGCAGGCGCAGCGACCACAGTCGCGAAGAAATCCAGGCGATGGCAATCGCTGCCGCCGCGAAACTGGTCGAAACCGAGGGCTTCCAGTCGCTAACGGCTCGCAAGGTCGCGAAAGCCATAGGCTACACGGTTGGCACCCTGTATCACGTGTTTCGAAATTTCGACGACCTCGTCATTCACCTGAATGCACAGACGATTGACGAGATGGCGGCGTTGATCCAGCAACAGATTCGCAAGAAGCGCAATCCAGAAATGCGGATCCGGGTCATGGCCGAATTCTATGTGCAGTACGCGACGGATCATCCTGACCGCTGGCGGCTCGTGTTCGAGCACCAGGCGCCGCGAGGTCTGCCAACGCCGGAATTGATGAAAGAGCGCCGGGACGTCATGTTCGAGCTGGTTGCCGAAAATCTCCGCGAGATCGCTCCCGATCGAATTCCACATGAAGTCGCTCATACAGCGACGGCTTTGTGGAGCGGAATTCACGGCATTTGTATTCTTGCGCTGACCGGAAAGCTCTACCTCGGCGGTGCCTTCTCGATGGTCAAGCTCATCGAGACGCTGGTCGACTCAGTCCTGAACGAGTTTCGGCATCGCTAAGGTCTCGAGAAACGTTTGCTGCGCGGACACCGGCCGATCCTCTCCCGGTGTGAGGCGGGTGTAGCTGCCGTCGCTGTTCAGTACCCAGGCGTCTGTATTGTCGGCGAGAAACAATTCGAGGTCCTGTCTTATCTGTTCTTTCATGCGTTTTTGCCGAACCTCGAAGCAGGATTCATTGCGCCGGAACATGTTGCGATCCATCAGGTCGGCGCTTGAGCAATAGAACTCCTCTTTGCCGTCATTGAGGAAATAGTAAACGCGTGAATGTTCGAGAAAACGCCCGACAATCGAGCGAACGCGAATGTTCTCTGACAGATCCTTGATGCCGGGTCGCAGCGAACAAATACCGCGAAGGATCAGCTCGACCTGAACGCCAGCTTGTGACGCTTTATACAATGCATCGATCAACAGCGGTTCGTTCAATGCGTTGACCTTCGCGATAACGCGCGCTTCCTTGCCGGCTTTCGCGTGTTCTGTTTCGCGCTGGATCTTCGCGAGCAATGCGTCGAACAGGCTGAACGGCGACGCAAGCATGCGAGTCATCTCGCTCGCCTTCGTCAGGCTGGTCAACTGCAAAAACAATTGGTGCACGTCCTCGCCGAGTCGGCGACTGCTGCTCAAATAACCGTAGTCGGTATAAACGGACGCCGTTCCATGGTGGTAGTTGCCGGTACCGAGGTGTACGTATCGCACAAGCCTGTCGTGTCTGCGACGAACCACCAGTGTCATCTTTGCGTGCGTCTTGAACCCCACCAGGCCGTAAACAACATGTGCACCGGCTTCCTGCAGGCGATTGGCCAGTGAAATATTGGCCGCTTCATCGAAGCGAGCCATCAGTTCGATAACCACTGTTACCTCTTTGCCGGAACGGGCTGCGACAACCAGGTGGTCAACAATGGGTGACTTGGCGCCGGTGCGATACAGGGTCTGTTTGATAGCGAGGACGTTCGGGTCCGCCGCGGCTGTTCCAACGAAATCAATGACTGGTGCAAAGGACTGATAGGGGTGGTGCAGAAGTACGTTTTTCTTGTCGAGTATGGAGAAGATGTTTCCACCACCGCTCAATTCGGACGGTAATCCGGGCGTAAAAGGCGGATAAAGCAGCTCCGGTCGGGCGGCCGTCTCACAAATAGTCGCCATGCGATTCAGGTTGACCGGTCCATCGACCAGGTAGGTGTCGTCTTCCGTCAGATCAAAATGATCGAGCAGGAATTTCCGAAGATCGTCGGGACACTGGTACGAAATTTCAATTCGTACCGCGGCACCGTAGCGACTGGCCGCCAGCTGGCCTTCCAGCGCATGTACCAGGTCGCTCACCTCTTCATCGTCGACGTAGAGATTACTGTTTCGGGTGACTCGAAACTGGTAGCAGCCGTCGACGTCGAGACCGGGAAACAGTCTTTCGACGTTCACACGAATAAGCGACGACAGGAATACGAAGGTTTGTTCCCCCGCCTTGCTGATGTTCTCCGGCAACTGAATGACACGCGGCAATGAGCGCGGCGCCTGAACCATGCCCCGATGCCGCCGCCGACCGAAAGCGTCTTTGCCGCGAAGACGCACGATGAAATTAAGGCTTTTGTTCAACACCCGCGGAAACGGTCGAGCGGGATCGAAAGTCAGCGGTGTCAGTACAGGAACTACCTGTTCGTTGAAATACTTGTCGAGCCAGGCCTTCTGCTTCTTATTCCAATCCGCACTGGCGAGAAATCGCACGCCCGCATCTGCGAGTTCCGGTAGCAGTTCTGCGTTAAGCAGACGGTACTGGCGCTCGACCATGGCGCTGATCCCGACACGCAGCTCATCCATGATCTCCTCTGCGGGAACGTTTTCCGGGCCTTGTGCGGGCGCACCTATTTCCATGCGCTGCTTCAGTCCAGCGATGCGAATCTCAAAAAATTCGTCAAGGTTTGTGCAGCTGATGCACAGGAAGCGTACGCGCTCAAGTAACGGAATGTTCGGGTCCTCGGCTTGTGCAAGGACGCGCTTATGGAACTCGAGCAGGCTGAGTTCGCGATTGATGTAAATGTTTCGCATGGTCAGGGCGAGTGTATATCGCCAAGAACAACTTTGTGAGATGCACCCGTCACACTCGGCAGATTTCCGGTCTGTCCATTGACGGTCCGCATTGCGAGCCAGGCAAAAGCGGCGGCTTCGACCCAGCCAGGGTCCAGTCCTGCATGCGCCGTGCTAGCCACCTCACATCCGGGGAGCATTTCCGTCAGTCGTGTCATTAAGGTTTTGTTACGAATGCCGCCACCGCAGATGAACACTTGTTGCGTCCGCGGTGCAAATGCCGATACGGCATCAGCAATCGACTTTGCGGTGAGGTTGCATAATGTCGCCTGGACATCGGCGGGCTGATAGCGAGAAAGTTCGAACTGCGCCAACCAGTTCGGATTGAAGTATTCGAATCCGGTACTTTTGGGCGGAACGAGCTGGAAGTAGGGGTCCTGGAGCATTTGTGTCAACAAGTCCCGATTGACGAGGCCGCTTGCAGCCCACTCGCCATCGACGTCGTACGCGGTTCCCAGGTGCTGCCGCGCCCAGGCGTCCATCAAACCGTTACCGGGGCCGGTATCGAATCCCGAGGTTGCGGTTTCATCGGCAGGCAAGACGGTGATATTCGCGATTCCGCCAATGTTTACAACCGCCCGGGAAACCTCCCAGGAGCGAAACATCCACTCATGAAAAGGCGGTACCAGCGGCGCGCCCTGGCCACCCGCTGCCATGTCGGCCTGGCGGAAATTGGCGACCGTCGTGATGTTGGTGCCACCGGCGATAATCTCCGGGTCGCCAATCTGCAAGGAAAAGGGAATCTCGGCATCCGGTCGGTGACGCAGTGTCTGGCCGTGACTGCCAATGGCGCGAATGTCATTCGAGTCACACCGGCTGTTGGCGATGACTTTTTGTGCAGCATCTCGAAAGCATTCACCAACGCGTCGGTTCAGTTCGCCCGACAAATCGAGTTCTTCCGACAAAGGTTTGCGAATGGCTTCAAGCAGCGCGCGCTGCAAATCGGCAGGGTAGGGCTGGGAATGTGTCGCGAGAATTTCAGTCTGAGCGTTCGAAAACCGGGCCACTACCGCGTCAATGCCGTCCATGCTGGTGCCGGACATCAGGCCAACATAGAGATCCTTCATTGCCGCTACTGGCTGTTAAATGCGAGCGATTGTGTCTGCGTGTTCTTGAATTGCTCAAGCTCTCGAAGAATCGGCTCGGCAACGGCCATAAACTTGTCGCGGTACTGGGCGTCGATGGGTTCCGCATCGGGCAAATCCACCGTTCGGGGATTGCGATGCACGCCGTTCAGTCGGTATTCGTAATGCAGGTGGTTTGCCGTGGCGAGTCCGGTCATGCCAACGTAACCAATCGTTTGTCCCTGCCGGACCCGGGTACCGACGCCGACTTTGGCGACGTAGTTCGACATGTGCGCATACAGCGTCGTGATATTGCCGCCGTGCTGCAAAATGACGGTTTTTCCATAGCCACTCTTGGTGCCGCGAAAAATGACTTTGCCGTCGCCTGATGCCTTGATCGGCGTGCCCTTGGGTGCAGCGTAATCGACGCCGCGGTGCGCTCGGATCTGGTTGAGTATCGGGTGTTTGCGATTCGGGTTGAAGTTTGAACTGATGCGGGTGAAATCAACCGGCGCGCGAATAAACGCCTTGCGAACACTGTCGCCCGTCGGTGTGAAGTACTCACTATGCTGGTTGTCGTCGATGAATCGGATGGCCTGGATCGTCCTGTTGTCATTATTGAACTCGGCGGCAATGATTTCCCCGTCGCTGACGTATTTGTCGTCCTGCCAGATTTCCTCGTACTGCACGTAGTAGCTGTCACCCCGGCGAATATCGAGTACAAAATCCACGTCCCAGGCGAAGATGCCCGCGATGTTCATAATGACCTTGTCTGTCAGGCCAGCCTTGGCACCGCTTTCGAAAAGCGATGTTTCTATTTTTCCATAGGCCATTCGCTTTCGGATTTCGATCGGGCGGTCGATGATTTCCGCAGCGAATCCTGCGTCGTTCTTTTCGATCTGTAGTGCGCTGGTCAGATCAAGTTTCGAATACAAGCTAAGCACCTGGTCACCGTCGTGGGTGACTTCGAAGACATCGCCTGGCTTGATCCTGCGAAACAGCGCCTTGGCCTGGTCGAGTTCAATCATCGTCATCAGGTTGCCAATACTGAGATTGTTTTTCCGGAACAGCTTTTCCATCGTGTCGCCGGACGAAACGGTAAGTACCAGTTTGTCGAATTCAGGGGCCGGGTCCGGCAACAGGGCGGCGACTTCCTCCATCAACGCCGCTTCGTTAACCGGCGGTACGACAATCGGCTCGTCGTACGAGCTTGTCATGACAGGTGCGGTGGATTGCGGCACCGACTCGGGCTGGCTATCAAGTGTGTTTATCAGCGCGACCGCGGCGAGTGGCACTCCAAGCCCGACGGCAAACCACTGAAGAGCCTTGGATTTCTTGGGCCGGCCGGAGTGAGATGGCTTGTAATCGTGAAGTAGTGGACTGACAGGCCGATTCAAGTCAATGTCTCTCTAGGGCGGAATGTCGTTACTCTACCGCGACCCTTTTTTGAGGTCAAAGAAAAACTGTTATAACTCATGGTCTTAACGGGCGGGACAATGCTACAGTTTCGCACTCTTCAGGACCGACCCACGAATTGAGCAAAGTACGAATGACTGGCATCAAAGAACAAATCGCCGAGCTGACCCGAGGCACCGAAGAGGTATTGCCCGAAGGTGGCCTTGAGGCCAAGCTGAAGCAGTCGCGCCCACTGGTTGTGAAAGCAGGATTCGATCCCACTGCGCCGGACTTGCACATAGGCCACACCGTCTTGATCAACAAGATGCGCCAGTTCCAGCAGTTTGGACACGACGTTCGGTTCCTGATCGGCGATTTTACGGGAATGATCGGCGATCCCACCGGGAAGAACGCCACTCGGCCGCCGCTGTCGATCGAAGAGATCAACGCCAATGCCGAAACCTACGAGGGGCAAATCTTCAAGATCCTCGACCCGGAAAAGACCACCATCCAGTTCAATTCCACCTGGATGGGCAAAATGGATGCGGCTGGCCTGATCAAGCTCGCGGCCCGCCACACGGTAGCGCGCATGCTGGAGCGAGATGATTTCAGCAAGCGCTACAAAGGTGGGCAGGCGATTTCGATCCACGAGTTTTTGTACCCGCTGGTGCAGGGCTACGACTCGGTAGAGATGCGGGCGGACATTGAGCTCGGCGGAACGGATCAAAAATTCAACTTGCTGGTCGGCCGACAGCTGCAGCAGGAATTCGGCCAGGAACCCCAGGTCGTCATTACGACACCACTGCTGGAAGGCCTTGACGGCGTTCAGAAGATGTCGAAGTCGCTCGGCAACTACATCGGCATTACCGATGCGCCCAATGAGATGTTCGGCAAGATCATGTCGATTTCGGATGACCTGATGTGGCGATACTTCGAAGTCCTGAGCTTTCGCTCGCTGGCGGATATCAAGGCGTTGCACCGGGCCGTCGACGAAGGCAAGAACCCGCGCGATGCAAAGTTTGAACTTGGTCGCGAAATTGTTGCCAGATTCTATGATGAAGCGGCGGCCGAGGAGGCAATGCAGGAATTCGTGTCGCGGTTTCAGCAGGGGGCCATGCCGGATGAGATTCCTGACGTCGACATTGCCTGTACCGACGGAAAGATCGGTATCGCGCACCTGTTGAAGGATGCCGGCCTGGTCAGTAGTACGTCTGAGGCGTTTCGAATGATCAAGCAGGGAGCGGTCAGGATTGATGGCGAACGTATCGAAGATCGTTCACTGGAGCTCAATGCTGGCGAGACCAACATCTACCAGGTTGGCAAACGAAAATTTGCCCGGGTCAGCCTCAACTGAGCCACTGCCCCGGTCGGTAGCACGCGATGAGCGGAGGAGCTCGATGATGAATTCCGCGAGAGTCTTGATTGCAGCAACGCTGTGGCTTGTCGGCATGGTGCCGGCGACGGCCGACGAAACCACAGATGCAATGCAAGCGTTCGAACGCGTGGTTGTTGCCATCAATGAGAAGTCCTTCGAACCCATAAAAGCGGTCGTCGACAGATCGGAGCTCACCAAGCGCATTTATGCCGTGCGGCCGTCTGAACCCAATTCGCGACAGGCACTTGAGAACCAGTATTGGGAAATGGTCGAGCATTTTTTCTGGGCGGGTATGCCGGTGGCTCACCGCGATCACCAGCTGGAATCGGTTCACTTCTGGTTCCAGAACGGCAAGGGATTCGCAGTTTTGCGGCGGCGGCAGCCGGGTTACTCATTTGCGTTTACGCGAATCGACCTGATGGCCGATTCCCGAGGTCGTCTGAAGATCGTCGATGTCCAGCCATTCAATGCCAGGCCGCCGATGAGCGTCGATCTGGCAGATTATTTGGCGACGTTCCAGCCAACGCGGGCGACAACCCGTGCCTTGATGAAGGCGAACGACCTGTCCGACACCGAGGTGTTTCAAGTCTCCGAACTGCTGAAGGCCTACCGTGATCGAGACAGCGCTCGCTACTTCAAAATCTTCGACGGGCTCGACAAACGCCTTCAGGAAGACGAGTTATTGGCGAGATTCAATCTCTTGCTGGCAATGCGCAGCAATGACCTCAACCGGGGCGCCGATTTCATTATTTCCTATGTGCAGCTGCAGCAGGAGAAGGCGCCATTTTCGGTCGCACTCGCAGAAACGCATATCCTCATGGGCGACCTCGAAAGTGGCTACCAGGCCTTGTTGCAATTCCAACAGCACTACAAGCTGGATGAGGGTGCCGTTCCGGCAAGATTATCAGCGCTTGCCCTCGCACTCGGCGACCTCGAGTCTGCGGAATCACACGCACTGGAAGCCGTCAAACTGGAGCCTGCTCTGGAGCTCGGCTGGTGGTCTTTGCTTCGGGCTCGAGCGGCAGCGCAAAGCTACGCGCCGGCAACCGAGGCCCTGACACGACTTGAGGACGACTTTGGTCACACACTGAATGCAGCCAAGCTCAAACGCGACCCGTACCGCGCCTTCGGGGATCTCGTTGAGAGCCAGGCATTTAAGGATTGGCGTGCAAGCCGCGAATGATATTGAGATCGTCGACTACTCCAGCCACTACGGCGATGCCTTCAAGCGCCTGAACTACGAATGGCTTGAGAAGTACTTCCGCGTCGAACCTATTGATCGCACTATCCTTTCTGATCCTGAGACCACGATCATCAAGCCTGGCGGCGTGATTTTGTACGCGGTCGACGGCGAGACCGCGATTGGCACCGTCGCGTTGAAGCACCACGGGGACGGCGAATATGAGCTCACCAAGATGGCCGTTACCGACGGCTACCAGGGGCGGGGCCTGGGGAGGCAGTTAATGTGCGCAGCGCTGACCCGATTCGAGGAAATCGGCGGCACAAGACTCTATCTCGAGTCCCATAGCAGCCTGGCGCCCGCGCTGGCCCTGTACGAATCAGCGGGTTTTCGTCACGAACCGCGCCCGAGCCCCTCGGAATACCAGCGATCGGATATCTACATGGTGTATCGCGACTAGGCAATGGATTGGGCGAAATGGCCGCTTTTTTTGCAGGAAAGCTGCCGCTTTCGCCCTTCCCGCGGCGGGCCTTCAGGCCTCACCGGCCGGGCTTTTCAGTCAATTCGAAAAAAACTCCAAAAAGGTGTTGACGGCAACTGATTGCACCGTATAATGCGCGGCTCGCTGAGGGACACGGTGGACCTCAACGGACTCCCAAGAAAGACATGCAGGCGCATGGGGCTAGATATTTGAACCCGTCCGCCTGTACAATTGTGGGTCTGCCTGACAGAAATGTCGGGCTCGTTCTTTAACAACTCAATCAGATAATTTGTGTGGGTGCTTGCGTCGGAATTTGCGAAGGCAAAATAGACGTAAGAACCTAGAAAACAGTCAGTTTTTAGTAATTGATGAGTTCTGGTGATTGCGCACTTTAGTAAAAGCTCAAAGCTTTAAACTGAAGAGTTTGATCCTGGCTCAGATTGAACGCTGGCGGCATGCCTAACACATGCAAGTCGAACGGAAACGATGGAAGCTTGCTTCCAGGCGTCGAGTGGCGGACGGGTGAGTAATACTTAGGAATCTGCCCATTAGTGGGGGACAACTCGGGGAAACTCGAGCTAATACCGCATACGCCCTACGGGGGAAAGGAGGGGATCTTCGGACCTTTCGCTATTAGATGAGCCCGCGTTAGATTAGCTAGTTGGTAGGGTAAAAGCCTACCAAGGCGACGATCTATAGCTGGTCTGAGAGGATGATCAGCCACACTGGG
>CAXBKH010000034.1:0-21119 GCA_963976365.1 uncultured bacterium | reverse complement strand
CTTCCAGGACGACTGTCAGCCATGCCTCCAGGCCTTTGCGAATCATGTTGCGACCGGGCCACAGGTAGAGGTTCTTCACGGTTTGTTGAGATATCGTCGACGCGCCCCTGACGTAGCCGCGCTGGCCTTTCTCGCCGATCGATTTCTGGATCGCGGCAACGTCAATTCCGAAGTGGTCGGCAAATCGCTGGTCTTCCGACGCGACTGCGGCCAGCGCCAAGCTTGTGCCCAGCTCGTCCCAGGCGGTCCACTCGTGAAGCAAAGGCTCACGACCGCTATCGTCCTGCAGCATGAAGGCTGTGGTTGCAGGATCGAACCAGCGCAATGGCAGCACCAGCAGCACACTGCCAGCGACGAATGCGAACACAGCGAGGCCAAGCCGACGTAGCCAGCGCTGCCATTGCGGGATGGGCCTTTTTTTGCGCTTTTTTGCCATGGCGACAGACCATACATTGTTAAACGGTTGCCATCATAGTATTCGACTCGCCCGGCGGCACTCAGTAAACTGACTGCGTGAAAGCAGCCGCTCACATCGCGCTTTTTTGCACCGCGTTCCTGACGCTGATGCCAGCTGCGAATGCCGAGCCGAGTGCCGCATACCTCAAATGTATGAAACTGTTGAACGGCAAGGCGGAGGCACACCTCGAGAAAGCCGACAATCTCAGGCGAAAGTTTGAAGCAGATATCAACAAGTTGGTTCGCAACGCAGTCAAAAACAATGCCGGGCTGGGTTCGAGCGAACAACAGTTGCGCGAGTCGGTAGAAAGAATCAAGAAATGGCACAGTGCCGACGAAAAGCGGTATGTGTACGTTGAGCGTGCCATTACAATTTTATCGCAACCACCAGCCGACGACGGCCCCAGTGCTTCCTGTATCGACCATAGTTCACTTAGCCGCGCCTACAAACGCTACATCGAAGGCTACGACTTTGTGCTTCGCCTGGTTCTGGACGACACCCGGGAGCGCTTACTCCTTGAAGAGCTGGGTGACGATGAAGGCCTGGTGGTTATCGCCTTCAATTCCGAGGAGCCCGATCTTCGAGTACTTCTGAACCGCAAGGGCGGGGCGTTTGGCAATATTGAATTCACACCCGCCCGGCCCGGCGAACATTTTCGAGTCGTCCGGGCTAAAGCCGGCACCTACTACTGGGACCGCATCAACCAGGTCCAGTACCCCTACAAGCGTTGGTACGAATTGGAACACTTTGACTTCGAGTTCGTCGTCGAGGCAGGCAAACTCAACTACGCTGGAGTCTTCATGTTCGAGGTTGCGAAACGGCGATACGCAGTGTCGTTGAAAGACCGCCTTGTCATCACCCTGGCGGTACTGGGCCAGCGGTATCCCGAGCTGATCGACCGTTACGAAATTGCCAACGGCCTGAATCCCGACGACCGGTTCACCGAGTACTATCTTTCCGAAAAGCGCCTCGCGAGCGCGGCGAGCTCAGTGGACAGCAGTGAGTAGTCGAATCACCCTGCTTGCCTTCATCGCACTGCTGGCGGTGCCGGTCGGTGCGTCGTCTGAACCGAGCAAAGCATTCACAAAGTGCCAGAAAATGCTGACCCGGAATGCCGAGTCGCATATCGAAAAGTCGAACCGGCTACAGGATCGATACGAAGCACGGCTGGCCGACCTCGTGCAGAGCAAGCTGGCCGGCAATACCGGGGGCAAGTCAACGGACGAAGAGTTGCGCGCCGCTGTCGAACGATTCAAGAACTACCGGAGAATCGACCAGGCCCGCGCCGCCTACGTGGAGGACATCGTCGAACAGGTTGCCCAGTCCATGGCCCATGACGTGCCAAACTTCACCTGCCACGATCGCTCCGCCGTTCGTACAGCATACGACCTCAACTACCAGGCCTACGAAACGGTACTGCAACTACTCGAGAATGATGTCGAGGAACGCTTCGACCTCGAGCGGCTCGACGACGATGAAGGCCTGCTGATCATTGCGTTCAACTCGACCGAGGCGACAAACTTTGTGCGCATCAACCGGCTCAACGCGCTCGGCGGCACCATAGTGTTTGGGCCAAACCGCCGGGGCGAGCAATTTCGTGTAATCCGGGCCAAAGCCGGTACTTACGAATGGGAAGAGATCGAACAGAAGTTCTACAACTCCCGTCGCACCTATAACCTGCGCAAGTTCGATATGCAGTTTGACGTCGTTGCCGGCAAGCTGAATTACGCTGGCGTCTTCTTGCTTGACGTTGAGTCCAACGGCTACTACCGCGCGTCGCTCAATGATCGGCTCATCATTACGTTGACAGCACTCGAACAGCGCTACCCGGAACTTATCGATCAATACGAGATTGCGAACGGCCTGCATCCGGACGATCGATTTACCGATTTTTACCTGAGCGAAAAACGCCTGGCCATTGTTGGGGTCGCAAATGAAACTATCGATTAAGTTGTTGGTAATGTTTTCGCTACTGGCGCCTTGCATCGGGTTGGCCGTTGACGAGGGCGACAATACTGTCGTCACCTTCAATGACCTGTTTCGCGCAAGCGAAATCCAGTCGATCGAGCTGTCACCCACCGGTGAATTTGATGCCTATCGCAGGAACCAGCAAGTCTATGTAGGCAACTCTGATGTGGGCTATGTTCGTATTCACAACTTTAACGAAGACGAACGAGTTCAGGACATTCAGTGGATTGGCGATAACACGCTGGTCGTACAGACATGGAACCGGATCAGCGGTGTCGAGAAATTTCGGCCCAGTCGAATGGGTATCAATGACGATGGAAAATATTCAGAGATTCAGTCGGAACAGCATTCAATCGAGGGTTATATCCATGACCCGCTTCTCGACAGCGCTGACGAAGTCGTCTATGCACGCATACGGCGGGAAGACGAGTATGTTGCCACCGACCTTTTTCGCATCGATGTCTTTGCCAAATCAAGCAAACTGTTCAAGCGACAGCTCCGGGTCGATACCGGTTCGAGTGACTATTTTTATTATGCTGCCGATAGCAGCGGAAACTATATTGCCGGTATCCGGTATATCGATGGCATCCCGGAGGTATGGCGCCGTTCGGCAGGCGTCGACGACTGGACTCAGATATGGGCGGCAAACAAGGAAGCTGACTTTCACCCCTACTCTATTTCGCCTGATAGCAATACCTTGTTTGCGCTCTCAAATGCCTTCAGCGACAAGACGGCGGCTATTGAACTGGATCTCAGAGATGGATCGCTGGTACGAACCATCTACGAACATGAACGATTCGATTTACACAAACTGCTGATCCGGCCCGGCGAACTCGCGCCCTACGGCGTGGTTTTCTCGGAACAGGGCATGCTTCGATATCATTTCTTTTCCGACGACGCCGGCAAGGAGTTTCATCAAATCCAGAGCAAGTTCCCGAACAAGGGAATCATCATTGTCGGGCGCTCAAAAGACGGCAATATCCAGCTGGTTCGGACTTCGACCTCCAAGGATCGCGGCGAAATCCAGCGCTGCGACCTGGCGGGCGATCACTGCGAGATGCTGGTGGAGCTGGCCCCATGGCTGGATCCGGAGACGCTCAGCGACACTGTTGTTCTAGAGATTGACTCCGAGGAAGGAATTACGGTCGATGCGTTCCTGACTTTGCCAATCGGCGGCGGCGACGCTATCCCGCTCGTCGTCATGCCACACGGCGGGCCTATCGGCGTCAGCGACAGCCGATACTTCTCGCAGGATGTTCAATGGCTGGCGCAGAAGGGCTATGCGGTACTGCAGGTGAACTATCGCGGTTCGTCCGGGTATGGGCAGGAATTTGTCGAGGCCGGTCTGCGTGAATGGGGACGTGGCATTGAGGATGACATCGATGCCGCGGTGATGAGCGCACTCGATGAATACCCGCAGCTCGACGGTAGTCGCATCGGGATATTCGGTTCGAGCTATGGCGGTTACTCCGCCCTGATGAGCGTTATTCGAAACCCCGAAATGTACAAGTGCGGCGCTTCGTTCGCGGGCGTCACCGACCTGACATTGCTGTTTGCACAGTCGAGATTGCACAAGAACCCGGAGTTACGGGAGACGCTGGCACGAATTATCGGCGATCCTGATCTGGATTATGAAGAACAGCGCGAACACTCGCCGGCATACCGTTACAAAGACATTCATCGTCCGATCCTGCTCGCGCACGGTACGGCCGACCGTGTTGTCGACGTCGAGCACAGCTGGCGGCTACGGATGCTGATGAAGCTGCGTGGGGTTGATCCCGAGTTTGTGATTCTCGACGATGTGGGTCACGGCTTTGAATACATCAAAGAGGCAAAACAGCTCTACGACCCTCTGGTCGCCTTTCTCGACTCCCACCTAATGCCCTAACTCGCGGCGAAATACCGGCGCGTGGAATTTGCGAAGAATACCAGCGACAGCATGACCGGCACCTCGACCAACACACCAACCACGGTTGCCAGCGCAGCGCCGGAATTGAGTCCAAACAGGCTGATCGCTACCGCAACCGCCAGCTCGAAAAAATTCGACGTGCCGATCAACGCAGCAGGCGCAGCCGTATCAAACGGGACGCGCCACAGGTAAGCCCACCCGTAGGCAACGAAAAATATGCCGTAACTTTGGATTAGTAGTGGCACCGCGATCAGTGCAATGACCAGCGGCTTGTCGATAATCGTCTGCGCCTGGAAACCAAACAGCAGAACAACCGTCGCGAGCAACCCCATGATCGAATAGGGCTTTACCTTCGCGGTAAAGCTTGCGATGCGCTCATGATCTTCCGATGTATCCAGAATTCTACGCGTCACGTAGCCAGCGGCGAGCGGTATGACGACGTAGAGAACAACGGACAGCAACAAGGTTTCCCAGGGAACGATAATGTCAGTAACGCCGAGCAACAATGCCGCAATCGGCGCAAACGCAAATACCATGATGATGTCGTTGATCGAAACCTGCACCAACGTGTAGTTGGCATCCCCGCGGACCAGTTGGCTCCAGACAAAAACCATTGCCGTACAGGGTGCGACACCAAGCAGTATCATACCGGCGATGTATTCCTTGGCGGTTTGTGGCTCGACAAGGCCTGCAAACACGTACTCGAAAAACAGGATACCCAGCGCGGCCATCGTGAACGGTTTAATCAGCCAGTTGATGACCAGGGTGATACACAGACCCTTGGGTTTTTTTCCGACGTCTTTAATGGACGCGAAATCAACGTTCACCATCATCGGGTAAATCATTACCCAGATGAATAGTGCGACGACGAGATTGACACTCGCGTACTCGAGACTCGCAACCAGCGCGAAAATGCCCGGAAATACGACACCCAGTGCCACGCCTGCGACGATACAAGCCGCAACCCAGACAGACAAATACCGCTCAAACAATCCCATTGGCCGAATTCTCTCTATGCGGATGTGGCTTCACAACCGCGGTTTCAATTAAATGACGAAAAGGTTTCCAACAGTACTTCCCGATATACATGCATCGGCCTACTTAAACGTGAACCTGTTCACACTGCATGCAGTCAATATGTAATATACCTTGACATATCCATCTGCTTGCACGGACGGGAGGTCGGAATATATGGCCGCATTGTATGATCGTTTAGTGACGGTATCCAACCTGCGCGACTTTTTCCGCGAGTCGATCAATGCCGCGATCGACAACCAGAAAGTGGATGTCAACCCGCATACCAGCCATTACGTGGTGAATCTTCTCACCCTCTTCGCACGCTCCGAGAATTTTTACGACGAAACCGATGAACATTGCGGTGTACGTCCATTGGCCCTGATGTTGGCAGATGCTGCCGACGCCGAGACCCAGGAACAGCGCTCATCATCCCTGCAGCGCATCGGTGATGTTGCGCTTTTTACCGCGGGTTTTTTTGCTGACGGTCTCGCGTACCGGCCCGTCGACATCGACTACTACGTTCGCATGGGTGGTAGTGCCTACGGTTCGCTGTCTGATGAAATCAAAGGCACAACTCGCGGCGTGGCGCTGGTTGACGTGTTCCGGGAAATGGCCCGGAAGTTTCAATCGCTGGTCGACGTTCTGAATGAGGTTCGCGAAGGTGCCTGCGGGTCAGACGATGTTGTACGCGTCTATGAGATATGGCGTAAGACAGGTAGCAAGCGAGCCGCGAAGATTCTTGAACAGAACGGCGTCGTTCCCATTGGCGGGACACCGAATACACACTGATGCTTGCCGAACTTCATGGGTACATGGCCAATATCTACGATGCCGACTGTGGGCACCGGCTGCAGGACTTTTTAATTACTGACCGCGACCTGGCGAACCGGCTGGGTCGCAAGGTACTCCCGGCCAGCGTCGAAGAGACTGTTCTCATCGCTGAAGGAGACGACGGCATTTCCCTCAGCGTGTTTCTCGACCAGGCCCTGTTGGCGCGCCTCGACACCGCAGACCCGTTAAAGAATCTGCGCGCGAACGAACTCGCTGACCTGTCGATCGTTCTCGAGGGAATCAGTCACTTCAATTATCTTGGCTGGTGCGCGGGCAGTGACAAGGCGGTAACGCTGTTAGAACTGGAACTTCAGGCTGAAGTTGACAAGTTTATTACGACTGCGTTACTCGCCCAGGAGCAAGCGGATTATTCGCTGCTGCGGAATCTTCACAAGCTGCTGTTCGACGATATCGCCTTTCAGCCAAGCTTGAGTCGAAGCCAGCGAGAGCGTTACGAAGTGGCCAACAGCTACGCCGCGCGCTTCTGCCGGAAACTTCTCGATCGAATTCCGGCCGACCCGGACAATGAGCAGCTTCGCGAATTCTATCGGCTGACGCAGCCGGACAAAATCAGCTATATCCATTCGCTCGCGTGGCAGAACTGACCGTTTAGCTATTGCCGAGGCTGGCGTCGTCGCGTCCAGAGCACGATTCCTGTGCCACACATATACAGCAGCGCAAGCGCCGTCAGGTCAGCCAGCCAGCGACCCAGGCCGGGCAGAATGCGTCCACTGTGAATATCGAGCAATACCCGCTCCCAGTTAAGCGCCTGGCCGAGCATTGCGAGACCAATTTGCCGTGCTTGCTCCACGTTTGGCGCTACGGGTCGTGACCATCGGATGTGGGGAGCCAATGCATCGTCTATCGCGACCAGGTTCATCGCTTGTGCATCGAATTCGCTAATCGTTGCTCCGTCCGCAATAAAGATGCGCTGGTCACTGCTGCCAATTTGCCGGATCACCACATCAGCGACATAGCGTTCGATTAGCGCGCCCATGGGGTCGGTAACGAAAATCTCGTCCTCGGTCGCGGCGACAGTCACGCCGCTGACTCCAACCGCCCCGGTCAGGCGACCGATGCCTTTGGCCACCTCTTCGCCATTCGCAAACAGGGTCGCCGCCGACGTTGCGAACTGGACGTCGCCCGCGTCGAACGCCGAATCCACTGGCGGTAGCTCGACCCCGTACAGGCCAACCAGCCAGGATGCAGCCGGTGCTTGCGTCAGGCCGAGATCATCGGCGTGATTCAGGACCAGGCCAGTCAGCGCGATTAACACCAGGAAGGCCATTGAACTGACGCCGAGCACACGGTGCGTGCGCCGCGCCCAGGGCCTAGTGGTTCGCGGCCGCCTGTTGCTTCGATTGTTTCGTATATTCATCAAGTACCAGCGCCAGATTTGCGATTCGGGTTGCCGCTTTCACTGAAAGTGTAGCGCCGCTGATACCGTCAATGCGACGGCTGAGGGACCCTCTGTCGGTCAACCGCAGTTGCGAGAACTGTTCCGTGAAGAATGGATAACGAATTTCCCAACCGCGTGTTTCTCGAAACTGCATGACGCGCAGGGTCTGCACGGCGGCGTTTTCCACGACAATGCCGAACGTGATGGGCTGTTCCTTGCCGACTTCGTCAATGATCCACGCCGTCCTTCCATCCTGGTACCAGTAACGAACCCGCAGCATCGAGGGCGGGTGCCCCAGGATTTTCGAAGCGGCACGCCTCAGTTCGTCGTTGATCCACACCACCGAACTCGGCGGATTCTCGGTGCCGAGCGCCTCCTGCAGGAACTCGGCGCGCGACTGATAGCGACCGGCTTCATTCGCGGCGTATGCCGCGGCTGATACCAGCGCCGCCGACACTGCGAGCAACATCAGGACTTGTCTGGGGCGACGAGGCATCAGAACTGGTAGCCGACACCGAGATCGAAGGCATCAAAATCTCGTCCGGCTTCGCTCGCGAGGTCGTGCTCGCGCTGCCTGAAATCGATCTTCAGGACAACATTGTCGGTTGGCCAGTAGTTGAGGCCAAATTCGTTCTGCGAGAATTGATCCTGGCTGCGTGCCGCATCGACATCCTGATGTCGGCCGTAAATGCCCCAGTCACCGCGATCGGTTGTAAACCGGTAGCTGGGTTCGATGTACCAACCCGTCTGGCGGTCGGCTCCGGCTGCTTCGACGGCAATACCGGAGAAGTTCCAGTTCGCGTACAAACCCTTAAGCGTAAAAGCACCGGTATTGTAGATGGCGTTCGCGACCAGCAGCTGACCGTCATCAAGTCCATCGCCACTGACCTGGCTCGCGTCGGACTGGTAGTGATAGCTGATACCCAGATCAAGGCCCGGTACACCGCTGTATCGCAATCGTGCCGTATAGGCGAGATCGTCGGCTGCAGCCTCGGCGACTTTTTGCCGGCCGCTGCGTACGCGGAAGGCACTGCTGCCCGACGTCGGAATTGCCAGGCCGGAATGCGCGGCAAAATCCCAGCTCAGGCCGTTTGAAAAATGCCCGTTCAAAGCGGCACCCGCTTCCCACCAGGTGGCCGGGATAATGTCACTCTCCACCGAGTTGCGCTCCACGCCGTAAAAGGTCGGTGGCTCGTGTGTTTCATTGATAATGCCAATCGGCAGCAGAAATAATCCCGCCTTGGCCGACAAGGTATCGCTTAACGCGAAATCGATGTAGGCCTGCTCAAGTTCGACTTCGCCGGGCGCGCCATCGCCTGCGAGCGAGTGTTCGAGTTCCAGCTCGGAGAAAAAGCGTATGCGGTCGGTAAACTCATGACCGAAGAACAGAACGAAGCGATGAAAGTCGATTTGATCGAGGTCCTGCGCACTGTCGTCGGCATCCTGGTTGTTGTAGTGCAGCTCGCCGTAGCCGCCGATCTGGGTTCGTGAGCTGGTCTCCGGCATTACCATCGTTTCCAGGTAGTCGCCGGTGGCTTCAACTTTTTGTTCGGCAGCGGCCAGTTGTTCGTCAGCGGTCGCCAGCTGTTGCTTGAGCTGGTCGATTTCCGCCTGCTGTTGCTGGACGATCGCCCAGATTTCCTCAATGTCAGGGGTCTGGGACCGCGCCGGTGTGGCACAAACCAGCAGGGCCAGGCCAAGCCAGGATGCGTAAATCTTCATGCTCTACTACCTCAGGATAATGAGGTAGCGAGCTTAATGCGATTCATTCGCAAACGCAAATGATTCGTATTTAACTTATCGCGGGATCGCTTACTCCAGTCCCGATCCGTCTTCTGAATAGATCACCCAGATCTTGGTATAGCCTTCGGTGTCCCAGGTGCCCGTCCACTCCCTGGGAATAGTGACGGCTTCGCCAGTACCAATCGTCATAACAGACCCATCGGACGATGTCAGGGTGACACCACCCTCAAGAAAAAACATGAATTCATCCACGCCGTAGGGTTCGACAATCTCGAATCGCGTCTTGCCTGACTTGTACATGCCGGACGCGAATTTCTTGTCGCTGCTGAGCAGTGTCGTGACGTCCAGCGTCGTATTGCCTTTGCGTTCGTGTTTGACCGTGTCGGGCCGCTCGAAAATCGAACCGCTTTGATCGGCTGTTGATATTTTGGCCGGACGTACAACGTCATCGGTCGAATACGCAACGGAAGTTGTAATCGTGGTTAAACAGGCGATGGCCAGTCCGGCAATCATTCGTTTCATGACATTTCCTCGAAAAAATCGATATTCGCCAGCCAGCGCCGACGCCGGCACGAGTATACAACTGATTGTTATTGGGACTGGCGCATTGAGGCGACCGAAAGGTTCCAAAATCAAAGTCCTGGCATTGTATCGTCGTGCGAATTTTCAAGCGCTTCTGCAACGCGGTAGACTCCCTGTAGATAATGAATGCAGATCCACCTGCCACCAGTCGTCGGGAAATCCTGAATATGCTGTTGCTGCGCTCTAAATGCTTTCACCCGCTGGCAATCGTGCCGCTCGTATTGCTGTGGTCGGTCGCATTCAGCGACATCCCGGGCGAGACGTTTGACCTTCGATTCTGGAAGTTGACGCTACCGACCGATGACAATGGAGACGGCAAAGTCGACGAGGTCGATGTCCGGTCGTTGTCCGACTTCTCCCATCCGGACTTTTTCTATGTCAACGAGGCCGGACTGCTTGTGATGACGGCGCCGAACAAGGCGACGACGACGGCGGGCTCGACAAACACGCGCAGCGAATTGCGACAGATGTTCCGCGGCACGAACACCAGGATCAGCACGCACGACCCGAAGAATAATTTTGCGCTCAAGGCAAACCGCTATTCTAGGAATTTTGCGGACATCGGCGGCCAGTTGGAAGCCACGCTGGCGGTGCTGCACGTTTCAAAAAATGCAAAATTCCCGGACAAGAAACCGGCTTTCTCTGTCGTCGTCGGGCAGATTCATGCCGACAAGGATCAAGGCATCATCAACAAAGGTAAGGGTTTCGGCTGGGGCAATGAGCCAATAAAAATTTATTACAAGAAATGGCCGGATCATGAAACCGGATCCGTGTTCTGGACCTACGAGAGAAACCTGGAAAAGGACAACCCCGATCGCAGGGACATTGCCTACCCAGTCTGGGGAAATACCTGGGAAAACCCCGATGACCCGGGCTCGGACGGCATCGCACTCGGCGAGCTATTCAATTACAACATCAACGTCCACGACAACATCATGTACCTGACGTTTCGGACGGCCGATCCGGCGCGGACCGTCAAATACCAGGTCGATTTATCGAACAACGTCGATGCGAACGGCAAGATCGACGAGAAGGACCACCCGAAAGGCTACTCGGGCGATGCGATGTACTTCAAGGCCGGCGCCTATAACCAGTGCAGCACAAATGACGATGCGGCATTCTGGTACCCGGCTTGCGGCGGCACCGGCGACTGGGCAACGGACAAAGCCAACGGCGACTATGTGTCCGTTGCCTTCAGGCGTATTACTTTGAGTCGTGCGGTCGACCCTGACCCCTAGCGTGAGACGGAGCGCGAACGCTCCGTCTTCCAGGTCGTGTCCTCAGGCTGATTTACCCAAAACTTCAATCCCGTACCCGTTCCTGACCCAGGTATCCCAGCCGCCTTCGACTTCGATGACGCGGTAGCCCTGTTCGGTGAGCTCAACGGCTGCTTCGGCCGCCAGGTGACAAGTCGGGTTGTAGCAATACAGGTAGAGCGTGCTGTTCCTGTTCAGGCCTTTTGGATTTTGCCATTGGCCTTTCGGCAGATTGATCGCACCCGGAACGTGCCCGGCCGCGAAGTCGGCCGGGTATCGCACATCAACGACCTGGTAACTGTCCGGGTTCTTGCGACTGTTCACGAGCAATTCAAGCTCGTGCGACCCGGTCGTGAATGACATCTTGTCGCGAAAATATTCATTGGCTTTCTTAACATCATAGGGTTTCATTTCGATTCTCCTCTGGATTGGAATTTCAGTTTTTGATTTCCGAGATCTGACAGGTCTCGGATCCGTAAGCGATCAGGTTTCCCTGCTGGTCGAAGACCTTGCCCTCTGCATGTGCAACGCGGCGGCCGGCGTGCAGCAAGACACCCTCGGCGCGCAATGCGCCAGTTCTCTCGTGCACGGGCTTGACGAACACGGTCTTCATTTCAATCGTGGTGTATCGCTGGCCGGCCGCAAGTGACGACTGCACGGCGCAAGCCATGGCAGTATCCAGCAGCGTTGAAATCCAGCCCCCGTGGACAGTGCCCATGGGGTTGTAGAACCGGGCGGATGGCTGCCCCTCGAAGACAACGTGCCCGACCTCGAAGGAAGTCGGCCAGATTCCTGACGTTTCATTGGATGGCGGCGCCGGATACCTTTCATCGAGCATGCCGCGAAGTAACTCGATGCCGGATTGTGTTGCCGCAATACCCGGCTCGATCAGGCCGACATACTGACTCACTGATTTAGTCATGATCACTCCAAACAGTTGACTGGTGTTCGAAGTTCAGACGTTACGCTGTTTCTATGAGTTGATAATCCGGGTAAAAGGAAATTGATTGTTAACTGATATCAACAATCGCCCGGTGCCGGGCAGGCCCTACAGATCTATTGCGGATCCCGTCACGGTGATGCCGCCGTGCGCTGGCACATCCACGGCCAGCACACTGGGCCGCCCCATCGTGACACCCTGACGAATCGTGAAACTGAAGGGCGCGTCGCGTAGCCCGGCGTCACGAAGAAATCCGCCCAGTGCCGCAGCCGACGCACCGGTTGCCGGATCTTCGACAACACCGCCCACAGGAAATGGATTGCGTGAATGAATTAACGAGTCGCTCTCGGGCCATATCAGCTGCAAGGTTGTCAGGTCGTCATGAAGCATGATGGCCTTGAGCGCATCGAAATCGTAGTCGAGCTTTTCGAGCCGCTGAACATTCGCGGCGACCAGCACCAGGTGCCAGGCACCCGCATAGGCTTTGACGGGCGGAATGGATGGGTCCAGGTCTTTATTTGCCCACCGCAACGCGGCAAGCGCCGACTTCACAAGCCTGTCGTTTGCCATCTCATGCCGGGTGTCGACAGAGACGAGCGATGCTTCCATTTGACCGTTCCGATGTCGAACGCTAACCGGAACATTGCCCACGGCGGTTGAGAGCTGGTAGGTGCCCTCACCCTCCTCACGACCAAGAATGACACCGGACGCGATTGTCGCGTGGCCGCAAAAACTGACTTCAGCCTTCGGACTGTAGTACCGGACGACGCGCTCGGCGCCGCTCGCAGGGGCGATAAATGCTGTTTCCGAAAACCCGACGTCGGCAGCAATCGCCTGCATGCTCCGGGAGTCCGGTAGTTTATCCCCTATCCAAACACCCGCCGGGTTGCCCCCGGTATCGCCGTCAGCGAAAGCCGCCAGCCGGTAGATTTTTCCGTTGCTCATCAGTTTTCTCCTGCGAAGTCTTTGTCCAATCAGCGGCTGTCCTTTTTCAGAGGCATCGCGACCGGGCGAATCGGGGCGGCATCGGCACCTCGAAGTTTAAGTGAGCTGCCGATAAAGGCGAACTCGTATTGCTTGTCGCGCGCCAGGTCCTCGAGATACGCGAGCTCGATGATAGGGACTCCGTGTTGTGCCAGCAGGTAGGTGTGCACCGGCACATAGTCGCCCTCGACTTCGGACGGAAACGCCTCGAAACTCAAGTTGTCTGCGCCCAGCAGCATCGCGCTTTTTTCTTCCACCAGAAAGCGCGCCGCCGACATGCCGAGTCCGGGCGGATTCGCCATGTAGGCGGCCGCGTCGTCGAATACCTGCATGCGACCGGTACGAATCAGGACCACGTCGCCTTGCTGGAGTGTCGTTGCCTGGCGCTGCAAGGCCTCAACAATATCGTCGCGTGAGATCCGGTATCCGTCGGGCAACATTTGCACGCCTTTTGCCCTCGCAACGTCAATCAGAATACCGCGGGCAATGATTGGCGGAATATTCTCGGCGCCGGCTACTTTCCAGCCTCGATCGCCAAGGTACTCACTCGCCGAAAAGCCGTTCCAGATTTTGCCATCCAGACCGAAATGGCTCAGCGCGTCGATATGCGTGCCCATGTGTGTATACATTGATACCGCAGAGCCCGTGTAACTGACGTGATGGTTCATTGCATCACCGACTCGCAGGGGATCGTCAATAATCGTGCCTTGTGGCGTATGCGTCATCCATATCTGGTAGTGAGGATCACCGGCGGCCTGCCAGCTCGGCATGCCGATAAAGTAGTCCACCGACAGATCGTAGGTCTTACTGCCGTCGACCCGCTCGAGAATTGCTTGCTGCGATTCGGCTGTCATCATGTTCAGGCGACCGATTTCATCGGACGCGCCCCACTCGCTGGTGCCCACTTTTGCAGCCTGTGCGAGTGCCGGTAATGTCAGGATCATCATCAACATGACAATTGCTGACGTGATCAGTCGCAGGCTGATTCGTGCCCTGGCGGCTGCGACCAGTTCGCGTGTGTAGTTTCTCATCGTAAAACCTCCCTTATTGCTCAATTCGGTTAATCTTTGCGGCAGCGCGCCAACCTGGATGTGCCCGTTGGTAACGGCAACACCGAGGAACGCGAGGCCGATAGCGGCAGCAAATAGCGGACCAATGGACTCGCCAAAAACAACGGCGCCGCCGACAACACCGGTCAACGTCACGAAATAGCCGATCTGGCTGGAGCCCAGTCCGTCCGTCAGCTTTTGAAGCTCGAGTGTCAGCACGTAACTGACGGCGGAGAGAATCCCCATCGTCATTACGGCGATATCGATTGCGCTGTTGAGTGGCAGCGGGCTATAGCTCTGTCCGGCGATTGCAATGACGGGCCACAGCACGACGATCTGGGTCAGCAACATGCCAAGCGCCAGCGAAAGTGCATCAGCACCGGTTGGATACGCCCTGTTGCGAAAAACATTGTTGCTGGCCAGCATCAGCGGTGCCATGACCGCGATAAGTACCCAGCCACTGGCGAGGCCGTCGGTGGCGACGTTACTGAACGTGGCGAGACTGACGCCGGTGAAACCGAGCAGGACACCGGCAAGTCGCCTGGCCGGAAGCACCCGGCGCTCAACGGCAGAGGCGATAACGAACGTAAACAACGGCGACAACGTGATCAGTACGGTAAACAGGCCCGCCGGAATGCGCTGCAGCACGAAAAAGGCCAGCAGGTTCGGCGTGATGCCGCCGACGATACCGCCAAACAGGTAGTAAACGATATAGCGGCTTTGCAGTACCAGCCGCCTGCCACGAATCACCGCGGCCACCAGCAATATGAACGTCGCAACAAGCAACTGCCAGAAATAGGCGGCCAGCGGTGCGGCGCCTTCAAGGACCGCGAATTTTGCGAGAACGAAGTTGGCACCAACCAGCACACCAATGACTGCGGTCAACAGGATCGCCCCAAAATTTGTTTTGCCGTCGCTAGTCATGGCCAGACAATAGCGTCGTGAAACAATGAAATAACCCGGCTGATTGGAATAAGATTGTTGACGGATGAATCACAATAGGTGCAGGTGGTGGAACCGCTTACCGATATCGCCGTGTTCGTACAGGTCGTAAAAAGCGGCAGTTTTACCGACGCGGCGGAGCGGCTGGAACTTTCGAAATCCGCCGTCAGCAAGTTTGTCACGCGGCTGGAAAAACACCTCGGCGCACGCCTGTTGAATCGCACAACACGGCGTCTCAGCCTGACAGAAGCCGGTGAGGTGTTCTATGAGCGCAGTCGCCGCGGCCTCGAAGAGATCGAAGACGCCACGACCGAGGTGTCGCGATTACAGGGTGCACCAAGAGGAACCTTGAGACTCAATGCGCCGATGTCGTTTGGGATACTGCACCTCGCTCCGGCAATCGCCGAGTTTCAGGCGACTTTCCCGGATCTCAGCATCGATATGAACCTTGACGATCGCAAGCTCGATCTCGTCGAGGGCGGATTCGACCTGGCGGTCAGAATCACGAACATGGCCGACTCCTCGATGGTTGCACGCAAGCTGGCGCCATGCCGCCACGTTATTTGCGGGGCGCCGGACTATTTCGCGAAGCGACAACCACCACGGACACCGGACGATCTTCGCAACCACAATATTGTCAGTTACAAGTACCAGGCATCGATGACCGAGTGGGACTTTGTGTCGCCGAAAGGCGAACACCTGGCGGTTGCCGTTAGCAGTAAAACGCAGATTAATAACAGTCTTGCGATACGCGAAACCCTGCTCAGTGGCGCGGGACTCGCGCGTACCCCGACGTTTATTGTCGGTGAGGACATTCGAAGTGGGCGACTGGTGCCGGTACTGACGAATTACACGATTCCGGAAGTCTCCGTGTATCTCGTCTACGCACACCGGCAGAATTTGTCGCCCAAAGTGCGTGCGTTTGTCGACTTCATGGCCGAGCGCATCGGCGATCCGCCACCATGGGATGCCTAGCGGCGGAAGTGCTGCGCCAGGTAGTCAACAAAAACGCGAACCTTTGATGGCATGTTCGCTCGCGTTGGAAAAACAGCGCAAAGCGACGATGGCGGCGGCTCATAGTCCTCCAGCAACCGGACCAGTCGACCTTCGGCAATTTCACGGGCAATGAAAACCTCGGGAAATCGGGTAACACCCAGTCCCTCGAGTGCCGCATGCTTCAGCGCGTCGTCACTATTGCAGCGTAGCTGGCCCGGAACCCTCACGTTGACAGTCTCGCCGTCGTGCTGGAAATACCATTCGTTGGGCGCGCGCAGCAGCGCGTAGTGAAGTCCGGTATGGTTCTTGAGATCGTCGGGCTTTTTTGGAACACCCATGCGCGCCAGGTAATCGGGCGACGCGACGGTTAACAATCGTACGTCGGCCAGGCGGCGAGCCACGAGCGAACTGTCGATAAGTGTCGTGATACGAATCGCCACATCGATTTGCTTCTCGATCAGGTCGATAATCTTGTTGTCCAGATCGAGTTCCAGCTCGATGTCCGGATACTGCCACAGAAACTCACATACAACCGGCATCAGGTGCACCGTGCCAAAATAGATGGGCGCCGCAACCCTTAAGCGGCCACGCGGCTTGCCCGACAGGTCCATGACTTCGGATTCGGCGGCGTCGATGTCCGCCATCGCATTGCCAACACGGTTGTACAGTGCAGCGCCGGCTTCGGTCAGCGACAATCGGCGTGTCGTGCGATTGAGCAGGCGGGCTCCGAGCCGCTTCTCGAGCTTGGTCAGCGTCTTGCTCGCGGCGGCTTTGGATTGTTCAAGCTTTTTGGCAGCCGCTGTAAAGCTGCCGCTCTCGACAACGGCGACGAAAACCGCAATATCCGACAATTTGCTCATAGCCAGCGCCCGCTATTCTGCCGCCAATCTACTGCCACCGCCTGCGACAGGCAAGCCTCTGCAGGCCCGAAAGCGCCTCCAATCGCGCAGCAAAACCCGTAATTGGTTGCTGCAGGTCAACAATATGTTTCCGTCTGCCCGGATTATCAGCAAGCCGCGTCCCTGTAGTCTTTGCCGAAAGTTGAAAGACCTGATTTCGAGGATTAAGACGATGTCTGCTCACAGCAAGTATGGATCCGTGGCACTGATTGTTCTCCTGGTCGCCACGTTCAGCGGGCTTGGTGCCTGGAAGCACTCGGCGTTGCGCGCCGCGGAAGCGGCAGCCGCCGACCAGCCTGAATATTTCGAATCCGTGACGTCCGCCGTTGCCGTGCAGGGCGAATACCAGCCGACGACCACAGCGATCGGTACGGTGGTTGCCCGGCGTTCAATTACGCTGCAAAACGAACTAGCCGGCACGGTACACGCAGTGGCGCTCGCGCCGGGCCAGATTGTCGAAGCCGGGACCGTACTAATTGCGCTGGATGTCTCGGTGGAAACCGCCGAGCTGCAGGCGAACCTGGCACAGGTGGCCCTCGCCGAATCGGTGTATGCCCGTGTCGAGGCGCTGCGCCAAGATCAGGCAGTCTCTGTCGAGGAACTTGATCGTGCCCGCGCGGATCGCGACATCGCGCGCGCCGAGCTGGCACGTACCCGCGCGATCATCGAGCGCAAGACCATTCGCGCACCGTTTCGGTCCCGCGTCGGCTTGTCCGACGTCCACCCCGGACAGTATCTGAACGAAGGGACTCAGCTGACCACCTTGCAGGGCATTGACGATTCGGTTTACGTCGACTTCGCGGTTGAACAGCAATTGGCGACGCATCTGAACGCTGGCGATCCTATCGAGGTGGTTGTCAGCAACGGTGCAGAGCGAACACTGTCCGCACAGATAGTCGCGATCGACGCACGCGTCGATTCGCGTACCCGAAACGCAACCGTTCGAGCTCAGCTCGGCGAGTCCGAATACACGCCGGCACCCGGTGCATCGGTCCGTGTCAGCGTCCCGGCCGGCAATCCGCAGTCGGTAGTGTTTGTACCGGCAACGTCAGTCCGAAAAAGCCCGAATGGTGATCATGTGTTTGTGCTTGCCATCGATGCCGACGGCAAGCCCCGGGCGAATATCCGGCCCGTGTCCGTCATCGCGATGACCGGTGACGAAGCGATCGTCGCAGACGGCCTTGCCGAAGGCGAACTGGTCGCAGCAACCGGGTCGTTCAAACTGCGTCAGGACGTACTGGTTGCGTTGTCTGACCCGGCTTCACTTTCTTTCGCAGGAGGCCTTTAAGGCGGTCGCATCATGGGAAAGATTACTGATCTGTTTATTCGGCATCCCGTCCTGGCGGTTGTCGTCAATGTTGCCATCGTGCTGCTTGGCTGGCGGGCGATCACAAGCCTGCCAGTGCAGCAGTATCCACAGCTCGAAAGTTCATCGGTCACGATAACGACGGTTTACTACGGTGCCAGCGCGGAGAACGTGCGCGGTTTCCTGACGACGCCGATCGAGCGTGCCGTTTCGGCCATCAGCGGCGTCGACTACATTGAATCCACGAGCCGTGCCGGCGTGAGCACCGTGACAATCCACTTGTTGCTGAACCATGACAGCACCGCGGCGCTTGCCGAAGTCAACGCACGTCTGCAGCAGGTTCGCAGTGAGCTGCCGGCCGAGGCGGAGCCGCCCGTCGTCGACTTGCTGCGCGCCGATCGGCCCTATGCCAGTTTCTACATCAGCTTCACCTCCGAAGAGCGTTCCGCACCGGCGATCACCGACTGGCTGATTCGCACCATCCAGCCGCAGCTGTCGACCCTCAACGGGGTGCAACGCGTCAGTATTGAAGGTGGACAACAAATCGCAATGCGAATCTGGATGGACCCGGATCGCCTGGCCGCATTCAATCTCGCGCCAGGCGATGTGCAGGCTGCGCTACAACGCAACAACTACCTGTCCGCGGTGGGTCAGACAAAGAGCGACCTGGTGCAGGTTAACCTGCTCGCCAATACCGATCTTCGCTCTGTCGAAGAGTTCGCCGATCTCATCGTGACGGAGAGAGACGGCGCCGTTGTTCGCCTGAGTGACCTTGCACGCGTCGAGCTTGGTGCCGAAGAGGCAAGCATGATTGCCAAGTACAGTACTCGCGAAGGCGTGTACCTCGGTGTGTGGCCACTGATTGGTGCCAATGAACTGACCGTCGCTGAAACCCTGCGCGAGGAAATGGACAGGATCAGTCGCACGTTGCCTGCCGACATCGACATGCGACTGGTGTGGGACGGCACGCGTTTCATGCGCGATGCGCTGCGCGAGATCACCAAGACGCTCGGCGAAACGATGTTGATTGTCGCGCTCGCCGTGTTCCTGTTTCTCGGCTCCGTACGAACCGCGCTGATCCCATTGGTTGCAATGCCGGTATCGTTGATCGGCGCCGCAATCGTCATGTATGCCTTTGGCTTCAGCCTGAACCTGCTGACCATACTCGCTGTCGTGCTGGCGGTCGGGCTCGTTGTTGATGATGCAATCGTCGTTGTCGAAAACATTGAGCGACATGTTCGGCTGGGGCGCTCCCGTATCGACGCGGCGATTCGGGGCGCACGGGAACTGGTCGGCCCTATCATCGCAATGACCATCACGCTCGCCGTTGTCTATACACCAATCGCTTTCCAGGGCGGGCTGACAGGCTCCCTGTTTCTGGAATTTGCAATTACGCTTGCGGCCGCCGTCATCGTGTCGGGTGTCGTTGCAGTTACGCTGTCGCCGATCATGAGTGCGCGCTTCATTCACCCGCAAGGCAAGCAGGGTCGCCTGACGGTAAGAGTCAACAAAATCTTTGACCGCGTGCGGCACACCTACGGGCGACTGCTGGATGGCGCCCTGTCCATGCGGGCGGCAGTCGTCGTCGCCGCCCTGCTGATCACGCTTGCCGCGTGGCCCCTGTACCAGTATTCACAACGCGAACTTGCACCTGTCGAGGACCAGAGTCACATCAGCCTGTTCATGGAAGCGGCGCCGGACTCGGCACTCGCAGCGACCGACAGCGAATCCCTGGCCGTCGTCAACGCGCTGACCGCATTTGCCGAGACCGACTTTGTCTGGTCGCTGACGATGAACTGGGGTGGATTCGGCGGGCTTGTCGCCCGTGACTGGACCGAGCGCGATCGCTCCACCGCCGAAATGATCGGCGAAGTCTACGCTGCCGTTTCCCAGGTACCGGGTTTACGCGTATTTCCCCGGCTTGACCCGCCGCTGCCAACACCGGGTCAGTTCGACGTTGAGCTGGTCCTGCAGACGAGCGGCGGCCTCGAGCAAATGGCCGACACGGTCAACGCAGTGGTAATGGCCGGATGGCAGAGTGGCAAGTTCCTTTACGTTGACACCGACCTCAAGATCGATCTGCCCGAGGCACGCGTCATACTCGACCGCGAGCGCATTGCGGATCTGGGTCTTGATCTCGCAACAGTCGGTCGGGAGCTTGGCACATTGCTCGGCGGCGGGTATGTCAATCGCTTTAACTATTTTGAACGCAGCTACAAGGTCATTCCGCAGATCGGCGACGAGAGCCGCGGTTCGATCGCGCCGCTGCTGAACCTGAAGATACGCACGCCGGATGGCGACCTGGTGCCAATTTCGACTTTCACTCGCATCGAGACCGCGGCAGCGCCTCGCACATTAAACCGATTCCAGCAACGCAATTCCGTGCGTGTATTCGGTGGCGTGCAGCCGGGTGTAACAAAAGCGGAAGGACTCGCAATTCTTGAAAAAGCCGCCGGGGTCGCCGGCAATCCTTCCGTCACCGTCGACTACGCCGGTGAATCGCGACAGATTCGCCACGAAAGCGGCACACTCGGCACCACGCTGGCGTTTTCGCTGTTGTTGATCTACCTCGTACTTGCGGCCCAGTTCCAGAGCTTTCGAGATCCATTGATCGTGCTGCTGGGTTCCGTACCCCTCGCAATTTCCGGCGCCTTGTTGTTCAGCTTCCTGGACCTGACGACGATCAATGTTTACTCGCAGGTCGGGCTGATCACGCTGGTCGGCCTGATTGCGAAAAACGGTATTCTGATTGTGGAGTTTGCCAACAAGTTGCAGGTCGAAGGCGCCGGCAAGATGGCGGCAATTCGGGAAGCAGCGTCAACCCGCCTGCGACCGGTTCTG
>CAXBKH010000033.1:0-26034 GCA_963976365.1 uncultured bacterium | reverse complement strand
GGCACATTGCGATGCCGTTTAAGGTGAAGAGGAGTCCATCCCATTGGTTAACACCCTTTTGTATTTGGCGCGCCCGGAAGGATTCGAACCTCCGACCACCTGGTTCGAAGGCGTATACGTCACGAACCGTTTTCTTTTAAATCAATAAGTTAAATGGCCCGCCCTCACCCTTTTTGCCGCCAAGCGCCGCCGAGAACCATTGATTGCCGCATCAATGCTACGTTTTCGCATTGACAACACTGCTCGCCGAATGTACCGTGGGGTGGTACATTAACTCAGATGGATCTGTGGAATGATCTTGAGCTTTCGAGACAACTGGTTGCGCGAGTTCTTTGTCAACGATGTCCGATCAAAGAAAATCCCCGCGGATGTCGAAAGCCGCTTGTTCCGAAAGATCCAGATGATCGACGACGCAACGACCGAGGCAGACTTGAGGGTGCCACCGAGCAACCACTTCGAGAAGTTACGCGGCAAGCTGGCGAAATTCCATTCGATCCGCGTCAGTAAGCAATGGCGGCTCGTCTTCCAATGGGATGGCAGTCGGGGCGAAGCGTCGGATCTCTATCTGGACAACCACAGCTATCGGTGAGGCAAGCCCATGTTGATGACCAAGCGTAAGCCGGCGAGCGTCGGCGAAATTCTGACCGAAGAGTTCATGCAACCCCTGGCGCTCACCCAGGGTGCCCTGGCCGAAGCCATGGGCGTGCAACGCAAGCACGTCAATGAACTGTGCAACGACCGGCGCAAAGTGACTGCCGCGACGGCCCTCATTCTTGCCCGGGTATTCGGCAATAGTCCGGACTTCTGGCTCAACGCGCAGAAGCGCAGTGATCTGTGGGAGGCGATGCACTCACCCCGCGAACGCGAGCGAGTCAAACGTGCCCGGCCGCTGACTCCTGCCGCCTAAGGTCGCCACAAATGTTTTCCTCTATTCTAATCGGAGGGATGTCCTGCATTCCCAGCGAGGCACTCCAACACAAAGAACTGAGCCCATTGGGAGCTCGACGGTGGCGGATAGTGCATATAAGGGGCCATTATGTCAGGAGCGAGACGGTCGGAGCGGGCTGAAAGCGGCTGAAACCGGGCCGATTAACAGCCGATCGAGGCCGCCATCGTGCGGAGCCGGCCCGACCCCTCGTCGTTGAGGCACGTGAATCCCTCCCTTTCACCCGGAAATGCCGGCGCATCACGGCACGAGTCAACACCCGCCCGTCCCTGCAAGGGGGCCCGGGTGGTTAAGAACAGGACAAAGCGGCCAGACCAGGCGATCGCCCTTAGGCGGCGCTCGGCTCGGATGCGCCGGATCGACCGGCTCCGCCGTGTGGCCGAGATGGTCCAGAATCCGCTCGATGACGGCGGGTTGTTTAATGCTGGCGATCACCCGCAGCTTCCCGCCACATTGTCGGCAGGTCTCAGTCCAGCGATACAGTCACGCTCGAACAAATCCGACAAGCCGGTGCCACTAGCATTGTCACTGCGCTCGATCACGTATCGACAGGCAAAGTCTGGCGGGCTGCAGATATCGAAGAACGCAAGCGCCTGATCGAGGATGCCCATCTTACCTGGTCGGTCGTCGAGTCGGTGCCGCCGCACAACGACATCAAGACTCGCTCCGGCGAGTACCGTCGCTATATCGACAATTACAAACAATCTGTCCGCAATCTCGGTGCGGCCAGTATTCATAGTATTTGCTACAACTTTATGCCAGTTGTCGACTGGACGCGCACCAACCTGACTTTTGAACTACCTAACAAGTCGCAGGCACTGCGTTTCGAGATGACAGACTTTGCGGCTTACGACCTGTTCGTTCTAAAGCGTGACGGTGCAAAAAACCACTACAGCGACCTCGTGATCACGCGGGCCGCAGAACGATTTGAGGCGATGTCGCCAAACGCGCGCGATGCATTGGAGAAGAATATTATTGCTGGCCTGCCGGGTGGCGAAGGTAGTTATGATCGGGACAGTATTCGCAGCGCTATCGAACAATTCTCAAAGCTTGGCAATGACGGGTATCGTGCCAACCTGTTTGCATTTCTCGAGGAAATCATTCCGGTTGCTGAAGACGCCGGCGTCGTCATGGCCATCCACCCGGACGATCCGCCTTTTTCGCTGTTCGGCCTGCCCCGGGTTATATCCACGGCTGACGACGCACGTGCGCTGCTCAATGCTGTGCCGAGCCCGTCGAACGGCCTGACGATGTGCGCAGGATCGTACGGTGCGCGCGGCGACAATGATCTGGTCGCGATGATTCGGGAATTCCATGACCGCATCTACTTTGTGCACCTGCGGAATATCAAGCGCGAAGAAGACGGCTCATTCTACGAATCCGATCACCTCGACGGCGACAATGACATTGTCGCCGTCGTCAATGCCCTGCTTGATGAGGAGCAGCAACGACAGGGCCTGCCGCCGGGACGCTGCAGGATTCCGATGCGACCTGACCATGGTCACACGATGGGTGGGGAGAAGGAGAAGGCGGATGCGCGTGTGCGACCCGGCTATTCATATGCTGGCCGCATGAAGGGGCTTGCCGAATTGCGCGGTGTTATTCATGCGCTCGCGGCTATCCGCCGATCAGCAACGTAATTGGCAGAGTGACCTCGGCAGGTTTTAGAGCTGTCTCAAAGCCTCGGTCGCTACAGCCTTGCCAATCTCTACCGCCCTTTCTTTGCCATCTTTGCCGATCGGGGTCCAGACGCGTACTTCGGCTCGCGCATTTTTGTAGGCAACCAGATACTGAGTTCCGAACATTTCAAAAATGTATGCAGTATCGCCAACGCCGCCGATATCAATCCCCGCTTCGATCGCTTCTGCGAATTTGATGCCGTAGCCACTGCCATCGTCCGACGTACGCTCTTTGTCGGCATCCACCTGTCTCGACATGGTCTTTGATGATTCGAATGTGCGCAATTGAACTGTCACCCTAGGTCGGGGCCCTTCCAAAGTGTGCGTGCACTGGGAGAAAGCTTCTTTACCCGCGCTGTATTCGACGTCCACATTTGACGCCACAACCTCGGCTCCAGCTATTCGGCTGACCTCGCTCCCCGCAACTATTTCACAGGCATGCAATTTCCCCGACGATTTCTCCGAAACGTCGCTCTCCGTGCTGCAGGCAGCGAGCAGCAGCGTTACCATTCCTGCCAGTATTCGCCGATCGTAATTCCTCATGTTCCTCCACTCCTGATATTTGGTTCTGCAACTACTGAACGCGCGTGAGCTGAAGTCGGTCGACGCCGACAATGTGGCCCGTTGATTGTGTGTTTTTCCCCGTCACTTCAAATGCCAGCTCGTGCCGGCCGGCGGTCAGCGGGTAACGCCCGAGCAACGCCTGGCGAAGCCCGACCTGCGGTCCGTATCCGTCGTGCTTCGTCGCATGGGTGCCATCCAGATACACGGTGAATTGGCCATAATCAGGCGCCATTGTGTAACCCAGCATCAGATCATAGGTGCCAGCCGCAGGAACATCGAATTCCATCAGCAAGTTCGGCTTGCTCGCTGCAGGCGCCGGCGCCCGCCAGAACAACTGTGCATTGCCGCCCCATCCATTGCCAAAACCCGTCATGTCCTGGCGTAGCATCTGACCCCCCGAAATCACCACAGTTGGCATTAGCGACTCCACCTCGAAAATTAACGGCGTATCGTCGTTGTTCAGGCCTATAGCAATCGTTGCGCTATCCGTTACCGGCCTTTTGAGGTTCGGCTTCGGAATCATCAACTGGTTCGCTTGCGTAGCCTTTCGGGTAGTGCCTGTGAGCAGTCCAGGATCCTTCGATTCCATGGCTGGTTGTCCCTGCCCTGCAACAGATTCACTCCGCGACACCCTTGACGTGTACCGTGTCGCAGACGCTGTTTCGCGAGTGGCGGCGGTGACGGACACATCCTCAGGCGAGCCCAGGACCGTGACATTGATCTGGCTGTGATTATTGGCTCGGGTCTTTTCGAGGTCGATGTTGTAGTCGAACGAGTCAAGATCGCAGCTCAGTATGTGTTTTCCGGCGCCCGCTGCTTTCCACCCTGTCTTGAATTCCCCTTCCAGCTTTTTCGTACCGTGGATCGAATGTGACTTCTTATTCAAGCCAAGTATGCCGCCGGATTCCCATTGCGTATCACCGTATTTGTCCGGTGGAATTTCGATCGGGAATATCCCTCGAGTATGGCCATCGGCATCCACAACATTGCCGTTCCACCAGAGTTTTTCTTTGACCTCGACGTATTGCGTCGGGCGAACCGCCCACGCGCAATGAATAGTGAGACCGGTTCCGTCCGGCACAGTGACAGCACCACTGGTGCGAAAGCCCTTTGCATCTTCCACCCAGAGGTCTTCAACTGACATATCAAAGGGAAACCACCCGTCCGCAGCTATTAGCGGCTCGGTGCATAAGGGAACCGGGCCGACCATCAGGAACAGCGCCACACAGGTGGGCTTCAAATTCGACATGTCACTACCTCCATCAGGGTTTTCACGCGCTCTAATATGAAAACGTAATTCGGGACGTTCAAGGGCCATCATCTCGTCGGATGGAGTGATGCCTCCGATGTGATGGAATATTGTTGTTGATGTGCGCGCGGCAAGTACCGGGCTGTTCGAATGAATGGCGAGACCGATTGAAGACAAGACCAACAAGATAGTCCGAGTTTTTCCAATCTCTGACGGTGACTCAGGCTAGCGTCCGGCACGAACGGCGCGAACGGCGCGAACAGGGTAAGCGTCATGCTTGTCTGCAACAGCAACAATGCCGGTATCGAAAGACACAAACCAGGCATTGTATTCCGCAGCTAACTCCGATGTAGCGGTCCAGTATAGGGTTGCTTGCGTGGGTCCGAATATCGGGTCGATGCACGGCGTGCCGCCGCCCGGGCAAGGAGCCAGCAGAATGGTTCTTAATTCTGCAACATTTGGAATGCGCCAATCCGTGTATGCGGTACGGGATGGATCAAGGGTAGTCCCATCGCCGGAAATCGTGACAAGTTGATTGGAATCGGCGAGGAAATCTCTGAACAAAGGCCCATTTGCGCTTACGAGCGTAGCGGTCCATGAATAGATGTTATTGACGTAGAATTCTGTTTCGCAGAGCAGTAAGCCACAGTTCACTGGCGGACCGACGATGCCAAATTTCTTTTCCCACATGAGTCCGGTCTGACTATCGCAAATGGTTCCATCGCCATTGTCGACAAACCGATCCATCGTATTTGACGGGCATTCCTCGATACCCTCCAACGCATTTACAGCATTCTTGAGCGCGTTGAGCTTGGTATTCATTTCTGCAGCTAAAATAGTCGTACCGGCCTGAAAATCGTTAAACGTCACAGTCGCGACAACGTAGCTGCCCATTCCCATTGCTGTGACCATTACGCCCGTCACGAACTGCTTGATATGAACATGGAACTGTAGTGGCATTTTACTTTCCTCTTTTGATTTGCTTGGGAACTACGGCCCCCAGGTCGCGTGGTCCCAGGCGGCGCTGTCCCAGGTGCCTGCGCCGGGTGTTTCGTCGCTATTACTTCCGCCACTTCCGCTGCAGGACGAAAGCAGCAGCACAATGAAAGCCAACACCGCCGCGAAACGAAGGATCATCAAAGCGCACCAATAACATCGCGCGCGATACGGTCGGTAAGGTCGCGCGCCTCGCCTTCGTCGGCCGGACCATTATGGATTTCGATCTCAAACAGTGCGTCGTCCCTGCAGACAAGCAATCGCGCCCAAGCGAAGCCTCCCTGAAAAAACCACAGTGAGAGACCGCCGTGCGCTTGCGCGGTCTCTTCCTCGTACATGCCAAAACACTGCACTTGGCCATCAGCAAATTGATTCGGCCTGCTTACCCACACGTTCATGCTCGGCCCGCTGTCCCAGCTATTCCAGCTGCACGCGTCCGCCTGCCAGCTTGAGTCATTGTGCGACTTGTATTCATGCACGTACCCGGGCACGTAACCAGGTGTCGCTGGTTCCGCGTGCAACAATGCGCTCGCTGCATCCCTGCCGTACAAAGTGCAGGGAAATCGAATCGCGCTTCGTGCATCCTCCTTGGCCAGTTCCTCGTCGATAATTGGCTGCACTTCTTCCCAAACCGCTTCAAGCTCTTCACGCGTGGGCTCGCGATTCTGGGCCGACGAGTCGGTTGGCTCGCCGCAGGCGACAAGCAATACGAGCACGCAGGCCATCATTTTTCGTTGATTCATCACCGGAACTCTTTGATTACGGGCACGTCATTGATGGAAAGGTGTCGTCGAATACCTGGTATTCATTGTCAGCTTGCTGAGAGTCGACACCGATCTCGCCTCTGTAACTCAACCCGGACAACTCATCGGCGGTCATCATCCGGTCAAGTTCAATTTCGATAGCGAAATCCTGCGACTCGCCGGGCGGTATAGCCGGCAACGCCTGCCATCCCGTGTGGACAACGCTGTCGAACTCCAGTGCAGCGCGAATGACGGGATCATTGCCTGGCGGCTGAAATATTGCCTCGCCCGTGTTTTGCATCGATGCGAATACGTACAACTGGACGTAGCCCTCATAACAGTAAGGTTCGACACTCGCCGACAGAATGATAAGCCCGGTGTCCGAAGGTGCCGAACTGTCAGCGACCGAGGCTTCTGCAACCACACGCAACAGAGCTTTGGCGTTTTCCGGCAACGGCGCGATCTGTTCCTGAATCTTTTGGACAGCAACCTGTTTGATCGCCTCCAGATTGAGCGGCAGCGTGCCATCGATGCCGATGGCAGCCGCGACTTCGTGAACGACAGCCTGCCGCAAGTAATCGGCCCCGTCTTTCGCCGCGTACTTGAGCCCATTATCTATTTGGCAGGTAACCTCGTGATTTCCCGCATCGCCGTACGACCAGACCTGCTCTGATGAAAAATCTCCGCCTTCGACGGGCGACGTCGTAACGCCAACATTCTGACCGTCGATAGTGAGCAGTCCCGAGTAACGGCTACCCGACTCCATGGCTATCTGCATGATCTGCATGGCGACCTGCGCTTCTGAATCGCAGCTCGGCCACTCGATGCGCCCAGTGACGGCTTTGTAGTCGCAGCGAATAGTGGCCTGATCCGCGGCCGTCATCTCGGTAGCCGAGGTTTGGATCATGGGCGCCGACGGGACGTAGTAGGTGACGTCCATGCCACAGGAACCTTCCGTTGCCACAGCTGCCGCGCTCAGTACGGATCCGATGGTTGCAACGCTGATAATTCCGCTACGTACAATCATGGCGGCGGCTCTCGGCGGATGAGTTCGCTGGGCGTTTCCCGCGTCGGCAGGCGCCGCGCCGTATCGGGGTCGAAGCGGCGGAAGGACTCCGGTCCGCTCGCGCCACCCACACTGAATTCCGATTGCGACTCGAGGTAAACTGCGCCATCCTTCTCTGCCGGTCGCAAACCGTTGTCGATCATGCACGAGACGACATGTATGCCGGCTTCCTGAAACGTCCAGGTTGCCGCATCGTCGAAATCACCGCCTTCGATTGGTGAAGTCGAGACACCGATAGTCGCACTATCGACGACGAACAGACCTGAGTAGCGACTACCTGACGCCACACCGAGCTTCATGACTTCAATTGCATTCTTCGCGAAATCATCGCACTGCTGCCACTCAAGCATTCTTGTCCGCTTTTGAAACGCGCATCGAATCTGTACCTGGTCGCCAACCTTAAAAGCAGGCGAAGAGGTTTCGATAGTCGGTGGCAGTGGCTCGTAGTAGGTCGCTTCGTACCTGCAGGCATTCGATGCTGCTTGCAGCCCGCCCGTTCGTGTATTCAGGGCCCGAATCCCCGGTGCTGCCGTTCGCACGGGTGCCACCTCGGGTGCCGCAGCCTCTGGCAGTGCAACAGACTGATTGGGCGAACTCGCCGTTGCTGCCGGCGAGACAGCGCCAGGCTGCATCGGCGTGTCTCGGCCGACAGCGCCATCGCGCCGCTGCACGACGGTCGCTGGTGTTGACGCGATGTCCGCAGCTGCCAGTTGCGGTGCCGTCTTCGAATTGTACGGTTTCAGATAACAGCTGACGTCCGATCCGTTGTAGTGCGGATCCGGCTTACACAGCGGGCGCTGTAACTCGGGCTTGGCCGTGAGTAGACTCTCCAGGATATCGACTCGCAGACATCGAATCTTGGCCTTGTCCTCCATCCAGGTACAGCTCGGCCCTTGGCCACTACGTGCGATTGGATGGTTCAGCGTATTGAGCAACTCCTGATTGGCAAAGGCGATCTTGTAGTACTCGACCGATTCCTCTTTGCAGGCCAGCCCGGTCTTTGACAATTGTATCGACGGAGTGCCTGTTACCAGTTTCTGGCATTGCGCATGTTTCCAGGGGCGATGACAAAGAATCTCACTACCGCTCAATGAACAGCGCACGGTACCCAGGAAAGCGAGAATTTCTTTGGCGCGCGCCGCGTCGGCTTTGGCTCTGTCGATACCGCAGATGCTGTTTGCGCCGACCACCATGACGTCTTTGCAATGGTCGTATCCACTGTAAGTCTGACACTGCAAACGCAGTCCCTGCTGTGCGTTCCAACCTTGCACCGGTACGCAGCCTTCGCTGACGAGTGCCGTCAGCTCGTTTTGCAGCGCCTGCTGCTCGCCTTGCAGCATGACAATAAAGTCCGGTTCGGCTTTCTTGCACGCATTGCGCCAGGCCGTTGGGGAAACCTGTTGCGCCGCGACTTGCGCGGTGCACTTTTGGTAGTACCCGTCCAAGATCAGTGCAGTGATACTGCTACCTTCGATCTTGTACGCATCGCACATTGCGGGATCTCCGGAGCTAAGCGGGTAGCCCTGCTCGAGCTCAGATTCGCACAGGGTCAGAAACTGTGAGCGTATCGCCGAGTTGTTGTTCTTGCCGTACTCGGTAATTGCCCAGGCCCTTGCGCCATTTCGAACTGTGCCTACGTACGACCGGGCGCCCTCAACCAGCGCTATCGCCAGCAGCTCATAGGCCTTAATGTATCGCTTGTCCCGCAAGTCACTACAGGTCTTCTTTGCCGTGTCGCGGTATTGATTGTGGGTATCAAAATAGTCAACGCAGGCATTCCATATACTCGCATTGAGCTCCCCCGTGCCCTTGCAATTATTGGTTATGCAAAGGTTGACACTTCTGTGCAGCCACGGCAGCCAGTACAAGCCGTAGTACTTGTCATACGGAATGTGCGCGTCGCTACCGAATATGATGTTTTCGACTTCGTCGGCAGTCTCGACAACGATCACTGCACCGTACTTGGCGGCGTCGACAAAAAGGCCACCGATTTCGGCGACTATCTTGCCAAATACGCTGCAGGCGTCGCCAACGCCAGGAATCTCTTTGGGAATGAGTTGGCAGGCAAGATCAAGATCGGCCAACAATGCGACAAGTTCGAATAATTTGCCCAGGTCGAGACCACCACCGTTAATAAGTCGGAACGCTTCTTCGACTATCGGTTCTGCATAGCTATCCACCACCTGCCTGAACGGCTTGGCGCAGAACCACTTTCCCACCGGGCCGCTGGCACGGGCTGCGTTCTCACAAATTAAAGGCGCCATTATATCCAGACCGGCGAGCTCGATAACTGTGAGCCACTGATTCTTCTGCACCGCAAAGACGATATCCACGATTGCCTGAATCTTGGGGTCGTCCGGCATGTATTTGGCGGCCGCCTTGCCCGCCTGTTTTTCCGCTTCAGTCGGAATGTCGAAGCAGGCAGTAGCGTCGCCGTTGTGCGAGACAAGGCAGTCCAGCATTTCCCTGGCGTCCCGGATTGCGGGGTCCAGCCCGCCGTACTTCTCCATTACCTTAAGCACGTCGTCCAATTCGTCAGCCGTTGCGACACGCGGAGTGGCACTGAGCAGCAGGCAAGCGATTGGTAACAGACCTAAGCGCCACAGGTGACGAGACAGCGGGAATTTTCGATTCATACAGTGCACCTTTGGAAAATGCTTTTTGTCCTTTACTACTTGCCAAACGTAATTGCGCTAGGTCGGGGGCCATAAGAAGGGCTTGGCGCCCTGCGATCCCTTGCCGCCAATGGCCATACGGATAACAATGGGTACCGGCATTCGGGCGGAGCAGGAGATGGGCGGCAAGGACGAAATAGATTGCTGGGAGCAGATCGAGGCCCTGTTTTCTGCGGCACTCGACCAGGCTGCCGATGAACGCACTGCCTATCTCGATGCCGCCTGCGGCACCAACACCGAACTGCGCGCGGAAGTCGATCGCCTGCTGGCAGCTGATGCCGAACGCACCGGCGTACTCGATCATGCGTGGAATCCGGGTGGTGGCGGAGACATGCTTACGTTGTCGGGATTGGCTGATGGGCAGCTCGCCGGACCGTGGCGCATCGTCTCTGAGCTAGGGCACGGCGGCATGGGCGTCGTGTACCTGGCCGAACGCGCCGATGGCACCTACGAGCAACAGGTGGCGCTAAAAGTGATTCGCGGCGGCTTGCTGGCCGCCGCCATGGAATCACGGTTTGTTCGTGAACGTCGCATACTCGGTCGGCTGCAACATCCGAATATCGCTCGCCTGTTGGACGCCGGAGCGACAACGGATGGACTGCCCTACCTTGTCATGGAACTCGTGCAGGGCTCCCCGATCACAGAATGGTGCAGGCAGTATCGACTGGGCATCAATGCACGCCTGCATCTGATACTGGAAGTCTGCGATGCCTTGCAACATGCACATAAGAATCTTGTGGTACATCGCGATCTCAAACCCGGAAACATCTTTATCGATACCAATGGAAGCGTTCGATTGCTCGATTTTGGCGTCGCTCGACTACTCGCAAGTGACGATACCGACGGACCGGTGATGACGCGTCAGGGCATGCTTCCGATAACGCCCGAGTATGCTGCGCCGGAACTACTCAGCGGCATAGAAGCGACGACAGCAATTGACATCTTTTCGCTGGGTGCCGTCATGTACGAATTGCTGGCGAATCGGCGGCCACGAGACGGCGTCTCTGGTTCGCCCGTGGAAATCCAAAAGCTATTACAAAAACCAGTACCGCCACCAAGTGCCAGTGACAGCGTGTCTTCGCGCTGGCGCAGGCGGATCAAAGGTGATCTAGATGCCATTGTACAAAAAGCCATGGCCCCCGATGCAGACCGACGGTACATCAGTGTGACTGATCTCGCCAAAGATGTTCGTCGTCACCTTAATTGCGAACCTGTCCTTGCGAGACCGGAACGACTTACCTACCGCGCCGGAAAGTTCGTGCAACGGCACCGCGTCGGTGCAATGGCAATGCTCGTCGTGCTTGCTGCAATTAGCGTTGGCGTTACTACTACCATCTGGCAGGCGAAAGAAGCCGCAGTACAAGCCGCGAAAGCCGAGTCTGTAAAAGAATTCGTACTTAGCCTGTTCGAGGGTGTCGACCCCTCGCGTGCACTCGGCGAAGAGCTAACGGCGCGGCAGCTTGTCGATGATGGCGCAGAGCGGATGCGATCGGAACTCAACGAACAGCCCCTCGTTCGCGCCGAGATACTGACATTTCTTGCCAAGATGTATGACCGACTGGACAACGACGATCGTGCCCTCGAGCTAATCGAGCAGGCATTCGAATCGCTCGATGGCCCCAGAACCGAACAACTCGCGCAGGCCTTGCTGATACAGGGACAGATTCTTGTCGGGCGCACCGACGACGAGGCCGGCCTCGCTGCGCTGGATCGAGCATTACCGATGTTGCTCGAGTTCCGTCGCGATGCGGATGCTGCTGAGGCCATGGACCTGATGTCCATAGTCCGCAACAGGCAAAACAAAGTGGACGACGCGACTCGACTAACCCGCGATGCTCTTGCGATTCGCCTTCGTGTGCTTGGCGAATACCATACCGATGTGGCTTCCTCGTATAACAATCTCGGTGTTCTGTCGCGTACGCAAGGCGATTATCCAGCAGCGCGGCGATACTATGAAAAGGCACTGCAAATCCGACGCCAGGTTCTACCCGACGACCATCCGCAAATAGCAACCACGCTGAACAATATCGGTGCGCTGGAAAACGTCGACGGCAACTACATTCGCGCTGCTGATGTATTCAAGGAATCTCTCGCGATTAACCGTCGCGTCAATGGAGAAGCACATCACGATACGATTGCGGCGCTCAACAACTACGGCTTTATGCTGTTGCGCCTCGGGCACCCCTCCGACGCGCGTGACGCACTGACTCAGGTTTACGATTACTGGGTGGGCCAAGGCAAAGCGGATCACCCGAACGCGTTGGTAACACGGGTTAATCTTGCAGCTGTGCAGCGCGTCTCCGGTGATTCGACCGGCGCGTTGTTGGAGTTCGAGACACTTGAAGAGAGCCTGGCCACCACGTTGGGACACGAACATCCTTTTGTCGCAGTAGCACTGCACCACCAGGCGAGATGTCTTCTCGACCTGGGCCGTCTCGATGCCGCCCGGGAACGCATCGAGCGTGCATTGCAACTACGGCAAGCGTCGTTCGGCGCTGATCACCCGGACAGCGCCGATCTGATTCGAGACCAGGCTTTGATAGCTTTCTTGCAGAACGACTTCGATGCCGCGGAATCACTCGGCACTCGCGCACTAGACCTGCAACGCAGCAAACTACCGGCAAACCATCCTTCGATCTCGATGAGCGAAATCCTGTTAGGCCGCATTGCGCGCGTTGCAGGCAATGTGCCGCGATCGTTGCAATTGCAACAAGCGGCATTGGATAATCTTGCGCGAATCTATACAATCGACTTTCCGGATCTTACAGAAGCGCATTTTCAGCTTGGTAAATCACTACTGGCCGATCACCGCGCTGGGGATGCTGAGAGGCATTTGCGTCTGGCTCGCGAATCACTCGCGAAGCGCTACGGTCCCCTGTCATGGCAGGTAGCCGAGGTTGAAGTATCGCTGGGCGACGCAATTCTTGAGCAAGGCAGAGTATCTGTCGGCGCTATCATGCGTGCCGAGGCACTCGGTCGCATAAATTCTGTGCTGCCCGAATATCATCCTGTACGGCAGTATATCAACGCAGGTCACGAGTTGTGAGCGGCGATGTAACCCTATTGTTGCAGGAAGTATCGGCCGGCGACAAAGCCGCCATATCGCGTTTGTTTGAGCTCGTATATGAGGAATTACGGCGCCGCGCGCGAGCGCAATTGGCAGGCTCGGCTCCGCAAACAATAGGTGCGACCGGGCTGGTGCATGAAGCCTATCTAAAACTGACGGCCGGCGGCAATGTGGACTGGAATGATCGTACCCATTTTTACCGGGTGGCTGCGAGAGCCATGCGACAAATCGCGATTGACCGTGCTCGTGCACGACACGCAGCGCGCCGCGGCGGACACGCAGCGCGAGTTGATCTTGACGCGGCACAGATATCTTTCGACGATTCCTCTGAGTCATTGCTTGAGCTGGACGCCGCGCTCAATGCATTGGAACAACGCAGCGAACGACTTGCGCAGCTGGTCGAGCTACGATTTTTCGCGGGTTTGTCGGTAGACGAAGCCGCCAGCGCAATGTCCATGTCCGCACGTACAGTTAAACGTGACTGGCGTATTGCGCGGGCATTTATCCACGCGGCTTTGGATGGGCTGCCACCCCCCTCGACATAGTTTGTTGGTAATGGCCCCTCGATTGGAGGTTTTACGTTTCTCTTCCTATGTGTGGCTGCTCTGTGATCGCCCGGAGGTGTAAGCGTGAATACAACTGAGATGTGGACCCGATATACGATGTTGCTGATAGCACTTGTAATGGCGGCAACGTCCTCTCTTGCAGCTGTAACGACTGAGCCGAATACGGATCGGCCAGGTTCCGATTATACAAACACGAATCTGCCGTCCGCCGACCCTCAACTGTGTGCAGCTGCCTGCGAGAACGATGCGCAATGCAGCGCTTATACCTATGTAAGGCCGGGTATCCAGGGACCTCTCGCGCGGTGTTTTCTGAAAAGCTCAGTGCCGACTGCGCAGCGAAACGACTGCTGTGTCTCTGGCGTCAAGATTACGCCGGGAACATTGCGCGGCACCGCAACCGCTGTTCCTGTGTCACTGAGCCCACCTGCACTTGCCCAGGCGACGAGGCAAATGCAGGATGCCGCAGTCGCACAAGGGGCGGCGCGACAATGGGCAACGCAAGCATTCGTTCAGCCGCCAATGGCCGGCTTTGGCCTGGTCAAACCGCGATACGGACAGACCATCAGCCAACAATGGCTGGTTCGGTTTTCGGTGGTTAACCCACTCATTGGAGAACTTACCGTGGATTTGACCTGCTTTGATGCGGCTGGACAACCTGTTTCGGTAACGTACGCGACGGTCGCTGAAGCGAAAGGTGGCGCATTTCAGGGCGGTCCGCTCATTGTTGCCGGACGAGGCGCGAGACTCGTTAACCTCAGTACTCAGGCAGGCGTCGAAACCTGGTGCCGCGCCGCAAGCAGTAAACCATTCCTGTTCTCGGCATCACGGGCTTCATATGAACGGATGGCGAACCCGAATGAGGACAAGATCAAAGTCACAGAATCGCCGATCGGGGCTTTCGTATTGATGAAATAAGGCGACACAGTGCATTCCGATTTAGAAAGCGAGCTGCTCGTAGAGTATTCGTTTTGAGGGAATGCCCAAACTTCGAAGAGTCTTTACAACGCCCTCGACCATGCCTTTCGAGCCGCAGACATAGTAGGTCCAGTTGGCGCGATCGCCCGCATCTAGCGTTTGTTCAAGTAGCGTCGCGTACGTTTTCTCAAGGAGGAGGAAGCGGATCGGTTGATGACGGCATTGCCTGAGCATCTCGTACCGGTGGTGCGTTTTGCGTTGGCGACCGGATGCAGGATGATGGAAATTCTGCGGATGGAGTGGGACCGCGTGGACTTTGATCGGCGTGTTGCCTGGCTGGATCCAGGCACCACTAAGAACGGGGACGGTCGCGGGCTTCCCTTGAACCGGGATGCAATTTTGGCGTTAAGAAGCGTCCAGACTCAGCACAAACGGTGGTGCTTTACGTACAAAGGGAAGCGCATAGCGAGAATTGGCTCTGCATGGAAACGCTCATTGAAGCGTGCAGGGATCGAGAATTTTCGGTTCCACGACCTCAGACATACCTGGGCGAGTTGGCATGTGATGAACGGGACTACGCTTCAAGAGCTGATGGAGTTAGGTGGCTGGAAGTCGTTTGAGATGGTGCTTCGGTACGCCCATTTGGCACCGGAGCATTTATCAACGGCGGCAGCGCGAATCGAAAGGGACTTGGAAATCGTAGAAAACGACTCTACGATTTCTCTACGTTGATAAAACGAAGGGCCTACCGAAGTCGGTAAACCCTTGATTTAATTGGCGCGCCCGGAAGGATTCGAACCTCCGACCACCTGGTTCGAAGTTACGTTAGCAGATCTTAACTATTTGTAATCAAAGAAGAACTGCAGGGGCGTCCGTTGCATCGATTGCCCTACTTTGCACAACGATGCATGACTGACTCACGCAAACCTTACGCAAACTTCGCACGCGTTCGTAACAAACCCAGGCAATATGGTGTCCGATACTCCACCAACGACCGTAGGGGACCGTCCACGATTGAACTAGAGTCTCGATCTCGATCCACTGCTCCATCAATTACCAAGTGGGGAATTTCGAATAGTACTTATACGTATCGCCAGCAACCCAGCGTGTGGATATGGTCGCCTGTCGGCGTCGATCAACGCCAGCAACCGACCACCGTTATCATGCAGACGATTATCGAACCTCACCGGATCAAGATGGTCGAACCGATCCGGCTCACCACGCGGACCGAGCGCGAGCGCCTGATCGAAGCAGCGCACTACAACCTTTTTCTGCTTAAAGCCGAGGACGTGATCATCGACCTGCTCACCGATTCCGGCACGAGCGCGATGTCTGCAAACGCCTGGGCAGCCATCATGCGTGGCGACGAGTCCTACGCCGGGGCCCGCAGCTGGTTCCGGTTCCGCGATACTGTCACGGAAATCTTCGGCTTCGAGCAGGTCATCCCAACGCACCAGGGACGTGCCGCCGAGCGTATTCTATTTAGCAGCACGGTCAGCCCGGGGAGCATCGTGCCGAACAACACCCATTTCGACACGACCCGCGCCAATATTGAGTTTTGCGGCGGTACGGCCGTTGACCTGCCCTGTCCGGAGGCTGCCGATTTCGACTCCGATCATCCGTTCAAGGGCAATATCGACGTCGAAGCACTCGAAGTACTGTTGCAGCGCGAGCGTGAGAACATTCCGCTGATCATGGTGACCGTCACCAACAATTCGGGCGGTGGGCAACCCGTCTCGATGGCGAATATCCGGGAGATCAGCCGTATCGCACGCGCGGCAGGCATCCCTTTCTATATTGACGCCAGCCGCTTCGCCGAGAACGCACAATTCATCAAGTGGCGTGAGCCCGGCTATATCGATACCGCGGTGATCGACATCGCCAGGGAAATGTTCGGCCTGGCGGATGGCTGCACGATGTCGGCAAAGAAGGATGCGTTTGCAAACATAGGTGGCTTCCTGTGCACCAACGACGCCGACCTTGCACAACGCGAGCGCAACCTGCTGATACTGACAGAGGGTTTTCCGACATACGGCGGCCTCGCCGGCCGGGATCTTGAGGCAATCGCGGTCGGGCTGCGCGAGATCCTCGACGAGGACTATCTTGACTACCGCCTGTTATCCACACATTACGTCGTGCAGCACCTTCGCGACGCGGCGATTCCCGTGGTAATGCCGGCCGGTGGTCACGCCGTATATCTCGACGCGCGCCGTTTCCTGCCACAGGTCGTGCCCCTCGAATACCCGGGCCAGGCGTTGGCGGTGGAACTCTATCTCGAGGCTGGCATCCGCGGCTGCGAAATAGGTACCGTCATGTTCGGAGTGGACCCGCATTGCGGTGAGGAGCGGCCAGCCAGATCGGAACTTGTGCGGCTCGCGATACCCCGGCGCGTCTACACGCAAAGCCACATGGACTACGTCATCGAGGCGGTGCAGTACGTCTGGGAGCGGCGTGCAGCCGTGCGCGGCATGCGTATCGTTTCCGAACCGCAATTCCTAAGGCACTTCACCGCGCATTTCGACTGGATTTGAATTAAATGCAACAGACTAAACGTTCCTGGGCAGAGCCGTACAAGATCAAGATGGTCGAACTGCTGACGATGACCACCCGCGAACAGCGTGAGCAGGCAATTCGCGAGGCTGGTTACAATACCTTCCTCACTCGCAGCCGCGACGTTTACATCGACCTGCTGACCGATTCCGGCACTTCCGCCATGAGCGACCGGCAATGGTCTGGCCTGATGCTAGGCGACGAAGCCTACGCCGGCAGTGAAAACTTCTTTCATCTCGAATCCGTAGTCCGTGAGATCTACGGTTACCGTTACCTGCTGCCAACCCACCAGGGCAGGGGCGCAGAAAACATATTGTCGAAAATTCTGATACGGAACGGCGACTACGTCCCAGGCAACATGTATTTCACGACGACTCGCTTGCACCAGGAATTGGCCGGCGGCAGTTTCGTCGACGTCATCATCGACGAAGCACACGATCCCGAGAGCGAACATCCGTTCAAGGGCAGTGTGGACCTGGAGAAGCTCGACCGGCTCGTTACGGAAGTGGGTGCTGACCGTATTCCGTACATAAGCCTCGAGGGAAACGTCAACATGGCCGGCGGGCAACCGTTCTCGATGGAGAACCTGGTCGCGTTGCGGAACTATTGTCAGGCGCACGACATCCTGATCATGCTGGATGCAACGCGCCTGATCGAGAACGCCTGGTTCATTCGTGAGCGGGAACCCGGTTTTGCGGACCAACAGGTAACCGACATCCTGCGTCAGATCTGTGACAGAACCGACGGCTGCACTATGTCAGCGAAAAAGGATGCACTCGTTAATATCGGTGGTTTCCTGGCCTGCAATGATGAGAACCTGTACGCGAAAGCACAGAACCTCGCGGTCGTGTACGAAGGATTGCATACCTACGGCGGTCTTGCCGGCCGCGATATGGAAGCGATGGCTCAGGGTATTCGGGAGTCAGTCGCACACGAGCACCAGGCAGCACGTATCGGCCAGGTACGATACCTCGGAGAAAATCTGGAACGCGCGGGCATCCCCATCGTCAAACCGATCGGCTCGCACGCAATCTTTATCGACGCCCGCCGTTTCCTGCCGCATCTCGACCAGGACGAGTACCCGGCGCAAGCGCTTGCGGCCGAACTGTTCTTAGAAGCGGGCATCCGCACAATGGAGAGAGGCAACGTGTCGGCCGGACGTGACCCACTCACCGGCGCGAATCGCCGCCCCACCCTCGAACTCGTCCGGCTGACGATTCCGCGCCGCGTCTACACGCAGGCGCACATGGACGTCGTGACCGAGGCTGTTGCTATGGTCTATGCCCGCCGCGCGAGCATCCGCGGGCTGCGAATGATTTACGAACCAGACTACCTGCGCTTTTTCCAGGCGCGTTTCGAACCTGTCAACTGAAGGAGATTACGGTGATGGAAACGGACATTGCGATAGTTGGTGCTGGGCCTGCCGGGCTGAGTTTCGCGCGACTGCTGGCATCCTCCGGGCTTCACATCACAGTCATTGACCGGCAATCTGGAGCGGCGCTCGCAGTGCCAGAATTTGACGGCAGGGATATCGCACTGACGCGCCGTTCGGTATGCCTGCTGCGTGAACTCGGCGTCTGGCAGCGGCTCGCGGACGAGGATCGACCAGAAATTCGCCGCGCGAGGGTTCTTGACGGCAACTCGCCGTATACACTGGACTTCGATCCGGCCGGTCGGAACGACGCTGCACTCGGCCACATCGTCTCCAATCACTTGATCCGCCAGGCGCTGTATGCCGAGGTGTGCAGCCTCGACAACGTCGAGCTGCGGACCGGCACGGGCGTCGAGGACCTGAAATCCGGGCTGGCTCGGGCGACCCTCACGCTAGCCGATGGCAACACACTCCGGGCCCGGCTCATCGCGGCCGCGGACAGCCGCTTTTCGGAAACCCGGCGCATGGCCGGCATCAGCGCTTCCATGCACGACTTCGGTCGCGTCTGCATCGTTTGTCGAATGACCCATGAAGAGCCGCACGATGCGACAGCGTTCGAGTGCTTTCATTACGAGCGGACGCTGGCAATACTGCCACTTACAAGCAACGAGTCATCGATCGTCGTCACGGCGGGCATGGATCAGCGAGACGCCATCATGGCGATGAGCGACACCGCGTTTGCGGATGACATCCGCCGACGATTTGGCAGCCGCTATGGCTGCATGACCCTGAGCTCGAAGCGATTCGCCTATCCGCTGGTTGGCGTTCATGCGACCCGTTTCCATGGCGGCCGGGTCGCGCTCGTCGGTGATGCGGCCGTGGGCATGCACCCGGTTACCGCGCACGGCTATAACCTGGGTCTCAGCGGCGCCGCTTTGCTCGCACGACTGGTAATTCGGGCGGCGGCCCGCGGCGATGATATTGGCGCCGGACGCTTGCTCCAGGCCTACAGCCTCCGGCACCAGCTGTCGACGCGGCCTATGTATCACGGCACTAACGAGATCGTGAAGATTTTTACCGATGACCGGAAGCCAGCAAGACTTGTACGGACTATGGCGTTGCGAGCTGCCAACCGGCTGCCTGCGGTCCGCCGAGCCATCCGCCACAAACTCACGTACGCCTGATGGTCAACTGTGGATGCAGCTCAACGCATCGAAGATTGACGTGACGCTATCAAATGAGCGCTTTCAGTGACGCGGTAACCAGGCACGCTGTTGCAGCATCGGTAATGACGACCGACCAGGGAGAGATCATGACGGACCACATGCCGGATGACATATCTCCCGCGGGTCGTGACTTGCGTGCCTACACCGATGAACTGCGACCCAAGCACGCCCTGGTCAGGAATGTGGCGGGCGAGTGGGTGCTGCTGAGGCATGCTGAGGTGCTCGCGGCGGCACTGGACAAGGAACGATTCTCCAGCAAGGTGTCGCGTTACCTGCAGATACCGAACGGACTGGACGGCGAGGAACATACACGCTACCGGGAAATTCTCGAGCGCTACCTCAGTCGCGAGGCGCTGTTGCCATACGTTCCCGTCTTTGAGCGGGTTGCTGCCCGGCTGCTGGGCGATTTGCCGAAACATACTGTGCTGGAAGCGGTGGGCGACATCGGCGCGGTATTTGCAGTACGGGCCCAGTGTGCATGGTTGGGGTGGCCTGCAGAACTGGAGCCACGACTGCTGGCGTGGGTGCGGGAGAACCTTGCTGCCACTCGTGCAGGCGACCCGGCCCGGACGGCCGAGGTCGCGGATCAGTTCGACGAGATAGTCCGCGCACTGATACTGCCCCGTCGTTCGGCGGGTGTGCGGCCTCCGGATGACGTAACGACCAGGCTGTGCCACGAGCGCGTAGACGGACGGCCGCTGACCGAACAGGAACTGGTCTCCATCCTGCGCAACTGGACCGGTGGCGACCTGGGATCCATCGCGCTGTGTGCTGGAGTACTGTTGGCGTTCCTGGCGCAAAGCCCCGATCTTGCGCGGCGGCTGCGCAGGGCGCCTGATGCCGAAGTGGAAACGGTCATCGACGAGATATTGCGCCTCGACGACCCGTTCGTTTCCAATCGCCGTATCACCACCTGTCCGGTGCGGATCGGCGGTCGTGAAATTCCGGCCGGTGCAACGGTCAAGCTACACTGGACTTCGGCCAACCGCGACGAAAACGTGTTTGGCCTGAACCACTTCGATCCTGAAGGCAACGCGGCAGCGAACCTCGTTTACGGGTCGGGCAAACACGCCTGCCCGGGACGCTTGCTGGCAACCTGGGAACTCAGGATATTGCTGCAGGCACTGCTGAGGTCTGTGCGTACACTTGCGTTGGCCGATAACCAGCAGCCAGAACGCGAGGTTGCGCCTGTGGGCGGTTACCGTCGGGTGCCTGTAGTGATCACCTAGTCGTCGACCATTGGAGTCTTGCCGCTATAGAGCCACCTCGGAATTTGCGGACGTTTTCGATTGAGTCGATTCGATTTTCAAGTGATGAACAAGTCACAGCTGTCAATGGAGATACGCGATGCGTGACTGGACCAGGCAAGCAATCGACCGGATCAAAGCCGATGCGCGTCGCTCTGCCGATACACACCTTTTTCGCCTCGACATTCCGAAACTAAGCCGAGTACATCTTTATCTCAAGGATGAAAGCACGCACCCGACGGGCAGCTTGAAACACCGGTTGGCGAGGTCTTTGTTTTTGTATGCACTCGTCAATGGCAAGCTTCACCAGAGCGTAACGGTAATCGAAGCATCATCCGGCAGCACAGCCGTTTCCGAAGCTTATTTTGCAAAAATGATCGAGGTACCGTTCGTCGCTGTAATGCCACGGAGCACCGCCACGAGCAAGATCAGGCAGATCGAGCACTACGGTGGGCATTGCCGCTTTGTCGAATCCGCACATGAAATGCATGATGCAGCCGTCGCACTCGCTGCAGATATCGACGGTTATTTTATGGACCAGTTCATGTACGCAGAGCGCGCGACTGACTGGCGTGGCAATAACAATATTGCCGAAAGTATTTTCTACCAAATGGAGCGTGAGCCCTGGCCGGTGCCAGGCACAATCGTCATGAGCGCCGGCACCGGCGGCACCTCGGCGACGATTGGTCGCTACATTCGGTACAAGGGGTATGACACCAAACTGCTGGTTGTCGACCCCGAAAATTCGGCCTTCTATGAAAGCTACACCAGAAATGACCGCCATTACGAATGCGATGCATCCAGCCGTATTGAAGGCATTGGTCGTCCAAAGGTCGAATATTCGTTCCAGCCTGACGTAGTCGACGAAATGATGCAGGTTCCGGATGCTGCAAGCGTTGCAACCGTTCTTTGGCTTGAGAAAATCATACGTAGAAAAGCTGGTGCATCAACTGGAACAAATTTGTGGGGTGCCCTGAGCGTCGCTGAGAAAATGATGCGCAACGATACGGTTGGTTCAATCGTCACACTCCTGTGCGACAGTGGCGAGCGCTATCTTGATACGTATTACAACCCCGACTGGGTACTCGACAATATTGGCGATGTTCGTCCGTATCTGGATCAACTCGACGGCTGGCTTGCCACGTAATTACAACGGGGTTTATGTCGCAATTTGTGGATCTAACCGGATCATCACCCGCGATGTCAGCAAGGGCAGCCAGACCGAAACTGCGGTAGCATACGAACATGTGTCAGGATCGCATCGACTACAGCCATGAGGTTCGTACTCATGATTCCCGTGTGATGCGGCTGATCTTCGCCGGTTTCGGTACCCTCTGCGTGGGTATCGGCCTCGTCGGCGTCGTCCTTCCGATACTGCCGACGACGCCGTTCATGCTGCTCGCGGCGGGCTGCTACGTCCGGGCCTCGCCCCGCTTTTACAATTGGCTACTGAACACCCGCGCGTTCGGGCCACTGATCCGCGAATGGCGGCTATACCGCAGCATCCCGTGGAGAACCAAACTTACCGCGATTGCGTTGATGGCGATGACGCTCTCCACCTCGATCGTGCTTTTCGTAAAGCAGCCTTACTTGCAGATTGCCATCGGAATTTTTGGTTGCGTACTGGCAATCTGGCTTTACCGCATCCCCTCGCGCGACCGGTTGGTAACCCGGGATTGATGCATAACTGAATGTCACATCCACAACTTTCAATTCGTTCAAGCACAACTGCAAAAAGGAGTTCGAAAAGCCATGTTGAAACAATATCGTACGATACTGCTTGCCACGATGGCAGCTGCACTCACAGCCTGCGGTGGCGGAAAGGACGATTCTTCCTCCAAGAATCAGGGGGCAGCCAAAGACGCGCCCACGACTCCCGAGGCAACGAGTACCGACGCTGGCGCGATGGGTGGGGAACTGCCGGACGGTGTCACGATGGCAATGGTCGAAGAGGGGAAGTCGATCTTCACCGGTCGAGGCATCTGCATGACCTGCCACGGGCCGGACGGGACGGGAGTTCCAAACCTCGGTGGCAATCTGACTGACATGAATTGGATACACTCCGACGGCAGCTACGAAGGAATTGTCCAGACGATCATGGACGGGGTTACCGTCAGTGCTTCAACCGTCGGTACACCGATGCCGCCCAAAGGCGGCTCGGGCATTTCCGACGAACAGGTGAAAGCAGTAGCCGCTTACGTTTGGACGCTGAGTAATTAAAGCCGATCGCACCGAGCATTGGGGACCTCCTCGGATTCGCGTTGCTGGTTTCCGGATGGAATCTCCGAAGTGCTGTAGACGCTCGGATACGATGTCGCATCGATTCGCCCGCGAGTGCCACCGGTGCAGGCCAGCACGAAATCGGTCGTATCGTGATTGTCCGCAATCCAGTTGAAGCTTCGATAAGCCTCGATCGATGCAGACTCATCATGGTGTGAGCCCGACCGTATCGAGGCACAACCGCCTGGCAACAATCCGAGCAACAGGAAAATTACAGTCGACCGCCAGCGACATTCAGCCTTGCAGTCAATGTTCATCGTTGTTTTGCTTTTGCTTGTTAGGGAAACTCTGATTGATCCGGGAAGTATCGTCATTGCGAGCGCAGCGAAGCAATCTTTTCAACGACTTAGAGATTGCTTCGTCACTTCGTTTCTCGCAATGACGAACGAATCAGAGGATCCTAAAGCGACTCTCCGTCGCTGTCTGTTACATGAACAGTGATCGGAATTCCATCGCGCACACTTTGTGTGACCGTGCAGAAGTCTTCAAACTGGGCGAGGATGCGGTCGAGCTGGGTGAACTCGCCGCTGCCCTTACCCAGACGGATTGCGACTGAAATGTCTTGTACACGAAGTCGCTTGTCCTGATTGCGATCAATGCGGGCCGTTGCCGTGGCCGTGATGCCGCCAGCATCCTGTTTGTACTTGCTCAAGGCGAAAAACAAGCTCGACGACAGGCAGTTGGCAACTGCCGCCAGCAGCAGCTGATTGGGCGAAGGCCCCTCGCCGCTGCCCAACGGCGCCGTTTCATCAGCTTGAAGCTCTGGAATGGTGTTACCGAAGTTGACCAAGAACTGGTAGTTGCTTTGTTGGGTTATGCTGACAGTGACTTTGCTGCTCATTGGCTCGACTCCATTTGATAGCCCGTAATTCCCTGGTCCGGCGAATGTCTCATGACAGCTCCTGCCCACGAACCGGACTGAGCCAAAGGGCCGCCCAACCGAACCACAACATCGCCGCAATCATGGCAACGCCGCCGACAATTACCAACAGCGGTGGTACGCCGAACAGGACTTCGGAAAGAATGCCGAGAGGCATCAGCATGCCGGCCAAGGCGAGCCACGATATCCACGACGCCGAGACATCACCGACCGGAAGCCGCAACAACAGGTAACCGACAACGATGTTGATAAAGGCGAACAGATTGCCGTGTACGTGCGCAAGACGTGACTCGAAATGCTTGCCCACCGCGTAATCCGCAATCCATGCCTCCTTGCCCGGCGCGAAATCGCGCAGATAGATGAGTACAAAACCGTAAACCATGAAGGCGGCGAGAAAGATGAACCCCGCTGCCAGATTTTTCTTGCCTTGCATGCCGGCCCCTAGCGTTGTTGATTGCTTAGTGTGTCCTGGCGCGATGGCGGCAAGAATCGCTGCCAGGCGATAATCGCAATCACGACCCACACCAGGGTACGTACAGTCATGGCAATAATCGTGCGTCGCTCGTAGGCGCCGCCCGACATTACATGCGCGCCAAACACGGCGAACACTGTCCCGGTTGCCGCAGCGATGGCAATTGCCAACCACAGCGCCCAGCGTTGCTGCATCCACAGCCCGACGCCGGCAATGACATAGGCGAACCCTGCGAGAAAGTTGAACCACAGCACGAACGGGACGTAATTCCCCGCCGCCGCCAACGCCGCCGCGTTACCCGCCAGGGTCAGGCCGCCTTCCTTGATTGTCATCAGGCCGAATCCGATCGCAACCAGAGACAGCGACCAGGTCCAGATACCACGGCGTCGATTCGGTGTCATAACAGTCACTTCCTTGCTTCCGGCAACTACAACGACGTAAGGCCCGGCTGGCACAGCCACCCATTCCTGAACGTTGTTATATTCATATTATCTAATTTAACTTTTACTAACATACGTACTTGCCACGGATCCCCTCTCGGCATCGCCCGAGCGTTTTCGTCCGGTGAACATCGCCTTGATCAGATTGTCACGGTGTACATAGCTAGCGTAGAGCACTCCCGCGACATGCAGCCCGACCAGGAACAGGGTCAGGTTGGCGAAGATCTCGTGGATTTCTTCCCACATGTCCTCGCTCTCGGCATGTTGCGAGACCCATCCTGCTAACGGACCGGCACCTTCCTCAATCCCATAGATAACGATCCCGGAGAAAACAGTGACAGCCAGGAAGAGCAGAAGCGCAATGACCATGGCACCGCCCGCCGGACTGTGTCCGATGAAGCGGCGGCTCTTTCTCGTCGCGAGACCGACGAGATAACGCGCCGCCTCGCCTGGCGGACGAACGAAATCGGTGAACCGCGCGTGGCGAGTCCCGATGAATCCCCAGATGAGTCGGAGAGCGACAACAGCGCCGACGACGTATCCGGCCCATACGTGCGGTATCAGGAAGTCATCTTCCGTGAAATATGCTGTAAAAAAAGCAAGCAGCAGAATCCAGTGCCCGTACCGGACAACCGGATCCCAGACTTTCACCGTATTTGAATTCATATCATCACCACGTGTTTAACCATTCGGTTACTGGCCATCATGCCGACATTGGATCTTGATAGAATCCGGCACTTGACCTAGAGATACCAAACTTGCAACTGGGGCCTGGCCTATGTCGGATGACGTACATAACAATCGCACAACGTTGGCGGCCATCTGCCTGTTCACTGAATCGCTCCCAGTCTTCTAGACACTTGCCAGCCGTTCTGTAAATTTCTTTTCATACTGTACCGGTGACAACTGGTCATTGAAACTGTGTCGCCGTTTGCTGTTGTAAAACATTTCGATGTAATCAACGATATCGCTGCGCGCATCGTTCCTTGTTGAGTAAATGTGGCGCTTGATGCGTTCACGTTTGAGTAACTGGAAGAAGCTCTCGGCAACGGCGTTGTCGTGACAGTTGCCGCGTCGGCTCATGCTGGCTTGCAGGCCGTG
>CAXBKH010000032.1:0-29829 GCA_963976365.1 uncultured bacterium | reverse complement strand
GTCTGCACGACAGGCTCGTCGGCTGGCCTGCCATCCACCCAGCAGTCCCCGTCCTGAAAGGTCACCTTACCGGAACCGACCCAGCCAGCGGCGCGAGGATATATCTGGTGTTCGACTGCCTGCACGCGAAGCGCCAGCTGCTCGGCCGTCTCTCCAGGCTTTACCGCGAGTCGTCCCTGCAGAATCCGGGGGCCAGCGTCAAGTTTTTCAGTGACGAAGTGCACCGTGCTGCCATGCCATTCGTCGCCGGCATCAATGACGCGCTGGTGCGTATTGAGGCCCGGGTATAACGGTAACAAGGCCGGGTGAATATTCAGGATTCGACCGTTGTAATGTTTCACGAATCGGCTGCTCAGAATGCGCATGAAGCCGGCGAGCACCAGTAAGTCGGGTTCGAATCGGTCAAGTTCAGCGATCACCGCGTCATCAAATGACTCGCGATCCGGGTAATCCCTGTGTTGAATGCAGGCGGTTGGAATGCCGGCTTTGTCGGCCCGCTCGAGCCCGAAGGCATTCGCGTTGTTGCTGAACACGACACACAGCTCGAGCGCCAGATCGCCACGCCCGACCGCATCGATAAATGCCTGAAGATTCGTGCCCGATCCGGAAATCAGGATCGCAGTTTTGCAGCGCCTGGCCATCAGACGTAACGGACGACCCGATGCGCCGCCGGATCGCCATCGATAATTCGACCGATCTGCCAGGCAGACTCGCCCTGATCGTTCAGAATTCTTATCGTCTCCGCGGCAGATTTCGCATCAACCATGACCACCATCCCGACGCCACAATTAAAGGTGCGACGCATTTCGGCGGTCTCGATATTGCCCGTTGCTGCCAGCCAGTCGAACACCGGACCCCGATCCCAGCTTTTTGTATCAATTTCGGCATCGAGTGCCGCGCTCAGCACGCGTGGAATATTTTCCGTAATGCCACCTCCGGTGATGTGCGCCAGCCCTTTGACGCTGACCGATTGCATCAGCGCGAGAATCGCCTTGACGTAGATTCGCGTCGGTTGCAGCAGTCGTTCGCTCGCGGGCACACCGTCGATCAGGTCATCCGGCGCACGATCGAGTACCTTGCGTATCAGGGAGTACCCGTTGGAATGCGGGCCGCTCGATGCGATACCGATAATTGCGTCGCCGGCGCTGATTTTGCTGCCATCGATCAGCGCCTCACGTTCGACGACGCCGACGGTGAATCCGGCGAGATCGTACTCGCCCTCTGCATACATGTCCGGCATCTCGGCCGTCTCGCCGCCAATCAGCGCAGCGCCGGCTTGCAGGCAGCCTTCCGCAATTCCGGAAATCACATCGGCGGCAACGGCATTGTCCAGTTTTCCGCAGGCAAAATAATCCAGGAAGAAAAGCGGCTCGGCGCCTTGCACCAGCACGTCATTGACACACATGGCAACAAGATCGATGCCGATGCTGCTGTGCCGATTGAGCTGCTGGGCAAGCATCAGCTTGGTGCCGACACCGTCGGTACCCGACACGAGCACCGGTTCGTGAAAACGGCCGGGCGGCAACGCAAACATGCCACCGAAACCACCGAGCCCGGCAAGTACTTCCGGCCTTTGGGTTCGCTGTACCAGTGGCTTGATTCGCTCGACCAGTTCGTTGCCGGCATCGATATCGACACCCGCATCTTTGTAGGTAAGTGGTTTATTGCTCATTAGGGGGTGGCATACTCCGTGAGGGCGATATAATAGTGCTTGGCGACCAACGGGGAAACCACCCTTGCAATTTATGCTGAACTTTCGACATGTCGAACTGCTGCGACAAACTCTCATCTGCGCTCTCGTGGCGCTGTTTTTTTCCCTTGTGCCCGGGCATTCGGCAGTCGCCGTCGAAGTGCCGACGCTCTATACGGCGCAGGTGCCGTGGGACAAAATAGCGGACGGGTCGCGCGAGGAAGCCTACAAGACGGCGTTGATTGAAGTCCTGGCCAGGGTTTCCGGATCTGAGCTCAGCGCGGACCCCGATTCCGTCGACGCCTTGTTCCCGCGACCGCAGGACTATGTCACGCAGTTCCGACCCGATGCCCTGGATACGCTGTGGGTGACATTCGACGGCCAGGCCATCGAGCGCGTTTTGCGCAGCTCAGGCGAAACCGTGTGGGGCCGGGAACGTCCGTTGACGTTGATCTGGCTTGCCGTCGACTGGGGGCAGGGCGATCGCGAAATCATCGCTGCCGGCGAGCCGGAGCGGACACAGCAGGAAGGCCGCTCGATTGACCGCAACCGACTGCTGCGGGAGCGTTTGCTGGACATCGCGCAAAAACGCGGCTTGCCTGTCGCGTTTCCGTTGCTCGATACGACCGATCTGCAGGGTGTTTCGTTCAGCGATATTTGGGGTGGGTTTGACGATCGCGTTGTCGATGCGTCGCGCCGTTATGACGCAGACTCGATTCTGATCGGCCGGATTCGATCGACCGGAAGTCAGCTTAATCGCTGGACGTATCGTTTCGGCCCGGAAACCCGTACCTGGAGCGGTCCGCCGGAGACGGTCATTGCGCGTATTGCGGACTTGCTTGCGGCAGAGTTTGCCGTTGGTGGTAACGCACCGCTGGAAATGCTCGAGCTGAACGTTTCGGGTGTGCAAAGCGTTGATGCTTATGGCTCGGTGCAGGCGATGTTGTCCGACCTCAGCGTGATCGAGAATTTCAAGATCACGGCCGTTTCGGGCGACACTGTCCGCTACGCGATTGAGGTCCGTGGGGGCGCGGAACGCCTGCGGCGTGCGCTGCGTTTTGCGGGTCTGCTTGAAGCTGAGACCGGTCCTGCGACGCTCGGTTTCGATGCCACGCCAACGCTCGATTTCTTTTACGAAAAACGCGATTCAAGCACGCGACCGTCGAATGTCTTTTAGCTGGATCCCAAACGCGATATCACTGCTTCGTATAGCACTCGTCGCGCCGATTCTGTTGCTAATCCTGAACGATGGCTATGCCGTGGCTATCGTCCTGTTTTGCGTGGCCGGTTTTTCCGACGGCGTCGATGGTTACCTGGCCAAGCGTTTTGGCTGGCGAACCCGCCTTGGTGCATTGCTTGACCCAATCGCGGACAAGCTGCTGGTCGCTGGATTATTTATCACGCTGGCGTACATGCAGCTCATCCCGACCTGGCTTGCCAGTGTTGTGATATTTCGCGACCTTGTAATTATTTCGGGTGCGACGGCATACAATTTTATCGTTGGGCCTGTGCAGGGTGAGCCCACACGAATCAGTAAGCTCAATACTGCGCTCGAGTTATTGTTCCTGCTATTCGTGATGAGTCGCGCTGGCTTCGGTTGGCCGGATGAGATTACGAATACAGTACTGGGGGCGTCCATCCTGGTTACGGTCGTGATCAGTGGCGTCGACTATGTCTGGTCATGGTCACGACGGGCACGAACAGGGGATTAACATGCAATCGAATCTGCGACTCAACTGGCTGATTGCAACAGCAATCTTTGGCTGGCTCCTTTACCTGCTGGCGCCGGTGCTGACCCCTTTTATTGCGGCCGGGTTGTTGGCCTATATGGGAGATCCGTTTGCCGATCGGCTGCAAAAGCTCAAAATACCTCGCACGCTCGCCGTTGTTATTGTTTTCCTGAGTACGTTTTTGTTGATTGGCTTGCTGGTGCTGCTGATTGGACCGCTGGTTAAGACCCAGATCAACGCCTTGTTCGATGCCTTGCCGGACATCGTCAGCAAAGTCGAGGAAGTCTGGTTGCCAACAGTGCTCGGGTGGTTGAACGTTGAGGCCGGGGACGATGTTGGAATCAGTGCATTTCTTGCACGCTACAGCGAGATGGTCGGTAGCTGGAGCGGCAAGATTCTACTGGGCGTCGGAAAATCCGGCGGCGTGCTCGCGGCGGCAGTCCTGAGCCTGTTTCTGATCCCGATTCTTACTTTTTATATGTTGCGTGACTGGGATGCATTTCTCGGTCATGTCGGCGCGTTGATTCCTGAAAGCCAGCGTGAAACCGCTTACGCGTTGGCGCAGGAGACGGACGACATGCTGGGCGCATTCCTGCGAGGGCAATTGCTGGTCATGTTGGCACTGTCCGTCATCTATTCGCTGGGACTCGCGATTGTCGGCATCAAGTTTGCGATTGCCATCGGCGTCGTTGCCGGTCTGGTCAGTTTCGTGCCATACCTTGGGTTTGTCTTTGGCATCGGCCTGGCAGGGCTTACCGTGGTTCTTGAACCGAATCCACTGTTGCATCTGGCTGGCGTCATTGCCGTGTTCACCGTTGCCCAGGTCATCGAGGGATCCCTGCTGACACCCAAGCTGGTGGGCGACCGCATCGGCTTGCATCCGGTGCTGGTCATTTTCGCTATTGCCGCTGGCGGGCAATTGTTCGGTTTCTTTGGCATTCTGCTGGCGCTGCCAGCCGCGGCCATCCTGTCCGTCCTGATTCGCTTTGCTTATCACCGCTATCTCAAGGAACACCCCGAGTTGGAAGCGGAGATTGAATGAGCCAGCTCGCACTGCCACTGCAGCTCGCGGACCACGCTGTTTTCGCGAGTTTCTTTGCAAAGGGTAATGAAACCCTCATCGCGACGTTAACCAATATGGCCGGCGGTCGGCCATCGAACCCCGATGGCCACGGCTGCTGGATGTGGGGCGCAGCGGCCAGCGGCAAGACACATTTGCTGCAAGCCGTTTGCGAGATGGCCGGTGACCGATCGACCTATGTTCCGCTGGCGACACTGGCCCCGGCGGGCCCGCAGATTATTGACGGTCTCGCGACCCGCGATCTGATCTGTATCGATGATGTCGACACAGTGGCCGGGCAGGAAGCCTGGGAAGCGGCGCTCTTCGCACTCTGTAATCAGGTACAGGATGCCGGGGTCGACCTGATTATTTCTGCGACGTCCGCGCCGCGCGAAAGTCCCTTCAAGCTTGAGGATCTTAAGAGCCGTTTCGCGAAATTGCCGGTGTTCCAGGTTCACGATCTGGACGACGACGAACGTCTGTTGGCGCTGCAATTACGTTCAGCGCATCGCGGCCTTGAATTGCCTGATGACACCGCGCAATACCTGCTCAAGCGAAGTCGCCGCGACATGGCCAGTCTTTACGACTTGCTTGACACCCTCGATCGGGAAGCACTGCGCGCAAAAAGGCGTCTTACTATTCCTTTCGTGCGCAGCGTCCTCGAGGGCAGCGAATCCGGCGCTAGCAAGCCAACTTGACTGCAATTTCGGCGACTCGCCTGCCGAGTACTTCGGCGAGCGTTTTCTCATCCGGCGAGAGCGTGTCCGGCTGCTTGTTCCAGGTCACATGGGACGCGCCATAGGGTGTTCCGCCGCTGGTCGTCGTGGTCAGTTTTTCCTCAGTGTACGGAACGCCGACGTAGAGCATGCCGTGGTGAATCAACGGAATCGCCATCGACAACAGGGTCGCTTCATTGCCGCCGTGCAAGGTGCTCGTTGAGGTAAACACGCCCGCGGGTTTGCCTGCCAGCGTACCCTTGATCCAGTCTGTTCCGGTCGAATCAATGAAATATTTCAGGGCGGCGCTCATATTGCCGAATCTCGTCGGGCTGCCCATGATCAGTCCGCCGCACTCTGACAGGTCCGCGGTTGTCGCGAAGGGCGGGCCGGTGTCCGGTATCGAAGCCTCAGTGGCTTCGCTGACCGCAGATACGGCTGGCACCGTTCGCAGTCGCGCCGAGCATCCGGCAACGGCATCGACCCCCTTGCAGACTTCCCTTGCCAGCGCTTCGGTAGCACCGTTTCGTGAGTAATACAGGACCAGGATTTCGACGATAGTACTCATCCGTCAGGGCAGCAGCGTCAGTACGTTTTCCGGCGGTCGACCGACCACGGCGCGTCCCGAATCTTCGTCAACGACAATCGGTCGTTCCAGGGTTATCGGGTGGCGTGTCATCCAAAGAGCAAGTGCGGCATCGTCGCTGAGCGACGGCAGGTCCTTCGATTCTTTGAATTCTGCCTCGCCGCGGCGCAACAAGTCGGACAGTGGCATACCGAGTTTTTGCGACAGATCGATGAGGGCCGCCGCATCCAGGGGCTCCGTGAGATAGTTTACGACGCGCGGCTCTACACCGGCGTCCTTTATGAGCTTGAGCGTCTGGCGCGATTTGCTGCAGCGCGGGTTGTGGTAGATCGTGACTGCCATGGATTCCTCTATCTAAGGTTGATGGTCGGACATGTCGAACTCTAGCAGGCCGCTCGGGCGGCGTCAGTGAACGCAATTACGCTTGACGAGACAGCGCACCAGTTGGTAGCTTTGACCGGATGCCGATCGTCCAATAACAATAAAAAATCTGTGACTAATCAAGTTCTAATGAATATGTTCAAGAAATCCCTGCAAGCGTTATTCGTCGCCATTCTGGTCCTCCTGGCAGCCTGTGAAACAGCGCCGCCGGTGCAGGAAATGAGCGATGCGCGGCAGGCAATTGCGGTCGCGAAAAAAGCCGGTGCCGCCGATCTGGCCTCATTTCATCTCAATGCGGCGGAAAAATACCTGGCGAGCGCCGAGCAGAGCCTGGGTCGCCAGGCCTACAACCAGGCGAGGCGGGACGCAGAGCATGCCAAGATGAAAGCTCTGGATGCGCTTAAGGCAGCCGAACTCGAAACCAGCCGGAAACAGGAATCCCGCGATTACTGAATCGCACGCAGCTGAGGCCCGGAAATACATCATAAGCGGGCGGGTTCAGGGCGTCTGGTTTCGCGACAGTACACGCCGCCAGGCTGAATCCCTTCACATCACCGGTTATGCGAAGAACCTGCCCGACGGAACGGTTGAAGTCCTGGCGTGCGGGAGTTCTGCATCGCTCGATGCGCTGGCGGTATGGTTGGCTGAAGGTCCGCCACTTGCGAGTGTCGAACAGGTTTCGGAAAGTGCTTCTGAATTCAGAGAGTTAGAAGGCTTTTCTGTCGCTTAACCCTGAAACCACTTCTTGCTGAGCTTGTCGATGACCTTGTTCGGGTATTTTCGAACCCCCAGGCTACCATTGTAGCGCCCGAGCGCGCGGCGCAGGTCGCCATTTTCCTTGTCCAGGTAGAAACGCAGGATCGTGCAGCCGTAACGAAGATTGGTTTCGATGTGTAACAAGTTGTCATTGGGGCGGCCGATTTCGTTCAGCCAGAACGGCATGATCTGCATCAGTCCGATGGCACCGGCAACGGAGATTGCGTAGCGATCGAAATTACTCTCGGTCTCGATGACGGCCAAAATGAGTTCCGGCGGCAATTCAACGCGACTGGCTTCCATGTGCACGAGTTTCAGGATGCGAATCCGCTCTTCCGGGTCTCTAACCTGGCGCTCCAGTCGCCGCGACATGTCGGTCAGCCAGACCTCGGCATCGAAGCGATCGGTAAAGCTGGGGGTGTCATCCGCCGCCGCTCGCAAGGCCTCGCGCAGTTCCGGGTCCGGCGCGCTCTGCGCCACAGCGGTCGTCGCCGCAAAGCCTGCGGCGGCGACGATGGGGAGAATGATGCGGAGGGCTGGCGTCATGATTGACGTAATCGTAGCAGTATTCGTAGTCTAATTATGAGCATATAGCGCATTATTCCAGTAATTTGAGAGCGTCTTCACGTTTCAGGTTACGCGATTCGCTGTCCCGGCGGTGCCGATATTCCAGCTCGCCGGCCGCGAGGCCACGTTCACTGATGACCAAACGGTGAGGAATCCCGATCAATTCGGCGTCAGCGAATTTCACGCCGGGCCTGGCGTCGCGGTCATCGAGCAGGACATCGAACCCACGGTCGCAAAGCTCCCGGTAGAGCGCTTCGGCCGCTGTGCGTACCTCTTCGGAGCGGTGCATATTGATCGGAACCAGCACGGCATCGAACGGCGCAAGCGGTGCTGGCCAGATGATGCCGGCGTCATCATGATTCTGCTCGATGGCTGCGCCGACGATTCGCGAAATGCCGATACCGTAACAGCCCATCGACATGACCTGGTTCTTGCCCTCAGGGTCCTGGACCGTGGCGGACATCGCTTCGCTGTATTTGGTTCCCAGCTGGAAGATATGGCCGACTTCAATGCCGCGGGCAATACTCAGCGTGCCGCTCCCGCCAGGCGTCGGGTCGCCGGCAACGACATTGCGCAGATCCGCTGTTGCCGGCACGTCGAGATCACGGCCGAAATTGACGCCGGTGTAATGCTGGTCCTTTTCATTGGCGCCGCAAACAAAATCACTCAGGCCGGCGGTTGCGTGATCGAAAACGACGGGCATGTCGAGCCCGATCGGACCGACAAAACCCGGTCCGCAGCCGGTTGCCTTGGCAATGGCTTCCGGGCTTGCCATTGTCAGCGGCGACGCAACACCCGGAATCTTCTGCGCCTTCACGGCGTTGAGCTCATGGTCGCCGCGTAGTACCAGTGCCACCGGACCATCGCTACCTTCGACGATCAGTGTCTTCAGGATGCGCGATGCATCAATCTCCAGGAACTTGCAGAGCCCCTCGATCGTTTTGATACCGGGTGTCGCCACCTGTTGAAATGCTTCGGTCGCGTCAGGGTAGCCCGTCGCCGAGGGTGCGGTGGCGGCCGTCTCGATATTCGAGGCGTAGTTGTCGGCATCGCTGTAGGCAATTGCGTCTTCGCCCGAATCGGCCAGCACGTGAAACTCTTGCGAGCGGCTGCCGCCGATTTCGCCGGAATCGGCGTCGACAACCCGGAATTTGAGTCCGAGGCGTTCGAAAATCGCAGTGTATGCGGTGTACATGCGCTGGTAAGACGCCTCCATGCCCTGCTTGTCAATGTCGAACGAATAGGCATCCTTCATAATGAACTCACGAGATCGCATGACGCCGAATCGCGGGCGGATCTCGTCACGGAACTTGGTCTGAATCTGGTAGTAATTGATCGGCAGTTGCTTGTAGCTGCGCAATTCCCGACGGGCAACGTCGGTGATGACTTCTTCATGCGTCGGTCCGAAGCAATAGTCCCGCGAATGCCGGTCGCTCATGCGCAGCAACAGCGGACCGTACTGGTCCCAGCGACCCGATTCCTGCCATAGCTCGGCAGGTTGCACGGCAGGCATCAGCAATTCCAGTGCGCCAGCACGATTCATTTCCTCGCGTACGACAGCCTCGACCTTTCTCAAGACTCTGAGCCCCAGCGGCATCCAGGTGAAAAGACCTGAAGCCAACCGGCGAATCAGGCCGGCTCGCAGCATCAGCTTGTGACTGATGATCTCCGCATCTGATGGGACTTCCTTGAGTGTCGTGAGTCCGAATTCCGAAAAGCGCATTGTTTCAACCATTGATTAGCGAGCCGCGCATTCTAACCGTATTGACAGATAAGCCAAAGCAGTGGAAGGTCCGCAGTCTTTTCGAAACTGGGATAGACGTTTGCACGGTCGCCGAAATCCGTTTGTTGCCCAAGAGGGTCTGCCACTGCTGATTGCGGCACTCGCCGTGGCCATTTTGCTGATTCGCTACTCCGATCCCTGGTTTGCCCTGGCCCCGATGGCCGTTTTCGTCTTGCTGTACCTGGTGTTTCGCGATCCGAAGCGTTCCATGTCCTCGGTCGCTCTGGGTGTCGTGAGCCCGGTTGACGGTGAGGTTCTCGAGGCCGGCGCAATAGAGTCGGGTGATATGGGGCCTGGGGCATTGCGCGTCGTGATCGCCGTCGATAGCCTCGGTACCTACACGGCGCGCAGCCCGGTTGAAGGCATAATCAAGGACCTGGGGTCCAAAGCGATGTGGCTGCAAACGGACGAAGGTGTGGACGTCACACTCAAGTTCCGCGGTCACCGACTGGGGCTCGCACCCAAGGCATTCGGCCGTTTCGGCGAGCGTTTGGGGCAGGGCCAGCGCTGCGCTTATCTGAGATTGACGCGAATTGCCGAAGTGCAGTGGCCGGACAACGGCAAGCTGGCCGTGGAAGTCGGGCAGACGGTCCGGGCAGGAATCGACCTCATCGGAGCCGTGCCAAGTCCGCGTTAGTATCGCCCCGTCATTCCTGTCGTGAAATGCGCGATGTGGCATGGCAAACTCACGCCTTAACCCGAAGCTTCGGTCCAATTCATGATCCACCCTGAACATCAGCGGCGTGCCTACTTGCAGGCCATGGGAATCGATGTGTGGCTGCCGCGCGATGCGGCCGATTCGGGCGTCGAGCCGTCGGTTGGCCTTGCGCCGGCTGCGGCCGATGCCATGGATTGGGATGAATTGGAGCGATGCGTCGCCGACTGCACGCGATGCGCGCTGTCAAGCAGTCGGACCCAGACGGTTTTTGGCATTGGCGAACGAGATGCCGGCTGGATGATCATCGGTGAGGCGCCGGGTGCGGAGGAGGACCGGCGCGGCGAACCGTTCGTCGGCCGCGCCGGGCAGATGCTCAATGAAATGCTGCGGGCCGTGGGGCTCGGTCGTGATTCGGTCTTTATTGCCAATGTGCTGAAATGCAGGCCGCCGAACAATCGGGATCCGAAACCTGAAGAGGCAGCCGCGTGCCGGGATTACCTTGAACGCCAGATCGCACTCGTTCAACCGCAGGTCATACTCGCGGTCGGAAAAATTGCCGCGCAAAATCTGCTGCAAAGTGACGAGCCCGTCGGCCGATTACGGGGACGACAGCACGATTTGAACGGCATACCGCTGGTCGTCACCTATCACCCGGCCTATTTGCTGCGGAGCCCTTCGCAGAAACGCAAGGTGTGGACCGACCTTTGCCTGGCCCGCAAGCTAAGCGGAAGGGTGCCGACGTGATTACGCCGATGGCGCAGCCAGCGACTACGATTCGCGATATGAAACACGACGACCTCGCGATGGTGTCGGATATCGAGCGTCGCAGCTATGAATTTCCCTGGAGTCACGGGGTCTTTCGCGATTGCCTGCTCGCCGGCTACCAGTGCGTTGTGCTCATTCGCGAAGGCAGAGTTGCGGGCTATTCGATCCTGTCTATTGCCGCTGGCGAGGCCCACATTCTGAATCTCTGTATTGACCCGGAATTTCGCGCGTTGGGCTACGGTGAGAAACTGCTCGATGAATTGCTCTACCGGGCACGTTCAGCGTCGGTGAGGGAGATATTTCTCGAGGTGCGGCCCTCAAACAGGACCGCGATCAGCTTGTACCAGAAAAAGGGCTTTCACAAGATTGCGGCACGACCTGCCTACTATCAGGCACGGGAAGGACGGGAAGACGCCTCGGTATTGGCCAAGAAACTCGTCGTTGACAAGTAAGCTGTTTCGCGTGGGTTTCGATTCCGTTAGACTGCGCCGCCTCTGACGCCTTCTCACTGCAATGTCAAACCTCGACAAACAAGTTAGCAAACGGCGCACGTTTGCGATTATTTCGCACCCGGATGCCGGCAAGACGACGCTTACCGAAAAGCTGCTGCTTTACGGTGGCGCGATCCAGCTGGCGGGCACTGTAAAGGGCCGCAAGGCGAACCGTCATGCGACATCCGACTGGATGGCGCTGGAACAACAGCGTGGTATTTCCATCACGTCGTCTGTCATGCAGTTTCCGTACAACGACCATGTCGTTAATTTGCTCGATACACCCGGCCACGAAGACTTCTCGGAGGACACCTATCGAACACTGACGGCTGTCGATTCGGCGCTGATGGTGATCGACTGCGCCAAAGGCGTCGAGCAACGTACGATCAAATTAATGGATGTCTGCCGGCTTCGCGACACGCCGATTATGACGTTTATCAACAAGCTCGATCGTGACGGGCGTGAGCCGATCGACCTGCTGGATGAAATTGAATCGGTACTCGAAATTCAATGCTCGCCCATCACCTGGCCGATTGGCATGGGCCGCTCGTTAAAGGGTGTGTATCACCTGCTGCAGGACAAGATTTTTCTCTATGACAAGGTCGGTCGTCAAAAGGCCTCGGGCAGGCAATTGATTGACGGCCTTGCATCCGATGAGGCGAGCGCAGCACTGGGCGACGAAGCCGAGCGGTTTCGCGAAGAAATTGAGCTGGTCAAAGGGGCCTGCCCGGCCTTGTCGGTCGACGACTACCTCGCGGCAAAACAGACGCCGGTATTTTTCGGGTCAGCGATCGGCAATTTTGGCGTCAAGGAACTGCTGGACGAGTTCGTGAACTACGCGCCTGCACCGCTGGCACGTGAAACGGAGCAACGTATTGTTGAGCCGAATGAAGAAAAAATGACCGGGTTCGTGTTCAAGATACAGGCGAATATGGATCCGGGTCACCGCGATCGTATCGCATTCATGCGTATTTGCTCCGGCGAGTACCGCAAGGGAATTCGCACGCTTCATGTGCGTTCCGGCAAGGAGATGAAGATTCCTGATGCCATTACGTTCATGGCGGCGGACCGGCAGCACGCCGAAACCGCGTACGCTGGAGACATTATTGGTATTCACAATCATGGCACGATCAATATCGGCGATAGCTTTTCTGAAGGCGAATCCTTGCGTTTTACCGGGATCCCGAACTTCGCGCCGGAGATATTCAGACGCGCAGTTCTGAAAGATCCGTTGCGGCTGAAGGCCTTGCAAAAAGGGCTTGCGCAATTATGCGAGGAAGGTGCGACGCAGCTATTCAAACCCATGCGTAATAATGATCTGATATTGGGCGCAGTTGGGCCGTTGCAGTTCGAGGTCGTCGCGCACCGTTTGCGTGACGAATACAATGTGGAATGCCAGTTTGAGGCGATAAACGTCGCGACGGCACGTTGGGTGGAATGCGACGACGCCAGGATGCTGAGTGAATTCGAGCGCAAGGCGCACGACAACCTGGCGCTGGATCACGGCAACAGTCTGGTCTACATTGCACCTACGAGAGTGAACCTCAACCTGACCGAGGAACGTTGGCCGGACATCGCATTCCGCGCGACGAGGGAACACTAACGTAAAGCCCCTAGTCGGAGGCAGGCATTTGCCAGCGTCGCGGATTTTAAACAAGAAAGTCATAACCTGGGCGCTCTACGACTGGGCGAACTCGGCCTTTGCGCTGAGTGTGCTCGCGGTTCTGTTCCCACTGGTGCTGGGTCGCTATTGGGCGGGTGAGGGTAGCGGTGCTGATACCACAGTCCGACTGGGCTGGATTACGTCCGCGGCCAGTATCATCGTTTTGTTGTCGGCGCCTATTCTTGGCACGATCGCGGATACCGGCGGATATCGAAAGCGGCTGCTGTGCGCTTTCGCATTTGTCGGTGCGATCGCAACAGCGTCGCTGGGTTTCGTCGGCGAGGGCGGATGGCCTCTGGCGCTCGGCTTATACATGGTTGCGTCAATCGGCTATTACAGTTCGATCGTATTTTATGACTCGCTGTTGATTGACGTTACCGAGCCAAGAAATTTCAACTTTGTTTCAACTTTGGGATTTTCGGCAGGCTATCTCGGCGGGGCGGCGCTGTTGGCGATACACCTTTGGATGTTGAAATCGCCGCAGTCATTCGGCCTGGAAAGTGCAACCGATGCCTTTGGGCCGGCATTCGTTTCCGTTGGTGCCTGGTGGCTGGTGTTCCTGGTTCCGCTGCTGCTATTTGTCAAAGAGAAGCACAGTCGGATTGAGGTACAAAGCGATCCGGTTCGTGCGGCTTACAGAGAACTTCGTTCGACGATTCTCGAGATCAGCAAGTACCGAAATGTGACGATATTCCTCGGCGGATACTGGCTCTATATCGGTGGTGTGTTCACGGTGATATTCATGGCTGTCAACTATGGCCAGCGGCTCGGATTCGACGACAATGATCTTGTGCTGGCGCTGATGATTTCGAATTTCGTGGGCTTTCCTGCAACCATCATTTACGGCGCACTCGCGCATCGCTTCGGTGCCAAAAAAGGCATCTACTTTGCGCTGTTCGCCTATGTTGGAGCGTGCCTGTGGGCGATCCAAATGACCAGCGTCAAAGAGTTTTACATCATGGCGGTCATTATTGGTGCCGTACAGGGTGGCGTGCAGGGTCTTAGCCGGTCAGTCTATGCGGCGCTGATTCCAGCCGAGCAGCCAGGTGAGTTTTTTGGTTTCTACAGCATGACGACCAAGTTCGCGCATGTACTCGGACCTGCGATGGTGGCCGTTGCCGCCAGCTTGTCGGATGATCCGAAGTGGGTGCTGCTGGCGCTGATGCCCATGTTCCTGGCAGGTGCATTGCTACTGGCACTGGTTCGCGTGCCTTCGTTCAAGGCAGCTGACAACTAGGCGATTTTTGCAAGCGCCTGTCGCAGTTTTTCTTCCGAGCCTGGATTCTCTGGCCCGTAACGACCATCCAGGTAAGCAATGGTAACCGACTCGATGGCCGCCCCCGGTAGTTGAGTCTCCCTGACAGCGCGCGCGGCAAATTCCTGCTCGGTCTCACCGATGCGTCGTTCGATGCCGGTTTTTTTCACGAAACGGCCATAGAGAACGGCCAGGCGATCCTTGTGCGGCGGTCGGTAGCGCAACATCATGAAGCTGCTGATCGCCAGTATCAGCGTTATCACGGCGATCACGAGCGTGAGCAGCATTTTTCGCCCGCTCGGCTCATCCATGCCGAGCCACTCCATGAAACTTTTTTGCTTGTCCGGACTGTAACCAAGAATCCAGTCGTTCCATTTCATGTTGAGCATGTCCCAGGCCATCGTCAGGTCTTGCAGCAATTGAGACGGTGCTGAAAACCCCCATGAAACGCCGACACCGTCGAAGGCCGCATCGCGAGTACCGAAGTCAATGCGCTCGGGTGCGACAGCGGCAGTCGGGTCGACCCGACGCCAGCCAAATTCCTGCAACCAGACTTCGGTCCAGGCGTGGGCGTCGGATTGACGGACAATCAGGTGGCCGCCGAGCGGATTGACTTCACCGCCCTGGTAACCGAGCACGATTCGTGACGGTATTCCTGCATTTCTCATCAGGACGGAAAACGCCGAGGCATAGTGTTCGCAAAAGCCCCGGCGAGTATCGAAAAGGAATGCATCGACGGAGTTACTGCCGAGTGCAGGTGGTTGTAGGGTGTAGAAAAATTCTTCGTTCCGAAACATCGCGAGGACTGCATCAATGTAATCAAGGTCGGATCCCGCTGCCTCGCGCAACTCACGGGCGAGTTCGACAGTGCGCGGGTTGCTGTTCTCCGGTGTTTCAGTATAGAAGCGGCGAAACAGGCGCGGCAGTTCCGTTTGAACCCGGTAGCTGGGATACGAGACAACCCTGTATGCCACTCGTTGTTCGATCGGAGTGACGCGCGAGAGTTGTTGATGGGGGCCCATGAACGTGCGCTCAAGCGACCACTCCATTGGCATGTCCATTGCGATGACCCACTGCTGTTGCGTTGGCTCCAGCGTGACCTCGTAAGAATAGGCTTGCCCGTTGAACTGCAATTGCTCTCGCGCGGGTGCTGCGATACGCGGCTCGGATCCCTGCCATGTCCGGCCGTTGAAGCTCGTCATGACCAGGCCACGCCAGTATCGATCCTTGGGCTGCGGCAGTTGACCGTCAAATCGAACCCGGAAGGCAACTTCATTTGATTGCGAGAGCGAACTGATATCGCCGGGGCTCATCGTATCGCTCAACCCGGTCATGCCACGACTGGTGTCAATTGGCACGGACCAGAACGGCGTTGCAAGGCGTGGAAAAAATATCCACATGGCGACTGCAAGGGGTGCGGCGTAGAGCAGCAGGCGCCCCCCGGTATTGAAGCTTTGCTTCGCGGATTCGCTCTCACCGGCAGACATTCGCAACCAGGCAGTCATGATAATCAGCGTGCTGACAACAAGGTATGGCAACGACCACAGGTATTGTTCGCGAAGCAGCGACGACATCACGAGAAATATACTGATAAACAACAACACAAACTGGTCGCGACGCTTGCGAGTTTCGAGCAATTTCAGCGAGGCCATGATCGCCAGCAGCGCCGAGCCCGGCCCCACGCCACTGATCGACGAGTAGGTTGCGAGGACGCCGAGGAAGCAAACCAGCGCCAGTCCGCCACGGATCCAGCGCGACGGCAGCATTCTGCGTTGCTTTTCGATGACGTAACGCCAGGCGGCGCAGGAAATAAATGCGCCGGTAATCCAGAAGGCGAGATAAGGCACATGCGGCAGCAACGCCACGACCAGTGCGGCAAGTGTCCAGGGCAGGCTGCTCAACAGCGCGCCGTCGGTCCCTCTTGGTTGCGCACGCATCATGTCCCGGACTCGAACAGCGCCAGGGCCTCAAGGCATTTGCGCCGGTGCTCGTCGCCATGAGCCGGCGGAAATTGCTTGCCGGGTAGCCTGAGGCCGTAGTCCGCTGACGTTCGGTCCGTGTTGACGACCCAGCGAGTCAATATCGAAAGTCGTTCCTCGAGATCGTTACTTGCAATGTCGTCAAAGTCGAACCACTGGCTACTGGTGTCGGCGCCGGCGAATTTCTTCGACAACAACTGTCCGCTGCGAGCATACGCCTTCCACGCGACGTGGCGCGGCGAGTCGCCTTCGTGGTAACGCCTTAGACCGGCGAAATCCTCTTCACCCCTCGCGTCATGCTGGCGATGCCCGTGAGCAACACAGGTTGGCGGCGGTTCAGGCGCATCCTCGGCTGGTGCCGGGTAGACCAGGCCCCGGAGGCCCATGTGCAACCATGCCCACGAGCGAAACAACTCAAATGGAAACAGGGTGCGAATACCGAAGCGATTGAGTTTTACCCAGCCGCGGCGGTCGGTGGCCATCGGCAGAATAAACACCTTGCTTTCACCGGCTTCAAGGTCGTGCACATCGCTCTGTGCCTTGTCATGATAAATACGGATTCCATAACGGGCACTCTTCGAGCGGTTCGTAATTGCGATGCGAAAGCGGATGGATTGCCCGCTAAACACGGCCTCGGTACCGGCAAACGTCAGTTCCAGGCCAACCAGGTTTCGTTGGCACTGATGCATTGCAACGAATCCGATGCCCGCGAGTAAGAACGTCAATGCGAACGACAGGTTGTTGTTGTAATTCATTGAGCCCAACAACATGGCAAACGCCATCAAAGCGAATACCAGCCCAACACCTGTCGGCAGGATGTACACGCGACCGGGCCTAAGTGTTGTCGTTTCCGTATCTATACCCTGGCGTTTCCGGGCCCATCGACCTGCACGCGCCGCAGCTCCGTCGCGAATACGCCGTGCGACGATTGCCGGATTCAAGCCCCTGAGGGCTCTAGGGAATTGCCACTGAATCGAGGACATGCTGGCACAGTTCGGTGGGACTTCGGAATTGGGTGCTGCCAGCGGGTTTAAGCCGGTGCCCGGCGACGGACGAAAATATCGCCTGAATGTCGTCAGGGAAAACACCGGAATGATTTTCTATGAACGAGCGCGACCGGGCGGCAGCAACCAGTGCCTGTGCGCCGCGGGGCGACAGTCCGGTCTCAATGTCGGCAGATTCCCGGGTGAAGCGCACCAGTGCCTGCACGTAATCGATCAGGGGTTCACTGACCGTTTGCCTGGCTGCCGAACGTTGCAGTTCAAGCAGCGTTTCCGGCCCGGTAATCGCTTCGATTTCGTCAATCATTGCACGGCGGTCTGCGCCGGCAATGAGTTCGCGCTCGCTGGCTTCATTCGGATAGCCAATCGCAACTCGCATCAGGAATCGATCGAGCTGTGATTCCGGCAGCGGGAATGTGCCAATCTGATCGCCCGGATTTTGCGTCGCAACCACAAAGAAGGGCTTCGGTAATGCACGCGTCTCACCGTCGACGGAAACCTGGTATTCCTCCATGGCTTCAAGCAGCGCGCTTTGCGCTTTCGGCGTTGCACGATTGACTTCGTCGGCGAGAATCAATTGCGAAAAAACCGGGCCCGGCTGAAACTCGAATTCACCGCGGTCCTGTCGAAACACGGATACCCCGATGATGTCGGCGGGCAGAAGATCGCTGGTGAACTGGATGCGACGGTAAGAAAGGCCCAAAGTGCGGGCCAGGGATTGCGCCAACATTGTTTTACCCAGGCCGGGCAGGTCCTCAATCAACAGGTGACCGCGGGCCAGCAGGCAAGACAGGGCGAGTGAGATTTGCTCGTCCTTGCCGAGAATGATCGTTCCGAGCGTGCGGCGCGCGCGCTCGATGGCGTCGCGTTGCGCACCAATACTGGTTGGTATCTTTTCTACGGTGCTGCCACGCTGCATAGGATTCTCCTCAAGCCGGTATCGTTACCGATACAGCCGCTTTTTGCACTCGATCCGCGCCAGAATGTGATGCAGTCCTCAGAATGCAATCGGCTTCAGGTGAGTTCGTCCAGTTTCTCAAGCTGCTCGTTTAACTGGGCCAGAGTTCGCTTGAACTCCGCAACGCGTTCCTGTTCCTGTGTGACAACTTCCGGCGGCGCATTGTTCACAAAGTTTTCGTTCGCAAGTTTGGCCGTGCTGCGTTCCAGGTCGGCGCTCGCCTTATCCTGTTGCTTTGTCAGCCTCGTTCGCTCTGCATCGATGTCGATCAGGCCCTTCATTGGCACGAGCAGTCGCATTTCACCCAATAGCGCCGTCGCGACGGCGGGCGGTTGCTCGTCGTCCTCAAGCACGGTGATCGATTCGACTCGACCGACACGACGCAACAACATGACCTGTTCTGCGGCGCGCTGCCGGTCGAGATCGCTGGCACCCTGCAGCAGAACCGACAGGTTTTTGCCCGGCGATATATCCATCTCGCCACGAATCTGGCGAATACCCAGAATGAACTGCTTGACCCATTCAATATCGGCAATGGCCGCGTCGTCCGAATCATCCGATACCGAAGGGTAAGGCCGCAACATGATCGTATCGCCGGTGATACCCGCTCGCTTGCCAACTTGCTGCCAGATTTCTTCGGTCACAAATGGCATCAGTGGATGCAGCAACCGGAGCACCGATTCGAGTACTTCAATCAGCGTTTGCCGGGTGCCACGTTGTAATGCTGGCGAAGCATCATCCGATTGCAGGATCGGTTTCGAAAGCTCCAGGTACCAATCGCAGAACTCGTGCCAGGTGAATTCGTAGATGGACTGTGCGGCAAGGTCCAGGCGATAGCTCTTGAAGTGGTTATGCAATTCGTTTGTCGTCTGGTTCAGCCGTGCCTTGATCCAGCGATCCGCGGAACTGAATTCAGCCTCGCCATCGTGAGGCGTCTCGGTATTCATCAGGACGTAGCGCGCAGCATTCCACAGTTTGTTGCAGAAGTTCTTGTAGCCGTCGATGCGCCCCAGGTCGAAACGAATGTCCCGGCCTGTTGTTGCCAGTGATGCGAATGTCATGCGCAGCGCATCGGTCCCGAACTGATCGATGCCATCCGGGAAATGTTTACGCGTTGCTTTTTCGATTTTGGGTGCCAGGTGGTCCTGCATCATGCCGTGAGTGCGCTTTTCGACCAGTGCTTCAAGGCCGATGCCGTCAATCAGATCGATCGGGTCAAGGACGTTGCCTTTGGTCTTGGACATCTTCTGTCCTTCCTGATCGCGAATCAGTCCGTGAATGTAGACTTCGCGAAACGGCACTTCGTCCATGAATTTCAGCCCGAACATGATCATGCGGGCAACCCAGAAGAAAATAATGTCAAAACCGGTGACCAGCACATTGCCCGGGTAAAACTCATCGAGTTCCCGGGTTCGCTCCGGCCATCCCATCGTGCTGAAGGGCCACAAGGCCGACGAGAACCAGGTATCGAGTACATCGTTGTCCTGTTGCAGGGTGCGATCGCCAAGGTCGTACTTATCGCGAACGTCATCTTCGGAATGACCAACGAAAATCTTGCCATCCTCGTCATACCATGCCGGAATTCGGTGTCCCCACCACAACTGGCGGCTGATGCACCAGTCCTGGATGTTGTACATCCAGTCGAAGTACGTCTTTGACCAGTTCTCGGGAACGAACTTGATGCGTCCGGTTTCAACCGCTTCGATGGCAGGCTTCGCCAGCGGCTCGATTTTGACGTACCACTGGTCGGTGAGGTAGGGCTCGACCACGGCATTGCTGCGATCACCGCGGGGAATCTTGACGACGTAGTTCTCGACCTTGTCGAGCAGACCGAGTGTTTCGAACGTGGCAACGACGGCCTTTCGGGCGTCGAATCGATCCATGCCGCGATAGTCGTCCGGAACCTCGTCGTTCATCCGGGCATCATCAGTCAAGACGTTGTACATCGGCAGGTCGTGCCGCTTGCCGATTTCGTAGTCGTTGAAGTCGTGCGCCGGAGTGATCTTGACGCAGCCGGTCCCGAACTCAGGTTCCACGTAGTGATCGGCGATAATCGGAATGCGACGGCCAACGATTGGCAGAATCAGTTCCTGACCCACCAGATGCTTGTAGCGATCGTCGTCCGGGTGAACGGCGACGGCGCTGTCACCGAGCATGGTTTCCGGTCGGGTTGTCGCAACCACCAGGTGGCCGTCGCCGGATGCCAATGGATAGCGGAAATGCCAGAGATGGCCATCTTCATCGGCCGACAGCACCTCGAGATCGGACAGGGCCGTGTGCAGCACAGGGTCCCAGTTGACGAGACGCTTGCCCCGATAAATCAATCCTTCGTCGTGCAATTGCACGAATACTTTGCGAACAGCTTCGGACAGGCCTTCGTCCATTGTAAAGCGATCGCGACTCCAGTCGACGGATGCGCCCAGGCGGCGGGTTTGATTGGCAATCTGACCGCCGGATTCGTCTTTCCAGGACCAGACGCGCTCGACAAATTTTTCACGGCCGAGATCGTGTTTCGACAGGCCGTCGTTATTCAGGAGTCGCTCAACAACCATCTGCGTGGCAATGCCCGCGTGGTCCATGCCGGGCTGCCAGAGTGTCCGATGGCCTTTCATACGATGGAATCGCGTCAGCGCGTCCATGATCGTGTCCTGGAAGGCGTGGCCCATGTGCAGCGTGCCGGTGACATTGGGCGGTGGAATCACAATGCAATAGGGCTCACCGTCGCCCTGGGGCTTGAAGTAGCCTTGCTTTTCCCAGTGCTTGTACAGACGTTGTTCGATGTCGTGGGGTTGGTAGGACTTATCCATCAGATCCTGTGAGTTTCCAGTGTGTGACCGTGGTCACGGTAAATGGCATAACGCTTGCGGCTTCGTTCGCGGCAATCGGCGTCGGATGACACGAGTTCGGCCACTCGCGGGAAGGTCTCGGCAAATGGCGGAATATCATCGCAAAGCGTGATGAGCAAGTCGCGCGGTTCGACCGGGGAATCGCCGAAGCCGATCGTGACGGGCGCCCCGGTTTCTCCTCCAAGCAGTTCATGCGGCACAAAACTGCCGTCTCGGAACGTCCACAGCAACTCGTCCATGTGCACGGCATCGGCCCGGGTCATGGTATGAATGTGAATGGTGTTCTGCAGTCGCCACGCTTTCTCTGCCAGTTTGCAGGCGAGTGTTTGACGCGCATGTTCGTCGACACGCTCGAGCACGTAAAAATCTACCTGTGACACGGTGTCTGTCAGGGCAAAGCGCCGGCACAGGACAACAGGTATTCAGACAACAGTGCGACCGGCCGGCCCGTCGCCCCTTTCTGCGCGCCGGACTTCCAGGCAACACCGGCGATGTCAAGATGCGCCCAGTTCATGCCGTCTGTAAATTTCCCAAGAAAACACGCGGCTGTCACGGATCCGCCACCCGGTCCACCGATATTTGCCATGTCGGCGAAATTGCTCTTCAGCTGCGCTGCATATTGTTCACCCATCGGCATCGGCCAGCCAAGGTCTTCGGAACTGTTGCCGGCAGCAAACAGCTGCTCCTGCAGTTTTTCATTGTTCGCATAAATGGCGCATCGGTGATTGCCCAGCGCAACAACGCAGGCACCCGTGAGTGTCGCCACGTCAATGATGGCCTCCGGTTTGAAGCGCTTCGAGTAAGTCAACGCGTCGCAAAGAATCAGTCGGCCTTCAGCGTCGGTATTCAGGACCTCGATGGTCTGACCCGACATGCTTTTGACGATATCGCCCGGCTTGGTCGCTGTGCCGCTGGGCATATTCTCGACGGCCGGAACGACGACAGTGACGTTCACGGGCAATTGCAGTCGCGTCAGAGCGGCCATCGTGCCGATCACACTGGCAGCGCCGCACATGTCGAATTTCATCTCATCCATGCTGGCACCGGGCTTCAATGAGATTCCGCCGGTATCGAAGGTCACGCCTTTGCCGACAAGGACGTAGGGTTTTGCGCTGCCGGCATTCTTGTATTTCATGATGATGAATTTAGCGGGCTCTGTTGCACCGGCCGTAACCGACAGGAGCGAACCCATACCGAGCCGTTTCATGTCGGACTCGTTGAGAATTTGTGTCGTCAGTTTGCCATTGCCTGTCGCCAGCTTCTTGGCGGTTCGCGCCAGGTAGCCAGGGGTGCAAACATTCGATGGCAAATTGCCAAGATCCTTCGCTAGCGCAACTCCGTTCGCGATCGCGTCGCCGTGTTGGGCGCCGCGGTCTGACTGCGCCGCGTCACCGCGGCCGGCAATGGCGTGACCAATACTCGATAACGGCATCGGCGCTTTCTTGCGGCCGCTTTTCATCTGATTGAATTCGTAAAGCACGTCCGAGATTGCCTCAGCTGAATGCCGCGCGAGGTAATACGGACTGCAGCCTTTGACCGACTCAAGCGTCAGTGCATTGAGGATCTGTTTGGTCTTCGTGTCGCGCAGCGCCTTGGTGCAGGCAGCGACGGCCTTGCGAAACCCGATGGCGTCCAGGGCGCTCGATTTGCCGAGTCCGACGACGGCAACGCGTCGCGCTTTCACACCGTCGACGTTCGTCAGGACGGTGCAGCGTCCAAGCTCGCTGCAGATATCGCCGCTCTTGATGAGGTCGCGAATCGCGCCATTACTGGCGGCATCGACATCGGCGGCACCCTGGCCCAGTTTGCCCCGATTGTATACGCCAACGAAGACGCAGTCGGCGGCACGGCTCGATGCTTTGCTAGTAGTTGTAAAATATTTCATAAATCCCTTCGTCTGCCTTGTTATTGTTGAGGGCTGTCACGGACAAAATAAAAGCGGTAGTCTAACTGTTTCAGCTACCTACAGCTACGTCATTCCCGGACCCCGATGATCCGCATTCTTGATCGCTACATTTTCCGCGAGATCGCCTCGAGTTGGCTCGGCGTGACACTGGTTCTGCTGCTGATATTGCTGACCAACCAGTTTGCACGCGTTCTTGGCGACGTTGCCAAGGGAAAACTACCGAAGAATGCGGCATTTGAGGTGATTGGCCTGTCGGCGGTGCAATATTTGACCATCCTGGTACCCATTGGGCTGTTTCTTGCCACGATGCTGGCCCTCGGACGGTTGTATCGGGACAGCGAGATGCCGGCGATGATGGCCTGTCGCGTTGGGCCATCCGGGATCTACCGGCCGCTCACCTGGCTGATGTTGCCGCTGACGCTGCTGGTGGCATGGCTGTCAATCAGCGGCGGTCCGTGGGCGCTAATCACCGTGGATCGTATCGGCGCCGAGGCACGTCGCGAGGCCGATCTGGCCAGCATCGAACCCGGCCAGTTCACGATGTTCGGCCCCGACCGCGCGGTAGTTTACGGCGCCGGCGTGACGCCGGATGGCAGTATGGAAAAAGTCTTCATGCAGCGCCGTGTCGACGGCGGCGTCGTCGAGGTCGTCATCTCCGAGCTCGGTGAAATGGTGGATTCGGATGATCCGAATGTTCGCCTGCTGGTCTTGCACAACGGTCGTCGTTACGAAGGCGTGCCAGGCACCTCGGAGTTTCGCGTCATAGAATTTGCCGAACATGGCGTGCCCTATCGATTGCCAAGCATCGAGTCGCCCGAACAGAAGCCGCGTGTTATGGCGTTTATGGATTTGCTCCGATCCAGCGAGCTGGAACATGTCGCCGAAATGCAGTGGCGCTTAAGCGTGCCGATTGCGACTGTCATACTCGCCATTCTGGCCGTGCCGCTGAGCCGTAGCCAGCCGCGCGCCGGGCGATACGGTCGACTGGCGGTCGGGCTTCTTGTCTTCATTGTCTATCTCAACATGATGAGTGCAGCCAAGGCCTGGATCGAGCAGTCGCAGATTTCGCCGGCCCTGGGAATCTGGTGGGTGCATGGCTGCATCCTGTTATTCGCGCTCGGTTTACTGGCGGTGCAGAACGGGATGCACAAAAGGATTTTCCGATGACCGGCATTCTCAGCCAGTACATGATGCGCACGATATTGAGCAGTACGGCGCTGGTTTTGATCGTTTTACTGGGGCTGGCGGGACTGTTCGAGTTTATTGCGGAACTTGATGACACTCGTGGCGACTACCAGACGGCGCAGGTCGTTCTCTATACATTGCTGCGACTCCCCAATCTGGCGTTTGAAATGCTGCCGGTTGCGGCGCTGATCGGGTCGCTGCTGGGACTCGGCGCGCTCGCTGGCAACAGCGAAATTATTGTCATGCGCTCGGCCGGACTGTCCGTGCGGGAACTGGCGGGGATGGTTGCATTTTCGGGGGGGGTGTTACTGGTGCTGACCGGTTTGCTCGGTGAGTTCATCGGGCCGCCGCTCGATTTTTTCGCCCGCAACATGCGTATGGAGTACCGCTATCAGCAAGACGATGATCGTCTTGGCGATGAAGCCTGGGTCAAGGACGGTTCGACGTACCTGCACCTGCAGAAGGTCAGTCCCGAATTCGAATTTGGCAGCCTGTACCTGTACAAATTCGATGGCGACCAGCTCGAGTCGATATCGGTCGCCGAAAATTCGGGCATCGACGAGAACGACAACTGGATTCTCGAAAATCTGAGGGAAACCCATTTTCGCCAGGACGGCGTGCAGGTGATCGCAACGTCGAGATCCGTTGAAACGTTTGAGGTGAATTCGGACTTGCTCGGCAGTTCGCTGGCAAAACCACTGAGCTTGTCGGCCCGCGAATTGCTCGGTTATATCGACTACCTGAAACGCAACGAACTCGATGCCAGCAAGTACGAAACAGAATTCTGGTTCCGCGTCGCACGAACCACCACGGTGCTGGTCATGCCGGTACTGGCGCTGGCATTTGTTTTCGGCTCTCTCCGCTCGGGCGGCGCAGGGGGGCGACTGATGATCGGTGTTGTCATCGGCCTCGCGTACTATCTGGCCAGTGAAACGCTCGCGAATTCCGGCCAGGTGTTCAACCTGAATCCGATCATGGTGACGTGGCTGCCAACGGTGGCACTCGCAAGCGTCACTCTGTTTGCGCTGTCGAGGATTCGCTAGGCGCCGTTTTCGGGTAGTGGACGATGCGCGTCTTGCTGATGCGGTCGTGCCAGGTCAGGCGTTCCTTGTCCCACAGCGACCACAGGAAGCCGAGCCCGGCCGGTGCCAGCGACAGCAGCGCCGCAAAAAACCGAATGGACGCGGCGCCGAGGTCCACCTTGCCGCCGTCGCGAGCCTCCAGTTGCAGGCGCCAGGCCTGCATGCCGAGGGTGCGGCCGGGGCGTGCCCAGAATCCGACGTAGAAGACGAAAACCACCAGCGACAGCACCAGCTGGAATGCCAGATTGTCGTCCGTTTCAATCGCCTCGCCCCCGTTGAAGGCGATAAAAAGATAGGTCGTCATGATGACGAGCGCCAGTACGAGGAGGGCGTCGTACAGCATTGCGCCCAGGCGACGCAGCAGGGAAGTGTTTTTCATGGTTACAGACTCGATACGAATTCAGCCATTCGCTTTCGCAAGCTGGCATCGGGCAGATCGCCCATTCCTGCACCCAAATTGTCAATCATGTGCTGCGGCTTGCTGGTTGCGGGAATAACGCAGGTAACCGCCGGGTGGCTGATTATGTACTTGAGGAAAAACTGCCCCCAGCTCGTCGCGAAAGGCCTGGCCCAATCGGGTAGTGCCTGTCCTCTGACGGCGGCAAACAGTCGACCAGCCACGAAGGGCCGGTTTATGAGTACGGCGACGCCCCGCTCATTGGCCGCTGGCAGTACTCGTTGTTCGGCCTCCCGTTCGCCCAGAGAATAATTTATCTGGATGAAGTCAGGCTTATGCTTTTGCATCGCTGCGACCAGGGCTGTGTGGGCGCCGGCCGTATAATGCGTCAGTCCGCTGTAGCGGATTTCGCCTTGTGCCTGCATGTCCTGAATTGACGCCATGTGGTTGGCGGTATCCCGCAAATTGTGAACCTGCATGAGGTCGACAACCTCAGTTTGCATCAGCGTGGCCGAACGTCGCATTTGAGTAACGCCTGATGCCTTGCCGTCTGTCCAGACTTTTGTTGCCAGGAACAGGCTGTCGCGGTTGTCAGCGGATGCAATGACATCGCCAATGATGCGTTCGGATCGGTTGTACATTGGCGATGTGTCAAGGAGACTGCCGCCACTCGAGGTCAGCAATTCGACGATTTTTCGGCGCAGTTCGATTTCGGCAGCTGTGCTTTCGACATCGAATACCTGGTACGTGCCAAGACCGACAACCGGTAGCGCTTCGCCGCTGGACGGAATTTTTCTCGTCATCATTGCATCGTTGTCCTGGCCCAGTACCAGTGATGGTGCCAGACCGAGTGCCGATGCAGCCGCAATCAGGTCCCGGCGGGTCAGCGTCTTCGTCATTTGATTCCCGATTCCTTCAGTGCGCGCGCCTGGCGGCGATAGTCACGACCGAGCCAGAGTGATATCCCGGCCCAGATTATAGCGAAAGGCACCATGACGATGGAGATGCCGCTAATACCGAGCGTGGTCATGAATTTAACTGAGAACGTGCCGTAGACATCGCCAAATCGGTAGATCGCCGTGTCAATGAAGTTCTTGGTCTTGTATTTTTCTTCCGGTGTGACGACGGAGTACAGCATATCGGTTGTTGGTTTGCTGAAGCTGAAACCGAGTGCGCGCCGGGCGGCTGTTATGAACGCAACCACGGCAAGCGTCGGGTCAATGGCAAGGTAGAGGAAGCAGCCAATGGAAAACAGCGGCATGATCGCAAGTGACCCACCGATACCGTATCGCCGGACAATATGCCTGACGACGAACATCTGGCCCAGGAGTGTGAAGATATTCTGAGCGATATTGATGTTGGAGAAGAACCGCGTCTGGAAGTCACGATCCAGAATCGCCGTCTCAACCAGTTGTGCGCTGAACGTGTACAAGGCGGTGCCCAACAAGCTCGCGATAACCGATGCGACCGCGATGCCTGCGAAATATTTTGAGCTAAACGCATGTGTAATACCGCTAAGAATGCCGCCGCCCAGGGGCTCACCGCTCGCGGCAGTCTGCATTCGCCCGGCATCCTGCTCAACCGATACCCACGAGCGCAGGCGGCGAATGCACAGTATTGCGACGCACAGCAATAGCGCCGAGATAGGAAAAAGGTTGTGGTTGCCAATGCGAATGACCAGCAGGCTGGTTGCAATGCCGCCGATGATGGCACCGATGCTGCCACCGGCGGATATCAGGCCGAAAAGCCGGCGTCCTTGCTCGCGTGTAAATATGTCGGCCATGAAGCTCCAGAAGACCGAGACGACAAACAGATTGAATACGCTGAGCCAGACAACAAAAGTGCGACCCAACCAGATATTGTCGCGGCCTTCCTCGAGTAACCACCCGAAAATACCCCAAAAAATCAATATATTGCTGATGAAGAACAGATACACCCACGGCAGGAAAACACGCCGCGGAAACCGCGACGCGACCCAGCCGAAAATCGGAGTAACGACCAGCATCGCGATGAAAGTTGCGAGGAAGAGATAGGGTATGTTGGCCGACCCGCCGCCAACGACCATGGCTTCGCGAATCGGGCGCAAAATGTAATACGAAGACAATACGCAGAAGAAATAAGCGAAGGACCATGCCACGGCAACGTATTCATTCCGCTCAAGGCTGAACACCTTGCCGAACAGAAGTGTGCGAAGATCCATCGAAGGGTTGCTGGCCATTGCGGGTCATCTTAATGGTCGCGACGCAAAAGTCACACAAAAACTCGAAGCACTAATAAAGGGGCGAGCATTATGGAAGCAGTAGTAATTGTGACAGTACTGGCGTTGATGCAGTACATCTATTTCGGTGTTCAGGTTGGGAGTGCGCGGGCCAAGAGCGGCGTTAAGGCTCCGGCGATGTTCGGGGATGCTCATTTCGAGCGAGTGAACCGAATACACATGAATACACTGGAGCAACTGATCGTCCTGATTCCCGTCATGTGGATTTTCGCGCATTACGTGAATCCCCTGTGGGCGGCCGGTTTCGGTGTTGTCTATATTGTCGGTCGTTTTATTTACAGTGCGGCCTATCGCAAGGACCCGTCCAAGCGCTCCTTGGGCTTCACGTTGTCGATGCTGCCCAGCGCGGTAATGGCGGTCTGGGTCCTTATTGTTGCGGCGATGTCCTACCTGTAGAGATAACTCGCCTTATCGGCGAGATTTGGCGCTGTCCGAGTCTCGCCGTTCGTTCGATGCTTATGCTTCAACCAGCAAAGGAGAAGAACGATGGCAAAAAGGACGATTGCCGCACTGATCGCTGCATCGGTGCTTGGTTTGTCGGCCGCTTCGGTAGCGGCGCAGTTGAAGCCGGCCGCCGTGGATGGCTGCGCGAAGCTCGCACGGGTTATTTACGCCGAAGTGTCCATGGCGGCACTCTACGGGCCGTCTCGCGGAGGCCCCTGGACCATTGATATTGGACAAGGCGATCTCGAAGTCTGCGAGCATGCGGCGAAAACCGTAACGCGAGCGTTTACATCAGCGATGCAAGTGGCCGGCATTGGCGTTTCCTGGGGACCGGACAGAAATCAGAATGGTGATTTTTGCTGGAGTGGTTTCATTTCCCAGTGTTACCCGAACCGGGATCGCGTTGCCTACCTATCGAGCAGTTCCGATCTGGATTTCGCGACCCGGGCGTGGGCGACAGTGTCGCATGTGGTTATGCGGGAAATGTACAACCCGTTCAGCAGCGATGAAATTCGCTTTCGTGACGACGATCTCAAGTTACGGCTGGGGCTCGCATTGCGGTCCGTCGACCGCGATTCCCACTAACTGGAATCGGCGGCTTCCCAGTCTGCAATTACGGCGCGGGCCTCTGCCAAGTCCCGCTCGTCGACAATGACCCGAACATTGCCGGCGGCGGGCAGCTCGCCGACGCCACCTTGCAAATACTCGCCTTCAATACGGGCGCGGATGCCGGCTTGTTGCAATTGGTGCATGACGAGATGTGCTTCAATATTGCTGTCGGTGTCGTACGCGGTTTTCGTTGTCATAGGGGGCTCGTGGCCTGGTAAAAGCAGAAGTCTTGCCGGGTTCGCGCGGCGCGAGTAATGGTGAATTTAAAAGTCGGTCGCAATTTTGAGTGCGGACGCCAGCGGTCAGACTACCTCAGTCTCAACAGTATTGCTGAGGATGCCGATCCCGGGAACCTCGACTTCGACGACGTCGCCTGCGCTCAGGTATCTCGGGGGATCGAATCGTGCTCCGGCTCCATTGGGTGTTCCGGTGGCAATGATGTCGCCGGGCTTCAAATGGTAAAACGTTGACAGGTAACGGATCAGGTAGCGGAACGGGAAAATCAGGTTCGAGGTCACATCGTCCTGGCGTACTTCGCCGTTCACCCGGGTGATAACCCGCAGTTCGCTCATCGGGTCGAGCTCGTCGGGTGTCACCATGCACGGCCCCAGTGCGCCGGACTTCGCGAAATTCTTACCTTGCGTCACGTTGAATTTGGCGTGACGCAGGAAGTCACGCAATGAGCCTTCGTTCATGATGGTCAGGCCGGCCACGTATTCGTGGGCCCTGGCTTCGGGAATTCGGCGGCCTTCCTTGCCAATGACAATGACAATCTCGCCCTCGTAATCGAGTTGATCGGACTCCGGTGGGTCGAGAATCGGTTGTCGATGTCCTACCAGGGATTCCCGGCTGCGCATAAATACGCTGGGATAGGGCGGTGCGGATGACCCGTCTTTGTATTCTTCATTGCGGTTGGCGTAGTTGACGCCGATACAAATGATCTTCTCCGAATTCGGAATGGTTGGCAGGAATTCAACGTCGGCTAACGGTGCGCCGGCTCCGGCGGAATCGGCTTGTGCCGCCAGTTGCTGCAGGTGCCCACC
>CAXBKH010000031.1:0-31842 GCA_963976365.1 uncultured bacterium | reverse complement strand
GAACCACCGACCTCCACGATGTCAACGTGGCGCTCTACCCCTGAGCTAATCGCCCAATTCCTGCCGAACTCGTCCCCACGCGGGGTCAGAGCCCGCTCGAAGGACGCGTAAGATACTGAAGCCATTGAGGGACTGCAAGCACTGTCAACCGGCTTTTCGATCGCTGATCCCGAGGCCTTCGGCGCGTAGCAGCCGGATTTCGTCACGAAGCTTGGCTGCCGCCTCGAATTCGAGGTCCCGGGCGGCCTTCAGCATCGCTTTTTCCAGTTTCGCGGCACGCTTCAAAAGCTGTTCCGGCGACAGCACTTCGTACTTCGATTTGCCATCCGCGACCTTTCTGCGGCCTTTTTGGGGTGACGGATAGCCCGCATCCATGATGTCGGCGATGCCCTTGATAATGGACTCCGGCTCAATGCCATGCTCAAGGTTGTAAGCGACCTGGCGTTCACGTCGTCGGGTGGTTTCCTCGATCGCACGCTCCATCGAGCCGGTCATTTTATCGGCGTACAGGATCGCCGTGCCGTTGATATTGCGCGCTGCTCGCCCGATGGTCTGGATCAGGGAGCGCTCGGAGCGAAGGAAACCTTCCTTGTCAGCATCGAGTATGGCAACCAGCGATACCTCCGGCATGTCCAGGCCTTCGCGCAACAGGTTGATACCAACCAGTACATCGAACTCGCCAAGTCTCAGGTCCCTGATGATCTCGGTGCGCTCGACCGTTCCGATATCGGAGTGAAGGTAGCGCACGCGGATGCCGTGGTCGGCCAGGTACTCGGTCAGGTCCTCGGCCATGCGCTTGGTCAGGGTGGTAATCAGCACACGCTCGCCGGCCGCAACGCGCTTGTTGATTTCGGACAGCACGTCGTCGACCTGGGTGCTTGCGGATCGAACCTCCAGCGCCGGATCAATCAGCCCGGTCGGGCGTACCAGTAATTCGACCGTGTTGTCGGCATGTTCCTGTTCATAGCTGCCGGGCGTAGCAGACACGTAAATCGTCTGCGGCGCATGCGCTTCGAATTCATCGAATCGTAGCGGACGGTTATCGAGCGCGGACGGCAGACGAAAGCCGTATTGAACCAGCGTTTCTTTTCGCGAGCGATCGCCTTTGTACATACCCCCCAGTTGCGGCACGGTGACATGACTTTCATCGATAAAGAGGATCGCATTCTCCGGGATGTAATCGAACAGGCACGGCGGTGGCTCGCCCGGATTGCGGCCGGATAGATAGCGCGAGTAATTTTCAATGCCCGAGCAATACCCAAGCTCGCGTATCATCTCTAAATCAAATAAGGTTCTCTGCTCAAGTCGTTGAGCTTCCACGAGTTTATCATTCTCCCGAAGGTACTTCAGGCGAGGCAGAAGCTCCGCTTTGATCTGTTCGCAGGCCTCCAGCAATCGCTCCCTCGGTGTCACGTAATGTGTTTTCGGGAAAATTGTCAGTCGTGCAACGCGTCGCTCAACCTCGCCGGTCAACGGGTCGAAATAGGACAGCGATTCGATTTCGTCATCAAACAACTCGACACGGACTGCGTTCCGGTCTGACTCTGCCGGAAAAATATCGATGACATCCCCCCGGACTCGATAGGTACCCTGCGATAACTCCATCTCGTTACGGGTGTACTGCAGCTCTGCGAGCCGACGCAACAAATCACGCTGCTTGATACGGTCACCGCGCACGAGGTGCAGGACCATGCTGAAGTACGCTTCCGGGTCGCCCAGGCCGTAAATCGCAGACACCGTGGCGACGATGATGACATCCGGTCGTTCGATAAGCGCCTTGGTCGCCGACAGGCGCATTTGTTCAATGTGTTCGTTGACCGAGGCGTCCTTCTCGATAAACGTATCCGAACTCGGAACGTAGGCCTCCGGCTGGTAGTAATCGTAGTAAGACACGAAATACTCAACGGCATTGTTCGGAAAGAACTCCCGCATTTCACCGTACAGTTGGGCGGCCAGGGTCTTGTTGGGCGCGAGAATCATGGCCGGACGTTGAGAACGTGCTATGACGTTGGCTACGGTAAACGTCTTGCCCGAGCCCGTGACACCGAGCAGCGTCTGCCGAGCAAGACCATCGTCAAGACCGCCCAGCAAGCCGTCAATGGCCTGCCCCTGGTCGCCCGCTGGCTGGAAATCCGATACCAGTGTCAGGCGATCACGCTCGTCGCCAAGTCTGTTGGGAAGGTCTGTTGTTTCACGTACCATGGGCTTGCATTTGTCGGAGGCAATCGAGTGAGTTTATCAGTTTCCAAAAGAATGGCAGCCATAAAGCCCTCGCCAACAGGCGCTGTGTTGGCACTCGCAACCGAGCTTAGAGCAGCGGGCCGGGATATCATCAGCCTCGGTGCCGGCGAGCCGGATTTCGACACCCCGCAGCACATCAAGGAGGCCGCCGTTAAAGCGATTCGCGACGGCGCGACCAAGTACACGCCGATTGACGGTACAGCGTCGCTGAAAGCAGCCATTCAAGGCAAGTTTGCGCGAGAAAACAGCCTCAACTACGCGTTGTCGGACATCCTGGTGTCCAGTGGCGCCAAGCAAAGCCTCTTCAATCTCTGCCTGGCGGTACTGGGCCCCGGAGACGAAGCAATTATTCCCGCGCCCTACTGGGTGTCATACCCGGATATGGTGCGCCTTGCGGGTGCCGAGCCGGTTGTCGTCGCCGCGGGTATTGACCAGGATTTCAAGGTGACTCCGGCACAGGTTGCTGCGGCGGTCACTGACAAGACGCGGCTGTTTGTCTTGAACAGTCCCAGCAATCCAACCGGAACGAGCTATACCAAGGCCGAGCTGCAGGCCTTGGGCCGGGTATTGGTTGATTACCCCAAAATTCTCGTGGTTGCCGATGACATTTATGAGCATATTCACTGGGCTGACGATTCTTTCGTCAGCTTTGCCACCGCTTGTCCCGAGTTGTTCGACCGGACCGTTACGATCAACGGCGTATCGAAAGCCTATGCAATGACGGGCTGGCGCATTGGCTATGCCGCCGGCCCGACGGCGATTATTGCCGCAATGAAGACCGTACAAAGCCAGAGCACATCGAACCCCTGCAGTATTTCGCAGGTTGCGGCTGAAGCCGCATTAATCGGCGACCAGACCCCGGTCAGAGAGATGGTGAAGGCTTACAAGGCCAGGCACGACTTCCTGGTGCCGGCATTGAACGCTATTGATGGCCTTGAGTGCCGTCGCGGCGAAGGCACGTTTTACGCCTTTCCACGCGTAGCGGGTGCTCTCAGTCGCCGAAATATAGCTACCGATAACGAATTGGTTAAATTGCTGATCAACAAGGCCGACGTTGCCTGTGTGCCAGGGTCTGCGTTTGGCGCGAGCCCTTACATACGTTTGTCATTCGCTTGTTCGATGGAGATGCTGGAAGAAGCGGTACACCGGATAAAACGCGTGCTGTCGGCTTGACATCGGGCGGTCCCTGAACCAGAATTCCGGCCCGCACCTGATGGCGATTGTCCTGGGTGTCGATCTATTCCCCGATAGCTCAGTTGGTAGAGCGATTGACTGTTAATCAATTGGTCCCTGGTTCGAGTCCGGGTCGGGGAGCCAAATCCGAAAAAGCCCGCTTTCAGCGGGCTTTTTCTGTTTCAGAGATTGTATTTTTGACGATCTTGCCGCCTTTCATGATCAGAGCGAGATTACTCTCGGGATCCCGCAGCACCGAGATATCGTGCAGCGGTTCCCCGTTGATGAGGAGCATATCGGCAACCCAGCCCTCCTTTATTTCTCCGAAGTTGCCGTGGCGATTTAACTTGCCCGACATTCGAATGATCCGCGCGCTTTCCGACGTTGCCTGAACGAGCACTTCAGCCGGGGACCAGTACAACGCTCGCTCGGTAAACTCGCGGGTCAGCATCGGATACATGCCGCCGATCAAATCTGTCGAGAAACCGGTTGTAATGTCGTATTTCTTGATCAGGCCGATCAGGTTTTCCTGGCCTTCCAGCACAACGGCAAGCTTGTCCAGGTTTGTCTGGCTGATTCCGGGCAAATCTTTCAATGCCCGGAACACTACGAGCTGGGTACTAATGACGACGTTGTTCTTTTTCACGAACTGGGCCGTCGCATCGTCGATCAGCAGGCCATGCTCGATACATCGCACGCCATTGTCCACGAGACGTCGGACCGCTTCACTGGTGTACGCATGTGCGAGGACATAGCTGCCGAAATCACTTGCGGCCTGAACTGCCGCGCGGATCTCGGCCGGCGATGGCTGCAGGGAATGAATCGGGTCGTAGTCGGACATGACACCGCCACCGCCCATGATCTTGATCTGGGTGGCGCCGAAACGCAGATTCTCGCGTGCCGCGGCAAGATGCTGCTCCACGCCGTCGACGATGACCGCTTGACCCGCATGTATGTAGTGGTTGCCGCCCTGCAGTGTCGGGTTAGGGGCGCTGCTGTGCCGCCAGTCACCGTGACCGCCGGTCTGAGACAGGATAGCGCCGCTCGGGAATACCCTGGGACCGTAAACGGTTCCCAATTCGATTGCTTTCGCGAGGTCCGGATGCGTGCCGCCGGCATCTCGCACTGTCGTAAATCCGCTATCGAGAAAATGTCGGGCGACATCATTCGCAACTGCCCCGACGACCGTACCGTGCGCGTCAATCTGGTTGTAGGGAACATGTGAAGTCAGGTGTACGTGCAAATCAATAAATCCAGGTGTAAGAACGCGATTCGCACCATCGATGACAGTCGTGCCTTCCGCGGGCTCGATCGATGCCGTCGACACTTTTGAGATTTTCCCATCTTCGACAAGTACATGTCCGGGCGTCAGCGACTCGTCGACGCCATTAAAAATGCGCACGTTCTCAATCAGAATGTTTTCAGCCAATGCTGTAACGGACAGGCAACAAAGTCCCCATGCGATCAATATCTTATTCATGCTAGTTCCTTGTGTTCACGCCGATGAAAAACAACGTCCAGTGCGATCTTCATTCCCAGAAGCAACAATAGCCCGGCAAGCGGCTGATCAAGCGCGGTCAGCAAAAAGCCCCCGACAATCAGCGCAACGTGCGTGATCATCATCCGCTTGTATGGCATCGCCATCGCGCCGAGCGTTGTCAATGATTCGTATTCACGTTTGCCCAGGAAGTTTTGCACAAAGGACCAGGCGTGCGACACCAGGAGTGCGGCAATCGTTACCCAGGTCCATCGATCGAAATCGCTCAGGACATACTGGAAATCGGATAAAGAATCCTTGCTTCGATCGGTTCGGACGAGGAACAATCCCATCAAGACCATCACATGACCAAACATGAATCCGCCGTAGTGCACAGAGAAAAATGCTGCGGTAAAGAGGCCACCAATCTTGTTGATGCGCATACTGAAAACAGCCGTGCGTACGATTCCGAACACACCAATTACTACGTTTTCGCACCAGAATAAAAACAGGATCGAGAATACGTCCCAGCCCCATACCAGGACACCGGCGACTGGCAGCAAATTGGCCGCCACTAGCAGTAGTATCGGTACTTTTTCGTTCACTCGGACGCGGCAATCTCAATGACGACGTTCCACATGTACTTAACGAGCTCGATAAATGCTTCTTCTGAAATTCGCTCATTGTCGCCATGTGCGCCGAAGCCGCTATTTATTTCCTCAACGGACCGCGCGGGCCCAATCCCGTACGCCTGCATCCCTTTTGCCCGCACTTGAGCCATGTCCGTCGCCCCAGTCTGCATGATCGGCAGTACTGTAGCCTGCGGATACATTTCACGAGCCACGCGTTCGAGCGTCTGGAACATTTCATTGTCAATTTCGGAGGGTGGCGCAGCGGGTCGGTAGATACTCTCCGGGACAATTTCGACCCTGGGGTCATCGATCACGGCCGCCAGCTTGGCGTAAAACTCTTCGACGTTTTCATCCGGCAACATGCGAATATCCAGTATTGCGCTAGCCTCTGACGGAATGACATTCTTGCGAAACCCGGCGTCTATGACCGTTGGTACCACGGACGTCCTCGAAATCGAATAGTGATAAGGAAACGTTTCCAGAAAATGGCGCTGGATTTCTTCGCTCTCCTGCGGATTCTCGACGTTGCTATAGCGGAAAGCGTCATCCGGGTCAGAGATTTCTGCCATTCGTTCAAAGTAGGTGCGCGTTGTTTCGTTGAATCGAACCTCGGTTTCCCAGGCGCCCGCTTTCGCAACGGCTTGCGCCAATATAACGACGGCGTTTTCCAGCGTTGGTTTTGAACCATGGCCGGGCGTTCCGCGAGCGACCAACGTGACGCGTCGGGGCATTTTTTCTGTCGTTTCTATGCCGACCGTCTTGACCTGATCATCCACAATGACGTTCTGCCCGCCTTCGGCAAGGCAATATTCGGCATCTATTGCGTCAAAGTGCTTTTCCACCATAAAGTTGATACCAACTTCCGGGGTACCCTCCTCGCCGGATTCTGCGAGAAAAATGACATCACGGTCGAGCTTAACGCCATAGCGTTTCAGTAGCTTGATCACCATCAATGCGGCAGTCAGGTTGTCCTTGTCGTCCAATGTGCCCCGGCCATAAATAAAGCCGTCCTGTCGCATTCCGCTGAACGGGTCTGCATACCACTTGTCCGGCTGCACACCAACGACATCGGTGTGCCCCATCATCAATATCGGGCGTTTCGATCCGTTTCCCTTGATCCGCGCTACCAGGTTGGCGCGCGCTGGATCGATGGCATAGGTTTTCGAGTCGATGTCCTCGAGCTCAAGCACGCCTTTCAGGTATTCCACGGCTTTGGTTTCATTGCCCGGCGGATTCGATGTGTCGATCTGAATCAGCTCGACAAGGTGTCCGACGGCTTCAGCGCCGGCCTGATCCCAATCCACCAGGTAATCCGGTTCAGCAACGGCTGAAGACATGGCGAGAACCAAAAAAATACTAAGAATCAATCGCATGGCAACCTTCTTCTCGAACGGATAAGTCAGGACGCCCGATAGTAGCCTAATTTCGGCCTGCGCATGAGCTGCGGCCTGGGCTAAAATGTTGATTCTATCGAGCCGGCGCAAAACTTTAACTCAATGCCGGCGCAAGGGGGCATCAATGGACAAGAAGTTTCTGATTTCAACAGTGGTTGTCTTCGTTGTGTGGATGCTCGGTGGGTTCGCCGTGCACGGTCTGTGGTTGAACGCTTACTACGAAACGTTGCCCAATATCATGCGATCGCTGGATGACCAGGCGTCTTATTTTCACTGGATGATTATCGCCCACATCATCATGGCGATTGCTTTTGTCTGGATATATCGTCGTGGCAGTGAAGACAAGCCATGGTTGCACCAGGGCCTGCGTTTCGGCGCCGCAATTGCATTGCTGGCGCCGATCCCGACCTTCATGATTTTTTACTCGGTACAACAGACGCCGGCTGCACTTGCCGTCCGTCAGGCGATCGGCGATGCCATCGTCGTGGTTATTCTGGGTTTGATCGTCGCTTTCCTGAATAGAAAGCCAGCCTGATCCTATGAGTCCGTGAGCACTTTCCGCAGATGCTCGCGGAATTGGTCGCCCGTTTCCGGATGGCTCAATCCATAAGCTACAGTGGCCTGCAGGTAACCGAGCTTGCTGCCGCAGTCATACCGGATACCGTCAAACGAATAGGCGTAGACCGGTGATTCGTCCAGCAAGGCTGCGATGCCATCCGTCAGTTGAATTTCGCCACCTGCGCCTTCCCCGATCGTCTCGAGCTTGTCAAAAATATCACCTGACAGCAGGTAGCGTCCCACGACCCCTGAATTTGATGGCGCATCAGCCGGCTTTGGCTTTTCGACGATTTGCGTAATTCGACTGCGATTGCCCGCGTCAACATCAACAATACCGTAACTTGATGTTCTTTCCGGGGCGACCGTTTCGACCGCGATCACGCTCCCGCCATGGTCCTCATATTCCTTGGCCATTTGGGCGAGACAACCGGGCGAACCGGCAATCAGGTCGTCTGCCAGGTGAACAAAAAATGGCTCATTCCCAACGGCTGGCCGTGCGCACAACACCGCATGCCCCAGACCCAGTGGCTTGCCCTGCCGGATGTAAATACAGGAGACGCCACTCGGTACGATGCCCTGGATGGACTGCAACAAATCGTGCTTGCCGGAGTCGGTCAGTGCCTGTTCAAGCTCTGCATCAGTATCAAAATGGTCTTCGATGGCGCGCTTTGAAGAACCGGTTACAAAAATGAGCTTCGTCGCGCCCGCCGCAATGGCCTCTTCAACTGCGTACTGGATCAGGGGCTTGTCAACAATCGGCAGCATTTCTTTCGGGCTTGCCTTGGTCGCTGGCAGGAAGCGTGTGCCTCGCCCTGCGACCGGAAATACTGCTGCCCTGACTTTTTTCACCACGCATACGCTCCAATTTAAAGTAATCCGCAATGATACCGAAAATTGCTCGCCAGCGTCTTGAACGCCGTCACGGAAATGTTCGCAAAAGCGGTCACGCCAGGAGCGATTGGCGTGACCGCCACCGTGCGACTACTTCTTCGCGTCGGACACCTGAATATCCTTGCGGTTCTTTTCCACAGTCCTTTCGCCAATGCCCTTGACCAGCGAAAGGTCGTCGGCAGTCTTAAATGGACCGTGTTTCTTACGATACTCAACAATGGCTTTTGCCTTGGACAGGCCAATGCCGTTGAGCTCGGCAGAAATTGTTTCGGCATCTGCCGTATTGATATTCACCTGGCCAGCGAAAGCCAGGATTGGCAACGTCAGCAACATCGTTGCCGCAACGGTGGTTAGAAGTTTCATCGGGGGCTCCTTCGTGGATTGGAAGGACGCATTCTAGGTGCCGAAAATTCCCGCCGCCGCCCGCGAAAGCCGGTTATTTATGCAGAAATGCGCTAGCGATTGGTAATGCTATGTTGCAATACCGTATCAAACTGCACACGAGAAACCGGGCGCTGAGTTTCCCAGTTGCGGCAGCTTGGGCATTGCCAAAGCAGTCGCTGACTGGAGAATCCGCATTCCTGGCACTGATAGCGCGGTGTGGCAGTCGCCAACTTTGACAGTGCGCGACGTATCTTGGCAAGCGCCTGTTCATTTGACTCCGGGTTTGCGCTCGACAGCTGTTGCAGGTCGACAAACTCAGACAGCGTCGGCTCATTGAGCATGTACTGCTCTACGCAGGTATCAATAACCGATATTCCGCCAATGTCATTGACGATCGCTGTGTATGCGACCAACGAATTCATATCCGGATTGTCTTTCAACATCGAACGCAGCGCCGACTCGAGTTCTGCCGTGGCATTTTCGCGGCTATATATAGCGACGATTTCGGGCAAGGCTTCGGCGATCAGATAGGTGTGCTCATCGATAATCCGGTGATAGAGCTTCAACGCCGTTTTGTTATCGTCCGTATCACGCGCGATGTGAGCGCGAGTCAACGCACCCCGTAACGTACGCGGACGCCCGGCCTGGGCCCTTTTGACGTATTGGCGAGCAGACGCGTAGTCCTTTTTTGCAGCGGCCGATTCCGCCAGTTCGCAATGATAATGTGCAATTTGTAATGCGAGGGATCGCCCACCTAAAACCTCAAGACGTTGTCCGGCATCAATGGCTTTTTCCCAGTCTCGTTCCTGCTCGTAGATTCCGCATAGGGATTCCAGCGCCTGAACCTGGTATCGAGAACCCTGAGCCAGGCGCACAAATAATTTTTCGGCGCGATCCAGAAGTCCGGCGCCGAGATAGTCCTTGGCGAGCGAATACAGCGCCTGGTCCCGCTGCTCCGCTGCAAGATCCGGTCGTGCAATGATGTTCTGGTGAATGCGGATGGCGCGATCGACTTCACCTCGCCGCCGAAACAGGCTGCCAAGCGCAAAGTGAGTCTCGATCGTATTGTCGTCCACACGGACCATGCGCAGAAAATGCTCGAGGGCCTGGTCGGTTTGTTCGTTGAGGAGAAAGTTCAGGCCTTTCAGATAATCGATATTCAGCGGAGGCGGAGGATCCTGGGTATCGCGCTCACCAAATCGGCCCATTGCCCAACCCGCCGCAGCCAACAGGAGAAAAAGCCCGGCTAGCAGGAAGGTGGATTCAGTCGGCATCGCTTAACGGCAAATTTCGCAAACTGCTGACTTCGCTTTCCGACATTCTCAAAGACCGGCGAAGCATGCGGCGTTCGTTCGCAAGTTTGAGCGCGTACAGTCCCATGCAGATGACGCCGAATAGCCAGCCAATTGCGAATACACCGGTAAACGCCAGGGCAACAGGTGCAGTGAATTCCCAATGCAACAGCTTGAGGCTAACGTCGCCGGGATTGCCGGCGGTAAAAACGATCATCGCCGAGAAAATCAGAATGATGAGTAACGCAAGTCCGATGCGTTTGAGAATAGTCAATTCTTGATGGGAAAGTGGCGACTTTCGTTGACGCGCTCGCGCAAGTCTTTGCCAGGCTTGAAGTGCGGCACGTATTTGCCGGACAGCGCCACTGCCTCTCCTGTTTTCGGATTTCGTCCGATGCGTGGTGGTCGATAATGCAAAGAGAAACTTCCAAAACCGCGAATCTCGATGCGCTGCCCTTTCGCGAGGGAATCACTCATCAGGTCAAGCAAGTGCTTGACTGCGAGTTCGACGTCTTTAGCAGGCAGGTGTTTTTGCTTGCGAGAGATTGCTTCTATTAGTTCTGATTTTGTCATTTTACCTTTCGCCGTACCGCTCGATAGCGTAACCCACGGATAGTAAAGGTAATAATAGCCCGGACTGGGTAGTCCGGGCTAGCTTTTTTACTTATTACTTACTTCCGCCTGACATCTTTTCCTTCAGAAGCTCGCCAAGCGTGGTGCCCGCCGGGGCTGCACCCGAGTCAGAATTGTAGCTGCTGACCGCTTCCTGCTCCTCGTGGACTTCCTTGGCCTTGATTGACAGCGCTATGGAGCGTGTCTTGCGGTCGACATTGGTGAACTTGGCCTCAACGACCTCGCCTACCTTGATCATCGTACGAGCATCCTCAACCCGGCCACGGGCCAGCTCAGATGCGCGCAAAGAACCAAATATGCCATCGCCGAGGTCAACCGTTGCGCCGCGGGCATCAACTTCCGTCACGGTACCGGTGACAATCGAGTTCTTCGGATGCGCCGCCAGCCAGCCTGAGAATGGATCTTTCTCAAGCTGCTTGATGCCCAGCGAAATGCGCTCACGCTCCGCGTCGATTGCCAGCACTGCAGCTTCGATCTCCTGGCCCTTCTTGTAGTTTCGCACCGCTTCCTCGCCGGGCAGGTCCCAGGAAATGTCGGACAGGTGTACCAGTCCGTCGATTCCGCCATCCAGTCCGATAAAGATGCCGAAGTCGGTGATTGACTTGATCTGGCCGGAGACTTTGTCACCGCGATCGAAGGTTGCCGCAAACTCGGCCCACGGATTCGATTTGCACTGTTTTACGCCCAGTGAAATACGACGACGTTCTTCGTCGATCTCGATGACCATGACTTCGACTTCTTCGCCAACCTGCACAACGCGTGATGGATTGACGTTCTTGTTGGTCCAGTCCATTTCGGAAACGTGGACAAGTCCTTCGACACCGTCTTCGATTTCCACGAAGCAGCCGTAGTCAGCGATATTCGTAACTTTACCGAACATGCGCGTTTGTGGCGGATAACGTCGAGCGAGATCCTGCCACGGATCTTCTCCGAGCTGCTTCATGCCGAGCGATACACGCTGACGTTCGCGGTCGAATTTCAAGATCTTGACGTCGATTTCCTGGCCCACTTCGACCACCTCGGAAGGATGTTTTACGCGCTTCCAGGCCATGTCGGTGATGTGCAGCAGTCCGTCGATACCACCGAGATCGACAAATGCGCCGTAGTCGGTGAGGTTCTTGACGATACCCTTTGCCATGCTGCCTTCCTGAAGTTCTTTCAGGAGCGCCTCACGCTCAGCGGAGTATTCTTTCTCGACAACGGCGCGTCGTGAAACAACAACATTGTTGCGGCGCTGGTCCAGCTTGATAACCTTGAACTCGAGTTCCTTACCTTCGAGGTAAGCGGGATCGCGTACCGGTCGAACATCAACCAGTGAGCCCGGCAGGAATGCACGGACCTGGTCGATTTCGACGGTGAAACCACCCTTAACACGGCCATTGATAACGCCTTCAACCACGGCGCCCTCTTCAAAGGCTTTCTCAAGATCAATCCAGGTGCGCGCGCGAATGGCTTTTTCACGCGAGAGCTTGGTTTCACCAAAGCCGTCCTCAACGGCATCCAGTGCAACTTCGACCGTATCGCCAACTGCGATACCGCCTTCTTCGCCCTTGTCGTTCTTAAACTGTTCTTTCGGGATTACGGCCTCAGACTTGAGACCTGCGCTGACGATGACGACATCGTCATTGATTGCCACGATAGTGCCGGTAATGATGGCACCGGGTTTTATCTGTTGGCTGGCAAAACTTTCTTCAAATAACTCTGCAAAATTTTCTGACATGTTAGAAATCCAAGGGAACTCAGGTTCCCACCCAATCGTTTTTAGCTTCCTGCTAGCAACGTCAATAACAAAAAAAGGAGCGAACATCCTGTCCGATCCTGTCCATTTACCTATCGTGAGATTTTAAAGTTCGGCGACCCAGTCCAGCACGGTTTGTGTTACCGCTTCGATGGACCTGCCGGACGAGTCCAGAATCCTGGCATCCTCGGCTGGCTTCAACGGGGCTACCGATCGCTCGGAATCCCGCTGGTCACGGACCTCTATGTCCCGTGAAAGGGCGGCAAGGCTAACATCCATCCCTTTGTCTTTCAACTGCTTATGGCGCCTTCGAGCCCGCTCCTCAGCGCTGGCCGTGAGGAATATTTTGAGCGCGGCCGACGGAAACACCTGGGTTCCCATATCCCGCCCGTCAGCCACCAATCCCGGCGGCCTCTGGAAGGCTCGCTGACGGTCGATCAGCGCGGCCCGGACCTCCGGAATGACAGCCACTTTGGATGCCAGGGCACCTGTAGATTCCTTGCGGACTTCCCGTGTGATATCGACCCCAGCCAGCCGAATGCGCTCGCCGCCCGCGTCGTTACTGTCAAATTCAACATCCAGGTCGCGGGCCACCGCGGCCAATCCGGGAACGTCGTCGAATTCGACACCCTGCTTTAACGCTGAAATCGCCGTCAGTCGATACAGGGCGCCACTATCAAGCAAGTGAAATCCCAGCGCGTCCGCAACCCGCCGCGCAATCGTGCCTTTCCCCGACCCGCTGGGTCCATCAATCGTAATGACGGTGACTGCCACCCTAGTCGCCCGCTCGAATCAGGGTGGCCGACACCCTAATCGGCCTGCGAGGTCTGAATGTCGGCGCCAATGCTGGCCATCAGGGGACAAAACCCTGGGAAAGACGTATCGACCGCGGCAATGTCTTCGACCGTAACCTCGTCGGTGGCGACCGTTCCCACAATCGCCAGCGACATGGCAACACGGTGATCGCCATGGCTTTGCACCGTACCACCGCAAAATCGGCCGCCGTGAATCGTTGCGCCATCGGGGGTTTCATCGACTTCGATGCCGAGCGTCCGCATACCTTGTGCCATCGCGGAAATACGATCGCTTTCTTTAACCCGCAATTCACCAAGGCCGGAAAAGTTCGTCTTGCCGCGCGCGGCGGCGGCTGCGACGAACAGCACAGGAAATTCATCGATCGCCAACGACACCAACGACGGGTCCACGCTCCCGCCTTTCAGCTGCGACGAACGAACACGAATATCCGCGACGGGTTCGTCACCCAGTGATCGTGGATTTTCCAGTGTCAAGTCAGCGCCCATGGACTGCAATATATCAAGGACGCCAGTACGCGTTGGATTGATGCCGACATTCCGGATCTTGATGTCGGCGTTTTCTGCAAGGATCGCGGCGAGAATAACGAAAGCCGCTGACGACAGATCCGCCGGGACATCGAGCGCCCGGCTTTGTAGCCTTTGACCGCCCGCAATCCGAATCTTTCCACCCGCGCTCTCAACCTTGGCGCCCATCGAGCGCAGCATTCTTTCCGTATGGTCGCGAGTCACCGCCGGTTCGGACACAGCAGACTGGCCGTCAGCATACAGTCCGGCCAGCAAAATGGCGGATTTGACCTGCGCGCTGGCCATTGGCAATGAGTAGTCAATCGCTTTTAATGGTCCGCGGCCGCGAATCGTCAACGGCGGATTGCCCGACCGACTTTCAATACGCGCCCCCATCTGAGTCAGCGGGGTGATGATCCGGCCCATTGGTCGGCCTGTCAGCGATTCGTCCCCAACGAGTTCGCTGTCGAAGTTTTGTCCGCAAAGCAGTCCGGCCATCAGTCGCATGGCAGTTCCGGAGTTCCCAAGGTCAAGGGGTGACTTCGATGCCTGCAGGCCATGCAATCCGACACCCGCAATGGACATGCGCGTCGGTTCCGGGTGCTCGATTTCGACACCCATTGAACGCATTGCCGTCAGGGTCGCCAGGCAATCCTCTCCGGCAAGAAAGCCGTCCACTTCGGTGTTGCCATCTGCAATGCTGCCCAGCATCAACGCGCGATGTGAAATGGACTTGTCACCCGGGACCGTGACAATCGCATCGTGGACTCGCGATGGCGTGACTGTGAAATTCATTCTGAGGGACGATTCAGCCAAGTGCTTTCGGGTACGCGCCGAGCACTTTAAATAGCGAGCTGTTGGACTGCAGCGTGGCTAACGCTTCCGACAATGGCGACTCTTCGGCGTGACCTTCAATATCGATAAAGAAGACGTAATCCCAGTTTTTACGACGTGAGGGCCGGGATTCGATGCGCGTCATGTTGACCCTGTGATCGGCCAGTGGCTGCAACAAATGGTGCAGTACACCGGCCCCGCCCGCGGTATCGTCGGTAGAAATCAGGATTGTCGTTTTGTCTTTCCCACTGGGTGCGAGCAAGTCCCGGCCGATTACGAGGAATCGAGTCGCATTGTCCGGCCGGTCTTCAATATTGCTGACCATAATCTTGAGATCATATACATCGGCTGCCACTTCCGGACCGATTGCGGCTGTGCCGCTTTCATCCCGCGCACGTCGGGCACCAGCCGCATTACTGGACATTCCAATCAGCTCGACGTGCGGCAAGGTTTCCCGTAACCAGCTGCGACACTGGGCCAGTGATTGTTCATGCGCACAGATGCGCTCGATCTTGTCGAGACCGGCAAACTTGCTCATGAGGTGCTGTTCGATCTTGAGCTCGATTTCGCCGGCAATTTTCAACGGCGACGTCAGGAACATGTCCAGCGTGTTGTTAACGGATCCTTCCGTTGAATTCTCTATCGGGACAACACCGAAATCGGCCGCCCCGCATTCGACTTCCTGGAATACCTCATCAATCGAATGAAATGGCAACGCCCGAACCGAATGCCCAAAGTGTTTGAAAACGGCTGTTTGAGTGAAGGTACCCTCGGGACCAAGAAAGCCGATTTTCAATGGCTCCTGCTGCGCCAGGCATGCCGACATGATCTCACGAAATAAACGCAGCATTTCGTCGTCGCGCATTGGGCCCTGATTGCGTTCGAGCACCCCTCGAAGCACCTCGGCTTCACGCTCTGGGCGATAGTAGTCCACCGCGGAACCGAGGTCGCCTTTGGCGACGCCGACCTGCTGGGCGATGGTTGCCCTTTCATTGATCAGCGCCTGCAGGCGCTCGTCAATACTGTTGATACGCTTGCGAATCTCGGCGAGATCCCGGGCGTTGGCGTCTTTGCCCTCATTTGCCATTTGTTATCCGCTCAAAAACCCAATGCAATCCTTCGGTTATACAGGCTTGCCGAGATTTCGCAAAGTCAGTACGCCCTTGATTGCACCTATCTCGGCGATGAGCTCCGGCGACGGCTCGTCATTGACATCGACAATCGTATAGGCGAGATCGCCTTTCGACTTGTTGAGCAGGTCCTCGATATTCAGTCCGGCATTCGCGATACAGGTGGAAACCTGTCCAACCATGTTGGGGACGTTGGCGTTTGCCAGCGTGATACGCCAGGCATCGAGGCGCGGCAAACGAGCTTCCGGAAAATTCACCGAATATCGGACATTGCCGTTTTCAAGGTAGTCCTTGACGTTTTCGGCGACCATGATGGCGCAATTCTCTTCCGCTTCCGCTGTCGATGCACCCAGGTGCGGAAGTGCAACCACTTTCGGATGTGCGATGAGTTCGGGTGTGGGGAAATCACAAACGAACGCGTGTAACTTGCCGCTATCCAGTGCCGCAATAACTGCCGCATTATCGACAACTCCGCCTCGGGCAAAGTTTACGAGGACAGCGCCGTCCTTGAGCAGCGCGATGCGCTTGGCATCGACGATATGTTTGGTTGCTTCGATCAGTGGAACATGCAACGAGACGAAATCAGCGTCGTGGAACAACTGGTCCAGCGATTCTGCAAGCTCGACTCCGGAAGACAATTGCCACGCATTGCGAACGGTAATCGCCGGATCGAAACCAACAACGTTCATACCCAGCGCAAGCGCAGAATTTGCGACCTCAACACCAATTGCACCGAGACCGAGCACGGCCAGCCGCCGACCGGGTAATTCGAATCCAACGAACTGCTTCTTGCCTGCTTCGACTGCCTTGTTCAAGGCATCGCCCGTTTGATCCAGACCAGCAACATACTCTGCCGCACTACACAGGTTGCGAGCGCCGATCAACATTCCTGCGACTGCTAGCTCCTTAACCGCGTTTGCATTCGCGCCCGGTGCATTGAATACGGGTACGCCCCGTTCACTCATGGCGTCTATCGGAATATTGTTGGTACCGGCGCCGGCTCTGCCAATGGCCGCAATACTCATCGGTAAATCCATTTCGTGCAGATTTTGTGAGCGTAACAGGATCGCGTCCGGATCAGCGATGTCCGTTCCGGTTTGGTAGCGTTCGGCTGGCAAACGCTGCAGTCCTTTTGCCGCAATGTTGTTCAGGGTCAGTATCTTGTACATGAGTTGCTATCCGTGCCTTTTTTCGAAATCCGCCATGAAGTCGATCAGCGCATCAACCGCCTGTTCGCTTACGGCGTTGTAAATCGATGCGCGCATGCCGCCCACGGATCGGTGTCCTTTCAAGTTGGTTAATCCCGCCGCTGCGCATTCACTCAGGAAAACGCCGTCCAGCTCACTGTCCGCCAGGATAAACGGCACGTTCATCCACGAGCGACACGCCTCGGCGACCGGGTTGGAATAAAAGTCTGAATTGTCGATGGCGGCGTAGAGTTTGCCGGCCTTGCGCGCATTGACCGTTGCCATCGCCTCGACGCCACCCTGCTTCAACAACCATTGGAATACCAGGTCGGCGACGTACCACGCAAAGGTCGGTGGCGTATTCGTCATCGAGTCGGATTCCGCATAAGATTTCCAGGTCATCAAGTGCGGATTATTCGGCCGTGCACGATCCAGCAAGTCATTACGCACAATTACCAGCGTAATACCCGCTGGCCCAATGTTCTTCTGGGCCCCAGCGTAAATGGCACCAAATCGACCGACGTCGATGGGACGAGACAGGATGGTACTCGACATGTCCGCGACGAGCGGCACATCGCTGTCTGGAACAAAGTGAAATTCAACGCCGGCAATCGTCTCATTGGGGACATAGTGCAAATACGCAGCCTTGTTGCTGCGCGCCCAGCTTGTCGGCTCGGGGATGTACGTGAAATTCTTGTCTGAAGCATCTGCGATGATCCTGGCGTTGCAGAATTTTTTCGCTTCGCCAGCGGCTTTCTTCCCCCAGCTTCCGGTCACGACGTAGTCCACGTCGTCATCGGGGGCTGCGAGATTCAGGGGCGTCATCGCCATCTGCAGTGTTGCCCCGCCCTGAGGGAACAAGACACTGTAGTCGTCTGGAACGCTCAACAAGGTCCGCAAATTGGCTTCGGCACGCGCTGCGAGTTCAACGAACTCTTTGCTGCGATGACTGCACTCCATCACGGTCATTCCCGTGCCCTGCCAATCGGGAATATCGTCTTGAATTTGCTGAAGAACTTCGAGGGGTAAAGCTGCCGGTCCGGCACTAAAATTGTAAACGCGCGACATGTCGCTGGGGTCCTTCCGGTTATCGTGTTGGTTGCAGGGCAGGATTATTGGCCGCGTATTGTTACGGTTTAGCGACAAAATTGCACGACTAAATTCGCGATAAGCTCAGTACCGCAACGAATATCCCGCACTGATTCAGTGCACTACTCGTCTTCGTCGTCAATTGCCTCGATTCTCGCAAGACCCACCAATCGTTGGCCCTGCTCAACCCGAATCAAACGTACGCCCTGGGTATTTCGGCCCATGATCGAAATATCGTCGACCCCTGTGCGCACCAGCGTTCCGTTGGAACTGATCAACATGACTTCGTCGTCTTCGGCAACCTGCAGCGCGCCCACCGTCCTGCCATTGCGATCCGTTGTCTGAATAGCGATGACGCCCTGGCCGCCGCGGCCCTGGACCGGGAAATCCTCAACGGGCGTACGTTTGCCGTAGCCGGTTTCCGTCGCCGTCAATACCAGCCCTTCGCTCAGAATGGCCAATGCGATGACTTCGTGCCCGGACGGCAGCTTGATGCCGCGAACACCGGCGGCGCCACGACCCATGGGCCGGACATCGTCTTCGCGGAAACGGATGGACTTGCCATGACTGGCAACCAGCAGCACTTCTGCCTTGCCGTCAGTGATTGCGACGTTCACCAGCTTATCGTCGCCGCGAAGATCGATCGCGATAATGCCGTTGGCACGCGGTCGTGAGAATTGCGCCAGCGGCGTTTTCTTGACCGTGCCGCCGGATGTGGCCATGAACACGTAATGGCCTTCCGTATACTCACGAATGGGCAGCACCGCGTTAATTCGCTCTCCCTCTTCAAGCGGCAACAGGTTAACGATGGGTTTGCCGCGCGAGCCCCGACTGGCCTGTGGTACCTGGTAGACCTTCAACCAGTACATTTTGCCGCGACTCGAGAAACACAGAATAGTGTCGTGAGTATTGGCAACGAAAAGGTTGTCGATGAAGTCCTCATCTTTGACCTTGGTTGCCGAGCGACCACGACCTCCGCGCTTCTGTGCCTGGTAGTCCTCGATCGGCTGCGCCTTGGCATAGCCGCCATGCGACAGCGTGACGACGACCTCGGCCTCAGGAATCAGGTCTTCGACACTCAGGTCCGAATGGTCCTGAACAATCTCAGTCCGCCGTTCGTCACCAAACGCATCCCGTACTTCCGCAAGCTCGGTCTTGATCACCTCGAGCAGCAAATCCGGGCTGGCAAGAATATTAGAGTATTCTTTAATTTTACCTAATATATCTTTGTATTCACTAATAATTTTGTCTTGCTCAAGACCCGTAAGGCGGTGCAGCCGCAGATCCAGAATCGCCTGTGCCTGTACGTCCGACAGCAGATACTCGCCATCGATCAACCCGCAAACGCCAAGCAAACCATCCGGCCGAGTATCCATGTCACCGGCTCGTTTCAACATGTCGGTAACGGCACCTGGAGTCCACTTTCGATCCATCAGTGCTGTCTTGGCTTCAGCCGGTGACGCCGATGCCTTGATCAAAGCAATGACGTCGTCGATATTTGCCAGCGCAACGGTTTGACCTTCCAGCACATGGGCACGATCACGCGCTTTTCGTAAATCGAATATTGTCCTGCGTGTAACGACTTCGCGTCGATGCGACAGGAACGCCTCAAGCACTTGCTTCAGGTTCAGGAGCTTCGGCTGGCCGTCATGCAAAGCGACCATGTTGATTCCGAAAACACTCTGCATCGCCGTCTGCTTGTAGAGGTTGTTCAGCACCACGTCAGCGACTTCGCCGGTCCGCAGCTCGATCACGATACGCATTCCGTCTTTATCGGACTCGTCGCGCAACTCACTGATGCCTTCGATACGCTTTTCGCGCACCAGCTCCGCGATCTTTTCGATCAGCCGAGCCTTGTTGACCTGGAACGGCAGCTCGGTAACTATAATCGCTTCTTTGCCGCGTGCGTTTAAGGTTTTTACCCGGGTGCGAGCGCGAATATGGACGCGCCCCCGCCCTGTTCGATAGGCGGAATAGATGCCCTGGGCACCGTTGATAATGCCCGCGGTCGGAAAGTCCGGGCCCGGGATATGCTCCATCAGCTCCGGTACGTCGATCGCCGGGTTTTCAATCAACGCGAGACAGGCGTTAATGACCTCGGTGAGGTTGTGTGGCGGGATATTGGTCGCCATACCCACGGCGATACCGGACGAGCCATTTATCAGCAGGTTCGGCATGCGTGTCGGCATAACCGACGGTTCACTCTCCGAACCGTCGTAGTTCTCGACAAAGTCCACTGTTTCGCGGTCTATGTCGGCGAGTAATTCGTGCGCGATTTTGGCCATGCGCACTTCCGTGTATCGCATTGCCGCCGGCGAGTCGCCGTCGACGGAACCAAAGTTGCCCTGGCCGTCAACCAGCATGTATCGCATCGAAAACGGCTGAGCCATGCGGACGATCGTGTCATAAACCGCTGAGTCGCCATGCGGGTGGTACTTACCGATGACATCACCGACCACACGTGCCGATTTCTTGTAGGGCTTGTTGAAGTCGTTGCCGAGCTCCCGCATGGCATGGAGAACCCGTCGATGGACCGGTTTCAGGCCGTCTCGTACGTCCGGCAACGCTCGCCCGACGATGACGCTCATCGCGTAGTCAAGATAGGATTGCTGCATCTCCTCTTCGAGACTTATTGTCAGCAATTCTTGTGCAACTTCAGCCATATTTCCCTACTTTTCCTGCTCAAATGTCCAGCGCGATCCCGATCCTGAAACCGGGGTCAAATAGTCAGTTTTGGCTGGATTTCAAGCGAATAAATTTAGTGTCTGTGTGGCGCTTTCTAGGCCCCTGAATTGGCGGCCGGATTAGGCTTGGAATAATACCATAGGAAGTGCTGAAACAGCAGTGTTTTCGCGCCTTTCAGGCCTTTTTAAAACGTCACTGGAAAGCCCCGGGATGACGCGTATACTGCCCCGACTATGCAGCACTGCGACACCCTTATTGCGCCTCGATGGTGCGTCCCCGTTGAACCATTCAATGCGGTCCTGACGGATCACGCAGTCATCGTGAATGACGGCCGGATTACCGACCTGCTGCCATTGGCGGCGGCCCTTGAGCAGTACCAGCCGAGCGTTGTCGTCAAAAAGCCCGATCACGTGCTGGTTCCGGGTTTTGTCAATGCGCATGCGCACGCGGCGATGTCGCTGATGCGCGGGTTTGCCGACGATATGCCGCTGGAACGCTGGCTTCGTGACGCTATCTGGCCGGCTGAAGAACGCTGGGTCAGCGCCGAAATGGTCAGAGACGGCACCGAGCTCGCGATCGCCGAACTGATCGCGGGCGGCACGACCTGCTTCAGCGACCAGTATTTTTTCCCCGAAGTTGTCGCTGAAGTCGCCGTCAACCTGCACATGCGAGCAATGATCGGTACGCCTATCATCGAATTTCCGACGGCCTGGGCCAACAACATTGCCGAGTACCTTGGAAAAGCGAATGACCTGGTGCACGACCCCTACAACGACCACCCGTTGATTTCGACTTGCTTTGCGCCACATTCGGCGGCCGCCCTGTCCGACGATTCGTTCCTCGAATTGCGAGTCCTTGCCGATCAGCTGGATGTCAGGACCCAGATTCACCTGCACGAGTCGGCCGCCGAAATTGCCGCGGCGATCGAAGCGACTGGCCGTCGCCCATTCGATCGATTGCGCGACCTGGGCCTGGTTAACGCCTCGCTGCTGGCTGTCCACGCGGTACATCTCACCCAATCTGAGATCGAAATATTTGCCGAATCGGGCGTCAATATCGCTCATTGCCCGCGCTCCAACCTGAAACTCGCCAGCGGCATCGCGCCGATTGCGAGCTATCGAAACGCGGGCATTAATGTCGCAATCGGTACCGACGGCGCGGCCAGCAACAATGTGCTCGATATGTTGTCGGAGATGCGCACAGCCGCATTGTTTGCGAAAGCCGTTAGCCAGGACGCCTCGGCAGTGTCTGCAAACGAGGCATTGAAAATGGCGACACTGGACGGGGCAACAGCATTGGGGCTCGCTGCTGAGATCGGCTCGATCAAAGTCGGTAAATGGGCGGATCTTGCGTGCATTGATTTAAATCGCCTCCACAGCCAACCTGTGTACGATCCGGTATCACAGCTGATTTACACCGCTCGTGCCGACCAGGTTACCGATGTGTGGATTGCAGGTCGACACCAACTGGACAACGGTAAGCTGACCCATATTGATACCGATAATTTACTTTCACGGTGCCACGAATGGCGCGACCGTTTCGCGTCATCAGCGCCGTAAATAGCAGGAATTAACAATGACAACAGTTCGCGACAATGTCGATCCCGCCGAGGTTGCCAAGTTCGATGCACTGGCATCCCGCTGGTGGGACCCGGACGGCGAATTTCGACCGCTGCATGAGATCAATCCGCTCAGGCTCGACTGGATACGCCAGCACGTGGATTTAAAAGGCGCTGAAGTTGTTGATATCGGTTGCGGTGGTGGCATTCTCACCGAGTCGATGGCAGCCGCGGGTGCGAGTGTTACCGGAATCGATATGGCGGAAGCACCACTCGCCGTCGCCAGGCTTCATCGACATGAAAGCGGGCTCGAGGTGGACTATCGACAAGCCACAGCCGAAGAACTTGCCGGGGAAAAGGCCGACAGTTTCGACATCGTGACCTGCCTCGAAATGCTCGAGCATGTGCCCGATCCATCGAAAGTGATTCAGTCCTGCGCCGAACTTGTCAAACCCGGCGGCCACGTTTTCTTTTCAACCATCAATCGCAACCCCAAGGCATTCATCTTCGCAATTGTCGGTGCGGAGTACGTCTTGAAACTGCTGCCTGCGGGTACCCACGAATACGAAAAGTTTATTCGCCCATCCGAGCTTGAAGCATGGGCGCGGAATGCCGGCCTGTCCCTTAGAGACAGCATTGGCATGCACTACAATCCGATCACCAAAGAGTATTCGCTTGGCGACGGTCTGGATGTCAATTACCTGATGTATTTTCAACGTGACTGAGCTCAACGGTTCGGAATACAACGCCGTATTTTTTGATCTCGATGGCACGCTGGTTGATACCGCACCGGACATGGTTGCAATCCTGCAGCAGCTACAACGCGACCATGGCGTTGTGCCAACCGCCTATGAACTGGCACGGTCCTATACCTCCTACGGGTCGGTCGGCTTGCTGGGCATCGGCTTTCCCGACCTGGACATTGACTACGGCCACGACCTTCACCAGCAATACCTGGAACGTTACGCGGAAACAATTTGTGTCGAGTCGCGAATATTCGATGGGCTGCACGAGCTGATCGACACGCTCGATCAATTGAGATGCCCCTGGGGCGTGGTAACGAACAAGCCGGAGGCTTTGACCGGTCCTTTGATGATTGCGCTGGGCCTGGCGGATCGCACTGCCTGCATCGTCAGCGGCGATACACTGTCGGTCAAGAAGCCGCACCCTGCCCCGATATTGCTTGCCTGTGACATCGCTGGCGTCGATCCGGAAAACGCAATCTATATTGGCGATGCCGAACGCGACATCGAAAGCGGCCAGCGCGCCGGTACCGCGACAATCGCAGCCGCCTACGGCTACGTTACGGAAGACGATGATCCGCGCGAATGGAACGCGGACGTTATCGCCATGACCACCGAAGAACTGACGCAAATCGTCCTCAAAGCGGTTAATCTTGAGCCCTGATGAACGAGCTGCCGTTTGACCCCGCGTACCTGACTATCGGTCTACCCGCCGCTATTGCCGGGCTGCTGCTCGGTGTTGCGATTGCGCTGCTGATCAGTCGCAGTCGCGAACGGCGCCTGGCCGAAGAGCGCGAATCGGCGTTTGAGCTTGCTAACGCAAAACTGACACAGGCCTTTGCAGACTTGTCCAATCGGTCGCTGCAAGCCAACAGTGATACTTTCCTGAAGCTGGCCGAGCAGCGCCTTGAAACGCAACAGGAAAAAGCCAAGAGCGCATTGACAGAACGCGAGAAAGCGGTCGAGGCCATGGTCAAACCGATTCAGGAAGCGCTGCAAGCCTCCCGCGAGCAGATTGCCGCACTGGAAAAATCGCGAAGCGAAGCCTACGGCGGTATCAAGAGCCAGCTCGAAGAAATGCAGCTGAACCAAAAGTCCCTGACGCAGGAAACCCAGAACCTGGTTAAAGCCCTGCGACGGCCGGAAGTGCGGGGTCGATGGGGCGAGATCACTTTGCGGCGTCTCGTCGAACTGGCGGGAATGGTCGAGCACTGTGACTTTGTCGAGCAAGTGCATACCGATTCAGGCGGTCAGATTATCCGTCCGGACATGGTTGTTCGCATGCCCGATCATCGTGAACTGGTTGTCGATGTCAAAACGCCGCTGGATGCCTACCTGGCAGCAGCCGAAGCGCCTGACGACATTCAGCGGCAGCTCGGGCTGGACCGGCATGCGAAGAACGTCCGCGGGCACATCACCAAACTTGCATCCAAAGCCTATTGGAACCAGTTCGAAGAAAGCCCGGAGTTCGTCATCCTGTTTATTCCAGGCGACCAGTTTCTGTCCGCGGCCCTGAACGAGCAGCCAGACTTGATTGAGTACGCGCTCTCAAAACAGATCATACTCGCGACGCCAACCAGCTTCGTTGCCCTGCTGAAGGCCGTCGCTTACGGCTGGAGACAACTTTCCCTGGCCGAAAACGCGAAAGAAATCCGGGTCCTGGCTGAAGACCTCTACGATCGCCTGTCGACCTTCGTATCGCACATGAATAAGGTCGGGCGGCAACTGGCCAGCAGTGTTGAGAATTACAATCGGGCGGTGGGCTCGCTGGAACGTAAAGTCCTGCCGGGGGCGAGAAAGTTTGTGGAACTTGGCGTACACCCGAAAAAGGAAGCGGAGAAACTCGAAACCATTGAGTCCGTTCCACGCACCATGATCGAAGGAAATGATTCTTGAGCAACAATCCGAAGACTTACCGTTACGCCGATGACCTGCTCCAAGATCGAGTTATCCTGATTACCGGAGCCAGCGACGGCATCGGCAAAGCCCTGGCGCTCGAAACCGCACGCGTCGGTGCTCAGGTCATCCTCCATGGACGCAACGCCCGTAAACTGGAGCTTGTGTACGACCAGATCACAGCTATCGAGGGCGCCAAACGGCCATCCATTGCCGTACTGGATCTCGCCTCCGCCAATGCTGAGAGCTACACCTCGCTTGCCACCAGTATTGGCGACGAATTCGGGCGGCTGGATGGCCTGGTCCACAATGCCGGCATGCTCGGCGAGCGTTTTACGATCGAGCAGTATGATGCTGTGCTGTGGCAACGCGTAATGCACGTTAACGTGACCGCCGCGTTCGCCCTTACACAGGTTTTGCTGCCATGGTTGCAGCAGTCGAACGACGCGTCGGTAGTTTTCACGAGCAGCGGTGTTGGACGTACCGGGAAGGCATTCTGGGGCGCCTATGCTGTGTCAAAATTCGCGACCGAAGGTCTGTCCCAGGTACTTGCCGACGAACACAAGCACACAACAATGCGGGTGAACTGCATCAATCCGGGCGCGACGCGGACGAATATGAGGCTTGCAGCCTATCCCGCCGAAGACCGCGATACGCTGAAGACGCCGGAGGAGATTCTTCCCAGTTACATCTACCTGCTAGGGCCTGACAGCCAGGCTGTTACTGGCCAGAGCCTGGATGCTCAATAGATAGTACTTTAAAATACCGTTATAACTTACGGTTTTTTCTTGCCTTTCCAGATTTTTTTTCGCTTTTCACTGGGCGGCCGGTAAGCATCCGCAGGCGGCGTGAGCCCGGCCGCGATGTACAGTGACCGTGCCTCGCCCGGCGTCAGTGCTTCGTAGCGACCACGCCGCAAACGTCGAGGCAACTTAATCGGCCCATACTCGAGCCGGATCAGACGACTCACCTGGAAGCCGACCGCCTCCCAAAGACGACGGACCTCTCGATTACGGCCCTCTTTCAGGGTCACATTAAACCAGCGATTACTGCCGTCACCTCCGCTGGCATCAATCGAATCAAATTTCGCCGGTCCATCGTCCAGCGTCACACCAGACTGCAGGGTTTCCAGATCCGACTTTGACGGGCTACCGTGCACCCGCACTGCGTATTTTCGAACAATCTCGGCTGACGGGTGCATCAGCCCGTTGGCCAGAGCGCCGTCGGTGGTAAAAATCATCAAGCCTGTGGTCGCAAAATCGAGGCGGCCCACAGCAACCCATCGGGCACCGTGTAATTCCGGCAGCGAATCAAATACGAGCTTGCGGCCCTCAGGGTCATCACGACTGGTAATTTCGTCGGATGGTTTGTTGTAGATGATATGGCGATGCGCCTGCGGAACCGCGCGCACCGGCAGTGGCTGCCCGTCCAACAGTATCTTCTCGGAACCATCAATATGGTCACCCAATTCGGCAACCCTGCCATCGATTGTCAGGCGTTCTTCGCGAATCCAGCCTTCAACCTTTCGTCGGGATCCGTGCCCGGCAGCCGCCAGGACTTTCTGGATGCGGTCAGCCAACCGGTTGAGGCCACTCGGAAACAGCGATTTCTTCGACATCGTCATCTTCGCTGCCTTCCGGATACAGAACCGGCAATTCGCTGGACGAAGATTGTTGGTCCTCATCGACAGCGGCATCGTCGTCATTTACGGCAGTTTCGCCGTCGTCGAGGGCTGATTCGCCGTCGTCGCCAGCCTCAAAAGTTTCATCGATGAGCTGTTCAATGTCGTCGGACCCATCCTGCCCCTCAACTTCGGGCAGGTTCAACTGCACCCGGAGACTCTCCCAGTCGGAAAGGTCTGCGAGCGGTGGCAGGTCGTCCAGTTTCTTGAGGCTAAAGTAGTCAAGGAATCCCTTCGTTGTGCCAAACATGGCTGGCCGGCCCGGGACATCGCGATGCCCAACGACCCGCACCCACTCGCGCTCGAGCAACTGGCGGGTGATATTGCTACTAACAGCAACGCCACGAATCTCTTCGATTTCACCGCGGGTAATTGGCTGCCGGTAGGCAATCAGGGCCAGCGTCTCAAACAGAGCACGCGAGTATCGTGGCGGACGCTCTTCCCATAATTTCTGCAGCCGATCAGCCATCGACGACTTCACCTGCATTCGAAATCCGGAAGCAACCTCGGAGATTACGATTCCTCGTACTTCGTATTCCTCGTTGAGCGATTCGATGGCTTTTCGGATCTCGGATTTTTCCGGTGCCATTCTGCCGTCGAACAAGCCCTGCAGCTGATCGATGTTTAGCGGTCGTCCCGCGGCCAACAACGCGGCCTCGAGAAAATATTTGATTTCAGTTTCGTCCATTACTCGTCTTCTTTCGAACCTTCGTCACTAACCAAACGCACCGACGATGCGGCTCGAATGTGTAACGGTTGATAAATATCCGATTGCACCACTTCAATAACCGATTCCTTCAGGAGCTCAAGGATGGCAATAAAAGTCACCGCGACACCCATGCGACCTTCTTCGGGATCAAACAGATCAGAAAAGTCGGTGAAGCTGCTCGATTTGATGCGCGATAAAATTTCGCTCATGCGTTGTCGAACCGACAGTGGTTCCTTTTGCATGTGCAGGTTGGAGAACATTTCTGCACGCTTTAATACATCGTGAAACGCGAGCAGCAATTCTTTCATGGTTACGTCGGGTAACTTGGTTACGACTTTGCGCTCCGGTGCATCCGCCGTCGCGATGAAAACATCGCGTTCGAGACGCGGCAACTCGCTGATGTCCTCGGCAGCTTTCTTGAAGCGTTCGTACTCCTGCAACCGCCGTACCAACTCGGCGCGCGGATCCGCCTCCTCATCCTCTTCGACGGCCGGGCGCGGCAGCAGCATGCGGGATTTTATCTCGGCCAACATGGCAGCCATCAGCAAGTATTCGCCGGCGAGTTCAAGCTGCATTTCCTTCATGATTTCGATGTACTGGACGTACTGCTTGGTAATTTCCGCAATCGGTATATCCAGTATGTCGATGTTCTGGCGACGGATCAGGTACAGCAGCAGGTCCAGTGGCCCTTCGAATGCCTCAAGGAACACCTGTAGCGCGTACGGTGGAATATAAAGATCTTGCGGCAGCGTCGTGAGCGGCTCGCCATCGACCACTGCGAACGGCATTTCCGATTGCGCAGGCGATTGTTTTTCGTCCTGAGGAGGTTTCGGGGCGTCTTCAGGTTTCAGGACTGTCAGTTCAGGCTTCATGCAAATTCCGGCGATTTGCGCCGTGAATCCGACGCATATCGGCGCATTCTATCGCATATCCAGCCGATCAGGTGAACTGGCTGACATCGCCGCGACCGACCCGCAGGACCTCGACCGAACCACTCGACAGGTCGAGAACTGACGTCGGCTCAAGCCCCGTTGGCCCGGAGTCAATAATTGCTTCGATCTGGTTTCCAATCCGCTCCTCGATGACCAGCGGATCGGTCAGTGGCAAGTCGTCGCCCGGCAGCGTCAACGTCGAACTCATGATCGGCTCACCAAGTGCCTCGAGCAAGGCGTGCACCAGCCGATGCTCCGGAACTCGGAGACCGATTGTCCGCCGCCGCGGGTTTTGCAGCATTTTCGGGACTTCACGCGTTGCCGGAAGGATGAAGGTATACGGACCTGGCGTCAGGGACTTGATGAGCCGGTAGGCCCAGTTGTCGACACGTGCGTAGATGCTGATTTCCGAGAGATCCGCACATACGAGTGTGAAATTATGATGCTTGTCCGTGCGCCGAATGCGTCGAATTCGGTCAATCGCCTTCTTGTTACCGATTTGACAACCAAAGGCATAGCTCGAGTCAGTCGGATATGCGATTAGACCGCCGCTTTCAATATATCGAACCGCCATGGCGATACGTCGTGCCTGCGGGTCTTCGGGATGAATTTCGATAAGTTTTGCCACGCGCGGATTGTAGGCGAGCGATCGCGTCGCGGATACCCCCGCAATACGCTATTATTCGCGACCGATCTGCCAGGCCGAAGGGGCCCGATGAGTCTTTTATTTGAGTTTCTGCCACTAATCCTGTTTCTCGGCGCGTTTCTGTACAAAGGGATTTACGCGGCAATAATCGTACTGATGATCGCGATGCCGGTCGGATTGCTTATTAAGTATGTACGAACCCGGACGTTGGACAGAATGTACTTCTGGTCGACGGTATTCCTGCTTGTTGCCGGTGGGCTAACGCTCTACTTCCGAAACCCGCTATTTCTCTACTGGAAACCAACCGCATTTTACTGGGTCGTCGCCGTTGCTTTTCTTGTCAGCCAGTTTGTCGGCGATACGCCGCTCGTGCAGCGTTTTTTCGGGCTCGTTGACGGATTGAAGCTGAGCAAGATAACGACAGCACAGTGGAGCCGGCTCAATCTCGTTTGGGTTGCATTCTTCGTGGCTGTCGGTTTCCTGAATATCTATGTTGCCTATAATTTCGAGCAAGCCACCTGGGTCAAGTTCAAAGTATTCGGGCTGATGGGCATTACGTTCGCGTTCATGCTTGTTCAGACATTCTGGATCTCGGGCATGATTGGCGATGATGTCGACGAAGACGACAAGGAAGCAAGTTAATGTGGTATGCGATCATTAGTGAAGATTTCAAAGGGTCCCTGGAAAAGCGGCTTGCCGCTCGCCCGGATCACGTTGCCAGACTCAAGGCCATGTGCAACGAAGGTCGACTGCTGATTGCCGGACCCCACCCGGCGATTGATTCGCCAGATCCTGGCGAGGCCGGATTTACCGGCAGCCTGGTCGTGGTCGAATTTGATTCACTGGAGGATGCTAAAGCGTGGGCAGATGCCGATCCCTACGTTGAGCGCGGCGTGTACCAAAAAGTCACGGTCAAACCATTTAACAGGGTGTTGCCGTGACTGCAGATCGTGTTGAAAAAATACGAGCAATATTGACCGACGCTTTCTCGCCAGATGACCTGCTGGTCAAAGACCAGAGCCATTTGCATGCTGGTCACGCCGGTGCGCGGGATGGTCGCGGCCATTTCGAAGTTGTAATCGTCGCCAAGCAATTCTCAGGCCTGTCTCGAATTGAATGTCATCGCCTGATTTACGATGCGTTGGGTTCACTGATGGAAACAGAGATTCATGCGTTGAGCATTCGTGCGTCTGCTGCACAAAAGGATATTTCTGTTTAGTCTATTGTCCAATCCACTACTATATACACAATCTTTCTCAAAGGACTGCACTATGAATTTCTCTTTCCGCTTCAATTCGATTGGAGCCAGACTTGTCGCTGTAACTGTCGGCGCGACAGCACTTCTGGGAACCGTCGCGTCATTCGCTCAGGATTCCATGCCAGCTGGTGTCAGCGATGAAGTCATCAATGTATTGCTTGAGTCGCGCAGTCAGAAGCCAGCGAATCAGGCAACGCCTGCAGAACGCGCATCGGCTATCGATGAACTGGCCAATATTTACGCGGTAACGGACTTGCCGGCAGCGATCGAAATGGGCAAAGAACCGCGTCTCGCGGCGCAGCTTGATCTGCAGCGTCGAGCGATTCTATTTAATGCATTTGCGACCGACTATCTTGCGAAGAACCAGCCTACTGATCAGGAGATTTTCGACACCTATCAGGAGCAAGTCATGCTCGCTCCCCAGCTAGAGTACAAGGCGCGCCATATTCTCGTCGACTCGCAGGGAGCGGCTGTGTCACTGATTAAGCAACTTCAGGAAGGCGCGGAATTTTCTGAGCTTGCAATGGAACATTCAACCGGACCTTCCGGCCCCGCGGGCGGAGACCTTGGATGGTTTCCGGCAAATGCAATGGTTCAGGCTTTCTCCGATGCTGTGATTGCGTTGGAAGACGGAGGAGTCACACAGACACCAGTGCAAACGCAGTTCGGTTGGCATGTCATCCTTCGGGAAGCATCTCGCGAAAGCACACCACCCCCGCTTGAGAGTGTTCGTGATGTCATCGTGCAACGAGTGTCGCAAGAAAAGTTTCTGGAATTCGTGCGCAATCTGAGAGCAAATGATAAAGACTAAATCTGACTTAACTTAATAACTGTTTTTTGTTCAGCTAAGGGCGCCTAACAGCGCCCTTTTCTTTTTGGCATAGCGAATTGTGAAACTGATCACACCCGCTCATGATCAACGAACCTAGTATTGCTCGCGAGTCATTCCTAATCGCTCGGGGATGGCTCCTCCAACCCTCGCATCTCCTTCACAGGTTGATACGAGAACTAAGTCGGCAGGGACGCCGACTTTTTTTATGGTCTTGAAAAAACCCGCGCGAAGAAAAAGGCCACCGAAGTGACCTTTTCCATAGATATCCGAAAGGACAAGCCATTTCTGGCTGTAGGCCTCAGACGAGCGAAGTCTTTACCGTCCGTCCTTTCAGACGATTCGCTTATCTGACGCCCTGCGCCCTCTCCGAGATCATCGCACCATCAACTGACGGACGAGTCCCGTAGAAACTCCACATACCATTCGACGGTGCATCACTGCTACCAAGACTTGGCGTGTAGTCGATTGTCAGTCCACCCATGCGGGCAGTTCCCTGCATTCGATTCACTGACGATACCAAACCGGAAACAAATACCGCGGTCGCACCTGGTACATATTGCTGCCCTGTCACATTGACATCGTCGGCGTAGTACCAGCCATCCGAAACCACGGTGCCGTGTACAGCAACGAAGTCGCCAACCTGCATTCGAGACAACATGTTTTGGGATGCCATGACTGCCTGACCGAGAGAGCGGAATACGCCAGTATCTCGATCAATGGAGTCGACTGGGCCGGCTAAAACAATTCCGGTGCCATCGATTCCAAGTATCCCGGTTCCGTCGATGCCGGCGACACCTGTGCCGTCAATACCTAGGATGCCAGTACCATCGATGCCGGCAACACCTGTGCCATCGATGCCCAGGATTCCGGTGCCATCGATTCCGGCAACGCCCGTGCCATCGATTCCCAGGATTCCGGTGCCATCGATTC
>CAXBKH010000030.1:0-42071 GCA_963976365.1 uncultured bacterium | reverse complement strand
GGGTCATTTTCTGCCGCCCATTGTAGCGCGGAATCAGTCACTCATGCGGCGCCTTCCGTATGATTCCCGGACGCTCGAACGGCGACCATAGAAACTCCTTACTCGATAGTACGGTGCGCTATCTGGGGATAGAAATTGAAGATGCGCTGGAAATGTCCGAGCAAATTGACGTATAAAGCAGACATGCGACCGTCTGGTGACGGTCGCAGTTCAGTCGCTCGAAAGGCTGCTTATGCGGAGCCGTCGATGGCAGAAAATAATCCAATGCAGCCGGTTGCTCAAACACTACAATCGTCCAACAAAGTAGACTCAGATATCGCGAGCCGCAGACAACTTACTTTATCCGAGTATGTCAGGCGCAGGAACGGGGTGCCGTTAGGCGCCTCGGGCTCTCTTCGAAACATGCTGCACCGTTCCTTTGGTGCCCGGTCATTTGCTGGATTCTGGCAATACTGGAATCCGATCTTTGGATACTATCTCGGGAAAAATGTCTTCGTTCCGTTGAAAAAAGTCTCGCCTCCATACGTGGCCCTGGTCCTTACTTTTGTCGTGACTGGCATTATTCATGACCTCGTAACGATGGCAGTAAAACAGGACGTCGCGTTCTTGTTTACACCTTGGTTTCTCTTTCTTGGCATTGGTGTAGTTCTATCCAAAGTGACAAGAATGGACATCGGCACGAGACCGTGGAGGCTGAGAGCTCTAATCCACTCGACTTACCTGGGTGTCTGCCTTGCGCTCACTTCCCTTGTGTTCAATGTTACGTAAGAACGCGACACAATGACTGCTTATGGCTGGAACCCGCCGTCGCCTGGTCTGGGGTAGAACGGCGGCTACTGACCCAAAGCGGGCCATCTAACTCTCCAATAAACCGAACAATTAAAAGGAACGGCTTTATGGCAGGTAGCAAAATCCTGGCGGTGCTCGGCGCACTCTTGTGCATGTCCGGGTGTGTGGCTGTCGCGGTCACCTCTGACGGTAACGCTGAACTTCACTGGAGTATTTCGGAAACTCCGGCGATGAGCCGCGCTGATTTCGACCAGTTGATGAAAGATGTTTCCAATTGGGGCCGATGGGGTTCAGATGATCAGCTCGGCACGCTGAATCTGATTACACCGGAAGTTCGCCGAAAAGCGGCCGAACTCGTAGGTGACGGTATTTCGTTATCCATGGCGCTGGACGTCGATAAGGAGAAACACCTCCTAAACCCGTTTCCATTCGAGCACGAAGTTCAGGTGCTGGACTTGGCAGGCCACCGCTGGGCGGGCGACCGCTACGGAGTTTTTTATCATGGTTCGGCCTATTCCCATTTGGACGGATTGCAACACGTTGCTCACAAAGGAATGCTGTACAACGGCATGCCGATCGACAGCATACCTCCCGAGGGCACAGAACGGCTGGGCGTTCAGAACATCGGTGTAAGCGGAATATTTGCACGTGGCGTGCTAATAGATTTACCCCAATACCTCGGTATCGACTTTGTTCCCGCAGGTACTGCTATCAGTGTGGCGGACCTCGAGGCGTGGGAGGCGGCGTCAGGAGTAACGGTATCGAGCGGCGACGTATTGTTGATCCGTACTGGACGCTGGGTGCAGGTCGCACAGGAAGGTCCATGGAATTTTTCGGACAAAGCGGCTGGCCTGCATGCATCGGTCGCCATGTGGCTGCGAGAGAGAGATGTCGCGGTACTCGGAAGCGACGGGGTTTCGGATGTGCATCCAAGCGGTGTGGAAGGATTGAGTTCGCCATTGCACGAGCTTGTTATTGCCGGCCTTGGTATGCCGATGCTGGACAATTTGGATCTGGAGGCTGTATCGGAGACGGCTGCACAGCTTAATAGACCCGTGTTCCTCTTTGTGGGTTCGCCGTTGCGGGTGCCCGGCGGAACAGGGGCTCCATTGAATCCATTGGCGATCTTTTGACCGCCATGCAACGACCGCCTCCGGCGAGCGCCGACATCCTGACAATTTCCCAGATCATTTCCCATTCCGGATAAAGCCCCCGCGCCCCTGCGTTTTGTGTGCAGGGGTGGAGGGCATTTTTTCTGTGGGCTATATCTATACCCTGGCCCCGCAAGGGCCCTTTGTTTCGACCAGCGGAAATTAGACACCGCGATACCCGTTGGCATCTATTCTGAGACCAGCGACTTGCTCAAGCTCAGGTTTGAACGGTCAATTCGTAGCCGGCCAATCTCAAGTACTCTTTTTCACGTTCAAGATCCGCAATCGTGAGCGGGTTTTCTGCCAGCCAGCCAGCGTCGAACTTCAGCAAGATGTGGTTCTCATCGACTGTGATTTTGACAACAGGCGGTTCGGCAAAGCTGCGGCTGCGATTGAGCAGGACGGCCAGCCTGAGACAGATAAGCAGTCGCAACCCGGAGATACGCCAGCTCCTCGGCAAACCATTCATCTTCGCAACGTCGATTGGGTAACGTTGGCCGCCAATCATAATCGCAAGAAAACGCTGTTCTGCCTGCGGAAATCCCGGCATGTCCGCGTTTTCGGCTATGTATGCGCCATGCCGCTGGTAGCCATCGTGAGAAATATCCAGGCCAATCTCGTGAAGGCGTGCTGACCAGTCCAGCATTTTCGCGGACAGGTCGCCAGAGAAGCCCCATGCTGTTTTTGTCTGCTCATGGAGGTTCGCCGCCATTGCGGCAACACGCGATGCTTGCTGTTCGTCGACCTGAAATCGTGCAGCCATTGCCTGCACAGTTCTCTGCCTCGCATCTTCGTGCTGAAGGCGACCGAGCAAGTCATACATCAAGCCTTCACGCAGGGCCCCGTCTGAAATTCTCATCTCCGGGATGCGCAAGGTATTCATGACCTCGGCGAGAATGGAAAGCCCACCGGGCCATACCTGCGCGCGGCGCTCCGACAATCCCTTCAATGACAATTCCTGGACCGTCCTGAAGTTCAGCACTTTTTCGATCAGTTTCTCGATCGTTGCGAGTGTTATGCCGGTTTCGATCAATCCCAGTTCCTGTGCAACCGCATGCGTTGCGCGAATGGTGCCGGACGTTCCAATCGCCTCAAACTCGGTTGTGCCACGAAAGAACGCCTTCACCGGCCGCAACTCAAGCCTTGCCGCGAGCCGCGCTTTTTCGAAGCCAGCCGCTGTGATAACACCGCCAGGAAAAAACCGCTCGGTCATTGTTACGCAGCCCATGTGCATACTCTCGACCGCACGCGGTTGTGCAGCCTGCCCAAGGATCACTTCGGTGCTTCCACCGCCGATGTCTGCGACAAGGCGAAGCCCGTCGGTTGGCGGCAGGCTGTGAGTTACACCACCGTAGATAAGGCGTGCTTCCTCGAGACCCGAGATAATCTCAATGGGATGGCCGAGCAGCTCTTCTGCTTCGGCAATAAAATGGCTGTCATCGCGGGCACGACGCACGGTCGCTGTGCCCGCGGCACGGACGCTGCCGGCGTGCATGTCGCGCAATCGTTGCCCGAACCGGGCAAGGCAATCGAGTGATCGTTTCCGGGCATCGGCCGACAGCTCACCGGATTCCGACAGTCCTTCGGCCAGTCGTACCGTCTCGCGGATGCGATCAATGATGGCGAGTTGTCCGTGGCGCAGTTCGCCAACGACCATATGGAAGCTGTTCGATCCCAGGTCTACGCCTGCGATGATTTCCGGTTGGCTTAGCTCAGACGGTAAAAGACGATCCGCAGCCGCAGGTGGTTTGTGCATTCGGATTCCGGATGATGAACTGTGCGCCCTGCAAGTCTTCCTTGTAGTCGATTTCGGCACCCATCAGGTATTGCACGCTCATGGGGTCGATCAACAGCATGACGCCCTGGTTCTCAACCTGGCTGTCGCCGTCTTCAACGCTTTCGTCGAATGTAAATCCGTATTGAAACCCGGAACAACCGCCGCCGGAAATGAATACCCGCAACTTGAGATTGGGGTTGTCTTCTTCGGAAATCAGTTCGCCCACCTTTTGCGCGGCGGCATCGGTAAAGATGACGCTCGGTGGTGGTGGTGCGCTTGTTACTGCTGTGTCCATAATTTGATTCTACTCGCCTGACGCGGCAACTTTCTCATCAATTCGCGTCGTTTGTTCCAGAAGTGGTACCTGCCCTTCAGGCTGGTGGACCAATTTGCCGTTGATTTCGGCACCTTCCGCCATCTGGATCAGATTGTAATACACATTACCTATGACTCGCGCGGTGGCGCCGAGTTCGACGCGCTGGCTGGCGAAGACATCCCCCTTCACTATGCCGTTCAGCACGACATAAGGCACCGTTACGCCACCATCGACATGACCGACGTCGCTGATGCTAAGCGCCGAATCGGTATCAGGGTCCGCCGTCACATTGCCTTTGACATTGCCGTCAATGTGGCAGCCACCCTTGAAATGCAAGTCGCCGTTGATCTTGCTGTTTGACCCGACGAGGGTTTCGACGACGGTGTGCGTGCGTTGTTTCTTGTTAAACATCTGGATCTCCATGACCCGCGCTAGCGCGGTCTTCTAGCCCTGGCTGGTCGACCAGGCAAAGCTTTCTTCGATGCTGGAAATAGAGCGAGTGCGCGATCGTACCTCAACCGTGATGCGTTCGGGCGTGAAACCGTCTGGCAAAACCAGCAGGCGATCGAAGTTCTGGAAGTAGCGAAACGAAAAAGCCCACTTCCTGTCGGCGTCGTCTGGCAGCAATTGATCGAAATTGTAAGTCGTTTCCAGGCCACCCTGGCTGCCGGCAATACTCAGATTGATGTCGCCGGCCACCTTGCGGTCATGCTTCATTGCCTGCACCAATACCAGGCGCAAGTTAAATTCGCGTTCTTCCTTGCCGCGAGTCACTTTCAGGTCCTGTACCCGCAACCCGGAATTACCGTCCGATGGAGAAACGATGCCGCGATAAAAGGCGATCGCATCGCGCTGTTCCTGAATCTTGGCCTGCAGCGACGAGAGACTTTCCTCGACTTCCCGGTAGGACTCCCGGTCGACCTCGCGATTGGTCTCAAGCAGCGCAACTTCCTGTTTTAGCTCGATGATTCGGTTGTCGAGCTCCAGGATGTGGTCCTCATAGGCCTGGCGGACATTCCCTGCCTCGACAATATCGTAGCCTGCCTTGATACGGCCGAATTCGAATACCAGGTAGCCACTGACAACAACCAGCGCGACGATAACGCCGCGAAATACGAGGGTACGGCCTGTGCCGTGTTGCTGAAACGGGGACTTGCCTGCCACTGAAACTGCGCACTCAACTGATTGGGGAGGACGTTATGTTACGCGCGTCATCTGCTGAACAGAAGTGCGCCAGGTCACGGATTGGAAATTATCCGAACTGGCCGAGCAACCGCCTTTACTGCAAACTAGCGACTTACTATTCCGGACGCAGACATGGCCAATTTCTACCTCTGGTTCAAAGCCTTGCATATTGCATTCATGGTGACGTGGTTCGCCGGCCTGTTTTACCTGCCGCGACTGTTTATCTACCACGCGATGGCCTCGGATCGTGTGGGTCGCGAGCGTTTTCAGGTCATGGAGCGACGATTATTCGTCATGACCGTTATCGGCCTGGTACTGACCTGGGTCTTCGGGCTGTCGTTGGTTTTCGCAAACCCGGCAGTTCTTGACGCCCACTGGTTTCACATCAAAATTCTGCTGGTCATCGGCCTGATGTTCTACCAGTTTCGCTGCTGGCTCTGGATGGGCCGGCTCGGTCAAACCGACGAAACGCAAGACACGCGATGGCTTCGATGGTTTAACGAGATTCCGGTGCTGGTGTTGCTGATCGTTGTGTTCCTGGCGGTCCTTAAACCCTGAGCTCAGGTTTCTTTTGCAGCGTTTTCTGCCGCCGCAATATCCTTGTCAAACACAATTCGCCAGCGCTTCGGCCACCAGCGCGGACGCGGCGGCAGGCCATCCGGGTGCACCGACGGACCCAGTTCATGCAGGGCCCGCGCATAAACGCGTCGCTTGAAATAGATGACCTCGTTTACCGGCCGCCAGAAGTCGACCCAGCGAGCTCGATCGAATTCCGGCTTGGCACAGCGGTCGAAGCATACGGCGTCTTCCGTCGACTTCAGCCGCAGCATGAACCAGCGCTGCTTTTGACCGATACATAGCGGCTCGCTGTTGCGCCGCACGAATTTGTCAGGGAGTTTGTAGCGCAGCCAGTCGCTGGTTACGCCGAGTATTTCGACATCCTGCTCGCGCAGGCCGATTTCCTCGTGTAATTCACGAAACATCGCTTCGACAGGCTCTTCACCCTCGAGCATCCCCCCTTGCGGAAACTGCCAGCCCCTGGCGCCGACCCGGCCGCCCAGCATCAGCTTGTTGTCGTCCCTCGCAAGGATGATGCCGACATTTGCGCGAAAGCCTTCGGCGTCTATCCAATCGTTGCTCATAGCAACCAAAATAATCTTTAACTGGTGCTTACTTTACACTATTAGCGGTATCCCGCACGCTCCGCGAGCGACCTGGCTTCCTCATTGTTCCAGCCCGCCACAGCCGGCGCCTGGCCGACCTCCGGGGCCAAAGGGGTGCCGATCGCGGGAATCGCATTCACATTTCGCGCATGTTGTTGATTCACGGTCTTCGAGAGCATCCAGTTGACCAGCTGCTGAGCGGAATCCGGGTAGCGCGAATGGCGCGCCACACCGATACCTTCGATTTGTGTGTAAGCCGGTTGCGGGTGTATGGCCCGAATTGCCAGGTCCGCCTGCGACTGCAGGAACGTACCTGCGGTCCAGCCGGAGACAATTGCAAGATCACAAACGCCACGATCGAGGGCGCTCATTAGCGCCTCGTCGGACTCGAATGGCCCCTCCGCAAGATTTTGCATCCAGTGACGAACGACACGCTCCGCCTGTTTCTGACCGAGATCAGCGATCATCATCGACAGGATCAGGCGATTGGCCGGAAGTCCCGCCGAACTGACACACAGCCGACCCCGGTACTTCTCATCGCCGAGGTCGACCAGTCCACGCGGCAAAGGCTCGTCCAAATCGCCGCGATACGCAATGACACTCTGCTGGTAATTGACAGCGGTCCAAAGTCCATCGAGGTCGCGCAACGCCTCCGGAACCTGTTCCAGGTTTGCGGCCGCAATCGGTCGCAACGCACCCTCATCTGCTGCACGCCAGAGATCGGCAACACTTCGGGACAAGAACACGTCCGCCGGCGGCGAGCCGATATTGAAAATCAGATTGCGCGTGTGAACGTCACTGCCGTCGTAAGTAACGGTCACCGGAATACCCGTCTCGTCGGTAAATTCAGCGAAAAGTTCCGGCAGGTAGCTCTCGTCACTGTAAGAGGCGTAAACAACAATCGACTCGTGTCGAATCGGCGCTTCTTTGGACTCACAAGACGCGAGGCAACTGAGTACTAACAGGAACGGGAACCGGAATTTCATCACGCTCCCTCGATCACAACCCGATCACGACCTGCCGACTTGGCAGCGTATAGCGCAACGTCTGCTCGCGCGATCAGCGAATCCCCGACCGTCTTCAGATCGGTATCACCGGACTTTGGGCGAACCTCAGAAATGCCGATCGAGGCGGTAACGGTCACAGTATCTTTGCAAGGCAGCGTGATGGGCGACTCGGAAATGGCTTTTCGAATACGCTCGGCCAGCAGCTTGGCTGAGGATACCTCGGTGTTGGGCAGCAACACGATGAACTCTTCACCGCCGAAGCGGGCCGCAACATCGCTCGCACGGACCTGCGATTCGATCCGGTGGGCGAGCTCGCGCAATACCGCGTCCCCGGCAGCATGACCCCAGGTATCGTTGATACGTTTGAAGTGGTCAACGTCCAGCATCAGGCAGACCAGGCCGGACTGGTCACGCCGTGCCCTGGCCAGCTCTTCGACCAGGCGTACGCCCAGGTAGCGACGGTTATGCCAGCCGGTCAGAACGTCGGTAAACCCGCTGCGCAACAGGCGCGCGCGGTTTACCGAGTTTTCGACACAAAACGAGGCAATAATGCCGAGGTGCGCCAGGAAATCGCTCGCATGCTGCCGGGTAAAGCGATCCGGATCATTACTGCAAAGGTTAATGCTGCCGATGAGCTTGCCTCGGTGAGTCAACGGGATCATCGCGATGCTTTTGACGCCACTCGCTCCCGGGCAGATCATCGAATGATCGCAGGCGGCAAATGACCCCAGCCAGGGTTTGTAGAGCGCAATGTATTGCGGCGCAAGTCCGGTCAGCGATTCAACCATCAGCAGGTTCGGAAATCCCTCGACCGGTGTGCCGTTGGCCATCAACAGGTGGCGAATGTCGTAGTCCGGATCGCAGATGACGACACTCACGTATTCGAGTTGGTAGCTTGCGCGGAGTCCGCCCACCAGGACCTTCAGCAGCGCGTCAAGATCTTCCGCCTGCAACAGTCGGAGTTCTCGTTTCTGCGAGCGGCGCAGTTTGTCGTCGTTGCGAGCGACCTGCTCGGTCAGCTCAACCAGTCGTTGCTGTGCAGCGGCGAGTTCCGCGCGCAGCTCCTCCTTCGACAGCTCATCGATTGAACGCATGAGAATAGCCTCTCCCTAGCTTCTCATCAGCCTCGTAATGCAAGGTATTCGCGGCCCTTATTCATCAGATCCACAAAAGCCTCTTTGTCGCCGCTCGCTACCGTCTCGCGTATTCTCCCTGCGGCCTCACACAATGCATCGAGCGGTCCCAGCCCGAACTTGTTCAGATTCTGGATTTCAAAATACAGGTGCGGATTGTCCTGCGCAACCGCCGCCGACACCAGCAATTGCGAGTCGAAGGTGGTCGACGACATGCGTGCCAGCCTTGGCGCCGCCTCACCGCTTTCAGCCAAGGCGGTGAAGAACGCAATATTGAGCGCGTGTGACAAGCCGAGCACATAGGCAATCAGGCGATCGTGATCCTCAAGGCCCATGTCGAGAATTTCCACCATTGTCGATGCAAACAACTCCTTCGCCGCCGCCGTTGCCTCGGCGTCGCCGGCATCGCAAAAAATCAGGTGACGGCCGGACAGCAGCCGCGTGTCGGGGCCGAACATCGGATGCAGCGATGTCACGCGGCATCCTGCAGAACGAAGCTCCTTGAGACCGTCCATCAAGGGCGACTTCAATGACCCGATATCGAAGATGAGCCCCCTCGGTTTCAGGACCGCGAGTTGCGCCAACACACGACCTGAGACGGCGAGCGGCGCAGCGACGACGATGACATCGTAGTCGACACCCGCATCGGGCCAGGCGCTGAATTGGCCGGGACCGTTTTCAACGGTCGGGTCGGCGATGGTTGTTGCGAATCCCTGGGACACAAAGAACTCCGCGAACCAACGACCCATTTTTCCGGCGCCGCCGATGACAAGAACCTGTCGCCCGTTGCCCTTGCCCTCGGCAACGACACGATCGCGCTCCTGGCTTTCGAGTGATGTACGAATCAGCATCTGCAAGAGATTTTCGACGAGATCCGGATCGACGCCCATTTCCGTCGCCTGGGCACGACCCATGTCGAGTACCTCTTTTTCGCGCGCGTAGTCCCGGGTGCCGGTTCCCGAGGTCTGCTTGGTCTTGCCAATCTCGGCAACAATGCGTTGCCTCTCGGCGATCATTTCCACCAGGCGCCGATCGACGGCGGATAAATTCTTGCGCAGGTCATCAAGGGTCATAAGCGAAGCAGTGTCTGTCATGGGTCCGCTTTCCTTTTACAGCAGAGCGTCGCACAACGAAAGCCGGCCCGATCGATACCGGGCCGGCCGCACACTTTCCTGTCAGTTCAAATTTCGCCTAGTGCCGCCGATAGCCGTATCGATGATGCTCAAAACGGTAGATCTGGAACAATCGATTCCAGCTGATGCGGCGATCCGCCCGCCAGTGTGTATGCTTGAACCAGCGTCGAAATGAGCGGTCATTTTTCAGCCATTTGGGCATGTGTTGTGAACGCTGGTAGCGATGGTCGTGCGTGTCCCATCGCTTGCCGCGGCGAGAATCGTAGTGGCGATCGTAGTCACGGGAATAATGGCCATCCGATCGCCAGCGCTTGTCGCGCGAGTCCTCATGCGCCGCAGCCGGCGCCACGTCGAGCAGCAAAAGACTTCCCGCGACGAGTACAGAAGAAATAAACTTGTTCATGACGTCCTCCGGTTTGTTCGGGTACGAGGGCAGACTACGTCCCGACCAATGAACCGCCACTGAACCCAAATTGCTGATTTTATTAAAATTATGAACGCAGGATGAACGTGCCCGGCAATCGTGAGAACATGCCGGTCACCCAGCCAACCACGAATTCACAAGGAACGACAACATGAAGACCCGCGCCGCTGTAGCCTTTGAAGCAGGCAAACCACTTGAAATCGAAATGCTGGACCTCGATGGCCCGAAAGCGGGCGAAGTCTTGATTCGAAACGTGGCCACGGGTGTTTGCCATACCGATGCGTTTACCTTGTCCGGCGAGGACCCGGAGGGCATTTTTCCTGCCGTGCTCGGCCACGAAGGCGGCGCGGTCGTTGAAGAGATCGGTGCGGGGGTCAAATCGGTCAGTGTCGGGGACCACGTGATTCCGCTGTACACACCCGAATGCGGTGAGTGCAACTTCTGCACGTCAGGCAAAACCAATCTCTGCCAGGCGATCCGTGCGACCCAGGGCAAGGGGCTCATGCCGGACGGCACATCGCGCTTTTCGCTCAACGGCAAGCCGATATTTCACTACATGGGCACATCGACGTTCAGCGAATACACGGTGCTGCCGGAAATCGCGCTTGCGAAAATCAGCAAGAAAGCGCCACTGGAGAAAGTTTGCCTGCTGGGTTGCGGAATCACGACCGGAATCGGCGCTGTCCTGAATACCGCCAAAGTGCAGCCGGGTGACACCGTTGCCGTTTTCGGACTCGGTGGCGTCGGCCTGAGTGCAATTCAGGGCGCGTCTATCGCGAAGGCAGGCCGAATCGTTGCGATCGATATCAACGAAGACAAGTTTGAACTTGCAAGACAATTCGGCGCTACGGATTGCGTCAATCCGCAAAAACATGACGCGCCGATTCAGGACGTTATTGTCGAACTCACCGGCGGCGGCGTGGACTTTTCATTTGAATGCGTTGGCAACACCAAGCTGATGCGCGCCGCGCTCGAATGTTGTCACAAAGGCTGGGGCGAATCGGTTATTGTCGGCGTCGCCGGTGCCGGGCAGGAAATTTCGACACGACCTTTCCAATTGGTCACGGGCAGGGTCTGGCGAGGCACGGCTTTCGGCGGTTGCAAGGGGCGCTCACAACTGCCTGGCATGGTCGACCAGTACATGGATGGCGATATCAAGATCGACGAATTCATTACCTACACGATGCCACTTGAGGACATCAACAAAGCGTTCGACCTGATGCATGAAGGCAAAAGCATCCGCACTGTCATTCATTTCTGAACGCTACTTTCAGCGTGACCAACGTTGCCGTAGCAACAAGCTCCCCGCTGGCAGCTGAAGCAGCGCGCGACGTCGCCGCCGCGGGCGGCAACGCCGTCGATTGCGCCCTGGCGGCCGCGTTGCTCACGATGAATACCGAACCCGGTGTTTGCGCGCTCGCCGGCAGCGCCTTTATCACTGTCTGGCCGGCGAATGGTGATCCGGTCACCATCGACGGAAACGTAGCCGTACCGGGAGCGGGTCTGCCAGAAGCCGAACGCGGCCACGGTGCTGTTAGCGTATCGATGGAATACGGTGGCGGCATTGAAACACTGGTCGGCACCGGATCTGTCGCTGTCCCGGGGGCTCTCGCCGCGATCGAGCATGCCTGGAAGCGCTACGGCGCCACGAACTGGCGATCCATTTTCGCACCCTCGATTCGCGCGACCCGAGAGGGTTTTCCACTGTCGAGCGCCTGCCACTATTACCTCGGATACTCCGGCGAGAGCATCTACGGGCGCAGCAAGGAAGGATTCGATGCCTTGCATCATCCCGACGGCAAGCTTCGCGACATCAAGGCGACCATCCTGGTTCCGGGACTCAGCGACACACTCGACGGCATTGCCGAAGACGGCGCGGACCTTTTTTACAGGGGTGAGCTGGGCGCGGCAATTGCGCGTCACTGCCGCGACGGCGGTGGCATGCTGACTCGACAAGACCTGGCAACTTACCGACCGCAAGACCGCACACCACTGATGGCCACTGTCGGCGGGTGGCAAATCGCAACGAACCCTCCCCCGGCAGTCGGCGGCGCCGTCTTGACGGCAATGTTAATTGCCTGTTCGACGATCGCGACCCGGCGCTGGACCCGGGAAAGCCTGCGACAACTCATTAACGCCCAGCAGGCTTGTCTCGATTTTCGCAAGCGGCGCATGGACCTGGCGTTCGACATGCAATCGGAAGCAACCGAACTGATCGAATCGGCGCGTAACGGGCAGTTGCTCAGCCGCTGGACATCGGCGTCAACGGTGCACACGTCCGTCGTCGACAGTGACGGCACGGCCTGCGCGATTACCGCGTCGTCAGGATACGGTTCCGGCGAAATGCCAGCCGGTACCGGCCTGTGGCTCAATAATTGTCTCGGCGAAATCGAACTCAATCGTCGCGGTCTCGACGCCGGCCCGATCGGGGCGCGACTGCCGTCCAACATGGCGCCGAGCGTCGCGCGTCGGGACGGTGCCGTTTTGGCCGTCGGCTCACCCGGCGCCGATCGAATAACAACCGCTTTGCAGCAATTTCTTATCAACTACCTGCAGTTCGACATGTCCCTGCACGACGCAATTGCACATCCGCGCGTACACGTTGATACCAGTGGCAAGGAGCTACGACTGATGGCCGAGGCCGGCCACGATCTTCCTGACGTCGGTTTGCCCCTGAAACTGTTCCCGAAACCGGTGATGTATTTCGGCGGCGTGGGCGCGGCGGTTTTCAAGCAGGGAGAGGGATTGGCGTCGGCAGCGGACCCGCGTCGCGAGGGAGGCACATGCATTTACGAGCAATAGTGCTCGCCGCAGTCCTCGCACTGTTTTGCATTGCGGCGGACGCCCAGCAGGCCGTCACGCGCGGCGCCGATCTATCGGTTGACGTTGCCAGCGACGGTCGCCTGGCAATCGACCTCTCCGGCGAGCTCTGGGTGGTACCGGGCGGGGGCGGCGACGCCCGCCAACTCACCCAGGACATGAGGTCAGTGCAACGCCCTCGCTGGTCGCCCGATCGCCAGCACATCGTTTACGAGGCAGCGACCGACAGTCGCCAGGGCCTGTGGATTTACGACCTGGGAAGCAACACGACGCGGACGATCAGCAGCGATTCCAGCGTCGACAGTCACCCCACCTGGCACCCCTCGGGAAAGAGAATTACTTATGCATCGGACGTGGACGGCAGCGGACTCGATTTGTGGGAGGTTGATGTCCCAACCGGCGTCCGCTGGCGCATCACCAGCCGGCCGGGAAACGAGACCGCACCGGCCTGGTCCGCAAATGGCCGGGACCTTGCGTATGTTCACCATGACGGCGAACGGTGGTCGCTGATATTGCGTCGTTTTGCACAAATGGACGAAGTGCTGCTGACGTCGCGCGACAAGATTGCGGCACCGTCCTTTCGACCCGACGGAAGCCTGATCGTGTACTTCCGGCACGGCGCTACGGGCGTGACCATCGACATGGTGATCCTGTCCGAGCCGCGATTGATTCGCGAGTACGCGGCCAAAGAGCAATTCAAGGCTTCGCCGGTGAGTTGGCTCGACCGGCAGCGAATGGTCTACTCCGCGAATGGACAGATCCGACAACGTGATTTCGATGCCTGGCGATCTCACGTCGTGCCATTTCATGCGTTGCTCCAGCCTGCGGTCGCAACACCGGTTGCGCGTGCTCGCCCGCAGTTTCCGTGGCATGGGGAGCCCACGGGACAAATTGTGATTCGCGCTTCGCGCCTGTTCGATGGCGTCCGCAGTGGCTACCGCCATGAGCTGGACCTGCTGATCGACGGTGGGCGTATTGTCGCTATCGAACCCAGGGGCGAGCGACCCGGAGCGATCCTGATCGACATGGGCGACCTGACCATTATTCCCGGGCTGATCGACGCCGATGCGCGGCTTCCCGGGCAGCTGTCTGCCAGTCACGGTCCGGACCTGCTGGCGACGGGCATTACAACGATCGTGGCCGATCATCCGGAGCTGGATCGACTCGACAGGCTATGGGCCGACAAGGACGTACCCGGCCCGCGAATGCTCGCATCAGCACAGTGGTCAATCGGCAATCTCGCCCGGCCGGAACTCGACCCGACATCGGCCGTCGTTACCAGCCGCTCGACCGGGCTGGCAACGGGCCAGGCGCTCGCGTCCCAGTTCGACGCCATGGAACTCGCCGGCCTGACGCCGGAACAGACCTTGCGCGCGGTTGGCGTCAATGCGGCGGCGGCCATGCTCGCCGATCCCTTCATCGGCCGCATCGCCGTCGGGGCGGCCGCGGACCTGGTTTTCGTTGACGGCGACCCCCTGGACGATGTTAATGCCACGCTAAATGTGGTCGCCGTGGTCCGAAACGGCCGCTTCTACAGCGTGTCCGGACTGTTCGATCGGGCGAAGCGTGCGGAAAGTGTCGAGTAATTTGACAAAAAGTGCGGGAATTTGCCCGCTTCCTGACCGCTGGCAGAGATTCGACATAATCCGGACGCTACCCACTGGCCGGGATTTCGGCGCGCACGCCGTGCACAAGCAGTTTTCGCAGGCTTATCATGGCTTTAATTCGTGAATTTGGCACAACGCTTGATGTGGGGGGCGTCAAAAGTGTCGATTTTCTTTACAGAAGACAAGCATTGTATTCACGCAATGGGTTTGAGCAATTGCTAAATCATTGATATCGCGACGCCGAGTTACTCGTTGGCACAGCTCTTGCTTTTAATACTCTGCCCAAGCGAAGCGTAACTGCAATCGACAACAAAACGGTAAAAACGGGATTTAGACGCCAGAAGAAAAATAACTATAAAAATAAGAAGATCCAAATCCAATAACAATAAGAAACTTTACGTTACCGGTTATCGAATTTGCAGTTACCTCTTTTGAAAAAAAGAGAAATTGAAGCCCCACCGCTCACGCCGTGGGGTTTTTTCTTGCCTGCGACTCTTGTGCGCCTGGGGCACTTTGCACCCGTAGGGCACTTTGCACCCCTGGGGCACTTTGCACCCCTAGGGCACTTTGCACCCCTAGGGCACTTTGCACCCCTAGGGCACTTTGCCCTTTCTGACCGGTCGGAATAGGATCGGATCACAACAGGGGAGAAATCATGAACCGAATCCATGCCGTCAGAGTGCTGACGTTCTCTTTCGTACTGGCAATACTTGCCGGCTGCGGCGACAGCAGCTCGACAGCCACCCCGGCAGAGCCCGAGGCTTCTGTTAATGAGACCGCTGTTTCGGTCTATGCGGCAGCGCTTGATAACCCGCTTCGACCGGAGGCCGACAGGTCGCGCGACGCAGCCAGGAAACCGGCCGAGGTACTCGAATTTATAGGCATCGCGCAAGGCATGACCGTACTCGACATGTTTACGGGTGGCGGCTGGTACTCGGAAATCATCGCCCACGTCGTGGGACCCGACGGGCAGGTCTATGCTCACTCCAACGAGGCCTACAAAAACTTCGTCGGGGATGCACTCGAAGAACGTTTTGCCGATGGACGCGTTCCGCAGGTAAGTATCCTGATGGCGGAAAACAACACCCTGGCGCTGGAAGAAAACTCGCTCGATGCCGTCATGCTGGGCTTGTCGTTTCACGACATGTATCACGAGGACGTTGAGAATGGCTGGCCACTGCTCGACGGTGTCGCATTTCTTGCGGAATTGAATAAGGGACTGAAGCCCGGTGGCATCGTCGGAATTATCGATCATCGGGCGCAGGCCGGAGCGCCGCCGGAGACGGGTGACAGCCTGCATCGCATCGATCCCGCGCTGGTCATCGCGAATATGGAAGCGGCCGGCTTTGTATTTGAAGCTGAAAGTGACCTGCTCGCCAACCCGGATGACGATCTGACGAAAACCGTGTTTGCCCCCGAAATCCGCGGCAAGACAGATCGATTCATCCTGCGATTTCGCAACCCCGGATAGTGCGCAACACGCTCGCTATCGTATGCGCCCTGATGCTCGTCGCCTGTGCGGGCGGCGAGCATGACTTTAGCGAGGCCAATGTTGCAGAGCTGCACGATCAACTGCAGCGCGGTGAACTCCGATCCGAGCAACTGGTTGAGTGGTACCTTGAGCGCATCGAATCCATCGACCGTGCCGGGCCGTCACTCAATGCCATCATCGAGATCAATCCCGACGCATTGAGTATCGCCCGTGCACTCGACGATGAATGGCAATCGTCGGGTCCGCGCGGTCCAATGCACGGTATTCCCGTGCTGCTGAAAGCGAATATCGATACCGCCGATCAAATGTCGACGTCTGCCGGCTCGCTGGCGTTGGCCGGGCACATGCCGCCTGCGGACGCATTTGTCGTTAAACGGCTGCGCGATGCGGGCGCCGTGATTCTCGGCAAGACCAACCTGAGTGAATGGGCGAATTTTCGTTCGACCCGATCATCGAGTGGCTGGAGCAGTGCCGGCGGCCAGACGCTGAATCCCTATGACAGGCACCGAACGCCCTGCGGGTCGTCGAGCGGATCTGCCGTGGCCGTGGCTGCAAACCTCGCCACGGTTTCTGTCGGCACTGAAACCAACGGCTCGATCGTCTGCCCGGCAAGTATCAACGGCATTGTTGGAATCAAGCCGACGCTCGGCCTGGTCAGTCGCTCGGGCATCATTCCTATCGCACACAGCCAGGACACCGCAGGTCCGATGGGTCGCACGGTACGCGATGCCGCGATCCTGCTGACTGCGATGACCGGGATCGACCCGGACGATCCTGCAACACTCGACGCCGAAATACGCCACGACTACTCCGCCAATCTTACGGCGGACGCATTGAACGGCAAACGCGTTGGCATCATTCGCGGGTGGTACGGAGAGGGCCGTCACCCCGCTGTCGATGCGAGTTTCGAATCCAGCGTCGAAACGATTCGGGATGCCGGTGCCATCATCGTTGACTACATTACGCTGGACGGCGACGACCTGAGCGCAGCCGAGTACGAAGTGCTTTTGTATGAATTCCGAAGCGACCTGAATCGTTACCTGGAATCATCCGGTGCCCCGATCCGGAGTCTCGAAGCTCTCATCGCCTACAACCGCGCGAACGCCGATACCGTCATGCCCTATTTTGGCCAGGAAGTCTTTGTGCAGGCACAAAACAAAGGCACACTGACCGACCCTGAGTACCTGGATGCGCTTGATACCAGCAAACGAATTGCGCGGACCGCCATCGACAATGCCATCAATGAGCATCAACTCGATGTATTGATTGCACCGACGAATGGCCCGGCCTGGATGATCGACCACGTGAACGGGGACAATTTCAGCATTGGCAGCTCATCCTGGGCGGCGATTTCCGGCTATCCGAGTATCACGGTTCCGGCAGGATTCACCGACGGCCTGCCGCTTGGCCTGTCTTTCATCTCGAAACCCTGGAATGAGAAGCAGCTCATAGAGATCGCGTATGCGTTCGAGCAAGCTACACGGGTCCGTAGGCCACCCGAACTCTGACCGCATGTTCAAAGCTGTCCGCATTTCAGTGTTGCTGTTTGTCCTTTTGTTTGTCGTGCTCAGCACGGTACTGACACAGTCCAGGAGCACGGACTGGAACAACAGCCTGTGGATCAAGATCTACCCAATCAATGGCGATGGCAGTGCGGAGGCCGCGAAGTACATCACCGAGCTGACAAGCCGTGACTTCGCCGGCATCGAATCGTTTGTCGAACGGGAAACGAAGCGCTATTCGCGCAGCGTCGTACAACCCGTTCGCATCGAGCTGGGTGAGGAAATTGACGAACAGCCGCCGGAACTTGGCAAGTCACCGACCTTTTTCTCGGTCATGACCTGGTCACTGAAAATGCGCTGGTGGGCGAACGGCGTCACAGACAGCCAGGACCGTATCGATCCGGATGTGAGAATTTTCGTTCGTTACCATAAGCCCGATTTCGCCGTCGTGCTCGAAAACTCCGTCGGCCTGCAAAAGGGAATGGTCGGCATCGTCAACGGCTACGCGAGTCGCCAGTATCGCGGCGCCAACAACGTCATCATCGCGCACGAGTTTTTGCACACACTTGGAGCGTCTGACAAATACAATGCTGCAGACGGGCAACCGATTGGCCCTGACGGGCTTGCAGAGCCCGATCGTACGCCGCTCTACCCGCAACGCTTTGCTGAAATCATGGGCGGTCGAATCGCGCTGGCAGAAAATGACGCCGTCATCCCGAAGAGCCTGAAATTTGCGGTCATCGGCCCTGTGACGGCGAGCGAAATCAATCTCACCGATTGAGTCCGTCCTATTTGACGTGGCCGCTTAACCTGTTCAGAAACTTTTCATGCAATGACGGGTTCGCAGCGAGGACCGAACGAATTTCAAGACTCGGTGATTGACCGTTTAGATCAGTGAACACACCGCCGGCCTCTGTGATGATGATCGACAGCGCTGCAACATCAAGAATATTCACATCGGACTCAATGACCGCTTCGATCTTGCCACTCGCCAACAAGTGGTAGTGATAGAAATCTCCGTAACCGCGAATGCGATCCGCATGCGCGACGATGTCGCCCAGTACTGCCCAACCATCGCTTTCGGCCAGGGACTTTAGATTGCCGGTCGATACCGCCGCACGGTCCGGATCGTAAATCTTGCTGACCCCGAGTCGCTGCCCGTTCAACCAGGCGCCCTTGCCGCGCTCCGCCCAGGCCAGTTCGTCCATCATCGTGCCGCTGGAAACGCCGAGAACGATTTCACCCCCGTGCATCAGCGCGATTTGCGTGGAGAAGAACGGGTACTGGCGTACAAAACCCTTGGTGCCATCGATTGGGTCGACCAGCCAGAGATACTCCGCATCGGATTGCGTCTGGCCGGTTTCCTCGCCATAAAAGCCATGCGATGGAAATGCGCCAAGTATGACTTCCCGAATGGCCTGTTCGCATTCGACGTCGGCCTGGGTGACCGGCGTCCGATCAGCTTTGGTCGTCACCGTAAAATTGCCGGCGTAATAGCCTCGACTGATGTCCGCCGCCCTGTCTGCGGCCGCCAGCGCAACCTTGAGAAAATCGGATGCGCTTTCTGCGTTAAAACTGTCCACGTTGTTCGGATATTCCTGAGTGAAATGAATACGGCGCAACTATGGCGGCTGCCGGGATCAGAAACAAGTAAGTTCCGGCACTCATCGATTTCTTGACAGTCTATTGGCGCCTACCTATCGTGGCTCGATGGGAAACCGATTGAGCAAGATTTACACACGCACCGGCGACGACGGTACGACCGGGCTGGGCGATGGTAGCCGGGTCGCGAAAGATTCCGTTCGTGTCGAAGCCTATGGCACCGTGGATGAAGCGAATTCGGCGATTGGTATGATTCTCGCCGGGAACTCGGTGCCGGAGGCGGTACGAAAATGCCTGACCGAGGTCCAGCACGACATGTTCGAACTTGGCGGTGAGTTGTGCATTCCGGGCCACAGTGCAGTGAAGCAGGATTTCATCGACCGCCTGGAGTCCGACCTCGACGGATTCAATGCCGACCTGCCCCGGCTAAAGGAATTTATTCTGCCGGGTGGTGGCCCGGCGGCTGCCGCTTGCCATCTCGCGCGCACCATCGTACGTCGCGCCGAGCGTCGCGTCGGCACACTGGCTGCCAGCGAAGACGTTCGCAGCGAGTGTGGCAAATACCTGAATCGGCTCTCGGACCTGCTGTTTGTGATTGCACGGGTCGTGGCTCGTGCGGAATCCGGCCAGGAAGTGCTCTGGAATCGGGAGCGGTAAATCCAGCAAGATTAAAGGGGGAGCGTCATGGAGTTGGGTGCATTTTCGGTCAGCCTGAGCGTTGCTGACATAGAGAAATCGAGGGCGTTTTATGCGGCTCTTGGGTTTGCCGCAATCGGTGGTGAAGCGGACCAGGGCTGGCTCATCATGCGCAATGGCTCAACGACCATCGGCTTGTTCCAGGGCATGTTTGAGAAAAACCTGCTGACATTTAACCCAGGCTGGGACGCGCAGTGTGCGACACTGGATTCCTACGACGATGTGCGCACAATTCAACGTGAGCTCTTGGCCCGCGGCATCGAATTGGCCGACACCGTCGATGAAAAAACAAAAGGCCCTGGCAGCATTACCGTAGTCGACCCCGATGGCAATCCGATTCTTATCGATCAGCACGTTTGATATTTTTGCGCGACGCTTTTATCTCGTTATAGCGTCGGCCTTGCTCACCGCGTGCGTTGTAATCGAGGAACCTGCATCCGATAGCCCGATGTTTCGGTCCAGTGATCTGCTGATTCCATCCAGGGGCATTGCGATTCCGGTCACCTTCGTGTCGCCAGTTTCGCGCAACGGGGAAACCTTTCCGCTTGTCGTCATGGCGCACGGCCATGGTGGCAGCCGTCACGAGCAAGGCAGTTTCAAAGAAATTGCCGAGCAGCTTGCCGTCAACGGCATTGCATCGATCCGTATGGACTTTCCCGGCAGTGGCGACAGCTCTGAGCCTTTCACCGAATACAATCTGAGCAATATGCAAGCCGACCTGCTCGCGAGCCGCGATTTCGCCGTCGCCCAAGCCGGCATCGACGCAGACCGGGTTGGACTATTTGGCTGGAGCATGGGCGGACGTCTCGTCTTGCTACAGGGCGAACGCAACAGCGAGTTTGATGTCATCGCGACCTGGTCACCGGCAGCAAGTAACGATGCGAGCAGCATGGTGTCGTTCCTCGGTGGCCGCGACAGTTATGAGCGACTGCGACAGCAGGCGATGGAGCATGGATCTGCGCAGTTTACGACGCGCTGGGGTCAGCAGCAGGAACTCGGCTTGCAATGGTTCAAAGACCTGGAGCGCAGCCTGCCGCTGGATGCGATCCGTGCATTCGAAGGGCCGCTGTTTGTTCTCTACGGCGACCAGGACGAGGTTGTCGAACCGGCAATTTCGGAAGCCGTGATTAAGGCCGCCATTGACAGTACTCTCGTTATCCGTCATGTCATCGAGGGTGCCGATCACGGCCTGGGCATTTTCAGCAACGAGAGAGAACTCACCGAAGACGCCATTTCGACAACGGTCCGATTCCTGACCGACTGGCTGGGCCCGACCGGTCCGCCAGGTTTCTGAGGTCAACGCAGACTATGCGCCGTTTGACTTCTCTGCTTGATACCTTGCATCGGGCCACAGCTCGTTTATCTCGTTGGCCTGTTGCTCTGCTGTGAATCGTTCCCACACAATTCCGTTGACGTCCGTCTCATGGGAGAATTTCGACGCGCTCGGGTCTTCCCAACCCAGGTGGCGCAGCACACCACCCTTGCACTGAGGATCATGGCGAATGGAGACGTTCAATGACTCTGTCCTCCAAAGGGCGTACTCGTTTTGAATGACTGCACAAGGCTGAATTCCCAGTCGAACACTGTAATCCTTTACTGATTCATCGACATTATTCGTCGACAAGGCGAGGTGTAGTTTTTTCAATGTTGCTCCTTCTCTGTCGCCAGCGGTCAATCGCTCGCTTCCGGTACCCTGACCGATTGCCAGGCAACCAGCTGCCAGTTGTCGCCAACTCGCCTGGAGACATCCAGAAACCGCAGTGTGAAGCCGACTTCCCTGTCGCCGACCGCGCCCCGCAATCTCGCAAGACCGGTCAGCACAGCCACGTCACCGTAAACCCGGACGACGACTTCCGATGGCACTATAGCGATGTAGTCGATTCGTCCTGACGCAATGGTCGACAAAAACTCGGTTTTCGTTTCCGTTATGCCGGTTGTGTGCGCATAAGTCAGGTCATCGGTCAGGAAACGCTCCAGCAATTCCACGTCTTCGTCAACCATTGCCTTGAAACGAGCTGACTGGAATTCAAGAACGCGCTGCTCGGTCGTCGTATCGTCGGAAACCGCGGCCTGCATAAAAGCAAAGTGAGCCATTAAAACGATGGCGCGTATAACCGCTAACTTCATCAGCATTACCTCAAACCAATAAATGCACCCATGTCAAAAGCGCTTACTTCGGGCAAACAATGTCCTTCGACATCAACACCGCATCGCCGGGACAAAGTGCGGAAAATTCTTTCGTCTTTCGAATCACTTCCGGCGCATCAACGCGATCCCGAACTTTGTAGCCGATTTTTTTGAAGAAAGCATCGGCATCGATTGTCAGCAACCACATTTCGCTTACACCGTCGCAAGCACAAGCTGTCTCCAGTGCGGCGACCAGGGCTGGTCCGATGCCGCACCCCCTCGCACCCGGGGCCACTACCAGCGACCGCAATAATGCTGTGGCGCCAAACGACTCAAGGCCGATGATGCCCAATACTTCCTCATCCGTCGCGGCTGTAATGGCAAGATGTTCACTGAGCAGATCTGCGGTCGGCAAGTTCGCATCTTGCAGCAGCTTTTTTGCAGAATTGAGATCCGCTGCAATGGCAGGACGGATCGTCAGTGTCACCGCGTAAAACCGTACAAGGTCATGGCGGCGATGATCACGGCCCAGATCAGGAGTTGCCGGAATACCAGTTTGTTGGCCGCCATTGCGCCGCGAATTGCGCGTTCGGTAACGCTTTCGTCCTGTCGGTCTTCAAGCGCCAGTGCTGCAACGCCGACCCTGGCGAGCAGGTGCTCGCTGTGTTCCGCCGTCGTGGCATCTCGGTCTTCTGTCGGTGCTCGCATTGCCGCGATTGCATCGTCATAGTGCCCCGCTGTCGCGTAACCGAACGAGGTGAGGCGCGCCGGTATCCAGGCCAACCAGCCGTGTACCCATTCAGCGGCATTACGAATCTGTACGAGGCTGCCGCTGTCCTGCTCATCTCTTGCGGCTGTGAATACCGCGCGTCGCCGGATCAGGTCCGTTACCCGATAGGCCCAGGCTGCCAGCGGGCCCAGCACGACGAACCAGAAGATGACGGCAAACAGTCGATTATTGGCTTGTACGCAAACTGCAGCCTCAACGCGATCGATGCGTTCACGCGCATCGCTTGGCACATCGCCTTCGATAATGGCTTTTGAAGCGATATCGATTTGCTCTTCGTCTTCAGACTCAAGTGCCTTGCAGTACTCGGCGACCTCTTCGCCAATATCCTTTGGGCCGATCGAGAACAGCAACACAACAATTGCCAGTAGCAAGTAAGTGAATCCCTGCAGTGTGCCGCCGAGGCTGTAAATAACAGCCGCAACCGGAAGAACCAGCAGGATCGCCAGCGCAATGACGGGAATCAACGCCGGCCAGTTGCCGACGCGCTGAGCCTGTCGAAAACCGACATCGATAATACGATCCAGCCACCTTAAGCGACGCCAGTGGAACAAATGGGTCGCCAGGCGCTCGATGGCCAGTCCGATGAGCAAAGCAATCAGGTTCATGAAATGTCAGTCTCGATGTGTTCTCCAAGTGCATCATACAAGCGCAGCCAGTCGAAAGCAGGGCCGGGATCCACCTTGCGGCCCGGTGCGATGTCACAATGGCCCGCGATTTCTCGCGCCGAAGTCCCCGGATAGGCCTGTAGCAGGGCCTGCAGCACCGGCGGCAACACGCGGTATTGACGATCGTCATACGGCGTGTGGTCCTCGCCTTCGAGCTCGATGCCGATCGAAAAGTCATTGCAGCGCGATCGTCCGCGAAAATTTGACGCCCCCGCATGCCAGGCACGCTCGGTAAATGGCACAAACTGGAGGAGTTCACCGTCTCTGCGAATCAGTAAATGCGCCGATACCTCCATACCCCGAATTTCTCCAAAGTAAGGATGCGCATCCCAGTCGAGTCGGTTCTGGAACAGGGCCTCGATTTCCGTGCCGCCAAACTGTCCTGGCGGCAGACTGATGCCATGCAGGACGACCAGGCTGACCGGCGTGTCGGGCGGCCTGGCATCGCGATTGGGACTGAGGCACAGGCGCGCCGGCGATAGGAGCCCGGTTTCGGTATTCACGGTATAGTCGGTCGTCACTGTCGCTTCAGGCATGATTTCAAGAGCATGAGTACGAGGCTATTTGTTTCCGGCGAATTGATCAACGGCGCCGAGATCGAACTGACCGGGGATCGGGCGCGATACCTTGGCAAGGTTCTGCGCGCGCGCATCGGGGATGCCTTGCGTGTCTTCAATGGCGATGGCCCGGAATGGCCTGCGCACATTCAGAGCATTGGGAAGTCGCGCGTTGTCCTGAGCCTTGGCGACAGTATTGATGCCGGTACCGAATCGCCACTGAAGGTGCATCTCGTACAGGGAATTTCCCGCGGTGAGCGCATGGACTTCGTCGTACAAAAGGCAACCGAGCTTGGCGTCAAGCGAATCACACCTGTTCTGACGGAATACGGGGTCGTTAAGCTCAACGGTGAACGAGCCGAAAAACGACGCGATCACTGGCAAAAAATTGCCGCCAGTGCGTGTGAGCAGTCGGGACGCACCCGCCTGCCGTTGATCGACACCCCCATCCCGCTCAAGAACTGGTTTGGCAACAAACCGGAAAAAGTGGATGCCGAGCTGATTCTTGCACCCGGCGCTGCAACGCCGCTTGCCAGTATCGCAGCGCCTGAGACGAAGGTATGCATCCTGGTCGGCCCCGAGGGCGGGTTTAGCGACACCGAATACGACGATGCGGATGCTATGTGTTTCAAAGCGGTCTCGCTTGGCCCCCGCATATTACGCACAGAGTCTGCCGCACCGGCGGCCCTCGCCGTGATGCAGTCCCATTGGGGTGATTTGCGGTAGCCGGCCTTCAGGCCTGCAGCAGTTCCGTCGCCAGCATCTTCTCGAGTTGCTCAAGATTCGGGATCATCGGATATTCGTTGATCATTTTGACACGACACAGGACCGGCGCACCCTCAGGCCAGCCGTCTTTTGCCTCGAGCTTCAGAACATCCCTGTTTACACGGACCAGTTGCGGGAAACCCTGGGTCAGCACGCCGAAGAAACCGGACTTGAGTTCTCCTGTGATCGCATAGAACACGACCACTCGCGTGCGGCCAGTTGCAACCGGAACCTCTTTGCCTATCGCACCTTCGAACGATACGACGGGCAGCGGTCGACCGTTCCAGTTGATCGTTCCCTGCATCCAGCTGTGCGCCCCTTCCTTTTTCTCGGCATGTGCGAATCGCACAACTTCAGCGACGCAGGCGCGCGGCACAATCAGTCGATCTTCCGACAACGGCACGAGCAGGCTGTAAAGTTCATCGGACGCGGCGCTCATGACAGGCTAATTCCTTTTTCTTCCAGTTGTCGCCGAATCGCTTCGAGCAACTGGGTGTCCTGGTAGGGCTTTCCAAGATAGTCGTTCACGCCCAACTCAATCGCTCGCGCACGATGCTTGTCGCCAACCCGGGACGTGATCATGATGATCGGTACATCCGACATACGCGCGTCGTTGCGTACGTGCGATGCAAATTCGTAACCGTCCATGCGCGGCATTTCAATATCGAGCAGGATAACGTCCGGTTTGACATCCTGCATGACGGCAATGGCATCCAATCCGTCCTTTGCAGTTGCACAACGCATGCCATTGCGTTGCAGGAAGCGCTCGGTCACTCGCCGCACGGTAATCGAATCGTCGACAACCAGCGCCAGGGGCCGGTCGTCGACCGGTGTCGGTGCTGCCTTCCTGATTTCAACGACAGGCGCGCCGGAGCGAACGTACGCCAGAATATCCAGAATCAAAACGATACTGCCGTCACCGAGAATCGTCGCCCCGGAAATTCCGCGGATACTGGCCAGTTGCGGACCGACGGCCTTCACAACGATCTCCCGGCTGGCAAGCATTTCATCGACCAGCAGCGCAGCAGAATACTCTCCGGCCTGGACCAGGATGACCGGGATGAACGCTTCATCCTCCGGCAGCTGCGCCGCCTGCCCGCCAAGGTACATGCCAAGGTGTCGGAACTTGTAGGACTGCTCGCCATACTGGTAGCTGGGCTCCGTCTGGCTCAGCATGTTTTCCAGTTCTTTGCGCGGAATTCGGGCGACGCCTTCAACGGTCGGCAGCGGCAATGCGTAGACCTCTTCGCCGGTGCGTACGATCAACGCCTGGGTGATGGCCAGTGTAAATGGCAGGCGCACGGTAAAATTGGTGCCCTGTCCGGTTACTGAACTGATACGCAGCGAACCGCCGAGTTTCTTCACTTCGTTGGCCACGACGTCCATGCCGACACCGCGTCCCGCGGATTGTGTAACCGACGTCGCCGTGCTGAACCCCGGTGTCAGAATCAGCTGCATGATTTCTTCGTCGTTCACCTTGCTATCGGGCTTCAGCAAATCGAGCTCATAAGCCTTGCGACGTATCGCATCAACATTCAGACCGGCGCCGTCATCGGCCACGTCGATAACCATTTCCGCGCCTTCACGATGCAGCCGGATAGCGATCCGGCCCGTCGCCGGTTTGCCGGCCGCCTGTCGCTCTGACGCACTCTCGATGCCGTGCACAATCGAGTTGCGCAGCATGTGTTCGAACGGCGGCAACATCTTGTCGAGTACCTGGCGATCGAGTTCTCCGGACGCGCCTTCAACCACGAGTTCGGCGCGCTTACCCGACTCCTCCGCGACCTGGCGTACCAGTCGAGTCAGACGCCCGACGTGTCGTTCGAACGGCACCATGCGTGTGCGCATCAGGCCGTCCTGCAATTCGGCGGTTACACGGGACTGTTGCACCAGGAGGCCGTCGGCTTCCGAGGTAACCGACTGCAACAGGTCCTTGAGGCTGGTCAGATCGCTTGCCGATTCCGCCAGCGCACGTGACAACTGCTGGATTGTGGAGTAGCGATCGAGCTCCAGCGGATCGAAGTCCCGGGCCACCATGGTGTCCTGGTGACTGTGCATGATTTGCGCTTCGGTTTCGTTTTCGAGTTTTCGAAGTTGCTCTTTCAGGCGCGAAATTGTTTGCTCAAGTTCTTCGACATGGAACTCGAAGGTGTTGACCTGCTGGCTCAGTCGCGAATGGTAAATACTGATCTCACCCGCGGCATTCAACAGATCCTCGAGCAACTCGGCATCGATGCGAGCAAATTCCTGGCGCTGCTCCGATGATCGAATCGGGCGCACGTCGGCGCTTGGCCGTGCCGCGACGGCGGGTTCCGGCCTGGGTTCCGGCCTGGGTTCCGGCTTGGGTTCCGGTTCTGGCTCCGGTTTCGGTTCGGGTTCGGGTTCGGGTTCGGGTTCGGACTCGGGTTCGGGTTCGGGTTCGGACTCGGTCTCGAGGTCCAGCGTAAATTCCGGCTCAGGTTCCGCTTCCGGCTTATCGGCAGGCGGCTCATTACCGATCGCCGCCAGCTCGTCCGCCAGTGGCGAATCGACAATCACCATGCTGACCGTGTCGTCCGGCTCAAACGTGAACTCGGTCGATGGTGCGTCTTCCAGGGTCTGGTCTTTCGGTGTCCTCTCGACGGCCCTGTCATCCGCTATTTCGAAACCGGCGTTCGCCTGCTGAATGCGCTGTTCCAGTTCGGCGGCAGCCTTCACAGGCTTGCCGGCGATCACGGTATCCCGCATGCGATGCAATTCATCGATGCTGCGCTGCAGCAGGTCCTCGACGGCAGGCGTTGCCTTGACACGACCATCGTCGACAGAGATCAGCAGTGTTTCGAGTTCATGGCTCAGGTTGCCCATGGCCGCTATACCTGCCATGCGGGCGCCGCCCTTGAGCGTATGCAGGTGGCGCTTGAGTTCTTCCATCGGCTGCGCCGAGCGATCCTTGGACCACGCAATCAGCGCCTGATCGGCCTCTTCGAGAAGCTCTGCGGATTCCTCGGTGAAAATTGCAGCGATCTCGGCATCGTATTCCGCCTCTTCGACCTCATCGACTTCGGCAATCACCGGCTTTTGCACGTCCTGGACCGGCGCCGGCTTTTTGACGACTTCGGGCTCCGCGCTGTCCTTCGCACGCACCGCATCCGACAGCCGTGTGATGTGGTCAATAAGCGCCGTATAGTCTGCACGCTCGCGCACCGGGTTGTTGATATCGCCGACAATCGTGTTGATTGCACGACTCGCCGCGCGCAATGCATCGAGGCCTGACTTTTCGAATCCAATCTTGAGATCGAACACCCGACGAACGAAGCGGTTCAGCGCGGCGGCAACCGCAACCCCTCGCTCGACATTCGCCATATTGGCACTGCCATGCAGCGTGTGACAGGCACGGTGCAGTTTGTCGGTGACATCGAACGGCGGCTGATGTCCTTCACACGCCTCAAGATAGTCGGTAATTACTTTCAGGTGACCCGCTGTTTCCTTCGAGAAAATATCGTACAAAACCGGGTCCATTTCGAGTGCCGGCTCTTCCTTCGGCGGCACATCGGATTCTGACTTTGCAACAGTCAGAACTACCGCATTCGGGTCCCCGTCGGCAAACGCATTCGCCCGTGCGATGAGCAGGCTGATATCCGCGGCAGGTTCTGTACCGACTTCCAGTTGCTCGATCAGCTCTGGCACCGCTGCGGCCGCCAGCTGAATGAAATCGATCATTGGTGGCGTACGCGTCAGCGTGCGATTGATGAGGCGGTTAAGCAGACTCTCGATCGCCCAGCAATATTCACCTATGCGTTCGGCACCGACCATACGGCCGCTGCCTTTTAAGGTGTGGAACGAGCGCCGCACCGTAATCAGCTTTTCCATGTCGTCAGGCATCGCAGCCCAGCCGGGCAGGTGACGCTTAATCGACGAGATTTCTTCCTTGGCCTCTTCGATAAAGAGCTCAAGAATCTCCGGATCCATGTGCTCAGACGTTGTCGATATTACCGGCAGAGGAATAACTTCCGTCGCCTGCAGGGATGCGGCGGGGGTTTCGAGGGCTTCTGCCGCACGCTGTGCAATGCCTTCGGTCGACAAGCGCTGGGTGGTCTCGACCGACGGTGTTTCCTTTTCCTTGACGTCACTCAGGCGTTGCTCAACATCGCGCAGCACCGCGAGACAGGCTTCGGCGTTGTCAAGCATGTACCAGGGTTCGCTGCGCCCGGCTTTCACCGTCTCCATGTAATATTCAATGCTGACGATGACGTCGGCGAGGCGATCCGTTTCCTTCTGGTTCAGGACCGATGGGCCGCCACCATTGAGAATCGCTGTGACAAGACGCCCGACGCGCTCGACAACCTCCATCGCGCGGGTCTTGTTCAGTATCAGCAGGCCAGCTTTGATACCTCGAACGAGCGAGGGAATGCTGTCGAGTCCCTGGGATGCGGCCTCGTCGGTAAAACTTTGACTGATCGTTTCCTTGATGCGCGCCAAATTGATAATGCACTCACGCATCACCGAGGCAGTGACCTTTTGAAACTCGCCGTCGTCGGTAGTCTCGGTCTTCGTCGCCGGTTCCGTCGGTGCGGTCAGGCGAACCAGTTGCTGGTCGAGGCGATCCTCGACTCGAAGCAGGGTCGAAGCGATATCGAGTATTACCTGGTCGTTGGCCACGCCGCCACGCTCGACCACGGTTTTCAGTCGTTCGATTTCACCGTCGACATCGCCGCGCAGCTCGCCCAGTCCAAGCACGCCCAGCGTGTCACTGATTTTCTTTAGCAACTCAAGTTGCGGAACGAGTTCGGACGACTTGTTCATGCCCGTGCGAACGAATATGTCGAGCACGTCCTTGACGCGACTCAGGTCGTCCTTGATCGCGGACGCCACTGTCTCCATGAGTTTGGCGCTCGGCGCTGACAGGGCATCACGGGCCTGTTCGACCTGTTCGTCGCCGGGCAGTAGCTCAGCGAGATTGAATGCGGCACGCACTTCACTGATTCGTGGGCCGGCCGTGCTCGATCGGGCGACGTAGTAAAGCAGGTTGTTGAGCAGATCGTTAACCGGGTGTCGTTCGTAGGCGAGCAGGCCTTCATCAATAACGAACTTGAGTTGCCGATCCGCTTGCCCGAGCAAGCGCTTGATCGCGATCGAAGTCTCGAGTCCTCCCTGCTGGAGCGCCTCGAGTACGGCGGACACCACCCACCAGAGCTGGTACATGTCATCGCGCGTTGACGAATTTTCCAGCGCAGCGGATACCTTGCCGAGTGTATCAAGATGCCGCTGTGTCTCACCGCCCTTGATCCAGCCCAGCAACGCCAGCTGGAATTTCGGCCGCAGGCGTTTTGCGACCAGCACCGGATCTTCGCCGCTGCCCGCGCGTACCTCGTCCCCCGCCTTTGATCGACTCGGTGACAGGTTCAACAGCAATAGCGTGCCTTCAGACAACAAAGGCTCGCCGCGCGCGGCACGCAAGTCGTTGAGCATTGGCAGCAATACCAGCGCGATATCGCGCCCCCCGCCCATCAGGCGTTCGATGTAGACCGGCAATTGCACCATTGAGCGGGTCAGGGCTTCGAGGCCGTCTTCCCGTCCCTTGCCATCGCGCAGCCTGGCAAGGTAGTCGCAACACAGTTCCATTTCCTCGACGAGCAATGCGGCGCCGTAGGTTTCGGTCATACGCAGCGCGCCGCGTGCCAGGTGCAACAGTTCAGCGGCACGCTTTAGCGCCGCCGTACCACCGCGACCGTCGACGCAGTCTTCCAGCGCGAGGTGCGCGTTGCGGATCGTCTCCATGAGCTCAGCACCGACGACCGACAAGGCACTCAGCGCACCGTTGCCTTTGTCCTCGCCAATCATTTGCTCATGAATGCCTGTATCGCCCGTCATCTGGTCGTCCGTGTCGCTCACAAGGTTCCGCTAGGTCTCAATAACACCGCTTAACCGGTTTTCACCTGGTTGCCGGTGGGCGCGACCGTCGGTTTTGCTGCTTGTACATTGGGCGAAGTCCGGGCCAGTGTGCTCGCCTGCATCATCTCCGCCGGCAACGCAAATCCTTCCACTGTTTTTCGAAGCTGCGTTGCAAGCTCGGACAGTTTCGAAATCGATGCCGCCGTCGCTGTGGTGGCCTTGCCGGTCTGATCGCCAATCTCGCGAAGGCGTGTCGTACGCCGCGTCACGTCGGCTGCCGAGCCGGCCTGCTGGCGCGCCGAACTCGAGATGTTCTGCACCAGGCTTGCGATCTGGTTCGATACCTGTTCGATCTCGTCGAGTGCTGCGCCGGCGTTTTCTGCCAGCAGGGCCCCACCGACAACATCGGTCGTGCTGCGCTCCATTGAAACCACTGCCTCGTTCGTGTCCGCCTGAATGGTGCGGACCAGCACTTCGATTTGCTTGGTCGCATTCGTGGAACGTTCTGCCAGTCGCTGCACTTCGTCGGCTACGACGGCAAAACCGCGGCCCGCTTCGCCGGCCATCGATGCCTGAATCGATGCGTTCAAGGCAAGGATGTTCGTTTGCTCGGCAATGTCGTTAATCAGTTCAACGATATTGCCGATTTCCTGCGAGCTCTCACCCAGCCGCTTGATGCGCTTGGAGGTTTCCTGGATCGTCTCCCGAATCGCGTTCATGCCGTCGATCGTACGACGCACGGCCTCGCCACCCTTGTGTGCCACTTCAACGGAATGCCTTGCTACGTCTGACGAGCGCTCTGCGTTCCCCGATACTTCTTCGATCGATGCCGCCATTGACACGATCGACTCTGTGGCGGCATTGATTTCCTTCGCCTGGTTGTCTGCAGCTCGCGCCAGGTGGGCCGCTGTGTTTTCCGTTTGCTTGGTCGCCGTGTCCACCATCAGGGCGGTGTCATTGACCGTCTTCACGAGTTTTCGAAGTTCTTCGATGGCGAAATTAAAAGAATCCGCAATCGTGCCGGTAATATCTTCAGTCACTGTCGCTTCGACGGTCAGGTCACCATCGGCAAGACTGCCCATTTCATCGAGCAGGCGCAGAATGGCCTGTTGATTGCGTTCGTTCTGCTCACCTTGTTCGCGCGCCGTTCGTTCGAATATCGAACTCTTGGCGTGCAATGCAAGCAGTCCCAACAGCACCAGAATGGAGACGCCGATAAGAACAATTGGAATCCAGGCGTTCTTTAAAAAATCAGGCAGCAGCGATGTATCGGGACCGGCACCAAACGCAGAGCCCAGCAAGACTTCGGCACTTGCCGCCAGCTCTGACTGCGTCGCGAGAAGCGCACTGACCGATGCGACCTTGCCAACCAGGGCCGCCGATTGTTCTTCCATACTGGAAAGGTTGCTGATGACGGGGACCAGCGCCTCTTCTCGCGCCGCGTTGTTGAGCGCTCGAATATCCAGGTCGCTGGGTTGACCGTTCAACGCATTGGCAACGTTTCTCAGGTAACCGAGGTCCTCGGCAATCGCACTGACCGCGCTTTCGCCACCGGCGGGAATACTCGCCGCGGTTTGGCGGATCCGGCTGGCGCGTTGCTGAAATTCCTGGATTGCCGCGGTACTTCCGGAACGATCCAGCAAGGCATTTGACAAATCGACCATCAAGTTCGCATTGCTCTCGATACTTTTGGCAGCACTTGCAACCGCTTCAACGTCGGCGCGTTTGGCCAGAATCGCCGCCGCGCGGGATTCCAGTTGCTGCCAGTCTGCCGACCGACCGGGTGCGCCGGCGCGACGCAGGCGGGCAATATCCTTAACGCTGGTGTCTAGCTCGTCGAAAGCTGCGCTGTCGCCACCCAGTGCACGTGCCGCTTGCGACGGAATGACCTGCGACAATGCCGCCAGTTTCGGTGCGGCCGGGTTGCCGCCACCCGACTGCAGGTAGATCAGCGCCGCGGCGCCAACGAGCAAAAAGGCAGCGAAACCTGCCAGCGCCCGAAAAGTGGAGGTATTGTCGATATTACTGGCCATGAATCACCTTCATTCCGCAGATGCCTGCAGGAACACATTGCTTTCGACTAGATCGAACAAATTGAAAACCGGCCAGGACTGGTCACCACGTTTGTAGCTCCCGGCGAGGAAACGTTCGCAGCGTACGACCGTATCCGGCGTTTCATTTGCAAATTCGTGCTCCATGAAGCGCCGGAATCCCTGGACCTCGTCAACGACGATACCAGCCGGAACTTCACGATGATTAACTGAAATAACGCGTGTTGTGCGACGCAATGTCGTGCGTCCGCTGCCAAGCATGAGCTTGAGATCGACCAACGGCAGCAAATGGCCTCGCAGGTTGGCGATGCCCAGCATCCACCGCGATGCACCGGGAACCCGTGTCATCGAGTCCGGCAGCATCAGGACCTCGCGAACCTGGTCGCGGGCCGCAACGAACTGCTCTTCGCCCATGCGAAAGCCGACGCCGACCCACTCGGACGGCAGCGAACCCGAGCCATGCCCCGCATGCGCGACGCGACTGCGTTGCTCCATTTCGGCCAGCAACTCAAAAGGTTGTTCAACGAGCGCCGCCAAGTCTGCGGAACTACTCATTCAGGCCGCCATCACCGTATTGATCATCGCGATGAGGTCTTTGCCGGAGACCGGTTTGACGAGGTATTCAACGGCACCCTGGCGCATGCCCCAGATCTTGTCGGTTTCCTGGTCCTTGGTCGTAATCATGATGACCGGAATCGATGACGTCATCGGATCCTTGGTGAGCTGGCGAGTCGCCTGGAACCCGTTCATGCCGGGCATGACGACGTCCATCAATATGCAGTCAGGTCTCGCGGTCCGGGCGGCTTTGACGCCCTCCTCACCGCTATCGGCAACCAGCGTGTCGAAGCCCGCTTTCTCCAGCATGTTCTGGAACAAATGCAATTCTGTCGGCGAATCATCAATGATGAGTACACGTGCCATCGTCTAATCCTTAATGAATCTGGTTGGAAATCGCACCCAGCAGTTCATCTTTAGTGAACGGTTTGGTGAGGTATTGTTCTGATCCGACAATACGTCCACGAGCGCGGTCGAAGAGACCGTCCTTGCTGGACAGCATGATAACCGGGGTCTCCTTGAAGACCTTGTTGTGTTTGATCAGCGAGCAGGTCTCATAGCCATCGAGCCTGGGCATCATAATGTCGACGAAAATAAGGTCCGGCTGATGGTCGGCAATCTTCGACAGGGCGTCGAATCCGTCAATCGCCGTGAACACCTGGCAACCTTCCTTGGTAAGCAAGGTTTCGGCTGTTCTGCGGATGGTCTTGCTGTCGTCTACGACAAGAATTTTTAGCCCATTCAGGCTTCGGGATGCGTTACCGGACACCAATTTTCCCCAGATTGAAAAACGATTTTTACCATATTGACATAAGTCCTGCTACGACGCGCGCCAGCTTGTGCAAAATCATGATATTTCGGGTGCTTACAGCGATATTCACGGTATAGTTGGCCGCTTCTCGCTGAATTGATACAAGAATCCGAAAGCATGCCTCCAAAAGCCCTGAACGTCGGCATCGTCATGGACCCCATCGGTTCAATTACGCCGAAAAAAGACTCGTCATTCGCCATGTTGCTGGAAGCCACGCGCCGTGGCGCCAATCTTCACTATTTTGAGCAACAAGATCTGCGCATGGTATCGGGGACGGCAATTGGCGTCACAACACGACTCACAGTTTCTGACAATTACGATGACTGGTTCGAGTTCGGCGAGAGGGGCGAAATTGAACTGGGCGACCTCGATGTGATCCTGATGCGCAAGGACCCGCCATTTGACATGGAATATGTTTACACGACCTACATTCTCGATCGCGCCCAACTTGCCGGTGCGCTGATCGTGAATGCGCCGGAAGCGCTCCGCAACATGAATGAAAAGGCCTATACGGCCTGGTTCCCGGATTGCACGCCACTGACGCTGGTGACGCGCTCGATGGCACAGATGAAAGCCTTTCTTGGCGAGCACAAGCGAATCGTCGTCAAGCCCCTGGACGGCATGGGCGGGCGTTCGATCTTCGTCGTCAACCAGGGCGACAATAATGCCAATGTAATTTTTGAAACACTGACAAACTACGGCAAGCGCTTCGCGATGGCGCAGGTCTACATCCCCGAAATCACGCTGGGTGATAAACGAATCCTGCTGATTGATGGGGAGCCGGTACCCTATGCGCTCGCCCGCATCCCGACGGGCGACGACAATCGCGGCAATATCGTGGCCGGCGCGACGACCAAAGGGCAGCCGCTGTCAGCCGGCGATTTGCGAATTTGTGAACAGGTAGGCCCGGTGTTGCGCGATCAGGGCGTATTATTTGCCGGCATCGATGTCATTGGGGATTACATGACCGAAGTTAATGTCACAAGCCCGACCGGTGTCCGCGAACTGGATCGCCAGTTCGACCTGAATATTGCCGGCCTGATGTTCGACGCGATCGAAAGAAAGTTGTGAAGTACGCGCTGCAAGCCGATCCGCTCGACGAAATGCGCCTTGTCGCCCCGGCGGTCCCGGATCGCCTGCCGGCCATGCTGTTCCTGGCGGCACTGATTCACGGCATTCTTATTATCGGCATCACCTTTAATACAGAGATCGCCGACCAGTTCGCCAGCGCGATCTCCCTGGAAGTCACCATCGTCGCCGATGCCGACCAGCGGATCGACCGGCCCGATGAGGCGGCCTACCTGGCACAGGCAAGTCAGCAGGGCGGCGGCAATACCACCGAGCAGGTCCGGCCCGCAGCGCCCTTGCAAAGCGCAATGCCCGTGGATAACGAGGGACGGGACGACGGCAACGCGCTGCGCGATGCCGAGGTGCATGAACTGGCGGCCGATGAACTGCTGGCGACCGAGCATTCAAGCGATCGCCAGGTTGAAATCGACCCGCGTTCCGATCCCGAGTCCGAGAACTCGACAGCCATCGCGATGGAGGCCGGTCGCGAACAGACCTTGCCACTCCCCCAGGAAGATGAAGCGACGATGCTGATCCGGGACGACGAGCCGAGACAACTGATCGTCAGCGCTGATACGCGCGAATCGGTCGTCGCCGCCTATCTCGACAACTGGAAGCGGCGTGTCGAAGCCGTTGGCCGCTCTTACCTGCCGCAGCTTGGAAACCTCGAGAACATTTCCGGGAGTCCGACCGTGATGGTCGCAATCGACGCATCCGGCGACCTTAGCGAAGCAGTGATTCGCAAGACGAGCGGTTCCACGGTGCTCGACCTTGCCGCACTGGACATACTGCACCGGGCATCGCCGTTCGACCCGTTTCCGGCGGAGGTCACGGCCGAATATGACGTCGTGCGCTTTGAATACAAGTGGCTTTTCACCGATCAGCTCATGTCCGGTACTGCCGAATAGGCATCGACCGGCGCTTGTGCCGGCGAGCAGGAGCGCCGATACTGAGAGTATGGAAGCAGATCGATCACTAACAAATCAGCTACTTATCGCTATGCCGGGCATGGCCGATCCGAATTTCAGCACTACCGTCACCCTCATTTGTGAACATAACGAGGAAGGCGCGCTTGGCATTATCATCAACCGCCCGCTGAACCTGAAGCTCTCCGGCCTGTTCGACCAGCTCGCGGTCGCCAATGCCGATCCTGATGCCTCCGAGAATCCGGTGGTTTCCGGCGGTCCGGTCGGTACGGAACGTGGTTTTGTCCTGCATGACAAGAATCACCGCTTCGAAAACACACTGGCCGTGTCGGAAGACATTCAATTGACGTTTTCACGCGACGTTATCGACGCGATGGCCCACGGCCATGGCCCGGACAAAGCGCTGGTTGCCATAGGCTACGCCGGCTGGGAGGCAGGGCAACTGGAAGAAGAGATGCTGGCCAATTCCTGGCTCAGCGTCGCTGCGACGCCGGAACTGGTCTTCGATACGCCGTTTGAAGAACGCTGGAACTCGGCGGCACGCTCACTGGGTGTCGACATGGCCAGCCTGTCTGCGGATGCCGGTCACGCCTGACTTGTCCCGACCCCGCACTATCCTTGCGTTTGACTTTGGACTTCGTCGCATCGGCGTGGCGGTCGGCCAGGACATCACGGGGTCGGCCAGCCCGCTGGGTGTCCTGGCGAACCGCGACGGCGAAGTGGATCACAATGCCATCGCCGCGCTCATCAGGGAGTGGCAGCCAACCGGTATCGTGGTCGGCATGCCATCGCATGTTGATGGCTCACGCAGCGACCTCACTGATGCAGTCGATGCATTTATCGACCAGCTGCAACGCTACGGTCTGAACGTCGACACGGTTGACGAGCGCTATACCTCGGTTGAAGCGGAGCAAGTCCTGAAAGACGCCAGGATCGCCGGGTCCCGAGGACGCATTTCGAAGGAAGCGATCGACAGCGCAGCCGCTGTATTTATCGCTGAAAGATACTTCTCATCTGGGTAGAATGCCCCCGCCATGGAGCCAGACGACACCACACTGCAGTTCGACAAAAAGGGAAACCTGCGGCACCTGTTATCGCTGCGCGGGCTGCCGGCGAAACTATTGACCGAACTGCTTGACGATGCCGAGCGCTACCTGACGCGGGCCGGCTCTCTCCCCGCCCGGGACGGATCGCTAACCGGCCGCACCATCGGCAATCTTTTTTTTGAACCGAGTACGCGTACGCGCGCATCGTTCGATCTCGCCGGACGCAGACTGGGTGCGGACGTCCTGAACCTTGACGTCAACACTTCATCGCGAAAAAAAGGCGAGAGCATTCTCGACACCATCTACACACTCGAGGCCATGCACGTCGACATCATGGTGGTGCGTGATGCTGGCGACGGTGTTCCGGCTTACATTGCGCGTCATGTGAAAGATCACGTCAGCGTTCTGAACGCCGGCGAGTCCGACGTGTCGCATCCCACGCAGGGGCTGCTCGACCTGCTGACGATTCGTCAGCACAAGGCTGATTTCAAGAATATGATCGTGTCGATTGTTGGCGATATCCAGCACTCTCGGGTCGCGCGTTCCGCGTCCGAAGCCCTGCAGACCATGGGCATCGGGGAACTGCGATTGATTTCTCCGCCGGCACTTGCGCCGGACCCGGAGCGCTTTCCGGGTGCACGTATCATTGACAATATTGCCGATGGGCTCAGAAACGCCGACGTCGTCATGGCCTTAAGAATACAGCGTGAGCGAATTGGAAATCTTGACGGCGTGCCGGGCATCGACGAGTACTACGCGAACTACGGCATCAATCACGAAAACATTAAACACGCCAGACCCGACGCTATCATCATGCATCCGGGACCGATGAACCGCGGTATTGAAATTGAAGGCGCCCTCGCCGATGGGCCGCGATCCGTGATCACCAAGCAAGTGACCAATGGGGTTGCCATTCGCATGGCCGTTTTGAATCGCATCGGCAAGATGATGGACGCGCGGTGACTACGGCTGCCCAGAAAATAGCACAACAGAATCGCGGCACGATCTTTCTCGAAGACGGCACCCTGCGAAACATCGAGGCGTTTCCCGGCGACCAGTTCATCATGCGCATTCGGTCTCCGAAGTGTGCGGCGGCAGCGAAACCCGGCAGCTTTGTGCACCTGAGTTGCGATGAGACCTTGCCAATGCGCAGGCCGCTTTCGATCATGCGCGTCGAAGACGATTGCATCGAAGTACTCTACAAGATAGTTGGCAATGGCTTGCGATGGCTGTCGAGAAAGCGGCCCGGCGATTCGATCAGCGTTCTGGGACCGATCGGGCAACCGTTTCAACTGCATAAAGAGCGCCCCAACACACTGTTGATCGGCGGTGGCGTCGGGATTCCGCCCATGGTGTTCATTGCCGACCATCTTCGGCAGGACCCGTCCGACTGGCGTCCGCTGGCAATTCTTGGATCGGAAATTCCGTTTCCTTTCGCGTACCGCGCTTCAGCAATCACGACACCCTGGCTGGGTGAAGACATCAACGCAACCATGCCCTTGCTCGAAGACTGGGGAATTCCCTGCCGCCTGGCGACGCTGGCCGGTTACGACGGTTGTTTTGACGGTTACGTGACTGACCTGGCCGATCGCTGGCTGGCGACCCTGAGTCCTGACGAACTTTCGAAAACCGAGATCTTCTCGTGCGGGCCCACGCCGATGCTGAAGGCTGTTGCCGCACTGGCCGCGAAGTATGCGCTTCCCTGCCAGGTATCGCTGGAAGAATTCATGGCCTGCGCGGTAGGCGGGTGTGCGGGCTGTGCCGTTGAGATCAATACGCCGGATGGCGTGGCAATGAAGCGGGTTTGTGTTGACGGGCCGGTATTCGAGGCATCAACGGTCGTTTGGTAGCCTGACGCCGTTGCGGTTTAGCCGCCGAAATTGACCTTGGCTTCGAGGTTGGACCGGGAGTCGGCATGTGACATTGCCTCTTCCATTGTGATCGTTCCATTCTTGTACAAATTCAAAAGTGCATCGTCAAAGTTGACCATGCCGGCCTCACCGCTATCCTTGTGCGCTTCCTTGACTGCCGAAATATCGCCTTTCAGGATCAGGTCCTTGATATGTGGCGTGTTCAACATCAACTCGACCGCGGCGACACGTTTGCCATTGCGCGCTCTTACCAGGCGTTGTGAAAGTATGGCGCGAAGATAGTGCGCGAGATCCATGAAGACCTGGCTGTGCTGTTCCTGCGGGAACAGGTTGATGATTCGATCGAGGGTTTCCGGTGCATTATTTGAGTGCACCGTCGCGAGAACGAGATGACCCGTGCCCGCCATATCCAGTGCAGCACGCATGGATTCCGTATCGCGAATCTCACCGATCTGGATAACATCGGGCGCGCCTCGAACCGCACTTTTCAAGGCACGGCTGTAGGATTTTGTATCCAGCCCGACTTCGCGCTGATTGATAATCGACTGCTTGTTCGGATGCAGGAACTCAATGGGGTCTTCAATCGTAATGATGTGCGAGGACGTTTTTTCATTGCGATGATTGATCATCGCCGCCAGCGTTGTCGACTTGCCCGCACCGGTCGCACCGACCATCAGGATCAGTCCACGGCGCAACATGACCAGCTCCTTGAGTTGGTCCGGCATACCGAGTTCATCGAGCGTTGGCAGTTCTGAAGTAATGTAGCGCAGCACCATCGATACGCTGCCGCGCTGGTGAAATACGTTAACGCGAAATCGGCCCAGCCCCTGTTCGGATAATGCGAAGTCAATCTCCAGCTCGCGGTTGAATTCCTCCATCTGCTCTTCGGTCATCAACTCCATGGCCGCCTGTTTGACCATCTTCGGCGTCATTTCGAGCTTGTTGACCGGCATGATCTTGCCTTCGATCTTGATCTTGGCGGGTGAGAACGGTGCAAAGAAAAGGTCCGAAGCCTTTTTTTCTACCATCAGTTTAAACAGTGGTTTGACGTTCATCGTTCTCTAGTCCCTGTAGGCTCAGAATGTCCGAGCCGAATCCTCTTCCATAATTACCAGGCTCTCGGCCTGCTGATCCGCAGCGGATGAATCGCGCTTGCTCTCCAGCTTGATTTTCAGGCGCAGCTCGTTCTTCGAGTCGGCATTACGCATGGCCTCTTCGTAAGTAATCGCACCGTCTTCATAAAGTGCGAACAACGCCTGGTCGAAGGTCTGCATGCCGAGCCGCGTCGATTTCGCCATGATCTCTTTAATCTGCCCGACTTCGCCTTTGAAGATCAGGTCCTGGATCAGCGGCGTATTCAGCATGATTTCCATTGCAGCGACACGACCAATACCGCCTTCTCGCGGCACCAGTCGTTGCGAAATGAATGCCTTGGTGTTCAGAGACAGGTCCATCAGCAATTGCTGGCGACGTTCTTCCGGAAAGAAGTTAATAATTCGATCCAGTGCCTGGTTGGCGCTGTTGGCATGCAATGTCGCGAGACAAAGGTGTCCTGTCTCGGCGAACTGGATGCCGTATTCCATCGTTTCCTTGTCGCGAATCTCGCCGATAAGAATGACATCCGGCGCCTGTCGCAGGGTGTTCTTCAGCGCCGCATGCCAGGACTCGGTATCGACACCCACCTCACGCTGCGTAATGACGCAGCCCTTGTGCGGGTGTACGTACTCAACCGGATCCTCAATCGAGACAATATGGCCTCGCGAGTTTTCGTTGCGGTGACCGATCATTGCGGCAAGCGTTGTCGACTTACCCGAACCGGTACCACCGACGATGATGCAAAGCCCGCGCTTGTTCATGACGACGTCTTTCAGGATCGGCGGCAACTCCAGGTCTTCAAGCGTCGGAATTTCGGTTGTAATGGTTCTGAGCACCGCGCCGACCATGCCTTGCTGGATAAACGCGCTGACGCGAAAGCGTCCGATTCCCTGCGGCGCAATCGCGAAGTTGGCTTCCTTGGTCGCGTCGAACTCCTTGATCTGCTTGTCGTTCATGATGGAGCGCACCATGATCGCTGCCTGATCTGCGGACAAAGGTGTGTCGGTCGCTTTGTGTATCGTGCCGTCAACCTTGATGGCGGGCGGAAACGCAGCCGTGATGAACAAGTCCGAACCTTCCCGTTCGACCATCTTGCGCAGCAGGTTTTGCGTTAGTCGTACCGCTTGTTCGCGTTCCATTGTGCTCTACTCCAATCCGGCCGCCTGAGCGGTCCTAGAAATTCTCTTTGTTTGCGGCCCTGAAGCGCGCCTCTTCTTTGTTGATCAGGCCCTTGGTCAGCAATTCTTTGAGATTCTGGTCCAGCGTCTGCATGCCCGAGCCCTGGCCGGTCTGGATCGCCGAGTACATCTGCGCGATCTTGCCTTCGCGAATCAGGTTACGAATAGCTGGTGTGCCAATCATGATTTCGTGCGCAGCGATTCGACCGCCACCCACTTTCTTCAACAGTGTTTGCGAAATGACGGCGCGAAGCGATTCGGACAACATCGCTCGAACCATTTCTTTTTCCGCAGCCGGGAACACGTCGACAATTCGATCGATGGTCTTGGCAGCCGAGCTGGTATGCAATGTGCCGAATACCAGGTGACCGGTTTCAGCACCGGTCAGCGCCAGGCGTATGGTCTCGAGATCACGAAGCTCGCCAACCAGGATGACATCCGGGTCTTCGCGCAGCGCCGATCGCAATGCCTCGTTGAAGCCCAGTGTGTCACGATGCACTTCGCGCTGGTTGATCAACGACTTTTTGGATTCGTGAACAAACTCGATTGGGTCCTCAATGGTCAGGATGTGATCCGGCTTGTTCTCGTTGATGTAATCAACCATCGCTGCCAGCGTCGTCGACTTGCCCGAACCGGTTGGCCCGGTGACGAGGACGATGCCGCGCGGATGCATCGAAATATCCTTGAATATCTTGGGTGCGCCGAGATCATCGAGTGTCAGAATTTCGGACGGGATGGTTCGAAAAACAGCCGCGGAGCCGCGATTCTGGTTGAAGGCGTTAACACGGAATCGAGCCAGCTTCGGAATCTCAAAGGAGAAATCGGTCTCGAGGTATTCCTCGTAGTCCTTGCGCTGCTTGTCATTCATGATGTCGTACACCATGCTATTGACATCTTT
>CAXBKH010000029.1:0-49576 GCA_963976365.1 uncultured bacterium | reverse complement strand
TTGCGTGTTCGCAGTAAGCGGCTGAATCAGGACGTGAATCGCACCCTCACATCCCACGCCGAGCCCGAATACACCGTCGTCCTGGCTAAGGTCGTAGGTCACTTTGGCTGACCGGTTCTCACGCATGACGGTTTTGGCCCGCTCCCCCAGGTCGTTTTCGAGACACCCGCCCGACAGCATGCCTTCGAAGTTGCCACTCTCGGCAACCAGCATCTGACCGCCCGCCTTGCTGTAGGTCGAGCCTTCGGTGTCGAGCACCGTGATCAGCGCCAGGTCGTCACCCCGTCTGGAATGTCGCTGATAGAAATCGATCAGGCGGTAGGGAACTCGATGAATCATTGATCCTGCGTTTGCACCGTGTCGTGCATTCCTGTCATTTCCCAGCGTGCGAGCGAAATCGGGATGCTGTCAATTGCATTCAGGCGATCGAAGAAATCGCTCAATCGAAATTCCTCGCCATGCGCCTCAAGCATTTTCGCGAAATCTGCCAGGGTTCGCTCCAGCAGGTATTTGCCGGTAACGTAGCTGGTACCATAACCGGGCTCACGCAGGTAGAGGTGTTGTTCGAATATGAGCAGCTCCTTTTCCGTTCGCATCCAGCCGCGCGGTGTGCCCGCCATGTGCACGGTGCCAGCTTCCTCCATGGTCATTTCGTTGGCATGTGCATACAGCGATCCGAGACCGCGCGCGGCTCGTTGTGCCAGCAGAATCCAGACAAGCTCGCGCGAACGCGGACTGTCGTCATAAAGACCCGCATGCATGAACATCTCCTCGACACCGGTCGCCGTACCTTCATTGCGGCTATCGAAAATGTTGTACAGCAACGCACCCTGCCGGACGGGACTCGGGTGCGGCTCGAGATCCATTCGTGCAAGTTCAAACCAGTGATAAAAATGTGTGAACAGTGGCGCCGGATCGTAATGCGCCGTGATTGTGAAAAAGTTGCGCGATGCCGCGTCGACGAACTCGCCCTTGTGTGCTTCCAATGCGGGTCTCATGTAGTCCGTAACCGTTACGATGTCCCGATCACGAAGAAAATTCATGATCCGATCGACAGCGCGACCCGCCATCGCTTCGTATTCCTCCGGCGTATTTGCCGCCTTCAACTGCGGCAGGTGCCGGTTACGCTGTTCCTCGAGCTGCAACGAAGACCAGGCGCGATCGAGCTCTCGCTGCAACAATCGAACCTCGTCTTCCCAGGTCAACGGCACAAGGTGAACGTTTTGCTGATACCAGGTGTAGTTTTCCTTGCCAATACCGGATGGCCCGGTCTTCGAGGGCGCTTCTGCTTCGAGCCAGGCAACGAGCTCGCGGCTCGCGTTGCTCACCTTGCTTAGCGCTGCGTCCAACGCGTCATCCATCGAGTCGCCGATCAGCTCGCGCAGCGTATTGACCTCGTCGATGTCTCTTTGAATATCGCGAATACCGGTGACCCAGAGGTCGCGGGCATTGCCGGTCAGGTTGCGCCGGGCCTGAGTCAATAAAGCTGGAATTACGGCCAACTCATCGAGCAGTCGCTGCCGCTCGCCCGGTGACAGTGGAAACGTGTAGGACCAGACCTCAATGACCGCATGGTGAGTCGGTCCTTCGTGCGCCGGGACGTCGCTACGCTCTAACCAGATCGAATTATAAAAGGCCGGATCACGTGCCCAGGGTTTGAGAATACGTCGATTGAAATCGTAGCCGTTCATCTCCGCACGCACGAGATGCCAGTCCACCTGCTCGGCGATCGGCCAGCCGGATATCTGGAATGCATCAAGGCGTTTGCGAAGCTCAAGATAGTCGCCCTGCCGGCGTTCGAAGGTGGCACTGGAATAGTCCGGTGCACCGTTGACTCGCGGCGGCGATTCGAACGCTCGCCAATCGTGGAAGAGTTCCACGAGTTCGTCGTGCCCTTCGCTAGCCTGGATTGATCCGCCAACGGCCATCAGCAGAATCGCCGCCGCTAACGCCGACGGCATTTGACTTCCAGAGATACGAAATCCTGGATATAGGCAGCCGCAGTGGACGCTGCCAGTCCGACGTTACCGCGTCCGCTGATGGAATCGGATTCAAATCGCATCCATTCACCATACCTCAGGTCATTGCTCATCGGGTAAATTGGCCTTACCGTCCAGCGATAGGTCTTGCAGGGCTCGAGCTCAACCTCCAGCGTATGGCGGTTGCTGTCCAGACGCCGGGCATAGTAGACCATCTGGTGAGAATCGTAGACCTCAACGTCGTACTGGATGGCGGACGGATCAATGTTGCCGATATTTTCGCTCAAGCCATCGTCCGACGACAGCGTCAGCTCCCATGACAACGTCGGCGTCAAAGACTGAGTTGTGCCGCGCCACTTGTCACGCCGGTTCAGTGCCACATCATCACTGGAAAGCGGCTTCAGTTCATGATCCAGCTCGATGCGCTCGAAAACCCTTGCCGATATTTCGCGACCGATAAAGTGGCGCGCGTAGTTTGAATACGCGTGCCAGGCGGACAGATCGTCTTTGGTCCAGTTGGTCAGCGTATCGGTATCCTGGTATGCGACCTCGGTTGTATAGATATGCACACCGTCGCTCAGGCGCCTCAGCGTAGCTTCTGCTGTCGTGGTAATGGTCGCGGTGTCGGCGTCGGCATTGATGTCGACGCCGGTCATCTCAACGTAAAGAATCGCCTCGGTATCGGCTGGAACCGGCGTCGTGAGGGCCAGTACTTTCGGCTTCAGGCTGGGTACGTTGCGAATACTCCAGAAAACATCCGAAGCCAGTGCATCATTGGACAACGGATCACTGGCTGATTGCGCCAGGTCGTCGGTCAATGCGTCACGGAAATCCTGTATTCGACCCTTTGCGCTGCCCGACAGACCACCCAGTATCAGTCCGGGGTACGTCAGGATGGGAATCGGGTAGCGGACGGTCACGCCGCCAATATCCGTCGAGACGCCATCGCCAATGCGCCGGCCCTTGTCCGCACCACTGAAGAAATCGTCGGTCTGCTTCTGATAGCTGCCGGTCACTGATTCGCGCGCCGGGCTTCGGCCCGGCAGTACAACAACATTCCGAATGCTCGCTCGCAGTTCGTCTGACATCTGCACCGGCCGTTCTGATTCGAACCCGGTTGCAGCACTCTGGGCCTGCGCCGCGCTTGGGCAAACAATCGTCAAACAAGCCACGGCGAGCGGCGCCGCGAGAACGGTCGTTGTTGCAGCCTGTAGACGGTCCGGTAAGCGACTGGACATGGATGTTAATGCCTCTTGTCGAAGTCCCAATCGGGGCTCCAGTTTAACTGATTAGTCGACGTTCGTGGATGCAGCGCGTGACTCCGCTCGCCAGGTCAAAGAGATCAGCACCATCGCGACGACACACGCGCCGGCCACAAGACCCATGCCTGCATCCCAGCCAGCTGAATCAACAACGACGCCAATGACGACATTGGCACTGACTGCGCCGCCAACGTATCCGAATAGACCCGTAAAACCCGCCGCCGTTCCCGCCGCCTTCTTCGGAGCCAAATCCAGTGCCTGCACGCCGATCAACATCACCGGTCCGTAGATAAAGAACCCGATCCCGATCAGCATCGCAATATCCACGCCCGGGTTGCCGGCCGGATTCAGCCAATACGTCACGACGCAGGCGAGCGTCAACATCAGGAACAGAATGGAGACCGGCGCCCGGCGGCCGTTAAATAACTTGTCCGACATCCATCCACAGACCAGGGTACCCGGGACGCCTGCAAACTCATAGAACGCGTACGCCCAACCCGATTGCTGAAACGAAAAATGCTTGACTTCGCCGAGGTATGTCGGTGCCCAGTCCAGTACGCCGTAACGAACGAAGTAGACAAATGCATTGGCGATCGCAATCGTCCAGAGAAATCGGTTATTCAGCACATACTCGAAGAAAATCGCTTTCGCCGACAATTCCTGCTCATGACTTGCATTGTATTCGTAGGCTTTCGGATAGTCGTTGCGATGGGCTTCGATTGTCGGCAGGCCTTCGGACTGTGGGGTGTCGCGAACGACAATCAGGATAAAAAAAGCAACGACCAGGGCGAAGATTCCGTGCACGTAGAGCACCGCGTGCCAGTCCGCAAACACGGCCATCGCGAGTATGGCGATGGGCCCCACCATGCCGCCGCCCACGTTGTGTGCGACGTTCCAGATTGCCATCTTCGTGCCACGCTCATTCTGCGAAAACCAGTGCACCATGACGCGGCCGCAAGGAGGCCAACCCATGCCCTGGAACCAACCATTGAGCAACAATAAGCCGAACATGAAACTGACCGAACTGGTGGCGATCGGCACGGCGCCCATGAAAATCATGACGATGGCCGAACACGTCAGACCCAGTGCCATGAAGGTGCGCGCATTGCTCCGATCCGACACGCTGCCCATGACAAACTTCGACAGGCCATAGGCGATCGACACGCCGGACAGCGCCAGGCCGAGATCGGTTTTGGAATAACCGGCATCGATCAGGTACGGCATTGCCAGCGTGAAATTTTTGCGAACCAGGTAGTAGCCTGCGTAGCCTACGAAAATGCCGATAAAGACCTGCAGGCGAAGTCGCCGGTACGCGTGGTCAACCTTGTCCCTGGGCAGCGACTCCTGATGACTCGCCGGCGCCAGGAATCCGATCATCGGGCGTTCTCAAGGAAGTGCACGGTGCGATCAGGAAAATCCGTGAACAGCCCATCGACTCCAAGCTGGTTGATGAAGATATCGAGCAGGTCTTCATAGTCCTTCGCATAGGCCGGAATCTGGTTCCTCTCACGACGGAAGGTATAGGGATGTACTGTGAGGCCCGCAGCATGCGCCAGGTCCAGTAACTCGGTGAACACAAGTTCGCCGGCATCGGAGTCCGGATCGATCAGCAAGTGCATCGACGGCCCGATTCCGGCTGCGTACGCCGCGACCTTTTGAATACCCTCGGCACTTGTCAGGGCTGCAAACTCTTTCGAGTACGCGATGAGTTGAACGAGACGCACATCCATGTTCATCGCAGGTAGCAGTTCCTGTTGTATGCGAACCAGCTCATACGGATCAAAACATTGAAGAAAAACCTTGTCGGTAGCGCGTGTGTAGCCATAAGTCTTCAGAACATCGAGCACGGCACGTGAAATATCCTTGCCCTCACCACGATGAAATGCCGGACTCTTGATTTCCGGATAAATACCAACCGACTGACCGGTCGACCGGTTTAATCCCTGGACGAGCTCAATCTCCTCGGCGAAGGTATGCACCCTGAACGTAGACCGATTGAGTGGAAAGCGTTCCGGGAATACTGCAGTCGTCTCGCCATCGCGACGCTCAAATCGTTCCGTGACAGACAGCTGTTGAATCTCTGCCAGCGTAAAATCAATTGCGTAGTACCTGCCATCGTCGCGTGCACGACCCGGAAAAATCGTAGCAACGTTACTGACCGTATCCAGGTGATGGTCGTGGAGAACGATGAGCGCATCATCCTTTGTCATGACAAGGTCTTGCTCGATGAAGTCCGCGCCCTGTGCGTAAGCCATCGCCTTGGCCGCAATGGTATGCTCTGGCAGGTATCCGCTGGCACCACGATGCGCAATAACGAGAGTTTTGGAACCCGCCGGTGCGACACTCGTACCATCATCACAAGCTGCGAAAAAAAGCAGAGCGAGCAACATACCGTGCCCGGCAAGAAGCCGATTCGATTTCATTTCGCCAATCCCCTCTGTACCAAGTACAAGCTTACGATACGACAATCGCCGGCCCATTGTGAGGAAAGAATGGACGCCGCGAGCGACCGGAGATAGTCTCACCCAATGCCACATCATGTCATTTTTGCAGCACCATTCTTCATGGATGCAACGCTGCGCTTCCTGCGTGGCGCACTGCGGCTGCCGAATGTTGCGTTAACGGTTGTTAGCCAGGAGCCGGCTGAACGCATGCCGGCCGACTTGCGGAACGCTGTCGCCGGTCACTGGCGGGTTGACGACGCACTTGATCCGCAGCAACTGGTGGATGCGGCACAGCACCTCGAAGTCGGTTTTGGCCGGCCCGTCAGCTACATGGCAGCGCTTGAACAGCTGCAGGTGCCGCTGGCAATAGCCAGGGAAGTATTGGGGATCGACGGACTATCGTCGCAAGCCGCGCGAAACTTTCGTGACAAGTCGCGCATGAAGGATGTACTGCGGGGTGCCGGGGTGCCCTGCGCACGACACGCCCTGGTCGGCAGTCGAGCCCAGGCCATCGCGTTTATCGAGCAGGTCGGATTTCCTGTCGTCGTAAAGCCACCCGATGGCGCCGGTGGTAAATCAACCTTCCGGCTCGATCGCCCTCAGGATCTCGACAACTGGCTGCAGCAATATTCGCCGAATCCGCAACGGCCCAGCCTGTTCGAAGAGTTTGTGCGCGGCACCGAACACTCCTTCGACAGCGTCATGGTCGACGGCAAGCCCGTTTGGCATTCGATTTCCCGGTATATGCCGTCCCCACTCGAAGTCCTTGAAAATGCCTGGATTCAATGGTGCGTCTTGCTGCCGCGAGACATCAGCGGCCCTGAATACGACCCAATTCGCGAAGCCGGCATTGAGGCAAACCGTGTTCTGGGTTTAAAGACCGGCCTGAGCCACATGGAGTGGTTTCGCAAGGCCAGCGGTGACATTGCAATTTCCGAGGTCGGTGCGCGTCCACCCGGCGCACAGTTTTCGACACTGTTGTCATACGCACACGATGTCGATTTCTACCGCGCGTGGCCGCACCTGATGGTGTACCGAGAATTCGATCCGCCGATACGGGAGTATGCGGCCGGCGCCGCTTACATTCGTGGCCAGGGTCGGGGTCGAGTCAAGAGAATTGTCGGAATTGACGAAGTACAACACCGCTTTGGTTCTATCGTCGTAGAAGCCAAACTGCCGCATGAGGGACAGCCACCGAGTGACAGTTATGAAGGCGACGGATACATCATCGTACGACATCCGGACACGGACGTAGTTCAGGATGCCCTGCAGCAAATCGTCAGCACGATACGCGTCGAACTGCAATGAAGCCGAGAACACCATTCCGGCTGCTGCTCGGCCCTCAACGTCCCGTTGTCAATCTCGGTAAAGCCATGACCGCCGCCGGTGTCGGTGACGGTCGCATCGCCGTCATTTCGGCCGCGTGGCAGGAGGCGGAAGGCGACATCGATGACATTCGTGCGCTCGTGGACAACGAACTCTTCGATCTCCCTTTGTACCGCCGCGCGGAGGCGTTGTTCGCCGCAGACAAGCCAATTCATGAGGCTTACCGGAACCGCCAGGATCAACTGATAGAACAACAAAACATGTATCGCCTGCGCTTGCGCCAGCTGACTATCGCCGCACGCGAGATTTTGCGAGCCGAAGGCAGTGCCGCTGCGATTGCCGAAGAACGTCGGCATGCGATATCGCAGCTATGTGCACTTGACCGTCATCATTTGCGCCAGATAAACAAGATATACGAGCGCTTCGCAGAGTTTTTCAATACCGATCGAAGCGGGATTCTCGCCGAGCACATTGCCGCTATTAGACAGGACCTTGACGGTGCGGACACGGTACTCATCACGGGTGGCAATGTTGTCGTCCTGATGAACCGCCTGCAATTGTTCGGGCTTGGGCAGGCATTGGCGCGCATGAACATTGTCGGCTGGTCCGCCGGCGCGATGGTGCTTTGCGATCGTATTGTCCTGTTTCATGACCGAATGCCGCAGGGCCGCCGCGATCCTGAAGTGTTGTGCAATGGACTCGGCCTTGTTCCAGGTACTGTGCTGTTACCCAACGCGAAAAACCGCCTGCGCACCCGGGAGACGGTAAGAAGCAGCCTGTTCAGCCGCCGATTCGCGCCGGCCACCTGCCTGACGCTTGATAATGAATCCGTGTTGCTGATGGAGGACCACAAGGTTCGCGATAGCGAATCGGTCCGACACATTGCCCGCGATGGCAAGTTTGAAAGAGTCAAGCTGGCATGACGCCCGCGCTCAGAAAGCTACTGCGGAAGTCCGCGCCGGAGGCGCCTGACATCGACGCATTTATCAGCGAGAACGAGTTCCCGCTGGTGGAAGGTACCGACGTTACGTTTGTTTACCGCGGTGCGGCCGATTCCGTCAATTTGCGCTGCTGGATTTCAGGACTGGATACGGCGCAACCATTCCAGGCGCTGGCAGGCTCAGACCTGTGGGCGACGACCATTGAATTGCCGAAAGGCTCGCGCATTGAATACAAGTTTGAAGTCACGCACCAGGGCAAAAAGAACCTGATTCTTGACCCGCTGAACAAGGTGATCGCGCACGACCCGTTTGGCGCGAACTCCGTCTGCCAGGGCTTTGGCTACGAACGCCCGGAGTGGGCGACGCACGATCCGCTGTCGCGACTCGGAACGGTGGAGGATCGACAGTTTCATAGCAAGGCGTTTCAGGGACAGCGCGGCATCCAGGTGTATCTGCCGGCGACGTTTCGAGAAAACCGACGCTATCCGTTGCTGATCGTCCATGACGGTGGCGACTACCTGCGTTATGCCGACCTCAAGTTGGTACTCGACAACCTGACACACCGGCTGGAAATCCCGTCAATGATCGTCGCCTTGACGCAGTCCCCGGATCGCCTGAAAGAATACGCCGGCAACGACAGGCACGCACAGTTTCTTGTCGATGACCTGTTGCCATTCATGACGGCTGAATACCCGTTGATGGATAGCGTCGATTCTCGCTGCGTCATGGGCGCGAGTTTCGGCGGCGTTGCCGCATTGCACGCAGCGTGGCGATATCCAGATCATTTCGGCAGCCTGTTGCTGCAGTCCGGGTCGTTCGCATTCAGTGACCTCGGGCGCCACAGCCGTGGACCGGTGTTTGACCCGGTCGTCCGATTCATGAACGAATTCCGCGAGCACCCGGGGCGACCGGCGGACCGGATTTTCATGAGCTGCGGCGTGTATGAATCGTTAATTTACGAGAATCGCTCGCTGGTGCCGCACTTGCAGTCGAAAGGTGTCGATTTGCGATTCGAAGAGGCACGCGACGCTCACAACTGGGAAAACTGGCGAGACCGGCTGCGAGTTGGTCTGTCATGGCTGATGCCGGGTCCGGCCTGGCTGGTCTACGAATAATTACCGCGGGAGTGCACGCTGGCGCCTGCTGCCTGCTATATTGATCGCCAATTCAGCCTATAAGGAAAACAAGACCGTGGCGGAACAGACAAGACGAATCGGGCTGTCTCTCGGTGCCGATATATGCTGGCCGATTTGCTATGAAGCCCTGATCAGGGAACTGGATCTCGCGATTCCAATGGGCAAGGACACCCTCAAATTCGAAGTCGAGCGTGTCAATATCGAGCCTTTCGACCTGCAGCAACCCTGCAAATACGACGTTGTCATCGATCGCCTGACGCACTGGTACCACACCTCGCGCGAGTGGATCAAAAAGTCGATCGTAATGAACGACCTGTACGTATTTAACAACCCGTGGTCACTGCAATCGATGGAAAAGCATACGACGTATGCGGCGATGATGCGGCTTGGCTTTCCGGTACCACGGACCTGGATGATACCGCCCAAATCCTATGCCGAATCGGCCGACCTGCAGCCAACGCTGAAACGATACGCGAAGCTGTTTAACCTCGGCGATATTGGCGACAAGATTGGTTATCCCTTATTCATGAAGCCTTACGACGGCGGCGCCTGGGTCGGCGTCACGGCGATCAAGAATCGCCAGGCACTGGAAGACGCCTACGACGACAGTGGTACTCGCGTCATGCATCTGCAAGCGGGCGTTATTCCGTTTGACGGCTTCGTAAGGTGTATCGGACTGGGGCCGCAATGGCGTTGTGTCAACTACGACCCGGATGCGCCGTTGCATAATCGCTATCGGATGGAAGAAAACTTTCTGTCCGCCGAAGAAGAACAGCGCCTGAAGGATTTCACACTGGTCATCAACGCGTTCTTCGGCTGGGATTTCAACTCCTGCGAATCATTATTGAGTAAAGGCGAATGGCACCCGATCGATTTCGCGAACGCCTGCCCGGACTCGCAGGTGACATCCTTGCATTATCACTTTCCGTGGCTGATCAAAGCGAATATCCGCTGGTCTGTCTTTTGCGCCGCAACCAAAAGACGCCCCAACACGGACCTCAACTGGCGCGAATACTTCGATATCGCCGACAAGGATATTTCGTTCAACGACAAACTCGCACAATACGTAAAAATTGCTCGCAAGCGTCTCGATATCGACGAATTCGAAGCGTTTTGTGCTGAACACCTGGGTCACCTCGATGAAGTCGCGGACAGGTACTTTTCGACCGAGGCTGTTAAGGATGCAATTCGTGAAAAGGTCGAAGCCTTGTACCCTGAACATGAGTTTGACGAGTTCACCGAGTTGTTCTGGAATCGAATCCAAAGCTGGCGCGAGTTCGAAAAATCAGCCTAGCCTCTCGAAAAGGTCGCATTTATGTCCACTAAAAGAGACACGCTGTTTCAGCGCTGGCTGTTGCCTGGATTCCTGTTTCAGTCGGTCATCATCGGCGGTGGCTATGCAACCGGACGGGAGCTGGTCGAGTTTTTCTTATCGGCCGGACCCCTCGGCGGGTTACTCAGCATAATCGGTGTCACCGTGATTTTCAGCGTTACACTGGCCATTGCTTTCGAGCTGGCACGCGTTACCCGATCCTACGACTACCGGACTTTTTTCAAGCAGATACTTGGGCCCGCCTGGTTTCTCTACGAGATCGTGTACATCGCACTGGTAATTCTTGTCATTGCAGTGCTTGGCTCTGCGTCGGGTGAACTGGTCGGCGCTCGTTTCGGAATTGCGCCTGTCTTCGGTACCGTTACGATGATCACACTAATCGGGGTGCTTGTCTTTTACGGCACTACGGTCATCGAAAAGGCTTTGGCAGGCTGGTCTTTCCTGTTGTACGCCGTCTACGCTGTGCTTATTTGGGCGTTCCTGTCGAAATTCGGCCACAAGATTCCAGGTGTCCTCGCCAGCGATGACCTTGGCGGAGCCTGGGTGACAGGAACCATTCGTTATGCCGCGTTGAATGCCACTGCCGTCACAATGATCCTGTTTTGTGTTCGGCACATGAAAAGTCGCCGCGATGCACTGATTGCGGGTGTATTTGCCGGACCAATTGGCATGTTGCCGGCGATATTTTTTATGTTGGGGATGATTGCCAGCTATCCGGAGATTCTCGCTGTGCCGGTGCCATCCGATTTCATGATGCAACAACTCGATTTCGGCTGGATTTCGATCGTCTTCTATATCGTTGTTTTCGGCACCTTTATAGAAACAGGGACCGGGATGATTCACGCGATCAACGAGCGAGTCGACCAGGTCTTTCTTGAACGGGCGATGCAGATGCCCCGCTGGCTGAGGCCCGGGATCGCGATGTTTATTCTCTTCTTCGCCGTCGTCCTGGCCGATCGCATCGGAATCATCAACCTGATTGCCAAGGGCTACAGTGCCCTGGCCTGGATATTCCTCGGCATATTCCTGCTGCCACTGCTGACCGTGGGCTTCTGGCGAATACGAAAGTAATTGGGTTGACAGCGTTCCGCTAGTGGGCGTCGAGACGTGACTTTCTAAGCAGCAACTGCACCTCAATCTGGTTCGCCAGTCTTTTCAGTAGCTGAAAATCCTGCCAGGGCAGCGTGCGCGGTTTCCTGTCAATAATACAGATTGACCCAAGCGCGTCCTGGTTCCTGGCCCTGACCGGGACCCCGGCATAGAAGCGGATAAATGGCTCGCCGACGACAAATTCACTGTCGGCAAATCGCTCGTCCTGGGTTGCGTCCTCAATGACCAGCGGGGCGTTGCTGGCAACCGTGTGAGCACAAAAGGAGTTCTGCCGATCGATTTCCTGAACATCGAGCCCGGTTCGCGATTTGAACCACGACCGTGTTTCATCGACGATCGTGAAGGTTGCTATCGGCACATTGCACCGCAACGCCGCGTGCGAAACGATCCGGTCAAATCGCACTTCCGACGGCGTATCGAGAATCCGATACTCACGCAAGGTTTCGAGTCGATGGTTTTCATTGAAGGGTAGCGGTGCTGGCACGATGATCCCCCTGGCCACGGTACGCACAGATCAGGCCGGTCAACTGTCAGTAATCGCCAGCCTGTTCATTCAGTGTAGGACCGGACATTGCGCCAATCAACCTGGTGCCGCCGCCTGTGATGCAACCGCCAGGCGTTTGCCGCGAAGCGAGGCAGCTTTGGTCACTCGCGACCATAAGCAGTCGCACTGGCCCGTTCAGGGCATCAGCAGGTCCATGCTGAGCTTGAGTTGCATAAACAGTATGCCGCTCAGTGTGGGATCAACCATGCGGGAACCCGTCGATTGCTCGACGGCCTTTTTAGGCAGATAGGTCAGGTTGATGCCGACAAGATCGTTGCCGAAACTAAGGCTCGGCAAGACTCCGGCAAACGGCTTGCCTTGATTGACGTCATCTCGCGTCATCAGGAACGCATTCAGGCCGGCGTAGACATGGAAGCCTGCCATCCGCTCGGTTTCGAACAGGCGCCGGTGAAGCCCACCACCAGCCAGGTACGCCATGCTGTCGTTGCTATCGCGAAAACCGCTTGCCATCGCGATCTTTTTCCAGGCTGAGTCCTGGCGTGAATCGAATTCATATTCCAGCCCAACGCCAAAATTGTTTTCATTCCAGTCGTAGGTTGAATCGAAGTGATGCGACTTGCCGTTGAGGATTGCGCTGAACTCGCCGGCGTGCACTGGCGCCAGGTACAGCGTCATGAGCAAAGCGAAGAATACGGGTAATTTCTGTCTTGATATTTCCACGCCGACCTCTCAAATCCGTTTGCGCGCCGGTTAGCGTCGGCGACTGAATCGGGATTCGACAAGCTACCGGTTCGACGTGGAAATGTAATCCGACCGGTCGTGCCAACAGACTGTGACGCAGTTCACAGTTTTTCTGCGGTCCCTACTCTGCGTACATCTGGATCTCGGTGCCGACGGCATCCGCCATCTCCATTGTCGCTTTGATATCCGGATGCCTGAGCATTACGAAACCATCGGACACCAGCGTTTTCAGCCAGTCGCGTCGCGGAGTCCCCGGTGGTGACAAAGTGCTCCAGACAACATGCTCGCCAAACCTCGATTGCAGTTCATCGATGCCATCAATACGAGTGATTCGTCCCACGCCGCGAGCACGCTTGAATATCGTCGCGACGTTGTAACGCCGTCTGAACGGTTCGAGAATTTTTCCAAGGGTCAGTGCCTGTCCCCAGGCCTTGAATACGTCGAAATCACAGGCGTATTTCATTTGATCCACCTGGTGGGCACCCGGCGGCCGGCCGCCAATCTCGCCAAACACCACCTCGCCGTCTGCTTTCCGGTACCACTCCATGTGCGTAAACCCGGTTTCGAAGTCGAGCGCCTTGATGACCTCAAACCCCATTTTCGTGCCGCCGGCGAGATCCGGATCATCGACATCGTGCAACGCAATCACCTGCGGGCTTATCCATTCGTTGCTGCGGGCAATCAACGGGCGCGGTCGATACCAGGCGATGTTGTAGTAAGCAATCTCACCGTCGATTGTTATGGTATCGAAGGTATATTCTTCGCCGTCGATAAACTCTTCGATGCTGATCCGTGGCACGTGACGCAATCGCGGCAATGTGGCTCGCAGCTCCTCGCGTGAGTTAACCCGATACGTGTCAGCCGAGCCGGCACCATCGATCGGCTTCAGAATCAACGGAAACCCGATCGACTCTGCAGCTTCCCAACAGCCTGCAACACTGTCTACGGCAACGTGTCGCGGTGTTCGTATGCCGGCTTTGTCCAGAGCAACTTTCATAGCCTCCTTGTCTCGGAACAGGCGGGCGTGCTCAACATTCATGCCTTTAACGCCGAAGTGTTCGCGCAATTCAGCGGCGAGCATGACTCCCGGCTCCCACAAACACTCGATACGGTCCAGATCCCGGCCCCTGAGTTTTTGTGTCAGTTCGGCGATCACCCGGGGCGCGTCCCAAAGCGACGAAACCTGGATGTAGTCGGAGAGCGAATGTCGCACCAGGTCCGGCAGGCCGCCGGCGTGCTGATCGCCGACGCCGAATACCCGGGCACCCGATTCCCTTAGGCCCCGCGTGAATTCAGGCATATCCGCCGGATATCCGGGCGATATCATCAGTACATTCATCATTTCCGCGCCATTTCCATGAAATCAAGCAGGACGAGCTCGTCTCAAAGTAGAATAACACCCAAGACTCGACTGAATGGATCTCAATTGGCCAAGAAAAAGAAGCTGAATATCTGCCTTGCAACGGCCGAATTTGCCCCGCTGGCCAAGACCGGCGGTCTGGCCGACGTCAGCGCGGCATTGTCAGCCTACCTGCACAAGGCCGGGCACGACGTGCGCGTCGTGATGCCGTTTTACTCGACGCTGAATCGCGGTGACCTCAAGTTCGAACCCGTCGACAATTTCCAGAACCTGACGGTGACGATCGGCCCCTGGGATGTTGAGTATTCAGTCTACCGAACGGTGCTTCCTGCGTCCGGACTGCCGGTAAACCTCATTCGCTGCCCTGCACTCTTCGAACGCGATGGCCTGTATACCTCTGGCAAGGATGAACATCTGCGGTTCCTGCTGCTCTCCCGCGCCGCAATTGAACTGTGCCAGCACATGCAGTTTTCTCCGCATATTTTTCATTGTCACGACTGGCACACGGCGATGATTCCGCTGTATCTCAAGACCAACTACGCCTGGGACAAATTGTTTGCGAATACCCGATCCGTACTGACCATTCACAACATCGGCTACCAGGGCAAGTTCCCCGCCGAAATCCTTGCTGACCTGACCCTCGGACCGAACGTCGGGCACCTTCACCAGGATGACCTGTCCAGTGGTGTCATCAACTTCCTGAAGACAGGCATGCTGTACGCGGACCTGCTCACGACAGTCAGCCCGACCTACGCGCGCGAAATTCAGGGAGCGGAATACGGCATGGGACTCGACGACACACTGCGGGCACGCAGTGACTCGCTGATCGGTATCCTGAATGGTGTGGATGACGAGGAATGGAATCCGCAGACCGACACACTGATTCCGCGGAAGTTTTCGATGCAGAATCTCGCGGGCAAGAAAACCTGCAAAAAGGAATTGCTAAAAGAACTCGGCCTGGACAGCAATCTCGCTCGACCCGTGATCGGTGTCGTCAGCCGCTTCGTCAGCCAGAAGGGCTTCGATCTGATGGAGACCGTGTTGCCCCGGCTATTGTCCCAGCGGGATTTCTCCATGGCGGTCCTCGGTAGCGGAGACTCGCACCTCGAAAAATTCTTTGACAGCCTGCATCGACAGATTCCGGACCGGGTCAGTTTCTTCCGCGGTTTTAACAACAAGCTCGCACACTGGATCGAAGCCGGTGCGGATATGTTCCTGATGCCGTCGCGCTACGAGCCTTGCGGTCTCAACCAGATGTACAGCCTCAAATACGGTACTGTACCTGTTGTGCGGGAGACGGGGGGACTGGCCGACTCGGTACAGCAGATTAATCCGTCCACAGGCACTGGAACCGGTATCCTGTTTCGCGACTATGACGCGGCGGGCCTCAGTTGGGCCATGAATACGGCGCTGGACCTGTACAAGAACCAGCCGTTGTGGAAAGAAATCATGCTTAACGGCATGGCCATGGATTTTTCCTGGCAACAACAAGGAGAACAGTACGTGAAGATATTTCGCAAGCTGTCCGGCAAATGAATATCATTTTTGTCGAACCGTCTTTCCCACGCAATCAGCGCGAGTTCGTGCGCGCACTGCACGCGGCCGGTGCGAATGTCATCGGCATCGGTGAACGGCCGGTTGAATACCTCGACGACGAAGTTAAGGGCTGGCTGCACGACTATGTCCAGGTGCGCTCGGTCGTGCACGAACCTTCGATGCTCGATGCGGTAAAACACATCCAGGGCAAGGTCTGGGTTGATCGCATTGAGGCGACCATTGAGGCACACATTATGCCGGTGGCCGCAGTCCGCGAAGCCCGTGGGATTCCGGGAACCTCGACCAAAACGGCATTCCTGTGTCGCGACAAGCCAGCGATGAAAGAGGTCTTGCGAAAAAGCGGTATTCCCTGTGCGCAATCGACGCGCGCCGAATCGGCGCAGGATGCCCGTGATTTTGTGGCGACCGTCGGATACCCGGTCATCATCAAGCCGCCCGCCGGCGCCGGCGCATCGGGCACGTACAAAGTCAGGAACGATAAAGAACTCGAGCGCGTAATCCAGGAATCAGGTCTGTCGGACGGCGAGGCTGTTGCCATCGAAGAGTTCATCGAGGGGCACGAAGGCTACATCGACACATTGTCGATCGACGGCAACGTACATCACGAGTTCATTACCCATTACTACCCGAATGTTCTCGAAGCCATGCGTGAGCGCTGGATCTCACCGCAAATGGTGACGACGAATCGCATCGAAGCACCCGGCTACAAGGATGTCCGGAATATGACTCGACAAGTCATCAAGGTGCTGGACATCGGCACGTCGGCGACTCACATGGAATGGTTCTATGGGCCCAAAGGGCTGAAATTTTCCGAGATCGGCTGCCGTCCACCCGGCGTTGGCCAGTGGGATGTCTACAATGCCGCAAACGAATTCGACCTCTTCTTCGAGTGGGCATGCGCACTGGTTCACGGCCACACACATAAGACCCCGTCGCGCCGATACGCGGCGGGAATGATTGCATTGCGACCGGATCGTGACGGCCGCATTAGCGGCTATTCCGGTGTCGACGAAATCTTTCAGCGATACGATGCCTGTATCGTCAAGGCACATCTGCCAGACCCGGGAACGGCAACAATGCCGGTTGAAGCCGGTTACATGGCAAACGCGTGGCTGCGCGTTCGCCATCCCGACTATGACGTATTGCGGGATATCATGAACGATATCGGGCAAACACTGAAAGTACACGCGTCATGAGTCGCAGCGAAGCGGAACGTTTCCGGGAACTGCAGCAGCACTTGCCCGGCGTCTGGGAAAAGTTTCAGAACGACCCCTGCTATGAACATACCTCGGTAATCGTGCCGTCAATGACGGTAAACCAGGAAGAGTTGGCCAAGGTAACGGGTGCCGCTTTCTACGAAGAAAGGCTGATGTTCGCACTGATCCGGCTACGTAATCCAAAGGCACGACTGATATACCTCACCAGCCAACCTGTGCATCCTGACGTCGTCGATTATTACCTGCAGCTGCTCGACAGCGTCTCGGCCAGTCATGCACGCAAACGCCTGCATATGGTCTCGGTATTCGACTCAAGTCCTCGCCCGTTGTCGGAGAAAATACTCGAACGACCCAACCTGTTGCGACGATTGCAAAAGTACATTGGCGATTCACATAACGCCTACCTGACCTGCTACAACTCCACGCCGCTGGAGAGAAGGCTGGCCCTTGCGCTGGGCATTCCAATGAATGGTCTCGATCCGGATTTGCTGCACCTCGGCACCAAGTCCGGCAACCGCAAAATATTCACTGATGCCGGCGTAAGCTTTCCGGCAGGCCTCGAAGACCTGCACAGCGAAGATGACATTATCAGGGGCCTCGCTGAACTGCGTAGTCGACGCCCGCAGATCGCAAGCGCAGTCGTAAAATTAAACGAAGGCTTTGGCGGCGAAGGCAATGCCATCTTCAAGTACCCGGACGCCGCCAGCGGCGAAGACGGCATTCGTAAAGCATTGCAGAAGCTCTCCTGGTTGTCCGGCAATGAAACCTACGACAAGTTCATTGCCAGGTTCGGCGCATTGGGCGGCATTGTGGAAGAACTCATCACCGGCGATGAGGTTCGCTCACCCAGCGTGCAAATGCGCATCATGCCAAACGGCGAACCGCGTTTGATATCGAGTCACGAGCAGGTGCTTGGTGGCAAGACTGGCCAGGCCTATCTTGGCTGTCGCTTTCCAGCCCGGGACGAATATCGAAAGTTGCTTCTCGACGACGCACAAAAGATTGGCGAAGTACTCAGCAAACAAGGCGTCATCGGGCGCTTCGCTATCGATTTCATGGTGACAAGAGACAAGCAGGGCTGGACGGCTCACGCCATTGAAATTAACCTGCGCATGGGCGGGACTACGCCGCCGTTCCACGCGCTCGAATTCCTGACCGGTGGCGAACTGGACGCCGGGACCGGCCACTTTGTTGCCCCGAATGGCCAGACCAAGTTCTACAGCGCGACCGACAATCTGAAGTCACCCGCATATCGCGGCCTGTTACCGGAAGACCTCTTCGAAATCATCTGGCACAGCGGCATTGGTTTCAAGCACTCGACCGGCACCGGCGTCCTGTTTTATATGATCGGTGCCTTGTCGCAATACGGTAAACTGGGCGTAACCTGCATCGGCAACAGCAGCGACGAAGCTCAGGAGTTATTTGCCAATACCGTCAGGATTCTTGACGCCAATACCGCCGGTGACGGTAGTCATGGCCAGGCGGCTCCAATGTCGGACCGTTACATTGCAATCGAGTAAATGAAATTATGACCGCTACTGCGAAGAAATTTCTGTTCGTGTCCATTGACGCCTTGATCAGCGATATTGCCTGGGCGGTCCGCAAGGAAGGATCCGAAGTACGCTATTACATCGAATCCGAATCGGAAAAATCGATTGCCGACGGATTCGTCGAAAAGGTCGATGATTGGGAAAGTCACGTCGATTGGGCGGACGTCATTGTTTTTGACGATGTCCTCGGGCAGGGTGAAAAGGCCAAGGCCTTGCGCGAAGCAGGCAAACACGTCGTCGGCGGTACCCCTTATACCGACAGGCTTGAAGACGATCGCAGTTTTGGGCAGGAAGAGCTGAAGCGGCACGGCGTGTCCATCATTCCGTTCCAGGACTTCAATGATTTCGACACGGCGATCGAGTACGTAAAAGCGCACCCTGCACCGTATGTCATCAAGCCCAGCGGTGAGGCACAAAACATCAAACGTTTGCTGTTTGTCGGCCAGGAAGACGACGGACGGGACATTGTCCATGTGCTGGAGTCCTACAAGGCGGCTTATGCCGATACCGTTAAAGTATTCCAGTTGCAAAAAAGGGTTCGCGGTGTCGAGGTCGCCGTTGGCGCGTTTTTCAATGGCAACGACTTCATGATGCCGATCAATGTCAACTTCGAGCATAAATTGCTGTTCCCGGGCGACATCGGTCCCGCGACTGGCGAGATGGGAACCTGTATGTACTGGAGCAGGCCAAACAGCATCTATGCTGCAACCCTTGCCAAACTTCGGGATCGCCTGGCCGAAGAGAATTATGTAGGCTACATCGACGTCAATTGCATCGTTAACGGCCAGGGAATTTATCCGCTGGAGTTCACCTCCCGATTCGGATACCCGACGATCAGTATTCAGGCCGACGGTCTGCAAATGCCTGTCGGCGACTTCCTTAGCGGAATGGCCGACGGTACGCTTAAGAATTTCAAAACCAAGCGTGGTTTCCAGATCGGTATTCGAATTGTCGTTCCACCTTTTCCCTACTACGACCCGAAGACCTTTGAAGCCAACTCGAAAGATCGCGTGATCATCTTTCGCAAACCGCAATATGAGGGCGTACACATCGAAGATGTGAAGCTGGTCAATGGCGAATGGCTGATAACCGGAAAGACTGGCGTTGTGCTCATCGTTACCGGTGTTGGCGTTTCGGTAAAACAGGCGCAGGCGCAAGCCTATCAACGTATCAAGAACATCCTGATCCCCAACATGTACTACCGCAAGGATATTGGTGACCGCTGGTTTGAGGACCATGACAAACTGCACACTTGGGGATACTTGCGCGAAAATTAAGCACCGGCGCCTATCAAGCGGTTGTCGTGCTATACACTAGCGCTTAAAGTGTCAGCAACAATACGAAAATGAAGCACTAACGCTCACAGGCGAAACTATGACAACCGCTCCGGTCCAAGATCCTACCCGCTACGTAAGCCGAATGGCGCGTGAGACGCTGGCCCTGATCCTGGCGGGAGGCCAGGGTTCTCGCCTTTACGAACTGACCAACTGGCGTGCAAAGCCGAGCCTATACTTCGGCGGTAAGTTTCGAATTATCGATTTTCCGCTTTCCAATTGCGTCAATTCCGGTATTCGGCGCATTGGCGTAGCTACGCAATACAAGGCGCACTCGCTGATTCGACATCTCGTACACGGTTGGTCGTCACGCTATGCCGCTGAAGCAACCGAATTTATTGATATATTGCCGGCCTCGCAGCGTGTCGGCGGCGAATGGTATCGAGGCACGGCGGATGCCGTGTATCAGAATCTCGACATTATTCGAACCCACGAACCCAAGCAGGTTTTGATTCTTGCCGGCGATCATGTCTACAAGATGGATTACGGCAATCTACTGGTCGAACATGCCGAGAAGCAGGCTGATATGACGGTTTGCTGCATCGAGGTACCCATTGCCGAAGCCGCAGGACAGCTTGGTGTCATGACAATAAATGACAGCGGACGGGTGATCGCCTTTGACGAAAAGCCGGCGAACCCGACACCGATTCCGGGGCAAACCGAATTTTGCCTGGCGTCCATGGGCAATTACGTTTTCAACACGGATTTCCTCTATGAGCAACTGATCAAGAATGCCGACGATCCGAAAACGCAGCATGATTTTGGAAAAAACATCATTCCGTCGATCATCGACAAGTACCAGGTCTACGCATACAAGTTTCGAGACCCGGTCACACAGAAGCAGGCTTATTGGCGAGACGTTGGTACCCTCGACGCATTCTGGGAAGCCAACATGGAACTCGTGTCAGTGACTCCGGAACTTAATCTCTATGATCAGCACTGGCCGATACTGACGCACCAGTCGCAGTTGCCACCGGCAAAATTTGTCTTTGATCTTCCCGAACGCCGCGGCTACGCAACCGATTCCATGGTTTCCGGCGGCTGCGTGATATCCGGATCTCACGTCCACCACTCTTTGCTGTATTCGAATTGCACAGTGAATTCCTTCAGTACGGTTTCCGATACCTTGTTGTTGCCGGATGTCGTGGTCGGGCGCCATTGCCGAATCAATAAAGCCATCGTCGACCGTGGAGCCATCATTCCTGAAAACACTGTAATTGGTGAGGACCCGGATGCCGACCGCGCCCGTGGCTTCCGGATTACGGAGAGCGGCATAACACTCGTTACACCAGACATGCTTGGCCAGGAACTGCACATGACCCGTTAGCGGGGAGCCGACGTCATCGCCTTGAAACCTACAGACTTAACCGATCTCGCCATGGGTCGGCACCGCGATCCATTTTCGGTGCTGGGCCCTCACGCCAATGGCAGGAAAACCCTGGTGCGGACTTTCCAGCCGCATGCCAGCGGTGTCGAGTTGCTGGATGAATCGGGTGAGACGCTTATTTCGATGCGTCGGGTGCATGCAGACGGGATATTTACCGCTTCAATCCCCAGCAAGGTCGTCGCCTATCGCCTGCGAATCACGATTGCCGACGGGAATAGTTACGAGATCGATGACGCGTACCGCTTTTCATCGGCGCTCGGCAATCTTGACCTGCATCTTCTCGGCAGAGGCGAACACCATCAATTGTACGAAAAGCTCGGCGCACACCTGCTGACGCTGCAGGGAGTCCGAGGAACGCACTTCGCGGTCTGGGCACCCAACGCCGGCCGCGTGAGCATCGTCGGCAGCTTTAACGACTGGGATGGTCGGCGCCATCCAATGCGTTTGCATCCGGATATTGGCGTCTGGGACATATTCATTCCCGCCGTCGGTCAAAACGATTTGTACAAGTTTGAAATTCTGGACGCCGCCGGCAAGTTGCTACCGCTGAAGACCGACCCCCTCGCGCACTACCATGAGTCGCCTCCGGGCAACGCGGCACGAGTCTACGATACCCGTTACGCCTGGTCCGACAGCGACTGGATGCAGCGACGCAATGCGCCGCCCGACCTCAGCCAGCCGTTGAGTATTTATGAAGTTCATCTCGGGTCATGGCGTCGCAGACACGACGAGGGAAATCGCTGGCTTTCGTACCGCGAGCTCGCTGATGAGCTCGTCGCCTATGCGGTGGAGATGGGATTCACCCACATTGAGTTCATGCCGGTTACTGAGCATCCCTTCGATGGCTCATGGGGTTATCAACCGATCGGCATGTATGCGCCAACCTATAGGTTTGGCGAGCCGGATGATTTTCGACACTTGGTCAACGCCTGTCACCGGGCAGGTCTCGGCGTCATTATCGACTGGGTCCCCGCACACTTCCCGCGAGATACTCACGGACTGTCTCGGTTTGACGGCACTGCGCTGTACGAACACGCCGACCCGCGGCGCGGCGAACATGTCGACTGGGGCACGTTGATATTTGACTACGGACGCAATGAAGTTCGTAACTACTTGCTGGCAAGTGCCTTGTACTGGATCGATGAGTTTCATATCGATGCATTGCGCGTCGACGCCGTGGCGTCAATGCTCTACCTCGACTACTCGCGCGAAGATGGCGAGTGGCTGGCAAACGAGCATGGCGGCAACGAGAATCTCCAGGCCGTTTCCTTTCTGCGGCGCCTCAATGAACTCGTGCACGAACATGGTGCAATGACCTTCGCCGAGGAATCGACGTCGTGGCCACGAGTTTCCGGTCCAACTTACGACGGCGGACTCGGATTTACCTACAAGTGGAACATGGGCTGGATGAACGACACACTGTCCTATATCCAGGAAGAACCGATACACCGCAAACACCACCACAATCGAATGACATTTGGCCTGACATACGCGTTCAGCGAGAATTTTCTACTGCCGTTGTCGCACGACGAGGTGGTGCATGGGAAGCGCTCGTTGCTCGGCCGGATGCCAGGCGACGAATGGCAACGCTTTGCCAGCCTGCGTACCTACTATGGGTTCCTGTACACCCACCCCGGCAAGAAGCTTTTGTTTATGGGTGGCGAGTTGGCACAAGCTCGCGAATGGAACCACGATACCTCGCTTGACTGGCACCTGCTGGATCAGCCTTTGCATCGCGGTGTGCAAAGCCTGGTCCGTGACCTGAACCACGTATACCGGGAAACCCCGGCATTGCACGAACAGGATTGTCGCCACGAAGGATTCGAGTGGATTGTTGTCGATGACCGTGACTCCAGTGTGTTCGCCTGGACTCGACGCGCGCAGAATGGCGACTTTGTCATTTGTATTTCGAATTTCACACCGGTCGTCCGTTATGACTACCGAATGGGTGTTCCGATGCATTGCCAGTATCGTGAGCGTCTCAATTCCGATGATCGAAAGTACGGCGGCAGCGGAGTCAGCAACCCGGCTGTCATTGAATCCGAAGCCGTAGAATCGCATGCGCAGCCCGCCTCAATACGCCTGACGCTGCCACCGCTCGCTACACTGATTTTACAACGCACAAACTAACCCCAAAGCAATTCTCCAGGAGAACCCGATAGTGCCCGGAAGACACACATTCGCCGATGAATCCGAACCGAGGGTCCCGGCTACGCCGCGCCTTGCAATGAGCGCTGACAGCATCCTCCGGGATTTCTCTCGCTACTACGGACACATGCTCGGGCAGCGAGACGCGCAAGACCCGTCCCCTTTTGTCTACAAGTCACTGGTTTATGCCACGCGCGACCGCCTGCTCGAGCGATGGAAGCGGACCAACGCGGCCATCAACGACTCCGATTGCCGGCGAGTCAGCTACCTGTCACTTGAATTCCTGATTGGCCGCCTGTTGCGCAACGCACTGTTCAATCTCGATATCGATAAAACAGCGGCGGCCGCACTTGAATCAGCGGGTATGGACCTCGAAGAGATCTGTGAGCAAGAACATGATGCCGGACTCGGTAATGGTGGCCTCGGTCGGCTTGCTGCCTGTTTTCTGGACAGCTGCGCGACGTTGCGCTTGCCTGTTGTCGGCTATGGCCTTCGCTATCGCTACGGGATGTTCCATCAGCGCATCGAGGGCGGTTACCAGGTCGAAGCGCCGGATCCCTGGCTACGCGATGGCTTTCCGTGGGAAGTGGAGCGCTATGAACTTGCGCAGATCATTCATTTTGGGGGTATCAGTGAACCCTATCACGACGAGACCGGGCGCTTGCGGCACCGACTGATCGCAACGCAGGATGTGCTGGCGATTCCGTTCGACGTGCCGATTCCCGGTTACCGCAATGACGTTGTCAATACGCTGCGTCTCTGGTCCTCGGCGGCAACCGACGAATTCGACCTCGAAGAGTTCAATGCCGGAGACTATAGCGAAGCGGTAGCGGCGAAAAACGCTGCCGAAAACATCACGATGGTGTTGTACCCGAATGCGGTGACTGAAACCGGTCGGGAGCTGCGGCTGCGCCAGCAATACCTGCTGGCGTCGGCCAGCCTGCAGGACACGGTTCGTGACTGGTGCGAACGGCACGGCAACGATTTCAACGACTTCGCAGCCAGGAATTGTTTTCAATTGAACGACACCCACCCGGCTGTCGCGGTGCCGGAACTGATGCGCATTCTCCTCGACGAGCATGGCCTCGAATGGGATGACGCCTGGGAAATTACCCGGCAGACGATGGCCTATACGAATCACACATTGTTGCCGGAGGCGCTGGAAGTCTGGACAGAGTCGCTGTTTGCCCGCCTGCTACCACGTGTCCTTGAGATCATCCATGAAATAAACAATCGATTTCTGAAAGAACTCGGTAAACGCTGGCCGGGAGACGCCGACAGAATCCGACGCATGTCGCTTATTGGCGAAGGACACGAATCGGTTGTGCGCATGGCATACCTTGCAATCGTGGGCAGCTATTCAATCAATGGCGTCGCCGCATTGCACTCCCGACTTTTGCAGGACGGCCTTTTCAACGATTTCTACCAGTTGTGGCCAGAGCGTTTCAACAACAAGACGAACGGCGTCACGCAAAGACGCTGGCTTGCAGCCTGCAACCCGGGCCTCACGGCCCTGATCAATTCGAAGCTGGGCGACGGGTGGGTTACGAATCTGAGCGAATTGGAGGGACTTCGCGCATTTGCAAAAGACGCCACGTTCCAGCAGCAGTGGGCATCCGTCAAGCTGACAAACAAACGACGCCTCGCAGCGCTGATTGAACAGAGGTGCAACCTCGCACTCGATCCAACGATGCTTTTTGATGTGCAGGTAAAACGAATTCACGAGTACAAGCGACAACTCATGAACCTGTTGCATGCCGTTCATCTTTACGACCGTATCATCCGGGGCGATGCAGAAGGCATGGTGCCGCGGGCCATTATTATCGGCGGTAAAGCCGCCCCGGGTTACGAAATGGCAAAGGCGATCATCAAGAGCATCAACAGTGTCGCCGATGTTATCAACAACGCGCCGGAAACCGAGGGTCTGCTGCGCCTGTTATTCCTGCCCGACTACAATGTGTCGGCGATGGAAGTCATATGTACGGCAGCCGACTTGTCGGAGCAGATTTCAACAGCCGGCAAGGAAGCGTCGGGTACCGGCAACATGAAGTTCATGATGAATGGCGCACTGACAATCGGCACGCTCGACGGCGCGAACGTGGAAATTCGCGAGGCTGTCGGTGCGGAGAACTTCTTTCTGTTCGGCAATACGGTAGATCAGATTGAAGCGATCAGGTCAACCTATGACCCGAATGCGATAATCGCCGCCGATGCTGATCTTTCCAGGGTAGTGCAGCTTTTCGAGGACGGCCATTTTGATGGCGTCGACGAAGGAATCCATCTCGGCGTCGTCAATGCGATTCGAAATTCGCACGACCACTGGATGACCGCCGCCGATTTTCGAAGCTTTATCGATGCGCAACAGCAGGTCAACGAGGCCTACAAGAACAGGGAAAACTGGACAAGAATGAGTATTCTCAACACCGCATCCAGTGGCCGCTTTTCGACAGACCGTACGATGCAGGAATACAACCGCGACATCTGGCAAACCGACCCGATCAACCCTGACGACCTATGACCGATACGATAGACCCGACGACTCTCGGCGCGAACTGGGATGGCGATGGTGTGAGTTTCGCATTGTCGGCTGCCGGTGCAGACCGTGTAGAACTTTGCCTGTACGATAAATCCGGCGAGCCCCAGGCCTGTCACGACTTACCGCATTGCGACGATGGAATTTTCCACGGTTACCTCGGTGGATGTCAGCCGGGGCAGCACTATGGTTACCGCGTGCACGGGCGCTACGACCCGGCTGCCGGATTGTTCTACAATCCCAGCAAGTTATTGATCGACCCATACGCCCGCCTGTTGAGTGGCCCGGTTGTATGGTCGGATGCTTTGTATGGACACGATTTGTCGGTGGGCATCGACCAGCCCATGCGGCGCAGTCTGATGGACAGTGCGGCGTTCGTGCCAAAAGCAATCGTTTCGGGTTCGCGTGGGCTCGCATCTCACCCTCGCCCCCGGATCCCCTGGTCGGAAACCATTATTTACGAGCTCAACGTGCGTGGCTTTACGATGCGTCACCCCGCAGTGACGGAGCGAGACCGCGGACGTTTTCTGGGATTAAAAAACAAGGAAGTCCTCGACTATCTGAAGGCCCTGGGCGTGACGGCGATCGAACTCATGCCGGTTCATGCTTTTATCGACGAGAATTTTCTCAGCGAGCGAGGACTCAGAAATTACTGGGGTTACAACTCGATAAACTTCTTCGCGCCCGAAACCCGCCTTGGTTGCAATGATGGCATTCACGAGTTCCGGGAAATGGTCAACAGCATCCACGATGCGGGCCTGGAAGTCGTACTGGATGTGGTCTACAACCACACGGCGGAAGGTGGCAAACATGGTCCAACCTTGAGCTTTCGCGGTATCGACAACCTTGCCTACTACCGAACGCCCCGTACATCACCGGGTGAATACGTGAACGACACCGGTTGTGGCAATACGCTGAACGCAGACAGTCCTGTGGTGCAGAACATCATTCTGGATAGCCTTCGTTACTGGAGTCGCGACATGGGCGTCGACGGCTTTCGATTCGATTTGTGTCCAATCCTCGGGCGCAGTGAGACGGGCTTTGACTCGCGCCACCCCTTGTTATCCCGAATTGAAAACGACCCGTTGCTGGCGCAGACAAAACTCATTGCCGAGCCCTGGGATGTCGGCCCGGGTGGCTATCGGCTCGGCCATTTCTCACCACGTTGGTCGGAATGGAACGACCAGTTTCGGGACTCGGTGCGCCGATTCTGGCGGGGCGACGATGCCGAAGCAGCGACCCTTGCCAAGCGGCTTCATGGCTCTGCCGATATTTTTGAAGCCAGCGGTCGCACGCCGCGGTCAAGCATCAATTTCGTTTCCAGTCACGACGGCTTTACTTTACTTGACGCCGTAAGCTATGAGCAGCGGCACAATCTCGACAATGGCGAAGAGAATCGGGATGGACACCAGCATAACTACAGCTGCAATTATGGCAAAGAAGGCGCCACTGACGATTCCGGCATCAACCAGTTACGGCGTCGACAACGTCTCAACATGCTTTCGAGCCTGTTACTGGCACAAGGGACGCCGATGCTGCTTGCGGGTGACGAATTCGGCAATTCGCAAAGTGGCAACAACAATGCCTATGCGCAAGACAACGAAATTAGCTGGATCGACTGGAGCGACAATGACAAGGACCCTAAGTTTCTCGACGCCGTTCGCCAACTGATCTGGCTGCGTCGTAATCACGCGTTGCTGAGGCACAACGACTACCGCCACGGACACAAGTCAAACGGAAACGGACACCCGGACATCAATTGGCTGACACCCGCAGGCGATTCATTGAGCGAGCAACAATGGCAGCACGATAGAGCCCTGATGCTGATCCTGACGGAAACGAGCGCTACAGCGCACGATAGCCGCAAGCCCGCCGCAGCGGCCATGCTGATAAATGCCGCCCTCGGAGACGTCGAGTTCAAGCTGCCGGCAGTCGGTACGAAAGGCAACTGGAGACTGGCCTTCGCCAGCTGCGAGATCGACAACAAAAAAGTCAACCGCTGGCTGCTGCCGGACAGAAGCTCGGCCTGCTTCCTTTACGAGTAAAACCACACCCGCGAGTTTGTCTGCAAATCGTGCGATCGATTCTAGAATTCAATCCGCGATCCGTCGTAGGCGAAAAATCCGCCACTGCTATCGGGACCCAGATCATCGATCACTTGCAGGAGCTTGCCAGCAGCGACGGCAGGCGAGAATAATCCGGATTCTTCAACCCGACTCGCGTAGGGCTTCGACAGCGCCGTATCCACTGTCCCCGGATGCAGCGCGAGGATCGTCGACGCACGGTTCAGGCGCGCGTGTTCAATGGCCAGGGTCCGCACTGACATGTTCAGTGCTGCTTTCGACATCCTGTACGAGATCCAACCACCGAGTCGATTGTCAGAGATACTGCCAACGCGTGCGGATAGCACCGCAAACGCAGACTTGTGGTCTTTGACCAGTGTGGGGAGAAAATGCTTCGCGACCAACACCGGGCCTATCGTGTTGATCGCCAGTACCTCGGCCATCGATCCTGGTGTAATTTCCCGCAGGCTTTTTTCAGGACGAATCTGATCGTCACGATGAAGAATTCCCGAAGCAACGATCACCAGGTCGAATGACGAGTCACGCGATGCCCATTCGGCAGCAGCAGCAACCGACGATTCGTCGGTCAGGTCTATGCCGTACCAGTTAACTCTTGCGCTTTCGAACTTCAGACAGGAACGCGAGAATGCACTGACGCTGAGCACATTTGGATCGGCCTGCAACAGGTCAACAAATGCGCGACCAATTCCGCCGCTTGCACCAACAACGGCGACCCGGGCGTTCGAGCGAAACGACGACAATAAAGTCATGACGAAACGCCGTGTTAGTGAGCAAGCGCCAGATCGATCGCGGCAACAAAATCCGCATCATCAGGTTGCGTTCGCGGGCTAAACTCCTCGATCAGCTTGCCGTCCCGGCCGATCAGAAACTTGTGGAAGTTCCATGTCGGATAGGTCCCGGAAACTGCGGCAAGTTTATCGAAAAACGGATGCGCGTTGTTTTTCCTGACCGTGACCTTTTCGAACATCGGAAACTTGATGCCGTAGGTCAACCTGCAGAATTCCTGGATCTGTTCCTCGGTGCCGGGCTCCTGCCCCAGGAAGTCATTGGACGGAAAACCCAGCACAACCAGCCCGGCTTCACCGTACTGCTGGTATAAGGCTTCCAGTCCGTCATACTGCGGTGTGTTGCCACACCTGGAAGCGGTATTCACAACAAGAACCACTTTGCCATTGTAAGCCTCGCGCAAATTGACCACCTCATCAGAGGCCAGTCGCCTGAAATTATGATCAAGAAGCATCCCTTCGTTGGCTATGGAAGAAGAGACTGCCAGCATAAATAGCAGCAGCAGGATGATTCCGTTCAATTTGTTCACCAGGTTCTCCGGGTTTTGACCATTAATGAGCTGAAGTTAAAGGGCGCGACGCCTTGTGGGTGCCGCGCCCCGATTGATAGGAGAATGCGTTAGGAATTATTTCGGCAGGATGACCGAATCGATCACGTGAATCGTTCCATTGCGGGCACCGATATCAGTCTTGATCACTGTTGCCTCATCAACCTGCACGCCTCCATCGATCACTGCAATCGAGACGGATGCTCCATTTACCGTTTTGGCAGAGCTTAGCTTCACAACATCGGCCGCCTTCACATTTCCAGAAACGACATGGTAGGTAAGAATGGCAACCAGCTTGTCCTTATTTTCCGGCTCGAGAAGTGATTCAAGCGTACCGGCCGGCAACTTCGCGAAAGCCGCATCCGTTGGTGCAAATACAGTAAAAGGACCATCGCCTTTAAGGGTTTCAACCAGGCCAGCAGCACTGAGGGCAGCCGCCAATGTGTCGAACTGGCCTGCCGCTACAGCGACGTCGACGATATCCGCTTCGGCGGATTGCTTACCAGCATGGTGGTTCGCGACTGCGACCGCCGAGAATGAAAATAGTGCGATCGATGCCATCGTCGTGACGATGCGAGTCAGTGGGTGTGTCATGAGTCAATCTCCTTGGCTAAACTTCGAATGTGAGACGAAGCTTATCGAGGCTCCCGCGACTCTTGGTGTCAAATTTGTACGTAAATGTTTTTATTTGTTTCTGTTCGAATTCACCATTGTCGAATGTGCTGAGAGTCAACTCAGCCTGGGACCATTCCCGTATCGCCGCCGCAGTTCATGAAACCATCCGCACCAATACGGCGCAGGCTTTGCGCGAGACCGCATCGGCGACGGAAATAGTCGAGGCGGGCAAAAGCGAATAACTTCCTTCCCTACCTCGTTATGGACTCACTTATCGATGTTTGCAGGTCCAGCATGCTCTGTTGCGAAACTTCGATCAGACCGCGCCTGGGCCGATCAAGATCAATGATAAGAAACACCATGAGAACGATCAGCAGGTAAAGCACGTGTGTGGCAAGGGATGCGCGATGTCCTGACACACCCGAGCCGTAGCCAACGAGACTTGCGGTCATCACCAGCGTAACGAGCAATAAGAACAACACCGTTTCAGGGACGTGCCGATTCAACTCAGCATCGCGCGAACCGTAGCTGTCAATAACCTCGTTTACAGCCTGGATAAAGAGCCCGGTTGTCACCGGGTTCGGTTCAACGCCGGCCGCTTCGGCTGCGAGCCGCCAGATTTCTTCCAGGACCCTGTTCGATTGCAGAACGATCGTCTGGCGCTGGTCCTGATAATCCAGTGAAATAACGCCTGCCTGAACGCGGAGATCGAGATACTGCTTCAGTTTTTGCCTGGCATCGGACCGATAAGCCGGTGGCAGCAGGTCCGAGCGCAATACGGCGGTACCGATCGCGTTCGCTTCGCTGACCACCGCTTCACTGCGCGAGTCGAAGCGTTGCAGCGACAACGAGAATGTAAAGCCCAGTAGCAATGCCAGCACGCCGAGAATGGAGCCCTGGATCGCGGTAATCTGGGTCTTCTTCGCTTCAGTCGTATTATTGATTGAGCGTCGCCCCAGGTGAAAGGTCAGCTCTGTCGCAACGATCAACGCCACGAAAAGCAGGACGGCGATCGTCGCGCTACTTTGGTCGTACATAATTTCATTCACCTGGAAAGTCTCCGCCGAAGTCTACGTGAATTTTGCTACCTTATAGCGAATCAACTTATGAGGGTCCACTTTGAACTCCGTCAAACTCAGAATCGGAGGCGTGCCTGAGCACGTCAATTTGCCATGGAAGCAGGCGATTGCCGAGGGCGCATTCAGTGCCGCCGGCATTGACGTGGAGTTTATCGACTACCCGGGTGGCACGGGCGCGATGAATGCCGCCTTGCGGGACAAGGAACTCGACGCCGCACTGCTACTGACGGAAGGTGCCGTTCACGACATTCTGACTGGCGGCCGTAACAAGCTGGTCAGCGTTTACGTCGAATCGCCGCTGGTCTGGGGAATCCACGTTTCGGCGTCGAGCAAAATCCGCAGTATCGAAGGTATTGAAGGCATGCGCTACGCAATCAGTCGCTTCGGTTCGGGATCTCATCTGATTGCCGCGGTCGATGCGGCGGAACGCGGCTTCAACGTCGATGACATGCAATTTGTTGTCGTCGACAACATCGAAGGTGCCCGGTCGGCACTTGCCAACGGCGAAGCCGACGTATTTCTATGGGAAAAGCACATGACACAACCGCTCGTGGACAGCGGCGAATTTCGCCGCATCGGCGAGCGCACGGTTCCGTGGCCAGCCTTCGCCGTTTCCGTACGGCTCGACTACCTCGACACTCACGGCGACACCGTTCACGAAGCGCTGAACATCGTCGCCGATTTCGCCAGGCAATTGAAATACGACAGGGACGCCGCACAGCGGATCAGCGCGGCGTACGGAATCGGGGAAGAGAACGCCCAGGTGTGGCTGGACAGCGTGCAATGGAGTCACGATCGGCGTCGCCCGGATGCAGCGATTGATCGTATTGTTACAGCGCTGCTGTCACAAGACCTTGTTCAATCGGCCGAGTCGATTCCTTCGGGCGCTTATCGACTCGACCGGATCTGGACGGATATCGGATCGCGAAGCGTTCCGTAGAAGGCTCCGCGGCGGCCGCAACTAGACCGAAACCAACCTGGCCTTGTCGTCAGTCACGACACGCTTGGTCTGTTCTGCGGGCACTTGCCAGTCGGCCGGCATTTTCGAAAAATCGAAAAACGGTTCTTCGTCGCCTTCTTCGATGGCATCCTGAACCTGCTTGTAGAACTCACCACCGGCCTTGTTCGAGAAAGTGATCTCCACTTCCTTGGCCTCGTCCTCGGTTTGCGGGCGTTCGCAATATTCCGGAAATGTCGCCTCGCCCGCGTGGCCGCTCGCATAGCCTTTGGCGAACATCTGCTTGAGGATACCGAAGCCGTCATCCTGTACCAGGACGCCACCGCGAGGATGACCGCCCATCGATTTCATGTGCGAAATAAAGTTATCCAGGTTGTAGCAGTCATACGCGACGTGCTGACAGGAGTGATCGCCGTGCTTCTCAACAAAGGACGTCACCTGTGACTTCTTGGCACGGTCGATGCCTTCGATCAGCGCGATTCCAAAGTCGCCGTAATCGATGCACCAGATTTTCATGCTGCTGTTCGGGTCGCCGGGACGAGCGTCGTCGATGCGCTTGATCAGTGTTCCGCCTTCTACCTCGATGTGGAACCAGGCCCATTTTTCGATGGTGCCTTGCGCACAAGCGTATGAAATGTGGTCAACTTTCTTTAAATGGGACATAGCGTTCAACTCTTCTGTTGGGGTGCAAAATCACTGCGTTCAAGTATAAGCACAGCGACGAGCAGGAGCCTTGCGTTATTGCGCATAAACCGGCATTCTGACGCAGTAATCTTCTGATATTTGAGTAAATGACGCAGCAATCTATATCACTGGACCGGATCGACGCGAAGATCATCAATCTGCTCCAGCGCGATGGTCGCATCAGCTGGTCTCGCCTGGGCAGCAAGGTGAACCTGTCGGCAAGTGCCGCACAGCGACGTGTCGAATCCCTCGTCGATCGCGGTGTTATTCACAATTTTACGATCAACGTGAACGAGTCGGCTCGTGGAAACACGGTCAAGGCCTTTGTCGCGGTGAATGTGGAGCGCAAGAGCACGGATGAAGCGGAAGCATTTCGGCGCCGGGTCCGTGTACTGCCACAAGTCCTCGCCTGTCATATGGTCTCGGGTTCCATCGATTTTATTCTTGAGATCGTCGCAAAAGATCTCAATGAGTTCGGACGGTTTATCGATTCCGAACTCCTGAACTTGCCCGCGGTGAAAGATGCTTCATCGTCGTTCGTACTGCAGGTCGTGAAATCCAAAGAGATCGTGACCGATCACTAGGTGATGCCGACGGAATTAGCAGCCACCGTTTTCCTCGAGATACCGGATGAGCAACAACATGGCATTGCTGTTCGCATAGTCGGCCCGGTGCGCTTCCATGAATCGGATGATTGACGGAACGTCGAACAGGTTGGACGGTTTGACGCAATAGACCTCACCGAGGTAATCCGTCTCTTCATCGAGCATCGCAATCAAGTCCAGGGCACCGCCGACATAGGCCTGCAATATTGGATGCTCACTGCATTCGGTATTGCCTGACGCGCAGATCGCGGCAAATTGTTCCATCGTGAGGGCGTTGGCTGGATAGGGCATTGCCAGCAAGCCGAAAACGCAGGCCAAGCTCATGCATCTGGCGATCATTCTGAATACTCCGGTTGAATTATTTATTGTTTTACGATAATTTCTAAAACTATAACAATCATTACCAGGATTCGTCAACGTGACTCGTCGCCTTTCGCTGCTGATTTCATGGGCCGCTACTGCCCTTCTGGTTCTTGTCCCTCTGGCTGCCATTTACTACCTGGCCGATCTTGCTGCGTTCGCCAAGCTTGCCCGTGTGAGTATCGGGTTGCCTATCCAGTGGCAGACGGTGACGCAAGCCCAGGTACTTGCGTTGTGGACACTTACCGCGCTCTACGTGTCGATCGGGCTGGCGGGCCTCCACTATCTGCGCCGCGCGTTTGCGCATTTCGCACAAGGCGAGCTTTTCAATTCCGCCAACAGTCGCGATCTACGGCGCTTCGCGATCCTGCTGCTTATTCACGCCCTGGCGTCGCCCCTGCACTTCGCGCTGTCCAGCGTGCTGCTGTCCCTGAATCACCCGGCCGGTCAGAAGATGTTGTCGATTGCCTTCGGTAGCAATGAGCTCAAGGCCATTGGCGTGGCACTCGTGTTCTGGGTAATGAGCAACCTGCTGGTGGAAGGTGGCAGATTGCAAACTGAAAACCAGCAGTTCATTTAGGCTTCACTGTGCCCATAAAGGTCAACCTCGATATCATGCTCGCCCGGCGCAAAATGAAAGGTAAGGAACTTGCAGCACTGGTCGGCATAACTGAGCAGAATCTTTCTCTGTTGCGAACCGGTAAAGTCAAAGGTGTGCGCTTCTCAACGCTCGAAAAAATCTGTGAAGTGCTGGAGTGCCAGCCCGGTGATATTCTCGAATTCGAAAAATAAAAACGTGCATTGATATCTCGAACGTTTCGTTTGCACGAGCCATGTTGAGCCTGGCTCGACCCTGATTTTCGAAATTCAATGGCCGGGCATCGAGTGGTCGTTAGTTCACCCGGAGCCCGAGCCGGTAACTGCGCCCGGGCGCCGGCAATCCCAGCTGGGGTAAGACGAGTTCGTCTGTCAAATTATCGATTGACGCAGTGAGATGAACATTGCGGCCCGCCCACGTATCGATGTGAAAGAAGCCTCTGAGGTTCAGGCTGTTTGCCGCCGGCAATCGCGCAACCGAGCCATCGTCTGCCAGGTCATGTGCCGCGCTGGTATGCAGGACTTCCGCGCGCAGATCGACGCGCTGACTGGCCTGCCAGTCCAGTGCCATGCGCACCTGGGCCTCGGGACGCTGTAGCAACATGGGTCGTTCACCGTTGTCTTCCCGCTCCATCCTGCCGCCCTGCAGGGCCGCCGACAATTCCACGCGAAAATTGTCCGCGACAAACCAGGTTGCCGATGAATCAATGCCGTAGGTGAGCGAGCCGTTCGTATTGTAGCGTTGACGCTTCGAGTCCCCGCCATCCTGCACCGCGCGTTGCGACAGCGTGTCATCGCTTCGATTTGCCCAAACCGCAACATTGAATGACAGGCTGTCATTTGGATAAGCGCTCACCGCCAGGTCGCCCAGCAGTGCACGCTCGGGAAGCAAGTCCGGGTTGACCAGGAATCTGCCGAGCGCGGCGCCGTAGAGTTCCCGCGGTGTCGGAAACCGCGTGCGCTGTCCGAGCGTTGCCGTGGCTGACCACTGATTCGACGGCGCCCATCGCAACCCGGTCGACCAACCGCTTGCCGACAGCGATTCAAGCGCGGGTTTGTCGCCGGTCAGTGGCGTGTCGGCACGATCCACTGCGATTCCGAAGGTTGTTGTCAGCGCTTCGCTGATCCGAACGTCTGCCTCAGCGCCGAGCGTAGACAGTTGCTGCCTGTATCGCAGTAACGAAGCGGCAACCAGCGTACCCTCATCGAGCGTGTCAGCCTCAAACTCCTGGTTGTCATGCGTACTGACTTGAATTGTCGACACAAATCTCAGGGTTGCTCGATCAAGGTCGAGGTTGAAGGTGACTCGAGAACCGGAGGTTCTATCCCGTCCACGCTCTCTCGCGTTCAGCGTTGCATAAGAATAGTCCTCGAACGCGTCGATGGTCTGCTGAAAATTCTGCTGCCAGCCGGTTATGCGGACATTCAGCTTCTCATGCAGATCCCAGCGGCCATTTACAGTCAGTTGCGTCAGTCGCCACTCCGGCGTTCGCCAGAATCGCGGGCTCGACACATCCGGGTCAAGATCACCCTGGGCAGCGATCCCTCGTTCGACATCTGCATGCAGCGCTGAGACCCACAGTGAAAACGCATCGGTGTGATGACCGCTTGCGGCAAAGAACGACGTACCCGACAGATCCGTATTGGTTCGCGCGTTGCTCGTCGTTGGGTCGAACGGCACGCTCGATCGTTCGGCAATTCGTTCGGCGTCGCGATGTATTGTCGATGCACCACCGACGAACGACCAGCCATTGGATAATTCGGTACCGGCAACAATGTTTGCGTTGCGCGTCCCGAGTGAACCCAACTGCAGATCGGCCCGGACATCACCGCCTCGCACCGGCTTGAAGGTAAACAAGTCAACGACCCCGCCGATGGCATTCGGACCGTATTCAATAGGAATGACACCGCGGGAGATATCCAGGCGGTCGATCAGACCGGCCGGAAGTAGTGCAAGATCGGCCCTCCCGTCCCACGGCGTCGCAAGCGGCGCTCCGTCGAGAAATACGAGCGTTTGCCGTTCTTCAGCGCCGCGAATACGGATGACTGACTCGCCCCGGGAGTTGGTGCGCATTGACACACCGGTAATATTTCGAAACACATCAGCGGTCGCAATCGGCTGAAATTCCTGCAGCGCGTCCTGGTCGAGTGTCAACGGCGGTGGCGTCACACGGTCACGTGCCGGCGCTGCGGTGACGACAATTTCATCGATGGTAGCAACGCCCTGCCCAAAGGCTGCGCCGGAAATCACCGCCAAAAGCACAAGAAAGCGCCGCATAAACCGGATCACAATAAAAACACCTCAGCAAAGCCATGGCCCCGCCCGATAATGCCAGACTAGTTCCACTGGTGTAGCAGTCTCGGCAGGCACCGACGAAGGGCTGCCCTTGCGTAAGCCGTCGCCAGAAATATACCAACTTGAAACGATTGGTCTATATTTTGGATCCCTATTGGTTAATACCAATCGCATCGTATTTGCGCATCGAATCAACGGGAAGACCAGCTTGCTCTCTGAATGGCCCAGTGATCGCTCAAGAAAAGTGATATTTCTAGCGCGGTCTCCCAATTGGTACTACCAAATTACCTGCACTGGAACTGACTTTGGTTAACGTACAATCGGTAATTGGATTATAAGAACTAACCTGGCATCCAGCCGGAAAGAAGTTTTTTGTCAATCCTTAGGGGGGATTACCATGAATATTCAGCGTGCGAGCGCCTTGTTCGCATTACCCATTGCGGTGCTGACCTTCGCATCGGCGGCCACGGCGCAGGACGAGGCGATCGAGGAAGTCGTCGTCACCGGTATCCGCGGGTCGTTAGCGAATGCTGTTGAGCAAAAGCGAAACTCGGATAACTTGATCGAAGTCATTGTGGCGGAGGATATCGGTAAGCTGCCCGATCAAAACCTCGCCGAAGTTCTCGAGAACGTGACCGGCATCCAGATTACGCGTACAGCCGGCGTCGGTACTGGCGTCCAAATTCGTGGCACCAACGCCAACCGCACCGAAATCAACGGCGTCTCAACCGTGGGTTCCGGTTCCGGACGCAGCGGTATCGATTTTGAAGACGTATCGGCGGGCATTATCGCCGGCGTCGAAGTCGCCAAATCACCTGATGCAAAGACTATTGAAGGTTCGGTTGGCGGAACGATCAACCTGAAAACAATCCGTCCGCTGCAACTGACCGAGACTTTGGGCTACGTACGCCTTCAAGGCGAGGACAGCAGCCTTACTACCGATGGCGTGCAGCCACGACTTTCCGGCACGTTCGGCGATAACTGGGACACGGACGCCGGTAGCTTCGGCTTTGTCGTCAGCGCCAGCTATGCTGAGCAGGAAGCAACCTCATTCCGTCCTCGTGTCGACCGTGACGGTGGCCTTGTTGAAAACACCAATGCCGTTGTCGTTCGAAATGGCAGTACAGAAGACCAGCTGACACAACGACCGGCCGCACAATCCTTCGATTTCGTCGGCATCCAGTTTCTTAATCAGGAACTGGAAAACTTCGAGTACGAGACGACCAACATCGCAGCGACACTCGAATGGGCTCCGAACGACAACATGACGTTCTATTTTGACACCATCCTCAATGACCAGGAACGTCGTCAGGACAGTTCGCGCGTTCAGGGATCCGGTGTCAGCAGCGTACTTAACTACAATGTTCCGGATTCATTTGAAACGGTGAATTTTGGCTCACTCGGTGGCCAGTCACTGGGCAGCATCCAGGTGGCCGCTACCGGTACAATCCAGCCAAATCTGCTGGTCGACGATGACGACCCCAATTTGCGTTTCTCAAGTGATACCGGCGCACGGATCACCGACAGCCAAATTTTCCGATTAGGTACGGACTGGTACCGGGACCGATGGTCGGGTCGGGTTGAAGTCTCGTCATCTTCGTCAGACACGTTCAGTCCTGACTTGAGCACGACTCTCAACTTCATTAACCCGAACCCGCTGACGCCGCTTGACGGCAGCAGCAACGATAACGCCGTTCCATTTATTTACGACTTAACTGGTGGCTCACTGACCTTCGGTGTCGACTTTGATTCGATTTACGCACCGACCGTCGCGGATCTGACGAACCCGGCCAATGTCGTACTGGACGCCGTTACTGTAGGCCGCAATACGCACGATAACTCCGAAAACGCATTCCGCGCCGACTTCACCTACGACCCTGGCTGGAAAGCAATTAACTCGATCGATTTCGGTTATCGCTATAACAAAACAGAGAGCACCAACAACGACGTTGGCTCGGGCATCGGCCTCAGCGCGATCGGTGACAGCCCCGACGGTACAATGTTCGAGCAGCTGCTGGTTCGCGGTCCGTCTAATTTTGGTGATGCCGACGGAAGAACCCTGGCTTTCCGGAACTTCCTGCTGATCAGCCCGGACCTGGCGTTCTCTGACCCTGATGGAACACTGGACATCCTGCAAGCCGCACTTCTGGCAGCACCGGGGATGAGAGTACTGGCCGATCCCGCAGCAAGTACGACGGCATTTTTCGACATCGAAGAAGAAACTCATGCACTTTATGCGCAAGCAAATTTCGAGCATGGTATTTTCCGAGGAAACTTTGGACTGCGCTACCTGGAAACTGACCTCAATTCGCTCGGCAATTCTGTTGCCGCCGGTCAGGTTACGCAGGTCGTAACAAGCGGTCAGTATGATTTCATGCTGCCCGGCCTGAATGTCGTCGCAAGCCCAACCGACGATTTACTCGTACGATTCGGATGGGGCAAAGATATCCGACGGCCTGACTTCAACGCTCTCTCAACCTCGGTAGATTTCCCCACCGGCCCGAATAACCCGGTAGAAATTGGCAATCCCGACCTCAAGCCTGAAGAAGTCACATCGATTGACCTTTCGGTTGAATGGTATTTTGCACCAGGGGCGATCGCGAGCGTCGGCTACTTCCACAAGGAACGAGAGGACATATTTGTCGATCAGCTGGAAGATGTGGCTGTTGATGGAAACGGCTATCGTGACATCACACCGCCGTGTGAAGGCGGCGGTATTTACAACCCACTGCCGGATCGAAATGTCTTGTCGGATCAGCCCGGCAATGGATTGTGTGTTCCGATCCTGACGACGATCAATGATGCTGCGAAAACCACGCAAAAAGGTGTTGAGCTTGCGTTCCAGTACGACCTCGCTGAGTTTGAAGACAGGCTCGGTTGGGCGTCTGGCTTCGGTTTCCTGGCCAACTATACGATCCAGGATTTTTCGGGTGGTCAGGCAACGAATACTTCCGCGACTCGCGGCACCGATATCTTCAACGCGATAAACGGTATCTATGACGACGCTAATTTCGTCACTGTCGAGGAAGTGCAGGGCTTGCTTGATTTGTCCGAGAACGCGTACAACATCACGGTGTTCTATGAGAAGTACGGCCTTTCCGCCAGGATGCGTTACACATGGCGTGAAGCGTTCCGTACAGAGGATACTGGAGGTGGTGCAACTCTAAGCAGTACGTTCGGATTCCCGGTGGTAACGGAAGACCGCGGTCAGCTTAACGCCAGTATCAGCTACGATGTGAATGATCATTTGAACATCGGACTGGAGGCCGTCAACCTCACGGAGGAAGACGTCGTGCAATCATGTGTCAATGAGGGCGCTATCCTGTGTTTCCAGGGCCTCACAGATCGTCGTATCACGTTCGGCGCCAGCTACCGTTTCTAGAGAATGCACGCCACGGATGATGGCATTTGACGCTCAACTGAAAGCCCCAGCGATCGCTGGGGCTTTTTTATTTATGCGCCAGGAAGGTGCCCGCTGCCGCCGCCATGACCGCAACACAGCCCTCGACCAATCGGAACTGATCTCGGCAACAAAACAGGCTACTCAATAATCTCCTGCCCGGCTCGAACAAACGAAAAGCTTTGAGTGCCACGCGTCCCCGCCATCACGACTTCAATAATGGGATTGTTGATACCCGCCTCGCCACTCCATCGAACCAGGAAATTTGCCCCGGTCCCGCCGCGTTTATCCCACTGCGGCAGAGTCAGTGTTGCCGTTGCCATCGGATCGAGACTATGCGGCACATCAAGGTAATGTTCGATGATGTCGCCAGCCGTATCGATATAGTCGATCTCATAAACGATCAACGATTGATCGGGGTCGGTATTTCGAATACTGAGGGACGCGGCCATCTCCCAGAAGCTAGCCTTGGACAGGAACAAGCGAGAATACACGGGCACATAAACCAGCCGGGTTGGACTGGTCACAAGGTCCGGATCCGGCCTGAAGAAGGTGCCAATATGGTCGAAACTGGCATCGGACTTGGGCGTGACGGCTGGCGTTTCCGCGAAGTTATCACAGCCCGCGAGCTGTAAACTGCCCGCGATCAATAACACTAACAATATGACGTCGCGCACTGGCGGTGATTCCTTGATCTTCCGAGACCACATGGTTGGCAATGAGCAGCGACCTGACACTCAGGAGCACACCATATCACCGGCAAAGTACTGACGAAAGAGACTCCGTTTGACGCAGGTTTGTATGCGAACGGACACCGTCGCACTAGGCAGACGGCAAACCGTCCACGAAGTCGGACATTCGTTTCTGCAACGCCTTGTCCGGCAATTCGCCAAAACCGGCCCCGAGATTGTCCAGCATGTGATGCGGCTTGCTGGTCGCCGGCGTTACCGCCGTAACCGCGGGGTGCGCTGCCGCATACTTGATGAAGAATTGTGCCCAGGACTTGATGCCGATTTCGGTGGCCCAGTCCGGGATCGGCCGGTCACCGACGCGACTCCAGAGCCGCGAGCGGCCGAATGGTAAATAGACCAGCACCGCGATCCCGCGGTCCTCGGCGATCGGGAAAATTTCCTGCGCGGCGTTGCGATTGTCAACGGCATAGTCGACACCGATGAAGTCCAATGGCTCATTTTTCATCGCCGCGGCAAGATCCTTGTAGCGGCTGTCGCCGGTATAGGTCGTGCCAATGTAGCGAATACGCCCTTCTGCTTTCTGTTCTTTCAGGATCGCCATTTGCGTCGGAATGTCAGCCAGATTGTGCACCTGCACGAGGTCGATCGGGTCTTTGCCGATGTAGTCAAACGAGCGTTCCAGCTGGGCACGAGCTTCAGCCGGGTCGGCCGAGTTGCCGCCCCTCGGCGCCACGTTGAGCTTGGTCGCCCAGAACACATCATCTGTCGCGCCCAGCCGCTGAATGATCCGGCCGGCTACCTCCTCGGACTCCCCGTAGCCCGGCGCGGTATCAAACACACTGCCACCGTTGTCCAGCAGCGTCTTAATGACCTCCTGTAACTGGTCGATCTCGCCAGCGTCCGCCAGTCTCCGGAAACTTGCCGACGATCCCAGGCCCACGATAGGCAACGCTTCACCGGTCGTCGGGATTTTTCGTTTGATCCACTTTTGGCCTTGCATCGCCTGCAACAGGCTACCGGGCATTGCTGTAGCCGCGCCGGCCAGCATCGTGTATTTGAGACAATCGCGTCGGGAAATCATTTGTCACTCCTTCTTGAACAGGGTTCGGGTCCGGTTCAATTCCAGTCAATCCGTGAATTAACCGTTCTCCAGGCTTTTCTGGTCACCGTCAGTCATTGGACCGCCAAAGTTTGAACGATGTTACCGGGACGACTTGTACAGGTACACGAAACCTTCAGCTTTTCTACAGGCAGGCTCCATGGAGCTCCTGCGGTTCCCTTGCCTATCCTCTGGGGCGATCAAGTAGCCGGTGACCTGGCCGTTCGGCCTGGCATCGGGAAACAATGGAGGATACCGAAGTGAATCATTTGAACAAATTTGTTGGCATTGCGATTACGTTGTTGATTGGGCTTTTCCTTGCGCAGGGCGCGGTGTACGCGCATTCAGACAAAGAGCAGAAGACCAAGGCTCGTCTCAGCAGAATCGTCGGCATTTATGACGTCGATGTAGTGGTCGCAGATTGTACCACCGGGGCGACACTGGCCACGTTCCGGGCCATGCACAAGTACGAATTCGGCGGTACCGGACAAATCGTCCCGGCGACAAGCCCGGTCGCCCTTTCGGAACACTCGATGATCTGGAACCACGTACGGGGCAACGATTACCGGAGCGCTGCCAAGATGTTTCGTTTTGACACGGCTGGCAACAATATTGGCTGGGTCGTCATAAGAAACGATGTCTCGATAAGCCACAACTCCAACAGTTATTCCGGTTACGGTGTTGCGGAGATTTTCAATTCGGACGGCGTCATGGTCGGGGCAAGCTGTCCATCATTTAGCGGTACCCGCTTTACCGGAGAGTGGTAGACGAACTGGAGCCCGTCGCGATGCCTCGAAACAGGGGTACTCAGCGGGTTCGGAACACCACAAGCGAAAAAGGGCCCCCGCTGGGGCCCTTTGTTTTTCCTGAGCGCGGTAAAGCTCTATCGGACAGATTTTGGTTTCTCCGACCGCTGATTCGCCAAAAGCACACTGACCCCTGCCTTCGGAGTACCAAACCTGTCTAGGGTGTAGCTGGGCACCGATCGGCGCTAATAGGTAACGTGTTGACTTATATAATATATTCCGTTTTCGATCGCACGACTCGAGCGCCTAAACCAGTCCATCGAAGTAGTCATCCCACGATTGATGCGGCCGACCAGCTGCCGCCTCGAAGTCGCTGGGACTATCGTAATGACCAAGCAGGATGCCTTCATAAATCCCGGCAATCACGGTGCCAATGAATTCACCGAGTTCGGCGACGCGTTCTTTGCGATAGTCCTCAACAGACATCGGACGATAGACCAGCTCTGTTCCGAACGCGCCATTGAAATACTCAGCCAGCTGTTGCTGCGTGATCGGCTCGCCGTGCAGATTGTAGGTGCTCGCGTTGTGTTTTGATTCAGTGAGCATCCGCGCGTAGGCATAGGCGAGCTCGCTGCGTGTCGTGTAACCGCATTTGCCATCACCGGCGCAGTTTGCGATCTCGCCTTTTGATTTGTAGGTCTCTATGTATTCAACATCGGGCTCGATATAGATTCCGTTACGCCCGATGACCCACTCCAGTCCGCTGTCGCGAACATCCTGTTCGGTCTGCCGGTTGCTCTCCACAATAGGCGAGAACGCCGTGCCGCCTTCAGGACCTTGTACGCTGGTGTAAACAATCTTACTTACGCCACAAGAGACCGCCGCATCAATGACGTTCCGATGCTGCGGAATGCGTTTCTCGGGCGCGTCCATGCCGATTTAATTCGGAGGATCCTCCTCAGCAGCTGCTTCGACTTTACGCTCGTAGCGTCGACCGAGAAGGTAACCCACGTAGGTCCAAAGGGCGGCAATGCCCGCACCAACGGCGGCCACCGCGCCAAGTCCAAGGCTCAACCCCTGCGTCAGCCCGGTGAAGAACCAGCCCATGATGACGTCACCGCCACGGTAGGCCACGATATCGATTACGGGTTTTGCCTTGAAGCGCTCCTCGCGACTCACCTGCGTAAACAGCATCTCGCGGGCTGGCCGGGTCAAACCGTAGTTGCCAGCCTTGGACACAACGTGCATACCCACCGCAACGATCAGAATCGGCGAGAACGCCAGGATCAGCATGCCTGCAATTGCAATAATCGGGACAAGCGGCAACGCGACAGGCATTCCCGCCTTCGAGACCAGGCGACCAGTGACGAAGAACCCGAGCACGTACGTCAACGTATTCAGGACGAAGTCGCGATAGCCGTAGATCACGGCCCGGGTATCGATGTCATAAGGTTCGAGCAGATTTTTCTGCTCGAGATACACGAACGACCCGATTCCCGTGTACAGAATCAGGAATACGCCTATGCCGATCAAATAAGGGTTTGCAATAAAATCCCTGAATCCTGCAAAAGGATTGCCGCCAATCTGCCGGGACGCAGCATCAGACTGGAGGTTCGCATTGTCCAGATCAGTTTCCTTGAGTCTGGAAAGAACGGCGATAAAGGGCAGCGGGAGCAAGTAGATGACAGCCGCAATAGGCAACAGGTTTGCGACACCTATTCTGTCTGCGAGCAAAGCTTGTAACAGCGGTCCGACGGAGGCACCGACACTGGCGCCCATTGCGATCATCGCAAACAGCCGCCCTGCCTGATCCTTGTTAAAGGTATCGGACATGAAGCTCCAGAATACCGAGGTGTTAAACAGCGCGAATACGCTAATCCAAAGGTAATAGCCTTTAGCGACAAGCACGGCATCGTCGGACGATTGCGCACCAATATAGAAGATCACAAACGTTGCGGCGAAAAACGCATACACGCCGGGCACCAACTTTCGAAACTTCATCTTCGACACGGCGAAACCGTACACTGCGACGATGCCGATACTAATGAAGAAATTCAGGGTCCACAGGAAACTGACTTCTGCATCACTCCAGTCGCTGGCCAGCGCATCGCGGTACGGGCGAAGCAGGAAATAACCAACCATCAGCGTAAACGCAAAGCCAAAGGACAACAGTGCCGCCTTGACTTCGTTGTCCTTGATATTGGTCGACTTCAGCAGAAACCGAACGATCCTGTTTTGCATAGCTACTCTGTCCAGTATTTCATACTAGCTTAGGAGGCTGCCTGAGGTTTTGAGTCGGCAGGACTTGCGCCCATACGTCGTGTGTCTTTCCTCGAGAACGACAAGTAACCGGCTTCGAGAAAGTTGAAAACTCAGGATATCGTCATCGGCGGTCGCCCCGCAGGTAGTCGTTATTCAATAACGACGTACCGCGTGAGATAGGCAACTTCTTCATCGCTGACGTATTTTTTCATTTCGCGGATGAAGTCATCGATGCTCTCATAAGGACGGTATTCCTCAAACTCGTGCGCCAGTTTTCGTGCCGGCATGCTGGACGGCACGAGGAGGAAATCCTCGTTGGCACCGGTATTCAAATTCACCTTAACGAACATTAGTTGGTAGATTGACTGCAGTGCGTCGTCACTCAATCCGCCGCTAATCGCAGCGTGTAACGCCGAAGGAGTCGAAAATGGCCGGCCATCAAGAATAGTCTGCACCGACTCCGCAGTGAGACCCGGGATGGCAGACAGCGTTGCTTCGCTGGCTGTGTTCGGGTCTATCAATGGTGCTGTCGGCCAGGCCGGTGTTGCAGCGTCCTGGTCGGCAACAGCCGATTCCGCTTTGTCACTGACTGATGCGCCCTGCACTGCCGGTTCGGTTGGCGCATCGTTTCCACAGGCCACGAGTACCGAGGCTAACAACATCAGTGCGAGCGTAGATTGGTTACGGGTCATCATCATTGCAGCGGTTCTCTTATGTATGTATTAGGTAAGACACGAGTATAGCGGCACAATAGCTCCCGACCAACACGAGGTACCCATGCCGAAACAGCAAGTCGGATTCCAACGAGTACTTTACGCAAGTTGGCTGATTCTAGCCGTACCGGCACTGGTCATCTTGTGGCGATACGGCATTGACTCGATCAGCTACGGTCAGGTGATTCACCAAAGCGGCAACTGGAGCGTCGGTCTGCTCGCATTGGCGCTGATAGTAACTCCGCTGCGTCGGGTGTTTCCGAACCGTTCCTGGACCATAACGCTGCAGCGCCTCCGGCGTGCTATCGGCGTGGCGAGTTTCGGTTATGCGGCATTGCATACCGCTGTCTACCTGGAACGAAAATGGGGCTACGGATACATCCTCGATGAGGCCAAAGACCCCGGACTGCTGACAGGCTGGATTGCCCTGCTCATTTTCGTGGCTCTGGCGGCGACCAGCAACAACCCGTCCGTGCGCCGACTGCGAGCCAATTGGAAACGATTGCACCGGCTGGTCTACCCAGCCGCCGCGCTCATTTTTGCGCACTGGATCCTGACGGCGCTGGAGCCGCTACTGGCCTGGGTTTGCCTGTCATTGTTGTGCGCGGTTCTGGCGCTTAGGTGGTGGCCGGCCTTGAAGGATTACTTGAAACAGACTTAGGGGTGTTTCTACTCTGCGGGCTTCGCGGCTGCGCCGCTCCAGAGCAGAACGCTGGCGCGTTTTGTCGAGCCAGAGGTTCTCATCTCAGTCCGGACAAGCAAAACGAGAAAAGGGGTCCGTGAACGGAGTCAGAAAACCCGCGGCAACACAAAGCTTGTTGCCGCGGGCCTCAATCACAATTGGCGCGCCTGGAGAAATTCATACAGTCCATCCATTGCCTGCATCCTGCATGGCGCCTGCGGCGCGCAAATTGGCTCCTGGTGAATTTGTGACTCGGATCGGCCGAATGGCGGGCTCCTACAGTATCGCGGGGCCGGGGCACGCTTTGCCACGGCAAGTACTTATTTCCTTGCGAGTGCCGGGCGCGTAGGTTGAAGAAAGGCTGTAGAGGAATGTGCCATGTCAACGCAATCTCCAGCACGCAATCTGGTCGAACTCGAAACGGACTATCCGGTCTGGGACCGGTTTTTCACGGTGGCGCCGCTGGTACTCATCGGCACGCGCGATGAGGATGGCGCGACCGACCTCGCGCCCAAGCACATGACCACGCCGATGGGTTGGCAGAATTATTTCGGCTTTGTCTGCGCGCCGAGCCACGCGACCTGCCAGAACATCCACCGCAGCGGTGAATTCACGGTCAGCTACCCAAAGCCGAACCAGGTGCTTTATTCAAGCCTTGCGGCATCGCCGCGCCAGGAGAGTCACGAGAAGCCGGTCCTCGACTACTTCGCGACGTTTCCAGCCAGTATCGTCGACGGCGATTTTATCGATGACGCCTACCTGTACTTCGAATGCCGTCACTTCAAGACCGTCGACGGCTTCGGCGACAATTGCCTGATCACCGGGGAGATCGTCGCCGCGCGCGCCGAAGCGAATTTCCTGCGATCGAAAGAGATCGACGACCAGGCCCTGATCACGACATCACCGCTGTTCGCCTATCTCGCGCCCGGGCGCTTCAGCGCAATTGAAAGCTCCAATGGTTTTCCATTCCCGGCTGACATGAAGAAATAATCGTCATGGCAACCAATCGTGCCGACCAGCTTCTCGAGTACATGCGTGGTCACGAGGAGCGCCTCGTTACCCTGTTGCAAACGCTCGTCGATGCCGAGTCGCCATCGTCCCAGCCCTCCAGTCACGAGCCGGTGCGCCGCGCGCTCCGAAACGCTATTGAGGCTTGCGGTTTCGCCGTCCGCGACGTCGTGACGCCGTCGGATTACCGGCATCTGTATGCGAGACCGGCCAGGCGCAAGCGGCGAACGTCCTCGCAACTGGTCATTGGGCACTACGACACGGTCTGGCCGGTGGGCACGCGCGAGGAACGTCCGTTTACCGTGGACGGTAACGAGATTCGTGGACCAGGTGTGTTCGACATGAAAGGTGGACTCGTACAGATCGTCCTGGCCCTAGAAGCGTTCCGCGACCTCGATCTTGTGCCCGAGCTGACGCCGGTTATTTTCATCAATGCTGACGAGGAAATCGGCAGCCGAAGCTCGACACGATATATACGCCTGCTTGCACAGCACGCAAAGCGCGCCTTCGTAATCGAACCATCGATGGGCGAGGCAGGCGACATCAAGACCCAACGCAAGGGCATAGGCCGCTTTACGATAACGGTCCACGGCAAGGCGGCGCATGCCGGCCTCAACCCGGAGGACGGCGCGAGCGCGATTCTCGAGCTGTCGCACGTCATCCAGAAACTGTTTGCACTCAACGATCCGGAAAAGGGCATCACGGTCAACGTCGGCACGATCGACGGCGGCATACAGCCCAACGTCATCGCGCCGCACAGTACGGCTGTGGCCGATGTCCGGGTGCCCACGCTTGCCGACGGTGAGGCGATCGAGGCTGTGATTCATGGTCTCGAGCCGGCAACACCCGGTGTACGACTGCGCATCGACGGCCGGATCGGCAGACCGTCGATGGAGGCGACTCCCCGTAACCAGGCATTGTGGCGTACCGCGAAACGGGTCGGCAAAACGCTCGGACTGGAACTCGGCCAGGCGCGCGCCGGCGGCGGCTCGGATGGCAATACAACGAGCCAGTACACCGCGACACTTGACGGGCTCGGGCCCGTCGGCCACGGCGCGCACGCGAAACACGAATTTCTCTATGTCGACCGGACGCTCGAGCGAGCCGCCCTCCTCGCGATGCTGCTCTTGGAGCCGGACGAGAAAGCCGCGGGTACCCAGGCATCGGCATGACACGCTGCTTGTACGCATCCGTCGCTCGCATCGCCGACCTCGAGGACCGATCCTGGCAAAGGGAGCCGGTCGATCCTGCCGACTGGGAGACCGGCGACTATGTCGCCGGCGAAGTGACGGGAACACCGACGGAGTTGTACCGGATCGAAGCCACCGACGGGCAAATGCTCACTGCGGAACCCGGGGATGTCGTTGTCGGCGCACTCGGCGAGCGCGCGGCAACGCTGGAGGGTGTCGGCAGTTTTCACGCCATCGAGGGCGGCAACATGCATACTTTGACAAGTGCCGGATTGATCGGACGCTATACGTCGTTCTCGCGTTTCCTGCCCGCGCCAATGCAGATTGAGTATCGCGGTCATGTCATTCGGCAAGGGAGGAAGGTAAGAATGCGAGATTTCGCGATTACGTCGAGCGGCGACAAGTTCGATGTGCCGACGATCTTGCTGGTCGGAACATCGATGTCGGCGGGCAAGACGACGACCGGTTGCCTCGTTTGCCGGATACTGGCAGATGCAGGCCACCGCGTCCTCGGCGCGAAGCTGACCGGCGCCGGGCGCTATAGCGACATCCTCAGTTTCCGGGACGCCGGGGCGGCCGAGATCTTCGACTTCGTCGACGCCGGGCTACCGTCCACGGTTGTGCCGGAGGCAGATTTTCGCGCCGCGATTGTCCCGCTCCTCGCGCACATCGGCTCGCGGCGGCCAGACTTTCTCGTCGCCGAAGCGGGTGCCTCGCCACTCGAGCCCTACAACGGTGCCGCCGCAATCGACGAACTCGGCAACAATGTCTGCGTCACGATCCTCTGTGCCTCGGACCCGTATGCCGTCGTCGGCGTGCAACATGCCTTCGATCTCACGCCTGATCTTGTCACCGGTCCCGCCACCAACACATCGGCAGCGATTGACCTGGTCGACAAGCTAACGGGCGTGCCTGCAATCAACGTCGTCGAACCAGACGCATACGTCGCAATGGCTCGCTTTCTGCAGGGCAAGCTGAGCCTGAATCTCAGTCTTGCGGCGCCATCGACACCCGGCTGATTAGCACCCTTTATTTAGTAGCGTGCCCGGTGAGATGGGCCTTCGGCCTGTCCTCGCTTCGCTCGTCGGTGGATTCAGATCGCCTCAGGGCGATCCTCACCCCTGCGGGGCGCCTGCGGCGTCTAAAACGCTCGCGCGTTTTATCGAACAGCAGTCCTAATCTTCATCCAGAACACCCAAAATGAAAAAGGGCCCCCGTTGGGGACCCTTTGTCATTTGGCGCGCCCGGAGAGATTGATTCAGATCGCCTCAGGGCGATCCTCACCCCTGCGGGGCGCCTGCGGCGTCTAA
>CAXBKH010000028.1:0-53632 GCA_963976365.1 uncultured bacterium | reverse complement strand
CCGGTGCCATCGATTCCGGCAACGCCAGTACCATCAATTCCAAGGACCCCGGTACCATCAATGCCGAGAAGCCCGGTTCCATCGATGCCGGCAACACCTGTGCCATCGATTCCTAGGACCCCAGTACCGTCGATTCCAAGGACCCCGGTACCATCGATGCCGGCAACACCTGTGCCATCGATTCCTAGGACCCCGGTACCGTCGATCCCGGCGACGCCGGTGCCATCAATACCTAGGATGCCAGTCCCATCAATTCCGGCAACGCCGGTCCCATCAATTCCTGCGACGCCCGTCCCGTCGATACCTGCGACACCTGAACCATCGATGCCCCTAGTACCGCTGTTAGCTCCAATAGCTAAACACGGACCGGCCAATACAATAAGCGTCGCTCCCAAAGCAAGATGTGCCTTGGCGCTTTTTGCGTCAAACATTTTTCGCTCCTAATTTTTAACCTACTCCAACCCTCGACTCCATTTGTCACTTTGCGATAGCCGATCCTTCGACTAAGTATGCAAATAACTCAAATGCGCCGAGGCTAATCTTCTTGACTAACGCCTCTTTCAATTAGTAGTTTTCTCAATGAACCCAGTTCTTCTTGATCTTCAACGTAATGCAACATATAAACGCCGGTTTCCTTTTTCGGCTCACTCGGCTTGCTTAGTTCTTTTCTAGATGAAAACCAAACATCCAACTCCTCCAGAAATGCTTGGCCACGCACCTTTAGGTACTCCGAAAATTGCTGTATTACTTCTTCTGAACATCCGTCATCTGCGAAGACCATTCGATCAAATAAAGTCTTCGCCCCAGCCTCTCGATCAGCATCTATATTCTTTGCAGCAGTGGAAAAAAACCTGTATCCCACGCTACCTAATCTATCGACAACAGACGGAGATAATTTCATATGTAGAAATATTCGGCTTACTGCTTTGAACCTCCCATCTACTTCTACAACCGACCCCGCTTCTAATAGTTGTTTAAGCATTTGTCGTGGGGCCATATCCCCACTGTAATTCTTCACTAACGAAACAAAACTCGGCTCGTCGATGTCGCTTGACTCATACGGCAATTCCAGCGGAATTCCGTAAGGTCCTTGATAACTTGGATCCGAATACCAACCCGTTAGCACGCGTGACGGTCTTGAATGATTCTTTTCTTTGTACGCAGTCGTCAGTGCCCGATCGACAACATTCTTAACCTCTTTCCGCGTCAAACCGGTGAGTATTGCAATTCTGGACTTATTTACCTTCCCTTCACTTTCGAAATGTCTTAGCGCAGTCTCGACGTAAACCTCTTTCGCTGTCTCTGAAAACTCCGCGTGAGTTACGCCTTGAGCAACAAGTAGACGAACTAAAGGCTTCAACATCAGAGAAAGTGCGCGCCTTAGGTGGTCTTTAACTTCTTGCCCCATTTCACGCCAAATCGTCTGAACAATATGTAAAGTATCTCGGGCTGTTAGCCTATGCAACCGACTTACAATTGCATATATAGGTTGTTTGGCCCATATTTGTGTTGCTTTCTTATTATGTCAATTGATTGACGCGTGCTGCTGCCAAGTAGGCATAAAGAGCGTTTTTAACCCATTGTTTTATAAAAAAAAATGCTCAAGAATAGAGCATTAGCGTCGAGAGCCGCGCGCGACGGGAGGGAAGCGGCGAAAACCATAAAACTAAATATTTGGGAATAAAATGCGGTTGGACAATAAAAAGACGGACCGATTTGCGCAAACGCGGGGGGACACTGTGCTTGGAATAAGCATTTGCTAAATGCCTTCCCTATTGGCTCTCACTTGAGAAAGCCGTAGCCTCCAGAATCTCTGGTATAAGCGTCACCATTTATACTTGGCACTCTTGTCCATTTCCTCGAAGTAATAGAGGCCGACCATTACAACACCTTCGTCTGCCTCTTCGTCTTTGTCTGCCAAGGATTCGTACGCGGTGAATAAATCATCGAAAGATACAGCGGCTTCCGACAGCCTGTCGTAACTAATTCGGCGCAGTCTTTTGCGATCAGATTTTGTAATACACAAAGAATGCGTCGCAAATTGCGCGAAACCCTCACCAGGAATCTTGTCCGGATCGGTATTTGTTGCAATCGTTGAAAGCAGTGGATACGCGTTATGGACAAGACTTGTCATTAAGTTTTCCGTTGAATCTGGTGGAAGAATTACCCGCGATACTGCCTTTAATCGCCCATCTTTTAGTTCCTCAACGACGCCGATCCTCTTTAACTCTGTCCGCATCGCACCAGGAGGAACATCACCACCGAACCGCTTGACAAGGTCGGTAAACGAATTCGGGCCTTCGGAAAAATGTAAAAGTTGCGGTCGACCACGTTCATTGAGGAAATCTTCCTCCGAATGCCAACGAGTTAGTATTTCAGTACTAGGCGTCGACTTAACGCTTACACTTTCCTCGCCAATCTCAATTTTCGACCTAAGGCGCCGAACTTCTTTCCTTGTCAGCCCAGTCATTACCGCTATTCGGGAAATATTTGTTGGCCGACCTCGAATTCCGAAATCTGAACTGCTGACATCTACGAAAACTGTCTTTGCGGCCTCGGCAAAATCGGCAAAACTAATACCGTACCTCAGAAGGATCTTTATTATCGGCCGAAGTACTAGTTGAATAGCCCCCAGCACCCGTCCATGTTCATCTTTTTGCATGGCAGCGAATATATTTCTCAGATGACTCATTTGCCATCAAATAGTGGCACATGGGAAAAATCGCCCAAGACTTAACCCATTGATCCTTATCAGTACAACATATGGGAATGGGCAAACTGCCTAGATTTAGGTCTTGCTACGCCTAGTCGTCTGTGCACAGACGCTGCAAATCACTCTCAGAAAGAACCGAAATCCCTAACTGCTCGGCTTTCGCGAGCTTCGATCCAGCCTTTTCGCCGGCGACTAGATAGTCTGTTTTCTTGGAGACGCTGCCAGCCACTTTACCGCCCAGTGAACGGATTAGATCCTTAGCCTCGTCCCGGGTCATCGTTGGCAAAGTGCCTGTTATTACAAAGGTTTTTCCAGATAGCGCACCGTCTGCTTTGGTTTGGACCGGGTCTAATTCGGGCCAGGTAACCCCATATTGCTGGAGGCGAGATATCTCGTCGACGTTGTGTTTTTCGTCAAAGAAAGTGCGAAGTCGTGCCGCGACGACCGGACCGACGTCGTCGATCGTCTGGAGCTCCTCTTCGCTGGCTGAAAGCACATTTTCCAGACGCCCGTAATGTGCGGCGATACTCGCCGCAGTCGCTTCACCGACCTCTCGGATGCCCAATGCGAATAGCAAACGCGCTAAAGTGGTCTGCTTGCTTCTTTCAATTGATGCAACCAGCTTTTCGGCCGACTTGTCACCCATTCTGTCCAACTCGCCGAGCTCCTGGCGAGTCAGTTGAAAAATGTCCGCCGGTGTTTTGATGCGGTCGATCGAGACAAGCTGCTCGATAAGCTTTGAACCGAAACCTTCGATATCGAACGCGCGCCGAGAAACGAAGTGTTTTAACGATTCTGCACGTTGTGCAGCGCAGTAAAGCCCGCCAGTGCACCTTGCCACGGTCTCGCCGTCTTCTTTCACAACCTGCGACCCGCAAACCGGGCATTTCTTCGGCAACTGCACGCGTCTTGCGCCCTTTTGTCGCCTGCTCAAAACAACGCTTGCCACCTCCGGGATGACATCACCTGCGCGACGAACAATCACCGTATCGCCAACACGCACGTCCTTTCGATGCAATTCGTCGATATTGTGCAATGTTGCATTGCTGACCGTCACCCCGCCTACGAATACGGGCTTTAGCCGCGCCACCGGCGTTACTGCACCTGTGCGACCGACCTGGAATTCGACACCCAGGACTTCCGTCAATTCCTCCTGTGCCGGAAACTTGTGAGCTATCGCCCAGCGTGGTGCTCGGGAGATAAAACCAAGCTCATTCTGCAGCGCCAGGCTATCAACCTTGTAGACCACGCCGTCAATTTCGTAAGCAAGCGCGTTGCGTCGCTTGCCAATGTCATCATAAAACTTCAGACAACCTTCAATTCCTGTAACCACGCGCCGTTCCGGGCAAACCTTGACACCCCACTGCTGCAGCTGGTCTATGATTTCGCTGTGTCGATTCGCAAGCTTGCCACCTTCGACAACTCCCACCGAATAAGCGTACATATCAAGTGGTCGAGCCGCCGTCTGCTTTGGGTCTAGCTGCCTCAGGCTGCCCGCTGCGGCATTGCGGGGATTTACAAATACCTTGTCCCCCGCCGCGCGCGCTTTCGCGTTGTAGGCGTCAAATCCGGCTTTGGGCATGAAGATCTCGCCACGAATTTCCAGGCGCTTCGGAAAGCCCTTGCCCATCAAGCGTAAGGGCACTGCCTCGATCGTCCGGACATTGTGTGTGATGTCTTCTCCGGTCGTTCCGTCACCGCGGGTCGCACCTTGGGTCAGCACACCATCGACGTACAACAGGCTGACAGCCGCACCATCGAGTTTTGGCTCTGCGGCGTAAGTTACTTTCGATGAATTATCGAGCTCCAGCTTGTCGAGGACACGCCGATGAAAATCGCGCAGCTCATCTTCACTAAAGGCGTTGCCCAACGACAGCATTGGCAGTTCGTGTTTCACGGTCCCGAACGCGGCAACCGGCGCAGCGCCGACCCGCTGGGTTGGCGAATCCGGTGTTACGAGTTCCGGATACTCCGTCTCGAGCGTCAGCAGTTCCTGCATCAATCGGTCATACTCGATGTCGGGGACCTCCGGGTCATCGAGTACGTGATAGCGGTAATTGTGATGTCGAATCAGCTCGCGCAGTGATTCTGTCTTTTTTCTTATAGCAGCAGAAACAGTCATCGAGGTTCGTGCACCGCCGATCAGGACACCAGGCGGTGGTGTTGAAACTGAATGATTTCCTCGCGCAGATAACGCTCCCGTTGAATGCTCAATGTGCTGCCCGATTCATCGAGTAGTTCCCCATCGAGCGTCTGCGTCAATGCCCGGGCCGCAGCCAACATCAAATCGAAAGCCTCGACGCATTCGACCGGACCCGGCAGTACCAGGAACAGGCTAATCCCCGGTATTTTCTGACCCTTGATGTTTTGGAGATCGAAGCTGCCGGGCTCGACCAGGCTGGCTGCACTAAATACAGTCCTCGATTCGTCATTGCCATCGTAACGATGGAAAATGCCAAACTTCCCGTGTCTTAAGCCGATACCGCGCATACTGAGAACCAGCTCGTCGCCAGCGAATGACTTTTTCTCACGGGCGACGATACGCACAGTAACTATTTTCTGTGGCGTTTCATCATCGGGCAGATTGTCAATGACGTCGTCATCTGCGTCGTCGTCAAACGATGGATCGACCAGATCGTTGGGGTCGTTCGGATCGCTTTGCAGCTCGTCATCATCGGTATCCGCGGCATCAAGACTGGGCTCAATACGATTACCGGAACGGGCTTTATCGCCCGCTGGCTTTTTCTCGCGACGGCTGTAGACATAGACGCCCGCGATTACCAACAGCCCGAATAGCAACAGCAACCAACGCAGACCGTCCATTCAAACTCTCATCCCGGTCGTCTAGCTTGCCGCCATCTTGACAGCTGCATCGAGGTCAACGGATACCAGCCTGGAAACACCCGGCTCTTGCATCGTAACGCCCGATAGTTGCCGCGCCAGTTCCATGGTGACCTTGTTGTGGGTAATGAAAACAAACTGCACTTTGTCTGACATCTCCCGAACGATATTGCAGAATCGAGTCACGTTCGCATCATCTAGCGGTGCATCGACCTCGTCGAGCATGCAGAACGGGGCGGGATTCAATTCGAAAATCGCAAACACCAGCGCAACAGCCGTTAGTGCTTTCTCACCGCCAGACAACAAGTGAATCGTGCTATTGCGTTTGCCCGGAGGACGCGCCATCACTGTAATGCCTGCAGACAGCAAGTCGTCCCCCGTGAGTTCGAGGTAGGCATGTCCGCCACCGAATAATTTCGGGAACAAGGTCTTGAATCCCTCGTTGACATTATTAAACGTGTCGCGGAAGCGACTGCGGGTCTCCTTGTCAATCTTGCGAATCGCGCCTTCGAGCGTCGATAGGGCATCGTTCAGATCGGCCAGTTGTGAATCGAGGTATTCCTTGCGTTCAGACTGCTCTTTGAATTCGTCGATTGCCGCAAGGTTGATCGGGCCAAGTCGATCGATTCGCCCACGCACCTTCTCCAGCTTTTCTTCCCAGACAGGAACACTGGCATCGTCATCCATTTCTTCCAACAAAGTCGGCAAATCAAACGATGTCTGAAGAAGCTGCTCCGCAAAACCTTCGCGTCGGACCTTGAGTTCCTGCACGGCCATTTCAGCTTCACTGACACCTGAACGCGCCTCATCTACTGCCTGATCGACTTGCATCCTCGACTGATCAAGTTCACGCAATTCGTTCTCGACCTTCTCAACGATCTGGCGCGCTGCGGTCAACTCTTCCTCAACTGCAACGCGAGCTTCCAGCTGCTTTGCAAGCTCGGCCTTGCTGTCCTCGAGCGGTGTCTCACGTGTCGAAAGCTGTGAGCGAATTTCGGTCTCGCGTGCTTTAAACTGCGTCAGCTGTGCCTGCATACGCTTGAGGTTTTGTGCCGCAGATTCCTTGCTCGTACGCCGGCTCTCGAACTGGATCGCAATGTTCTGTACAGCCTGGCGGTCTTCATCCGCCTGGGAACGTACGCGTAGCAGCTCTGCACGCAGTTCATCACGGCGAACTTCCAGGTCCTGCCTTTCCTCTTCCAGTCGCTCCAGCAGTTCCGCAGCCTGGGTCCGCACACGCTGGGATTCCCGCAATTGCTCCTCGGCTGAAATCTGCTCATTTTTGAGCGTGCTGGATTCTTCTGCCAATGCGACTTTACGAGCGTTGGCCTGGTCCATTTTGTAACGCGCGGATTCCAGGGCAGCCTTGGTCTCGGAATATTCGTTCAGCAACGTCGATGCATCGCGCTGCATCGTTTCACGCCGTTCCTCAAGTTGCGTCAGTCGCGATCGTCCGTCGTGCAGCAATTTCTTAGCGCTGTCGTAACGGGCCTGCATCTCACGAATTTCGGATTTGAGGCGTCGCATGTCGTGCTCACGCGCCAACACGCCTGCTTTGCCATCTTTGTCCCGGCACACTCGCAACCAATGTTTGCCAAGCCAGACGCCGTCGACCGTGACAACAGACTCGTCATCAGCCAGGTTCTCTCGAATCTGAAGCGCCTGACCCAACGAATCTGCCGTGATCACTTTCGAAAGAATTCGTGTTATGGCGGTGGGCGCGCCACTTGCTTTTTCTGCAAGTGTGTTTGCCGCCGACTGCGGTGAATCGCTTCCGGATTGCTCACGCAAGACCGTGACAATACCGCTCTTCAATTGCGCTATGGCTTCGGTAACCGGCGTAATGTCCGACACGCAAACGGCCTGCAGGTAGTCGCCGAGTACCGTTTCTATTGCGCGTTCCCACCCTTTAACGACATCAAGTTTTTGTGCCACTCGGCTATTGCGATCGAGCCCGGCACCAGAAAGCCAGTTCTTGACGCCCTCGTCGCCTTCGCCTAGTGCCGCCTGCTGCAGCGCTTCAAGCGACGCGAACTTACCCTTAGCGTCCTGCAACGCCGCGTGGCGTTCGTCCACAAGCGCGGTCAGCTTGCGATCCTGCTCTCGCAACTTGCGGACTTTCTCACCGATATCCGTCAGATGACGATCGAATTCATCGCGCGCCTGTCGTTTCCTGAGCTCCTGTTCGGCAATTTCGTTGTATCGGGCCTGCAGTTCTTCCGGGCTCGCGTCAATCTGAGCGTCAAGTAATTTCTTGTGCCGCTCGCCAAAACTTACCAAGCGAGATTCAAGTTGCTCAGATCGCGTGCTTTCGACGCTCTGTTGTTGCAGCGCATCGTTATACCGGCGGCCATGTTCGTCCCATTGCTCTTGCCAGCTCGCCAAAGCTTCTTCCGCTTTTTGCAGTGACGCCGCAGACAGCTTCTCACTCTGCCTCGCCTGCTCAAGCCCGGGCACAAGCTCGCTCAAGGTCAATTCGAGTTGCTCGATCTCCGTCTGGTCCTGGTCGATGTGGGCTGCGATTTCTTTCGCGCCGCTAATCGCCTGCTCGAGATCCTGTTGCTGGCGTTCCCGCAATTCACGTGCGTGTTCTATTGACTGCTCAAGGCGAGCGATCTCGGATCCGACTTTGTAGTATCGGCCCTGGACCTTGTTGAACGCATCTGTGCTTTCCGTCTGGCGAACACGTGTCGCCTCAAGCGATGCCTCGAGGCTGCGCTGCTTCGCGATTGAGGCTTCAAGGCCCGTCTTACGTTCGGCAAGCTTCGTGCCGGCAGCGCTGCCGCGCTCATCGAGCTCACGCGTGCGCAGTGCCAGCAATTCGGCCGCAGTGCGGCGCTCTTCTTTCTTGTACTTGCTGTATCGCTCTGCCGTTTTTGCCTGTCGATCGAGATGCTTGATCTGTTTCTCGACCTCGTCAACAACGTCCAGCAAGCGATCCAGGTTTTCTTTCGTGTGCTTGATGCGATTCGACGTCTCACGACGTCGTTCCTTGTACTTGGATATTCCGGCCGCTTCCTCAAGGAATACGCGCATTTCCTCGGGTTTGGCTTCGATCAGTCGCGAAATCATCCCCTGTTCGATAATTGAATAGCTTCGCGGTCCCAGGCCTGTGCCGAGGAATACACCGGTTATGTCTTTGCGCCGGCACTTCGTGCCGTTCAGGAAGTAGTTCGAAATGCCATCCCGGCTGACTTCACGCCGAATCGAAATCTCGGCGTACTTGGCGTACTGACCCTCGAGCGTCGTTTCGCTGTTGTCGAACAATAGCTCAACAGACGCAGCGCCAACCGGCTTCCGCGTACTGGAACCATTGAAAATCACGTCGGTTATGGAATCGCCACGCAGGCGAGTCGCCGAGCTTTCGCCCATTACCCATCGAACGGCATCAATTACATTCGACTTGCCGCAACCATTCGGCCCAACCACGCCAACCAGGCTGCTTGGAAAGGTAATCGTTGTGGGGTCGACGAAGGATTTGAAGCCAGCGAGCTTTATCTTGCTTAATCGCATTGCTAATTCGGACCAATATCCCGTCAAATCGGGCTAGTGTAATAGAAATCTTGTGATAAAACCCGGCTATAAAAGATTTGTCGCCGAAAAAAGACAATACGACCCAACTCGGTGTTTCTTGGCCATTTTAGCCCACCCGGACAGGCAGAATCAGCCTAAAAAAATAGGGGTTCCCAATCCCCCCAGTCAATGTATAATCCCGGCCTTTTCTTTCCCCGGCAGGAGCCAAAAGATGCCCGCAAAGAAAGCCGCCAGCAAAAAGCGGAAAACGACGACCGCCAAGCGCAAGAAGGTTTCCAAAAAGAAGACTTCTGCGAAGAAGAAAGTCGCCAAGAAATCTCCGTCAAGGAAAAAAGTGACCAGGAAATCGTCGAAGAAGATTTCCAAGAAAAAGGCTCCGGCAAAGAAAAAGGCCGCCAAGAAAAAGGCATCCGGAAAGAAAGCGTCAGTCAAGAAGAAAGTGAGTAAGAAAAAGGTGTCGAAGAAGAAGGTTTCGAAAAAGAAGATTTCGAAAAAGAAAGTCTCAAAGAAGAAGCCATCGACCAAGAAGGCTTCGAAGAAAAAAGTATCCACGAAAAAGGTCTCGAAGAAAAAGACCGTCAGCAAGAAACGACCTGCCGTCAAGAAGAAAACGCCGACTCGCGCCAAGCCACCGGCACGCCCTGTGCGTCGCCGTGGTGATGCATTGTCAGGGCCAATTCACGGCATTGCTCCGTACAAGCCGCGACGTGGCGAAGAGTACATGAGCGAAGATCAGATCGAACACTTCCGTGCGATCCTTACCGCCTGGAAGAACGAACTGATGTTTGAGGTCGATCGGACGGTTCACCACATGCAGGACGAGGCAGCCAACTTCCCGGACCCGAATGATCGCGCAACCCAGGAGTCCGAATTTGGACTGGAGCTGCGCACCCGCGATCGTGAACGCAAGTTGCTTCGAAAAATCGAAGCCGCACTCAGCCGACTGGACGAAGGTACCTACGGCTATTGTGACGAGACCGGTGAAGAGATTGGCCTGAAACGCCTTGAAGCCCGGCCGGTCGCGACGCTGAGTCTTGAAGCCCAGGAACGCCGTGAAATGTCGGAACGCCAGTTCCGAGACCGGGACGACCGGTATCGGTAACTCGGTCGCCTGATGCAGACGCGCGAATCGCTCCCCTACGTCGGGCGGTTCGCGCCGTCGCCTACAGGCCCACTCCACCTCGGATCACTTGTCGCAGCGGTGGCAAGTTATCTGCAGGCACGCGCCAACAACGGACGCTGGCTGCTGCGAATTGAAGACATAGACCCGCCCCGTGAGCAAGCCGGTGCGACTGACCTGATCCTCAGCACGCTCGAAAGTTACGGATTTGAATGGGACGGTGACGTCATTTTTCAAAGCGATGCGCGCGATGCCCACGACGCTGCCGTCACCTCTCTCCTGCAACGCGGCCTTGCCTACCGGTGCAGCTGCTCTCGTCGCGACCTTGCCGATCTGCCGCATAGCCAGCTCGGTACCATCTACCCTGGCACTTGCCGAAATCGCGCGGTTCGTGGCGATGCTGCAATTCGAATTCAGACTGACGACCGTCCGACCCGTTTCGTCGACGCGCTGCAGGGCGAAATATCGCAACGACTGGAGTCCGAATCCGGTGACTTCATTGTCAAGCGCCGGGACGGGCTGATCGCCTACCAGCTTGCCGTCGTTGTGAGCGACGACCTGGCAGGCATCACCGAGATTGTGCGCGGCATTGACCTGATCGACTCGACACCACGGCAAATCTGGTTGCAGCACCAGCTCGGCTTCCGCACGCCCGACTATATGCACATTCCGGTGATCACCAACTCGCACGGCGAAAAGCTCGGTAAATCAACAGGCGCGCCGGGAATCTCGCTGAAGTTTGACGCAGCCACGCTTGTCTATGCGTTCTTTTTGCTGAACCAGGGGCCACCAGAGGGTCTGGCCAAAAAACCGAGACAAGACATATGGTTATGGGCGATGCAGAATTGGCAGCCCGAGAGGGTGGCCGGCGTCAAAGCGGTGGTCACAACAGCCTTGACATGAACGCGCCGGTGAAATAGCTTGAACACTGCAACGGGGATACGCTCCCCCGCCCCCTGTTGCAAATGCCTGAAGGTGTAATCACTCTACGGCGGGCCCCCTGCGCAAGCGGGGGGCCATTTTTTTTGTCTGTGACACGCTGCCATGACGGAAGACACGCTCCGCAATCCAATCATCGAGAGCCGGTTCAAGCCAGCCTCGTGGCTTAAGAATGCGCACGCCCAAACCATGTACCCCAGCCTTCCCTGGTCCTGGCCCTCGCGCCCGGCGCTGCGCCGGGAAGCCCTGGAACTGCCCGATGGCGACACCACGGCTGTGGACTGGCTGGTAGCCGCTGACGCCCTGCCGGACTCCGCACCCTTGTTGATCATCCTGCATGGCCTGGAGGGCTCTGCGTCTTCGTCCTATGCACGCATGTTGATGGAGGCCGCTCTTGATCGCAGCTGGCGCTCCTGCGTACTGCATTTTCGTGATTGCGGCGATTACCGGAACCGATTGCCACGGCGCTATCACGCCGGTGAAACCAATGATTTGCGGCATTTCCTGAACGAACTGCAATGCAGCCGCGATGCGTCGCGCAATGCGGGTCCATTGCTGGCTGCCGGCTTTTCCCTCGGCGGCAATGTGCTGTTGAAATACCTTGGCGAATCGGCCAGCGAGACACCGATTGACGCTGCAACGGCCATTTGCGTTCCACTGAACCTGCACGAATGCGCCGAGGCTTTAAATCGAGGTTTTTCAAGGTTTTATCAACGACACCTTCTAAAACGCATGAAGAACTCAGTCACACGAAAATTCGATCGGTATACCGCCGCGTTTGACTGGGAGCGCGCGATGCGAGCGGCGACTTTTGACGAATTCGATGATGTCGTCACTGCGCCCTTGCACGGCTTCAAGGGCAAACAGGACTACTACGATCGCTGCAGCGCGATGAATTTCCTGAAGACGATCGAGCGGCCGACACTCATTATCAATGCACTCGACGACCCGTTCATGACGCCAAAAGTCATCCCGACACCGGATCGGCTGTCCCGCGCAGTCACGCTGGAGGTTGCAGCGCACGGCGGGCACGTCGGCTTCATCAGCGGCGGTTCACCCTGGCGGCCGACGTTCTACCTTCCCGGACGAATTATCGAGTACCTCGAGCCCTATTCGGTGATACCCGGGCTGTAAACACCGTGCAAAGAAAAGGCCGAACCGCGGTTGCGATTCGGCCTTAATTCCTGGTACCTGAACGACGTTATTCGGCGGCGGCTTCTACTTCTTTCATAGACAGTCGCACACGACCCTGACGGTCGACTTCCAGAACCTTGACCTTCACCTCGTCGCCTTCCGCAAGCTTGTCACTGACCTTCTCGACGCGCTCGTTGGAGATCTGGGAAATGTGTACAAGGCCGTCCTTGCCCGGCAGTATTGTGACGAAAGCGCCGAAGTCCATCAGGCGAGCGACCTTGCCGTCGTAAATGCGGCCAACTTCGACATCCGCCGTAATCAGTTCGATTCGACGATGCGCTTCCTTACCCGATGCGCCATCAACGGACGCGATGCGGATGGTGCCATCATTGTCGATATCGACCGATGCTCCGGTCTCTTCGGTGATCGCACGGATAACCGCGCCGCCCTTGCCGATGACGTCGCGAATTTTCTCAGGATCGATCTTCATCGTCATGATCGTCGGAGCCCATTCCGACATCTCGGTTCGAGGTTCGCTGATTACCTTGTTCATTTCACCGAGGATATGCAGTCGAGCGTCGCGTGCCTGGTCGAGCGCATTGCTCATGATTTCTCGCGTAATGCCCTGGATCTTGATATCCATTTGCAGTGCGGTGACGCCATCGGTGGTGGCGGCGACCTTGAAGTCCATGTCACCGAGGTGATCTTCATCACCCAGGATATCCGTCAGGACGGCGAAATCGTCGCCTTCCTTGACGAGGCCCATTGCAACGCCCGCTACCGGTGCCTTGATCGGCACGCCAGCGTCCATCAGGGCAAGACTTGTGCCGCAAACGGAAGCCATCGAACTCGAGCCATTGGACTCGGTAATTTCCGACACGACACGAATGACATAACCGAACTCGTCCATATTCGGCATTACGGCCTGGATACCGCGGCGTGCAAGCTTGCCATGGCCGATTTCACGTCGCTTCGGTGAACCGACAAAACCAGTCTCACCGACACAGAACGGCGGGAAGTTGTAATGCAGCATGAACGGCTCTTTGCGTTCACCTTCGATTGCGTCAATGATCTGAGCGTCCCGGCCTGTACCCAGCGTGGCGACCACGATCGCCTGCGTTTCACCGCGAGTGAAGATTGCAGAACCGTGTGCCCGTGGCAAAACGCCAACGCCGACGTCGATGCCGCGGACCGTTGTACGGTCACGACCATCAATTCGTGGCTCACCTTTGATAACGCGCTTGCGAACGATCGCTTTCTCAAGCTTGTAAAGCGCCCCTTTGACGTCATCAGCCGCATATTTTGCGTTGTCACCGGATGCCAGCGCTTCGAGAGCCGCTGTCTTGACTGCGCCAACGGCTTCCTGGCGTTGTTGTTTGTCGGTGATGCGGTAAGCATCCGACAGTCCGTCCGTGGCGGCTGCCGCAACTGCCGCTTCGAGTCCTTCATCGGCAGCCGGCGCAGCCCAGTCCCAGGCTGGTTTGCCGACTTCAGCTGCAAGCTCATTGATCGCATCGATCGCGACCTGCATTTTCTCGTGGCCGAACATTACGGCCCCCAGCATGACTTCCTCGGAAAGACCCGTGGCTTCCGATTCAACCATCAGCACGGCATCCTTGGTTCCGGCTACAACCAGTTCGAGGTCACCCTCGGCAACCGCTGCAACACCAGGATTCAAAACATACTCACCGTTCTTGTATCCGACTTTCGCTGCGCCGATCGGACCCGCAAATGGCATGCCGGAGATGGCCAGCGCCGCAGATGCACCGATGAGCGCCGGAATATCAGGATCGACGTCCGGGTTCAGCGACATGACTGTCGCAATAATCTGAACTTCGTTGGTAAAGCCTTTCGGGAACAGGGGTCGTACCGGCCGGTCGATCAGGCGACACGTCAGAATCTCTTTCTCGCTTGGACGTCCTTCACGCTTGAAGAATCCGCCCGGGATTCGGCCAGCGGCATAGGTCTTTTCCTGGTAGTTGACGGTCAGCGGGAAAAAGTCCCTGCCCGGCTCTGCAACCTTGCGCCCAACCGCTGTGACCATGACAGTCGTATCAGCCATGTCCACCATGACGGCGCCATCGGCCTGGCGAGCAATAGCACCCGTTTCTATAGTTACTTCATGTTCCCCGAATTGGAAACTTTTCTTAGTCGATTTCACGTTAATTTCTCTGATTTGAATGCATTGAAAGCACAGGAGTCGACGGCGATCCCGACAGTGGGAACGTCACGTCGCATAGTAGTCGCCTGTACTGGGTGCCCGCTGAACTAGCGGCGCAGACCGAGCTTCTCGATAAGCTCGCGGTATCGGTCGCCGTCTTTGGACTTCAGGTAGTCAAGCAACTTGCGCCGCTTGTTAACCATTTTCAGCAATCCCTGACGACTGTGGTGATCTTTCTTGTGCTCACCGAAGTGTTCGGTAAGTTCTGCAATGCGTTTTGACAACAGTGCGACCTGAACCTCAGGTGAGCCGGTGTCGGCTTCGCCGCGTGCATGTTCGGCGATTACGCCCTGCTTTTCTTCACTGGAAAGTGACATTTTCTTAAAACTCCAAGTTCTCTATCTATAGCCCTTTTTTGAGCGCGGTATTCTAGCGCCTGTTCGAGCCCATTAACACCCCAAAATCAAATAATTACGGGGATTCTTCCTGTGTCTGAAACACTCTGCGTGGTGCGACCTGGCCATCCCCGGTCAGCTCGCCCACGCCCAAAAATCTCGACTTCGCCGCGTATACCCGGGCAAGTCCTTGCTGTCCCTCACTTATTCCGGGGACCGCCTGGCCACCACAGAATCGAGCCGCGTCCTCCGGACTGACCGAAACTTCGGGCATCTGGCCCAGCGCGACATCGGCTGGCAGCAGCTTCGCCCGCAACGGTTCCGGTCCATGCTCTGCCAGGGCCTCCACGGCGGCCATATCCAGCATGGCTTCCGCATCAAAGTCACTGACGGATTCGCGGTGCAGACGCTCTGTGTGAGCAACGGCGCCGGCCTTGCGGGCGATGTCCTCGACCAGGACTCGGATATATGTCCCTTTGGAGCACCGCACCCTGAAAACCAGGCGCGTTCCCGCGAACTCCAGCAGATCGATGCGATCGATGCGAATCGAGCGCGGCTCCCGATCCACCGTTTCACCCTTTCTCGCCAGCTCATAGAGGCGCTTGCCGTCTTTCTTGAGTGCCGAATACATCGGAGGAACCTGTTTCGATTCACCGCCGAAGCTTTGTAATATCTTGTTCCAGCCCCCGGCATCGATCTGTGGGATATCCCCCGTCTCAATGACCTGACCGTCGGCATCGCCGGTATCGGTTCTGGATCCGAGCCGGGCAGTTACCCGATAGCTCTTGTCGGCATCCAGCAGATAGGCGCAAACTTTCGTTGCCTCACCGAAGCACAGCGGCAACATGCCCGTTGCGGCTGGATCCAGGCTCCCGGTATGCCCCGCCTTGCGAGCGTTGAGCAATCGCCTGACGACCTGCAACGCACGATTCGAAGACATCCCTGGCGGTTTGTTCAGCAACAACAACCCGTCCACCGCATCCGCGTGGCGTTTCATTCCCCTGGCTGCCATTTACTGCTTCTCGTTTTTCGAACCGGAATCCAACGCCGCATCGATCAGGCTACTGATTCGCTGCGCTTCAGCCGCGCTGTCGTCATGGGAAAAGCGCAGCTCCGGAACGTGCCGGATCTTGACCTCTCGCCCAAGGCGACTGCGAAGAAAGCCGCTGGCGCGTTGCAGTCCCTCGAGAACCGGGGCCGGATCCCCATCCGGATCGAGCATGCTGAAGTGAATGCGCGCAACGCTAAGGTCGCGCGACAATTCAATGGTGTTCAGCGAAACCATCTGCAGTCGTGGATCCTTGGTTTCGAAACGCAGCAATTCATTCAGCGTGCGAAGCACCTGGTTTCCGAGTCGCTGGTTCCTGGAAAACTCACGAGGCATTGCTTGATTCCGGTACGCTAGTCGAGCGTACGGGCCACCTCGATTCGTTCGAAACACTCAATCTGGTCGCCGACCTGAACGTCACTGTAATTCTTTACGCCGATACCGCATTCAGTACCGGAGCGAACTTCGTTGACGTCATCCTTGAAGCGACGTAATGACTCGAGTTCACCTTCGTAGATAACGACATTGTCTCGCAATACGCGAATCGGGTTGGACCGTTTCACGGTACCTTCACTGACAATACAGCCGGCAATATCACCAAACTTCGGCGAGGTGAATACTTCCTTGACCGTCGCAAGTCCAAGAATTTGTTCGCGTACTTCCGGCGCAAGCAGGCCACTCAAGGCCGCTTTAACATCGTCTATCGCTTCGTAGATGATGCTGTAGTAACGAATATCGACGCCCGATTCCTTGATGGCCGTACGCGCCGCCGCATCTGCCCGAACATTAAAACCGATGATGGTTGCGTTCGATGCCGCGGCGAGATTGGCGTCCGTTTCGGTGATCCCACCAACACTGGAACCCAAAACCTTCACGCGAACTTCATCAGTCGACAGCTTGGTCAGCGCATCACGCAGCGCCTCGGCACTGCCATGCACGTCCGATTTAATGATGACAGGCACCGAAGAAATTTCGCCGTCCTGCATTTGCGTGAAGATGTCTTCCATTTTCGACGCCTGCTGTTGCGCCAGTTTCGCTTCGCGAGTCTTGTTCTGGCGGAACTCGGCCACTTCGCGAGCCTTGCGCTCATTCTTCACAACCAGGAAGTCATCGCCGGCACTCGGTGTCTTGGACAGGCCGAGAACAACGGCCGGCCTTGATGGCCCTGCTTCTTTGATCGACTTGCCTGTCTCATCAAACATATTGCGTATGCGACCGTACTCTTCGCCGGCGATAATCATGTCGCCCTGCTTCAACGTACCGCTTTGAACCAGCAGCGTCGCGACGGAACCGCGTCCTTTTTCAAGACTTGATTCGATCACGATGCCTTGCGCCGGGCCCTTGGCCACGGCTTTCAGGTCCATAACTTCTGCTTGCAAGGAGATGGCGTCCAGTAGATCGTCAACACCGGTTCCTTTCAGTGCGGAGACGTTCACAAACTGCTGCTCGCCACCCCAATCTTCAGGAATAACCTCATGTTGTGACAACTCGTTCTTGACCCGTTCCGGATCTGCATTCTCACGATCAATCTTGTTCACAGCGACAACCAGTGGAACGCCTGCAGCCTTCGCATGCTGAATGGCTTCAATCGTCTGCGGCATGACACCGTCATCGGCGGCTACGACGAGGATTACGATATCCGTCGCCTGCGCGCCACGAGCCCGCATCGCTGTAAATGCGGCGTGCCCCGGCGTATCGAGAAACGTGATCTGTCCCTTGCCAGTCTTCACCGAGTACGCGCCAATATGCTGCGTAATGCCGCCGGCTTCGCCGTCTGCAACTTTCGTTCGACGAATGTAGTCAAGCAACGACGTCTTACCGTGATCGACATGACCCATGATAGTGACAACCGGCGCACGAGCAACCTCTTCGCCGACAACTTTCGATTCTTCCGCGAGCAGCTTCTCATCGACATCTGCAGAGTCCACAGGGACAGCGATGTGACCGAGCTCTTCAACGACCAGGGTCGCTGTATCCTGATCAATAACCTGGTTGATCGTGACCATCGCGCCCATGTTGAACAGGACCTTGATCACCTCGTTACCCTTGATCGCCATTTTCTGTGCGAGTTCAGCTACGCCGATACTCTCCGGAATTTCGACTTCGCGTACAACCGGGGCTGTCGGCATTTCGAAACCATGCTTCGAATCGCCACCAACGGCCGCCGAACGACGACGAAGCGGCGCCTTGCGTTTGCGTCGGCCACTCTTGTCGCCGGCAACATGCAGTTCTTTTCGACCGTAACGCGTCTCCGGACGGTTGGCCTTCGGCTTGGCCTTTTCCTTTTCCTTTGTCCGACGGGCGCGTGCGTCAGCTTCGGCCTTCTCCAGCCGGGCCTTCTCTTCTGCGGCCGCAGTGGCCGCCTGTTCCGCCTGGGCGCGAGCTTCGTCTTCTGCACTCTTGGCAGCCAGCGCTTCTTTCGCGCGCGCTTCTTCCTCGCGTTTCGCGGCGGCAATTTTCTCAGCCTCGATGCGCTCTTTTTCAGCTGCCTCGGCAGCGAGACGCTCTTCCGCTTCCTTGCGCTCACGATCCAGCGCGTCCTGCTCATCCTGCGCCTGCTTCTCGAGAACATCGCGCTTGATGTAGGTGCGCTTCTTGCGAACCTCAACGCTGACCGTTCGGGATCGTCCCTGGGCACCGGACAAGCGAAGCTCGGACGACGATTTTCGCTTAAGCGTAATTCGCCGTGGCGCCGCCGCAGTGGCGGGCGTATCGTCCTGGCCGTGACTGCGACGCAAGTGAGTCAGCAATTCCAGTTTCGCATCTTCACTGATTTTGTCATCAGATCCCTTGACCTTAATGCCAGCCTCGTCAAGCTGCGCAAGCAACTTGTCGACCGGAACCTTCAGTACTTCAGCAAATTGTGCAACTGTCACATCAGCCATATATTAACTCCGCAAACAAAGGCAGTTACGCCTGTTGCTCCTCTTCGAACCAGTGCGCACGTGCCCTCATAATGAGTGCAGCCGCATCTTCCTCGCCGATATCCTCGTTGATCTCTCGCAAATCGTCAGTCGCCAACTCAGCAAGATCCTCGCGAGTAACGACACCTTTGCTGGCAAGGAGGAACGCCAGGCTCTTTTCCATGCCCTCAAGATTCAACAGATCATCGGCCGGCTCAACTTCGTCGATTTTCTCTTCCTGGACAATCGCCTGCGTCAACAACACGTCGCGCGCGCGGCTTCGCAACTCATCAACGATGCCCTCATCGAACTCTTCGATTGACATGAGCTCCGAAGCCGGCACATAGGCAATTTCCTCGATGGTCGAGAAACCTTCCTGTACGAGAATAAGAGACACCTCTTCGTCGACATCAAGCTGCTGCGAAAAAAGACCGATGAGTTCTTTTGTCTCGGACTCACTCTTTTCTTCGGCGTCCTGCGCAGTCATGACATTCAGTTCCCAGCCGGTCAGCTCACTGGCAAGTCGAATATTCTGACCGCCGCGTCCGATTGCCTGAGACAGTTTGTCTTCTTCAACGGCGATATCCATGCTGTGGTTATCTTCGTCGACGACGATCGACACAACCTCGGCCGGAGACATCGCATTGATTACGAACTGGGCGGAATTCTCGTCATAGAGAATAATGTCGACACGTTCGCCAGCGAGCTCGTTGGAGACTGCCTGCACCCGCGAGCCACGCATTCCGACACAGGCACCGACGGCGTCGATACGGCTGTCGTTGCTGCGAACTGCGATTTTCGCACGCAGTCCCGGGTCGCGTGCTGCACCCAGGATGTCAATCAGGCCCTGGCCGACCTCGGGTACTTCGATCTTGAACAATTCAACGAGGAATTCGGGCGACGTACGCGTCATGAACAATTGTGGGCCGCGAACTTCGGAACGTACTTCGGTCAGCAGCGCCTTGATTCGGTCCTGCGGGCGTACTGGCTCACGTGGCACCATGTTTTCGCGCGGCACAAAGCCTTCGGCATTTCCGCCGAGATCAATGTACACACCGTTGCGGTCGACGCGCTTGACGAGACCCGACAGCATTTCGCCTTCGCGGCCCTGGTATTCCTCGACGACCTGCTCGCGCTCGGCTTCACGTACTTTCTGCACGATGACCTGTTTCGCTGTTTGCGCCGCGATGCGGCCAAATTCGACCGACTCCATCGGCACTTCCACATAGCCACCCGGGACGGCATTTTCGTCAATATCCACTGCGTCAATCATGCGCAGCTCGCGATCCGGTGTCTCGAGTTCGGTCGACTCATCTTCGAAGACGAGCCAACGGCGAAACGTGTCGTACTCGCCGGAATTCCGGTCAATACTGACGCGGACGTCGATATCATCGCCGTGTTTTCTGCGCGTTGCAGACGCCAGCGCCGCTTCGATCGCCTCGAATATGATGTCTTTCTCAACGCCTTTCTCATTAGAAACAGCGTCAACGACCATCAAAATTTCTTTGCTCATTACCCTAAAACTCCAAAAAACCCGTGGACTCAAGCCCCGTCGGGAACCAGCCGAGCCGTATCGAGGGTCGCCAGCGGCAAACTGTGCGACTCACCATCCACCTCAACCACAATGTTCTCATCATTCGACGACAGCAATTTGCCGCGAAATCGTCTGCGTCCCTCAATCGGGAAACGCATAGTAATTTTCACGATTTCACCTTCAAACCGTTGAAAATGTTCAACTTTTGTCAACTTCCTGTCCAGCCCCGGTGACGAAACCTCGAGGTTGTATTCACCCGCCATCGGGTCCTCAACATCGAGCAATGCACTCACCGCACGACTCACTGTCTCGCAGTCGTCGAGATCAATGCCCTCGGGCTTGTCGATCGTGACGCGGACCAGGCCACCCTTGCTGCCCAAGCGAACCTCCAGGTCCGTGAGCTCGTAGCCCAATCGCTCGACGGTCGGTTCGAGCATTTTTCTGAGCTCGTCTGACGTCATCGCCTACCACCTAAGCCTTTGTTCTAAAACAAAAAATGGGCCAATGGCCCATTCGTACCCAGCGCTGTGTAAAGTCCGAGCCAATTCTCCGGACAAGAAAAAACCCCTAAGCGGGGCCTTAACCCATCGATGCTTTGACGGGGCGCTGGCGCGGGATTATACGGCATTGTGATCTGGCCGCGCAACGCCGAAGACCGGCTATTTCGCTGCCCACCGCAAATGATAAGCTGCGGGCCTTTGACCCATCACCGAGACCTAAAAACATGCTGAAACTGAATGACCCGACACTGCTCAGGACGAAGAACTTCATCAACGGCGAATGGGTCGACGGCTCGTCGGGCACTGTTGACGTGACCAATCCGGCGAACGGCAAGGTCGTCGCCACAATCGCCAACGGCAGTGCTGACGACGCCTCCCGCGCCGTCGAAGCGGCCTCTAAAGCGTTCCTATCCTGGAGCCGCATGCCGGCCAAGCAACGGGCGGTACTTTTGCGCAACTGGTTCAACCTGTTGATGGCAAATGCCGACGACCTGGGCGCCATCATGACGGCCGAGCAAGGCAAACCACTGTCCGAATCGATCGGTGAGGTAAGTTATGGCGCCGGGTTCATCGAATACTATGCCGAAGAGTCCAAGCGGGTCATGGGCCACACGATTCCGACAATCTCCAACGATCGCCGGCTGCAGACTTACAAACAGCCAGTCGGCGTCGTTGGCTGCATAACGCCCTGGAACTTTCCCAATGCGATGATCGCGCGGAAAGCCGGTCCGGCACTGGGTGCCGGCTGCACCATCGTTATCAAACCGGCAACAGAAACACCGTTGTCGGCCCTTGCGATGTGCGAATTGGCCGATCGCGCCGGTATACCCAAAGGCGTGATCAGTGTTGTCGTAGGCGACGACTCTCGTGGCATTGGTGCGGTACTGACGCAACATCCGAAAATCGGCAAATTCACCTTTACCGGGTCTACACCGGTCGGCAAGATCCTGATGAAACAATGTGCCGACGGCGTTAAGAAGGTTTCGCTCGAACTGGGCGGCAATGCGCCATTCATTGTCTTCGATGATGCACACATCGATGCCGCCGTTCAGGACTGCATGGCAACGAAATTCCGCAACTGCGGCCAGACCTGCGTTTGCACTAACCGAATTTTTGTACAGAGCGGTGTCGCTGACGAATTCACGGCAAAACTAAAGACCGCAATCGAAGCGCTCAAAGTTGGTGACGGGTTCGAAACGGGCGTCACGATCGGCCCACTGGTTAACGAGACGGCAGTTGGCGAAATGCAGGAATTCATTGCGGATGCCACGACCAAGGGTGCCAACATCGAGGTCGGGGGCAACAAGCACAAACTCGGTAATTGCTTTTTTGAGCCCACGCTGATCACACGGGTATCGGACGAGATGCGCATCGCGCACGAAGAAATATTCGGACCGATTGCCGCGGTGCAGGTTTTTGAAACCGAGGACGAGGCGATCGAGAGAGCGAATGATACGCAGTATGGCCTGGCCGCCTATTTCGCAACTCGCGACATCGGTCGCGTTATGCGCGTCGCCGAGCGACTTGAGTACGGCATCGTCTGTTCGAACTCCGGGGTTTTCTCGACGGAAGTAGCCCCGTTCGGCGGCTGGAAGGAATCCGGCATCGGCTCTGAAGGCGGCCAGGAAGGCATGTCGGAATTCTTCGAGACAAAGTTCCACTCAATGGGTGGCATTGAGGATTAGGCCACTCTCTAGTAACGAATTCGCTCGCGCCTGGCATTGGGACGCGTCATCAGCATCTGCACGGTGCCGATCGCGCGTTCGGTAAACGCACTCTCGCAATAGCAAAGATAGAACTGCCACATGCGAATGAAGTCTTCCGAATAACCCTGCGCGCGGACTTCGTCGATGCGCGCTAAGAATCGATTGCGCCAGTGCTTTAGTGTCGTTGCATAGTGCGGGCCAATATCCTCTAGATGAATGACGCGCAAATCGGTGTGCGCGGTCATTGTGCGTGTCATATCGGTAACCGAGGTAAGGCAACCGCCAGGGAAAATATATCTTTTGATAAAGTCGACGCCCTTCCTGTACTTGTCATAGCGTTGATCCGCAATCGTAATCGCCTGTAATAGCATCTGCCCGTCGGGCTTGAGAAGTTCGCGGCATTTCTTGAAATACGCATCATGAAATTCGTGCCCAACCGCCTCAATCATTTCAATCGACACCAGCTTGTCGAAACGGCCATCAAGGTCCCGGTAATCTCGAAATAGCAACGTGATCTTGTCGTTAAGCCCGGCGCTCGTTACAGCTTGCCTGGCGTACTCGTATTGCTGCTCCGAGATTGTCGTTGTGGTGACGTGACAGCCATAGTGCCTTGCTGCATGAATGGCAAAGCCGCCCCACCCTGTTCCGATCTCGACAACCGAGTCTGCCGGTCCCAAAGAGAGCTTCCTGCAAATCCTGTCCAGTTTGTCGACAGCCGCCTTTTCCAATGTAACATCGAGCGCATCAAACCAGGCACAGGAATACATCATCGCCGGGTCCAACCAGAGCTTGTAGAAATCGTTGCCAAGATCGTAATGAGCGGAAATATTCCGGCGACTGCCCTTGCGCGTGTTCTTGTTGAGCCTGTGCAGCAACTTCTGAATGGGAGCCTTGAGCCGCGCCAGGCCGGTGTCGACTTTTTCCAGGACCGGCCGATTACGGACCATGATTTGCAGAAATTTCGCGAGCGACTTACAGCTCCAATAGCCCCGTATGTATGTTTCTCCTGCAGCGATGGAACCGCCGAAGGCGATGTCGCTGTAAAACCTCGGGTCATTGACCCGCAACTCGACAGCATCAGGAAACTCCTTCGTCAGGTGACCAAATGCGTGGCGCTCGGAGCGATCACGAACAATCACCTGCCCATCTGTCAGTTGCTCAAGCCGCGACAACACGATGCGGCGAGCGAACGCATCGAGAGCGGTTGGCGCTACTGCATCACCGTTGAGATTCTGCGAATTAATTGGCATCAGCCGTGTATTCATCGGACTGTAACCTCTTCTTTCTTACCTGGGTGTGGATGGAAAGGGACGCGCTTGACCCAAAGCCTCAACGCCTCCCAATAAATGCTGAAGATGATCTTGACGGTTTGCAGCGGATACCGAACCAGCACACCCGCGAGCGAACGACCGCTAATCGGTTTCCTGCGCAGCAACATCGCGGCGCTGAAGATACGCGCACCATCCTTGGAGTTGGCCATAAATACTGACAGCCGATCGTGCGGTGCCGACAAAACCCAGTCGTAGTCGACCTGCATCGGCATGAACGGCGAAACATGCATTTTTTTCTTTGGTTGAAATCGCCAGTGTTTCTTCGTCGGTTTAGTGCCGCGGCAATCCAGAACGTAACAATCGCGTTCACCCCATGGCGTGTTGTTGACCTCGGACACGATGAACTCGAGCGTCTCTTTATCCCTCGCAAAGCAATAATAAAAACTCACAGGATTGAAGCAGTAGCCAAAGTAGGACAGATTTGTAAGCAAGCGAACGGGTCCCGTGGGACGATAGCCGGATTCAGCTTCAACCCGATCGCGCACAGCCTCTGACAGCGCCTGATGCTTCGGTCCAAGGTGGTCGGCACGATTGAATCGCGCCAGCGAAGGACGCCGTACTGACCAGAACCAGCGACGCTCAAAAAGCCGTGGAAGCTCGTCGAGATCCAGGTACATCAGGAAAACCCGATAACTGAACCTGTGCTCTGCGGGTTTTGCCCGCGTGTGCTTAACTCGCCCTTCGTAAATACAGCTTTCCATTGGATAGCCTCTCCTCGAAATGGCCAACTGCATCCAGTGCGCTGACGACGCCATCTTCATGGAACCCGTTTCTCCAATAGGCGCCGCAATAGAAGGTTCGGTCGTCGTTCAGATCGCGTTGCCGTTGTTGGGCAGCAACAGAAGTCCGGGTAAATACCGGATGCTCGTATTCCACGGTGCGAATGATTTTTCCGGGTTCAATCTGGCGATCGTTATTCAGCGTCACCAGGTACTGATCTCCGGCCTCGAGACCCTGGAGAATATTCATGTTGTAGGTCACGGCTACGTGGGCCGTCGGACTTTGCGGCAGGTGATAGTTCCAGGCTGCCCACGCTTTGCGGCGCTTCGGCATCAGGCTTTGATCGGTATGCAGCACGGCCTCGTTTCGCTGATAGGGGATTGAACCGAGGACACTGCGTTCGGCACTCGAAGCGTCTTTCAATATCCGCAGAGCCTGATCGCTGTGACATGCGAGAAAAACATAATCGAAAGTCTCAATGCCACCGCTCGTGGTGTATACCTCGACGCGATCGTCGAAACGCTCAACGGATTCGACTGGACTGTTCAGCCGGATACAATCGTCGTGGCCGGCAACCAGCCTGGACACGTACTCGCGCGAACCGCCCTTGATAACCCGCCACGTTGGTCGGTCTTTCAACTGCAGCAATCCATGATTGGCGAAGAAACGCACAAGAAACTTTACTGGCATTCTCAGCACGGAAACCGGTTCCGCGGACCAGATCGCTGCAGCCATCGGTATCAGGTAATGCTCTTTGAATTCCGGGCTGTAGTCATTCTCGCGCAAGTAGGTACCCAGAGACTCGGAGTGGTCGAGGTGATCAACGCTCGGCAGAGTTGTTTCGTTGAAACGCAGTATGTCGCGAATCATGCGGTAGAAACGTGGTCGCAGCAGATTCCTCCGCTGTGCGAACAATGCGTTCAGGGAAGATCCGCCGTACTCAAGTCCACCGCCTTCCGCCTGCACGCTGAAACTCATTTCGCTCGCTTGTGACTCCTGGCCTATTTCGTCAAGAATGCGAATAAAGTTTGGGTAGGTTCGGTCGTTGAAAACAATGAAGCCGGTATCGACAGCAATTCGCCGACCGCTTTCGAACACATCAATTGTATTTGTATGCCCGCCGACATAAGGACCCGCCTCGAACACGGTGATGTCGTGCTCTGCCCGCAATTGGTAAGCAGCAACGTTTCCTGCGATCCCGGTGCCAACTATCGCGATCTTCATACGACTACCAGCTCTGCGGGACGCGTTTGATCTGCGATATGTCGTAGCCCAACTCGTCAACCCTGGATACCAGCATGTTGTAGTCGGATTCCGATATCGTCGGCGTACGCGCCATGATCCACACATAGTCGCGATCCTGGCGACCAATTATGGTTTGCGAATACTCACTATCCAGATAGACGATGCGATAGTCCGCCTTGACAGGCCAGACAAATCGCATCCCCCATAGTGCATTAGTTTCCTCGTCAAGGACGAAGGCCTTGGGGTTGTACTCTTTTTCCTTACCGTCGAAACCGCCCTTGCGAAATGTAAATGTTGTGGCAATTGTGCCGTCGTCATTCAGGCGGTAGGTTTCGACCGCGTTGTATGCCTTCTTTTCGAGAAATGTCGGAATGTTGGCAATGACGTACCATGGCCCCATGAATCGTTCCAGGTCCACATGATCGACTGTTTTCATTTCGGGCCCTTTTGCCGCGCATCCACCGAGCAATAAAACGGCAATCGCGATCACTAATGTTTTCGTCAGATTCAGCATATTAAGAAAGCTCGTAGCGGAGAATGCGCCCGCCTTTCGCAACTGACTCGAGTGCGAGCCATTCGTTATTGGTCGAATACCATAGCGTTACGTCGATATTTGCCGCAGTCAGCTTGAAACGTGTTGCGGGCACGGCTGCACCACGGATTTCGAGCGTATCGCCGCCCACCTCTTCAACACTAACATCAAGGTATTCACCCGTTTGGGGATTGAGTAGCTGCTGCTGCTCAAGAAAATCCGGATTCCAGTAGGCGAAGGTCATGATGCACTGCGGCAGTGTTCGCTCTCGCTCGTTGTCATCGATGACGAACTCATCGCCATCCAGCTCACCGTTGACAACACTGCGTTTACCATTGGCGTTCGTCGTCGCATCGATTGCCGTGAGGCAATTTCCCGACCATTTTTCCGCCGCGCTATGCTGGTAGGTGTAGGCGGTCACAAAAAGAATCTTGTACTTGAAGCTGGCCTCACTCTGCAGTTGTTGTGCGCCGTTTCGCTCGGACAATTCGAAGCGATGCTCGCCGACTTTCTTGTTGTCGAGGTACACGTCGAAATCCCAGCTGGATAGTGGCTGCGAACTGTCATCGGACATCGCAGTCGATGAAGCGCCAATGCAGCAAAGCAAGATTGTCGCAAACTGCCAGGTTTTGCTTTTCATGATCTGACCTCCTTCAGGTCTGCGTCTCTACGACGCGGTCCCGGAAAAAATGCGTTGGTGCGGCGAATGTAGTCCGCATACTCAGGTCGGCGCTCGCTAATCGTGCTTTCAAGCATTGCCACGCCGGAAACCTTGAGCAATAACAGGCTCATCAGCAACGGTGACACAATGCTCCACCAGCCGCCGGCGCTCAGCGCGAACAGGTAAAAAGCCCACCAGATACAGAAGTCGCCGAAGTAGTTCGGGTGTCGTGTGTAACGCCAGAGACCGGAGTCGAGAACCTTACCCTTATTGGCGGCGTCAGCCTTGAAGCGCGACAACTGGTAGTCACCGCCCGCTTCGAATACCAGTCCGACCAGCCACAAAATGGCCGCGGCAATGTCCAGAATACCCAGAGGCGAGCCCGACCCGATCGCAACGAACAACGGCAGCGCGATTGCCCAGGCTAAAAGGCCCTGCAGGCCGAAAACGATGTAAAGACTCTTGAACCCGAATCCCGGCTCATTGTTTTCACGAATCGACTGGTAACGGTGGTCCTCGGGCTGGCCCCAGTTGCGCGCGGTTATGTAGATCGACAGTCGCAACGACCAGACCGCCACCAGCAATAGCACCAGCACTGCTCGCTCTGACAGGGGCTGTGATTCGACAGCGAAAACGATTGCCGCGATCAGGAAGAACAGCGACCAGAGGCTGTCTACGAAGCTGACGTTCTTCTTCACCAGGCTAAACAACCAGCTGACAACGCCGACACTCATGATGGCAGCAAGGGCCAGCCAGTAGGAATACCAGCTCATCGGCCAGACTCCGCAATCCAGATGCGACGCGCACCAGGCATACCGTCCAGGCTCTCGGACACACGCATCAATACCGGCATGATGATCGCCCAGCCGATCGCCAGCATCAGTAGCGCTGCGATTTGGTTGGTGAGAACAATTCCGCCAAGTGCCTGGCCAGCAAGGTATGACGTCGGGCCGCCATAAAATCCGAACGCCGCCGCAAGCCTGGGCTTGCCGCGCAGAAATCGCATTGACACATTCAGCGTAGTCGCGAACAGCATCCACATCGTGATGATCCAGTAAGGCGCGAAATAGGCACTGAAGAGACCCGAGGTATAAGTTACCCAGCCCGCCGCCACCAGAACGCTGTCAAACACAACACCGATCAACGCGCAGATGAGCAGCAGAAGAACTTCTTCAAACGGCTTGCGGGCAAATCTCAGGTGAATAGCAATCGCTATTGAGACGGTCACCGGCCCGAGCCACGGCATCTCACTGGCAGCACCAACAACCGACGACAACCAGGCAACCTGAAACACGACAGTGTTAATTAGCAATAACATTTCAGCTCCCGGACTTCTGGAAAAGGTAATGGCCAACGTACCATTCCCGACCGGCGTCATAGTCGAATAACTCGGCGCAAGCCATAAAGAAAATGCGCCAGCGTTGCCACCAAAGGGCCGCATTTTCTTCGCCATAGCAATCCGTGAATACCTTCATGATTGCTACCTCGTTGGCATCCATGTTTCGCAACCAATTATTGCAGGTCTCGGCATAGTGCTGGCCATTCCAGTGCCAGCGATCGACAATACTCAGGTTCTCGGCGAAGCGTAGCGGGAGTCCAGCACTCGGCATGATTCCGCCACTGAAAAAGTGACGGCTCATCCAGTCGCCAGGACCTTTGTCGATGTATTCATAGGGTGTGCTGCGATGACAGAACACGTGCATGAAGAATCGGCCGTCAGGTAACAGCCAGCGATCAATGCGCCGAAACAGCTCGCCATAGTTTCGCATATGTTCGAACATCTCGATCGAGACCACGCGATCAAATTGCAGGTCAGTTTCGAAATCATTCATATCGCAGACAATGACATCCACATTGTGCAACGATCGCTGTTTTGCCTGACCACGAATGAAGTCACGCTGCGAGGTCGAGTTGGAAACCGCCGTAACTGATGCCTTGGGAAAGTGTTCCGCTATCCACAACGACAGCGAACCCCAACCGCAACCGAGATCAAGAACACGCATACCGTCCTCAATTCCAGCCCTTATGACAGTCACCGCAAGCGCGGCCCGCTCAGCTTGCTCCAGGTCTTCAACACCCGCAGGCCAGTAGCAGCAGCTGTACTTGAGGTTGCTGCCCATGACATGGGCAAAGAATTCGGCCGGTACTTCATAGTGCTGCTCATTGGCAATCTCCGGCAGGAGGGCCACCGGGGAATCGTTCATCATCCTGACGAACTCGTTCTCAGCGGTCGCCGCAAATTCGATATCACCGGAATGAATCTCCTTGCGTTTGTTCTCAAGCAGTCGGCGAATGCCGGCTCGAATCACCGTGTCCGGCACCAGGCCGGATTCGGTCCAGCTAACAGCTCTTTCAGTTATGGCGCTCATGGCGACCTCCAGAATCATCTGCCGCCGAATATACGGAGCGGCCTTGTCGTCAACAACGGTTCAGGAGGCCTTGTTACATTCGCTTACAATTTGACGTACTTCAGTTAACTATCATTACAGCTTCATTGGCTTTGAGAGCTTCTACTATGAAACCCGCCCTGTTGTGGTTTCGACGAAATCTGCGTCTTTTGGACAATGCCGCGCTGATCGCAGCCGCAGAGTCCGGCAAACCTGTTATTCCGCTGTATATCCTCGATGAGCAGGATGTAGGCGGTGCAAGTCAATGGTGGCTTCACCACAGCCTTGAAAAACTTGATCAACAGCTCCGCAAGATGGGTTCCGGATTGATGCTCCTGAGAGGTCGGCCCGATGCCATCCTGAAACAGCTCTGCGACGAGACCAGCGCCGACGCGATTTTTTACACCCGCCGATACGAACCTGTCAGCCGCCGCCAGGAAGATGACATCGAAAACTGCCTGGCCGAGATTGTCGATATTCAATCCTTTGACGATGGCCTGCTGCATGGTCCGACGGCCGTCATGACACAGGCCGGGACACCGTTTCGCGTTTTCACAGCATTCTGGAAAGCCGCGAGCAACCTGGGTGAACCGCAGCAGCCGCTGGGTATGCCGACGTCGTTTCAGCCTGTTCCGGCGACAACGTCTTCGTTGCGATTAGAGGACCTGGAATTGCTACCAACCCGACTGAACTGGGCGGGCAAGCTGCACGATACCTGGGTACCGGGGGAATCTGCCGGGCTCGACCGACTCGAGGAACTCGAGTCGACTGCCGAAGGCTACGCCCGGAATCGCGACAGGCCCGACCTGGATGCAACGACGCGGCTGTCACCGCACCTGCATTTCGGAGAAATTAGCGTGCGGCAGGTCTGGCAGGCCGTTAAACAACTGGAGCACCAGCTGCTGTCGTCCGAAGGCAGTGCGGCGATACTCCGGCAATTGTACTGGCGCGAATTCAGCACCTACCTGCTCTATCACTCACCGACTCTGGCGTCTAAGCCCTTGCGTGCAGAATTCGAGCACTTTCCCTGGTCTGACGATGAAGCCCGGCTTAGCGCCTGGCAACAGGGGCTGACAGGTTTCCCGATTGTCGACGCCGGCATGCGACAGCTTTGGCAAACAGGCTGGATGCATAATCGTGTTCGCATGATTGTCGCGTCATTCCTGGTCAAAGATTTGCTTGTTCCCTGGCAGCAAGGCGCGGCCTGGTTCATGGATACGCTCGTCGATGCGGACCTCGCAAATAACTCGGCGAGCTGGCAGTGGGTTGCTGGGTCCGGCACCGATGCCGCGCCTTACTTTCGAATATTCAATCCAACACTGCAACAGAAGAAATTCGATCCGCATGGCCGATACGTTCGCCGCTGGATTCCGGAACTCGCTGACAAAGCAAAGGGCGAATACCCGCAACCCATCGTTGACCACGGCGTCGCCCGGCAGACCGCCCTCGACGCCTATGCGGAAATCAAAGGCAGACGCACTTCGAAACAGGCTCCCTGAACGTCGGTTTCAAGCAAAGTCAGGGTCCCGCCATGTGCTCTTGCCACAAGCGTTGAAAGGTACAACCCCAAACCGGTACCGCCGGACTCCCGTGCACGTGATGGGTCGCCGCGATAAAACGGCTCACCAATATGCGCTGCCTGGTGCTTCGACAGACCCGGGCCACGGTCAGCCACGGTGATGACGAACTCCTTGTCAGTTTTTAACACCGTTACCTTGACCGGCCCGTCCTCCGGTTTCGAGTAGCGCAGCGCATTACCAACCAGGTTCTTTAGCAGCAAGGTAATTCGCGCCTCATCCAGTGACAGGACCAGCGGGACCTCCGGAAAATCAAGCTGTATTCGATCGGCATCGCGGGCAAAGAAATTTTTCACAAGGTTCTGGAGCATCTCTCGAACGTCGACCTGGGTTCGTGACAGTTCGACGTGGCGGGCGTTGAGTCGCTCCGCCTCCAGCAGCGCAACAACAATTTTCTCCATTTCAGCGATTTCCACCTTGAGGCTCTCGACATCCTCCGACTCGTCGAAGAACTCCAGGCCGAGGCGCATTCTTGATAGTGGCGTTCGCAATTCATGGCTGATGCCGAGCAATAGCGCTCGCTTCGCGTCCAGCATGCGCTGTACGTCACCCGCCATCTTGTTAATGTCTGCAGCAAGGTCGCCGAGCTGGTCATGACGAATTCGCGCAATACGAAAATCAAAATTTCCGCGTCCGATATGCTCTGCTCCCGCACGGATCTTTCGAATGGGCTGGAATAACCAGGTGACGGCAGCAAAGGCCGCAAGTAACAGTAACAATCCAAGCCCTATCACGAGCGGCACGAGCGCAGGACCATCGGAAACGTCCGATATTCTCGGCGTCGAAACAACGATCTGGTAGCCACCCTGCCGAATACGCAGGAAGTCATGATCATCGAAATTCGCAAAATCCACTCCCTGCAGCTCATCTGCCCATGCGCCGGGATCGTCGCTGAAGATCGGGCTGTTCGCGAACTCAAGATCTTCGAGCCGGGGAAACGCGGCATCGGAGGCCCAGTCGATGTCCGGCCCCAGGATGCGAATATCAACGGGTACCTCTTCGGTTATGGCGATCGCTCGATCAATTCGCGGCGGCACGCCAATGTCCTCGCGTACATAGTTCACATGCAATGACAAATGGCCGCTGATCAACCCACGGATCTGGTCGCTGTTGTAAAAACGTTGTATAGCCTTGAAGGTTCCGAAGACAAACAGACCGGCGAGAACAACGAAGATAAGCAGCAGTCGAAAGGACAGCGAACGGGAAAGACGTTTAATCATCGGCGCGAGGCACACCCACAAACGAATAGCCACGCCCCCACACCGTCTGAATAAAACGAGCCGGCTTCGCTGAATCACCCAGCTTTTGTCGGAGGCGGCTGATCATGATATCGACTGACCGCGTCAGGATCGCAGCATCAATGCCTCGCAGCTCACTCAGGATATCGTCACGAGAAAGATTACGTCCGTGTCGTCGGGCGAGGATTAACAGCAATTCAAACTCCATCGATGTCAGTTCGACGCTTTTGCCATCGACGCGAACTACGCGGGTTTCAGGCTCTATCGTCAAACCATCAAAGCTCAACTCGCCCACTGTCGAGCCAGCCAACTGGGCGCGCCGCAACGTTGCTTGCACACGCGCTACCAGCTCGCGTGGTTCGAATGGTTTACCGATGTAGTCATCGGCTCCGAGCTCAAGCCCTGAAACACGGTCGATAACATCGCCACGAGCAGTCAACATGATGATCGGGATATTGCTGGACTTGCGTACTTCGCGACAGATTTCGAAACCGTCTTTGCCCGGCAACATGATATCCAGAAGCAACAAGTCCGGCTGTTCCCGTGAAAGTTTCTTCATTCCGTCAACTGAGTCATAGGCGCAGATCAGGTTAATGCCATAGCGCTTGAAATACGCCTGCATCAAGCTGGAGTGTTTGCGATCATCGTCAATTAGCAGCACTTTGGACATGCGGCTATGATAGCGCGTGCTGCAAAGTTGTATATAAGGTATTGCCGATAGGATACAACTCGAAACAATTTGAAATGCCGCTGAAAACCTTTTTCAGAATACCTCTGCAACACTCTCCCCGTCTTATCCACTTCTTTGACGAGGGCGAAAATGAAACTTTTAAGCAAATCACTGATTATCTGCAGCGTGCTGTTGCTGGCGGCCTGCAACTCCGACGATGATCCTGCACCGGTCGTTGCTGCGCCTCCCGCGCCAGCTACGCTAAAGGTTCAGGTTCTTCATGCATCACCTGATGCTCCTGCCGTAAATGTGCTTGTCGACGGCGGCGAAGTGCTGAGTGACGTCGATTACAAGCAAGGCTCGGGCCAACTCATTCTGGACGAAGGTACCTACAGCGTGCAGGTTGATGGGATTCTGCCGGCCGGCCCGGCGACGGTCATCGGGCCGGTCGACCTGACGTTTTTGGGCGACACGGTTTACACGATAGCAGCCGTTAACTCGGTTGCGGCCATCGAGCCGGTCGTCATCAGCCAGCCAGACGTTGCTGTTGCCGCAGGCGCGGCGCGTTTGTTCGTACTTCATGGCGCAGCAGCAGCACCCCAAGTCGACGTCTACGTCACTACCCCGGGTGCTGATCTTGCCGCGAGCGCACCGGTCGGGACTTTTTCGTTCAAGGAAACCATTGGTCCCGCGGAAGTCGCAGCCGGTGATTACCGGATTCGAGTAACGGTGGCAGGTGATGCAACGGCGGTCGTTTACGACTCGGGAACGTTCACCCTGAACGCTGGGGATGACCTGACAGTCGCCGCTGTTCCAAACACGACCGGCGGTACTGCTGCCATCAGTCTTGTCGCACTGACCGGCACCGGATCACTTGAGATCCTGGACGCGACCACACCAACATCGTTACAGCTTGTGCATGCCTCCCCGGACGCTCCGGCAGTGGATGTCGTCGTCGATGGCGGTGTACTGGTGCCTGGCCTGGAATTTCCTGATGCCACCGATTTCCTTGAGGTACCCGGTGGTACCTACAACGTCTCGGTCACCGTTGCCGGTAACCCTGGCGCGATCGCTATTGGCCCGGTTGATCTCGACCTGGCGGCAGGTTCGCGCTACTCGGTGTTCGCCGTCGGTGAATTGGCGAACATCGAAGCACTGGTGCTGTCAGACGACCCCCGTCCGGTAGCGACTAACGCCAAAGTGCGTATTGTGCATGCCTCACCCACAGCATCGGACGTTGATATTTACGTCACCGCGGTTGGCACCAATATCGATTCGGAAATGCCGACACTTGCCAATATTCCCTTCAAGGCAAATACAGGCTTCCTCGCACTGCCAGGCGGCGACTACGATGTAACGGTTACGGCGGCAGGAACAAAAACTGTTGCAATCGGCCCTGCGACCATTTCCGTCGCGGATGGCGGTATCTACACCGCGGTTGCACGTGATCCCCTCCCAGGGGATACCGACTTTGGGCTCATAGTTCTGGACGATTTTCTGGCATCTGAGTAACACCTACCCGGATCCCCGCGCAGCAATGCTGCATCCCCGATTATCCCCGCTTTTTGCGGGGATTTTTTTTTGCGCGCTATTAACGGCCATTGCAACGAGCCTGCTATGCTAGCGCCATGTTTCGCAAACACGAAATGATTCCCAGCAAGCACATGGGCCGCGATGTTCATGTCTGGCGCTATGGCAGCTTCGGGCCACCATTGGTCGCATTCCCAAGTGCATCCGGCATGGCGCACGAATGGGAAAACCACGGCATGGTCGAGGCATTATCGGACTGGCTGGAACAAGGCCGACTCAAGCTTTATACCGTCGAAAGCAATGTCTCAGCGGTATGGACGCGAAAAGAAGTCCCGCCGCAGGAACGGATCAAGCAACACTTGCCCTATGAACGCTGGGTCATGGATGAGCTGGTCCCGTTTATTCGCCGCGACTGCCAGGTCAATGACATTCCCATTGCCCTCGCCGGCACCAGCCTGGGTGCACTATACGCTGCAAATTTTGCACTCAAGTTTCCCAAAGTGTTTCAGTATGCGCTGTGCATGAGTGGTCGTTACGATGCGACCTGGATGACCGACGGCTTCATTAATGAAGACGTCTATTTCAATAGCCCGATTTCCTACGTGCCTGGCATCCAGGGCGAATACCTTGAGCAAATCCGCAACCATACTCACCTGTCACTGGTCTGTGGTCGGGGCCAGTGGGAGGACGGCAATATCGAAGACACACAACACTTTGCGAGCCTGCTCAAGGAAAAAGGTATCAGCCACCAGCTCGACCTGTGGGGACAGGATGTTTCTCATCAATGGCCCTGGTGGGCGCGCCAGGCGCGCCATCATTTGAGCGGATACATTCACGCCAAGAGCTAAGACCTGGAACAAACCCGTCGACTCAGTGGCGGTTACCAGCTGCTAACATCCGTCAGCCAGATTTCGCTGGCTTCCTGCTCAAATCGAACCCAGATGATATCTCCTTCGGATGTAATGCCATAAAACGGACCGAGCGGAAACAGCGGTGCCATAGTCATTACTGGTTGCTCCTTGCCGCCGCTGGCTGGCACGGCGAACAGCTCCTGTGACGAGCCGATGCCCCTGACGAAGTAGACTTCTGACTCGTCGGCCGAATACACAGGAACTCGCGCGTCCTGCGCCAACACCCGGCATTCCGCTGCCGCTATCGGGCATTCGGCAATATCCCCGGGGAACGACTGGTCGCTATGCAATGCACCGATAATCCTGTCGCCACTTTTGCTCCATCGTGGATACTCAAGTGTTGCGTAAAAGGCGCGGTCCTCACCCGACGTCAGGTTCCGCACTAGCGTTTGCACTGGAACTTGCCCGGTTAGACGCGAATAAACAATCTGGGAACCGTCGGGAGAAACGCTGGCACCATTAGATACGGACCAGTCCCAGCCCGCCACGATAACTTCGGTTTCGCCGCCGCCAGCGTCGACTCTGCTAAAAGCACGTGACTCGCGCGTATAGTAAAGATAGATGTGCCGCGCGTCTGCCGACCAGCGCGGTATCGCGTGCGTTGCCTGCGGATCGAAAGTAACCTGCATCGGCGATCCACCTTCCAGTGGCAACACAAAAATCTGTACGCCTCCGGTTCGTGCCAGCGCAAAATACGCAATGCGCGTCCGGTCCGGCGACAACTCCGGCGCAATAATCATTTGTCTCGATTCGTGCAAAGTTTCTTGCAGCCCCGTTTCTCGATCGCTTCGTACAATTGCAAATCGCTCTCTGCGATTGGCGTAGATCAGGCGCGAACCCTCTGCACTAATGTCTGGATAATCATCATCGCCGCTACCGGTCAGTATCGGGACCGCACTGCTGTCGCGGACGTTCACCTTCCACAGCGTACGGCTGCCGCCACGTTGTGAAGAGTAAATAATATGCGCCCCATCCGGCGTCCAGACGGGCGCGCTGGATAAAGCGGGCGCGAAAGTCAGCTGAACTGGCTTACCGTCGCCGACACTGACACGCCACAGATCCGCGAAAGGCGTTACGTCGGCATCCAGGTACACGATTTCTTCACCACTCGGCGAAAATGCCGGCCAACGAGGCGCCAGCGGCAATTCTTTTCGCGGCACGCCGGTGACGCGCGATTGCTCACCCCCATCGGCATTTGCGATCCAGACTTCGTACCGACGCTCAAACACAATACGTCGTCCGTCGTGTGACCAGTTAGGATTGTAGGCGTGTCGAACGAGTTCTCTTTCATTCCCACCATCGGCGTCTACCAGCCACAAGCTGCCGCGACGCACAAACAGGATTGTGTCGCCGTCGGGTGACCAACGCGGTCTCGATTCGGCGCCGGGGCCGAAGGTTATTTGACGCGGTGCCTGGTCATCGAGATCCAGGATCCAGATATGCTGGCCACCGTCGGTGTCACTGGCAAAAGCGACGGACCTGCCGTCCGGCGAGAAGCTTGGCTGGCTGTGCGAGCCACTGAATCCCGATACTGACTGAAGACTGAGCGGTTCAATGTCCGGGCGCCAGAAAAAGACCGCAGCGAGGATGACACCAATAAGCATCGCGCCGACCACCGGCGCATACTGACGAGAGATTGAGTCAGACTTTCGTCGTCGCGTCCCGACTGCTGCGGGAGCCTCGTAAGGTGATACGTCAGCAACCAGTCGGTAGCCTTTCTTTGCCACGGTGGCGATATAACGAGGCTCCCCGGCGTCATCACCGAGCGAGCGCCGAAGCTTGGCGACGGACTTGTAGACCGGGTTGTCCCCCATCGGACGCCCCTGCCAGACAGCGCCAATAATCTCGTCGGCACTCACGACCTCACCGGGCCGCTCGCTCAGGTAAACGAGCACATCCATGGACTTCGGCTCCAGCAGCAATGACTCGGCATTTCGTGTCAGGCGATTCAGGTCCGGCTCGACCAGCCAGTCGCCCAGGCGAAATGAGTTGTTGACGCTGTCAGACAAGGAAGCCTCCAAGCCCAGGTCGTTGTAAGTCATTAATATGACCGTTTGCGCAGACATTCTCCAGACTAATTCCAGCCAACCGGCAGGTTTCTAGCCGGCGCAATCGGGACCATTCCTCCCCAGGGCAGCCTGCCCCAGAACTTTAGTTCACCTGGAGGAGACACCAATGAAACACACCAGAAGCATGACAATGGTTTACGCGGTACTCGGTGCCGTCGCGATGTTTATTATTTCAGCCAACGCCTTCGCCGAAAGCCGGGGATCCGGCAAGGCCCTGCTGCAACCGCTTGAGATCGCTGCAGACTCCAAGTTTCTCGGCGACTACTTCGGCGGCCATCTGCGCGTTCGCTGTGAGCGCGGTGAATCGCTTTCGAGGGCAATCCGCCGTGCCAGGGAACATCAGACCATACGATTCTCAGGCACCTGCTTCGAGTCGCTCGTCATTACCACCGACCACCTGACGTTACGCGGCGAGAACGGTGCGACGATTGACGGCAGCCAATCGCCGAGTGAGGCAGTCGTCCTGATTGACGGCGCACGGGGGCTAGTGCTGGAGAATTTCACCGTTCAGAACGGATCCGATCAAGGAGTTCTCGCAACTCATCAGGCACAGGTAGTAATCAGCACCGTGATTCTGCAAAACAATGCCACAGTCGGACTGTCTGTGGACCGCTCACACATTGAGATCAACAACGTCGCGCTCGACAATAACCAGACAGGGGGTATGGACGCCTATACCGGTTCTACCGTGGTAGCAAAAGGCACCCTGAGTGCAATGAACAATGGTGGTGACGGGATCGCAGTCAATGGCAAAACCTTCCTTGAGCTGCGCGGCGCAATTGTAAACGCGAGCCAGAACGCCGGCAGCGGCGTGTCGATCATCAATGATTCGCGCCTGCAGATCTTCAGCTTCCCGGAGGCCCAAGGGTCGACAATCACCGCCGACAACAACGGCTTCGCCGGAGTGGGTATCCTCGGATCTGAAATGGGCGTTGTCGGTTCGCAATACTTCGGCAGCGGCGCGAATGTTATCAGCGCCAACAATAATGGAGTATTCGGTTTCTTCGCACCTGCCGGTGCCATTCTGAGCCCCCACGCAACGGCGAAATTTGTCGCAACCGGAAATGGCGTCGGCATGCTGCTCGAAGACGGTGCCAGCGTTCTGATTATTGGCGGACTCGATCTGTCGCAAAACGGTGCCGGCCTGTCTGCACATGGCGCCGGAACCTTAACCATCGTGTCCGTGCCTCCTAACCCGTCGCGCATCGATACCAATCAGATCGATCTGGACCTGGGCTTCGGCACTCGACTGACGAGCGATGGCGTTGATTTTACGTCGATTGCATGCGACGCAAGCGTGCTCACGCGCGGCATTAACTGCCCGTGAAGTTGCGGTAAAGATTAAGAAGCACACGGTGCCAGGCAAACGCCTGGCACCTTTTGGTTTTCAGCAGGCGCCCTGAAAGGCAGCGTAGCGCCCTGCCACTCAAACCGACTTCGGCCAGACGAAGTCAGGGCGCAGCGCGTCGTAAACCGGTCGTCCATCGTCAGGTGCCCGGCCGCCCGCGGACGCGTCGTAAAATGCGTGGTATGTCGCAGGCATGCTGGCCGCGTCAAACCCCATCAGGTTGGGCACAACGGCCCGAATTCGCCCAAGCTTGTCATCAAGCATGATTGGTGTGCCACAGGTTGAGCAAAGACATAGCTCCAGGGGGCCGTCAGGATTTTTGCTGTTAAAGGGCTGACGCTTTAACGCCCTGGTGTTATCAACTTTCATGTCGTTGCGCTTGAAGAATACGACATGCGTAGCGTCCTGACCGGTTACGCTTTTGCAAACTGAGCAATGACAGGTGTGATTGTCAATCGGGTCTTGGTCTGAATGAGTATGGATGTGGTCGCATCCACCCGCGTATTTGTGTGACATGATTTGTTACCTCAACATGTAAGAATCACGGGGACCGACTAGCGGGCTGGCACCGATAACTGTCATGCTCAAAAGACCAGCCGTAGTAGCCGGAAATAGACTGCGCCTCGCATCATAGCCCCTTTCCTGAGCAAAGCGGAGCATACCGTTGCTAAACTATGCCGGATCCCTTGGCCAGGCCGTAGGACGGTACACCAGCGTTTTGGAGGTAACATGCATGTTTTTGTAGCCGCAGTCAGCGTCGTACTCGTGGTGTCTTTTCTGTGCTCAATTTTCGAATCGGTCCTGCTGTCGGTAACGCGGCCACAGGTCGAGGTGTTAACGAAAAACAACCGTCCCGCCGGAAAGCTGCTCGCGAGCTTTAAAGACAATATGGACATGCCAATCGCGGCAATCCTGATTCTGAATACCGCTGCACATACCGTTGGCGCAGCGGTCGCTGGTGCCAGCTACATCGACGCGTTCAATTCCGACACATTGTGGCTGTTCTCGATTCTATTCACGATAGCCGTGCTCTTGCTCACGGAAATCATTCCGAAAACGCTCGGCGTTTCCCATGCTACGACCCTGGCGCCGACCGTCGCGCACGGTATTCACTGGTTGACCGTGCTGTTGCGCCCGTTGGTATTACTCAGCGAGCGCATATCACGTTCATTGCGCAGCGAGGCGGAAGTACGCGTGACATCAGCCGAGGAGATTCGTCTGCTTGCATTGCTGGGGCGGAGTGCGGGCGCCATCGGTACACGCACGGCAGGCATGATTGTGGGCGCTGCACAACTGCGGCAGATGCGTGCATACGACGTCATGCTCCCACGCGACGAGGTCCATTTTCTTGCCGGAACAATGAATCGCGATGATGCGCTTGCCCTGTTGCGCGAGTCCGGACACAGCCGGTTTCCCTATTCGCCAACAGGCGACCTGGATGGCGTAACCGGCGTAGTGCTCGCGAAGAATCTACTCCACTGGCTGTTGTCTCACGAGGATATGCGTGTCGACTGGGAATCCGTCCGCCACGACGCGTTGGTTGTACCGGACAGTTCTCCGCTGCCAACCCTTTTGCGCATCTTCCAGGATAGCCGTCGGCACCTCGCAATCGTCGTTGACGAGTACGGCAGCGTCCAAGGCATCGCAACACTTGAAGACGTGCTGGAAGAAATCGTCGGTGACATAAATGACGAAAGCGACAGACCATCGACAGACATTGTCGCCCGCAAGGACGGTACGCTCCTGGTTGATGCGAGCGTCGACCTTCGCAGACTTTCGGCCACGCTCGGCATTTCGTGGGAGCCGGAAAATGAAGTCGCGACCATCGGCGGTCTTGTTACGGAAAAATTTGAACGTATTCCGGCCGTTGGCGATTCAATTATTTGGCACGGGCATCAAGTCACGGTTCTGGAAGCAGACCGACAACGCGTTCAGCTTTTGGCGATTAAGCAATCGACCAGCAAGTGAAGTAAACGACGCCAGGAGCGGGGCAAATTATGGTTTGCCGTGTTTGACATGGCGAATGTGTTGCTAAAGAATGGGCTGGCGCAGAAGCTGGGGGACAACGCTTGACAACTGACACAGGGAAAGACCATCACCTGGGTAAAGCGTTCGTCAGTGCCGCCAGCTCAGCAGTCAAGAAATCTGACGCAGTCAATCATCCATACCTTAGCGCGATGCGCAGCGGCGACTTCCCGAATGTTCATATGGCATTTCAGGATTTCGCGATTCAATACGGACTGTACAGCGCCCAGTTCATCGGCTACATGTCGGCAGTGATCAACAATCTCGGCGATGCCAACCATAAGAAAATCCTGCTGGCCAATTTGGCCGAAGAGCAAGGCGATACCCATGACATCGACCTGCCTCCCGATATTCTTGCCAGCGTCATCGGCGAACCTCACCCCGCACTGTATCGCCGATTCCAGACCGCACTTGGGCTCGACAGCGGGTCGCTCAAGGCGACACCAGAGTGCCCGGGTCGGGTATGGAGCCAGAAGTTCCTCGCCCTGTGCAAAATCAACGAATGCGTCGGAGTGGGCGCCATCGGCATCGGCACCGAATTGATCGTCGCCAGTATTTACGAACAGATTCTGGAGGGGTTAAAGGCGCACAGCGACCTGACGATGTCGCAACGCGTATTTTTCGATTTGCACAGCATGTGTGACGATGAACACGCGGCTCAGTTGCTGATGATTACTGACGATTTGGCGCAGGATCCGGAGGCGTGCGAGCAGATCAGGTTCGGCATACTATCTGCCACGAAATTGCGGTCCGCTTTTTGGGACACGATGTTGCAGCGTGCCATGCGTTTTCCCGCCTGCGGATCCCGTGACAACGACAGGGAGCCCGCCCTTGGACACCAAGAAAGTCTATAACGAAAACGCCGGGAAATGGTTGCGCCTTGAACCTGCCTCGCTGTCCGACTTTACAGCACGCCCTTCTGTCTTCGATGCCTGCGGTGACTTGAACGGTCGCTCGGTATTGGACATCGGTTGCGGCGAAGGCTACTGCGCACGCGAACTAAAGCGGCGCGGTGCGGGTTATTATCTCGGCATCGATCTATCGACAGAGATGATCTCCGCGGCAAAAACCCAGGAGACAGATGATCAATACGGAATCGAATACCGCGCTTGCAATGTGCTGGAGTTTGTTCCGGAACGCCAATTCGATCTTTGCGTCGCGGTCTTTCTTTTCAACTACCTGGGCGTTGAGGAGATGCAGCGAGTTTTTTCAATGGTCTACAAGGCGCTGGGCCCGCATGGTGAGTTTATTTTCAGTGTTCCTCACCCCTTGTTTCCCTTTGTACGCCCTGAGCAAACACCCCCTTTTTACTTTGCAACCAATGGCAAGAATTACTTCGAGGGCGTCAATCAGAAACTTGAAGGCGAAATCTGGAAACGAAATGGCGAGCCTTTGCACGTGCAGTGTGTACACAAGACCTTTGGTAACTATTTCGACGCCTTTAGAAAATCCGGCTTTACCGGAATGCCCGAGATCAAGGAACTAACTGTCACGCCGGAATTGGCCGCCATTGACGACGACTTCTTTTCACCGTTGTTGAACATACCATTGCATGTGTTGTTCAAAGTCGGAAAGTGAAGGCCAGCGCTCAATCTCTCCTGAGTAGCTGCGCGCCGACTGGCGACTCGCTAACTGCGCGGCTGCAGCAGCACTCAGAAGCAGGCCCTGCGAGAGCCGCAATTGTGACACCGGAATCGACTTTATCATTTGCCGAGCTTGCTCAACGCGTCTTGGCACAAGCACAACAGCTTGGCGAGGCCGGCATTACAAGCCACTCCATCGTCGGCATCCGGTGTGCCGACGACCTGCAGCATTTTCTACATTGTCTCGCTTTAATTCACATTGGGGCGACGTCTTTCTCAGTGCCCACGTATGAATCACCGCAAGTTCAGGAGTCTGTAATTGGGCAGTGCCATGCCACGCACGTTGTCGACGCGAGTGAGGTGAAACGGGTGTCACTTGTCGGTCATTCGGATATATTGCCGGCGAGCGAGGCACGACTGCTGTTCTCGACCTCCGGCACTACGGGCACACCCAAGCAGGTCGTCCATCACGACAGTGATCTCGTTGCACAAGCTCATCGGCATATCGGATCCCAAAGTGAGCGATTTACCTGCCTGGCGTCGATGGAGCATAACTTCGCCAAACGCCATCGCTTGTACTGCCTCGCCGCGGGGGCTACGAATGTGTTTCTCGATTCGCAGCCGGAAACGCTGATTGATCAGTGCCATGCTCAGTGCGTCAATGTACTCCACGTTTCGGCATTTCAGGCGCAGGAATTACTGGCAATCCCGAACGTTGGCTCACTATCCCGTGTCCGATTGAAGCTCGGTGGCTCGCACGTTCCCGCTCAGCTTCGGCAACAACTCCGGGCGAAGATTACCGGTAACCTGCAGGCGGGTTACGGCACGACCGAAACCGGTGCGATTTCGTTTACTGATCCTGACGACACCGAGGCCGGTGAAAGCGTTGGCCGACCGCTGCCGGGTATCGACGTACGCGTGGTCGACTCGAATAGAAAGCCACTCAAAAATGGCGCACGCGGAGAGTTGGTTATTCGTTGCGAGGGTATATTTCGGGGCTATCTCGGGAACCCGGAGCTGACCGCGACCCGTCTTGCCGGTGGCTGGTTCCATACCGGCGATATCGGTTACCTGGACAGCGAACAACGCATTCACCTGTGCGGCCGATCCGACGATATGTTCACGTTCAACAGCATGAACATCTATCCCCAGGACATCGAATCGCGAATCTGTGAGTTCCCGGGCGTTACTGAAGCGCTCGTAGTACCAAGGGTGTCGGCGGTGCACGGCAATATTCCGGTCGCATTCGTGGTTTTCGACAAGAACGTGACGCCGGACCTGCCAACTTTGAAATCGTTTGTTACCCGCCACGTCGGCGCTCGCAGTCCGCGTCAGTTTGCCAGCGTTCAGGAATTGCCGAGAAATGCCTCAGGCAAGGTTTCGCGGCACGCAGCGATGGATCTTCCCGAAAAAAGCGAACAGGTTCGACGCCTGATGCTTGACGCGCTGAGATCGCATACGACGAAACGATTGAAACCCGCTGCGATCGCCGCATTCATACAAGGCGACGCAGACATTCCGCTGGGCGGCACGGGACTGGATTCGCTTGCTCGAATGGAAATGCTGGTCGCAATTGAGGTGGAATATGGCGTTGTGATCACGCCCGCAGAGTTTAGCGAGTTCAAGACCTTCGGTGACATAAGTTCCCGAGTACTGTCATCACCCACCCGGGAAGTCGTAAAGCGATCGAGTGAATTTCCCGATATCGATCAGACCCGCCTGAGCGGTGCCGAAGCGTATGCACTGCGGTTTTTCCGAAGGGTATTTGATTATTGCCCAACAGTTGCGCAACTGAACAAAGCGCTCAGCACAATGGAGCACCGACTCACGCCGCTGGAATTCACCTTCTTGCGTGAACTGCACCTGGATGACCGACTCCTGCCGCAAAGCACTGCGCAACATTTTCAGGGGGCAGTCACCACGTGGCTCCAGAAGTTCAACCACCTGATGCGCGGTAGCGGCAAACAGTGCCCTGAGCCTTTCGTCCGCCACCGTATCGCGCCGTCGGTCCTGCATTTTGTCGGGCCAGGCTCTCCCACCGACAAGACACTGTTGATCTGTTTTGCACCCAAAGCCGGTCGACAGCTGACGGTTCCCAACGCCGTGCTGATGCAGCACACGGATTCGGCGTGTTATGACCTGCTGGTCATCGCCGACTCGGCAAGAGAAAGCTATCGCCTCGGGATCCCCCTGCTCGGCCGAAATATCGACGAGGTTATCGGGTGGCTGGGGCGACTGCCTCTCATCCGCAACTACAGCGCCACTCGCACCATTGGCTGCAGCGCCGGTGCATTTCTCGCCGTCATTGCGGGCTACCGGCTGTCCGCCGGACTCGCAGTCAGTGTCGCCGGTCGATTTCATGCGGAGCGATATCCACACAGAATCCTGGGGAGACTTCTTGCAACCTGGCAAACAGTCCGAAAATCCGACTGTTCTCGCGTTTTGATGTGCTACCCGGCCGATAAAGGCAAGTCACGCGATCGCACCTACGCCCGCATCATTGCAAGACTGACGGGCGGGAGCCTCGTTGGCCTGCAAATTACTGACGAGGTAGCCGGGCATCATTTCCTGCAGCGTCTGGCGGAGCGCGGAGAGTTGGCGCAATTCCTGGACCAAACGGTATTTGCGGATGCCGGTAGCGATATCCTGACCACCGATCGGGCCAATGTCGTATTCAGCCTTCCTGCTGGCCAATTTCGGTCCTTTCGCTGAGCGGAGCGGCACCGAAACAAACCTGTAACTCGAAGAACCGCCTTTCATTATCCCCACGCAGGTCGAACTAGCCTGAATGCGCAGACCCGGTATCGCTCGGTTGTTTTTTGCGCCACTCGGTCGGACTGCCGCCGTTGACCGCCCGAAACGCCGCGTTAAAAGTCGATTTGTTCTGAAACCCGGAGGCGAGCATCACATCCGTCATGCTGCGATGCGGTTCAGCCCTCAGTATCCGTTCGGCTTCTCTGATTCTGAAGCTGTTCAGCCATTGGTTATAGTTGGAATTTCGACATTCGTTAATCGCTGTTGACACGTCGCGCATCGGTAGTCCCACCCGGCGTGCAAATCGATGCAGCGTCAGGTTCGGGTCGAGGTACATGTTGCCCAACAGCAATTCCGACTCCAGTCGTTCGATCAATTGATCTGCCTCAGGATCGTAGGGTCGGTTAGCGCTGCTTACCCATGCCAGTGGCCCTCTACGATGCATGCCTGTCAGCAACAGATACGTGAATCCGAGAGTCAGCAATAAGCCGGCCAATCCAAAGACCCAACGCGATAAAGCCACTCCCCCGTCAATACCGTATGCATAGATAATCAGCAGGTCGATCATAATGACGGTGACTAAAAACAGCATCACAAGACGGCGCCAGGGATCCAGCAACCTCGTCAATTTCCTGCCGAGGTGCGCCATCGTGCCCGCTGTCGACCGTGAAACCCAGCCGATCAGTCCCAGGTAGAAGAGATTCATCAGAACAATCGTGACATCCAGCAGACCACCCATATTCGGCATCTGACGCAAAGCAATTGCGACACACGGGCCAATGATATGAAGCACATCGCTCGGTCTGAGGCCTTGACCCGGACGGCCAGCCACAGCCACGTGCAAGTACAGCAACGCTGGAAGTGCCACCGCCAGACCGGGTCGTAGTAAGAGTAAAGGCTGGGCAGGTACGTTGAACTGCAAAGTCGTCAATAGATTGAGCGCCGCGATCGTCAGGAATGCGCTCGCCAACAGCCGACGTGATGTTGCCGGTGGTCCGGAGCCGGATGCCAGGTATAGGCCAAGAACGATTGCCAGGCTGGCCGATGCATGCAAAAGCGTATTCATTGTTATTGACCGGCAATCCTTCGACTCTATGGGCCGAAAAAAGAGTGCGAAATCGCGATTCCAGTCGCCAGCACAGCCCGGATTGCACCTAATACGCAATCTGGAATGAGCGACGAAATAGATACAGGAATGTCCCGAATATTTTACAGCACTTTGCTGCTACTGGCCTGTTGCGCTGCCAGCGGCGCGGAACGGCCGACGACGATCATCAACGCCACGATAATATCGCCGGAGCGATCGACAGCACTGGTCGACGCCTGGGTTCGAATTGACGACGGTATCATTTCCGCCGTCGGGACTGGTGTCGCAGACACGGCGGGCTCGCAGATCATTGACGCCAACGGCGGTTACCTTGTTCCGGGATTGATCGACAGTCACGTTCACCTGTATCACGCGACGGGCCTGAAACGTCGATACACAGACAATTTTGAAGCGCTTTATAACGCCTACATGCAGCAACAGCCGCGGAGCTTTCTCTATTTTGGATTCACTACGGTCATTGAGTTGAATGCCGACGCCGCGACAAACACACGCTTCGAATCCGCTCCCGTGCATCCCAATCTAATACACTGTGGTCAGGGAATTGTTCTTTCGGACGGGTTCATGGCGCTGGAACTCGAGGGCGAACCGATCGACGACGCATACCCTGGCTACATCATCGATCACTACTCGGGTGGCCGGCTCCCGGAGGGTGCCGACGTAGCAAAACATCGACCTGCCGCTGCGGTCGACTACGTTCGGGAGCACGGCGGACGGTGTGTGAAGCTCTACTATGAAGAAGCGTTGTGGTGGCCTGGCGGCGCACCTGAATTCCGGCTGCCATCGGTTCAGATTGTGCAGGATGTTGTGTCGGCCGCTCACGCTCAGAATATGCCTGTCGTATTGCACGCGACCACACCCGGTGGGCATCAGTTTGCAATGGACGCCGGGGTCGATATCCTGGCGCACGGAATGTGGGAGTGGCCAGGGCAAGCCTTCGATGCACCCGACCCATCGGACGAATACGAACAGATAGCCTGGAATATTGCGAAGTCCGGCATATGGCTCCAACCAACCATTACAACGATTCGCAATACGGCGTCTCTTTTCACCACAGCGCTTCTGGATGATCCGGAGTGGCTCAATGCTGTTCCTGCCAGCTACCTGGATTATTTAAGATCGGATGCGCAACAACAGAGGCAGGACTTCCTCGATAAATTCGCCTCCCAGATTGAAAGCGGTACAGCGGTCGATGACATCTCGCTGCTGATGGCAGCGTTCAATACACGCTACGAGCGCTTGATCAGCAAGTTGAAGTCAAACGGTGCCAGCATCATTTTTGGCTCCGACACGGCTGTTGGAGGATTCGGATGGGGCGCACCTCCCGGACTTGCAGCACATTGGGAAATGCGCGCATGGGCCCGGGCCGGAATTTCTCTGGACACCCTGTTCTATGCACTAACCCTTGGGAATGCCAAAGCATTCGGAATCGAGGGAGTCGTAGGAAGCATTGAGGTCGGAAAACGCGCTGACCTACTACTACTCGCTGCCAATCCTCTCGATGATGTGTCCGCATACAACAAAATTGACCAGGTGGTTCTTGGTGGAAAACGAATCGCGAGATCGTCATTGTCGGCACGAGCGTTGCAATCAGTCCGTTGAATACGTGTAGTCGAACGCAGGATAGATTCGAATCGGCTTAGGCCGATCCCGACGCCGTCGGGGCGCGGGCAAGCCGGCATCCGAAACGCTGCCGCGTTTTGTTGAACTAGGTCCGTCCCCTGGCACCCGCACTTCGAAATGAAAAAGGGCCCCGAAAAGGGGCCCTTTAGTCATTTTGGTAGCGGGGGCTCGCAGCCAACGCTATCAAGCGTTGGTTACAGCACTCGATATTCTCTCGAGCGGGCCACTCTCGGAGACGGTCAGAGTGCGGCTGTCCGGGCCCTGACGACCTTCGGGGCTGGCTGCTGCATCGCCTGCCAAAGATCGTAGTCCGCCTGCATCTTTAGCCAGCTCTCGGCACTCGGACCGTACTTCGGACCTCCAAGCCAAGCCTCCAGCCGCCTGGCCATGTCGGCAGAGATACCGGACTGCCCGTGGATCAGGCGCGACAGGGTCACACGCGCAACACCGAGCTGCCTTGCAGCTTCCGTCACTGACAGACCCAAAGCCGGCAGAATGTCCTCGCGGATCGACTCACCCGGGTGCGGCGGATTGTGCATTCGTCCCATGATTCCTGGCCTCTCAATGGTAGTCCTGATAGTCAACGAGAACGGCATCTTCGCCCTCGAACATAAACGTCAATCTCCAGTTCCCGCTCACCCATACCGACCAATGACCTTTCTGGTCGCCCTTCAATGGATGGAGCTTCCAGCCCGGCACATTCATGTCCTGGGGGCGCCGAGCGACATCCAATCGCTGCAATTGGCGCGCCAGCCGCGCGGCGTGTGCCGCCTGAATGCCTGACTTGGTCCCTTTCAGGAAGAAGCGTTCAACGCCTTTGTGGCGAAAACTCTTGATCACCGCAATAATGTATCGCGTAACGATACACGCGTCAACTCATTCGGCGGACGTTTATCGTTGTGGGTCCCGAAAACTCACGCGGCCTCTGGCAAATAGTAGTGGTGCAGCCCTTGGGACAGTAAGTAATGCTGCCGATGCAAGAACGATAGCCGTAACAGGTCAGAATGGTACCGAGGTGCTGGATCCCAACAACATAGTCTACGTGAGTATAGGAAGAATAAACGCCGTATTGCGTCACACCCACCGCCATTGGCAGGCGTATCACTCCACGTTGTATCCCGAGCACCCCTGGAATCTTCTCCGAATCCGGCGCACTACCCTGAAAATCCGCCCTCAGTTGCCCATTTTCCCGCCTATGCCCATTCTTAGGCCGGCCGACATCCTGTCGAAGCCGTTCCGGGCCGCAATATGGGTAAAGCAGGAAGATTCCGCCGAATTAGTCGAACAGACGGGCTTGCGGCGGTGCGCGAGGATTGGGGATCCGTATCCCTGAATCCAGCGGTGATTGCTGCTGCAGATGGTTCAGTATCTTGCTGATGACTGCGGGGTCCTCGATACAAGCAATGACCTTGGCCGCACCACCACAGACCCGGCAGGTTTTCACGTCAATGTTGAATACCCGTTTCAGCCTCTGAGCCCATGTCATCGCCACATGAGTTTGCGCGGGTGTTTTCTCATCCTGATCCGCTGCCAATTTTAGGCTGCCCTTGCCCCGCCTGGCCGGCGTCACCCACACCCGGTGCTTACTGTTCGGTGCAAACACGCCGTGGAAGCGGGCCAGGTTGACCCTGGGCCGGGGTACCAGGGCGGCCAGTTTGGCGATAAAGTCCACTGGCTCGAAGATGACGTGAGTCGTGCCATCACGATACGGGGTTTTCAGTTCATAACGAACCTTGCCCTGGTGGGTCAGTGACAGGCGCCTTTCAGCAATGGCCGGGCGGGTAATGTAACGGCACAGACGCTCCAGCTTGTCACGTTCGTTGCCCCTGGCCGCGACTCCGGCGTGCAGGGAAAATCCAGCTATGTTGCCGACCGCTGGGGCTTCATCCGCATCGCGTTCATCAGGCAGCATTTGCAATGTGAAGACCTTGCGCCCTTGTTGCGGACCCACCGCAATGCGGTAAGTAATGGAATGCCCTCGCAACTGATCCATCGGGTCTTCATCTGAATTTTCAAGCGCCAAATAACCGTGCTCGGCATCTCGAACCAGCAATCCCTGGCGCTCCAGATATCGGGCCAGACGCTGCGCGATGGTGTGAGTCAGTTGTGTAAGCTCAGCACTGGTCGGTGCTTTTACCTAACGAAACCGGGCAGATGATCCGGCATCGCCCACATACACACCATCAAGAAACAGCATGTGGAAATGGATATTCAGGTTTAACGCGCTGCCAAAACGCTGAATCAAGGTGACGGCACCCGTGTGGGCCGTTGACTTCTTATAGCCTGCTTTGTGGGTAAGGTGTGTCGCGATGGTGCAATAAACAATGCCCAGCGCCTTGCCCATGATCTTCGGTTGGCTGGCAAACAGAAACCGCAGAGGAAACGGTACGCTGAGCACCCATTGACGTATGGGTTGCTGCGGTAACACTTCATCCACCAGCAAGGCAGCGCTTTCGACCATGCGGCGTGCGCCGCAACTCGGACAAAATCCTCTGCGCTTGCAACTGAAGGCGACCAGATGCTCTGCATGACAGGGCTTAAAAACGCCCTTGGGATCGACTCTTGAATACACAGACGAGCGCATGGCCGAAGTGGAAAAGTATTTTGCAGGACACGAAGAGATTGCCAGTTGGCTATCCACCATAGGAACTGGCGACACAGGACAGGCGAATCGGGGCGATATTTTCGTCCGATTGATTCCACGAGAAAAACGCGATCTGCATATGTACCGCATTATCGACGAATTGCGCGAGGAATTGTCGGACATCCCCGGTATCAAGGCGTTTCCCGGCCCGAATCCAATGCTGGGAGGCCAACGTGGTGAACCCGTTCAGTTTGTCTTGTTGGGCCCGGATGTCGCCGGTGTCACCGAATGGAGTCACAGGCTACAGCAGAAATTGAATGTAATGCCTGAAATGGGCAATGTCGATCTCGATTTACAGCTCGAGTTGCCGCAACTGACGATGCATATTGATCGGACCAGGGCACAGGACGTCGGCCTCTCTACCCGTGATATTGCGATGGCGGTAAACGTGTTGGCCGGCGGCCTGGATGTTGCAAAATTTAATGACTTGCCCGGTGACGGCGAGCGTTACGATATACGCTTGAAGAGCAGCGAAGGTAGCTTCCGCTCGCCGGATGATATGCGCCGCATTTTCCTCAGGGGCCGCGATGGAAAACTGGTACGCCTGGACACGGTTGCTTCACTTGAAGAAGGAATAGGCCCGGCGGCGGTGACGCGCTTTGACCTGCGCTACTCGGGTAATTTCTTCGTAACCCCGACTGTCGCAGAAGGAGCAGCGGCCGCGATCGTCAAACAGGCCGCCGTCGAATTATTACCAACCGGCTACCAGATCACGATGACCGGCCGAGCGGAGGAGTTTGAGAAAACCGGCAAGTTCATGATGTTTGCCTTCATCGCCGCAATTGTTCTCGTCTATATGGTATTGGCGAGCCAGTTTGATTCCTTTATTCAACCATTCGTCATCATGGTGGCACAACCGCTCGCGATAATAGGTGGTGTGGCTGCTCTTTGGCTGGCCGACATGTCCCTCAATATGTTTTCGATGATGGGTCTGGTGTTGTTGATGGGGCTGGTCGCAAAGAATTCCATTTTGTTGATTGACCTGACCAACCAGTTACGTACACAAGGTAAGGAAACTAGGGAAGCGTTGTTAGAGGCATGTCCACTACGACTGCGCCCGGTTCTCATGACGTCTTTAACCGTCATCATCGTTATGCTGCCGGCAGCGTTAGGCTTCGGCGCCGGTGCCGATACAAATGGTCCGCTGGCCGTGACCGTAATTGGCGGCATGATCAGCTCAACCTTGTTGACGCTGGTCTTAGTGCCAGCCGTTTACTCACTGGTCGACGGGAGCGTATTGCGACTTCGGGGCTGGTTACACAAAGAGGCACCTACGATTGTCGCTTGATTGGCTGCAGAAATACGCGTTGCAGGTAATTGCCCGAGTTAACGTCCAACTTGCGCTCTCTTGGCATGGCATCAAAAACGAGAACTTGGATAAGAATTGCCTTGATTGTCGATCGTGAGAATATCTGGAATCGAAGGAAATGAAAATTTTGAAAAAACTAAAACACTTCATTGTCTCTATCGTTATTCTCTTTGCATCCGCGACGGGATATGCGACAACTCTCCTCGAAGTCTACCAACAGGCGGTCGAAAGCGATCCGCTAATTCGCGAAGCCGATGCAAGGCGCCTTGCAGTGAGCGAAGCAGTTCCCCAGGCACGCTCTTTCTTGCTGCCGCAAGTGCAGACCAGCGCTGGCTGGAACAGAGCCGATACGAGCGGTAACCAACTGGTTATAGATACCATGGTCGGTATCATTTCACTGCCCTTCGAAGGCGAGTCAACGACAACTAACTGGGACTTTGAACTACGCCAGACTATATTTCGCTGGGACCAGGTTGTTGGGCTCAAGCGGGCAGACAAGTTAGTGGCACAGGCAGAAACGGATTATGCAGCGGCAAATCAAGACCTGATTATTCGTGTTGCGACGCGCTACTTCGACGTTTTGGCCAGCGAGGATATTTTGACCTCCATTCATGCAGATCGACTTGCGATCGCCAGGCAACTGGAACAGGCAAGGCAACGCTTTGAAGTCGGAATGTTTGCAATAACCGACGTGCAGGAGTCGCAAGCTGCTCACGATAAGGCCATCGCTGATGAGATCGGCGCTAAGCGATCGTTGGCGAAGTCGAGGGAGCTGCTGCGTGAAATTACTGGACAGTACGTCTCTTCATTGGCCGCACCAATCGAGGAATTACCATTGAACCTGCCGTTCCCGGCTGATGAGGAGAGTTGGATCGACGAGGCAAGGGCACAGAATCTGGCATTGGTATCCAGTCGACTCGGCGAGGAAGTGGCGCGCCATGAAATCTCGTTTCGCAGAACCGGGCACTACCCGACCATTGATCTGGTCGCGGGACACTCTTACATTGATACGATAGGAGAAACACAGTTCGAAAATACGCCCGTATTCCCGACAGACAGCGACCGCACCGCAAACTCAATTTCCCTGCAATTCACACTTCCGATATTTTCAGGAGGCCGCACGTCGTCACGCGTGCGCGAGGCAGTCTATTTGCACCGTGCCTCGTTGGAGAGATTGCAACGCGTCACCCGTGAAACAGAGCGCGCTACCCGTGATGCATACTTGGGTGTTGTGGCTGAAATCAGCCGCGTAAACGCTCTCAAACAGGCTGTTTCATCCAGCCGAACGGCGCTCGAAGCGACTCAGGCCGGGTTCGACGTCGGGACCAGGACCATCGTTGATGTGTTGAATTCGCAGCGCGCCCTTTATTTGGCGATCACAAGATACTACCGTAGCCGCTATGCCTATATCGGCAACGTGCTTCTCTTAAAGCAAGCGGCCGGATCATTGCGGGTCACCGATCTCCAGGAGATTGACCGCTGGTTGGTTGATCGGCGACGACCCGAGGACGTAATTGCAGAAGATGAAGTCAGGGCAGCCGACGACGGTGTTTAGTGCGGGCGAGGCAAGTTAAGTCTTTGCGCTGATGACTTCTATGCGCATGATCAAGCGTTTTTGCCTGGATAGTTCCCCGTTCATCAGTCGCTGCGATTCCGTACCTCTCCTGCGGCTCGGCGAATGACAATCCCTGTAATTCTGGTCGGCTATGGTTATTCCGGCAGAGTAATTCATGGCCCGCTCATTCAGACAGCGGAAGGATTGCATCTTGCCGCCGTTGTTTCATCCGCCCCGGACAAGGTCAAAAATGATTTACCGAATATTGAGATATTCAGGTCTCTCGA
>CAXBKH010000027.1:0-57415 GCA_963976365.1 uncultured bacterium | reverse complement strand
AGCTTCCACACCCGCCGTACTTTCTTTCGACACCACGGGCAATAGCGCATGAACGGCATAAGCGGTCCGCGGCAGCGCTTGTGTTCGCAACGTGTCGAATAGCGTTTGTCCGCGTATGTGCGACTGGTCTCCTCGACGAAGCCGGGGCCATAGCACCAGGCGCAGTAATCCCAGTCCTTTTTGACACCGCGTTCGCAACGCGGGCAACTCGACGGCATGCGCGATTCAGAACCGCGCGACGGGTGATCGAAACCGCACCAGGGACAGAACTGCATGCTTTCCGATACCGGTCCTTCACATCGGCGGCAGTGATGCCGGGTATCGAGCTGACTCTTGAACTGTCGCTGGAACTCCCTCCATTGCAGCCTGCGCCATGATGTGCCGCGACGCGCGCTGCTTGTCGACTTCGAGCGTTTTTGTTTTCGCGCGGTGCTTTGTGCCTTGACGAAGGCTGCGTGCATTTGCACGGCGTCGTCAAAGCGCTGCTTGGGATCGAGCTGAATCGCCTTTTTCAGTACATCGATGATTTCAGGCCGCACTCGCGCGCGCAACCGGTCGTAGCCCGGCAGCGGCCACTCAAACGGCCATTCCGGCAAGCGACCCGATAGCAAGCGGTAAACGACCAGGCCGAGTGAGAAAACATCGGACTGGAACTTCGGTCGTCCCATCGCCTGCTCCGGTGCGATGTAGTCAATCGTGCCGGAACCGGACGCCTTGAGTGTACGGAGATTGAATTTTGCGAAGCCGAAGTCTGCAAGCTTCAGTCGATTGCCCGGAAACAAAATGTAATTCTCCGGCTTGATATCGCAATGAATTATTTTGTGCGCATGAGCATGCGCCATCGATGCGAGTACCTGGGTCGCGAGGTCCAGGGCACGTACGAGAGAAATGCGGCGTTCAATACGATCAGCCAGCGACTCCTCACCCAGCTCCATCGCAATGACAAATTTGTCGTCGATGTAGCTGGCGTTCATGACAGTCAAAATATTCGGGTGGCGAAGCCTGGTCGCAACCTGCACCTCGTGCAAAAACTCTTCGTGGCCGCTGCCGTTGTCGGATTTCGGGATCTTTAAGGCGACTTTGAATTTCTGAATCGTATCCTGTGCGCAATAGACATCCGCCAGCGGACCCGTGGCCAGTCGCTTCAATATTCGGTACTTGCCGATTTTTTGGCGTGCTCTTAACAAGTTGAACTACTCATGTGTTGCAATTCGGCCTACGGCCGTCCTCCATCCCTGCAATAAACCGGAGCGTTGATCATCGCTCATTTGCGGTTCAAATCGCGATTCACAACGCCATAACCTGGTGATCTGTTCGCAGGACTTCAGAACGCCGGCTTGGAATGCGGCAAGATACGCTGCGCCCAATACGGTCGACTCGACATTGACGGGCCGCTCAACCGCAGTATCGAGAATATCGGCCAGGAACTGAAGAAACCAGTCATTCGCGACCATGCCGCCGTCGACGCGAATAACACTCGGCGCAATTCCGTCCTCTGCCATCGCGCGAACGAGGTCGTGCGTCTGGTAGGCAACTGACTGCAGGGTTGCCGTGATAATGTCGTCGCGCCCACTGCCGCGCGTCAGGCCGAGAATCGCGCCGCGTGCGTCCGGGTCCCAATACGGTGCGCCGAGCCCTGCGAAAGCGGGTACGACGATTACGTCGTCCACTACTCCGGTGCGCCTCGCGATGGCTTCGGATTCGCCAGCGGACTCCATAATGCCAAGCTCGTCACGAAGCCATTGCATTGCCGATCCGGCGACAAAGACGCTGCCCTCAAGCCCGTAGACCACCTCACCCGCCAATCGCATCGCAACCGTAGTCAGGAGTTTATGCCGCGACGCAAGCGCCTTGGACCCAGTATTTGCAATAACGAAACACCCGGTGCCGTAAGTGCTTTTGGTCATGCCATCGGCGAACCCTGCCTGGCCGATCAACGCGGCCTGCTGGTCTCCAGCCATACCCAGCACCGGAACCTCGCCACCGATGCAAGCGACGGTGGCAGCGCCGAAATCATCGGCGCAATCCTTGACGGTCGGCAGCATTTGCCGGGGAATGTCGAAAATCGACAGCAACTCATCGTCCCATTCCTGGGTGTGAATATTGAACAATAGCGTTCGCGACGCATTACTCGCGTCAGTGGCGTGTTGCACCCCGCCAGTCAGCCGCCAAAGCAGGAAACAGTCGATTGTCCCGAACGCCAGTTTCCCGGCCCTGGCGCGCTGCCGGGCGCCATCAACATTGTCCAGAATCCAGGCAATTTTCGTCGCCGAAAAATACGGATCGAGTCTTAGGCCTGTCCTGGCGGAAACGATGTCTTCATAGCCGTCGCGTTTCAGGCGCTTGCATGCGTTCGCGGTGCGGCGGTCTTGCCAGACGATAGCATTGTAGATGCATGCCCCTGTTTCCCGGTCCCAGATCAGCGTTGTTTCGCGTTGATTGGTGATGCCGATTGCCGTGATGTCCGCTGCCGCCGCTCCGGCTTTCGACAGGGCAGCAGAACAAACCGCCTGGACGGAATCCCAGATCGCTTCCGGGTCGTGCTCAACCCATCCCGGCTTCGGATAAACCTGCGCAAACTCCTGTTGCGCGCTACTTGCAATGGCAATGCTGTGATCGTACAGGACCGCCCGGCTGCTGCTGGTGCCCTGGTCGATTGCAAGTATGTATTTTGACATCAGGGACCGGACGCGCCGAACAACGGCTGCTTGACAGACATTCGCCTGCCAGCCTCCGCCGGCCAGGCCAATGCATCCTGTTGGGCTGCAAATTTGGCGATACGCTCGAGAATTGCAGCCGGCCAGGGTGCCACTCGCCGAACCGACAGGTCGACGTGCAGGTTCATCCATTCGGCGGTGGCCGCCAGGAAGTGTTTCTCGGCATGGTACATGCGCATGAACTGATGGATGCGCTTGCTGTCGTAGGCCAGCAGCTGAGACGTAATCACGTAGGGTTCGCCCAGTTTCAATTCACGTTGCCAGGTGACATGGCTTTCAACGGCAAATGTCGAACTCTGGCTGATGTTGATGTAATTCTCGGTTATGCCGAACTGTTCCCACAGCGAATCAACGGCAAGATCAAATGCGAGGACGTAGTACGCAACATTCATATGTTCGTTAACGTCGATCCACTCGGGCAGCACGGTGCCGTGGACGACCTCAGCGCCCATGTAGTTGGATGCTGTCAAGAAAGTAACCTCATGTATCGAGCTCGGGCCGGTTTTGAAAGTGCGCCAGCGCTTCGGGATTGGCCAGCGCCTCGGTATTCCTGACCGTTTCACCGTGCACGACCGAACGCACGGCCAACTCGACAATCTTGCCGCTTTTCGTGCGTGGAATTGCCGGAACCGCGATAACTTTTGCCGGCACGTGGCGCGGCGTCGTGTTCTGGCGCACCGTTGATTTGATACGCTTCACAAGCTCGTTATTCAGCTCAACACCGTCTCGCAGCACAACAAACAACACGACGCGAACATCATCATTCCAGTTTTGCCCCACTGCAATGCTTTCAATAACTTCATCAAGCCTCTCGACCTGCCGGTAAATTTCAGCGGTCCCAATTCGAACGCCACCAGGGTTCAGTACGGCATCCGACCGCCCGTGTATCACGATTCCGCCATTTGCCGTCAGCTCGGCGAAGTCGCCATGAGCCCAGACTCCCGGAAACCGTTCAAAATAGGCAGCGCGATAGCGCTCACCGTCCGGATCATTCCAGAATCCAACGGGTGCGGACGGAAAAGGTTTAACGCAGACCAGTTCACCGTGCTCGCCAACGACAGGCTGTCCTTCTTCGTTGAATATTTGCACCGCCATGCCAAGGCCCCGGCATTGCAGTTCGCCACGCCGCACCGGCAACAGGGGATTGCCAAGTGCGAAACAACTCAGGATGTCGGTACCGCCAGAGATCGACGCCAGCAGAAGATCGTCACCAATAGCTTCGTAAACAAAGTCGAAACTTTCAGGTGCCAGGGGCGAACCTGTCGACAAGACAGTTTTCAGCCGCGGCAGCTGGAAATCATTGGCCGGGCGAACGGCCGTATTCTCGAGCGCCGACAGGTATTTTGCGCTGGTGCCAAAAATGCTGATGCCTTCGCGCTCGGCAATTTCCCAGAGGATGCGGCCATCGCGGAAAAACGGCGCGCCATCGAACAGCACTATCGTTGCCCCGGTACCCAGTCCACCGACCAGCCAGTTCCACATCATCCAACCACAAGTCGTGAAATAAAACAGCGTGTCCTGTTCCGTCACGTCCGTGTGCAAAACATGTTCCTTGGTCTGCTGCAGCAAGGTACCGCCATGTCCATGCACGATGCATTTTGGTACGCCCGTCGTTCCCGATGAGTACATCACGTAGAGCGGATGATTAAACGGGACCGCGGCGAATATGAGTTCTGCGCTGTTCGCAAGGAATTCGTCCCACAACACCGCATTGGCAAGTGAGACTTCGGATGGTGCCGAACGTACAAACGGAACGACGATCGTTCGCTCGATCGAGCTAATGGATTTTGTGACTTCGGTAAGCGTTGCGCGCGTATCGCAAACCTTCGCGTTGTACCAATAGGCATTCGCAGCGAACAGGACTTTCGGTTCAATCTGGCCGAATCGGTCAATGACGCCGGTGCTGCCAAAATCCGGCGAACAGGAGGACCAGATCGCCCCGATACTCGCCGTGGCGAGCATCGTTACGACGGCCTCCGGGCAATTGGGCAAAAACCCCGCTACCCGATCCCCTTTTTCGACGCCCATTGCTCTCAGCGATCTGGCCAGTCGCGCCACAACATCACGCAATTCGTCTCGACTGATCTGCTGTCTCGAACCATCTTCGCCGCAAAAGACAATGGCCGCATTGTTGCCAGTATGTCGCAACAGGTGCGACGCAAAATTGAGTTCGGCGCCCTCAAACCAGCCGGCATTCATAATATCGTTCGGTCGCGCGATGATCGTGTCGGCCTCACGGGCCATCTCGATGTCGCAGAAGTCGCACAACGCCGTCCAGAATTCCGGCGACTTTTCGACGGACCACTGGTACAGGGCATCGTAGTTGTCAAATCCCTGCTGCTGCATGAATCCGTACAAACCGGACGCGCGAATTCGAGCGGTCGATGGCTGCCATATGACTGGGTTACTACTCATGGAACTCGGGGTGTGTGAACAACCGCTTCAGTATCCACAATACCGCCCTTGTGTCCATGGCCGATCGAGGGCCATACTGCCCAGCTATGAGCAATCAGCTGATTTTCCTCGTCGCAGGAGTCCTGGTCACGGCGATCGTCGCCATCGTCTTCATAGCACCCCGGCTACGTAATGTCGGCCGACCCATTCCGGCGAATTTGCGGCGTGGACGCCCACTGCCCGACTTCCAGGCCACCGACGAAAGTGGCGACCCGGTAAGGTCGACACAGTTGCACGGCACCGCTGCCGTCATTTTGTTTGTGCGCGGCAACTGGTGTCCATTTTGCAGCTCGCAGGTCGAAAACCTGAGTGAGCACTACAAAGATATTGTCGATCTGGGTGCGCGGCTGATACTGGTAACACCCAAACCGCTGGGGACCACGCGGCGGGTTGCGGAATTTTTTGAGGTTGAATTCGATTTCTGGCTCGACGCTGACCTCGCTATTGCCGGCCAGCTTGGCTTGCTGGAAAAGGCCGGCGTTCCGGAGGATCACCGCAAGGAATATGGCGAAGATACCGTCTGGCCGACTGCCCTGGTCGTTGACCGTAACGGCATGATTGTCTATTCGTACCTGTCCAAATCGATTTCGGACCGACCCGATGCGAAGGTCCTGCTGCAGGCCCTTGCCAAGGCCCAATCGCGCTAGAGTTTCACGCCCACGGCATCGCACAGAAATTGCATGAACGGCGTTGCCTGTTTGAAAGCGGTTTCAACCCTTTGCTGAAATTTCGAATCGAGGCAATCCTCGACCGACATCTCCCGAACGGCAATGAAGCTCTTGCGCTTGATGTCGTCAATGAGCGGATGCTCCTTGTCAAAACCTCGCGGAGGACGCAGTAGCGATTCACCACCCAGATTAAATGACCGCTTGAATGCTGCGCTTCCCGTCGCCTTTTTCCATTCTGCCGACCGGGCCACGATACGTTCACGAATTTGCCGCAACGGTTCGGACTCAGGACGCCACATGCCGACTCCGACGAAGGCTTCATCCGGCTCGATATGGACGTAGAACCCCGGCGCGTGCACATCTTTTGCACGTTCATGGCGGAACTGAATGCCGATGTTGGTCTTGTACGGGAGTTTGTTGTTGGAGAAACGCGTATCCCGATAGACCCGCATCAACGAACCCCCGGTTCGGGTTGGCATTGCAGTGAAATGCGGCGCAAGGTTTGCCAACGGTTCCTGCATGGACTGGATAAAGCGCAGCGCTACATCGAGAACATCGTCCTCGTATCGCGACTTGTTCGCCTTGAACCACTCGCGATCATTATTCGCTTTCAGCTCACGCAGAAACGTCAATGTGCGTTCTTCAAAGCGGGCGTATCGGCCACTGCTCATCAGCAGGTCACGCTGCCCTTGCCCGGGTGTTCAAACATGTCCGATTCATCTTCGCCCTCGCGCGGTGCGAGGCAGGCGAAGTCTTTTTCAACCAGCAGGCTCAACGTAGCGCCATCATCGAGTATCTGCTCGCCCTCGATCGAAACCTGCTCCGTGGTAGCCCAGGCAAGCGCGACTGTCTCCGGCAATCGGACGGTTATCGTGAGATCCGAAAACAGCGCCACCGGCTGCACGCACGCCGGACTACTTTCCACTGCATATCTGAACCGCCGCCCTCCCGGGAATGCGGTGTGCGACTTGACTACGCCTTTCTCGCGCAGCTGATCAACTTCGGCCCTTTCAAGGCGCAGTCGAATCGAATTGTCCCGGATACGAATCTTCATGACAGGGTATTCTTGTTGTTGAGGCCCGATTAGAGCAGAAATCGGGCTTACCGTTAAGTTGTCGGGCCACCAGGAGTCACTTTGCTTTCCGATCCCCTGTTCTATGCCGTCGCCGTTCCGGCGGTGCTGCTTTTCGGTATCGCGAAAGGCGGATTCGGCGGCGGGCTTGGTGTCGCGTCAGTACCGCTGATGTCCCTCGTCGTATCGCCGGTGCAGGCGGCGGGCATACTGCTGCCAATACTCTGCCTGATGGACCTGATCAGCCTGTGGGCCTATCGCGGCCAGTGGGTCTGGCCTGAATTACGGTCGTTGATTCCGGCGTCACTAATTGGCATCGGCATCGGCACCCTGACCTTCGGACTCCTGAGTGCGGCTACCGTCAAGCTAATCGTGGGAATCGTTGCGATGCTTTTCATTGCACATTACCGGTTCAGCAGCGGGCGGCAGAGTGGCTCGAGGCAAGCCCCGATCGCGAAGAGCTACGGTATTCTCGGCGGTGCCGGCGCGGGATTCACCAGTTTTATTGCTCATGCCGGCGGACCGCCGATCAGTATGTATTTGCTTCGCCGGCCCCTGAATCGTACCGAGTTTGTCGCGACCACTGCCGTCTTCTTCGCCGTCGTAAACTACGTCAAGCTGATTCCATACGCCTGGCTTGGGCAGCTATCAAGCGACAATCTTCACGCTTCATTGATACTGACGCCGCTGGCACCGATCGGCGTGGGGCTTGGAGTCTGGTTGCACAAAAGAGTATCGGACCGGATTTTTTTCCGGTTCGCTTATTTGATGCTGTTCGTCGTTGCAGCAAAGCTGATCAGCGACGGCTTGCGTCACGGCTGATCAACCTGCCGTCCGGGTCAGACGGGTCCTACTCGGCGATTACGTTTTCCGCCTGAGGTCCTTTCTGTCCCTGGGTCACTTCCATTGAAACCTTCTGGCCTTCTTTCAATGATTTGAAGCCTTCCATCTGGATCGCCGTGTGGTGGACAAAGACGTCCTGACCACCCTCACGCTCGATAAATCCAAAACCCTTGTCATCGTTGAACCACTTGACGGTTCCTGTAACTCTATCGCCTGCCATAACCACCCTCGTAACCAACTTGTCGATCGTTAGATTCAGCCTCGATGCCGCACAAAGCCTTTGCCGAGCTTATCGATGGAATCACAGCCCATCAAGGCCATTGATCGCAGAATCTCGTCCTGCAACAGGCTCAGGCCACGGATAACACCCTGTTCGCCACCTGCTGCCAGCGGGTAGAGGTAGGCGCGCCCGATACTGCAGGCGCTGGCGCCCAACGCCAGTGCCTTGATGACATGCGTACCGCGACGAATACCGCCGTCACAGATAATTTCGAGTCTGCCGTGCAGTGCGTCGGCGACGTCCGCAATGCAATCGACCGGCGCAGGCGCGCCCTCGAGTTGACGACCTCCGTGGTTGGACAGCATCACCGCTGTCGCGCCTGAATTCAGGGCGTGGCGGCAATCGGCCACCGTTTGCACCCCCTTGACAACCAGGGGCCCGTCCCACTGCGATGCCAGCCATTCGACGTCTTTCCACGTCAGTGAGCGATCGAGCTGGTCGTTAAAGTATTCCAGCAGACTCATGTTCTCGAATTGAGACGGTCGATCGCTGGTCGCCAGATTGACCATTTCAAGGTCCTTCTGCACCAGCGCGCGATAGAGCCAGCCGGCATGCCGTATCCAGCTGGGGACACTGCGCATGCGCAGCCGGCCGGAGGAAAAACCGTAAACCGCGTCCCGTTCCCGGTTACCCGGTACCGGCGTGTCAACGGTCAGGCAAAGCGCCGTATAGCCGGAAGCTTTGCAACGCTCGATCATACTGCCGGTCACGCCACGGTCTTTCAAAATATAGATCTGGTACATCTTCGGGCAGTTGCCGGCGGCGGCAACATCTTCGATTGTCGTCGTTGCAAGCGTCGAAAGTCCGTAGGTCATGCCAAACTTTTCTGCCGCCCGCACGACGGCCGGTTCGCCCGCTGCATGAAACAGTTTCGATGCACCGGTTGGCGACAGCATCACCGGCCAGTTGACCGCTTTGCCGAACAGTGTCGACTCGAGGTTTATTTCGCTGACGTCGGACAGCTGAGCTGGCAGAATTTCGTAGTCATTAAAGGCATCCGTGTTGCGTCTGAGCGTCCATTCATCATCAGCGCCGCCGTCGAGGTAGTGGAATACCGGCGCTGGCAAGCGTCGCCGCGCAATACGGCGGAAGTCCATAATGTTGTTGCAGTCGGCGATTTTCACGGCTTGAGATTATCACGCATTGACGAATGCGGTGGCCGGCCTGTAGCGTAATCCACCGATGCCAGATGACCGCCCTATGACCGAATCAAACTCGCCTTTCTCCTATGCCCTCAAAATTGGCGGTCAAGCGAACCGACAGTCGGTAATTGCGTGGCTTCTGCTGGGCCTGGTCTCACTCGTCGCGGCTGGCGTGTTTTCAATTCTGCTGGTCTTGGCGCGCACTCCTGTCATCCAGGAACTGATTCCTCTACTGGATTTCTTTCGTATTGCACTGGTCGTACATGTCACCCTGTCAGTACTGGTCTGGCTGTTGGCGATGTCAGCGCTTAGCTGGAGCCTGATTGCCACGCGGGATAATACCGCCTGGGACCGGTTGTCATTTCTGCTCGCCGCATTCGGCACTGCCATCATCATTGTTTGCCCGTTCCTGGGGGCTGGCGACCCGCTGATGAACAACTATGTGCCGGTGCTTCGCGACCCGCTCTTTTACGCTGGCCTTGGGCTTTTCACGGCAGGTATTTTCAGTCATTTGCTTCGCGCAGCAAGCTGTTGGCCGAGATTCGGTCAAGCATTGAGTGGCACAGAGGCATTGCATGTCGGCATCGCCCTGTCCACCGGCCTGACCGGGCTCGCCTTGCTTGCCGTCCTGGCATCATGGTTGCAGCTACCCAGTACGATCGACGGCCAGATCTATTTCGAATTCCTTTTCTGGGGCGGCGGGCACATTGTGCAATTCAGCTATACATTGCTGATGATGATTGCCTGGGTTGTTCTCGCGGTTGCGAGTGGCTGCCGGTTTGAGCTGACGCCGAGACTGACACTGGTTTTTCTGATCTTTCTCGTTCTTCCTGCCATTACCGTGCCCTTTCTTTATTTCGCCCATGACGTTACGACGGCCGGGCATCGCATCGCGTTTACCGAACTGATGAAGTACGGCGGCTTGTCCTGCCTGCCGATCGGTCTCGCTGTGGCGGCCAGTCTTTGGCGCGCGCCGAGCCCAGCCGGAGAAGCCCGTTACCTCAGAGCTGCGCTCGTCAGTTCGCTGAGCCTGTTCACCGTTGGCGGTTTCCTCGGCTTTATGATCGCCGGCCTCGATATCGTTATTCCTGCGCACTACCACGGCGCAACCGTTGGCGTCACGATCGCATTCATGGGCCTGACGTATTACCTGCTGCCACGGCTTGGGTTTGGCACCCTGCCGGAAACAATGGCTACCTGGCAGCCGCTGCTTTACGGTGGCGGTCAATTGATGCACGTGGCCGGACTTGCCTGGAGCGGTGGCTATGGCGTTCAGCGAAAAACCGCTGGCGCCGCGCAAGCTCTTGACGGTTTCAGCCAGACAGCCGGCATGGGCCTGATGGGGCTTGGCGGATTGATATCTGTCATCGGCGGGTTGTTATTCCTCGTGGTGGCGTACCGGTCCCTTCGCGGTCACAAGGAAGCCTGATGGACCTTGTCGTATTTGCCATCAACGCCGTCGTGATCTATTTACTGGCCGACTGGATCGTCCGTCTTCTGGAAAAACGGCAAGGCAGGCTGATGGCGCAACGCCAGGTCGTCTTTTTCGTCGTCTTTCTCCTACTGGCACTGATTTCGTTTAGCCTGATCCAGGCCATGCTCGCGGTAACGCCGACCGAATAGGCAACGCTAATGTTCGCCGATTCTGCGGTGCAAGCGCGCGTCGAAGGTCGCAAAGTGCTCCAGGAACCAGGATGACAGCCCTTGCTGCAAGGCTTTTGTACCAGCCTTCGGGTCCGCCGCAAACGTATCCATTAAGTCCCGTATTTCATCGAGCAGGCGCTCGTGGTCAGCCTTATGCGCGGGATACTCGTAGTAGTTGGCATCGCGCATGATGCGTTCTTCCAAAGCGAAGTGCATGGAAATCGCGCTGAAAATGTCGCCCAGAAAGCTTTCGACCTGGTCGTTGTCGGGATGAGCGTCAAGCTCGTCATAGACCAGGTTGATCAACTCGATCATCTCCCGGTGCTCGTCATCCATGGACGCGATACCAACGCTGTATTCCGGTTTCCATTGAAGCAATGTCATAGCCGTCACCGAATGCTTATCTGCTGGGTTTTTTCATCGAATTGCACAACCAGATTGCGCCCCGACGGCAGGTCGACGACGAGCGACTTCCGGTAGTCAAATTCTGACTTGCCTCCGCTGTCGTTAATGCCGACAAACAATTCATGCGGGCCGGAATCCACTTCAAGTCGCTTGTAGACACTGGATTTGCCGTCGTCCCAAATGCCACTGGGCGCGAGAATCGCGTCGTAAAGTACTTCATCGTTGGATTGCAACAAGACACGAACCGGATGCCGTTCGCGAGGACAGTCGTTAACCGTGCGCATATTGGGTGGCAGTTCGTTCAGTTCGTCCTGGCTTAGCATGCGACAATCGCCAATTCGCTGTCCGGCATGCGAAAACACCAGCGAGATGATTGCACGCTGGTCACCGACCAATTCGTACGCCGGCCAGACGGAAAACACACCGACGAAAGTGGCAAACAACGTATACATCATCAGCTCCATCGCGATCTTCATCGACTGAGACCCGACTCAAAAGCACGGTACTTGTCGATCGCGGTGGCAAATTCTGACCACGGGGCTTGCCAGCCCTGGGCGACACGTGACAGATCAACACGCTGACGTATCATTGGATCGCGGCGTCGCGCGAGTCGCTGCGTGGTCCAGTCGCTGCCGAAGCGGTAGCTGCAACTGCCATCCTCACAACCCAATAGCAGCACGCCATCCGCGTGGCCGCGACTCAGGATGAAGTCAATATAGGACGGCGGCAACTGGCCCATGCAATTAACGGCAATACAGGTTGCACCGGCTTTTCTCAGTTCTCGCAAACCTCGGTCGCCGCGACAGCCGAATACCAGCACTTTCGGCTTGTCACTCCGCTCGCCCGCTGCGACGATTTCGGCACGCAGCGTTGCCGCGGAACGATCCGGGAGGTCGATCCCGGGCACCAGGTCATCGCTGGATCGGAACGGTGTCGCCGTCGGGCAGGCACCAACGCAAATGCCACAACTGACACACAACGAGCTGTCAACCGCCGCCTGGTGTGTGTAATTCGTGCCGTCCGTTCGTGGCACCATTTCGACTGCGCCGAACGGACAGTCGTCAACACAGCGCTCGCAACCGTTACAGTAGTCCAGTGTTACCAGTGCGGGGCTTTCGGCTGTCTGGCGCGGTGCCCAGGGCGCGACGACGATGATTCCACTGGTGGCGATCAGTAGCAGCCAAACCCACCCGGGTGACGCGACCTGGATCAATGGATAGACGTGCAGGTAAAACCAGTCCAGCCGGAGCACCGTCGGAGTCATCGCCAGATTCGCCTGCTCGTGGCTGACCGCCGGGAACACAGCAGACAGGATGAGCAGGCCGATCAGCGTCGCTGCCATCATGCGTCGCGGCGGGTTGATTCGCGGCCCGGTCAGCCTGAAAAGGTGCAACCAGATGCCAAAAACCAGGAAAATCGGCAAACCGATCAAATGCAGAAATGCCATCAGCGTGAAGAATCGATCGGATATCAGGTCATCGCTGAGAAAATTGCCGGCCATGGAATCCGTAAAAATCGGAATGCGATCGATCAGCTCAGCCGAACTAATGGCAACGTACTGGGCGAGTTCATCCCAGACCAGCCAATAGCCAGTAATGCCCAGCGGGAAGACTATCCAGACCAGCGGCATGCCAGTGACCCAGTTGAACCACCGGTTGTTGCGGTAACGGTTGAATGCAAATTCTTTTAGCAGGTGTAGCGCAATCGTGACAACGGCCGCATCGGACGCATAGCGATGCAGGCTGCGCATCACGCCACCGAGATACCACTGCTCGTTGGTCAGGTATTCAACCGAGTCAAAGGCGCCGGATACGCTGGTACGAAAAAATATCAGCAACCAGATTCCGCTGACGAGCACGACCCAGAAAAAAAATATGGTCAACGCGCCCAGGTGATTCAGGGGGTTCGAAGCGCCATCGAACGCACGCGACATCGGCTTCTGCAAGGCAGCGAAAAAGCCTCGTCCCAGATTTTGGACATGCTCAATCATTCGCGTCGACGGGCCCGGCGAATCTTGAGTACCTCGTTGATCAGGTAAAAGAACACGGCGAGAATCATACTCGCGCCAACCGCAATCTGCACAAACAGCGAATTGTCGAATCGGTACCGTCCCGTGGTTGGATCGTAGACGGTACAAAAAAGCTTGACCCGATCAATCAGCCCGGCGAACAGGTGTCCGGCACTCGACGGCCGGTTGAACACGATTTCCTTCAATGGTTCGACGAGCCATGGCAGTTCAAACGTAACGCCGTACACCTGGCTGTAGACCATGCCATTTCGATCGATCACCGAGGACTGGTTTATGTGATCGAAACCTCGCGGCGTTGCAAAAAAAACAAACCCCAGGTCGCGACTGATTTGCTCGATCGATTCCGGTGTTGCGCTCAGGAATCGCCAATTGTCGTCACCGACATTCTGTCGGCGCGCAAATGCGGCCATTGCCTGCGGCGAATCGTTGGCGACATCGAAGCCGATACTGACGACCTCGAAACTGTCTTCACCCAGTGCCTCGCGTGCCGCATCGACGGCCTTGGCCAGGTGTTTCGTTGTTGCCGGACAGACATGATGGCACGAAGTAAAAATCATGCTGATAACCAGCGGTTTCCCGGCAAGGTCGGACTTCAGGTTTACCGTCTGCCCGTACTGGTCGACCAGGGCATAGTCACTGATGGGATTGCCGATTGCCTGTTGCGACAAATGCAGCGCCCGCTCGGCATCGTAACGATCGTCCTCCGCGGCATCGGCTGCCACACTGAGGACGACCGCTATCGCAAGCAGCGCCCATTTGCGGCTTACGACAATGGCCACACCGAAGCCAGGTACTTCCAGTTGACGGCGTAGTACAGAACGAATATCACCAGGAAGAACAGTGCCAGCAGGAATGTGCCGGGGGCAGCAAGCCCCCACTTTCCGGCGGCCTCATGACCGCCCTGCGGAACCACAATCGACTGCGCGCGCATCAGGCGGGTCGGTGTGATGCCGTAAGCCGACTCGGAACCGACGGGTTTGCCGAAAAATACCGACACAACGGTCACCAGGATGTACATGGCGCCACCGATGATGGCGACAACACCGGCAATGCCCATAATTCCCATCATCGTGTAAGCGCTCGCCGGATAATCAAACCCCAGGGGCGCATTGGTAAACGCCATGTCCCAGTGACGTCGCTCGACGCCAAGTGTGCCTGCCCCCATCATCGCCAGCGCAAACACCGACATCCCGATACCGAAAAAGTAAGGCTGCAGCCTGGCGATGCCGGGAAATGCAACCTGCTTTCGAAACAGCGTCGGAATCAGGAAATAGGTCAGTGACATGAACGCGAGTGTTGTACCGATGACAACGGTCGCGTGAAAGTGGCCAGGCACATAGATCGTATTGTGAATGATGATGTTGATTTGCTCGGTCCCCATGACAACACCGGAAATGCCGCCGAGGAAACCGAATCCGACCAGCGAAATGAACATGCCGGAAAACACCGGGTTACCCCAGGGCGCCTTCCGAAGCCACTGGAACAGCCCGTTGGTAAAGCCCTTCGCACGCTGCGCAACCTCGATGGACCCGGGGACAGTGAGTCCGTGCACCATGCTGGCGAGAACCGCCAGGTACATTGCATAACTCGTATTGAAGATCTTCCACTCCGCACTGAGGCCGGGATCGACCAGCAAATGGTGCGCACTTGCCAGTTGCAGGAATGCGATATAGAGAAAGAACGCGGTGCGACTGACTTTTTCCGACATTGGCCGTGCGCCGAATACGATCGCGGCGATTGCATACCAGACCGAGACGTGTGCTGCGACGTTGATTTGTTGCGATGAGTGACCGAGCGCCCACCAGACGATGCGGTACATTGCCGCATCGATATTGTTGACCAGGCCCAAAGACCACAACCAGGTCGGTACCAGCACGACGGCGCCGGAAGCTATTGTAAACACGGCGATAATACATGCCGTCAACGCGCCAAAGGTTACCAACGGTATCGAACCTTCGTAGGTTTTTTCATCCTTGGCGACGACCAGCGTTGCGAGGAAAATAAAACAGCCGATCAGGGCACCGACGGCAAACAGGATCAGGCCAAGATAGAAATTGGGGTTCGCGGGCATCGGCACATACGAGGTCATCATGACCGACGCGTCACCGTTCGCGACCGCCGAATTATTGATAATGATGCCGAGCAACATGAGCCCGAAACCGACCCAGGCAACTTTGGGTGCGGCCAGACGACATTTGAGCAGGGTCGACGAACAAAAATAGAGAATCGCGATCTCAAAGGAAATAATCCAGAAGATCAGCATGTTCGTGCCGTGGCTGGTCAACAACTGGTAGAAGCGATCCGCCGGCAGCAAATGTACGGCGGGCCAGCGCGTCAACGTGACGCCCAATGCCGCGATGCCGCCGAGCAGAAGAATAACGACCGCCACCACCGCATGGGCCTTGATCAGCAGCTCGGCTGGTTTGTGGAATTGCAAGCCCGACTCCGGGCAGATTCGGAATTGGTCTTTGCTCATTGCCCCCCCTCCGTCACATAGATCTTGCCCACCATGTTGTGGTGACCAATACCGCAGAACTCGTTACAAATAATGGTCTGCTCCCCGTCGGTATCGGGCGTAATGGTCAACACCATTTCGTATCCGGGAAGAATCTGCGTGTTGATATTAATCGGTTGCAGCGAGAAACCATGCTGCCAGTCCATCGACGAAATATGCAGTCGATAGGTCTGGCCTTTCTCGAGCTCAAGCAACGGCCACCATTGCCACAATCGACCCAGCAAATAAACATCACTGCCGGGCGGCGGTCGAACGACGGGCAATTGCATGGCCGTTTCCTTGCGCACGGTGTACTGATCGACCATGGCCTGTGCTTTTGCCATGTAAGCCTGTGGCGTTGTTTTGTAGGCTTCACTGGACAGGTTTTGTTTTCCGTACACGTGCCAGAATGGCATCATGAAAAACATAAACAAGGACCAGACCAGTGCAATTCCGATCCACGTACCTTCTACCCGGTCCAGAGGCTGCCGCCACCAGACGGTCTCAGCAGGCGGTTCAATGGCGCTCATAGATCACCTTTCCCTTTTTCGGTTGCGCGGATTATTGGGCGATCGGGATGTTCACGATCTCAACGATTCCCCAGATAATGTAGAAAACCGCGGGAAACAGGACGCCGATAAATAACAGGATAAACGGATTGTCCAGAATGCGTTGCATTGTGGGCAGTCTTTCGGACTCAGGAAGGTTTGTTGATTCGTCACTCATGCCAATTACCCCTGTCATTGGATGCAAGAATTCATGGCCTACCCTATTCCTCGTTGCAAGCGACCTGTACTGGGGAAAATACCTAGGGAAACGACGGTGATCCGAGTCCGCAAACCCACTGAATTGCAGTAAGCTCTGGCCGCATGAAAGCGCTCACTTTTACGATGCTTCTGTCGTGCCTCCTTGCTGGCGCCTGCGGCGATAGTAAGAATGAATCTAAACCAGTTCCCGACAACCACTTTGAGTCAGTTGTCGTCGGTGATGACATCTGCGTGTTTGACCGGTCGACCGAGCTCATGTGGGAGACAAAGTCAGCGAACACTGGATTGCACCAGGTAACAAACACCTATTCCTGGTTTGATCCGGACGAAGCGAACGGTGAGCTGGATTACCGCGGTCTTGAAGACGGCGGCCAATGCGAGGGTAGCAAGTGCGATACCTGGCACTACGTGCAGGCCGTCAATAAAAAAGGGCTCTGCGGCTACAGCGACTGGCGCATGCCCGGCAAGAACGAGATATTCTCGATCAGCGATATCCGTCGTGCAAAAACGCCACCAACGATTGACGTGGCATTCTTTCCGCTCACCCAAGCCGCGGAATACTGGACCGGCAACGACTACAGCTTTCAGTATGACACCGCCTGGGCCTGGAATTTTGCCCTGGGGCATGATCGCGTCGACTGGAAAAAAGAGGCCAAGTTCGTGCGCCTCGTTCGCGGTACCGCGCGCGATCTGGCGAAAGTGAAGGAATAGTCGCGATGCGTCAACTGGCGTTAACGTCCCTGCTGCTGGTCATCGTGCTGGTATCATTGAGCGCTTACTTGCGTCTCAGCCACTCAGGCATTGGTTGTGCCGACTGGCCCGCTTGCTACGGCTTGATCGGCAACGCCAGCGATTCCGTACCGACGGTTGAATCAACCCTGGAACGCCTGGCTACCGAGACACAGCAGGCTTCGTCCTGGGCGACTCCGGCTCATCGTCTGATCGCCAGCGCGCTCGGGCTTGCCGTACTGGCAATGGCGCTCATTGCCATCGCGCAAAAACGTCATCGGGCGATTTCCATCGCCTTGCTCATGTTGACGGTATTCCTGACGTGGCTTGGTATTCACTCTGCCGGTTTGCACAGTCCGGCCGTTGTAATGGGCAATCTCGCCGGCGGCTTCACGATGCTGGCCCTGCTCGGCTGGATGGTGCTGCAGCCAGAAAAGCCGGTTACGAGTCGTCGGCCGGTAGTGAGAAACTGGACGATTGCCGCCGTTACCTTGCTGGTATTTCAGATTGGTCTTGGCGGTTTGACGAGCGCGAACTTCGCGGCATCGGCTTGTCCCGAACTACCGACATGCAACAGCCGAATGCTTCCCGGTCCCGGACTCGCGACTGCTTTCGACCTCAGCCGCTCGCACGCAATTGGCAGTAGCGGGCTGGCGCTCGGTGGTCCCGAACGTGCGGCGATTCACCAGCTGCATCGCCTGGGTGCGGTGCTAACGACCGTGCTCGTCGTGGTTGCCGGTATCGTCGCCCTGCAGGCGAAGCTCGGCGTCAGTGCGGTGCTGGTCCTGATTCTGGTGGCTGCCGAGTTTGCCGTCGGCATTGCTGCAGTCATCGCCGATTTGCCGATCGAAATTGCCGTGCTGCACAACTGGCTGGCCGCAATGCTGTTGCTGGCTTTGCTAAGATTGCTGGCATTGAGTCAACGCCAACAGGCCATCCGTTAGACATGATTACATCCAGGGAAATTCATCCACACAAGCAGGCTGTTGCCGCCTGGCTTCTCGTTTGCTGCGCGCTGGTATTCGCGATGGTCGTGCTCGGGGGAGTTACGCGTTTAACCGGATCCGGCCTGTCCATGGTGGACTGGCGGCCATTGATGGGCTGGCTGCCGCCATTGACTGACATCGAATGGCAGCGCGTCTTCGAGCTCTACCAGAGCTCGCCTGAGTATCAGAAAGTCAACTCACACATGGATGTGCACGCATTCAAGAGCATATTCTGGCTGGAATACCTGCACCGGCTGCTGGGCCGTACGATCGGGATTGTATTCCTCCTGCCATTCGTTGTGTTTCTCGTAAAGGGCTACATCCGCAAGTCCGAGTGGGCCAAGTACCTGCTGATGTTCGTGCTGGGCGGGATGCAGGGCGTTCTTGGCTGGTACATGGTCAAAAGCGGGCTGGTCGATGTGCCGCAGGTGAGTCAATACCGCCTTACGGCACACCTTGTTGCGGCGTTTGCGATCTATGCCTACATGTTCTGGGTAGCCATGTCCCTGCTATTCCCGGCGACCGGCGAACAGAAACACGCCTGGTATCCGCGCGCTCTGGCGCTCACGATCCTGACGTGTGTGACCATCGTCTCCGGCGGATTCGTTGCGGGACTCAAAGCCGGAAAGATCTACAACACGTTCCCGATGATGGGCGACTACTGGCTGCCTCCGGGAATGTTCGCGCTGCAGCCTGCCTGGCGAAACTTTTTCGACAATATGGCGACAGTGCAACTCGATCACCGCATTCTGGCTATTACAACATTGATCGCGACAGTGAGTTTCTGGTTTTTCGCGCGTCGCGCCGATTTACCGTCTCGCACACGTCCGGCGCTGACGGCGCTTTTGCACACGGTACTCATCCAGGTGATTCTGGGTATCACAACACTGTTGCTCATGGTTCCGATTGCCCTGGGCGCAGCTCATCAGGCAGTGGCGATGTTGTTGTTCACTGTCTCACTTTATATTTTGCACAGTCTAAAGCGAGTTTCATGAAAGTCTTCTTCGATGGTGAACTTGTCGGCCGCTACGGTGGTCGCGGTCCACGCTACACTTCCTATCCCACTGCCCTGCAATTTTCTCCGGCACTTACAGCCGATGACTATCGGGACAATGCGATTGCGAGTAACGAAAGCCTGTTGCCGCTTTCGTTATATGTCCACATCCCCTTTTGCCAGTCGCTTTGCTACTACTGCGGTTGCAACAAGATTGTCACGCGCAATGCCGATCGTGTTGCTCGCTACCTCGCCATGCTACACCGAGAAATCGATCTGCAAGCCGCGCTGTTTGACCGGCAGCGCAAGGTTGAACAATTGCATTTCGGTGGCGGCACGCCGACCTACCTCGACGAGGAGCAACTCGATCGGCTCATGGAAAAGCTTACGCAGGCGTTCTCATTCGACAACAGCGATCGACGCGAATTTTCGATCGAGGTCGACCCGCGAACTGTCGGCCAGGCTGACGTGCATCGACTCGCACGGCTCGGCTTCAATCGCCTCAGTCTCGGCATCCAGGACTTTAATCCGCTGGTGCAAAATGCCGTCAATCGAATACAAAGCCCTGAGGATGTGCGAGACCTGGTCGCGGCCGCAAGAGAGGCTGGATTCAAGTCCCTGTCCTTCGACTTAATCTACGGATTGCCGCGACAAACCGTCACAAGCTTTGATCGAACTCTCGAAACGGTCATCGCCATGCGCCCGGACCGACTCGCCGTCTACAACTACGCGCACTTGCCACAACGCTTCAAGGGGCAGCGCATGATTGCAGATTCCGATATCCCGGAACCGCGGGTCAAACTTGACATCTTGCACCACACGATCGATCGCCTGGGCGATGCCGGCTACGAATACATCGGCATGGACCATTTTGCACTACCTGATGACGACCTGGTTCGCGCGCGGCAAGCCGGCACGTTGCAGCGAAATTTCCAGGGCTATTCGACGCACAGGCACTGCGATCTCGTCGCACTTGGCGTCAGTGCGATCGGCAGTATTGGCAATGTCTACTCGCAAAATGCAGTGACGACGATGCAGTACGAGGCGATGCTCAAAGATCACCAGCTACCTGTTTTCAGAGGCATCGCTGTCGATAGCGACGATCGGCTGCGAAGCGCCGCAATTCAGGCGCTGATGTGCTATGACCGACTGTCGTTCGACGATTTCAACGCCGCACACGGCGTTGACTTCAGTCACTATTTCGCAAACGAGATTGAGCGCCTTCGACCGCTGGCAGACGATGGGCTGGTCGCGCTGGACGCGGCGGGCATCACGATTTCGCGTACAGGTCGCCTGCTGCTAAGAAGCATTGCCATGGTATTTGATCGCTATATCGATCCGTCCCAGAATGACGGTCGATTTTCCAAAGCCATTTAGGAAACTTCGGTCAACCATCCGTGTGTATCGGCAGCCAGCCCGTACTGAATATCCTGCAGTGCCTTTCGCAACTTCTCTGTATTCGGACCGGCATTGCCATCACGAACCTTGATTTCCTCACCCTTGTAAACCAGCGTACCGACCGATGACAGGCAGGCCGCGGTACCGGATAGCGCGGCTTCATGCGAGGTTACAAGCTCGAGCAGTTCGCTGACCGTGAAGTTTTTTTCGATTACCTTGTAACCGATCTCTGCCGCGAGCTTTAGAATCGAGTCGCGGGTCATGCCGTGCAGAAACGTCGAATCCAGTGGCTTGGTAATGATTTCCTTGTCGCCAATCACCAGGAAATTGGCTGCGCCCGTTTCCTGGACGTCGCCGTGCGGACAAAATAATACCTGGTCGACACCGTATTTCTTCTTGGCCTCGAGCGTCGGCCCGAGCGCTGCCGCATAGTTGCCGCCGGTCTTGGTGCTGCCCAGTTGCTCAGTGGAGCGCGCGCGCTCGGTTTCGACAAGCAATTTGAGTGCTTTCGATCCACCGGCGAAATAATCTCCAACGGGAGAGGCCAGGACAAACAGGGTCGCTTCGGTCGACGGTGATGCCGCAGCACCGATATTTTCAAGCGTACCGATCAGGGTCGGTCGCAAATACAATGAGCTCGGGGGTGCGGGAATATCATCGATCTGACCAGCGACCAGTTCAGTCACCATCGACGCCAGCAAGTCGGCGTCCGGTACCGGCAACCTCAGCGATTCGGCACTGCGCTGCATCCGCGCGATGTGATCTGCAAGGCGAAAAATATGTGCCTTGCCATCGTCCCATTTGTAAGCCTTGAAGCCTTCAAAACAGGTGCTCGCGTAGTGAAGTACGTGCGCTGCCGGGTGCATCGCCAGCGGCCGAAGCGGTTCTATTGCTGCGCTTGACCATGCATTGTTCCTGAAATGTGCGATTGCGAAATGATCGCAAAACTCGGTGCCGAACTGGCCCATGGGAATTAACTCTGATTGCAAACCTGAAGGGGCGGTACTTTGCCATTAATGACAGTCGCTTGGCCATACCACAGAAACATTATTTTAAAACGTTGGCGGCGTGCAGGCAGAAATCAGAACGCATTCGACATTGCCCGGGTTCCGGAACTGGTGCGGTTGATTGCTCCTGAAGTAATAGGCATCGCCCGCTTTCAGGACCGCCAGTTGATCGCCCACGGTAACCTCCAGCCGTCCGCTGATGATGATGCCGCATTCTTCACCTTCATGGGTCATCGCGTGTTTGCCGGTTCCCGCACCCGCCTGATAGCACTCATTGAGCAGCTGAATCGAGCGGCCTGCGAGATTGGCACCGACCTGGCGATAGGACACACCACCGTCAGCAATCTCGGTCAGCTCTCCCGCACGAAAAAACACCCGTTCCCGCACTTCGAACTCATCGCCGAAAAAGTCGCCGAGGCTTACCGGAATGCCGTCCAGGACTTTCTTTAACATACTGACGGTCGGATTCAGCTTGCCGGCCTCTATCTGGGAAATGGTGGCATTTGCAACGCCCGACTGGCGCGCCAGCGCGCGCTGCGAGAGCTTGAGCCCCGTACGAATGCGCTTCAGCCGTCGTCCAATATCCGATTCCATCTCGATTCCCGGTTAGTGTTTAGCTTAGTGAACATTGTCGACCAGCATGCTAATAAAATCAAACACTTAAAATTCTTCGGCTAACTAATTGTTTAACATCACTCGACGGGCGTAAACTTTCGTTTTTCACCTGTATGAGCCGGAGTTTCGCCAATGAGTGCAGCAGCAAACCCAATCGATGCCTACTGGTTGCCTTTCACCGCCAACCGCGACTTCAAATCAAAGCCGCGCATCATCAGCGGCGCATCCGGTCACCACTACACCACAGTCGACGGCACGCGTTTGTACGACACGTTTTCGGGTCTTTGGACCAGCGGCGTCGGTCATTGCCACCCGAAGATCGTCTCGGCCGTGCAGCAGCAGGTCGCTGAACTGGATTACTGCATGACCTTTCAGGTCACCAACACCAAGGCGATTGAACTGGCACATCGGGTGACATCAATGGCGCCTGAAGGCATCGACCACTGCTTTTTCACGAATTCCGGTTCTGAATCCGTCGATACTGCGCTCAAGATCGCACTGGGCTATCACCGTGCGCGCGGCGAGGGTAACCGCACACGGCTCATCGGTCGGGAGCGCGGCTACCACGGCGTGAACTTCGGCGGCATGTCAGTCGGCGGCATGGTCCCGAACCGCAAGGTATTCAGCGCCAACCTGATCCCCGGCGTCGATCACATCCGGCATACGCACGATATCGAGCGCAATGCTTTCAGCCGCGGCCTGCCACAGCATGGCGCGGAACTGGCCGACGACCTCACCCGACTGTGCGCCTTGCACGATGGCAGCAACATTGCTGCAGTCATCGTTGAGCCCGTCGCAGGTTCAACCGGTGTACTGCCCCCGCCGGTTGGATACCTTGAGCGGCTGCGCGAGATTTGTGACGCGCACGGCATTCTGCTGATTTTCGATGAGGTTATTGCGGCTTTCGGACGACTGGGTACCGCGTTCGGCGCACAGCGGCTGGGCGTTACTCCGGATATCATTACGACAGCCAAAGGCCTGACAAACGGCGTTATCCCGATGGGTGCCGTATTGGTTCGTGATTCGATTTACGACGCATTCATGCAGGGACCGGAAAACATGATCGAATTGTTTCACGGCTACACCTACTCCGGCCATCCGGTCGCCGCGGCGGCCGGGCTTGCAACGATGGACGTCTACGATGAAGAAGGCATATTCGAGCAGTCGAAGCATCTCGAAAAACATTTCGAAGACTTGCTGCATTCTTTTGCCGATCACAAGCACGTGATCGATGTCCGCAATTACGGCCTGATGGGCGCCATCGAAATGGCGCCCCGCCCCGGTGCTCCCGGAGCACGCGGCGGCGAGGCACACAAGAAGTGCTTCTGGGATGAAAACCTGGTCGTACGCAATGGCATGGACACGCTGCAGTTCTCACCATTCCTCAACTCTGACCCCGACGAAATGACAGCGTCTTTCGCCGCAATTCGTCGCGTACTCGATTCAATCGAGTAAACTCAAAGCATTACTGGAGATAAAAGTATGAACGCCACTCCCGCCAATAACGTCGAGCCGGCCGAAATCGTTGGACACTTTATTAACAACCGTGACGTAGCCGACGACAATCGCCCGGCACCGATTACGAATCCCGCGACCGGCAAGACGACACGACACGTTGCCATGGCTTCGAAAGCGACGGTGGAAAGTGCGATTGCCGCGGCACAGGATGCATTCCCGGGCTGGCGCAATACGCCACCGGCCAAGCGCGCGCGCATCATGTTCCGCTTCAAGCAGTTGCTGGAAGAACATGCCGAAGCAATCGCCGCCGCGATCACCGATGAGCACGGCAAGGTGCTCGATGACGCGATGGGCGAATTCGGTCGCGGCGTTGAGGTTGTCGACTATGCCTGCGGAATTCCGGAAATGCTGAAGGGTGAGTTTTCGCGCAATGTCGGTCCGGGTATCGACAGCTGGTCGGACTTTCAGCCACTCGGCGTCGTCGCGGGTATCACGCCATTCAATTTTCCGGCAATGGTGCCAATGTGGATGTATCCGATGGCAATCGCCTGCGGCAATACGTTCGTACTTAAGCCGTCGGAGAAAGACCCGAGTGCACCGATGCTCGCCGCTCGACTGCTGAAAGAAGCCGGACTGCCGGACGGCGTCTTTAATGTCGTCAACGGCGACAAGGAAGCCGTTGACACATTGCTCGGCGACGAGCGCGTACAGGCTGTGAGCTTTGTCGGCTCAACCGCCGTCGCTGAATACATTTACAACACGGGCACCCGCAACGGCAAACGCGTGCAGGCGCTCGGCGGCGCGAAGAATCATGCGATTGTCATGCCCGATGCGGACATCGACAATGCGGTCAATGCGTTAATGGGCGCAGCGTTCGGCTCGTGTGGAGAACGCTGCATGGCAATTTCCGTTGCCGTTTGCGTCGGCAACGAAATCGCCGATTCGGTGGTCAGCAAACTTGAGGCGCAAATAGCCAACCTTAAAGTCGGTACCGGTACGGATAGCTCAACCCATATGGGCCCGTTAATCACCAAAGCGCATCATGACAAAGTCCGTGGCTATGTCGACCTCGGTGTTGAAGAAGGCGCGACGCTGGCCGTCGACGGCCGGGACCTGGTTGTGGACGGATACGAGGATGGCTACTTTCTCGGCCCCTGCCTGTTCGACAACGTGACCCAGGACATGCGCATTTACCAGGAGGAGATATTCGGCCCCGTTCTGTGTGTTGTTCGCGCCGAATCCGAGGAACAGGCCATGCAACTGATCAATGATCATGAGTACGGCAATGGCACCTGTATCTTCACTCGCGATGGCGAGGCAGCGCGCTATTTCGCGGACAATATCCAGGTAGGTATGGTCGGCATCAACGTACCCTTGCCGGTTCCGGTGGCCTACCACAGCTTTGGCGGCTGGAAACGCTCCCTGTTCGGTGACCTGTTCGCTTACGGACCTGACAGCGTTCGCTTTTACACGCGCCGCAAGACGATCACGCAACGATGGCCGTCCGGCGGTGTACGCGAAAAAGCACAATTCTCGTTTCCGGGCCGCCAATAAGCTCCGATCCTAGGTACAATCACTGTCCGCCATTTTCAACGGAGACAGTGATGAAGAAATTGCTTGCCTTGCTCGTGATTGCAGCGCCACTGGCGCATGCACAGGACGCAGAGATCACCTATGACCACGAAGATGTGGCCCCGGGCATCTACCGACTCATCGGCGCCGATGGGCAGTTTGCCGGCGGTGGCGTCGGCTTGCTGACGGGAGACGAGTACGTCGTACTGATTGATGACGGCTTGTACCCGACTGGCAAGGCACTGCTTGCGAAGATTGAAGAGCTTGCCGGCCGGCCCGCCGACTTCATCATCAATACGCACGCCCACGGCGATCACACCGGCGCTAATGAACTGCTTGCGAACAATGGCGCGATAATTGTCGCGCACGACAATCTTCGCAAACGCATGCAGGCAGACGAAAATCAGAATACCGGGCCCGGTGCGCTGCCCGTGATCACGTTCTCGAACGAAGTGACTTTCCACGTCAATGGCCAGGAAGCCTTTGTCTTTCACGTCGATAGTGCACACACCGACGGCGACGCCGCGATCCTGTTTCGTGAGGCCAATGTGATCGCCCCCGGCGATATCGTCTTTCGCGGCCTGTTTCCGTTCATTGACCTTGACAGCGGCGGCAGCGTTGCAGGCTACAAGCGAGCAATGCAGCGTCTGATTGATATGGCCGACAACGAAACCCGCTTTATTTCCGGACACGGCCCGATCGCGACCCGGGCTGGCCTTGAAACCGACCTCGCGATGCTCACTGACGCCGAAGCACGCGTGAAGGCAATGCTGGACAAAGGTATGACGGCCGATGATATCGTTGCTGCCAATCCGCTCGCCTCCTATCACGATCAATACAACTGGGGATTTATCACCACTGAACGAATGACCCGAACCCTGATCCGCTCACTGACCACGGAAGAATAATTGCATGGATAACCAGAAGACCGCCCAGTTCGTTAACGCAATGTGGGATTCGGAAATCATTCCGCAGATATCCGAGTACATAAAAGTTCCAAACAAATCGCCGCATTTCGATCCTGACTGGGAAAAACACGGCCATATGGACCGCGCTGTCAAAATGCTGGAAGCCTGGTGCAAAACGCAACCACTCAAGGGCATGACAGTGGAGATCGTCCGGCTCGAAGGCCGCACGCCGATCCTGTTTATGGATATCCCGGGCGATTCTGACGAGGTCGTATTGCTTTACGGTCACTACGACAAGCAACCCGAGTTCAGTGGTTGGAACGATGACCTCGATCCGTGGACACCGGTCATCAAGGACGGCAAGTTGTACGGTCGCGGCGGCGCGGATGACGGCTACTCGACGTTCGGCTCGTTGACAGCCATTCGTGCATTACAGGAACAGGGCATTCCGCACGCACACTGCATCGTACTGATCGAAGGTTGCGAGGAAAGTGGCAGCTTTGACCTGCCGCACTACATTGACTTGCTGGAAGATCGAATAGGTTCGCCGGATCTTGTTGTTTGCCTCGATGCCGAGTGCGGCAACTACGATCAGCTCTGGTGCACAACCTCGCTGCGGGGCAATCTGACTGGCACCCTGCGCGTCGACGTCCTGACCGAGGGCGTGCATTCTGGCTCGGCCAGTGGCGTCGTTCCTTCAAGTTTCCGTACCGCACGCCAGCTCATCAGTCGCCTGGAAGATGAATCGAACGGTCAGATTCTGCTGCAAGACCTGCACGTCGAAATTCCGCAACAACGGCTCGAGCAGGCTGACCTTGCCGCGGCAACGCTACAAGATCTCGTTTACAGGAAATTTCCCTGGGCGGTAGACAATCCGGCGCCGGCTGAATCACACACGGAACTGCTGCTCAACAATACCTGGCGACCGACGCTGTCGGTTACCGGCGCCGAAGGCATGCCGGCTTTGATTGACGCCGGTAACGTACTGCTGCCGTATACGAAACTGAAATTGTCGTTCCGCTTGCCGCCGACTTGCGATGCCGACGACGCGGCAGAGGCTGTCAAGACGGCGCTGGAAGCCGACAAGCCACCATTGGCCAAGGTTTCGTTCCACGTAGAGTCGACGATGGCCGGTTGGAATGCACCCGAAGTTGCCGAGTGGCTCGAAACGTCGATGCACAAGGCATCGGATGCATTCTTCGGCAAACCATCGATGTACATGGGCACCGGCGGAACGATTCCGTTCATGGGCATGTTGGGCGAACGCTTTCCCGAGGCGCAGTTTCTGATCACCGGCCTGTTAGGTCCGAAATCCAATGCACACGGCCCGAACGAGTTCCTGCACATCGAAACGGGCAAGCGGCTGACGAGTTGTGTCGCGCAGGTCCTTGAGGACCACTACCTACGAACGGCTGTAAGTTAGCGAGGTGATTTGTTCGGAGATGAGCCCGATCAGGAAAATGATGACCGATGCACTGAACAGCAACATGCTCATATTGGTAAAACGCGCCATGGTTGCATAGGTGTACGCGTAGTAAGCAAGGCCGGTTACGAAAAATAGTCCGCTCGCAGGCAGGAATATTTTCAGCGGTGAGTACAGCGTCGCGATCTTGAAAATAATGATAAGAAAGCGCACGCCATCGCGGATGGGCCGAATGTGGCTTTTGCCGACACGCTTCGCCGCCGAGATGGGTTCGAACGTAATCGAATACCCGCTCCTGAGAAACGCCATGGTAATGGTCGTCGGGTAGGAAAAACCGTTCGGCAACAAATACAGGAACTGCTTGAACTTGTCGGCACGCGCTACGCGAAAACCCGACGTCAGATCGAGAATCTTGCGGCCGCTCATCATCGATGCGATGCCATTGTACAGACCGTTGGCGAACAGGCGCCCGATGTTGGCGTGGGACTCGGTATCGCGCGCGCCAATAGCCATTTCGAAGCCTTCATCCAGCTTCGCGATCAGTGGCGCCAGTTCCGCGGCCGAATGTTGTCCGTCGCCGTCCATGAACGCCAGTATCTCGCCACTGGCCGCTCGTGCCCCTGATTTGACAGCCGCGCCGTTGCCAAGGCTTTCCGGGTGACTAACGACGGTCGCACCGGCTTCTTTGGCAACCGTCGCGGTATCATCGGTCGATCCGTCGTTGACGACGATGATCTGGGCGTCCGGATAATGCTCGCGCGCCATTTTCACCACGGAGGCGATCGCGCCGCTTTCATTTTTGGCGGGAATGATGATTGATAGAGACATTAGTCGATTTCCGTACCTGGTCCTGCGAAAGCCTGCTACGACGCAACCATGATCATGATTCCCGCCGCGACGGCCGATCCAATAACACCGGCGACATTAGGTCCCATCGCATGCATTAGCAAGATATTCTGCGGATTGGCCTCAAGTCCAACCCTGTTGGCAACACGAGCGGCCATCGGAACGGCTGATACGCCGGCCGCACCGATCAAGGGATTAATGGGCGTTTTCGACACTTTATTGAGCAACTTGGCCATCAACAGTCCACTGGCGGTTCCGATCGCAAATGCAACCATGCCAAGTAAAAGAATGCTCAAAGTGCTCCAGTCGAGGAATTGCTCGGCGCGCAGTTTCGATCCAACGGCCAGGCCAAGAAATATCGTGACGATGTTAATCAGCGCATTCTGTGTCGTATCGGAAAGGCGGTCGACAACGCCGCATTCGCGCATCAGGTTGCCGAAACACAGCATGCCGAGCAGTGGTGCCGCCGACGGCAGCAACAGCGCGACCAGCAACAACAGCAACAATGGAAAAACGATGCGCTCCGCTTTCGTGACTTCCCGGAGCTGGACCATTTCGATGCGACGTTCTGCTTCGGTCGTCAGCAGTTTCATGATCGGTGGCTGGATCAACGGCACCAATGCCATGTAGGAATACGCCGCGACGGCAATTGCGCCGAGCAAATGCGGCGCGAGTTGCCCCGCCACGTAGATCGCCGTCGGTCCGTCGGCACCGCCGATGATTCCGATGGCTGCCGCTTCACGCAGGCTGAATTCCATGAGCCCGAGCTCCGTCAGGCCCAGCGCACCCAGCAGTGTGGCGAATATGCCGAACTGCGCAGCCGCCCCGAGGAACAGCGTTTTTGGATTGGCCAGCAACGGCCCAAAGTCTGTCAATGCACCAACGCCCATGAAAATAATCAGCGGAAATGCACCCGTCTCGATACCCGTCACATAGGCAAGATGCAGCAGGCCGTCACCTGTCGCAATTTCAACGCCGGGAATATTGCTCAGCAATCCGCCAAAGCCGATCGTCACCAGCAACAATGGCTCGAATTTCCTGACGATCCCAAGGTAGAGCAGCAACAGGCAAACGCCCAGCATCGCCAATTGCTTGCCCGTCATCTGGTACAGACCGGACCCCGTCCAGATTTGCTCCAAAACGTCCATGGATCAGCCGATTGCCAACAGCGAGTCGCCAACGTGCACAGCGTCACCTTCACTGACAAAGACTTCGTTGATCGTGCCGGCGATTGGCGCGCTGATCACGGTTTCCATTTTCATCGCTTCGACAACAAGCAACGGCTGGTCCTTCTCGACCACTGCGCCCGCTGTAACGTGGACTTTGAATATATTGCCCGCCAGGACCGCTTTAACCGCAGTCCCGGCGCCGCTGCTCGCCGGGCTTGTCGCAGGCTGTGCAACCACAGGGCCGAGCTGCCCGTTCTCGGCAACCTCGACGGTATAGGACTTGCCATTGACTCGCACCGAGTAGACACAGGTACCACCATTGCCCGCTGTCGGCTCTCCCTTGGCGACCTCGGGCTCGATGCCAGGGGCGGGCTCAAATGCCTCCGGTTTGTCGCGATTCTGCAGGAACTTGATACCAATCTGCGGAAACAGCGCATACGTCAGGACATCGTCCACGACGTCGTCAGCCAGCCGAATATTTTTCTCCCCGGCAATGCGATTCAATTCGCTCGTCTGGTGTGCAAGTTCCGGTTGCAGCAAGTCTGCCGGACGGCACGTGATCGCGTCGCCGCCCTCGAGCACGCGCACCTGCAGCTCCTTGTTGACCGGCAACGGCGTTTCGCCATACTCACCCTTCAACACGCCTGATGTTTCCTTGGTGATTGTCTTATAACGTTCGCCGGACAACACATTGATCACCGCCTGCGTACCGACGATTTGCGATGTCGGTGTCACGAGCGGCAACATACCGAGGTCTTCGCGCACACGAGGTATCTCTTCGAGTACCGCATCGATTTTCTCGCTGGCATTCTGCTCACGTAGCTGGTTCTCGAGATTTGTCAGCATGCCGCCAGGCACCTGCGCGACAAGGATTCGGGAGTCGACACCTTTGAGCGAACCCTCGAACTTCGCGTATTTCTTGCGAACTTCCCGAAAATACGCTGCGATCTCTTCGATCAATACCATGTCCAGGCCGGTATCGCGGTCGGTTCCTTCCAGCGTGGCGACCATTGTTTCAGTCGGTGAATGGCCGTAGGTCATGCTCATCGAGCTCACGGCGGTATCGATATTGTCTATTCCTGCTTCAACAGCCTTGATGTAGGTCGCCGTCGACAATCCCGTCGTTGCATGACATTGCATATGGATCGGGATATCCACCGAAGCCTTGAGCCGGGATATCAGTTCGTAGGCAACATACGGTCGTAACAGGCCGGCCATGTCTTTAATACAAATCGAATGCGCACCCATGTCTTCGATGCGCTTGCCCATGTCCACCCAGAGATCGACGGTGTGTACGTGACTAACCGTGTAGGACATGGTGCCCTGCGCATGCTTGTCGACAGCAAGCGTCGCCTTGATTGCCGTCTCCAGGTTACGCAGATCGTTCAGCGCATCAAAAATGCGGAAGACGTCGACGCCGTTGACGGCACAGCGTTCAACGAATTTTTCGACGAGGTCGTCCGCATAGTGTCGATACCCGAGAATGTTCTGTCCGCGAAACAACATTTGTTGCGGCGTGTTGGGCATAGCGGCCTTCAGCAAGCGAATACGCTCCCATGGGTCCTCTCCGAGGTAGCGAATGCAAGCATCGAACGTTGCGCCGCCCCAGGACTCCATCGACCAATAGCCGACCTGGTCGAGCTTTTCGGCAATCGGCAACATGTCTTCAATTCGCATGCGTGTTGCGAGCAGACTCTGGTGCGCATCGCGCAACACCAGTTCAGTTATTCCCAACGGTTTCTTTTCGGTCATATCGCTCTTCGTTAGCGTCGTTTTCGGTGTTGCGCGATCGCCGCACCGATGGCTGCGATTTCTTCCTCGCCAGCATCATTACTCGCGGGTCCCGGAGCCTCGGTAGCGAATCGCATTACGATGGCCGCCATCGACGACATCGCGAGAACCAGGATCGTGAGGAATGCGAAGACGGTGCCCATACCAACGAGCATTAGCGTAATGCCCTGATTGAGAAGACTTGTTTCCAATGAAACCTCCGGATTCCAGGCACCAGCGGGCAATTATAACGGAACAGGAAATTCTGCGTTGAGCTTCATTTGCCGGTGTATACCAATTACCGCTATGGCATCATTTGCAGATGCATACCAAAGCACTTTATGTCCTGCTGCTGCTAATGACGCTGGTACTGGGCGCTTGTGCGACCGCACCCCGTTATGAAACTGTTGCGGCCGCAAGCCGCGCCGAATGCGTTGTGTTGCTGCACGGGCTCAATCGCAGTTGGCGCGCCATGCGACCCATGGCCGAGTCGCTGCAGAATGCTGGTTTTTCGACGACCAATGTCGATTATCCATCGCAGGCCGGCTCAATCGAAGAGATCGCACCACTCGCGGTTGGGACAGGCCTCGATGGCTGTCGAAAGACGGGTGCAACCAAGATTCACTTCGTGACACACTCGCTGGGCGGCATCCTGTTGCGATACCAGAATGAACACGCGCCGATTCCTGACCTCGGGCGCGTAGTGATGCTCGCGCCGCCCAACCAGGGCAGCGAGATTATCGATCGGACTGAGGACTGGCCGGGGTTTGAAATTTTTTCCGGTGACGCAGGCGCGCAACTGGGCACGGGACCGGACAGCATTCCGTCGCAGCTTGGACCGGTCAATTTTGAACTCGGAGTCATCGCGGGTACTGGCACGATCAATCCGGTGGCATCGGCGATGCTGCCGAATCCTGACGACGGCAAGGTGTCAGTCGACAGTACACGAGTCGATGGCATGCGTGACTTCCTGGTCGTCGGTAATTCGCATCGCTACATTACTCGCAGCGAAATCGTTCTTCGGAATACGGAATACTTCCTGCGCAACGGAAAGTTTCTCGAAAGCGACAAAGCCCTGGCGAAACAGCAGTCCGCATCCCGCGGCGAGCATTGCTCGCCCTGTGCTACAACGAATCGAGCCTTTCTTCCAGCTCCCTGATTTTATTTTGCTGTTCCTGCACGACACGCGTTAACACTGCAACGATGTCCATTGCGCTAAGTGAATCACGATCGCGATTGGCGACCAGGGCCGGTACATCTTCTGCGATAAATCCAACGTAGTCTTCGCCCTGCTCTGCACGGTAGTTGAAAACCACCGGGTCGAGCGCCATCACCGCACGTAACGCGTCTTCTGCGGGCAAGGCTTCGATATTTTCTTTATTGTCACGCGATGAACTGTTGGTCCAGACACCGCCGGCTGTCACATGAGCGCCGCTCGCCAATTGCAGTGGATAATCCGGCCGTGCGACCGCAATGCCGACATTGCCTTCACGATCAATCGTAATTCTGTCCTGGGACCCCGCGCCGATTGTCAGCGTACTGGCACGATTGTGCATGATGTAGCCGGTATCGCCGCTCGACTGTGTGATCATCAGCCCGGCGACACTGCTGTTTTGTTCGTGTATCTGGATGCTGCCATTCACTTCCAGCCGCTGCTTCGGCTCGGTCGTACCGATACCTACTCGATTGCCATTGTCATAGACCTGTGAATTACCACCTTCTGTTTCATCGCGAAACTTGACCAGGAAATTGCGGGTTCCTTTGAGTTCGACTGCGGGTTGATCCGGATCCTGCGTATTGACAATAAGCTCGGCCTCGACGGGCTCAGGTTCCACTTCGGTTGCTGGCTTTGGTTCTGGCACCGATTCGACAAGCTGTTCCGGCTCGGATGTTTCATCGTCGGCGACTTCGGCAACGATATCTTCGCTGGCTGATGGATCGACGATGTCATCGACTGCGGTATCCAGCACCTCGGTTGCTGCCTCGACGTCGGCAATGACCGGGTCGACGACGGACTCAACGGCATCTGCACCCGCCTCAACGTCGCCCGGCTCTTCATCAATGATCACACGAGTCCAATCTGCGCTGATGAAACCGGTCGCGCCACCTGCGAGCCGGATTTCATGCCAATCGTCAACAGTCTCGATCAGTTCGGCCGACGAACCCTGGCTCAACTTGCCGACAACGTCTGATGTCGCATCAGGCGACAGGCGAACATTGACGCTGTTTTCGACTTTATCGATCGGCACCACGGAATCGGCGAGCGCGGCGAGCGGAGCAAAAAGAAACAGCAGCAGAATTTTCATAGTGATTTCCTCGGTTCCCGCGACAAACGCAGCGAAGGTGCAGCAAGATTCAACCGAGGAATAGTAGCACTGCACCTCGACGCTGGTGCCCGCCTTTTACATAGGCTCCACGGCATCAGCCCGCTTTAGTTCCGCTTCGATCGCATTGACGGTCAGCGGATGATAGGCGTGTCGCGCTTTTGCAAATATCGATTTGGCAAGGTCCCGGTCGTGGCCATTGAGCGCCAGCGCACGATACACGCTCGACAACAGGCGCGTCCGCCCGTATCGGTTAAGGTGCGCCTCCAGTTGCGGATAGGCCGCTTCGTAGCGGCGCGTCGCGACCTGGATAAACCAGGTGCGGCCGATCTCGGCATTGCTCGTATCGCTAAGGCCCAGAAACTCGTCCAGCGTGGTGAGTCGCGCCGCATCCAGGTCCGGCGGCAGACTGTTGATGAAGTGAATGAGCGCCTGCGGACTCCATTCGCCAAACGGAATGTCTTCGATACTCGTTTCGCCTACCGCCCAGGTTCGCGCCAGCGATGCCGCGGTCTGAAGCGTCGTCGACGTTGGCACCGGCGCGTCATCCGGCAGGCCAGGCTCGTACATCCAGGCTTCTACCTGCTTGCGGGATATGACGCCCGGCGTCGCACGCAGCAATTTAACGTCGAGATAGTCCAGGAATTTCTCGGTCGTGATCGTCTTGAATGCAAAATCATCGAAGTATGTTTGCAGGAACGCATCGAACCTTTCGCGACCGAAGCCGCGTTCCAGGTAGTCGAGGAACAGTTGCCCCTTGTTGTAGTGGATTGAGCCCTGCACGTCATCGGCATTGCCGCTATCCAATCTGGGTGCTAGCGCCTGACGCTCGAGCGGAACACGCTCGAAATCAAGCAGCAATTCCTGGTAGGCAAGCACACGTTCTTCATCGACCCGGTCTTTGTCGTAAATAATTTCCATCAGCCTGGATTCCAGGTAACTCGTCACGCCTTCATTGAGCCAGCCATCGCGCCAGGTGGCATTCGTTACCAGGTTGCCCGACCAGGAGTGGGCAAGCTCATGTGCGACCACGGATACCAGGCTGCGATCGCCTGCCAGCAAGCTCGGTGTAAGAAACGACAGTCGCGGGTTTTCCATGCCACCAAAGGGAAAGCTCGGCGGCAATACCAGCACGTCGTAGCGGCCCCAGCGGTAGGGTCCAAACTGCCGCTCGGCTTTCTCCAGCATCTCCTGCATCTCGCCAAATTCATACACCGATGCATCCAGCAATTCGGGTTCTGTGTAAACGCCAGTGTCATCGCCAAGTGGTGCGAAATACAGGTTACCGACGGCAATTGCGAACAGGTAAGACGGAATGGGCTGCGGCATCTGGAATTTGAACTCGCCGACTCGTGGCGCGAGCGGGTCATTGTTTGCACTCATCACCGCCAGCAAATCCGGCGGCGTGCGGATGACCGCTTCGTAAGTAAGCCGGACAACCGGCGTATCTTGCAGCGGGATCCAGCTGCGGGCATGAATAGCCTGTGACTGCGAGAACAGCATCGGTTGTTCTTTCCCGGCGGTTAGCTCGGGTGGCAGCCACTGCAACGCTGTCGAGTCCGGGCTGGTCTCATAGTCGATGCGAACGATGACTTCACGCTGTCGATCGATACCGGGCGGAATTTTGATCAGCAAGGGTGTACCTTTGATGGGGTCCGTGTCTCCCAACGCAAAGCCCGCGACAACTGTCGTTCCGTCGACGTTCGTAAAGGCCACACTGTCGATGGCCAGGTCGCGGGTATCAAGAACGATTTCATCTACCGATGTGTCACTAGCCGTCATGTGCAGAACCACGTAACCACGCAATTTCTTCTTGACAAAATCGACGTCGAGATCGAGATCGACATGCTGCGTCGTCAACTGGTCAACGTTGGCGAAGGTAAAGTAGTCGCGAGCAGGATCGTAGTCATCCTGTGGTGCGCAGGCACCGAGACAAAGTGAGATGAAAGCGATCGAAGAATTGCGCAACATTGAGCTACTCCGGAAGTTTGTGCGACTATGGCCGCCCGCAAAATTGCGAGCAAACTATGCGCGGTTCAGACGGCCAACGTCAAATTCGCCTGATGGCATTGAAACTGACGTTGGCGATTTTCATGGCCCCATGCGCGCTGTTGATTTCGTCCGCGGCGAGCGCGCACCCCGAAGACGAATTCTGCACGCCCGGCAACGACAGCGTTGATCCCGAATTGTGCGCGGCTCTTGCCGAACTCGACCGAAAAGACAGTGATGTGCAACTGTATCCAGTTGAAGTCGATCGCGGTACCGTCGAAACCGCTGCGCTGTACCTGTCAATTGGCGTTCGACATATCCTGCCCGGCGGACTCGACCATATCCTGTTTGTACTCGCTATCTTTCTAGCGTCTGTGCGATGGCGAGCGTTATTGCTACAAATCTCCGCATTCACCATCGCCCACACTGTGACGCTGGCGTTGGCGGCGAGCGGTGTCATTACACCGTCGCCTGCCGTCGTTGAGCCGCTGATCGCGTTGACAATCGGTTTTGTCGCCATTGAGAACCTGGTTTTCAGAGAAATGACCCGTTGGCGACCCGCTGTCGTGTTCGGCTTCGGCCTGATCCATGGCATGGGGTTCGCCGGCTTTTTCGGCGAACTCGGACTGCCGCCCGGACAATTCTGGAGTGCTCTGATTGGCTTTAACCTCGGCGTTGAAGTGGGTCAGCTGCTGGTGCTGGCGCTTGCCATCGGCCTCGGCGTGTCATTTCGGCATTATTTTGACGACGCCGACGGTACCCGGCAGTACCGACGTTTCGTGGTACTGCCGGGCTCGGCGATCATCGGGCTGGTCGGCTTCTGGTGGGCAGCCGGCCGACTTATTCCGTAACGTCGAAGCCACGCCCTTCGAGTAGCGGCTCGATACTCGGATCCTGACCGCGGAAATTTCGGTACAGTTCATCCGCTTCACGCAGTCCACCGGCTTCGTATACCCATTTTTTCAAACGAGCCGCTGTCTCCGGGTCAAAAATATTCTCGGCCTGCTTGAAAGCGGCAAAGCCATCGGCATCGAGAATTTCTGACCACAGGTAAGCGTAATAGCCTGCCGAGTAGCCGCCGGCGAAGATGTGGCTGAAGTATTGCGAACGGTAACGCGGTTCAATTTCATCAATCAGTCCGTAGCCACGCAACACTTCCTCTTCAAAAGCACGCGCATCGGTGATTTTCGCGGCCTCTTCAGAAGTCAGCATGTGCCAGCGGAGATCGAGCAACGATGCGGCAATGTACTCTGTCGTCGTGAAGCCGTTGTTAAAGTTCGAAGCAACCCGCATGCGCTCAACCAGGTTCAGCGGTATCACGTCGCCGCTTTTGTAATGCCGCGCAAAGATTGCCAGCATCTCGGGCTCGGCAGCCCAGTGCTCAAGTATTTGTGCGGGAAATTCCGTGTAATCGCGAGGGCCATCGACACCCGAAAACAACGGATAGTCGATCTGTGTCAGCAAGCCGTGCAGTCCGTGACCGAATTCGTGGAACAGTGTTTCCACTTCACTGAATCGCATCAGTGTGGGCTCGCCCTTCGGCGGCGCTGACAGGTTCAGGTTGTTTGTCACAATAGGCCGGATGTTGTCGCCGTTTATATTGGATGCACCGCGATAGCTGCTCATCCAAGCGCCACCGCGTTTTGAATCACGTGCGTACATGTCCGTCATGAACAGACCGAGATGTGTGCCGTTGGCATCCTTGACATCGTAAGAGGTGACCACCGGATTCCAGGCATCAACTTCGACCGGCTCGAAGCTCACACCGAACAGTCGATTCGCCATTTCGAACGCGCCGGCGCGGACTTCCTCGAGGCTGAAATACGGCATCAGCTCGCTTTCGTTAAGATCGAAGCGCGCTTTTCGAACCTTTTCTGCGTAATGCCACCAATCGTGTCCGGCAACTTTGAATTCGTCACCGACAAGCGCCTGCATGTCCGCCAGTTCCGTCTTTGCACGAGCCAGTCCCGGTCGCCATACTCGCAGCAGGAAGTCTTCGGCATCGGCCGGCGTTTTGGCCATGCGCGTCTCGAGCTGGTAGTGCGCGTGAGATTCGTAACCCATCAATTCTGCGCGCTTCGCACGCAGGGTCGCAATCTTGATGGCCAGCGGGCCGTTGTCGTGTTCGCCGGAGGACGCCCGCAGCCGATACGCATCGAACAACTGTTCCCGCAACTCTCGGACTTCGGACTGTGTCATGAAGGTCTCATACGCAGACCTGTTCAGGCCGATAACCCACGCGCCTTCGTCGTCATTCCAGACCGACGCTTTGTAGTCGTCACTCAGGCCAGTCGTCTGCGCTTCGTCAGTAATTTTGAGCTTGAAGTCCTTGGTGGCGGCCAGCAGATTCAAACCGAACTCGGTCGTCAAGCCGGAAATTTCCGCATTAAGCTCCGCGACCTGCTTCTTGACGGCCGGGTCAAGCGCCGCACCGGCGCGAACGAAGGCACGGTGTCGCAGCTCCAGTAGCCGCGCGTCCTGTTCATCCAGGCCCAGTTCGTCCTTTTGTGCATACACGGTCTGTACACGCTTGAAGAGCTTGTCATTCAGGTTAATCGCGTCGAACTCGCGCGTCAGCATGGGCGAGAATTGTGTCTGCAATTTTTTGATCTCGTCATTGGTCTCGGTTCCAGCGAGATTAAAAAATGTCCTTGTCACGTCACCCAGTCGTTCACCGGCCAGCTCCAGTGCCAGGATGGTGTTATCGAAATTCGGCGCCTCCGGGTTGTCGGTGATCGCCGCTATGTCTGCACGCAGCTCGAGAATGCCCTGCTTCATCGCCGGCATGAAATGCTGCGGCTCAATACGCTTGAACGGCGGAATGCCGTAAGGCGTATCCCATTCCTCCATGAACGGGTTCCCGGCAAGCTCAGCTTCTGTTACCTGGATTTCGTCCGCGGTATCGCTACTCGAGTGTGTTGCCGCATTTTTCTCGCCACCACAGGCGAGCAACAGCGTTGCCGACATAAAGATTATCCATAAGTTACTGTTTTTCATCATTATTCGATATCCACCCTGAGATTGGTTTCAATTGTACCCAAAAACGTCCTGACGGTTGGTCCCTGTTTTGATGCGTAGCGAAGCATCGCCTCAATTGCGATACTTGCCGCCCAATGACGCACTCACCGACATGGCTTTGTATCTGCTGCGCCAGCCTGCTGGTCGCCTGCAGTGCTGATACCGGCCTGCCCGTGCATGAATTGCAGGGTCATTCGATGGGCACCAGCTTCCACATTACCGTTGTTGATCCCGCGCCGGATACGAGCCTCGATCAATTATCAACGCGCATTAAAGACACACTCGAACGAATCGAAAATATCGCGTCAACGTATCGGGACACCTCGGACCTTGGCAAGTTCAATCTTGATGCAAGCACAGACTGGATCAGCGTATCGAGCGAGCTCTGCTCGATGGTAGCGAGTGCCGTGGCAATCGGCCTGCAGACAGGCGGCGCCTTCGATATAACAATGGGTCCGCTGGTCGATCTCTGGGGCTTCGGCCCTGGCGAAATGTCCGGCACACCGCCCTCCGAGGCAGCGATCGAGGCTGCCGGCGTTGCCGTCGGGCTCGATAAACTGGAGGTGGATTGTGAGCAGTCACGACTCCGAAAGTCGGTGGCGTCAATGCGAATCGATTTGTCAGGGTGGGCGAAAGGACATGCCGTCGACCGGCTGGCGGATTTGCTGGACTCGACTGGAATGCAGAACTACCTGGTAGAACTCGGCGGAGAACTGCGTGTGAGGGGGCACAATGCCGCTCATCTGCCGTTTGCGATAGCGATCGAAAAACCGGCAAGAGCCGATTCGCATGACCTGACCATCATTCGCGTTACCGATACGGGCATCGCGACCTCCGGCGACTACAGAAATTTCTTCGAATATGGGGGCGTGCACTACTCGCACACACTGGATCCAAAAACGCTTCGGCCAGTGGCGCACACGCTGTCAGCGGTAACCGTCATTCACCCGTCGACAGCCTACGCGGATGCGATGGCCACGGCTCTGCTGGTACTGGGGCCAACGGATGGAATGCAATTGGCGAATTCACGCGAGCTCGCCGCACTGTTTGCCGTTTCGACGCCGGAGGGTCTCAAATACCTGCCCTCAGAGGCTTTCGTCGCCGGGAATTTCCTCGGACGCTAGGCCGCATTGCTATCTGTTATCATGCGCCGACAAATCAGCAGAAAGGAGCAGATCTATGAGTCAGGCCAAATCCGGCGACACAGTAAAAATTCACTACACAGGCACACTCGCCGACGGCACCCAGTTCGATAGCTCGGCTGGCCGCGACCCCCTTGAATTCGCGTTGGGCAGTGGACAGGTCATCCCCGGATTCGACTCAGCGGTCGACGGCATGGCAGTTGGCGACAGCAAGACTGTCGATATCCCTCCCGAAGAAGCTTATGGCCAGCGCCACGAACAACTGATCCAGGAAGTGCCCAAATCCGCGCTGCCGGAGGAAATGACACCGGAAGCGGGCATGCAGCTACAGAGCCAGAGTCCGGACGGACAGATCATGAATCTCGTTGTCACCGAAGTCGCCGAAGAGACGATTACCGTCGACGGCAATCACCCGTTGGCCGGCCAAACGCTGACGTTTGATATCGAGCTGGTTGCCATCGCCTGATCAACCGGGCCGAACACGATACCTCTGCGTGAAACCTGTCCTGGTTATCGGCAGTTCGAATTCCGACATGGTGCTTGATGTCGACGAATTGCCGCGACCCGGGCAAACCGTTCTTGGCCGCAATTTTCAAAGCTTTGCCGGTGGCAAGGGGGCGAATCAGGCGGTTGCAGCACGACGTGCCGGCGGCGAAGTTTGCTTCGTCGCCGCCGTCGGGAACGATGATCCCGGCCGGCAAGCCATAGCAACCCTGAACGCAGAAGGTATCGACGTTACCAAGCTCTTGATTCTGGACGACACGCCGTCCGGAGTCGCACTGATATTCGTCAGCGGTAGCGGCGAGAACTGCATTGCCGTAGCGCCCGGGGCGAACAGTGCCCTGAGTGCAGGGTACCTGCAGGAAAACCGGGATCTCTTCGCTTCAGCAGGCATTGTCCTGCTGCAACTCGAAACTCCGCTGGAAACGGTTGCCGCCGCCGTTGAGCTTGCACGGCACTTCGAAATCCCCTGCGTTTTGAATCCCGCACCAGCGGCCGAACTGCCCGATTCGATTCTCGGCGCGCTGTTTTGCATTACACCCAACCAGCACGAAGCGGAGGTCCTGACCGGCATCGCTGTCGCTGACCCTGACAACGCCGCAAGGGCAGCCAATGTATTATTGCAGCGCGGCGTCGAAAACGTGGTGATTACGATGGGCGAATCCGGTGCACTGCTATGCAACTCGCAAGGCGTGCATCATCAGCCAGCGGAGCGGGTCGACGTGGTCGATACCACTGGCGCTGGCGACACGTTTAATGGCGTGTTTGCTGCAATGCTCGCAAGCGGTCTTGCAATGCGCGACGCGCTCGCAAAAGCGGTTGGCGCGGCGACACTATCCGTTCAGACACGGGGTGCTATCGCCAGCATCCCGTACCTAAGCAAGTAATTCGATCAGGTTGGCGCCGAACAGCGAAATCAGCACGAAACTGACCCCACCGATCAACAGGGCCGCAAACAGTCCCAGCACAAAGGGTTTCAATCCGATCTTGACAATTCCGGCCACCATTGACGTCAGGCCGATGGCAGCCATCGCCAGCAGCAGGCACTGCTCTGCTGCGTCCCGGATGACAGCAACGCAGGTGTTCCACTGACCCGGATCGAGCAATCCAAAGGGTTTATCGCCGAGATCGCCGACTGTTCGCAATGCCGACATCAATGCGAAACCAACGATGAACCACGGCACCATTTTCAGATAATTGATGCGTGCCGAATCGCCATCGTCACGATCGGGAGTGCCGTAGAGGATGCCAACAAGTGGAATGACCGCAATCATGCACAGATTGCGTACCAACTTGGTAACCGTCGCAATATTTAGCGTTTCCGGTGACGCGTATTGCGCTTCGTACATGAGACCCGCGCCCGCGACCTGTGCCGTTTCGTGAATCGAGGTGCCAAGAAATAATCCGGCAAGCTCAGGTTGCGTCGCGAAGACCTCGTGAGCGAGGAACGGATAGAAAAACATTGCCGCCAATCCGAAGACGGTAATGCAAGCGACGGCATAACTGACTTCCGACTCGTTAGCCTTGATCAGGGGTGCGGTTGCCACGATTGCAGTACAGCCGCAAATGCTGGTGCCGACGGCAATCAAACCGCTGAGCTGCTTCGACAGCCCCATTTGACGGCCGAGAAATCCCACGGTGACCAGACCAATGACAATTGCGGCAACAACGAACGGCAATGCAATCAGCGTGAACTGTCCCGCGCCGGTCAGGCTCAGCCGGATACCAAGAAACATGATGCCGATGCGAAGAATCGTCGATGCACAGAACCTGAGTCCCGGCTGCAGGCTTTCCGGCAAGCGCGCAATATTCGCGACCAACATGCCGATTACGATAGCCATCATGATCGCGCTGACCGGGCTCTTCGCGAAACCAAGTACGGCAACCCCGAACCAATCGGCGGCAAACGTTGCTGATATGGATACCAGCAAGGCCAGAGCGATACCTGCCCACCAGCCGGGCATTCTGATTGCTTTTGTCAACGTGGAGAGTCCAACGGACGCTAAGCGCAGCATGATACCGCAAAATCGCCGTACCGTGATGCTTCACAGCGCGCGCATGGACAGGCAGAATCAGTAACTCCATCGTCCGGCCAATTCCGATATGCCCAATCCTATTGCCAATCATCCGGCAGAAGAGCTCATCGACTTCAGCGACGTGCTGGCGGAATTGAACGCCAGCTTTCACAGCGGCAAGACGAGAAGCTTTTCCTGGCGGCGCGATCAACTGCTTGCCGTGGAACGCATGATGAATGAATGCGAAGCCGAATTGTTTGATGCATTGCACCGGGATCTCGGCAAATCGCCAATGGAAGCATTCACCACGGAGACGTCCTACGTCAGCAGCGACGCGGCACATTGCCGCAAGAACATGAGCCGCTGGTCACGCAGGAAACGAGTCTCAACGCCGATCGTCGGCCAACCCGGGAAAAGCTGGATTCAACCGGAGGCACTCGGGGTCGTTTTGATTATCGGCGCCTGGAATTACCCGATTCAGCTTGTCCTGGCCGGCATGAACGCAGCGATTGCTGCAGGCAACTGTGTGATTATCAAGCCGTCCGAACTTGCACCGGAAGCGTCCGCCTTGCTGGCCGAACTGATCCCGAAGTACCTGGACCCGGATGGTATTCGGGTTGTCGAGGGTGGCGTTGCCGAAACCACAGCTTTGCTCGAACTGCCCTTCGATCACATCCTGTACACCGGGAGCGCAAGCGTCGGCCGTATCGTCATGGCCGCCGCAGCAAAGAACCTGACGCCGGTGACACTGGAACTCGGTGGCAAGAGCCCCTGTGTCGTAATGCCTGATGCCAATCTTGCGACAACCGCAAAACGTATTGCCTGGGGAAAATTTTCAAACGCCGGCCAGATTTGTATTGCGCCCGATTACATCCTCACCGATGCGAAGACCGAAGCACAACTGCTGCCATTGCTGGAGAAATCCGTTCGCGACATGTTCGGTGACGATCCCCAGCAGTCGGATTCGTATTGTCGCATCATTAATCAACGCCATTTTGAACGGCTTAGCCGGTTGCTTGATTCCGGCACGCTGGCCTTCGGTGGTCAACGCGATGCAGCGGACCGTTACATAGCACCCACAGTACTCGTCGATGTCGAACCCGACAGCGCGATCATGCAGGAAGAGATTTTTGGACCAATATTGCCGATCGTGCGGGCCGATAACCTCGAGGACGCGATTGCACACATTCGACGCGGCACAAAACCGCTGGCTGCCTACCTGTTCACCAACGACAAAACGATTCAGGAAAAATTTCTTGCTATCGTCAGCTCAGGCAATGCCTGTATCAATGATGTCATGATGTTCATGGCGGTCAGCGAATTACCCTTCGGTGGTGTCGGGGAAAGCGGCATGGGTGCTTACAGCGGTCGCCGCGGATTCGAGACCTTCAGTCATATGAAATCGGTCATGAAGCGCGGCTGGTGGCCCGACCTTGATGTTCGCTATGCACCGTACACCGACAAAAAGTTCAGGTTCTTGCGTAAGATTCGATAAAAATACAGGGGAAGATAATGAGAAATTTTTACCGTCTGGCGACGGCGCTGTTGCTGTTCGTCTTTTCCGGCCCGACGCTGGCCGACACCACGCTAATCCATGCCGGCGAGTTACTTTCGGTGCCAGGTCAATCACCGGACATACGCCAGACAGTTGTCGTTATTGATGATCGGATCACAGGCATTGTTGATGGGTTCGAAGATGCGGCGGATTACGACGGTAACGTACGCGTTATAGACCTTAGCGATAAATTTGTTCTTCCGGGGCTCATGGACATGCACGTCCACCTGCAAGGCGAACTCGGCCCGGACAACGACCGCGATTCGCTGCGAATGTCGGACCAGCTAATGCAAATGCGCAGCATTCACTACGCGATGAATACGCTCAAGGCCGGCTTCACAACGGTGCGCGATGTCGGCTCTTCACCGCAGGAAATGTACGCGATGCGCGACGCCATCAACATGGGCTGGATCGACGGGCCGCGAATCATCGCGGCAGGTGGTGTCGGCATAACCGGCGGTCATGCCGATGTCAGCGGTGTCAGCCCGGATTTGATGGAGTTCTACACGTCGCCCAATATTTGCGATGGACCTTACGATTGCCGCCGCGCAGCCCGCAACGTGATCAAATATGGCGCTGACCTTGTGAAAATCACATCGACGGGTGGTGTCATGACTGACCGCGCGACCGGCACCGGACAGCAAATGGAAATGGATGAACTGAAGGAAGTTGTGCTGGCGGCTGCTCGCATGGGTCGCAAAGTCGCATCCCATGCGCACCATGAAGATGGCATCATCGCCGCCCTCGAAGCAGGCGTCGCCAGCATCGAGCACGGATCTTATACCGGACCGCGTGCAATCAAATTATTCCGGGAGACCGGCGCGTACCTGGTTCCGACACTGCTGGCAGGCAAAACCGTTGCGGAAATGGCTGTTGAATCCGATTTCATGAGTGATGCTGTCAAGGAAAAGGCGATCCGCGTCGGCAAGGACATGGCTGGTACATTTGAGCGGGCACACAAAGCCGGCGTCAATATCGCCTACGGTACCGACAGTGGAATATCGCCGCATGGCACCAATGCCGAGGAAGCGGTACTAATGGTCGCCGCCGGAATGGACGAGATGGACGTAATCATCGCCGCGACGATCAATGCTGCGGACCTGATCGATATGAGTGATGACATCGGCACCATTGAAGCGGGTAAATTTGCCGACATCATTGCGGTCGATGAGTCACCGCTCGACAATATCGAACAACTCCTCGACGTCGACTTTGTCATGAAGGGTGGCAAGGTTTACAAGAACTAGGCGCCTGACCGTATGCCGAAGATGGCCCCCAGCACGCTGCGTATCGGCCGTCGCTACCGGCCAAATCGACTTCTGTCCGCTTATGACACAGTAGTGATCGGATCCGGTATCGGTGGGCTGACGACCGCAGCGCTGTTGAGCGATCTCGGACAAACAGTCTGTGTTCTGGAACAGCACTACACCGCTGGCGGTTACACCCATTCTTATGAACGCAATGGCTATGAGTGGGATGTCGGCGTCCACTACATTGGCGATGTCGGCGCACAAACCACAACACGCCGCATGTTCGATTACCTGAGCCAGGGACAACTGCTCTGGTCGCCAATGGATAACGAATACGACCGATATTACATTGGCGCGAAGGTTTACAACGCACGAGCCGGTAAACAGGAATTTCGCGACAACCTCGTGCGACAGTTCCCGGATGAAGTCACGGCAATCGATCGCTACATGAAACTACTGGCAAAGAGCGGCAAAGCCATGGCGGCGTTCGGCATGTCACGCGCCATGTCGACACTTCAATACGTTCTAATGTGGCCATACCTGCGCCTGAAGTCACCCAGACTCCTGTTTCGCAACACCTACGACGTCCTCAGTGAACTAACTGACAACAAGGAGCTGATCGCCGTGATTTGCGGGCAATGGGGTGACATGGGACTGCCGCCGAAGCGTTCAACGTTCATGGTGCATGCGATGATTGCACGCCACTACCTGCACGGTGGCTTCTACCCTGTCGGCGGGGCATGGAAAATCGCCGACACCATTATCCCGAAGATTCAGGCAGCCGGAGGCGAAGTATTTACCTACGCCTGTGTTGACGAAATCACCGTCGCTGACGGAAAAGTCAGCGGTGTGACGATGCAGGACGGCCATCACATCGCCTGTAGCCGCGTCGTCTCGGCCGCCGGTATTGCCAATACGTTCCAGAAACTCTTGCCAGCATCGGCAGCCGAACGCTGCGGCTTTCGTGCAGGTATGCAAGGCGTTGAACCCAGTTACGCACATCTTGGCGTCTACATAGGCCTGAAAGGAACGGCGCAAGACCTCGGGCTTCCCAGGACCAACTTCTGGATTTACCCGGACAGCGACTACGACGCGGCCGTCGAGCGCTTTATTGACGATGGCAGCACACCGTTCCCCGTCGTTTATATTTCGTTTCCGTCAGCCAAAGATCCCGACTACAACAACCGGCATCCCGGTACCTCGACCATCGAAATTGTCGCGCCGGCGCCGTACCAGTGGTTCGCGAAATGGAATGATGAGGTCTGGGGCAAGCGTGGCGAAGACTACGAAGCACTGAAAGCCGAACTCGGCGACCGACTGATGGAACATTTGTACGACAAGCTGCCGCAACTGCGTGGCAAGGTCGATTACTACGAAGTATCGACGCCCGTATCAACCAACTGGTTCGGCGGCTACCAGCAAGGCGAGTTGTACGGACTGGCACATACCCCTGAGCGGATGCAACAGCGCTGGCTACGAACCCGGACCCGCATTCCGGGATTGTGGCTGACCGGCCAGGACATTCTGACCTGCGGCGTAACCGGCGCAATGATGGCCGGCATGCTGACAACCAGCAGCATTGTCGGCGTGCGAAAAATGGCACCGTTGATGAAGCAGATCTTTTCCGGCAGTACTAGAAAGACTCTTCCGGCAACATCATGACCGTGTTGCTGCCAGCAACGGCGGCAGTGAAGTAGGCACTCGCCCGCGGCAGGACGTGTCGCGCGTAAAACTCTGTCGTCAACAATTTGGCGGCCGCAAAGGCCGGATCGTCGTTCACAGCACCGTCGATGATCGCCAGTGAAGCGCGCGCCATTTGCCAGCCACCGGCGACAACGCCCGCCAGCATCAGGTAGTTCACCGACGCGGATCCTGCTGCGTTCGGATCCAGGCCGCCGTGCTCAACGAGCCATTTCGTCGCTGCATCCAGTTGTTGAGCGCCCTCGCCCAACGCACTTCGAATCCCCAGCAGCCGCTCGTCGCCTGCCAGTTGTTCATCGAGGCTTCGCAGGTCGGCTAGCAATTCATTCATTGCACGACCTTCGTCCGCCAACACCTTTCGTCCGGCGAAATCCATCGCCTGGATACCGGTCGTGCCTTCGTAAATTGTCAGGATGCGCGCGTCACGCATGTGCTGAGCCGCGCCGGTTTCCTCGACAAATCCCATGCCACCGTGGACCTGAACGCCGAGCGAGGTAATCTCCTGAGCGGTTTCTGTCGCCCATGCCTTGACGACAGGCGTCAGCAGGGCTGTCCGGCGGGCGGCACGTTCACGTTGGCTGTCATCCGTTGAGAAATGCGCGAGATCGACGACCCCGGCCGTGTAGTATGCGACCGCGCGCATCGCCTCTACCTGTGACTTCATCAACATCAGCATGCGGCGTACGTCGGGGTGGTGAACAATCGTGACACTGCCCTTAATGCCCGGCGCCCGCCCCTGCTTCCGGTCAAGAGCAAATGCACGCGCCTGCTGATACGCGCGCTCGCTGATTCCGAGACCCTGGATCCCGACCGCGATACGCGCGTGGTTCATCATTGTAAACATGCAGGCCAGACCCTTGTTTTCTTCGCCCACCAGGTATCCTGTCGCGCCGCCCTTCTCGCCGAATGACATCACGCAGGTCGGACTCGCATGAATACCCAGCTTGTGCTCGATTCCTGCGACGTAGACGTCGTTTCGTTCGCCAATACTGCCGTCAGCATTAACGAGAAATTTAGGCACTGCAAAAAGCGACAGTCCACGGACCCCCTCGGGGGCATCCGGCAGGCGCGCCAGCACCAGGTGGATGACGTTTTCGCTAAATTCCTGGTCGCCCCAGGTAATGAATATTTTCGACCCACTGATGAGGTAGTGCCCATCCTCCGGAACCGCTTTGGTCGCGACAACCGACAAATCCGATCCTGCCTGCGGCTCTGTCAGATTCATGGTCCCGGTCCAGGCGCCACTTGCCATGCTCGGCAGGAACTTGTTGCGAATTTCTGTTGAGCCGTGCGCGTCAATCGCCCAGACTGCCCCGCCTGTCAGCATCGGCGCGAGCGAAAACGACAGGCACGCTGCCTGCCAGGATTCCATCGCAGCGGCGGCCACGATACCGGGCATACCCATGCCGCCGTACTCGGGGTCCACATCCAGGCTCTGCCAGCCATTTTCCATGAACTTCTCGTAGGCATCGGCAAACCCCGGCGCTGCTATCACGCCACCATCCACCAGCTTGCTGCCCGCCTGGTCACCGGGAATATTGATCGGGCTTAACACCTCCGCCGCGAACTTGCCCGCCTCTTCGATAACCTGGTCAATCGTGTCCACATCGAAATCGCCAAATCGCTCGATCTTCAGCACCTTGTCGAGCCCGGACAGGTGATGAACGGCGAACAGCATGTCTTTCAATGGTGGAACGAAGTCTGTCATTTGTTGAATACCGCCGAATCATGAACCAACAAAAGAAATTGTAACGCGGTACGTCGTTCGTTTCGTACCGTAATTAGAGTATAGCCGCGTTTGACTACCCGCAAGCCAGCATCACGCGGTAGACTGACGACAGCCAAACCAGCGCATCGAGCAAAGGGAGACAGCAACGATGAGAAAAAACTGTATGCCTTTTTGCGGAGTTCCCATTGCGGCCTTGTTGCTATTCAATGCACCAGCGAGCCTCGCCGACAAAGCGCTGACCACGTCCGATGTCATGGAGGCGCTCCAGGACTCGGACTGGCGTCAGCCTGAGCCGGGCAACCTGCTGTTCATGCGCCTGCCGGAAGGGGAGGTCATTTTCGAGCTCGCACCCGGATTCGCGCCAAGAACCGTTGCCAATATCAAGACACTGGTCAATGAGAAGTATTACGACGGCCTGGCAATCATTCGTTCACACGACAATTATGTCGCGCAGTGGGGAGATCCTGCCGAGGACGAGGACAAGCTCCGGCCGCTCGGTTCCGCAGCAGCGACGATTACTCCGGAATTCGATCAGCCCGCCAAAAACCTTGACCTGATTCCGGTCAACAGCCGAGACGCCTATGCGGATTCCGTCGGCTTTGTCGATGGATTTCCGGCAGCCAGCGATGGCGAACGAACCTGGCTGATACATTGCTACGGTACGCTGGCCGTTGCTCGCGGTATGGAGCCGAACAGCGGCAATGGATCAAGTCTTTATGTTGTAACCGGACATGCGCCGCGACACCTCGACCGAAACCTGACAGTGGTGGGTCGGGTTCTCAGTGGCATCGAAAATTTGAGCTCGCTACCTCGCGGCACCGGCCCACTGGGCTTTTATGAATCGGCCGAGGAACTGGTTCCGATTTCGTCGCTGCGGTCAGGCATCAATGTGCCAGCTGCAGAACACCCTGGCATTGATGTACTCAGAACCGATACCGAAGTCTTCCAGACCTTTGTCAGAACGCGCGCTTACCGCTACGAAGAATTCTGGGTGCACCCGACGGGTCGCATCGAAATCTGTAACATCAATCCTCCGGTCCGAATTACAGGTCCCTGAGTTCACGCCGCAGGATTTTGCCGACGGTCGACTTCGGTAGTTCATCGATGAAATCGACGTGACGCGGAACCTTGTACCCGGTCAAGCGGTCTTTGCAGAAAACACGCACATCGGATCTGGTCAGGCCGTCGTCGGCCTTGACGATAAAGACTTTCACTGCTTCGCCAGTCTTGTCATCGGGCACGCCGATGCAGGCGCATTCCAGAACGCCGGGGAGTGCCGCAAGCTCCGCTTCGATCTCATTTGGAAATACGTTGAAGCCGGAAACAAGAATTATGTCTTTCAGACGGTCGACGATACGAAAAAATCCGCTGTCATCCATAATTGCGATGTCGCCCGTCCTGAAATAGCCGTCGTCGGTCATACACGCTGCCGTCGCGTCTTCGCGACGCCAGTAGCCTTTCATCACCTGTGGGCCTTTCGCACACAACTCGCCGCGTTCACCTGGCTCGACCTCTTTACCCTCTTTGTTCCTGAGCGATATATCAGTCGATGACACCGGAATGCCAATACTGCTGATGAAGTCCGTCATGCCGAAAGGGTTTACCGTGAGGATCGGCGAAGTCTCGGACAAACCGTAACCCTCCTTGATGTGTTTACCGGTGACCTCTTTCCACTTGTCGGACACGACTTTTTGCACAGGCGCGCCACCACCGACACTGAATCCGAGCGTCGAGAAATCCAGGTCGGCAAAACCCGATGTATGCAACAGTCCGTTGTAAAGCGTGTTAACGCCAGTGAACACCGTTACTTTCCATTTCGCCCACTCTGCAACAAATGCCGGCATATCGCGCGGATTGGTTATCAGCACGTTGGTGCCACCGAACTTGAAATAGGACAGCGTATTCACCATCAGCGCGAAAATGTGATACATCGGAATTGCGGTAATAACCACGTCTTTTCCGGGCTTGATGTAGTCGCCAGCGAAAGCTTCGAACTGAAGAACATTCGCCACCAGGTTACGATGGGTCAACATCGCGCCTTTCGACAGGCCAGTCGTGCCGCCGGTGTACTGCAGGTACAGGAGGTCGTCGCCGTTCAGGTCGACCTCGGCAAGCTGCATTGCTTTACCCGCAGCCAGTGCGTCAAGAAAAGTGATGTTCTCGCTGAGGCGCGGATCGACTGGCGGTGACGGCAGTCCGAGATCATTCAGGTCGTCCAGGTTCGCAACAATGACATTTTTGACCTTGGTATTGGCGATAACTTCGCCGAGCACAGGGGTCGAACCGGAAAACACAACAATCGTGTCAACATCGGCATCGTTGAGTTGATGTTCCAGTTCCCGCGCCGTATACATCGGGTTGACGTTGACCTGTACACCGCCCGCGCGAATGATGCCCAGCATTGCAACCGGGAACGCCATCATATTCGGCGACATCAACGCGATTCGATCCCCTTTCCGGATGCCGAGTTCATTTTGCAGGTACGCGGCGAACGCACGTGACAATTCCAGAACTTCCGAATAGGTTTTCTTCGCACCGAAGTTGCTGAAGGCGACTTTGTCGCCGTATTGCTCGCCAGCCTCGAGCAACATGTCGACAACGTTGCGATACTGATCGGCATCGATTTCCGTGGGCACCCACAGATCGTATTGCTTGAACCACGGTTTAGTCATTCTTGCCCCCCCTGATCACTGCTTCGGTCAAATTTCATGCGCAGCCATATGCCCACGCCACCCAACAGCGCTGCTGACGGCATCGCCGCCCCGATAGACAACAATATCGACTAACGGCTTGGCTTTAAAGCACTCTTCACGAGATACCTGCGTGTATAGCATCTCGCGCGCTGGCCGGGTCACACCGTTTGGCTTCGATCTCTGAGAGGATTTTCGCGGCTCTCGCTACAACAGTGTTTCGTGCAGCGGTCACTGCGGCAGCCTCGCTCGCGCATTCGCGATGCTATTACGCGACTCAATGCGATTGAACCATGCCTGAACATTCTCGTAATTCTCAATCGGCAAATCGATCGCACGGAATTGCTCAACATAGGCGAAGGCGAACAGGTCGGCGATTGATAACGCGTCATTCGCAATCCAGTCACTGTTTGCCAACAAGTCGTCAAATATTCTCAGTTGCTGGTCCGCGTAACCGCGTGCCTCTTTTATGCCATCCAGATCCGGGTCGCCTGGCGAGAACTTCGGCCTGATGACAGCTTCAAAATACAATTTGGTCAGCCAGCGGCCGAGATGGCAGGTAAAGAAGTCCATCCATTGGTCGACTTTGGCCCTTTGTCGCTTGTTCTCCGGGTACAGCGGGGATTCCTGAAGGTTGGCGACGTACCGGCAGATTGCGCCGGACTCGAACAGCGTATCGCCGTCGTGTTCCAGCACCGGAACTTTTCCGACCGGCGTCAGACGAGCAAAAGACTCCGATCGTTGCTCGCCTTTGCCGAGGTCGACGAAAACAAATTCGTAGTCGCAGCCAAGCTCTTCCAGGACATACAACGTCTTCATGGAATTCTGCGTGAAAAACCCGTACAGCCTGAACATCGCGACTCCTGGTTATTATTCGCTCATTCGCAAAATAACTTTACCGCGCGCCCTTCGTTCAGTAATTGCGCTGAACGCGGCACGGAAATCATCGAGTGGATAAGATTCGGTCACACGCGGCGATAGTTTGCCGGCATCGATCAGGGCGGCCAGCGCCTGCATGTTCTGCATCTGCAGTTTCGGATTCTTCATGGCCCAGGTGCCCCACCAGACTCCGACAATACTCGCCTCCTTTAACAGCGCGATGTTGGCTGGAAACTGCGGAATGTCGCCGCTCGCAAAACCGACCACCAGGTAGCGCCCGTGCCAGCCAGTTGCGCGAAGCGCCTGCTGTGCAAGCTCGCCGCCGACAGGATCGTAGACGACGTCCACTCCATTGCCGTCAGTGAGCGCTTTGACCGTATCCTTGAGTGGCTGCGTTGTATAGTTGACAAGTTCGTCAGCGCCCGCTTCCTTTGCAAAGGCAAGTTTCTCGTCACTGCTAGCGGCGGCGATGACTCTCGCCCCGAGCGCTTTGGCAATTTCAACCGCCGTTATTCCAACGCCGCCCGCGGCACCCAGAACCAGCAGGGTTTCGCCGGCCTGGATGTCGGCGCGCTGGCGCAGCGCGTGATAGCTCGTGCCGTAGGTTACCGTGAAACCGGCGCCCTGCACGAAACTCAGACCGTCGGGCAAATGCATGCTCTTGTGCTGATCTGCAACGCACTGTTCAGCGAAGGCGCCACCCTGCGAGTTCACAACGACTTTGTCACCAACGGAAAATTGCCTGACGTCTTCGCCGACTGCCGCTACCACGCCAGCGGCCTCATTGCCCGGTACGAACGGTGTCGGTGTCTTGACCTGGTACTTGCCCGCAATTATCAATACGTCAGGAAAGTTAATGCCTGCAGCGGCAACATCCACGAGTATCTGGCCGGCTGCCGGATGCGGCGTGTCACACTCTTCAATTTCAAGTGAATCCGGTGGGCCGTATTCCTTGCAAACCAGCGCCCGCATCACGCCACTTCAAATAACGATGCCGCGCCCTGCCCGCCGCCGATGCACATCGTGCATACCACGTAGCGTGCGCCGCGGCGCTTGCCTTCGATCAGGGCGTGACCAACCATGCGCGCGCCGGACATGCCATAAGGATGCCCGATGGATATCGCACCGCCGTCAACATTCAGTCTCTCACCCGGAATGCCGAGACGATCACGGCAGTAAATTACCTGCACGGCGAATGCTTCGTTCAACTCCCAGAGATCGATGTCATCCATCGTAAGACCGTTGCGCTGCAGCAATTTGGGCACCGCGAAAACCGGCCCGATTCCCATTTCATCAGGTTCACAGCCGGCGACCGCTGTGCCGCGATAGATACCCAGTGGTTGGAGTCCGCGTTTTTCGGCAAGGCCCGCCTCCATGACAACGGCAGCAGAGGCGCCATCGGATAACTGGCTGGCATTGCCGGCCGTGATGAAGCCGCCATCCCGGACCGGTTTCAATCCGGCCAGTCCCTCAATAGTCGTCTCGGGACGATTACCTTCGTCTTCTGTCAGCGTCACGTTTTCGAAGCTGATTTCTTTAGTTTCACGGTCCATGACACCCTTGCTCGTGGACATCGCAACGATCTCGGCGTCAAACCGGCCCGCATCCTGAGAAGCAGCCGTTCGCCGCTGGCTTTGCAGTGCGTATTCATCCTGCACCTCGCGTGAAATGCTGTAGCGCTCCGCAACCACCTCGGCCGTATCAATCATCGGCATGTACACGTGTTCATGGAGCTTCAGCAGCTGTGGATCCTTGGCACGGAACGTGTTCATGTGTTCGTTCTGAACCAGGCTTATCGATTCAAGCCCTCCGCCGACCATGATATCCACGCCGTCGGAAATAATGGTCTTGGCCGCCAGTGCGATCGCCATCATGCCCGATGAACATTGACGGTCGACCGTCATGCCAGCCGTCGTTACCGGCAGTCCGGCGGCAAGTGCAATCTGACGCGCGACGTTGCCACCTTGTGACCCTTGCGGCATCGCGCAGCCCATGATGACGTCTTCAACTTCGGCGGGATCGATTCCCGCTCGCTCGACAGCGTGTTTAACGGCATGCGCGCCGAGTGTCGGTGCTTCGGTGTTGTTGAACGCACCGCGATAGGCTTTACCAATCGGCGTGCGTGCTGTGGAGACGATTACGGCTTCTCTCATTGTCGGGCTCTCTGTTGTGGTGACTACGTAAGATCCAGGCCGAGTTTCTGCGCTGCCTGCATCGCAAATTTGGTTGGCTGCTCGAATCCGCTGCCAAGTTCCCGCATGCCGGCTTCGGCGTTGATGGCTTCCCATGCCGCGGCAATGCCTTCCGCAGACACGTTTTCCGGTGCCAGGCTCAGGCCTTCGGTTTCGAAACCCTTGTATACGGCAAAACTTCCACCGCCAGCTGCGACAACCTTGCGACTCGGTGCGTCCGATGCGCAAAGGAAGACGACCGCGGGACTGACTGAGTCCGGAGTCATCAATTCAAACACGGCATCGGGAAACAGGCCTTTGGTCATTGCAGTGCCTGCCGTCGGTGCGAGGCAATTGACCCGGATGTTGTATTTCTTTCCTTCGAGATGCAGCGTATTCATAAAGCCGAGCATTGCCATCTTAGCAGCGCCGTAATTCGACTGCCCGAAATTTCCGTACAAACCCGAACTTGAGGTCGTAAGCACGATGCGGCCGTAATTTTGCTGGCACATGGTCGCCCATACCGCCTTGGTGCAATTGACCGAACCCATCAGGTGCACATCGATCACCAGCCTGAAATCATCCATCGACATTTTGCTGAAGGTTTTGTCGCGCAATATGCCGGCATTGTTGACCAGTATGTCGACCCGGCCCCATTTCGCCACGACAGCGTCGAGCATCGATTCAACCTGCTCAAAATCAGAGACGTTGGCGCCAGTAGCGATCGCGGAGCCACCTTTTTCGCGGATTTCCCTGACCACGGCCCGCGCGCTCTCCGATTCCTCGCCGCGTTCGGCAAGATCGTTGACGACCACCCTGGCACCGCGTGCGGCCAGCGCCAGTGCATGGCTGCGACCAAGGCCGCGACCGGCACCAGTAACAATGGCAACTTGCCCATGCAGATCAAAATTCATACTTTGCCTCTTCATTTCCTGTCAATTCTGCACTGAAATCATCGTGCTCAAGCAAATGTAACCGTGGGTATCACCGGCCGGAAAAGTATTCAACGTACGCACCACGCGGCTGGTCACATGATTTCTCCACCGGCAACCGCGATTGCCTGGCCATTGATCGAACGACTGTTCTTCCCACAAAGCCACAGCACGGTGTCGGCCACTTCATCAGGCGTGACCAGGCGCTTTTGCGGATTGTGTTCGACAAACTCCGCGAGTGTTTCCGCCTCGCTACGGCCCGTCACCTTGGCAATATTTGCAATGGCCGTCGTTACAATCTCGGTGTCTGTAAATCCCGGGCAGACGCAGTTCGCGGTAATACCGGTCTGTGCAAGTTCGATCGCAACCGATCGTGTTAAACCTATCACGGCATGCTTCGAAGCGGCGTAAACGGATGCGTAGGCGTAGCCGCTCAGCCCGGCAGTGCTCGCAATATTGACGATGCGCCCGTACTGCTGTTTGCGCATTGCCGGCAACACCGCCTGCATGCAATGAAATACTCCGGTCAGGTTCACCGCCATGACGCTGGCGAGCTGCTCGAGGGTGGTTCGTTCAAATGGCGCGGCCAGCGCAGTAGCCGAATTATTGACCAGGATATCGACCGGGTCGACCGATTCGAAAGCCTTTGTGACGCTGCGCGGATCGCTGACATCCAGCGTAACGCCGCTGATTCCGCCGTTCTTACTGGTGACCGACTGCAAGCGACTCCGGTCGCGACTCGTGATCGTGACGTGCGCACCGTTACCCGCCAGTGCCCTGGCGATGGCAAGACCTATGCCGCTCGCGCCGCCGGTTACGACCGCATGGCTGTTTGATAATCGGCTCATCAGGCTCCACGTCGCCGCTGAAACACGACGTCCAGGACTGCAATTACATGTCGCAACCAGTATACAAGCGTTGCTGTGATTTAGCTGGACAGGCAATGCCGGGTTGCGCCAGTATTTCGGCGATGACAGCAGCCAAGCGCCCCCCCGAAATCGCGGCACTCGTCCTGGCCGCCGGAACGTCCGCCCGATTCGGTACCAGCAAACTCGCCGTGCCATTGAATGGCATGCCCTTGGTTCAGCACGCCTTGCTGGCGGCCAGGGACGCCTGCCCGGGCAACGTCCATCTCGTCGTCGGCCATCGGCATGCAAACATCGAGGCGGCGGCTGGGAAGCTTTTCGACCGGAAAATTCTGAATAAGGATTACGCCGACGGGATTGGCACAAGCATCGCGGTCGGCGTCAACGAATGCGCCAGTCATTTCGATGCCATCTTGCTCTTGCTGGCGGACCAGGTGTTGGTCAGTGCTGCGCATCTGCATGCCATTATTCGCTGTTGGCGCGATTCAGGCGCCGACATCGTTGCGAGTTCCTATCGGGATACCCGTGGGCCGCCGATACTTTTCGCCCGGCCAACGTTTGCCGACCTGGTAGCAATGCGTGGCGACAGCGGTGCAAGGCATGTTGTGGACAGCGGTAAATTCAGCGTCAGCTCGGTCGACAATCCGGCTGCGGGCATCGACATCGACACGCCTGCAGATCTCGACAGACTCGCGCGTCCTTAGTCGACTGTGGAAAACCTCGCTTGGAGCTCCGCAACGATCTCCAGGGCGATGGCCCCGGGTCCGCGTCCGCCAAGCTGCCTGCCGACCGGTCCGTGCAGCCGGTCACCGAAGCTATCGGCACTATTGCCGATCTCCCTCAGCAAGCGATCACGACGATGCGGCGGCCCAAGCAATCCAATGTAGGGCGCTGACGAGTCGGCCAGAATTTTCAGATAGGTACGGTCCGCATCGAGATTGTGACTCATGACGATGACCGCATCGAAACGATCCAGCTCGAAGTGCGACGCGATCGAATCCGCGGGCACGCAAACCGGCGACACGCCTGGCACGGCCCGAAAACCCGTAATCGAGGCCGCCCGGTGATCCGAGAGACTTACCTGGTAGCCGAGTTCGACAGCAAAAACGACCAGTGGCTCGGCATCCTGGCCAGCACCGAGAATCAGCAGGCGCACCGGCGCCCATAACCGGGTTGAGGTCTCGATACCCTCGTCGTCGGGGATTGGAAAGTCGACGAACGGCGCGACACTCAAACCCGAAACCAGGCTCGCGAACGGCTCGT
>CAXBKH010000026.1:0-57618 GCA_963976365.1 uncultured bacterium | reverse complement strand
TGTAGCCTGACGGCAGATACAGGTGTGCCGTCAACCAGACACCGTCGCTGCGCTGGTACCGAAGCATCTCCGATTGCACCCCTTCCAGCGCCGGGTAGGGATTCGGCGGATTCGTCAGCCGGCGAGGAGATGCCTGACCATCTGCATGAAGCCAGAAGGCTGGCGGCGACTGCTGGGATTCACGCTGAATCACCAGCCTTAGCGGTGACTCGGAGAGTACCGATACAGTTTCTTCGTAATGGGGTGGCTGCGATTGCCACAGCACTTCGATATCTTCGGTCGCAACATCGAAGCGTCGCAGAAACGGTTGATCGCCGGCCGGCGTTGCCCCAAACCCTGCCAGCAATAATTGCGTATCGGCGTTCGTGCTGCGATACAGAACCGAAAATCCGGATGCATTCGTCATCATCATCGGCGCTCCGGGATCCGCATAGGCATCCTGGATGGAAAAATCGAATAGCTTCCGAGGCGGATCGTCCGGCGTTCCCGGTCGATAAATGAATGCGCGCCGATTGCGATTCTCCCACCAGTCGTCCCAGACAATCGCGAAGTCATCGCCGGACCACTGCACACTCAGAAATCGCTGCGACAATTGCGCCAGCTTCACCGGCATGCCATTAAACGGCGCGGCCAACAGAAAGAGTTCATCGCGCACGTCGGCATCGGCTTTTGCGTCGCCACCATCGGCTGCGGCGACCCAGTACAGCGTTGCATCGGCATCGCTCCGCCATGCGGTGATTCGCGCACCGGTTCGTACCGAATCTCGTCCAATCGGTATTTGCTCGGCCAGCGGCAACTCCGCGAACTCATGCACAACCTCACCTCGCGGATTCCACACGCTCCAGGTTGCTGCGAACCGATCCAGCGGCACGACGTATGAGAATGGTGGACGTTGCGTCTTGACGAGAATGTACCGCCCATCAGGCGAATACTCTGCCGAAACATGCAATCCGGGCTGACCAACCTCCCTGACGCGACCGGTCAATGCAACGTCGATCAACTGGACGTTAAGGTAATGCGCGAGCAAGGCTTCATCATGCGGGCTCTTGAGCATTCCCTGGTAGGTACGCGTCGGCGCAGGATCGCCACTGTGTTGCTGAATCATCGGACCATCGGGGACTTCACTTCTATCTGGCACCGCATTCGATGATGCAACGCTTCGACACAGCAGGCCGGTGCTGTCCGGACGCCAGCGGCAGGGCCAGCCGGCAACACTATTTATCGGTCGGCTCGTCAATCGCATTGATGAAGCCTTGTTGCTCGACGAGACCCAGAGCTCGCTCCGATCGTTCAGCACGACAGTAAGTGCCAGGTGCTTGCCATCGGGCGACCACATCGGGTGCAAGAGACGGGCCTGCTTCGGCAGATCGTCGAATGGGACATCAACTGATTCCGCATCCAGCGCAACGAGGCGAGGGTTTTCGAAACCGCCCTGCAGCTCACGCGGTGGCAATAAACTGCCTGGTGGTGGCCTGTTACTCGGCCGCGATCGCCCGGGCGGCTCACTGGGCGGCGGCGTCAACGTCCTGGCATCGAAACGTAAGCCTGCAAGATGCAGACTCGGGCGAGCAAGGTCGACAATCGAAGGCCGCCGCGGCCGCTCGAGAATAACTGCGCGCTCGCCCCCGGGTGCGACGATCAAAGTCGAACCTGGCCGTGCGTCAAGCAAGGCGGCGATCGGCTCGCTCGGCTCGCGATACTCTGCAATCGCCAGCCACGGCATCAATACGAATGCCGGCAATATCACGCGAATAAGTCTTGATCGAGACCGGGTCGCCCGTCGCATGTCTACCTTCCCACTGTCGCTGCGCATCGGGTCAGGCGGTCGCCGGCTCGAAAACGAGACCGGCGACCAACCGATTGGCACTAGTTGATAGTCGCAGACAGGCGCAGGTAGATATATGTGCCTTGCGGATTAAAGCTCTGAATATCGAAGTTGATATTGCTGTTGACCAACGAAATGGGCGGGTCTTCGTCGAAGACGTTGTTAATACCCAGTGTCAGCCGGGAATCGTACTTGGAAAACTGATAGGCGGCCTGCAAGTCATGATAGAAAACGGAGTCCACCTTACCCTGCGCGGAGTCTTCTGTCGTACTGTCGACAAAGCGACCGGTCCAGCCGAATTCCCAGTTATCGCGCAGCAACTCGACCGACGCGTTCGCTTTCACGCGTGCATAGTTTTCACGAAATAATTGTCGCCCCTCGAGCTTGTCAACATTGATAGTGCCATCGGGATTCGGAATCGTCAGCACGTACTCATCGAGGTACGCCGTGTCCAATGTGAACGTGAAATCGCCGGCCCGGGTTCCCGGCATTTCGTAGCGGGCTGTGAAATCCACTCCGCTCACTTTTGTGCCGCCAATATTCACGCCACCGTCGATAAGGTTCTCGATCTCACCCGTAATACCGTTGCGGGTGATCAGGTTGCAATAGCGATTGAAATTTGCACATTCGTCCAGAATTCTTTGCGTACCCAAAGAGGTAATCGTTGCCGTGATGTCAACGTCATACCAGTCGGCCGCAAGACTCAGGTTCTCCGCCCACTCCGGCTGGTACACGACACCGAATGTCAGCGACTCGGACTCTTCCGGTTGCAGCAGGGGATTGGCGCCAACGGTTGCCGTCACCGCATTGCCATTCTGCACGTAGCTGCCATTTGCCGGCACGCCCTGCGCTATGCAATTGTTTACGACGGTTTGCGACGCACCCGAGTTCAGCAGGTCGGAACAGGGGTCGAGTCCCGGTTGGTTGGTTGCACGGGTACCGGCAAATAGCTCGATAATTGATGGCGCGCGGAAGCCCTCTGCGTACGTTGCACGAACCTGCAGCGAATCAATTGGCCGCCATGACAAACCATACTTGCCATTTGTCGTGTCACCGAATGAGCTGTAATCGGAATAACGTGCAGCGAGATCGAGCTCCAGAGTCTCAAGCAAAGGCAGGCTGAACTCGACATAGAGTTCGTTCAGGTCGTACTTGCCGTCGGTCGGAAGTCTCGGCGCGCTGCTCGTGGCACGATCGTTGGACGGATTAAAATTCACCGGCGGCGAATTAACTTCACCATCCGGCGTATCGTAGGCATGTTCACGTCGGTGCTCGAAGCCTGCCGCAAAGCCAACTTCGCCAGCCGGCATTGAGAACAACTGGCCAGTGATGTTCGCTGTGAAATCGTTCTGGCTGGTCCCATTGCGATCCTTCGCATTGACGCGTACGTAATCGAGCATTTCAGGTGTCATCAGGCTCGCATCGCCGAAGATATTGAACGGCACACAACCCTGGGTTGCGGCACAACGGGCGTTATCACCGAGCGCGATGACCAGGCGATCGACGTTGATCTGGTTATAGGAAATAAACGTCGCATCGTTTTCCGAGTAGGCATAGCCCAGATCCCAGGCCCAGTCGCCGAACGCCTCACCCTGAATTTCCAGTCCGGCGCGAAATGTGTCCACTTCCTGAACGTTGTCGCGCTGCCCCATCGCTGTCAACACCCGGTTGATTTCGAAATTGTTTCCCGAAAGTTCCACACCGAAAGGATTGAATGGATGGTCGGCCGGAATGACCATACCTTCAGCGCCTCGTATGCGCGGCACAACTTCGGAGAACAGCTGATCGGACTTGCGCTTGTTGTACATCGCGTGCGCAACAACCGACATCGAGTCCGTAATATCCACGCGGCCCTGCGCAAAAATGTTTGTCAGTCGACGTGGGCCAATCAGGTAGTTGTGATTGAATCCGTTGTAACGGTCCGCCGGATCCGAGAACAGCCGAAAATCACTGGCGTCGGCGCCGTCCTCACCATCGATCAATGTATAGCGTGCGCTGTCCGATGGTCCAAGTCGAAAACGTCCCTGTGCAGTACTGGTGCTCAGCGCATTCAGCGGCACAGCAGAGAAACTTCGATCCTCCGTGTATATCGGATCGCTGTCGACAACACTGACATTAAGAAACGTCGATGAGCGATCGTTGCTGGTGCCCAGGGTCAGGCTCAGATTCTGCGTCTCGCCGTCGCCTTCGCTGGTTGCTCCGGTGAACAATTTGATATCAAGCCCGTCAACATCCTTGCGGGTAATAATATTAACGACGCCTGCTATCGCGTCGGATCCGTATACGGCTGATGCGCCGTCTTTGAGGACCTCGATTCTTTCAACAGCCGCAAGGGGAATCGTGTTGAGGTCAACGAAATCGCGAAAGCCTCGCGTTCCCGCGCCGTTCACCCAACGGCGACCATCGACCAGCACCAGGGTTCGGTTGCTGCCGAGGTTTCGAAGGTTGATACTGCTGGTCCCGTGCGCTGTGCCAGCGCTGCTGTTCTGATTAAGGCTGGCGCCTGCGCTGGGCATTGCTTGCAGCACATCACCAATCGCCGCGAGCCCGCTCCGGTCGATGTCATCGCCGTCCAGAATCGAAACCGGGCTGGTGCTGTCGTAGTTGTCGCGACGGATTCGCGAGCCCGTCACCAGAATTTCTTCGACAAGCTGATCGTCTTGGGCGATCGCGGGACCCTCAGGAGCCGCCAGCAATACAACACCACCTGCAACGGCCAGCATTGCATTCCGAACTTGTTTGACAGAGTACCCACTCATTACTTTTCCCCCAATAAGAAAAATCGATCCGCGAATCACAGCGCTGCATCGACCGCTGGTTTTCGCATTCGGCCCGAGTCTACAAAGCGACTCAAAGGCATACAATCTGATACCAAAAAATCATCTTGTGATAACATTCTGGTATGAGCTCTGCCATGCCATCCATTAGCCTCAGGAGCCTGACCTGCTTTCGCGCGATCATCGATACCGGGTCAGCGACCGCTGCGGCCAGGGAACTCGGGCTGACACAACCCGGCGTCAGCCGACTGTTAAATCAATTTGAACAGCAGATCGGCTTCGAGTTATTTCAACGCTCGAAGGGCCGCCTGATTCCGTCGCCGGAAGCCCTGCACTTATACAAGGAAATTGACATTGCGTTGCAGAGCATTGAGCGCGTGCAGCAGCTTGCGGGAAACCTGAACAACGCGGATTTTGGCGAACTCAAAATTGTTGCACCGCCAAGCTTTGCCGAATTCTTTCTTTCCCAGCTAGTCAGCGACTTTGTGCAGCAACACCCGAATGTCCGGATCAGTCTCGACTCACACAGTGCCGAGTCGGCCAAGGAAATGATTGCTCTGCGTGCCGTTGATTGCGGCTTCGTCAAGATGCCGGCCGACCATCCGACCCTGGCCTGCGAACCGCTGGTTCGAGCACCAACGACTTGTGTCATGCCACCGAATCACCGGCTGTCCGGGAAGAAGTCTATCCGCATCAAGGACCTCGATGGCGAGCCGTTGATCATGCTTGCCAAGGGGCGTCCGACCCGGCAGCAGATAGACGATGCGTTTCGTGCGGCTGGCGTGCGCATGACGATTCGCGTGGAAACTCACACGGTCGGTTCTGCCTGTGCCTTGGCCGGCAACGGCACCGGCATCGCCCTGGTCAACGAAATGCTCGCCGTTCGCTACGCAGGGACCGACCTCGCACTGCGCCGTCTCGTGCCCGGCATTTATCACGAGTACGCTTTCGCGTATTCAGCCAATGCGCCGATGACGCGCGTCATGCAAAAATTCCTGGAACACAGCCGGGCATGGATCAAGACGCAACACGTTCTACAACCCGTTACTCGTAAATCGGCCTGATTCACTTGTCTCGATCAAAACTCATATTATTGGCTGACCTTCTCCTGCTGATCCTGATCGTAATGTGGTTTAGCACCAACGGCGCCGAGGCCATTTGGTCGTTCTTCAGCCAGTATCAGTGAACCGGCTCCCCGCACTCCAGGTGCCCCGCGGCGTGCTAATGTTCTGAAAATGAAAACCGATTTTTCCCGCTATCACCGACAGATGCTGTTGCCGGGCTTCGGCGACAAGGGACAACAGCGACTCCGGGACTCGACGGCACTGCTGCTGGGCTGCGGCGCGCTCGGTTCGGCGGCGGCTGAAATGCTGGCTCGTGCCGGCGTCGGGCACCTGGTTGTCGTCGACCGGGACTTCGTCGAGCTCACCAACTTGCAAAGGCAAACCTTATTTGACGAGCAGGATGTCAGGGACGAATTACCGAAAGCAATCGCGGCCAAAAAGCGGCTCGAGGAAATCAATTCCGATGTTCGCGTCACGGCAATCGTCGACGACATCAACCATACGAATATCGAACGCTATGCGAAGGGCGTCGACATACTGGTCGATGGTCTCGACAACTTCGAGACCCGCTACCTGGCCAATGATGTCGCGGTGAAACATGCGCTGCCCTATGTTTACGGCGGCGCCGTCGGCACGACCGGCATGGCCATCGCCTTCATGCCACACACGCATGAAAACGCGCAGTGGCAAATATCCCCTGAAGAGGATTATTCGACACCCTGTTTTCGTTGCCTGTTTGAAGAAGCGCCTGCACCGGGTTCAAGCCCGACCTGCGACACGGTCGGCGTAATCGGTCCGCTGATCGCTGTCGTCGCCAACATTCAGGTCACCGAAGCGCTGAAGATTCTGACCGGCAACTTCGATCAGGTGCGAAGAAAGCTGTTGAACATCGACGTATGGGCGAACGAGTTTTACGAGCTCGAGGTCGATAGTGCATATACAAACGGCAACTGCCCCTGTTGCAAGCAGCGTCGCTTCGATTTCCTGTCCGGCAGTTCGGGATCCAGTGCTGTCTCGTTGTGCGGCCGTAACGCCGTCCAGGTTCGCCACCGGCGGGACAGCGAGCGCTTCGATCTCGGCGGCGTCGCGGCTCGCCTTCAAAAGCATGGCGTCGTTTCAGCCAATGAGTACATGCTGCGATCACAAATAACCGATAGTAATAAGACGTATGAGCTCACCCTGTTCCCGGACGGCCGGGCAATTATCAAGGGAACCGATGACCCGCAGATTGCGCGTAGCCTATACTCAAAGTACGTGGGGACCTGAAGTCCGGCCCAAGAAAAATGCAAAAAGGGAGTATCGACGTGACCGCAATCCGCATCCTCGTTGGCACCCGCAAAGGCGCCTTCATTCTCACTTCCGACGCCAAACGCGAGCAGTGGACCGTCGACGGTCCGCACTTTGCAGGTTGGGAGATCTACCACATGAAAGGCTCGCCGGCCGATCCCGACCGCATCTACGTATCGCAGTCATCGAGCTGGTTCGGTCAGATCATCCAGCGTTCAGACGATGGCGGCAAATCCTGGTCACAACCAGGCTCCGAAGGCGAACCGTCGCCCGACGAAAGCGGCATGCCGCAGGGTGTCAGCAATTTGTTTGTTTACGACACGTCGGAGGAAACCGGGCGACCGTTGACCACACATCAATGGTACGACGGGACGCAGCATCCCTGGGAATTTGCGCGCGTCTGGCATCTCGAACCATCGTATGACGATCCGGACACCTGCTACGCCGGCGTCGAAGACGCTGCATTGTTTCGCACGACTGACGGCGGCGCCAGCTGGCATGAATTTGCCGGCCTGCGCGGCCACGAATCCGGCCCCAACTGGATGCCGGGTGCCGGTGGCATGTGCCTGCATACGATCGTTCTCGATCCTAAGAACGACCAGCGAATTTTCTGCGCAATTTCAGCGGCAGGAACATTCCGCAGCGATGATGGCGGCAAGACCTGGAAACCCATAAACCACGGACTGAATTCACAATACATTCCAGACCCGACCGCCGAAGTCGGTCACTGTGTACACCGCATCGTGGTGCACCCGTCAAACCCGGACACCTTGTTCATGCAAAAGCACTGGGACGTCATGCGTAGCGATGACGGCGGCGAGAACTGGCGTGAAGTCAGTGGCAACCTGCCCAGCGATTTCGGTTTCCCGATCGCCGTCCACGCGCACGAACCCGAGACAATATACGTCGTGCCGATACTGAGTGACTCTTTGCACTACCCGCCCGACGGCAAGCTTCGCGTTTATCGCAGTCGCAGTGGCGGCGAAGAATGGGAAGCACTGACAAACGGGCTGCCGCAGGAACATTGCTACGTCAACATACTGCGTGACGCGATGGCAGTCGATACGGCAGAACCTTGCGGCATCTACTTCGGTACCACCGGCGGCCAGGTCTATGCTTCGAATGATAGTGGCGATCACTGGCAAGCGATTGTAAGAGATCTTCCGGCGGTGTTGTCGGTCGAGGTACAGACGCTGTCGTGATTCGAATAGCCCTGCCGTTTCATTTGCAAACACTGGCACGTGTCGACCGCGAAATCACCGTTCAGGTAGAGGGCGTAGCGACGCAGACAACAGTACTCGATGCGCTCGAGAAAGCCTGCCCGATGCTCAGAGGCACCATTCGCGATCATATTACGCTCAAGCGTCGACCCAAGGTCCGCTTCTATGCCGACGGCAAGGACGTGACGCACGATTCGCCGGATTCCGCGCTACCACAGGCAGTGGTCAGCGGTGCCGAGCCGTTTCGAATTGTCGGCGCGATCTCCGGCGGCTAGACAGGATCCACGCGATCTCTAAAAGTGAATTTTCGATCGAACAGCCCGTCGATTTAGAGCCAGTGCCGGTATTTCCTACATGATGTCGGACTACAACTACATTTACACACCGTCGGCGAAACGTGTCTTGAAAATTCCGCCGCATGTCATGTTCTATGCGCCTGATCTTACAAACGCCGATATCGGCGGATGCGAACGACGTTGCAGCGGCTTGCGAAGGACAATTGGGCGAAGTGCCGCCACGATTTGATCCATTCCCCAAGGGTTAGGCCGGGCTCACATCATGGTTCCGACACGTCAGGCTAAAGAAATTCGCCATTGCGGCCGATTCAGGACAAATGGCGAGCGAAATAAAATCAACGATCGGTCGATACGAAGTCCTGAGCTCAATCGGCAAGGGAGCGCAGGGTAAAGTCTATCTTGGGCGCGACCCGACGCTCGACCGGCTGGTGGCAATAAAAGTACTGACCGCCTCACATGCTGAACTCAGCAGCCTGACGGACGATGGCGTACCGCTCGAGGGTCGTATATCAAGCAAGCTGAAGCACCCGAACATCATTCCCATTTTCGATGCGGGCGAATGTGCCATCGGTCCCTACCTCGTATTCGAGTACGTTGAGGGCAAGACCCTCGCCCAGGTACTCAAATCCACGGGACCTTTGTCGGTTGAAGCGGCTGTCCCGCTGATGACTGCGATCCTGCAGGGGGTTGCTGCCGCTCACAGCGCCGAGGTCCTGCACCTCGACCTCAGCCCCAGGAATGTGTTGATCGATGCCGACAACGTCCCTCGGGTAATGGACTTCGGGCTTGCACAGCATGTGAGTTCCGCCCGCGAACCCAGCGAGTTCGCCACAGGGACCCTGCGCTACATGGCGCCCGAACATTTCCTGGGTAAAGCGCTCGGACCGTGGACCGACGTTTTCGCGCTGGGCAGCACGTTCTACGAAATCGTAACCGGCCGGCGCGCAATGGCCGGCGTTGAGTTCGAAGATATTCGTGACGAGATCATTTCAGGAGCAACGGATTTTTCGCTATTCGACGGTGACCCGCACGGTGCGGCCTTCGTGAGATTCCTGGCCGGGGCACTGGAGAGAGACCAGCAGGGGCGCTATGCAAATGCTGCAGTCATGACAGAAGCGTTCGACCTGTTCCTGTCAGAGTCCGGTCTGCAGGCGGCTGCCCAGATCTCGGCGCCGAACCACAGCACGATCGACTTCCTGTTGCGGCGCATGCAACGCACCGGGGATTTTCCGACGATTTCGCGGACGCTGTCGGACATCAACCGACTGACCGGTGACGATGCCAATGCCAATGCGGACAAGCTTGCCAACGTCATCCTCAGAGACTTTGCGTTAACGGGAAAACTGTTGAAGCTTGTCAACTCCGCGTTTTATGGTTCACGTGCCTCGAAGGTGACAAACATATCGGACGCGGTTGTACTGCTTGGCGTTGAAAAAGTGCGCATGACCGCCAACAGCCTGACCTTCTTTGGTCATATGAAAGGCGACTCGGCCATTCTGAAAGACTCCATGACGAAATCCTTCCTGAGCGGCCTGATTGCACGTCACCTCGCACGGATCGAGCGATTGCCCGGGATGGAGGAGGCGTTTATCTGCGGCATGTGTCAAAACCTGGGTGAGAATCTCGTCATATTCTATTTTCCTGACGAGTTTGCCGATATCAACGAATTGATAGCGACCCGCAATCTCGGCAAGTCGGCAGCGGCGCGCGGCGTGCTCGGAGTCGCTTATCACGACCTCGGCGCGGCCGTCGCGAAAAGCTGGAAGCTGCCGAACGCCATTATTGAGTCCATTCGAGGAGCACCGCCCGGTCCAATTCACAGTCCCAATTCGTCCGACGAGCAGATGAGGGACATGGCCATTCTGGCGAATGAACTCTGTGACCTTTTCCAGTATCGCGAGCTCGACGAAATTAATTCGGCGATGCAGGGATTACTGGCGAGATTCGCACCAAGCGTTCACATTGAATACGATTTCTGCGTCAAGCTGATAGCGGCAGGCTTCGAGAAACTCAAACAGTTCGCACCGATCTTTGAAATCAATGTTGCATCGAGCAACTACTGTCGGTCCGTGCAATCCTGGCTAAAGCAATGCGCAGACAATGCGCGCGAAGAAGGCACACCGGCGGAAACCGCTTGAGCTGAATCGTTCGGGGAGATACAGCGCCCTGGAATCTGGCCGTCGCAGCATCGCGCAAGCTGGTAACATCTTCTCTGCCCGGAATTCCTCGATAAAGAACAATGGCAGATCCTGTAGACCGCCTCAGTGAGCTAAAAATTGACCGTAGTGCTTACCAGCCCGCCAGGCGCACGTGGCTATGGCTGGCGCTCGGTATTGCGCTCATCCAGGTCGTGTTCGATTTTGCCGTAACACCGGACCTGCTGTCACAAGGCCTGGTTGCTGCGTTGATCATCGGGCTGGTTGGCGGTTTCTTTCCCGCCATTCGCGCGGCGCGACTTCCGGTCGCGCAAGCCTTGCGCGAGCTGTGAGCATGTATTTGGCCGAACACTTCCGGGCTCAGGTGTGAAATTCAGCGATATTGCAGACCTTGTTGCGCTGGGCGCCGTCTGGGGCGCATCTTTCCTCTTCATGCGGATCGCGGCACCGGAATTCGGCCCCCTGGTTCTGGTCGAGGTTCGTGTGTTCATCGCCGCGCTTTTCCTGTTGCCGATTTTCCTGACGCGAACGGATGTCTCGCTGCTAACGAAGAACTGGAAGCACCTGTCGATCTTGAGCGTATTGAATTCGGTGGCGCCTTTTTACCTGCTGACCTTTGCGACGCTCAGCATCACCGGCGGCTTCGCCGGAATTCTTAACGCGAGTGCACCGATCTGGGCGGCGATGATCGCGTGGGTATGGCTTGCGGATCGACTCAACCTGAGTCGAATTATCGGACTCCTCATCGGCTTCATCGGCGTTGTACTGCTCGTATGGGACAAGGTCAGCCTGAGTTTTGACGGCACCACGGTAGCGGTACTTGCGGGCATCGTCGCTGCCGTTTTTTATGGCTATGGTGGCAACTATGCAAAAAAATACCTCAGTGGCATAAATCCGCTGGCAATTGCAACCGGAAGCATGATCGCGGCAAGCATTATTCTGTTTCCGATTGCGGTGTACCTGTGGCCGAGTGAGATGCCATCACTCCGCTCGTGGATTGCCGTCATCATTATGGGCGTTGCAAGTACAGGCATTGCCTACATTCTTTACTTTCGACTGATTCGTAACGTCGGTCCGGCAAAGGCAATTACCGTGACCTACCTGATTCCGGCGTTTGCAATGTTCTGGGGTGCGATTTTTATTGATGAGAAAGTCACAACAACGATGATCGTCGGTTGTGCAATCATATTTCTCGGTACCGCACTTGCAACAGGGATGTTGTCATTCGGCCGCGTTCGTTAGACTAGCGGCATGTTCATAATTATCGGCGCCCTTCTCGGCGCACTTTTCGGCGGATTTCCCGGTTTGTTCGTTGGCGGGCTGCTTGGCTACGTGGCCGGCAACGCTTTGCGCCAGTACGTTATTGGTAACCTGCGGGTCGCACAAACCGCTCTGGTGGATTCGACGTTCGCCATCATGGGTGCACTCTGTAAGGCGGACAGGGTTGTCACGCGCGATGAGATCGATGCGGTCGAGCGAATCTTTGGCATGTTGAACCTGCACGGCGAAGCCCGCGCGCAAGCCAAGGATGCGTTCAATCGCGGCAAGCAGGCCGACTTCGATCTCGATGCTGCTGTAGACCAGTTCGCGGCACTCACTCGCGGTCGCGGGCCTTTGTTGCAGCTGTTCCTGCAATTGCAGGTCATGGCCGTCGCCGCGGATGGGCGAATTGATCCTGCCGAGCGCACGATGCTGGTTCGAATCGCAAATCGACTGGGCTTGACCGAATCCGACGTCGCGCAACTTGAGGCTTTGCTGCGTGCGGCAACCAGTGGGCCGTCTGCAGCAGGCGCGCCACCACGACAGGACCAGTTGGCAGACGCCTATGCAGCTCTTGGTGTATCCGCCGGTGCGAGTCCGACCGAGATCAAACGGGCGTACCGGAAACTGATGAGTCAAAATCACCCGGACAAACTGGCATCGCGCGGACTGCCGGAAAGCATGCGTCCGGTTGCCGAAGAACGATCGCGGGAAATCAATTCCGCCTATGACCTGATCAAGGCTGCGCGGCCTGACGTACGGTAAGTCGTAACCCGAAACGGGAGATTCGCAATGGCACAAACACCCTCCAACATGCTTCCGCTGGGGACAATCGCACCGTCCTTCGATCTTCCGGATACCGACGGAAAGCGGCACTCACTTGACGACGCCGCTGGCAGTCGTGGCTATCTCGTGATGTTCATATGCAATCACTGCCCGTTCGTCATACACGTGGCTGAAGAACTCGCGCGTCTTGGCGAAGACTGTATTGCAAGGAACGTGGCCGTATTCGCGATCAACAGCAATGACTTCGAGAAATATCCGGCTGACAGCCCCGCGAAGATGAAAGCCGAGAAAGCCCGGCGCGGTTACACATTTGCGTACCTGATCGACGAAGATCAGGGCGTTGCCAGGGCGTACAACGCAGCCTGTACCCCGGATTTTTATTTATTCGACCAGGACCGCAAGCTGGTATATCGCGGTCAGCTGGACGGCAGCCGCCCTGGCAACAACATAACCGTCGACGGCAAGGATCTTCGCGCTGCAATCGATGCGTTACTGGCCGGTGAATCCGTGAATGACCAGCAAGTGCCGAGCATCGGCTGCAACATCAAGTGGCGTACTGGCGGCCAGTAAGTATTGTTTGATTGGCGTTGAAAGTTCGCCGCCGGCGCCTAGCGACAAAAGCGACTGTTATCAGGCGTTGGAAAGACAGTCGCAAGCCCACCGCCCGCTGTCCTGAGATTGGTTGTCTGGCCCCGATAAAGCCGCGCAGACAGTTGTTGTATTTTGCCATCGTAGGTTACGCAGCGAATATCCAGCTTTAGCAGTCTCTTTTCACCATCGACGATGAGCTGTCTTTCGCTTGGGGAAACCAGGGCTTGGGCGACGTAGTCGTTGCTGTTGATCTCATCCCAAACACGTTTCGTTAGCTTCGCGCCCCGATAGGCACCACGGCTGCCATGTCCGGTCGCAGGCTTGAAAAAGAGTTGTCGCCGATTGGCCCAGAGTTCAGAGGCATTGTCTTTACTGACTGTCACGGTTTCGGGTAAGGAACGGTTCAATATGCGGATGACCGCCTCATTCACGCCCAAACCTCTCAGTCGGTTTGAATCCGAAAACAGGGTCAAATTGTGTTTGTCACCGTAGAGGGCGTAAGTGCAAGGCGACGGGGTTATTGACGCCATTCCGCCCAGGTAGGCGTCGCGCAAACAGGCGGATTCCGGGCTTTCAAGGTAGAAGTCCGTGAGGCGGTTATACACCAGGTCGATCTTTCGTCCGCCCGACCACAACGCACCGTCATTGATCGAAAGTTCCCGGGGGTCCGCAATTATTGCTTCGATTCCATGTCGTTCAAAGAGTGACTGAAAAAGCAGGAATTCCGGATAGAGAAATTGTGTTTGCGGATCACGATCAACAATGGCGATTGTCTGCAGGGCCCTCGTCGGAAACTGCAGCAGCCATTCCGCCCTGAACATCGCAATCAGCCCGGATTCGACGTCGGTGAATTTGGACTGTCCGCCAAAAAATTCGCTGACCTCGTCACAGCAGGCTTGTTGGGCAGCGGCCAGGTATAAATTCAACAATACGCCGCCGGCATTGGTATTGATCTCAATCAGCCGGGGGCCGTCTGCGCCGAGATGGAAATCGTAGCCGACAAAGACGCCTTTGGTTCCAAAGTCACGACAGTTGGCAGCTGTTGCGAGCGCAGCGTCACGATAGGCCGCGTTTTGCACAACTTGTTCGACCGCACCGATGACCTGCTGCATCTCCTCAAGCTGCGTGTGATCCAGGAAAACCGGCGAGTTCGAGAACAGATGGCTGTTTACATCCAGCAAGCGTTCCGACAGGCCCGCATCTCTGAGATGAGCGGCCAGGCTAGCTTGCAGCGATTCCCTGTTGACGGTAACGCAGAAGCAATCCTGATTCAGGACGTCTGCCAATTCACTTGCCATTTGTAAACTCTTTGATACGGCGAAGGATCACCGCTGCATAATCCTCTGCGGCCCTTTGGGTCCAAAATTGCTCATTCTCCAATATCCTCATTCCACAGCGACTCATGTTGCTGAATGAAGATCTGCATCAGATCGAAGCACTCCGGATCGTCGACGATTTCCAGCTCGACGCCACGCGAACGCAAATGGTCTTCGGGGCCCTGAAAGGTCCGATTCTCACCGATAACGACACGCGGAATTTTGTACAGCAGTATCGCACCGCTACACATGTCGCAAGGTGACAGCGTTGAATACAGGACTGCGCGCTTGTAATCAGTGGCGCTCATCCTGCCAGCATTTTCAAGACAGTCCATCTCAGCATGGAGTATCGAACTCCCACGCTGGACTCGCCGGTTGTGGCCTCGACCGACGATTTCGTCGTCGACCACCATGACGGAGCCAATGGGAATTCCGCCGCTGCTCAGTCCTTTCCTTGCCTCCTGGATAGCAGCATCAAGGTATTCTTTTTTCATAGCGCCTCAATTATTTGCGAAGCTCTTTTCGCACAACCAGCTTCAAACCCGACCAGACTGCGTCGACCGCGCAAACCTTGACGTCGACCAACCCCATCGGCAATGCAATTTCACGAATCGAATCTTCGGTTACCGTTGACGGAACACCCGACGATTTCTTCGGCCAGGATACCCAAATTGCGCCGTTGGGTTGAACTGCACGCATCAGAGCCGGAAGTTTCGATTCGAGCTCGACGTACGACCTCGTAAAGATATGCCAAATGTCAATGTTCCTGGTGATGCGACCCGAAATCGCCACGTTCGACGGAACAGGATGAACCAGTTCCAGGTAGTTATCGGGGGCACCCGTCGTTCGAATGCGATAGCCCGCTTTGAATCCGAGTTTCTTCGCAAGTGGCGTTCCAGAATATCCGGCCATATTAACCTTCGATGACGTCGCACCAACAACAGAATTGCAGGCAACGATTATCGCAGGCCTGGTACATCATTTACGGTCGGCCGGCGAATTTTTCCTTGAAGATCGCCCCGCATGCCGTTTTTCAACGACGCGCAGGATCCTTTGAAATGACGGGCAATCCAGGTGACTGGCCTCGGGGCACGCCGCCGCGTGCTGCAGGCCGTTTCGCATCGACGTCAGGCGCCGGATCGTCCTGTCGATTTCGGCTGCCTTGGCGGAGAGAAGCCCCCGATCGATCGACGTATCGCCACCCAGCGGGAACATATGCCGGATTTCGTCCAATGAGAAACCGGCCTCCCGGCCCAACATGATCAGAGTCAGGCGTTGGATCACGTCGGTGTGGAATACTCGCCTGAGCCCGTTGCGACCGATTGACCGAATAAGCCCCTTTTGCTCATAGAAGCGCAGCGCTGAGACGGGAATGCCCATCCGGCGCGAGACTTCGCCAATATCGATTTCCGCCATACTTGACCTAAAGTCGACTTTAAGTTGTAGGCTACTAGCATCCGGACGCCTGAACAAGGTCGCAACACAGAGTCCGGCTGCACAGCAACCCGGAGGAACTGTATGAACGGGAACTTTCACTTCATCATTGGCGCTACGCTCACAGGCATGGGTGCCACGCTGGTAACAGACCTGTGGGCGCTGCTGACGACCCGCGTCTTCAAGTTTGCGCCAGCCAACTATTGCTTTGTCGGGCGCTGGATTCGCTATATGCCAGGCGGCCGGTTCACCCATCAAAACATCGCCGCAACACCGCCGAAACGAGCAGAGTGTGCGACAGGCTGGATCGCACATTACGTTATCGGCATTGTGTTCGCGTTCATGCTGGTGCTATCCACCTCGGGCCGCTGGCTGGATAGCCCAGCCTTGTTTCCAGCGCTCCTGTTCGGCCTTATCACCGTGGCTTTTCCGTATCTGCTGATGCAGCCTTCTTTCGGCCTGGGCATCGCCGCATCGAAGACACCGAACCCCACACAAGCCAGGTTGAAAAGCTTGTTGACACATACGGTATTCGGTTTCGGCCTGTACATTTCCGCATTGTCTGTGCGCTATATGCAGAGCGGCGGCGCCTGACGGCCAATTCAGCAACCAGGAAGAAAAGCATGGACGTTAATATCTGGGAAAAGCGATGGCTCAACAATGATATTGGGTTTCACGAAGCCGAGCCGAATCCGAACCTGATAAATTACCTTACCAATCTGAACCTGACGACAGGCAGCCGCATATTCGTCCCGCTGTGCGGCAAGACGGCCGATATCCGTTGGCTCCTTTCGAACGGCTTCCGTGTAGCCGGTATTGAACTCGTCGAGCTGGCTGTTGATCAACTTTTCTCGGACAACGGCATGAAGCCGGCTGTAACGAGCATTGGCAAACTCAAGCGCTTCAGCGATAGAAACATCGATATTTTTGTTGGCGATGTCTTCGATCTGACGAACGAGACGCTGGGTGCTGTCGATGGGGTTTATGATCGAGGAGCGCTGGTGGCGATACCACCCGACAAGCGAGCGAGCTATGCGGCGCACCTGACTCAAATTACCCGTCATGCGCCGCAGCTCGTAATCACCTGTGACTACGACCATCGCAAGATCAAGGGCTCACCTTTTCCCGTTAGTGGCGATGAGATGCAAGATTGTTACGGCAAAGCCTATCAAATGGCCCTTGCGGAACGGGCTGAAATACCGGGCGGCCTGAAGGGAATAAGCCCGGCGCACAGTGATGTTTGGGTCCTGCGGGAAAATTGCCACGATGATGTACGACCCCAATCTGAGATCGCTTTGACGAGGCCGTTCGATTCCACCGACTCAGGATTTTAGTATCAGGTAGCTGCCTGCACCGATCATAAAACAGCCCGTCACCTTCTTCGCCCCTGTTTGAAGACCATTACCGACGCCCAGATTCGCCAACCCTCGCGCAGCGACTGCGTATGCGATTTTGACGCCGCCGACTGCAGTAACCGTAATAAGCACGATCGTCAGCAGCGTCGTCAGTGAAATAGAGGTCAAGTCGACGAAAACCGGAAAGAAACTGGCGTAAAAGAAAATTGCCTTTACATCACCAAGCGTCAACAGGAATCCCGAGAAAAAGCTGATCAACAAGTTCTCGTTCACTTTTGCTTCAGTAACGTCGTAGTCAACGCGATATTTGGAAGTCAGCAGCGAAAACCCGAGCCACAACAGGTAACCGCCAGCCAGGACCTTGATCGCGACAAAAAAGCCACCTGTCATTCCGGCGACTGCAGTCAGTCCGAGTATCGCGAGTGCAATGAAAACGAGATCACCGAGAACAATGCCTATCGATACCGCAATACCATTCGAAACACCCAGGGTCGCGGAACGGGCAACAACAAGCGCAACACTCGAACTGGGCACTGCGGCGAGAATGACCATGGCGAAAAAAAGCGATGCGGTTTCGAATAAATTCATGTCAAGCTTTGGCCGGATTCAACAGCGGAAATCTTACCGCAATTCCCAACAGACCTCGCATACATGCTGTGCATTCAATCGTAGGCCTAATCAGGCAACACTAAGGCTTGCTCTCGAATAATCGCCTTGCACGCGAGCCCACTCGACAACCGAGATAGGCGGTAGATCCCACACAGCCGATTGCATAATGTAGGCGGCTATCGGTTTTCGAATAAGATCGAATACGAAAAATCCGATTACGAAGACGAGCACCCCAGTGACGACTAGTCGCGCGTCTTCTTTGCGCAATGCCTGGTACGTTGGCAGCCTCAAATCCGTCGTCCTGCAGTTCTCGGTGTTCGTCTCGAAGCTCTCTGCTTTGACAATCCTGGTGTTCGCAAGAAACGCGTCATGTCAGCTGACTATCTTGTGTTCCGACTCAGGCAACGCAGAGTTGCGCGACTACGGCCGGAAGTAGTCATTACCGACTTGCCAGGAAACTGGAAAGATCGTCAATTACGGTCTCAGCTTCTGACACTTGCTCGTGAAGCATGTTTTTTAAAATTGATACGGTGCTAAGCCAATAAGTCAGTGAGGTACGAATTTCCGGATTCGCCCGAAGGCGGGTAATAACCTCGAGACTCTGGTCTGCATTCGGTGGCGGTGCGCAGTCGCCGTTCAATGATTGCTTGCGACCCTGAACACTGAAGCACTCGGCCCACATATATTCTTGAGTACGAGCCGGTATCGATGAACGAATCAGTTCGCGGAAGCGCGGGAGATCCGCCGATATTTTTCTGGCCTGGTCACTCACGTTGTAATACGTCACCAACTCGTTTCGCAAAGCCATATCGCGAGGCAGTCCGGTTCGTTTAATGTCTTCATACGAGGTCTGGTTCAACTCGACATCAATCCACTGAGACGCCTGAAAAATTGCGACCAGCTCGGACCAGCACTGGTCTATGCACGGCCTGCCTTCCAACGCTTCCATCGCCGTGTATCCAAAGCTGGTTACCGCCACCAGCATTTCTACATTATCGGTCAGGTCGACAACGTCAGTCTCAATATCCGTTCTTACTTTCTTCAGGAACTCGATTTCATGAACATTCTCAGCCCGAGCTTCCTTCCATTGATCAAGCTGCAGGGCAATCAGGACGCCCGCGATGACGAGCACAAGTTCAATAAAGAAAGCGACCCAGTTCTGATTTAGAAGTGAACTCGCGATTCGTTTGGCAATCATTTGCGCCTTTTCCGTGATTGGTGGGAAATCTGTATTAAACCAACAAAAACTATAGTCTGCGCCTGGCAAGCGGCCACTATTCTTCGCTTGTCGCAACCTCACCCAGAACAGTGTCAACGTATCTGCGAAACTCCTCCCGTCCTTCGGTCAAACCAATGGCTCGCCAACGTGGGGCCCATTCCCTGACGTACCTCGTGGTCGTTGCTGCAAAGAAATCGGCATCCATAAAGCCGCTCTGATACTGGTAGTGCTCGTTATCCCAGTCGATCATTCGGGCCCGCAGATAGTGCTGGAGCCGCAAACGATCACCGGCGCTTAAATTACCGACCGCCTCGAAGTCAGCACCGAAGTTAGTTTTGGTCAATATCGGCGCAAGGTGCTCACTGTCCGCGACAATAAGCAATTCACCGATCGCGTCAATTGCTCGGGCCTGGTAGGTCTCGGCCGACAATGCCGACTGTGTCTGCCGTAGTTCAATCACCAGCGCAATCAGTGACGCGACGATTGCCAGGATACCGATTATCTCCGCTGTGTCTTTCCAGGTTGATGGAATCATATGGGCCGCCGATTTTGGATTGGATACTGCTAGGAATGCGCTTCAGGTCCAACGGTTATTCTGGGGCAGGAACGTTCATTCTAGCGCAATCCCGGTGGCTGTCGCTGCTCGTCTGCAAGCAACCGGTCGCGATTGCCAGCGGAAGGGCTGTAACTGCGCTAGAATTAACGACATGCCCGACCCGGTTCGACCCGTTGCCCTTCTTCTCGCGGCGCTCTTGTTGGCGGTAGCTGCTTGCGCAACCGATACCCCGAAAAGACCGCTCTACTTCGATTCGGATACTGCCGGCAAGAAAGTGAAACGGGCTGAAATCCCCAGTTGCACCCCGCGTACTGAATCCGGCCCCGTCCTGCTGGACGGCCGATTGCCAGAGTATCCCCGGCGGGAGCATATGGCCGGACAGGTCGGAACCGTCGATATCCGATTTGTAGTTACCGATTCAGGCGCGGCGACCAGCGTCGAGATACTGCGCGCAACTTCCCATCCGTTCTCAAGTGCCTCGTCCGGAAGGTTTGCAGATGAAGTTGAAACAGCGGTCGGCAAGTGGACATTCGAACCAGCCATCGACCAACGCATGCCTGTCGCGGTTGTCTGTGCCCAAAGACACCAGTTCGACAATGAAGGCTTTGGATCCGTATCCATTATTCCACTTCAAACCAGGCTGAAGGCTGGAGCCGACCAGAACTAGGCATTCCGCCTGCCGAGCACGGCGCAACAAGCTTACATAAGGAACGGAAGCGAAACGGCTTCGGCGAGATATGCCAATTTGCCATTAGACAATAAGACGATCCGTCTGGAATCTGTGACCGATTCCGCATTTGCCGGTAACTTTCAGGACTACGATCCGCCTTTCTTGGGTAGGTGAAAGGAGAACGACATGCTTCGTTCAACGCTTGTTTTGATGTTATTGATCTTCTCGGTCTCTGCCGGTGCACAAGGCTTTGACTACAGTTACCTGCAACTTAACTACGGCCAGATCGAATTCGATGATGTTGACGTCGACGGCGATGCTTTTGGTGTGTCCGGGTCGTTTGCGATTAATCCAAACTGGCATGCATTCGCAGGATACGAAGGTGCCAGCCTGGACTTCAGCGTCGATGCAACAACATTAGCGGCAGGCGTCGGCTACAACACGGATCTGACACCCGCCGTCGACCTCGTTGCTCAATTGTCGTACCAGTACGTCGAGCTGGACGCGCCGTCGGTGAGCAGCATTGACGACAGCGGCTTCGGTCTCGGCGTCGGCCTGCGATTTGCGGCCAGCACAGAGATTGAACTCACAGCCGGCATCACCTATGTCGACTTCGGCGATGGTGGCGACGACACCGCGTTTTCGGCGGGTGGCCTCTACAACATCAACGATGTTTTCTCGCTTGGGCTCGGCGGCAGCTGGGCTGACAATGCGTCGTCTTATTCACTTGCCGGCCGCTTTTATTTTGGCAAGTAGTTAATAACAACAAGCACCACTGGCCCCGCATTTGCGGGGCCTTTTTTTTGCTCCATCTAAAACCCGGCGACGCCCGTTGGCCACGCCGGTGAATCACCGAGGTCGTGGCCGTGTTCGCTTACGTGCCGAATAGCGGCATGCATTATTTCGAGTCCTTCACGAAGTACTGATTCGTCCATGTTGAGCGCCGGGTACATTCGAATCGTATCTTCGCGATCGCTGATCGCCCAGACTCCGTGCTTCAACATCTGGTTGCGAACGGCGCGTGCAACCCACCAGTTCTTTTTATCCTGATCCGGCTCGGCTTCATGAAAACTGACACCCATTAACAGGCCGTTGGCGCGTACCTGGCTGACGATGTCGTACGACTCCCAGCTGCTCATGACCTCACTGGCGACCCGCCCCAGGTGCGCCGCGTTCTCAACCAGGTTGTAACGCTCGTAGAGTTCCAGGGTCTTGATTCCCGCCGCGCAACCCGCAGGTGTGCCCGCAAACGTGGAGCCGGAGGAAAAATCGTCGTTGTCACCAAGAATGTCGTCCCGTGCCGCAATGCCTGCACAGGGCTCTATGCCGCCCGACAGGTTCTTGCCGACAACCAGTATGTCCGGAACAACATCGTAGTGGTCGATTCCCCACATTTTTCCGGTACGTCCCAGCCCGGTCAGCACTTCGTCAGAAACCATCAGCCAGTCGTTTTTATCGCAGATCTTACGAATCCCTTTGAGAAACGCGCTGGACGGAATCCAGTTGCCACCCTCGGCGAGTCCCGGCTCGACCAACACCGCCGCGATATTGTCGCGCGGCACCATGCTGTTCGGTATGTGGTTGTCGAGATACCAAAGACAGTAATCAACGTACTGTTCCTGTGACATGCCTGCCGGCATGATGTCGCTGTACGGGTATGGCGCGATAATCGCGCCGCCCGACCAGGCTTCGAGATAATTGTGGTTCGTGCTTGCAAGGCCGCTCAGTATCTTGGCGCCAATACTGTTGCCGTGGTAACTCGAGCTGAACGTGATGACGTGGCGTCGCCGGGTGTGTGTCAGCGCAAGGTGAACGGCCGCTTCCGCCGCTTCGGTTCCGGACACCTCGTAGTTAAACCGGGACAGCGAAGGGTCGGGCATGATCGCCAGCAGTTTTTCCGCCAGTTCGTAGCGCAGTGGGTGGTCGTAATGAAAACCGTAGCGCTGGTGCGCCTGGTGTACGGCCTCGATGACCTCCGGGTGTGCATTGCCAACTGGGTTCGTCGCCCAGCCGTTCTGAAAATCGATGTAGCGCTTGCCGTCAAGATCCCAGATAAAATCGCCTTCGGCTTTGTCGATGATGATCTGCCGCGCCGCCCTGAAGCCGCGGCGCCCGGCCTTTTGCATCTCGGCATGGAATTTGAGGCCGTTGCGAAAAAGCGGTATCCCGCGTTCCAGCATTGCCCGTGTCTTTTCGCCCGGAAACTTGTCTGTCATGAAAACCTCGCGTGGTGCACTATAGGCCGCATTATAGGATGGAGTTGGACCGTGGTTGATCACAATATGAAATGGCTGGACGACCTGCCGCAGGCATTCCAGGTTTATCGCAATGGCCGGCCTGTCGACGAAGTCGAATGTATCGTTCCGGACTTCGCCGGCATGTCGCGCGGCAAGTCGATGCCGGTGCACAAATTTGACCCCGAACATGAAACCTACCTGCCGGTTTCCATCTTTTACCAGACCGTAACCGGCACCGATGTCGAGATGGACATCGACAACCAGTGGGCCGAGGGCGACATGGTACTGAAGCCGGACATGTCGACGGCTTGCGGCGTCCCTTGGGCGAAAGAGCCTACGCTGCAGGTGATTCACGATCTCTACACGCGTGACGGTAACCTGGTGGACATCGCGCCACGGCAGGTTTTGAAGAAAATCGTTGCCCTGTACGAACAACAGGGCTGGAAGCCCATCGTCGCGCCGGAGCTCGAGTTCTATTTGATCAAGCCGAACCTCGACCCTAACGAACCGATCGAGGCGCCGGTCGGACGCACTGGACGTCGACCCACCAGTCGACAGTCTTATTCGATGTCAGCCGTGGACGACTACGGCCCGGTGATCGATACCATTTACGACTTTGCGCAGGATGCCGGTCTCGCGATCGACACGGTCATCCAGGAAGACGGCGCAGGCCAGGTCGAAATCAATCTCACCCACGGTGACCCGGTGCTGCTGGCCGACCAGGTATTTTGCTTCAAGCGCATTATTCGAGAGGCCGCACTCAACCACGACATGTTTGCAACTTTCATGGCCAAACCGATGCGCGACCAGCCGGGGTCTGCCATGCATGTTCATCAAAGCGTGGTGGATATCAAGACGGGCAAGAATATATTCAGTACCGCCAAAGGCGATGCCAGCGAATACTTTATGCACTTTATCGGCGGATGCCAGAAATATCTGCCGCAGGCACTGCCTTTGCTCGCACCTTACGTGAACAGTTACCGGCGATTCGAGGCAGAGACATCCAGCGCGCCAACCAACTTTGGCTGGGGTTACGACAATCGCGCGACCGGTTTGCGTGTACCGAATGCAAACGCTGAAAACCGCCGCATCGAAAATCGTGTGATCGGCGTTGATTGCAATCCCTACCTCGCGATCGCTACCGGCCTGGCCTGCGGCTACCTCGGCATGATGAAAAAAATCGACCCGAGCGAACCGGCGGTTGGCGAACTCGAAACCGAAGATTTCGATATACCGACCACGATTGACGAAGCCTTAGGCCTGTTCGAAGAAGCCAATGACATTCACGAAGTACTGGGCCGGGAGTTCTGCATGATCTACGGCGAAGTGAAGAACGAAGAGGTTCGCCTGTTTCACCGCGAAATCAGTCCCTGGGAGCGGGAACACCTGTTGTTGAATGTCTAGTCATTACTTCGGCGACTTCAGGGACTCCTGAATCTCGTCGATGCGTTCGATGGTGCTGCGATAGCCGGCTTCGATCGCCCGATCAAAGGCTTTCCAGTTGAGCATGTCGATACTCTGAACGTCCGGGCGCAGCAAAATATTGCTTTGCTCGCGGTTCGTCGCTGTTACGCGCTTCGTATTGATGCTGCCGGCACTTAAGAGCAGTCGCAAGATGTTCGGCGCGCGACCACTGCGAATCAACCGCAGCCGCTTGAATACCGACATCTCGTCGACATCGTCGCAGCTTGCCAGCGAGGATTCGCTGCCGACGTCAACGCCAATCACCTGCCCGCAGCCGAACTCTCGCATTACGTCAACCGGCAAGTGATTCGCGACGCCGCCATCGACGAGTATTTGTTGGCCTGAAAAAACCGGCGGCAGGATACCCGGTATCGCAATCGATCCGCGCAAACAGCGCCAAAGCGTGCCGGACCGATGCACAACCATATTGGACGTGACCAGGTCGGCCGAGATGCAGAAAAACGGCAGCACCAGGTCTTCGATATCGATATTACCGACCTCGCTTCGTAACAGGCGTGATACGCGGCGGCCCGAAGACAGGGAGATCAGCGGCAAAGTGTAGTCACCGATTGGGTTGCGATCGACGAACGTCCTTCGATAGCGTTCGACAAGCTGGGCATTGCTCCAGCCAGCCGCAACACCCGATGCAATGATAGACCCAATGCTCGTGCCGCCGCAGTAGTCAATAGAAATCCCGGCCTCACGCAATGCCTTCACCACGCCGATATGTGCGAATCCGCGCGCCCCGCCACCGCTGAGAACAATGCCAACGGAATTGCCGGTCAGAAGGCGAGCGATGCGCTCTATATCGCTGTCCGCGCAGACGTGATGGTGTTGCGCCACGTCGCAATGTGCGAGCCAGCGTTTCGCGGCGCCAGGCCGCACCAGGCGTCGATGTTTTAAAACCAGTTCCACTTGTTGCGAATCGGTTGGGCTGCGACCGGCGAGGGCCTGCCGAAACCAGGGTGCGGGTTCGTCGCGGGAATCGACAAGCAAGAGCAGCGTGTCCGCCTGCGCAATGCACTGTCGAGTCCACGCCGATGTACTGTCGTCCGCGACGAATACGACGTAGTCGCGACGCGCTTCGACCTCGTTAAACCAGGCGCTGGTATGCCGATCCACTCGATCCCTGGCAAATAATTCCGTCTTGCCGTACTTACCGATGGCATCCGTCAGCGATTGGGCAAAGGCCAGCGTCTGTTCGACCGGGCCGTTGCTCAGGACAGCAAATGTTCTGGATGACAGTCGCGAGCGCTGTATCTTCTGCGCCTGCTTCAGTCGCTGCACAGCAAGGCGTGCGATGTGCAACATTGCCGAAGGATAAACCTGGGCCAGGGCGTCGAACGCATCCTTGGAGAAACGCACAAGCTCCGTGTCACGGACACTTTTCACTGTGGCTGTGCGAAGCTCTCCGGAAATCAGGGCCCCCTCACCAACCGTCTCACCGCGCTGAATCCGCCCGATCAATTTCGGCTGGCCGTTGGCATCAGTCCGGTAAGCTCCAAGGGCACCACTGGTTACGGCGTAGAGTGAGTCCGCCGGCTCTCCCTGTTCGAACAATATCTCCCCGCTCGGCAGGCAAAACCATTCAAGCTGATCCGCTACCGCCAGCAGTGTTGCAGGTTCAAGATCGCCAAAGACCGGCAACGATGCCAGCACCGCAAACGTATTGCGGTCGATGCTGGTATTGGGCGGAAAATCGACGGTCATGATATCAGCGGCTAGTCGAAGCGCTTCCCCTTGTGCTGTAACCAGCCATCAACATGACGCCGCTGTGGGTCCTTGTGTGTCCAGTGAATGACGCCGCCACGATCGTTGGTCTCGAACTGACCGAAGAACGCAACAGTATCGCCCACCGACAGGCCGGAAACACGCGGGGCCAGGTCGATATTGTGCGCGACAAGAACCGAACGACCCGAGGCGAGCTCCAGGATAAAGCGTTGATGCCGGCTGCCGTCGTTGTCGTCTGACAGAATCCGGACGACAGTGCCATTGCCGCTCACCTGGCTACCGCCACGCCAGAGACTGTCGATGCTCGATGGGGCTTGCGATGCGGCGGGGCCAGTGTCCCTGGGTTGCTCGTGCCCTTGCTCGTAGCCAAGATACGCGCCAACCAGAAGCACCAAAAACAGAATCAGCCTTCTCATCTTACGAACCTTACATCTCAACTTTTTCCAGCACCAGCCAACGGTGTCCTAATGACGGTCGCATTGCGACGGTGCGAAGGCGGGTGCCGGCTCAATGAAGTGGCCTGAAGCCATCACAACCCGATTAGCGGCGATCGGTCGCCAATCGGGCCTAAAAGCTGCCATACTTTCCCCCCACTTGGCCCCACGTCCAATCAACAGGGAAGTAAGCTTGAGCCGATTTCTAGACGAACTCAAACGCCGCAATGTCGTTCGTGTCGGCATCGCCTACATTCTGATCGCCTGGCTGATCGCCCAGGTCGCGGAACTGGCACTCGACAGTTTTGAAGCGCCCGGTTGGGTCATCAAGACCGTGTTGTTGCTGCTGGCACTGGGCCTGCCGGTCGCGTTGTTTTTTGCCTGGGCGTTCGAAATTACGCCGGAAGGCCTGAAAAAAGAAAAAGACGTGGATCGAAGCCAGTCTGTAACGCACGACACCGGCCGCAAACTCAATTCGCTGATCATCGGCGTACTGACCCTGGTTGTCGTATTACTACTGTCGGATAAGTTCCTTTTGCAGTCTGAAGATGCCCGCGAAATTGCCAGCAAACAACCCGTCTCTGCACCCGTCGCGCTGTCTGCCGAAACCAATTCAATTGCTGTATTGCCGTTTGTCGATATGAGCCCCGATAAGGACCAGGAGTATTTCACGGACGGCCTTACCGAGAACCTGTTGCATGCACTGGCACAGATCCGGGAACTGAAAGTCGCCGGCCGCACGTCGTCTTTCGCGTTCAAAGGCAAAAATACCGACCTCCGCGAGATCGGCCAGCAACTCAATGTCGGCAGCATTCTCGAGGGCAGCGTGCAAAAAGCGGGCGGCAAAATCCGCATCACAACACAGCTCATCAATACCGAAGACGGCTATCACTTGTGGTCAAAGACGTTTGACCGCGACCTGGCAGATATTTTCAGCGTACAGGACGAAATAGCGGGTGCTGTTGCCAGCGCGCTGAAGAAAAGCCTGCTCGGCGACGGTTCGGTCGCTGCGAGCACGAGTAATGTTGAAGCCTACAACGCCTATTTGTTCGGTTTGTCGTATTACTACAAGACATCGCAGACTGAGTGGGACAAAGCGATAGAACAGTTCAAGATCGCGTTGGACCTCGACCCTGACATGGCGCTTGCGTGGGCGGGACTTTCACGAGCTTACACACAGAAAACCGGGTTCAGCACCGGCTTCGAGGCCGGATTCGGGCAAGCCCGTGAAGCCGCTTTGAAAGCTATCGAACTGGACCCGAACCTTGCGGACGGCTATCTGGCGTTGGCCGAGGTGCAGCGGTCGTTTGACTGGGACTGGGATGGCTCACAGGCATCCCTGAACCGCGCAGCCGAACTACGCCCGGGTGACCCGGATATCGTCGCCGGCCTGGCGATCCTGGATCATATTCGCGGCGAACCCGAAAAAGCGATTGCGGCTATCGAGGCAGCCCTGATGCAGGACCCACTCAATATGACCTTGCTTCGAGGCTATGTCGGTTCCCTGACTTTTGTGGATCGAACGGATGAAGCACTGGCGAGGGCGCAGTGGATGGCGAAGACGCTCCCGGACGGTGGTGCGATTCCCTACACTTTAAGCAATGTCTACCTGCGACGCGGCGAGTTCCAAAAAGCAATGACTGCGATTCAGGCGGAAACTTTCGACTTTCTTCGCTGGGAGCAAGAGGCCGTTCTGCATCAGAAAATGGGTGACCACGAAGCCGCACAGCAAAGCCTCGATAAACTGGCAAGCACCTATGGCGATGACGTTTCCTGGCAGATTGCTACCGTCTATACCTATTGGGGCGATATCGACGAAACCCTGGCCGCGCTGGAGCGCGGGTTTGCTGTCCGTGATCCTGGTCTTGCTTACATCAAGGGCTTCGACACGATGACCCGGTTGCTCGAGGGCAATCCCCGCTACGAGGATTTGCTGCGCCGGATGAATCTTCTCTAGAAAAAAAACGGCGGCGTTGTAGCGCCGCCGTTCCTGTTTCAGCTCAGATCAATTCAGATCTGATCAAAGCGATCGAGTGTCATCACCTTGTTCCACGCGTCAACGAAATCTTTGACAAACTTCTGCTCTCCGCCGACTTCTGCATAGACTTCGGCAATAGCGCGCAACTCAGCATGCGAACCAAATACGAGGTCGACCGGAGTCGCCGTCCACTTGAGTTTACCCGTGCTGCGATCGTGGCCTTCGTAGATGCCGTCGGCTGTCGATGACTTCGTCCACTTCGTTGACATGTCGAGCAGGTTAACGAAGAAGTCGTTGCTCAACGTGCCGGGGCGGTCGGTGAAAACGCCGTGCTTCACACCGCTGGCATTGGCGTTCAACGCGCGCATGCCGCCGACCAGAACCGTCATCTCCGGTGCGGTCAGTGTTAGCGTGTCCGCCTTGTCTACCAGGAGCTCTGCCGGCGAGCGTGAGTTGCCGGTTGCGTAGTAGTTGCGGAATCCGTCTGCCGTCGGCTCGAGTACCGCAAACGATGCGACATCCGTTTGCGCCTGCGTTGCGTCCGTGCGACCGGGCGTGAACGGAATCTTCACATCGTAACCGGCGTTCTTTGCAGCCTGTTCAACAGCCGCGACGCCACCGAGAACGATGACATCGGCGAGTGACACTTTTTTGCCGCCGGACAATGACCGGTTGAAGTCCTTATGGATGCCGCTCAGCTTCTTGAGCACTTTCGCCAGTTCTTTCGGATCGTTGGCTGACCAGTCTTTTTGTGGCGCGAGGTTGATGCGTGCTCCATTGGCTCCACCGCGCATGTCGGTGCCACGGAAACTGGCAGCCGACGCCCAGGCAGTACGAACGAGCTCTGGCACGGTCAGCCCCGAGTCCAAAATCTCGGCTTTTAGTTTCGCGGCGTCATTTGCATCGATGAGCTTGTGGTCCACGGCGGGTACGGGATCCTGCCACAGCAATTCTTCTGCAGGCACGTCGTTACCGATGTAGCGTGCTCTCGGTCCCATGTCGCGATGCGTGAGCTTGAACCAGGCCTTGGCAAACGCGACTTCAAACTCTTGCGGATTTTTCAACCAGTGCGAGGTGATGCGCCGGTATTCCGGGTCGAATTTCAGTGCCAGGTCGGTCGTAAACATGATCGGTGCGTGTCGCTTTGACGGATCGTGAGCGTCAGGTACCAGCGTTGCCGCTGCCCCGTTGTCAGGAATCCACTGCGTCGCTCCAGCCGGGCTCTTCGTCTGCACCCAATCGTAAGTGTAGAGATTAACGAGGTAGCTGTGCGTCCAGCCCACCGGGTTCACGGTCCACGCGCCTTCAAGGCCGCTGGTGATCGTGTCTTCGGCATTGCCTTTACCGCATTTGTTTATCCAGCCCATGCCCTGCTCTTCGACACCGGCCGCGGCGGGTTCAACGTCCAGGCAATCGGCAGGCTTGGCACCGTGCGCCTTGCCGAACGTATGCCCGCCCGCAATCAGCGCAACGGTTTCTTCATCGTTCATGGCCATGCGACCAAAGGTGTCGCGAATATCCTTCGCGGCCAACAGCGGATCGGGATTGCCGTTCGGGCCTTCCGGGTTGACGTAAATCAAGCCCATCTGAACAGCAGCGAGCGGCTTCTCGAGATTTCGATCGCCGGAGTATCGCTTGTCATCGAGAAACTCATTCTCGGGACCCCAGTAAACCATCTCGGCTTCCCAGTCGTCTTCACGACCGCCGGCAAAGCCGAAAGTCTTGAAGCCCATGGACTCAAGTGCAACGTTGCCGGTCAGGACCATCAGGTCAGCCCAGGACAGGCTGCGACCGTATTTCTGTTTGATCGGCCACAGCAACCGTCGCGCCTTGTCGAGGTTGGCATTGTCAGGCCAGCTATTGAGCGGTTCGAATCGCTGCTGACCACCGCCAGCGCCGCCGCGTCCGTCAGATACGCGGTACGTACCCGCGCTGTGCCAGGCCATACGAATAAAAAAGGGCCCGTAGTGACCGTAATCTGCCGGCCACCAGTCTTGCGAGGTTTTCATCAGTGTTTCGATGTCTGCCTTGACCGCGTCGAGATCGAGCCTGGCAAACGCTTCCGCGTAGTCAAAGTCGTCGCCCATCGGATTGGACTCCGCGCTGTGATCACGCAGCGGACTAAGGCTCAGGTTTTCTGGCCACCAGAACTGGTTGGATTTGGGCTCGCCGTCGGCGAACGCGGTATTGGATGAAACGACCAGCAGCATCGCCATTGCGAAAGCCGGTATCAAAGGTTTCTTATCTCTGTGCATTGGAATCTCCCCGGTATGTGTGGAGCCTTTTTGGCAGACACCATTAGACCTGATCTAAATATTCCATGCAGTGGATTATTTAACTTGCAGTATTCTATTTTCTCGATAATTACTTCGCGGCACTGGCCGTCATGGTTGTTGATTTGCCGCTCGTTGTTGTGCGCGTTACCGACCGCGCCGCCGTGCTGCTCTGCTGGCTTTGTCGGGGCTGCTGCCCCGGCACCGCAACCGGCTGGATACCCGCCGGGGTTGACGCGTTTACTGCCGGACCCGCCGGACTGTATTGTGACGGCCTGCCGACGATACTGGTTGCGGATTGCGCATTGGATCGGCGTTCTGTGGCCTTGTTCGTATTCTCCGCGCTACGGCGCTGGGGAACGGGGGATGCCGCGCGCGTACGATGGCGGGAGCCCATGCTCTGACGATGCGAATCGCGTGGTTGCACTTTGCTCACGGCCGGCTTTTTGGTCGTCGGATTGGCTGCTTCGACGACCGAAGTCAGGAGCAAATTGCTGGTCGCCAACGCGAGCATGATGACGGAGGCGGGCAATAATATCGAGTGTGCAGATCGGTTTTCGCTTTTCATGGCTGTACCTCCGGCTGAACGAGCAGCAGCTCGCCGCTATTGAAATTACTCATCGCAGACAGGTTGTCCAGATTAGGGTGATCACCCTTAAAAATATCGGTCAATGCAAATTCGACCAGCTCTTCCTGAGTCACGACGACGTTCCAGAAACGCAGGCCGGCGATCGCGCCACGAAATTGGTTATTCGTACCGTCAATCGAACCGATCCGGACGCCGTCACTTGGCAGGTTCAGCGCAACAATGTCGGAGCTGCCGATCACCTGTCCATCAACGTAGAGGGTAATGCCGTCGTCGAACTGACTGATTGCAACGTGATGCAGGCGGCCATCCGTAAAATCGAACGTAGCAACGTACTCCATATCCCCAGCGGCAAATGCGATGCCGCTTCGGTCACGAAGCATCGCGACCAGGTAGGAAATACCCTGAGGGCCCATGTTGCTGATGATTGTGGGATCGTAGCCGGGGTCGGTCGTCCAGTCGGGAACCACCCAGAACTCGACGGTGCCACCTTGCGCCATGGCCAGCTGTGGCGATGCGTCGAAGTTCAGCGCATTCGTGCCATCGAACTCGGCAACGTCAGGCGTGTAGTTCTCGGCGTTAGCCATCGAAAACGCCAGTGCAAGCAACGCGATTGTCATTAAGCCTCGGACTTTCTGTTTCATGGCAATATCCCGGTAGTATCCTTGTCGTGTGAAATCATCGAATGCGCTTGAACCTGACGATCAGTTCGAATTGCGGCAGCGCAGCGCCCTTGACGACCCACTTTTCATCGATTCGCGTACCAACATCGACTTCTTTTGAAAACTTTCCAGCGAAAGTTTTCGCAGCGCTGCGTGCCTTTTTCGATGAATCGTTGTAGTGCCAGGTCATATCGAGGTCAACGATAACCGCGGCAATTTCGCCTCGTGTTCCGCGGATTTCGATGTATCTGGAGGAACCGTACTCAACCGTTTTGCGTTCGCTCTTAAAGTTGCACTTCTTGGTTTTCAATCCATCGGTTTGCGTGTTCGACGCAAGAACCTCGCGACTGCTACCGGACCCTTTGTACGAAACCATTTCAAGTTTTGACGCCAATGCGTACTTGGCCGTTATGTGCCCGCCGGCACACCATATCTTTCGAATGTAAACACGCCAGACTTCAACGGGCTCCTGCTTGACCTCTGGCAACCACGAGACCGTTTGTATCGCCTCGGCCGGATCGGACACGAAACTGCCCAGGTAACGCGCGATCGCGGCATCCAGGTTGTTCCGAACGGTGATGTAAATTTCCGGCCGCCCCGGAAAATTCATCGGATTGAGCAGTTCTGAAATTGGACGCAGGTCGAGAAGAACCGGGTAATGGTCTTCACCCGCACTGTAGCCGTTCTGGTCCCAGGAACCATTGCCGCCCACAGCCACAAAGGTCGCTTTTTCATTGGACATTGCGCCGGAGCTACCCGTTGTCTGGCCTGCCTGTTCGCTCACGTTGACCTCGCCTTCGACGCCATAAATGGTTGCACCGGCATTTGCGCTGTAGGACGAACTGGTTGAGGCACGCTGGCTGTATTCACTCGCATCCATATCGACCGTCATGCGCGCGGTCGCCCCGTACGTGACTGCGTAGGGGTAATGCGTTCCAAATTTTTCGATCAGGGCCTGGTAGCGAAAGTTTCTGTGCGCCTCGTCCACCGCCTCTACGAAAGCATCGGACAGTTGCGTGTATGGGTGATCGAGAACCAGCGCGTATTTCTTGTGGCGCGAATAACCGACTGCCTGGGCAACGGTATTGCTGTTACTCATGCTTTCCGACGTCGCCTTGGTATGGGAAAATCCGGCCGTCGCTGACAGGTTGGCGTTACCGGTGCTCGCGTTTCGCCCTCCACCGGAAATCGTCACACTTGCGCCGAACGTGTGCGAAGCTGTTTGCTGTATGTGCTGCTCGCTCGATACCAGCGATTTTCGGTAGATCGTCCCCTGCCCACTCTCCGGAATATATTTGAAGTTGACCGGGATGATATGGCGCTCCGCCGTGTAGTACTTTTGCGGATCAAGCTCGGCGAATATTTCCTGTTTTCGGTTCTCGTACAGATACAGCGGATCTTGCATCGCAATGTCATAGCCGCGACGGCTGGCAGCCAGGTAGCCGAGATTCTGCGGCAACAGGAAAGGATGATCGGAGGGCTCCTGCGTCGACATCGCTTCGAGCGTGTTATTGGGCACCGGCCGATAGTAGTCGTAGCCACCGATGCGCAGGTGTATACGCCCGCGACTGGTCACGCTTAGCACCAAGCTGGCGCCGTATTCAAAATTTTGGCTGGCGCGAAACGTCTTGCTGGACCCGCCACGACGAAGAACATCCTGCAGTGCAACCCCGTCCGTGCTCTGAAATTTTACGAACTGACCGCCCGTGAGCCCGGTTGCGACATAGAGTGTGTCGTCCGATTTGGGAGACTCGACGATAACGATATGCCGGGGCGTTGTGAAATTGCCGTTGGCCAGCTTCATAAGCTCCGGGCCCGAGACGCCCCAGAGGCTCTCGTCAACGACGTTTGCTGCAAGCGAGATCGGTGTTTCGGCGCGCCAGAGGCCGTCAAGTCGAGACCAGCACAGGTTATTCAGTTCGCCAGCCACGCCGCGCTCGACGTCGTCCATCGTGAAACTCGCAAAGGCACGTTCCGTAAAACGATCGACAACAGGGGCCGCTTGCTGTGCAACCTGGTCGGGCGCCCGGACATCGTCGTCGCAACCGGCGAAGATACTGCCCGGACCGGCCGCTGCTCCCTGTGCGAAAACACTACTGGTGCCGATGACCATGAACGCACCCATCACCAGGCTGACACGGATTCTCATCAGGTTAGTCCGCACAGATCGTCAGGCCGGTATCGGGGTCGACGCCGATAGGAACACAGTCCGGCGAACCCTGAGTCGGCGGTGCCGGCGGCTGACTGATTGGCGGGGCCTGATAGCGAGGTTGCTCTTGCACCGCCGGGCGCAGCTGTGCGGGCGGCGCCTGGATCGAGATGCTGCGCCCGGTCGCTGCCATGATTTCGCTGCTGAGCTCATCAGGATAATGGGATTCGAGCCGCACCAGCCCGTACTTCGCGGGTCCCAGCGCACCCTGAACACTGACGTCGAGATTACCTGAGCCATTCAACGTCATGACAGCAGGCCCCATTAGCGGCAGATCGTCCGCTGCAAACGTCCCGGTGCCGGTTCGACGCATATTTTGCATGACAACCATGTCCGGCTGGATCTTGAGTACGAACAGGTGCAGCCAGGGATCGACGGCGTAGGCCCGTCCCTGCTCGATGCGAATCTTCTTGCGCAGCGACGACACCATCCAGACACCGTCGATCGATAACGGCTCGGTGGGCTGAATACTGTATTTGTCCGGAAGAAATGCCGGAATCTGCGGCACACCGGCTGCGTCGGCGATCATTTCGGTCAGATCCTGCGCTATCGCGGGTGCCGGCACAGCAGAGAACGCCAGGGCGAGGAGTTGCAGGGCGACGGCTCGCCAGCGAGTGTGCATCGAAATCTTCATGGTTTTCCCCGGAATCTGTTTGTCTATCCCCATAGCAGGACCGGTCGGAAAATCCGGTCACGCAACCGAAAAGTTTCTGACCCGATAGTCGCTCCGCGATGCGGCACGACATGCTATCTGACGAATCTTGCTAAGCTTGCCCAATGTCAACACCGCTCTACTGTCAATGCCCGACAGACCTTGCCGACAGACTGCTCACGATGCTCGACAAGAACATCGTGCTCGGGCTACCCATTGGCATCGGCAAGGCGACACACATCGCCGATGCCTTGTATTCGCGCGCAGCGGCGGATCCGTCGATATCACTGACAATTTTTACCGGCCTGACGCTGACCACTCCGCAAGGTGCAAACGAGCTGCAGTCGAACTTCATCGATCCGCTGGTTGAGCGCCTCTACGGCGACTGGCCGACGCCGAGCTACGTCAAGGCGGTCGCGGAAAACAAGCTGCCGCCGAACATTACGGTCCGGGAGTTCTATCTTCGTCCGGGTGGGTACCTTGGGAATGCGGTCGCGCAGCAGAATTACACCAGTATTAACTACAGCGAGGTCGTCGATGAACTGATGACACTCGGTGTCAACGTGGTCGCGCAACTGGTGGCAATTTCCGACGATGCGCCGGGATACTACAGCCTCAGTTCGAACCCCGAGATCACACTCGATCTGCTGCCGCGGCTGGAAGCGAAACGACGTGCCGGATCTCCTGTTGCGATGGTGGGCCAGGTCAACCGTCACATGCCGTATATGTTCGGCGATTCCGAGCTCAGCGCAGATTGTTTCGATCTGATTCTTGACAGCGATGACTGCCAGTATCCGCCGTTTGGCCTGCTGAACCGGGCCGTGACGGCGGCCGACTATGCGACCGCAATGCACGTCGCGAGTATGATTCCGGACGGTGGAACGCTACAGCTTGGCATTGGTTCGTTGAGCGATGCCGTCGCGCATTGCCTGTGCTTGCGGCATGAGTCGCCGGAAGTCTTTCGTAAAGTGCTGGATGCCCTGCCCGGCGGTACCGGAACGCGTGCGAGGAGGCGGCTGCCGGTTGAGGATGCGCCGTTTGAAAAAGGACTCTACGCATCGACGGAATTGTTGAGCGATGCAGTGCTTGCGTTGTTTCAGCGCGGCCTGATCAGACGACCCGCTGACGATGAGGACGACACGCTAATCCACGCCGGGTTCTTTGTCGGCTCCAGAATGTTTTATGACGCGCTGAACGGGATGGCACCGGAACAACGGCGGCGAATCAACATGACACGCATTTCCTTTGTCAACACGCTGTACGGCGAGGAGGATCGGAAACGCCGCCAGCGACAAAATGCTCGGCTGATCAACGAGACCATGATGGTGACACTGCTGGGTGAAGCGGTATCGGACACATTGAATGATGGCCGCGTCGTCAGCGGTGTCGGCGGTCAGTTCGACTTTGTGTCGATGGCGCAGTCGCTGGCCAACGCACATTCCATCCTGATGTTACGCGCCAGCCGGACGAAGCACGGTATCGCGGAATCGAATATTCGCTGGTCGTACGGGTCGTCAACAGTGCCGCGCCATCATCGCGATATCTTTGTGACGGAATACGGCATCGCAGTAACGCGCGGACGCACGGACGCCGAGGTCATCGACGCGATGTTGCGAATCGCGGACTCGGCTTTTCAGCCGGCCCTGATGGCTCAGGCGAAACAGGCGGGAAAACTTCCCGCAGAGCATCAACTAAGCGAGGAATCGACCGCAAACTCATCGAATTCCCTGCAGGCTGTGTTCCGACAGCCGGAGTTTAAATCGCACTTCCCCGACTATCCGTTGGGGTCGGTACTAACCGCCGATGAACAACAGCTGATTCGGGCACTCGAATGGCTGCAATCGAATACCGCTACGACCTCGTCAAAGTTGCGGGCAATCCTTGCAGCAATGAGCACCCGCGCACTGCCGGCGAATAATGCGGCGATCGAACGTATTGGACTCTCTCACGCCTCCGGACTTGGCCAGAAAGCACTCCGCCGCCTCGTCCGCTACGCACTCACCAGGATCGATCAATGACCCAGAATGGAAAACAACCGGCTGAAACCGCCGTCGAGCAAAACGTCTACAAGATATTCCCGAACGATCTGAACTCGAAGCACACCGTGTTCGGCGGACTGGTCATGGGCCTGTGTGATCGCACCGCGCTGATCGTCGCGGAGCGACACAGTGGCCGCTCTTGCGTCACGGTGGCCGTTGACAGCCTCACATTTCTCGCGCCTGCACACACGGGCGAAACACTGGTGGTTAAGGCATCCGTCAATCGCTCCTGGAGGAGCTCAATGGAAATCGGTGTGCACGTTGCTGCCGAGAACAGCTTCCGGGGAGACCGGCGTCACGTCGTGTCGGCGTATTTAACGTTTGTGGCACTCGACGATGCGGGCAAACCAACCGAGGTACCGCCAGTGTTGCCGAAGACCGCAATCGAACGTCGGCGCTTTGTGGCAGCGGACGAGCGACGGGCGGCGCGATTGGCAATGCGGGAATCGCAAGCGTAGAACGCCATTTCCGGCTGTCACGAATGCCAGTTCCACACGCGCGAAACCTGCTGTGGCGTTACCGTGAAAACGTCGTTCGGTCCTGAGGCTACTGAATTGAATTCTGAGTCGGCTGCCTTAGCCCCTTCCCCTCCAACCACTCCCGATTGAACAAGCGGGACTGATACCGCGCCCCGCTGTCACACAGAATCGTAACAATGACGTGCCCGGGCCCCAGTCGTCTGGCAACCCGCACAGCCGCAGCGACATTGATGCCGGACGATCCGCCCAGAAACAAGCCGTCTTCATGCAGCAGTCGATACACCGTATCGACACACTCCTGGTCGGGAATCATCTCGGCGTCGTCGACCTTGGCGCCCGCGAAGTTGCCGGTGATTCGAGAATTGCCGATGCCCTCGGCGATCGAACCCTCACCCACCATTTTGGCCTCGCCATGCTTCACGTAATGCCAGGTCGCGGTGCCGGTTGGATCGGCGAGCACGGTCAGGACCTTTTTGTTCTTCGATTTTAAGAAAACAGTCGTGCCGGCAATCGTGCCGCCGGTACCCGCCGTGGAGATGAACGCATCAATCTTGCCATTCGTGTCGCGCCAGATTTCCGGGCCCGTGGTCGTGAGATGTATTTCCTGGTTCGCAGGGTTGTCAAACTGATTCGCCCAGATCGTGTTTTCCGTTTCCTCGGCGAGCCGGCCGGCGCGATGCTGAAAGTTTTCGGGGTTGGCGTACGGCACGGCAGGTACCGTTCGCACTTCGGCGCCCAGGGTGCGCAGCAAGTCCAGCTTTTCGGGCGACTGCGTTTCGGGAATCACAATGACACAACGATAGCCGCGCACATTGCAGACATGCGCCAGGCCGATTCCGGTATTGCCGGCGGTGCCTTCGACAACGATGCCGCCAGGCCGAAGTTCACCGCTGGCTTCGGCCGCAAGGACGATTGCCTTGGCCGCTCGGTCTTTGACTGAGCCACCCGGGTTAAGGAATTCGGCCTTGCCAAGAATGTCGCAGCCGGTTTCTTCGCTGACACCGCGCAGGCGTATCAGCGGTGTGTTGCCGATCGTTTCGATAAAGCCGTTCTTGTAATTCATCGATTCGTCCGTCAATCAGGAAACGCCGCCGCCATAACGGCTGTTACCCCGCCGGACAATCCCTGCATGCGACCCGGCCCTGCTGGCTATTGGTCTTCCTTGATCGACTTCCCCAGTGCCATTAACGGTTCGATCAGGTCGAGCGGCAATGGAAATACGATTGTATTGGTTTTCTCACCGGCGATTTCCTTGAGTGTCTGCAGGTAGCGAAGCTGCAGCGCCTGTTTCTCGCCTGCGAGTGTGCGCGCAGCGTCGGCCAGCATGTTGGCGGCCTGTTTCTCACCCTCGGCATTGATCACCTTCGCGCGCCTGGCTCTTTCGGCTTCCGCCTGTTGGGCGATGGCCCGAATCATGCTCTCGTCCAGGTCAACGTGCTTTATTTCAACGTTCTCGACCTTGATGCCCCAGGCGTCACTGCGATGATCCAGTATTTTCTGAATATCGAAATTCAGCTTATCGCGCTCCGCCAGCATGTCGTCGAGCTCGTGTTGGCCGAGCACCGAACGTAAGGTTGTTTGCGACAATTGACTGGTTGCCTCGAATACGTCAGCAACGCGAAGCACTGCTTTTTCCGGATCGACAACACGAAAGTAAATGACGGCATTGACCTTGACAGAAACGTTGTCACGCGAAATGACATCTTGCGTCGGCACATCCAGAACTACGACACGCAGGTCCACCTTGATCATTTTTTGCAAGCCCGGGATCAGGACGATCAGGCCGGGGCCCTTTACCTTCTGAAATCGGCCAAGAAACAGTATGACGCCACGCTCATACTCCTTGAGAATCTTGATCGTGTTGTAGAGGATCAGGAAGATTAGCGCCAGAACAAACGCAAATGGAATGAGTGTCATTGGTATTCCCCGGTGTTGTCTTTAAGTTTGATGTTCCGCGGCGGCATCCGCTGCGCGCAGGGGTTCGACTTCAAGTGTCAGTCCGTCAACCGCGGTAACGACGACCTGCTGATCTTTCTCGATGGGTACTCTGCTGAACGCGGACCACGGTGCACCCTCCAGCCAGACGCGGCCGGCGCCTGCGAATGAATCCATCGCTGTGCCCGTACCGCCAATGATGTTTTCTATTCCGGTTACCGCACCGCGCCGTCGCAACTTGACGAGATAGGAAACCATCCACAGCAAGAAAACGCCGGAGATCAGGGCAAAGCCAACCAGGAACGATATTGAAATACCGAATCCGGGTATGCCGCTGTCGAACATAATGATGCCGCCAAAAATAAAGGCGACGATCCCGCCCACGCCAAGTGCACCGAAACTCGGGACGAACGATTCGGCGACGATCAGGGCGATGCCGACGACAATCAGCGCCAGCCCGGCGTAGTTGACCGGCAAGACCTGCAGCGCGTAAGCAGCAAGCAAAAGTGCGATGACACCGACGACACCCGGAACAATCGCGCCGGGATTGGTGCCTTCGAACCACAGTCCGTAAACACCGATCATGATAAGAATCATCAGGATCTCGGGACTGGCGATCGTGCTCAGAAACTTGATGCGCCAGTCGGGCTCGATTTTTTCGATCAGCAAGGCCTCAGTATTGAGCGTAATGCTCTGATTGTTGACCTTGAGTTCGCGGCCATTGATTTTTTGAAGAAGCTCGGCGCGGTTCGCAGCGATCACGTCGATGACATTCATCTCCAGGGCCTCGTTCGCGGTCAGCGTCGCAGCCTCGGTCACCGCCTTTTCCGCCCAGTCGGCATTTCGGCCGTGCGCTTCGGCGAGCCCGCGAATATAGGCAATCGAATCGTTCATGACTTTACGTTCCATCGCCGATCCGGACGGTGCCGACTTTTTCGTCTCATCCGATGCAGCACCGGGATCGGATTCATTTTCCGAACCGGACTCGCCGCCGCCACCAACATCGTCGCCACTGAGAGAGACGGGCGTCGCCGCACCCAGGTGCGTTGTTGGCGCCATCGCCGCGACATGGCTGGCGAGGAGTATGTAGGTCCCGGCGCTGTCGGCCCTCGCCCCGGCCGGAGACACATAGGTGACCACCGGGACATCGGAACCCAGTATCGCCGAAACGATGTCACGCATGGAGTTGACCAGGCCGCCCGGCGTGTCCATACGAATGATGACCAAAGTCGCATCGCGCTCTTCGGCATCTTCGATTCCAGTGATGATGAACTCGGCGGTCGCGACGCCGATGGCGCCCTCCAGGTCGAGGACGACGGCAGTGCCCTCCGTCGCTGCCAGGGGTGCAGATGCAAAGACCAGGCAGGCGAACAGAACTCTCATTAGTCGGCAGGGTTTCATAGCGTAAGCATAGCATTGGCCTGACCGGGCGCACGACGTTCGCATTCATGCCGGTTCCGTGCGAAATTGGAGCACATGAGCAGTTACCCCAACCTCCTCACCCCCCTCGACCTCGGCTTCACTACCCTGAAAAACCGGGTTCTCATGGGTTCCATGCATACTGGCCTCGAAGACGGCAACAAACATGATCGTCTCGCAGCCTACTTTGCCGAGCGTGCCCGGGGTGACGTTGGCCTGATTGTCACCGGCGGTTACGCGCCGAATCGCGCAGGTTGGGTCAAACCCTTCGCCGGCAAACTCACATCACGCCGCGAAGCCAAGAAACACCACCAGGTAACCAGCGCAGTGCATGCCGAAGGCGGCAAGATCGCAATGCAGATTCTGCACGCCGGGCGATATGCCTACCATCCGTTTGCGGTAGCACCATCAAAGATTCGATCGCCGATTACACCGTTTACGCCGCGTGAGCTCTCGACGTCCGGTGTAGAGAAGCAGATTCGAGATTTCGTGCGTTGCGCACAGCTGGCGCGCGAGGCCGGTTACGACGGCGTCGAGATCATGGGATCGGAAGGTTATTTCATTAATGAATTCCTGGTGACACACACCAACCAGCGTACTGACCGGTGGGGCGGTGACTACACACAGCGCATGCGCTTTCCCGTCGAGATTGTCGAGCGCACTCGCACTGCGGTGGGCAGAGATTTCATCATCATTTATCGCCTGTCGATGATCGACCTCATTCCCGAGGGCAACACCTGGGAAGAAACCGTGCAGCTCGCGAAAGCCATTGAGGCAGCCGGCGCCACGATAATCAACACCGGCATTGGCTGGCACGAAGCGCGTGTGCCGACCATCGCTACCTCGGTGCCACGCGGTGCGTTCGCCTGGGTGACCAGGAAGATGAAGCGTGAAGTCCGCATTCCGCTGGTCACATCCAACCGCATTAACCTGCCATCCACCGCCGAGGAGATACTCGCCGACGGTTGTGCGGACATGGTTTCCATGGCGCGACCGCTGCTCGCAGACCCCGAATTCGTTTTGAAAGCACGCGATAATCGAGCCGACGAGATCAATGTCTGCATCGCCTGCAACCAGGCCTGCCTCGATCACACCTTTGCCAACAAGATGTCGAGTTGCCTGGTCAATCCGCGCGCCTGTCACGAGACCGAATTGAATTACCCGAAAACAGCAAAGCAGCGGCGGTTTGCCGTGATCGGGTCGGGACCGGCAGGACTCTCCGCCGCGCTGGTATTGGCGGAGCGCGGGCATGACGTGGATCTTTTCGAGGCGGCCGCGGAAATCGGCGGCCAGTTGAATATGGCGAAAGTCATTCCCGGCAAGGAAGAGTTTCACGAGATGTTGAAATACTTCAGCCGGCAAATTGAGTTGCTCGGCGTGAACCTGCACCTCGAGAAGCGCGTCACAGCGGAAACTCTGCAGGGCATCAACTACGACGAAGTCGTCATCGCCACCGGTGTTTCGCCTCGTGACGCCAGGATCGAAGGCCAGGATCACCCGAAGGTGCTGAGCTACATCGATGTGCTTCGTAACCGGGCGCCGGTCGGCCAGCGTGTCGCCATCATCGGTGCGGGCGGCATCGGCTTCGATGTCGCCGAGTACCTGCTGCATGACGGGCATTCGCCGACGATGGATCTCGATGAGTGGTTGGCAGAATGGGGTGTCGTCGATCCTGCGGTTGCACGTGGTGGACTGTCACCGGATCGTACGCGGCCCGAATCGTCACGACGCCAGATCACCTTGCTGCAGCGCAAGGCGGGCAAACACGGCGCCAATCTCGGCAAGACCACCGGCTGGATACATCGTGCGGTGTTGAAGATGAATGATGTACGCATGATCGGCGGCGTCAACTACGAACGTATCGGCGACGAAGGCCTGTTGATCAGCTATGGCAAGCAGCACGAGGATCCGACCTGGCTCGACGTCGACAATATCGTCATGTGTGCGGGGCAGGTGCCATTACGCGACTTGCAGCAACCGCTGACAGCCGCAGGCATTACAACGCACATCATCGGTGGCGCCGACGTGGCGACGGAGCTCGATGCCAAGCGCGCGATTGACCAGGGCAGTCGCCTCGCCGCAAGGCTCTGACCAGGCTTAAAAAAAGGAGGCGCCGGAGCGCCTCCATGGTTCGTGTCTTTGACGCGTTATTCGTATGAGAAATTCGCGCGCAAATACCAGTACATGCCACGCGGGCTGTGCTGGCTCTGCACATAACCGTACAGATCCGAATCGCCGTCGCCGATCGCGAACGGTGGTTCTTCATCGAACAGGTTATCGACGCCGAACATCAGCCGAGTATTCTCGAAACCCGAATAGCTGACTTGCGCATTGACGGTCAGGTAGGAATCAACCGTGCGCGAAACGTTGGTGTCGTAGTCGAGGACACCGTCAAAATCGATGTCCGGCGTATCCTCGAACTCACCAACATAGTCCAGCTGCGAGGCGAATGCCCAGTCCCCGAGCGTGTAAGTGCCACCCAGTGACCAGCGCGACTCCGGATACTCGTACTCGCCCGCGAGCGACCGGGTAACGAAGTTGGCGCCCGATGAGTCCAGCTCCACGCGATCAAAGTCCATCAGGTACGCGTAGTACAGATTAAGACCCAGGGTACCGGCGCCGACATCAGCCGTATAAGACGCTGACAGGTCGATACCGGTTGCCGATTGCTCACCGATATTGATGAAACTCGTGCTCACCGATTGCAAAGGCCCGAGTGCTTCGCCGGGTTGCGGTGTGCCGCGGACACAGACGGTACTGTTCTGGTTGTTGCAGAAGCTGTTGTACAGGAAGCCGAACGGCACATCGTCGATCTTCTTCTCCTGCGTTATGTCCCAGTAGTCCAGCGACACTTGCAGCCCCTCCATCGGGCTGATCGAAACGCCGAAGTTAAACGTTTCGGATTCCTCTGCCTCGAGATCCGGGTTGCCCGAGAAGATCACCGTGTAGTCGGTCGTGGCACAGTACGCAGGATTGACCGCACAGCCAAAAGTATCGGCGAAGAACAGTGACTCCTGGGATGGGCCGAGACCAATCTGCGCCAGTGACGGGGCACGGAAGCCCTGCCCCCAGGAACCGCGAACGGCGATCATCTCATTGATGTCCCAGCGTGCGGCGACTTTCGGGTTCGTCGTATTGCCGAAATCACTGTAGTCGTCGAAGCGTCCGGCAACCTGCAGCTCGAGGTTCTCGAGCAATGGCACCGAGAACTCGACAAAGGCCGACCAGTTGTCGCGGGCCGCCGCAGCGGATACCGACTCCGTGCCAAAAATCAGACCGCGCTGGAACTGATCGTCGGGCACGTCGGACACGCTTTCTTCGCGGTACTCGAGACCCGCCGCCATCAATACCGGTCCGGATGACATATCGAAGACTTCGCCCGAGATCGTCGCGTCAAAGGTTTTCAGGTCCGAGCTTCCCTGGCGTACGAGGCTGGTGCGTATACGATCAAGCACGTCGTCTGAGTTAAAGGTCGTACCGAAGATGTTGTAATTTCCCGCGTCGATTTCCATCTGCAGGAAATCGGTTCGAACCCAACCTTGCGAACGGTCACCGGTCTGCAACGACTCGCTGCGGCCGCGAGAAGCTGCAATCTCCCAACTCCAGTCATTGATCTCTCCGCGCAGACCTAGCAGCAGGCGAAGGTTGTCACTTTCAATACTCCATTGCCGTGGACCCGCATCGACCGGTCGGAAGCGAAATACCTCGATCGGATTGATCGCACCGGGAAACGGATTGTTGGGGTGCGTGACCGGAACGGTGAGGCCAGCGGAGTCATCCAGCGGCGTGGGTGCACCCTGGGCGATCGACGTGTTGTGCTGCACGGCGATTTCCGTAAACAGCTCAACGTCCGAACCCAGGTTCCTGCTGCCGAGCAAAATCAATCCGGTTCGCTCGGATTCGGGTACCAGCACGTTAAATGGGCCATAGTCGAATACGCAGACGCCTACGTCGCGATCCGGCGGACAGGTTGGATCAACCATGGTCGTACCATCCACGATGAACGTACCAGGGAACCCGCGCGACGAACGAAAATCCTGCCCGCCGCGGAACGACTGGTCAGCTGTTGCGAGCTTTGGCCGTTCGTAGTTAAACAACGAGTCATTCTGGAAGTAGTCGAAGATCATCGTGACATTACCTTCGTCGCCACCTGTTCCCCACATCGCAGAGAATGTTGTCTCGGCACTGTCAGTTTCAGAGGTGTCGCCATAACCGAGTGTGAACTCGAGCCCTTCGAAATTGTTTCGCAGCACGATATTGACTACACCGGCGACGGCATCGGAACCGTACACAGCTGATGCACCGTCTTTCAGGATTTCGACACGCTCGATCGCAGCCACCGGGATACTGTTGATATCCACAAAGTTTGTCGTAACGCTTTCTGCGAACGATCCGATAGCGACCCGACGACCGTTAACGAGCACCAGTGTTGCATCGGCACCCAGACCGCGAAGACTGACCGCCGATGATCCGTTCGCCGTCGAATCCTGGTTATTGCCCCGAGTCGAGAAGGTACCGTTGCCCGTAGCGGGGATTTTTTCGAGGATTTGCTGAAGATTCAGGTAGCCGGAGTTGTCGATGTACTCGCGGTCAACCGTTGTAATCGGTGATGGACTTTCAAAATCGGAGGCTCGCCCAATTCGAGATCCGGTGACGATGACCTCCTCCACCTGATTGTCTTGTGCGAGCGCTGGAAGCGCCGGCAGGAAGGTCAGGTTCATAGCAACGATGGGCACAAGCATCGACGCTATCGATGTATACCTTTTCATGTCTTTCCCCTTCGATCGAACAATGTGAAGAATGTTGTAAAAACACGACGTTACAGTTTGTAAGCGCCCTTATGTTGACTTTAGTAGATATTGGAAGTTCCGCCAGTCAAGGGCTATCGTGTTGTACAGGGGAAAGACATGATTGTTGCTAAAGAGCAACAATCAGGGAAAAGGGGCTTAGAATCGGTACTGGAATCCAATCGATATGACGTCCGTCTCCAGCACATCGAACTCGTAAACCGTCCAGTCACCAAGCAGCGAAAAGTTGTCGCCGAGATCGAGTTTCAGGCCGCCGCCCCAGTACGGATTGTCATCCCCGGGGGTGTCGATCGAGAAGCCGTCGATGGTGATATCGGCATCCCAGAAAAATACCCCGCCCTTGCCGAAGATCGACAGGTTATTCGATAGCGGCAGTGACAGGGTCCCGCCCAGCGTCCAGCCGTCGCCGCTGATATCGGTGCGCGACAGCAGTCCGCCCAGGTCAACAGTTTCGGTGAAATCGCCGAAATTCAGGTAGCCCGCTTCGATGCCTAAGGTTTCGCCAAGCTGGATGCCGCCGAAGAATCGATACGCGTTGGTGTCGGTATCAATGCCGAAGCCGTCGAAATCGTCGTCGAGGCGCGCGTTACCGATACTCGCACCGACATAGGCATCCGGATGGGCTTCTGCGGTTGGTGGCATTGCGGTTGTCAGTAACGCTGCGGCTACCAGTGTTGTCATCGTTCGGATCATCATCGTTCTCCTTCAAGTCGTGTGGCCTATCTGGCCACAACGATCCTGAAGCGATGCTGAACGGCGATTGATCAGGGTTTGAATGTCCTAGATCGGGGACACCGCAATCTGCGCGGCTTTGCGGATTCGTTTCTCGTCGAGAAAGTACTGATCGGCCGGGACCGGCAACAACTGCGCCTCGACACGCATTTGCAGGAGTTCGAGCCCGCCATAATAAACGTACTGTACCCGCATGGCCTCATCGAATACCGCAAATGAAATAGAGGACGCAACGATGCCGCCACCATAGCCCTTGTCACGTCCCTCACTTTCGACTTTCTGGGTAACCCCATCCCACTCGGCCTTACCTTTCGCAAACTGCGCGGTAGTGGTTGAAATACGAATCGTCGCAACGCCGTCAAATTGATGCTGCAACCAGAGTTCGCGCAACGCATGACTGCGCACCGCCTGCAATCTCGCGGCATCGGTTTCACCCGTTTCCGCATTCGTAGTACCACCCACCTGGGCTTCCATGGTGGCACGGATACCGGCAAGCACCGATGAGGGTAAGACGTTGTAACCACGCTTCTGCAAGCGCCTGGTGATTTCTTCTTCGACGATCTTGGCGACTGAGTCCGGCATATTGAATAGCGGGTCCGCGTCCACCGGGGACAACGCAATAGTCGCGAACCGCTTTTTGAAATCCCGCTTATCCGTCGTGAAGGCTTGATCCTTGTCTGCCGCGAATACGCTCGGCGCCAGCAGCAGCACGAGCGGAATGATCAGCAGGCGCGCAATCCTCACTGCAATCCCTCCAGGTAGCCGCGGACGATACCAGCGTCCGGCGCCTCCGGTGCAATCTCAAGGTATTTTTCGAACGCCGCAATCGCTTCGCCGCGATTCTTCGTAATACGCATCGCCATGCCAATTTCGCGGTAGGCATCTGCATAAGCCGAGTCGTGTAACAACGCTTCACGGTACGCGGCGACAGCCTCGCTTAACTCGGAACCGCGCATGGACTGCATGCGATACGACTCGCCTCGCAGAAAATGAGCATCCGGGCTGTCTGGAACCGCCTGGACATATTTGTCCAACGCGTCTCTCGCCCGCTCGTACTGCTGCTCACGAATATCGAGATTCGCGTTTATCATCAGCGCCGGCGCGATGGCTTTATAGTATTGCACCGATTCCGGAACCGTTCCCTGCCCGTGTCCCTTTTTTCGTTTCTTCTTCTTGATTTCTTTCTGCAGGTTGCTGATTCGATCCTCAAGGCGCGGATGACTACTCCACATTTTTCGCGGGTCGCCGGCTCCGTAGGCTTCGTTTTCCGCCAGTCGATGAAACGCCGGTATTGATTCATCTATCGAAAGCCCGGCATACCCCATCAAATCCAGACCTTCCTCATCGGCTACGTATTCATTTTTCTTCGAATAACCGCTGGTCGCAAGATTGCTCCAAAGTTCGCCGGTAAAATCCATCACCCCTTTGTCGAACGTTCCGGTCTCTCGAGCCAATGCCGCCGACGCCAGGAAACCGAGCCCCTTGCCAAGCACCGACTGTTTTTTCCCATCGAGCATTTCGCGATAGGTATGCCGCTGCATAAAGTGCGACACCTCATGCGCAACAATGGCCGCTAGTTGCGCTTCGTTGTCCATACGCACCAGCAGACCGGTATGCAGACCTACCGTGCCGTACGGATACACCCAGCCATTAAGCGTGGGTTCGGCAACCAGCATGAAATCGAGTTCAATACCGAGGTGATCCAGTCGATCTCCGATCAGTCGATCAGCGAGTGATTCAAGGTATGCCTCAATCTCCCGGTCGCGGAACACAGTGCCGCTGTTGCGCAGACGCATCTCATGTTTGCTGGCTGATTCCCAGAGGCTTTCCTCATCCTCTTTTTCTGGCAAGATCGGGATTTCGTAGGCAGGCTTGGTTTTCGCCTGCACGCTGACGGGCAGGAGCAGGGCTGCGAGCACAAGCAACGCTAGCTTATTCACGATATTTCCCCTAGTTCTTCATCCTGATCGGGTAACGCACCCGTTTTATCAGGCCATTCTTGTGTTCGACACTGACGACGATTTGCCAAAGCTCGGAGCCTTCGAACTCCTGCAACGGAATGCTTCCCAGAACCCCGTTTTGAATCGGATACTTCCGCTTAGCCCCGACATACCGCCACTGGCCAGGTGTCTCGCCTGCACCAATCTGCATCCAGGCTCTCTTGAAGTGATCCGCATTAATGGTCCCTTTGACGTTCAGCACTTTTTCCGTCACCTCGGTACCGGTAATTTCCGCAGTCAGGAAAAAGTCGGTGGTGGTCGTCAATACCGAACGGGCATTGAGCAAACCATAACCCGCATACTTGTCGCGGCCAGGTTGTTCAATATCGTCCGCTGTGGCGAGTAACAGGTACTTGACTTGTTCGGCTGCCAGCGAAGGGTTCTTGCCAAGCAGCAGTGCCGCTGTTGCGGTTACGATCGGCGCCGAAAACGATGTGCCACTGACATGGGTATAGCGCATGTCATCGCCGACATTATTGGCACCCAATTCATAGCTATCGTCTATTTGGGGGCGAAAATTGACATCCGTGTACCGCGCTCTGAGGCTCAATACATCAACTCCCGGCGCGACGATATCGACCGCATCGCCGTAGTTTGAAAACGCTGCTGCCCGATCGTCCATGTGCGTCGCCCCCACCGTCAGGACATTGCTGTGACCACCCGGACCAAAGTCCGTCAGCTCAACACCTTCATTGCCCGCAGCTGCGACGATTAGCACGCCCTTGCTATGTGCATAGTCGATGGCTGACGACTCCATGCTGCTTGTCCCGCTGCCCCCGACACTGATATTGATTAGCTTTGCTCCGTTGTCGACCGCGTACACAATCGCTTCCGCCAGGAAGGAGGCACGGCCGGAGCCGAAATTGTTTACGGCCTTCAACACCATGATTCGGGCGTTCGGGCTGATGCCGGCCATACCGACATTGTTGTGAGCGGCGGCAATGACACCGGCAACGACCGTGCCGTGACCATCGTAATCCCATGGGGCATTTGAACGGGCCAGGAAATCCCAGCCGATGATGTCGTCGACGTAGCCGTTGCGATCGTCGTCGATGCCGTTGCCGGCAATTTCGTTGGGGTTTTTCCAAAGCGATTCCGGAGCAATGTCGAGGTGCTGCCAATCAAGCCCGGTATCGATGACCGCCACGATCACCGGCTCAAGTCTTGCTGGCAGGAGATTCCATGCGGAGTTCTCGTCGGTGGTGTATCCGACGCGTTTGATAGCCCACTGATCATCTTGTTGCTGCCCCCAGGACCCGCCGCCATGCCGTCCGGTTCTCAGCAAGTTAGGATCCGATGGCAACAGGACCACGCGACAAACATTGTCTTCGACACCCGCTATACCGGCTGCATCGATCGACCGGCGAATACTCGCAAGCTCATTGGCATCGAAAAGCAACGTAACGTAATTTGTGTTGTTGATCGTAACGTCAGAAAAAATGTGCGCACCGATTTCCGGACCAAGCTGCGATGCGCTTGCGGTGACATTCAGGCTGGAATATCTCGATGAGGTCGCGCCAAATGTTGTCGCCGGATTTTCACCGAATATTCCATTCGGCAACAATCCAACGCCATCGCTGCCGAAAATGCCGCGAATCGGATTGGCATCGTATCCGGTATCCCAGTTGCTCGGCCAAACCGGCGCACCGAGGTCAAAGCTGTCGCCGCCTATAGGTGGCGTCAACATGAATGCGCTACCGGCCGCATCACCACCCGTTATCCTGATTGATGGCATTCCAGCTTCGCCAGCGATGGGCATGAACGGCTCCGGAATCCCGAGCCCGGCGAAATTGCAATCAGCCGGCTGGGTGGCACCGCTGATGGCAATGGGGCAGTCGGCGCCCAGACACAGAGTGGAACTATTGAAGGCCAGAGGCGGGTCCCCGGAATAGGTGGCATCCGGGTCAACCTTGGCGAAGGCGAGCGAACTGGCGAACAGCGACGCTATTATTGTGATTAGAGCGAATCGCATGACGGGACCATCCTACAACGGAAACCCCTATTCTGGTAGAGTAAAGTCCGATCGCCCCGGCGATTCAATAACAAAAACAAGTGTCAGGGAGCTCCCATGACCAGAAAGATCGCAGCATTCTGCGCGCTGTTCGCGTGCCTCGGGCTCCACGCGTCGTTGCAGGCTTTTGAACGCGACGGCACGCTGGGGCCGGCACCGGTCACAACAATAGCCGCGGAAGACCTGAAGTTATCGTCGACTACAAATATTTCGGATCTGCTGCGCAACTCGCCTGCGAATCCGGGAGCGACAACTGGCGCCGCAGACGTCACGATACGCGGAACGGGATTCAGCGTCGGAAGCCCGCTGGTGCTGGTAAATGGTGTCAGAACCAGCGGTGACATATCGGATCTCGACCCGGACCTGATTGAAGAAATCAACATCGTCAAAGGCGCTTCCGCGAGCGCGTTGTATGGAGCTGATGCATCGAACGGTTTGGTCCTGATTACCACCCGCCCTGGTGCGGCCGTTGCCGATGCCAGCGGCTCAGCCGCATTGCCCGCAACAGCCAGCATACTGAACGACTATAGTCTTGCGATTCAAAGCAACGAATATTGCGATGCGACCAACGGGGCCTTGTTACCGGTGCATCTTTGGTTCCCCGATCACAACTATGGCATAGGCAACTTTTCTGACAGCCGCAAGCAACAGTACTGGGGCTCGGTTGACGAGGGATTCAAACGCGCCCTGCCACCGCCCGTCACCCCGCCTCGCCAGCCAGATTCCCCCGCCAGGAGCGGCACTCAAGCCGGCGCGGATATTGCTGCCGAGTCCTGGCGCGATTTGCAGAAAGTGACCGCCAATCCAAATATTGCACGCAACGACAAGCTGATGGCGGCGCTTGTCGTCATGCAAAACTACGCAACCCTGCAGTCCGCCGGAGCGACTGCGCTACGGGAGCTGGAACTGTTCAATCCTGCCCTTGCATTGTCGGCTGTTCGCACTGCCTTCGATGCTAGCGGAATAGCCCAGGCTGATGGCGCGCTGAGCCCCGACGAGCCATTGCCAATGCAGTATCAATACACGCAATTGTATATGCTGTTCATGAAAATTCTCGCGCACCCGTCAGCATCGCCCGAAAGTAAGAGCCATGCGTTCTTCAGCCTGATACAGAATCCGCGCCTCTATCACCCGATGCTTTCAGACGCAGGTTTTGTACTCGGACTGTTCGATCCTGACGCTGTGCTTGCAGAACTGGTGGAAAGGGACGCATATGAAGCTTCTTTTATTTCATATACTCAATTCCAGAACCTGTTCACTCAGGCCTTGCAGAATCCCGACTACGCGGCTGCCGACCGGCAACTACTCTTCGCCGCATTGATGTTAAACGCACAGCTGTTTGGCGTTAATTTTTCCGATGCCGCATTCACAATGGGGCACATGAATCCGGATACGGTTCTTGAAATCTTCGAACAGATAATGCGATCAAACGATTACCTGGCGATTCAACCAACCACGACCGTTACTCTGATCGACAAGGGACAGGAGCTGCTGGAACAATGGGTCGACATGCTTCAATCGGTGAGCACCGATGCCAACCTGTCGGAGGCTTCCAGACTGCAAATCACGCGTGGTTTACTCTACTACGCTCTCTACCTGGGGCGGTTTGCCAATACGCCGGCTGTATCGGAGATACAATTTGATTCCGCCGCGATTCTCCAGGGCTTTTATTCCACGTACGGTCAGCTAAGCCCATCCGGCTACGCCGATACGGACCCCTTTTCGACGCACGACCTCCCGCCCGCCAGTGCTTTCGATTTCCGCTACTGCTCCGAAGATCAGCGCCTGGCGATGCTGGAAATGATCAGGAAACGCGATGCGTTCAACGATACGGCTATGCAAATGTGGGATTACATTCGCCATCCCGACACAACGCATGCTGACCAGGTCGAAGCAACATCAATAGCGCTTGATGCGGAGGCCGAGCGAGAGGAACTCAATCTCGCGCTGCAGGATATGTGGAAAGGCTGCACCAGGACAAACGTGGAAGCGATAAGCGAGCCAACATTTTCCCGGTCCACCGGACCGTCGATCAATGTTGAAATTTTTGAGTCCGGTGAAAACGGCATCGCCAAACCCGTTTCCGGCCTCGCCGTCTTGCTGAAGAAATCGAATGACATCGACAAACAGGACCTTCCGTTCAGCCTGGGTGCCGTCCGTAACACAAGCTTGGGCGCAGACCTTCCTGGCGACCGCCTCTTCACGGGGATCGATGGAATCGCGCGCCAGAATGAGCAACTCCCGAATTCGGAATTGCCTGGGTCATCCGGGAGCGCAGGTCTCGAGCGTTCGCCGTGGCAAATCAAGGCGGATTACGACACCCATTCGATCAGCGTAAAGCTCGAGTATGATCGTGTTGACAGTATTATTCAGACGTTTCCCGGATACGGCGCACCCGGCATGAATTTTGACCAGCTGCCCGCCGAGATTCAGGCGCAGATACCCGCCGGTTTCACAAGACCAAACCGGGGCTTCTCAATCGGTGACAATTTTAATGTGAGCCATGCTTACAAGGAGTCGACCGGCATTGATTTGTCGGTGTTAGATTCGATTCCAAATTCCAGCTGGAGCAACAATGATTGCGGCGATTCGGCGCTGCCACAGGAAGGCAGCGGCTACCTGACGTCAGCCGAAACGCCCATCAAGTCGGTCGACGATCGCTGGGACTTTGGCCACGTGGGATTAACGGCTGACAAGACGCCCGTCGGAAGTCCGGTAGTTGTTGCCGTGATCGATACTGGCCTCGACTGGAATCACCTGGACTTTGCCTGGGACAATCTTTGGCGAAATGCAGGAGAGATCCCCGATAACGGCGTAGACGACGACAACAATGGTTACGTCGATGATCTGATCGGCTGGGACTTTACCGCTGATAACAATCGCCCCTGGGACTACGATGGCCACGGCACTTTTGTTGCAGGGCTAATTGGTGCAACGGGCGGCAATGACGTGGGCATTGATGGAATTAACCCAAATGTTCGCATCATGGTGCTCAAAGCGCTGAATAATTTCGGTCGGACTCGGGCATCCTACGTCGCCCGTGCCATTGTCTACGCGGCAGACAACGGGGCACAGATAATCAACCTCAGCGTGTCCGGTCCAGGCTTTCCGCCGGCTGTCCACGATGCCGTCGACTACGCGCATGCGAAAGGACTTCTGATCGTCGCATCAGCAGGCAATGGGGCCGAAGACATTGATGCCATCGAGCCCACCGCGCCCAAGAATATCATGCTGGTTTCGGCGACCGACGCCACCGACCGGCGCGCAGTATTTTCAAACGTAGGATCGGCAATCAGCGTTGCGGCACCGGGCGTCGATATCGTCAGCCTGCGCGCACGCGCGACTGACTTCATGTACAACAAGGCCGAGACATCCTATGTTCGTGGTGATGCTTTTCTCGGCGACGACTATCGCTACTACCGTTCATCGGGAACGTCCTTTGCCGCGCCAATCGTTAGCGGGATTGCTTCCCTGGTCTGGTCGGAGCGTCGTCAGCTAACGGCTCAACAGGTTCGACGCATCGTCGAGCAGTCAGCTCGTGATGTCGAAGCCGCAGGCAGAGATCGATTGACCGGCTTTGGCGTAGTCGATGCCGGGGCCGCGCTGGCAGCCGACCCGGATTTTTTCATTGACGCCGAAATCAGCGCTGTAACTCGAGCCGACAAGGATGGGGAAGTATTGATCTCAGTTCGCGGCCTTGCAGATGCAAACCTGTTCGGCTATGGGACCCTGGAAATCGGTCTCGGTCACGAGCCGGCCAGTTGGCAGAAAGTCGGTGAGAATATTCTCGTTCGTGTTCACGATGCAGTGCTAGCCCAATTTCCCGCAGGCTTGCTGGAAGGTAGCGAGGTTTGGACTTTGCGCCTGAGCGTTGAACATGCCACCGGCAAGCGCCGCGAAGCGCGTTATACGCTCAATCTTGAGCAGCGTTGAACATTTGATCTCTTAACTGCGCCAGGTCCGAGCCCGCCGGCTTCTGGAATAAACGCAAGCCGAACTCCGGCACGATCGCCATCAGGTGATCGAAGATATCGGACTGGATGCCTTCATACGTAGCCCACTGCGTGGTGTTGGTGAAACAGTAGATTTCCAGCGGCAAGCCCTCCGGTCCGGGCGCAAGCTGTCGGACGATGAGCGTCATGTCCTGGTCGATTTTCGGATGATTCCTGAGGTAGTTGAATGCGTATGCTCGAAATGTGCCGATATTCGTCAGCCGACGCCGGTTAACTTCGTCATCAACTTCGTGTGCAAGCCCCTTGTTGTATTCGGCAAGTTCTTCCTCTTTCTGCTTGATGTAGTCCTTGAGCAAAGCAAACCGCGTGAAGTGATCGATCTCGTCCGGCGTCTGGATGCGGATCGTTGAAACATCGATGTACAACGCTCGCTTGATTCGCCGTGCTCCGGTCTCCGACATGCCACGCCAGTTCTTGAACGAATCGGAAATCAACCGATGCGTCGGAATCGTCGTGATGGTCTTGTCCCAGTTCTGCACCTTGATGGTATGCAGCTGCACGTCGATGACGTCACCGTCGGCGCCAAACTGGGGCATCTCGATCCAGTCGCCAACGCGCACCATGTCCTGCGCCGTCAACTGTACACTTGCTACCAGCGACAGGATCGTATCCTTGAATACAAGCAGCAGGATGGCCGTCATCGCGCCGAAACCACTCAGCAACAACAGCGGCGAACGATCCAGCACGACGGAGATGATCATCACGCCGCCAAGAATCCAGACGACGATTTGCAGGAGCTGCACGAAACCCTTTAGCGGACGGTCTTTTGCAATCGGCAGGCTCGAGTAGATCGTATTGGCGGCGCTGAGAAGCCCGGTCAATGCGAGCGTGAGCATCAACACGATGTAGCCCATCGCGACGTTGCGGATCAGGGTTATGCCGCTGTCGGGCAGATCCGGCACCAATGGAGTGCCAATAAAAACAATCAGCGCCGGCAGCACCTGGACCAGGCGCCCCAGGACGTTGTGGCTGACCAGGGCATCGTCCCAGGTCACACTCGAACGATCGGCAAACGCGCGCACGGCACGTACCAATGCGTACTTCACGACCAGGTGGGCAATGACGGCCACGACCAGCAGCGCCGCCAGGCCAACGACCGGTGGCAGGAGCGTGTTTATTCGACCGAGTTGTTCGAGCATTTCCACAGGCGCGCCTAGGTCGCGTGCCACTTGGCCAGCAAGGCAGCTTCGGTTTCAAGGCTGAAGCCGCCCGGCCCCCACTTGGGCTCGCCAAACGAATCGAGTTCGGCAATCATGTCTTTCGCGGTATCGCCGATCGGACGGAACCTAAGCCCGGCCGCCATCGCGCGTTTGTTGGTCACTTGCATGAACGGAATCGGACCGGCACCGTACCAGGGTCCGTAGTTCGCCGCTTCTGAGGTATTTGCCTTTATCCACTCCCAGTCGACCCAGGTCAGCGTCGACGTTGAGCCAGTCGACGCAACCAGACCCTCGAGCAGCGGCCTGGCGCGATACGGTTCTTCGGCACCGACCGCGTTGTAGGGGCCACTGCCATTGCCGTCTTCCAGCAGGCGCACCATCCAGCCACACAGATCGGCCGCATCGATGTACTGCACCGGCAGGTCGTCCTGCCCGGGAACCAGGATCTCGTTGCCGACCACCATGCGCCGTAACCAGTGCCGCAAGCGTTCAGTGGGGTCGCCGGTGCCGGTGATGATACCGGGCCTGACATTGATCGCATCGTCACCGAATACCTTGCTCACTTCCTGTTCGCAAAGAGCCTTGCGCGGACCGTAGGTCTTGCCATAAATAGAGTCGGACTCGTCGGTTGGGTCGTCCATCACGGCATACGCGGCAGTGAACTCATCGTCCTCGACTGTTAGCTCTTCGCCATAGGCGGAGATACTGGAAACGAACATGTATTTGCCAACATGCCCGTGCAGTAACTCGGCCGACAGTCGAACGTGACGCGGATAAAAGCCGGAGTTGTCGATGACTGCATCCCAGTCTCGACCTTTCAAAGCGTCGAGCTGGTCGTCCCGATCGCCGATCAGGTTTTCGACACTCGGAAACATGTCCGGTGCTGTCTTGCCACGATTGAACATCGTGACCTTGTGACCGCGCGACAATGCATAGTTGATCTCATGCGGCCCGATAAAACCTGTTCCGCCGAGCACCAGGATGTTCAGCGGCTTGGGCGACGTGCTTTGCGAACAGGCCCAACCCGGCAGTGCGGCGAGCGCGCCGATTGCCGATGCTGAACGAATGAAATTGCGTCGTGAGGTTTTCATCTACCAGTCTCCGGTTTTCTTGTTATCCGGTCATCATACTATCCGGAGTCGATGACAGTCGACTTGGCATCGGGCGCTGAGTAGACTGACGCACCCGCAGCACAATCGCAATCCGACGGATTCGGCTTTTATGAAACACGATACCTATACGCTCGTCACCGACTGCCCCGACAGAACTGGCGTCGTCGCCGCAATATCAAAGTTTATCGCGGACCGCGACGGCCTGATTCTTGAGGCCTCGCACTACCGCGAACCGGTCGAGAGTCGCTCCTACATGCGCACCGTTTTCTCCGGCATGCAACACCAGAGTAAAGACACCATCGAGAGCCAATTCGCACCGATCGCAGCGGACCTGAATATGGTCTGGTCGCTTTGGCCCAGCGATCAGAAATGCAAGGTCCTCATTGCAGTTTCGAAACAGGATCATTGCCTGAACAGCATGCTGCATCGTTGGAACAATGGCACATTACCGATCGACGTGGTTGGCGTTGTATCGAATCACGATGACAATCGCCGGCTCGTTGAATGGTATGGCCTTGACTACTATCACTTTCCGGTTACCAAGGGCGAAAAGCCCGCGCAGGAAAAGCAGATTCTTGATCTGTTTAAAGACCTCAATGCCGAACTGCTAGTCCTCGCACGCTACATGCAGATTCTGTCTTCGGAAATGACGGCAAGCCTTGCCGGACGGTGCATCAACATTCATCACTCGTTCCTGCCCGGATTCAAAGGCGCACGCCCCTACTACCAGGCGCATGAGCGCGGTGTAAAACTCATCGGTGCCACCAGTCACTATGTCACCGAGGATCTCGATGAGGGTCCGATTATTGAGCAGGCCGTGGAGCGCGTGGATCACACGATGGATCCGCAACGGCTGACAGAGATCGGCAACGATATCGAAAGTGTCGTATTAAATCGGGCGGTGCGGTGGCACGCGGAACACCGCGTCTTCGTCAACGGAAACCGCACAGCGGTGCTTACCTAGTAACGGCCCGGCATTTCGTCATTTCCGGCGATCCGCGTCAGCCAGGCTTCGCGCCTGAGGCGCTGCATCTGCGTGACGATCCAGTCGCTACGCTTGCGGAGATTGTCGGACGGGTCGGTGGGGCGCAATTTGCGAGGACTCGGCAAAACACCCGCCAGTAATGCCGCCTGCCGGTCACTCAAGCCTTCGGGAGGCACGCCGAAATAGTATCGGCTGGCGGCACCCGCACCGTAGATACCGGGCCCGAACTCGGCAATATTGAGGTAGATCTCAAGTATGCGCCGCTTCGGCAGGCAGAC
>CAXBKH010000025.1:0-60129 GCA_963976365.1 uncultured bacterium | reverse complement strand
TGGTGGCCGTTGGCGCCCGGTTGGTGGGGCGTGATCGTGCTGCTATTGATCGGCGTGGGCTGGTTGCTCCAGAAGGCCTGGCAGCGCCGACAATTTAATGCGCCTCGGCGTTACGCCTTGCGCGAGCTGCAACGCGCCGAGTCGGAGTACTTGAAGCATGGCAGCGCCGTAACGCTCGGTCGGCAGGTCTCCGCACTGCTGCGCCGAACCATGCTTGCCTATGCGCCACGTCACGAGGTCGCGGGACTGACCGGCGAGTCATGGCTCAAGTGGCTCGATCAAGGCATGCCGGTACCGTACTTCCATACCGAGGGGGGCAGGAGCTTGCTCGAGCTGCCGTATCGGGATCCCGACGGCGAGTTGAGCGCTGTCGATGTCAACGCAATGCTGTCGGCCGTGCGAATGCGCCTGTCCACACCGGTTGGAGGGCGACACTGATGTGGTCGCTCGCATGGCCATGGGCGCTGCTGGCATTACCGCTGCCTTTTCTTGTGCGCTATTTCGTTCCGGAGGCGAGAGGCCTGTCGCAGGCCGGGTTGCGCGTACCGAGCGTCGACAGCTTTGCCACGCTGAAAGATCGATCAGGCACGGAGCAGTTATTGAAGTGGCGATTCTGGGTTGCTGCACTCGCGTGGGTCTTGCTTGTTATTGCGGCAGCGCGGCCGGAACGCATTGGTGAAGAACTCGAAGTACCGGTCGCCGGCCGCAACCTGATGCTTGCGGTCGATCTCTCCGGCAGCATGGACCAGAAAGACTTCGAACTTGCCGGTCGACAAGTCGATCGACTCACGGCAACCAAGGCAGTCGCCAGTGATTTTATCGAGCGCCGTGAAGGGGATCGAATTGGCCTCATCCTGTTCGGCGAGCGCGCCTACCTTCAGGTCCCGCTGACACAGGACAGGACCACGGTAAATATCCTGCTCATGGAGGCATTTATCGGTCTCGCCGGTGAAAAAACGGCTATCGGCGACGCCATTACGCTCGCCGTGCGACGCGTGCATGAGCAGGCCGGAAGCGAAGGCGAACAGGTGTTGGTCCTGCTCACCGATGGCGCGAACACGGCCGGCGAAGTGCATCCGCTCAAGGCTGCACAGCTCGCGCAACAGGTTGGCTTGCGAATCTACACGATCGGTATCGGCGCAGAACAGCTGGAGGTGTCGTCACTGATTGGTGGGCGCCGCCAGATAAACCCGTCCGCAGACCTGGACGAGGGCACTCTTACCCAGATCGCACAGCTGACCGGCGGACGTTATTTCCGGGCGACAGACACAGCAACACTGCAGGACATCTACCAGCTCGTCGATGAACTGGAGCCGGTCGAAGAACCGGAGTCCGGCTTTCGACCGATCAAGTCCTACTACTATTACCCACTGGCGGCATCGTTAGCGCTGGTGATTTTCATGTGTTTGTTGAGCTTGTTGCAGCGGCTGACCGTGCGCCGAACACTGAAGGTGCAGACCAGTGCTGGCTGAATTTCACTGGTTGCGTCCTGACTGGCTGTTCGCGGTGCCGGTGGTTGTCGTGATCGCGTTGCTGCTGGCTCGCGGCAAGCTGGGTGCTGGCAACTGGGAATCCGTTATCGACCCGGCCTTGATGCCGTTTGTGCTGTCGCGCGAGCCGGGGCGCGGCAAGGATCACCGCTGGTGGCTACTCGGCCTGGCGGGCGTCATTGCTGCATTGTCGCTGGCGGGTCCCGCGTGGGAACGTATCGAGCAGCCGGTGTTTCGCGCTGAGCAGGCGATGGTTGTTGCACTGGATTTGTCGCGCTCAATGGATGCAGAAGACGTGGCACCCAGCCGCCTGACACGCGCCAAGCTGAAAATCCTGGACATGCTGGAGCGGCGCAAGAGCGGGCAAACGGCACTGATTGTTTACTCGGCGAACGCCTTTACGGTCACGCCGCTGACAACGGATACCGACACGATTGCGGCACTCGTGAACAGTCTGACCACCGACATCATGCCAAGCCGCGGCAGTTACCCTGAAGTCGCCATCGAGAAAGGACGACAACTGCTCGACCAGGCCGGCGCAGGTTTTGGGGAGGTGCTGCTGATCACGGACGGGGGATCGTCTCCGGCGGCTGACGCGGCTGCCCGCGAACTCAAGTCGGCGGGATATTCCCTGTCGGTTCTCGGTGTCGGTACCAAAGAAGGCGCTCCGATTCCACGCACGACGGGTGGTTTTGTCACTGACAATCGTGGCCAGATCGCGGTGCCTCGCCTGGAGGACAGCAGCCTGCGTGCACTGGCCGGTATCGGGGGCGGCCGCTACTCGCAGTTGACACCGGACAACAGCGATCTCGACGTGCTCCTCAGCGGCGAGGTCGCTAATGTCAGAGCGGTGGAAGGTGATGACGCTGTCGAAACGGATAACTGGCGTGAGGAAGGTCCGTGGCTGTTATTGCTGTTGTTGCCGCTGGCAGCGCTGGCGTTTCGACGCGGTTGGGTCCTGGTGGTCCTGTTGTTCTTGCTGCCGTTACCACAGCCAGCGCAGGCCGCCGCCTGGAAAGACCTTTGGCTCAACAAGGACCAGCAAGCCATGCAGAAGCTTGCAGACGGCGAGCCGGCGGCAGCAGCCGATCTGTTCAAAGATCCCGATTGGCGTGCCGTTGCGAAGTTTCGCGCGGAAAACTATGCGGAAAGCGCTGCAGGCTTCGCCGGCGGAAACGACGCGAGAAGCCTGTATAACCTCGGCAATGCAATGGCATACCAGGGCAAGCTGGATGCAGCAATTGACGCTTATGAAAAGACACTGGAACTGGATCCGGGTGACGAAGACGCAAAGTACAACCTCGAACTCGTCAAGGACCTGAAGAAGCAGCAGGAACAGGACCAGCAGAGTGAAGGGGACGACCAGCAATCGACAGAAAACCCGGGCGGTGAAGGCGAGCAGTCGGACTCCGATGCGGAGCAGGATCAGCAGGGGCAGGAAGGCGAATCTCAGGCCGATGGCGAGCCGCAGGAAGGCGATACCGAAAATACAGGCGAAGAAATGAGCGAGGAAGATATGCGGGCGTTGCAGGAAGAACTGCAGCGCGCTGCCGAGGAGGCGGAGGCCGGTGAGAAGCCACAGCAGTTATCGCAAGCGGAGCTCGCTGAACTTCGCGAGCAACAGGAACAGGAGCAGGCGATGGAGCAATGGCTGCGCCGGATACCGGACGATCCGGGTGGGCTGTTGCGCCGCAAGTTTCGCTATCAGTATCAGCGCTCCGGCGTTGACCAGGACGGCAACAATGTGTGGCCAGACAATGAGGTACAGCCGTGGTAAGCCGTAGTCGCAGCATCGCGCGAAACGCATTTTTCACCCTGCTCGGATTGCTGCTGTTTGTAGCCCATGCCTCCGCGGAAGTGCGCGCTCGCGTCGATCGACCGTCAGTCGATCTCAATGAGTCGTTTGTCCTGGAGCTCACGGTTGACACCAATATCGACATGGAACCGGATTTCAGCGTGCTGGATGAGCAGTTTTATCGTGGCCAGGTAAGCCAGCTGAGCAACACCTCGATTATCAATGGCACGATCAGTCGCAGCCGAACCTGGAGCGTGGCGCTGATGGCGAAGTCGACGGGCAGGCAGGAAATTCCCGCGATCTCGGTCGGCAATGAGAAAAGCGCTCCGATTTCTATCATGATCAATGAGCCGACAAACGCGCCCCCGGGTGAGGCCGATGTCTTCATCACCAGCGAAGTCGACCAGACCGAGGCGTACGTGCAGTCGCAGATACTGTATCGCTACAAAGTGTATCGCGCTGTTGCAACACGGCAGGAAGGTCGGCGCGATCCGGTGTTTACGGGCGCGGAAGTGTTGTATGAGCGCGCGGGCGACGAGCGCAGCTACGAAGCGATACTCAATGGTCGGGCCTACAACGTGATCGAACGAGTGCTGGCGATTTACCCGCAGGCCAGCGGTGAGTTTTCAATTTCGCCGGCTCGATTTGAGGCGCGGGTGCTTCGTGACGGGCGCATTACCGGTCGCAAAGTTTTCGAGTCAGAAGGCCACACGATAAACGTTCTGCCAATCCCGGCGCCGCCGGCCGACTATCCCGATGCCGACTGGCTTCCCGCTCGCGATGTTCACCTGAGTGAAGAATGGTCGCGTGAGCCGGACAGGCTGGCAGCCGGTGAGCCGGTGACACGCAAAGTGACGATCAGTGCGCTGGGACAAATTGAAACGCAGATTCCGGCGATTGACCCGCCCGCGATCGACGGCATGAATGTCTACGCGGATCGACCCGACCTGAGCCGGGTATTTGAGGCAGAGGGCATTCGCGGCATACGGCGTGATCAGTACGCGATGATCGGGACCCGGGGTGGATCGATCAAGGTCCCCGAGGTCAAGGTGCCGTGGTTCGATATCGAAGCGAATGAATGGCGCGTTGCGTCACTTCCCGGCCGGACGATTGATGTTGCTGCACCGGCCACCGCAGCACTGCCGCCGCCAGTCGAACCGGCACCGGCAGCAGCGCCGGCCGAAGACGTCGAGCCGGAAGTCGTCTATGTGACAAATGATTTCTGGAAACTTGTCAGCCAACTCATCGGCGGTGTGTGGCTGCTGACCTTGCTGGCGTGGTGGTGGTCGTCACGTGAACGTGAGAATGAGCACAGGGAGCCGGAACCGCCACCGGTTTACAAGCAACAGGCGAAGTTCATCAAAGCGGCAAGAAAGGCGGCAGCCGCAAATGACAAGGCACGAGTGCGTGCGGCGCTCATCGACTGGGCGCGACTGCAATGGCCCGACAATGCGCCGCGAAGCATCGGCGAAATCGCCGCGCGGGTTGACGCGCCTTTGAGCGAAGAATTGCGGACCTTGTCAGCCACCAGCTACGGGCAGGGCGACTCTGACTGGAACGGCGGCGAACTCGGCAAAGCACTACGCTCAATCCGGGTTCTGGACGAAAGGGATGAGCTGGACTTCGACAGTCCGTTACCACCTTTGATGCCACCGAATCGCTGATTTCATCCTGCTGTTCAGGGGTGAAAAGATTACCCGGTTAGCTTGATCGCGAAGTACAAGGCCGTCAGAACAATAATGACCACGGCGCCCTCGAAGTAGGGACCAATCGCCTGGGCGATGCGGCCGAAAATTCGTGCCGCTCGTCCCTGTTCGATCGGGTCGTCCGGTGAACCCCCGAGGTCTGGTGGCAGATGCAGACTATGACAACAGCGCGGAGCGAAGCCGGCGGCGTAACCATAGCGGCGTTTACCGGCTGTCCGACCCAAAGGCGAAATTTACCGGCGCTGTAGCGCGGCATGGCTTAGCGTTCCAGAATCACGTCAATGGAACCTGAGGTGCGCCGTCACAAGTGCGATACAAGATGACGTCAGCCACCGGCCAGGGGGAGAACAAAATACGTCTTGCCATCGAATGAAAACGGCATCCAGTCGTTCGGAACGGCGGCCGCGCAATAGTCCTCGGATTCCGCACTTACCAGGTAGCCGCGGCAAATCAGCTCACCATCTTTTCTTTCCCACCGGCCGGGTTTCCAGCTTTTGTCTGACGGATCAAAGTTCAACTGCAGGACACTTTTCTCCGTGGCGGGCGGCGATGGATAGGCGGCAGGTTTGATCGTGGGCGCCTCGTCGCTGATCGAGCAGCCGCTGGCAATCCAGCTCGCTGCCACTAAAAAGGCGATTCGTGTGTGCATCATCGCGCTCCTCACATTCGGCAGGCCGAAAAACCAGACTACGGCGAGGCGTCTGCGGATGCAACAAACCTGACACCCTCAGCGCAGGAAAATGAGGCAAATCAAACGCTATTCTGAAGCTCGTCAAGCAGTTGCCATTCGCGGCAGGACCTGTCGTTGTCGGGGTCTGCGACGGTCGGCTGGCTCTCGAGCGATAACAAATACTGGTGTGGAAACGCATGAAACCGCGCACCCTTGACCACGTACTCCCTATACCAGTCAGCCGGCTGCAAAGCGTCAACGATCGAAAGCTTGCTTGCAATATAGGTCGAACAGATACCGAAATCGTGCACCTGGATTTCCTGGCGTTCGTAGCCGGGGCCCTCGATACGGTCCAGCTGGGTTCGTTCCGAAGTCGCTATGTCGTAAATTGCGAGATACACACCCGGTCCACCGACCACAATATTGCACTTCCCGGTACCATCAACGTCACTCAGCTTGTGAAATTTGAGGCAATAGCCGGGCAGGAAACCGGTACCGAGCAATGTCGCCGACGGCACGCGTTTTCGCAGTCGTTCGGGATGCAGGTTTGAACCGTAAGCCGCGTAGCGATACGAACTCATGTATGTTCCGCGATTATGCCCAATCAGGCCGTGCTCACCAGTGTCCCACGCTTTGCATCGACGCCCACGGCTCCTTCGGCGCCAGTGACTCACCTTTCTGCAGCAACTCAATTGAAATATTGTCCGGTGAGCGGACGAACGCCATATGCCCGTCCCGCGGCGGACGGTTAATGGTTACGCCGGCGTCACTGAGCTTCTGGCACAGTGCGTAAATGTCATCCACCTGGTAGGCGAGATGACCGAAGTTGCGTCCTTCGCCGTATTCTTCCGGGTCCCAGTTATAGGTTAACTCGACTTGTGCGTCCTGGTCGCCGGGCGCCGCCAGAAACACCAGCGTAAATCGACCGGCTTCGCTGTCCTTGCGCCGCAACTCCGTCAGGCCCAGCAGGTTGCAGTAAAAATGCAGTGAGGCGTCGAGGTCGCTGACGCGAACCATTGTATGCAGGTACTTCATGATCTGACTCCGCGTTGGACTCGTGTTGGGTTTGAATTCACAATGGTCGTTGAAACCGCCGGTGACAGCAACCTTGAACGATATCCGCACCATTACGCTTGATCTCGATGACACGCTCTGGGAAATCCATCCAGTCATAAAGCGTGCGGAGCAGGCATTGTACGACTGGCTGAGCGAAACCTATCCGCGCATCACCGAGCTATACCAGCCAGGCGATTTGCGCGATGTCCGATCCCAGGTCATCGCGGAGTTTGACGACCGCGCACACGACCTGACATTCCTGCGTCGAACGGTGTTGGGTCGCGTTGCTTCTGCGGCGGGGTACGGGGGCGGTTTCATAGACGATGCTTTCGGCGTTTTTGACGCTGTCAGAAACGATGTCGAATTGTTCCCCGAGGTCGTACCTACACTGGAATCGCTGCGAGATCGCTACAAGCTGATCGCGGTAACCAACGGCAACGCCAATCTCGACACCATAGGCATCGCGCATCTTTTTCACGATGTCGTGACCGCCACGAAAGCGGGCGCGGCAAAACCGGCACGCCAGGTCTTTGATCTGGCCGTCAAAGTCGGCGGTGCAAGCCGTGGGCAAACCCTGCACGTCGGCGATCATCCTGAATACGATGTCGATGGTGCCCGCAACGCAGGGCTTCGAACGGTGTGGGTCAATCGCAGCGCCAACGTCTGGCCGGAACATTTCGCAATGCCGGATATTGAAGTGACGCACATTGGCGAATTGCCGGGGCGACTGGAAAGCAAACCTTGACCAATAGTCGTCCACTGATTCTTTACATCCCTGGCTTGTTGCCAAAGCCAGCGCCACAGATTCACAGGGAAGCCCTGGCGCGTTGCTTGTTTGCCGGGCTGCAACGGGTGGATGGACCGGTCGCCGACGACATTTCCCGATCGACAGGTAATTTCGACATCGCTTCCTGGACGTTCGATTTCTACGGTGAGCATCGCGACATCGGTCTCGACAACGCAGCAATCGACGGGGTCATTGAGCAGGAAGAGGCAAGCTACAAGGACATCGCGGAGGCCACCCGCTGGACGCGACGTCTGACGCGCTGGATTTACACGCTCGGCGACATGCTGCCCTTCCTGATACCGCACCTCGCAACCGAACGCATGGAGGTTCATCTCCGCGACCTGTTGCGTTATGAGCGCAACAAGAACGGTATCACCGACCGGGTTCGCAGTCTGGTGAAAGTGCCATTGCTCGCCGCGGCCGGTGCGGGACGCCCCATACTCCTGATTGGCCACAGCATGGGTTCGGTGATTGCCTATGACACGTTGTGGGAGCTCAGTCACACGCAAGGCAATCCTGTGCAGATCGACCTGTTCCTCACCATGGGGAGCCCGCTAGGCCAGCGCTTTGTTCAGAAATCGCTGAGCGGCCAGGATCGGGTGGGCAAGGACCGCTATCCTGCGAATATCCGGCGCTGGAAAAACTTGACGGCTGTTGGCGACCTGACCGCGATCGATCCCTGGCTGGCGAACGATTTCGGTGACATGGTGAGCCTCGGTCTGGTGAGCGCAATCGATGACGAGTACTTGTTTAATTATTTTCGCCTGGACGGCGAGCTAAACGTGCACTCCGAATACGGCTACCTTGTCAGCGAAAAAACCGCGCACACCATTGCCAGATGGTGGCGCGGTCATGTCAGGGATTTACCTGAGACTGTTTAACTGATCGGTTCGAGGTTTGGCTTGATGACGATGTCGATGCGGCGATTGCGAGCACGGCCCGCCTCGGTCTCATTGCTTGCAACCGGACGCGTTTCACCGTATCCCGTCGCGATCAGGCGGTAAGTTGGAATTCGCATGGCGTTGATCATGTATTGCTGAACCGACTCGGCCCGCTTTTGCGACAGCGCCTGGTTCAGGTCGTCGCCACCGTGCGAGTCGGTGTGTCCCTCAATAATCAGTTCGCTGCGCGGAAATACATCGATCGCTTTCTCAACCTTGGCCAGCAGTTCGAAGTTTTCCGGCTTGATCTGCGACGCGCCACTGTCAAAACTCAGCCCAACCAGGCGCAGAATAACGGTATCACCCTCACGGAACACACGCGCTTCCGCCTGCGTGAACATCTTGTCGACCCTTTCGAACTGTTCCTTGACGCGCGCTTGCGCTTCCAGGCGCTGCACCAGCGCAGCCCGTTCCGCGGTGGCACCGCCGAGGCGTGCATCCAGTGCACTTAGCTCTTCTTCAAGATCAGCGAGGCGAACCTTGTTCTCGGCGTTTTCCTGTTGCAGCGCTTGCAATTCGTTAGCCTGGTTTTCGAAATAGGTGATCAGTTCGTCGGTCAGGCGGTTAGGCCCTTCCTGCATATCCGGAACAATGTCGGCAACTCCGGCTATCGCTCGCAGCGGTTGTTCCCAGTTAAGGACCAACTGCTCGACACTGATTTCCTTGTCGCGCTCTCGCCGTACCAGTTCTGACAGATACAGCGCGTGCTTCGCCTCGTAGTTCGCCTGAATCGCCAGGCTGCGTGGCAGGTCGGTGTCATAGCGATTTTCGTTCAGTTCACGATCAGCGTCAGCGAGCAGCTGCTTTGCCTTGCCCAGCGTGATCGGCGCATATTTGCCGACACGCGCCCGATCAGCGTCGGCCAACAGCCGGCGAGTTTCACTTAAATACTGCGCCTTGATTGCAACCAGCTCCGCTTCACGATAAAGCTGCGTCGCTTCGACTTCGCGTCGCTTCGCGTTCTTGAGGTCGCCGCGCTCCATCAACTGGATGGCGCGGATAAATTTTTGCTGTGCCTGATCCCAGAGATCCGGTGACAGTTTCGGTGCCTGTGCGTTGGCCCCGTCCTGTCGACTCTTGATTGCCTGGGCGAGGGCGGTTTGTGCCAGTTTTGCAGCGTCCGCTGCGGCACGAAAATAGCGTGTCGCATCCGCCGCGTCCGAGCGAACGGACTCGATATTGCGGCCGCGCTCCAGCGACGATTCGGCGTTGCGGTACTCACGCATGCCATCTTCATAGTTTCTCGGCGCGTACAGCTCCGCATTAACCGCGTCGGCCGCCAGTTTCGCCGCGTCGGCATCCTTAAAGAAGGTGTCGCGCAGTTCGTTCTGGGCAAGGCTGCTGCCAAATGCCAGTAGCAGCATGCCCGCGAATAGCGATTTCAATAGTCTGGATTCAGAGACCATGTACTTTTTCCCGTAATTTTACGTCTGATTTCCGCCAAATGGCCTGGCGGAGAGGCTTGCATGTTACATATGCCGGCGGGCGAAATCTGTGGACCGTGTCGTAAGAAGATGCAGATTTTACGCCATATACGCCTCGAGTGTGACCTGTGTCAATTTTTTGCGTATTGCAGGTCAAGGAACGGTGATTTGTGCTGTGGCTCACAGATACCGGGGCCTCCGTCACGTAGATTGGCCCCATGTCCGCGAAGTATTACACGCAGTTCATACTGACCGACGCTGATTACCGCGGCGGCAACGAGTTCTGCGGTGTAGTTGAACTGAACGCTCCGATGGAACAAAGTTCCGACTCCGCTGACATCGAAGCCATTCTGGCCCGCAATTTTGACCTGCAGCAAAACGCTGTGAAATTGGTCAGCTGGGCAAGACTGCACTGAATTTTCTGGCGTCAGATACAATTTCCCCCTGATTCTCCCGGCCTCGGCCGGGATTTTTTTGTTCGCCATTTATGCGACAATGCCTGCCGTTTTTGGTCACGACCCACACTACAAGCGCATGAGCACAGAGCCTAAGTCCTTCCGCGGCATCCCGATCGTCGAGAGTGGCAAGAAATACAAGACCGAAGCCGGTTTCTCTGCCGTCAAAAATGGCGTCAAGCAGCGCCGTGACAGCGAGCCTGTGGTGCGCGGCGACAAGCCCAAATGGTTGCGGGCGAAAATGCCGTCGGGCGCCGGTTACTCGAGTACCCGTAATATCGTGCACGAACATCGGCTGAGTACGGTCTGTGAGGAATCCATGTGCCCCAACATCGGCGAGTGCTGGAACGCGGGCACCGCCACAATCATGGTCATGGGCTCGGTCTGCACGCGCGCTTGCCGCTTTTGCGCCGTTGATACGGGCAACCCGAAGGGCTGGCTGGACGCCGAGGAGCCACTGAACTCGGCAAAAGCCGTGCAGCTGATGGGGCTCGAGTACGTTGTCATCACCTCGGTCGATCGCGACGATCTCGATGATGGCGGTGCGGCGCATTACGCGGCCTGCGTTCGTGAAATCAAGAAACTCAATCCGAATACGGCCGTCGAGGCACTGACACCGGACTTCAATGGCGTTCGAGAACACGTAGAACGGGTCGTCGATTCCGGACTCGAAGTATTCGCACAGAATGTCGAGACTGTCAGGCGCCTTACGCACCCGGTGCGTGACCCGCGGGCAAGTTATGAACAGACAATCGAAGTCCTGCGACACGCGAAGGCACACCGGCCCGATGTACTGACGAAGACCAGCCTGATGCTTGGTCTCGGTGAGCGCGACCATGAAATCATGGAAACCATGCAGGACCTGCGTGCCGCCAACGTGGATATCCTGACGCTCGGCCAGTACCTCAGGCCGACTCCCAATCACCTGCCGGTCGAGCGCTATGTCACGCCGGACGAATTCAATGCGTATCGCATTGAGGGTCTTGAGAAGGGATTCATGGAAGTTGTCGCCGGTCCCATGGTGCGCTCGAGCTACCGGGCAGAGCAGGTCTTGCAAAAGAATAATGTTGGCATCGCAATATGACTGAATTTCTGGTCGAGTATGGCCTGTTCCTGTTGAAGGCAATCACCATTGTTGTGGGCATCGTCGTCGTGGTCGGGTTTGCAGCATCTGTCGGTCGCAAGGCGCAGCAAGAAGGTCTCGAAGTTGAGAACCTGAACAAGAAACACCAGTCGATCGTCGATGCCTTACGCGGTGCAATTTCAACCAAAGGCCAGCGCAAGCTGGCGGCAAAGGCGCGCAAGAAGAAAGACAAGGCCGAAGCCAAAGTGGACGCCAACCGTGCGCGCAGTTTTGTTATCGACTTCAAAGGTGACCTGAAAGCCAGTGCCGTACCGTCACTGCGCGCGGAGGTCAGTGCGATTCTGGACGTTGCAACGCAGGACGATGAGGTTATCGTGCGCCTTGAGAATCATGGCGGTGTCGTTCACGAGCACGGCCTGGCGGCATCGCAGCTGGCGCGCATTCGTGATCGCAATATCCCGCTGACGGTCTGTGTCGACAAGGTTGCTGCGAGCGGTGGTTACCTGATGGCTTGTGTTGCGAGCCGAATCGTTGCGGCTCCGTTTGCAATTCTGGGCTCGATTGGCGTGTTGGCACAAATTCCGAATTTCAATCGCATGCTGGACAGTCATGGCGTCGAATTCGAGCAGGTCACAGCGGGAAAACACAAACGCACCGTGACGATGTTCGGCAAGAACACGGACAAAGACAGGGCCAAACTGAAAGAAGAGCTCGAAGATGTGCATGCACTGTTTAAAGAAGCCGTGGCGCGCTACCGCCCGGACCTCGATCTCGACAAGGTCGCGACCGGCGAGCACTGGTACGGAACACGTGCGCTCGAACTGGGTCTTGCCGACGAACTGCAGACCAGCGATGAGCTGCTGAGCGCGCGTGCAACGGAACGCGATCTTTACTCGGTCGTGTACAAGATCAAGCAGCCATTGCAGAAACGACTGCTGGGTGGCATCGATGGAGCGCTTGAAAAAGCGGATGCCGCAGGCTGGCGCCGGCGTTTCGAGTCCCAGCTGCCGCGCTGACTCAGCGGAACCATCGGCCGCCAATGTGGTCCAATAATTGACGGGGTTGAACACGCTTAACGGCGCTATAATCCCCGCATAACACGAGGTCTGTATCTTCATGAATCCTTCCAAGTTGCTGACTACGCTGATCTTTTTTATGGCGATCGCGGCGTGCTCTACATCACCGACCGGTCGGCCACAGCTGATCACCAAGTCGGATGCCGAACTTGAGGCACAGGCTGCAGCAACCTTCAATGCGTATCGTTCGACGCTGCCGCTGTCGACGGATCGCGACAAGATCGATTTTGTTGCCTGCGTCGCCCAGGCCATCGTTACCGAGTTGAATCCGCCTTACAGCGACATCGAATGGGAACTGGCCATATTCGAAGACAAGCAGGTCAACGCATTCGCGATGCCAGGGGGCAAGATCGGGGTTTACACCGGCATTCTCGAGATTACCGAAAATGAGCACCAGCTGGCGGCGGTCATCGGTCACGAAATCGCACACGTGACGGCACGCCACGTTAACGAACGTGCATCGCGCGGCACACTGACCAGTATTGGAATTGAAGCACTCGCCGTCATTATGGGCGGCGGATATACGGGCGGTGCCTACACAGCCAGCCAGGTACTGGGCGCCGGTGCTGCGCTGGGCATGGAATTGCCGATGGGTCGCGGCCAGGAATCGGAAGCCGACGTGGTCGGACTTGAGTACATGGCGAAGGCCGGCTTCGATCCGCGAGCTGCGGTCGATCTTTGGCAGAACATGTCGCAGGCCGGCGGCAAAAAACCGCCGGAGCATTTGTCGACGCACCCGACCAGCGAAACGCGTATCGAAAACCTGATCGGCCAGTGGCAGAAGACACTGCCGATTTACAACGAGGCGTTGGCTGAAGGTAAGAACCCGCAGTGCAAAAAGACCTGGTAGTGACCGGAGGTTCCGGGGAGCAGGGCTTTAAGGATCACTTCTCCCGCCAGGCCGACGGTTACGCGCGCTACCGACCGACTTATCCCCCGGAACTCTTTCGCTATTTGACCTCGCTGGCGGACAGTCCGAGTGTTTGCTGGGATTGCGCTACCGGCAACGGGCAGGCGGCCATCGCGCTTGCCGAGCACTTTGGCCAGGTTATCGCAAGCGACGCAAGCGAAGCGCAAATCGCACAGGCAGCGGCGCACCCCGGTGTCAGCTATCGAGTCGCGACAGCAGAGCGGTCTGGACTGGATTCTGGTTCCGTCGAACTGGTAACGGTCGGTCAGGCCTTTCACTGGTTCGACGCAGCCGCGTTCTTTCGCGAAGCGAAACGCGTGCTGCGCCCGAAAGGCGTCCTGGCACTTTGGTGTTACGGAGTCTGCGAGGTCAGTGAAGAGTGTGACGCCGTTATCGACAGGCTTTACAGTGGCATTGTCGGCGATTTCTGGCCGCCCGAACGGGCGATGATCGAACAGGGCTATGCAGGCGTTGAGTTGCCCGGAATGCCCATTGCCGCGCCGAGCTTTGATATGAGCCTCGACTGGACGGCTGCAGACATGCTGGGCTACCTGCGCACCTGGTCGGCTGTGAAGCACTACGAAGCGGCACACGGCAGCGACCCCGTTGCCGAGATCGAGGCATCGCTGCATGAAGCGTGGGGCGCCAGCAGACGCCGGGTTTCCTGGCCCTTGAAACTCAAAATCAGCCGACCGAATACGCTGCTAGAATAAGCGCATTGCCACACGGATCGATCGCTTGCTGCACTCCAGACAATTCCTGACCCGAACCGCGCTGCTCGCCGTGCTGTTGGCCATTGGCGGTTGCGAAACGCTCGATGGTTTCATGGCAGGACTCAAGAAAAAGCCAAGCGCGGATGTCGTCGCGTTCGAAGACCGACCCATCGTAGACCCGATCGACGCGAATACCTTCGTGCTGGAATCCGACGAGCAAACGCTGGTCGGCGAACCACAGATTGTATTCACCGGGCCGGACGACACCTTTTCAGATCTCGCACGTACTTACGGACTTGGCTATGACGAACTCCTGGCCGCAAACCCGGGCATTGATCCCTGGCTGCCGGGTGACGGCACGGCGGTCCTGTTGCCAACACAATTCGTCTTGCCGGATGTGCCAAGGCGTGGCGTGATCCTTAACATCGCGACCAAGCGCCTTTTTTATTATCCAAACGTTGCCGATGGGGAACTGCCGACGGTTTTGACCTATCCGATCGGTATCGGACGTGTTGGCTGGGAAACACCTTTGGGCGAAACAACGGTCGTCGCGAAAGCAAAAAACCCGACCTGGTGGGTCCCGGCGTCGGTGCGCCAGGAACATGCGGAGGCTGGCGACCCACTCCCCTCAATTGTTCCACCTGGCCCGGACAACCCGCTGGGGACGCGCGTACTGAAGCTCAACATGCCCGGCTACCTGATCCACGGTACCAATCAGCCTTACGGTGTCGGTATGCGTGTCAGCCATGGCTGCGTGCGCCTGTATCCCGAGAACATTGAGTTTCTCTATACGCTGGTCGATATCGGCGAAGTTGTGACCATCATCAATGAGCCGTATCAGATGGGCCGACTAAACGGACGACTGTACTTTGAAGCGCATCCGCCGCTCGAAGATGATGACGTCCCGGCGGTTGAGCGATTGCAACGCATGCTTGACGCACACAGCAGCCGCAACGGACAAGCTTTGAATGTGCATCTTCGTGACCACGTAACTGCATTGGCACAAACGCCGAACGGGGTGCCGACCAGCATTGTCGAATATGACGCCACAGAAGTGCTGGCACGTGCGCGCGTCGTACACAATATCGTCGAGCCGGACCCGAACGAACCGACGCTTTCGGAAGTTCGGGAAATGATGCAAGCCATTGAGGCCGAGATTGAGGCAGACGCTGCTGCTTCGTCGCCGCAGTAAACCTGTCGCTAGTCGTCGCTAGTCGTAATAACGTGCGAATTGTTTCGGTAGCTGGTCGCGCCGCGGAGGGTCCCTGTCGAAGGTTGGCAGGGGCCGGGAGTTATAAGTGTTCCAGAAGAGGTAGCGCGCGTCACTGTCGCTGCTGTCGAGATCGTGGAGCAATGCCGCCATTGCCTTGCCGGTGTAAGTCGTCTCAAGACGCAGATTCAGTTCGCGAGCGGCAATGTCGACGGCACGTTCCGTGATGTCATCGACCGCGGCGTAAGCACCGGCAAAAAAGTCGCTTCGCCAAATGATCGGGGTCTTCGTGCCGGCGTTGCAGGGAATCGACGAATCCAGCGTATTGAGCAGCACGGCCGTTTTTCGGATGAGCCTCTGCAGTACTTCGCGGCGGGAAAATCGATTGTCGGCTACCCGTACCGCCTGGATCTCGGCATCAATGCCGGCAAGATCCAGACCGACCGCAAGTCCTGCGACGCTGCCCATGGTGCCATTGGCCATGTAGATGCGATTCGGCGGATCCAGCTCACCGTCCGCAATTTGCGCTGCGAGCTCCAGTCCTGCGTTCACGAAGCCCACCGCACCGAACCAGCAGGTTCCGCCTAGCGGAATAACCCAGGTTTTGCGGCCCTGAAGTTTGCGTCGATACAGTTCGAGCTGATCGACAGCACCGCCCCACTTGATCAACTCGGTCCCAAGTTCAAGGTGCATGTCGAGCGTTTGCCGAATGCGCGGTGTTCGGACCTGGTGAGCGAGAAAACAGCTGCACTCGAATCCCAAGCGCTTCGCGTGAATCGCCGTGGCGAGCGCGTGATTGGAACCGACGGCACCGAAAGTGGCCACGCGTTTGGCGCCACGGTCTTTGGCGCGCCGAAAAATGTATTCCAGTTTGCGAATCTTGTTGCCGCCGTAAACATCACTGCTGAGGTCGTCATGTTTCACCATAACGCGGCGAATCCCTGTCTGAGTTGCGATTTCGTGATGGGAAACCGGCGTCGGCAACGTCGCGATTGACAGCTTTGGCAGCCTGTCTGCAAGCCTGGGATACGCTTTCCGGAGGAAGTCGCTCATGGTCGGAGAGATTAACCAAGTGCATAGGTGAGCGCGAGTGTTTAGAATACGGACACGCTAATCTGACCGAGTTCGGAGACAAGTTTGTCAGATGCAGTTGACCACGGTATCACGGTCACCGAAATCGCAGCGATGGATCAACCCATCGATGTGTGTCCAGAAACCACGGCCGCTTTCGTTGGCCGTGCGCTTCGTGGTCCCCTGAATACGCCTGTACTGGTCACCAACTTTGGCGAGTTTCGCCGCCGCTTCGGCGATGTCTGGGCGCATTCCAGTCTTGGGCCCGCTGCCAGGCAGTTCTTCGAACACGGCGGTATGCGATTGTTCGTCGTACGTGTCGCCAACAATGCGCGCGGTGCAATGCTCTGTTTGCCGGCCAGCGGCTCGGCACTGGTGTTACGGGCAATCGAACCGGGCTCGACCGAATTTATCCGCGCTGCGGTCGACTACGATGGTATCGATGACGATGATCATTTCAACCTGACGCTGCAGCGCATCAATCCCGGAACCGGCCTGGTTATCGATCAGGAGTTTTACAAAGGCTTGTCCTGGAAGGATGATGCAGCGAAATTTGTTGCAGCCGAATTGCTGACCTCGGACATTGCGCGGGTGGAATCACCGTTACCGACGCATCGTCCGGAACGTACGACCCGTTCCGGACGTTCCTACGAATCGACCTACGTCGATCATGCGCAAGCGGGCACGGACGGTACGGAATTGTCGAACTATGACCTGGTCGGGTCGCGGCGCGCGCGCAGTGGGCTTTTCGCACTCGAGCAAATAGAACATTTCGACCTGCTTTACCTGCCGCCACCGGGGAAGGGCAGGGACGTCGGCCCTGCGGCGATTCTCGCCGCGGAAATGTATTGCCGGCAGCGAGGCGCAATGTTGATCGTCGATCCGATGCCCCAATGGGAGAGCGCCGAAGAAGCGGTCGCCGGCGTGCGTGATCTCGGCTATGCCAGCCCGAATCTGCTCGGCTATTTTCCGCGCATCATAGTGCAGGGAAACGATGACGGCATCGCCCGGCCGGCAGGCGGTGCCATCGCCGGGCTGTTGTGCAAGCAGGACCGCACCTTCGGGTCCTGGCAGGTGCTGGATCAACATGGCATGGATTTGCAACGCCAGTTACGTCCTGCAGTGGAGCTGTCCGACGACGACACGAGATTGTTGACGCGCGCGGGTCTCAATTCAATTTGCCGTGCGTCGATCGGTAAGGCGCGGGTGCTTGGCTCGGTAACGATGGGGCGTGGCAGTGAGGCTTATGCTACGTACGCACGTCTCCCGGTGCGGCGCTTCTGCCTGCAGCTTATTAACTCCATCGCGCGCGCGACGCGATGGGCGGTCTTCGAGCCTGAAGACGACACGCTCGCAGAACGACTGCAGGCGCAGGTCCTGGGTTACTTTCATTGTCTGCATGATCTCGGCGCCTTCGCAGACGGGAATTTCATTGTGCAGTGCGACGCCGGTGTCAGCCATCGCCTGGATAGCAAGGAGCATGGCGTCACGATTCTGCTGGTGTTCCATCCGGCGGCCAGCGATGAGCCGATTTCGCTCACGCTGCATCAGACGGCCTCGGGTTTTCGCGTCGGTAGTACGGCGTTCGGACTTACCATAAGAAGCTCGAACGCCTGATTTAGCATCCAAAGCTGTCATATGAGCATCCCCCTTATGCCACCAACAAATCGGGAGGCGGCATGAGTGGTAGCGATGTCCTGGACAATAATCCAAATATTTCTCGATCGGCACTCGAAGCCCTTCACGAAGAATTATTTGCGTGGGCGCTTTCCCGCAGTGATTACGACCAATCGGTAGCGGAGGATCTGGTGCAACAAACTTACGTTGAACTGCTAATGGGCAAAGCGCGATTCGAAGGGCGTTCGTCGCTGAAGACGTTCGTGTTTTCAGTTCTCCAGAACCTGGCAAGAAGTCGCTTTCGTCGAATTGCCTCGCGGCTGAAACTGGCAAGCCTGTTTGCTGCAGACTCAATACAGCCGACGGCACCGACAGAAGGCGCAAGGAATTCTGACCTGTGGTCGGCGGTGCAAAAGCTGCCGCAGCGGCAGCGGGACATTATAGAACTCGTATTTTGCCGTGATATGACGATTGAAGCGGCGTCAATCGTCATGGGCGTAACGAATGGTACGGGTCGAGTGCACTACGATCGAGCAAAAAAAGCGCTGCGCGTACAACTCAATGATGTTGGAGATTGGCTCGATGAATAAAGACGACGAAATGCTGGCCCGGGCACTACGAAAGGCGCAGGTCGCTGGCAGTGCTCCGCCGTTTGCCGCGCTTTTCAGAGCGGCAGAGCGACGGATTCGGTTGCGGCGGCGAATGCAGTTTACCGCCGTTGGTGTAGCGGCGGTTATCGCCCTGGTCGCCGTATATCTGCAGCCCGTCGATCGGCATGACGATTTTATCTATGTGGACAGGGAAGAATTGGCGGCGAGCACCAGCTGGTCGGCGCCAAGCGACGCCCTGCTACCGACACATGAATTTGACATTTATCAGGAAATTCCCCGGCTCTTCGAGTCAACGGAAGCCGATGGAGGTGCGTTACTATGAGCAAGACAACATTCGTTCTGCTGGCAATTCTGGTTCTGGGTAGCGGCAATGCGCTTGCCCAGGTCCCGAAGGAAGACGTATTCAGGGGCAAGTTGTTCGCGCCGAACGTCATCCTGGAGCAACAGGAGGCATTGAATCTTACGAAGGAACAGTACGCCGAGATCCGCGCCGCCGTGGTCGAGGTGCAGACCGGTGTTGCCGAGCATGAATGGGATATGCGCGAGGCATATCAAGCGCTTATGGCTGAATTGGACCGCGCGCCGATCGACAGCAAGGCAGTGATGACGCACGTACAAACGGCACTTCTGGCCGAGAACCAGGTCAAGAAGAAACAGGTCGCGATGCTCGTCAAACTCAAGAACCTGCTGACGACAGAGCAGATCGACTATCTCGAGTCGGTGGTGGCGAAAAAATAAGGGGACCTGGTTCCTCGATCCAGGAGACCGAAAGGGCAAGAATATGACGATGAATCGACTTTGCTCAGTTCTGGTGCCACTGCTACTGACTCTCGCCGGCTGTGGCGGCGGTGGCAGTGATGCCGGCGGTACAACGCCTCCACCACCCCCGCCACCGGTAACCGTCACCAAAGCCGAAGCGGTGCAACTCCTGAACCAGGGTGGCTTCGGCGCCATTGAAAGCGATACGCAGCAAGTCATCGCATTGGGTCTCGAAGGCTGGATTGACGATCAGATGCAAAAGCCGGTCTCCTTGCAGTTGCCTCATGTGCAATCAGTACCGCCACCGCAGTTCATGTTTCAGTTGCAGGAAGACCGGGTCGATATCTGGTTTCGGAATGTAGTCAACGGCGAAGACCAACTGCGTCAGCGGGTCGCGTTCGCCCTGTCCGAGATCCTGGTTGTTTCGCAGCTTGGGGCGCTCGCACAGGCGCCGTTCGCCCTGGCGGACTATTACGATGTTCTGGCGCGCAATGCGTTTGGCAGCTACCGGACATTGCTGGAAGAGGTCACGTTGCACCCCGCCATGGGCGTCTACCTCAGTATGCTCGGCAATGAGAAACCCAACCCTGCCTTGAACATACGGCCCGACGAGAATTACGCGCGGGAATTGATGCAATTGTTCTCGATCGGGTTGGTCGAGTTGAATCTTGACGGCACTGAAAAACTCGATGCGTTCGGCCAGCCGATTCCGACCTACGACCAGGCCACTATCGAAGGGTTCGCCCATGTGTACACCGGCTGGACCTGGGCTGACTCACCCAGTTTCGAACAGGCGCGCGGTACGCCGGCGACGCAGGTTGTACCGATGCAGCTTTGGCCCGCTTACCACGACACCGGCGAGAAACGCCTGCTCAATGGTGTGACACTGCCCGCCGGGCAAAGCGGTGAGCAGGATCTGTCCGACGCGCTCGACAATATTTTCGAACACCCGAACGTTGGACCTTTTATCGCAACGCGACTGATCCAGCGCCTTGTGACCAGCAACCCGTCTCCGGGATACGTCAGTCGAGTCGCTGCCGCATTCAACAACAACGGCAGCGGCATCCGCGGCGATCTGGGCGCGGTTGTCAAAGCCATATTGCTGGATCCGGAAGCGCGTCCGGACATGGCGATGGATATCGATGGCAAACTCAAGGAGCCACTGTTGCGTTTAACGCAATTGTTTCGCGCCTACAATGCGACATCCAACAGCGGTCGTTATCCGCTGGTCGCGTCCTACATCCTGTTTGGACAGGGACCGTTGCAGTCGCCGTCGGTCTTCAATTTTTTCAGTCCGTTCTATGCGCCGCCCGGTGAAATTCGCGACAGCGGCCTGGTCGCGCCGGAACTCGGTATTGCAACTGAATACCAGAATACGCTGTTCACCAACTACATGTTTGGCCAGGTGTTTGGACTCAACCAGACCAATCAGTCACTCGGCGACGACGATGTTTACATCGATTTTTCCGAGGAAATGCTGATCGCCGATGATGCCGATGCGCTGATCGACCTTGTTGCCGAAAAACTGCTGGGCGGACAAATATCCGACACGCTCCGCGATGAGATCGGAGGCATGCTGGCGTTGATTCCGGAAACGGATACTACGGTTCGTGCGGCCGAGGCGATCTATTTTGTCGTCACGTCACCCGAATTCGCCTACCAGCGCTAGTGGTGAGGAGAAAACAGTGAAAACATTGAATCGACGTGATTTTCTCCGCAGCAGCGGCGCCGCTGCTGTTTTTGCGGCAACCCCCGGGCTTGCTTACTCACAGGTAATCGGCAGTGGTGGCACATTCGATGATTACCGGGCACTGGTTTGCGTATTCATGTTCGGTGGCAATGATTCTTTCAACATGCTCGTTCCGAACAGTAATGCCGAGTATGGCGTGTACGCGGCGTCGAGACAGAACCTCGCCATTGCGCAAGGCGACCTGCTGCCAATCAATCCACCGGGGCAGGGAGGCGTAATCTACGGTGTGCATCCGTCCATGAGCGGTTTTCAGAACCTTTTTGAGTCGGGCAGCGCCGCAATCGTCACGAACGTGGGTCCGTTGATCGAACCGACGACCAAGGACGCCTTTTTCAATGGCACGGCGACGCTGCCACCGCAGCTTTTCTCGCACAACGATCAACAGGACCAGTGGGCGAGCTTGCGCGGCAATGTGCCGAGCAAGACCGGGTGGGCAGGACGCATGGCCGACCTGATTCGTAGCGGAGTCACGGAGCAGCAGATGGCGACCAATGCGTCGTTGTTTGGCACCAACCTGATGCAATCAGCAGACGAAACGGTCGCCTATGTCATGGGCCCCGGCGGGCCATTGCAATTTGAGGGATTTTCGCTCGACCCGAACAATATCCTGTTTCAGCAACGCGAGGCATTTCGGCGCATCGTTGACGCACAGTACGATACCGTTTACGAGCGCGGCTTCGCAGACGTTCAACGTCGTGCGATCGACGCCGCCGACACAGTCACCGCGGCGATCGACGCCGCACCGATCATCAATGCACCGTTTCCGCAGTCACAGCTCGGAACGCAATTGCGCACCGTCGCTCGGTTGATCGCGGTGCGGGATCAACTGGATATGAAACGGCAGATATTCTTCGTCGCTGCCGGTGGGTTTGATTCGCATGACGATCAGAACATCAACCAGCCCGGTCTGCTGGCGGATATCAGTGATGCCATCGCGGCTTTCCATGCGGCGACCGTCGAACTTGGCGTGGATGACGGCGTCACAACCTTCACGCAGTCCGATTTCGGTCGAACGCTGACGTCGAATGGCGATGGTACTGACCACGCCTGGGGCGGCAATCAACTGGTGGTCGGGGGTGCGGTTGCGGGCCGACAGTTGTACGGCAATTATCCCTTGCTGGATATCGGTGGCGATGAGGACGTTGGCGGCGGGCGAATGATCCCTTCGACTTCAGCCGATCAATACGCGGCAACACTGGCAAAATGGTTCGGGATACCGGATCTGGACCTTGATATTGTTGCGCCGAACTTATCGAACTTTGCACAGCGTGACCTTGGGTTTATGATCTCCTGATTCCAAATCAGGGGTATCCAAATGAAAAACCACGTTGCGGCTCTGTTTGCCGCCCTGCTTCTTGTCGCCGCGTGCGGCCAGTCAAAGGAAGAAGCCACTACTGAGGTTGTCGATGCGAGTGCCGCGTTGCACGCGTTGTTCGACGAACATTTTGAGCGCAACCTTGAGATGAACCCGCTGAGTGCGACGTTTATCGGCGACAACCGCTACAACGACCGCCTGGCAAATTCAAACAGTGCTGAATATCGCGCTGCGGCCGAGGCGATGGACAAGGAGTTTCTCGACCGACTGCTTGAGATCGATCGCTCGGCACTCGGTTACCAGGATCAGCTCAGCTACGACCTGTTTCGAATCAATCGCGAACAGTCGCTCGAAGGCAACCAGTTTCCATTTCACCTGCAGCCGATCAATCAGTTCTACTCGATCACGAATTTCTTCGTACAGCTTGGCAGCGGCACCAGCGCGCATCCTTTTAAGACTGTCAAGGACTACGACGATTTTCTGAGTCGTGCCGACGATTATTCCGAGATTACCGATACGATCATCGCGAACATGAAAGAGGGCATGCAAAAGGGTGTAACGCAACCGCGCATCCTGATGGAAAAGCTGTTGCCGCAAGTTGACGCGCACGTGGTCGACAAGGCTGAAGACAGCAACTTTTGGGGCCCGATCGAAAATATGCCGGAAGACTTCAGTGACGAAGATCGTGAGCGACTGACCGCGGCCTACGAAGACAAGATCATGAATACGATCGTTCCCGCCTATCAGCGCATCAGTAATTTCCTCGGCGATGAGTATATTGCTGCGGCCCGCGAAACCGTGGGTTTGTATGCACAACCGAACGGCGACGACTGGTATGCCTACATGGTTCGTATTCGTACCACCACCGACATGACACCGGACGAGATTCACCAGATCGGACTGGATGAAGTTGCGCGTATCCATGAAGAAATGCGCGGTGTGATGAAAGACGTCGGATTTGAGGGTGATCTCAAGGAATTCTTCGAATTCGTCAATACCGACGAGCAGTTCTTTTACGACGAAGCGGAAGAACTCATCCAGGGCTACCGCGATATGGCGGATCACATCACGGAGTTGTCGAAGAATTTGTTCGACGTGATGCCGAAGACGGCATTTGAGGTGCGCCGCGTTGAGCCTTTCCGCGAGGCATCGGCCGCAGGCGGGTCGTATCAGGCCGGTACGCCGGACGGTTCGCGACCGGGCATCTTCTACGCCAATGCCTATGACATCAAGGCGCGTGGCAAGTGGGCAATGGAGTCCTTATTCCTGCACGAAGCGATCCCGGGTCATCACTTCCAGATCATGATTCAGCGCGAGAATGAGGATCTGCCGGGATTCCGCCGATTCGGCGGGTTCACGGCATACTCTGAAGGCTGGGGCCTGTACGCTGAGTCGCTCGGCAAGGAACTCGGTGTTTACACAGATCCCTACCAGTACTTCGGCGGTCTCAATGCCGAGTTGTGGCGCTCTATCCGGCTGGTTGTCGACACCGGCCTGCACGCCAAGCAGTGGTCGCGGCAGGACGTACTCGACTACATGTACGCGAATTCGGCCGTGGCCGAAGCACGTGCAGTTGCCGAAGCGGAACGTTTTATGGCGATCCCCGGCCAGGCGCTGGCCTACAAGGTGGGGCAGCTGAAGATTCGTGCCATACGCGACAAGGCGGAAGCGGCCCTGGGCGACAAGTTCAACGTCAAGGATTTCCACACCGAAGTCCTGAAAGACGGCGCCATGCCCCTGTCGATGCTGGAAGCCAAAATCGACCGCTGGATAGCCACGCAAATCTAAAGTTACGGTGACAGTCACCGCAATTGCAGATACGGTGGCAGTCACCTTAATTGCAACATTGAGATACGGTGACTGCCACCTTAATTGTTTATGACGCTTGATCGCTTTGTACGGATTTCGATTGCCGTTGTTGTGGCGCTCGTGTTTGTCGTTGCGATTGCTGCGCTGCTGTTTATCAGTGAATCCGCATTGAACGTGTGGGACCGCCTGCGGGCGGGCCCGCCGTTTATTCTCTATATTTACATCGGCGTCATGGCCTTGCTGGCGTTCGCCGCAATTTGGCTCATTATTCGCCTGGTCGTAAAGAAAAAGGTCGCGACGGCAAAATCTGATAAACCGCTATCAAAAGCCGATATCAAGGAGCGCCTGCGGCTGGCCGATGCGGCAGGCGTTGATACGAGCGCCGCACAGGCGGAATTGCAGCAACTGGCTGCGCGGCAGGCGAGTGGCGCAATTCACCTGTGTTTTTTTGGCGAGATCAGTACCGGCAAAAGTTCGTTGATTAAGGCGCTGGTGCCGTCTGCCGACGTCCTGATCGATGCCGTTGGCGGATCCACCGCGGCCGTACGGCACTACCGGTGGCGAAACAAGGCCGGGCATGAAATCCTGCTTACGGACGTGCCGGGAACCGGCGGCCACGAACAGGGCCTGGATGAAATTGCGGCTGAAGAGGCGAAGCGATCGCACCTGGTCGTGTTCGTCTGCGACAGCGACCTCTCGCGCGCCGAGCTGAATGCGATCAGGAACCTGCTGGCGTTCGACAAGCCGATCATCCTCGTGTTGAACAAGGCGGATCGCTACAGCAATGATGAACGTGCGATGCTGCTGCAAAAGCTGTTGAAACGCATCGAGGATCTCGGCGCCGAAATACAGCGCGATCATATTGTCGCGGTGACCGCGGGAGGAGAATCCGAGGTCATCAGGCGGCAAGCCGATGGCAGTGAGGGACGAGTCAGCGTCAGCCGGGATGCTGATATCGGAGTGCTGGTCGTCGCGATCAATCGCATGCTCAGCGATGAATCGGCGCCGCTGGATAGTCGACGGGAGCGCGCGGTATTTCAGATTGCGGCGGACAAGCTGCGGGCTGCCGAAAGCCAGTATCGCGCCCAGCGCTCGGAGCAGATTATTCGCAGTTCGACGCGCAAGGCCGTCATTGGTGCGATGGCGGCGGTCAGCCCGGGCACGGATATCCTTGTCCAGGGCTACATTGGCACGACAATGACTCGCGAGCTCTGCGAGCTGTATGGTGCTGCCCCGCGCGATCTCGACATCGAGGAGTTTTTGTCGCTGGGGCAAAGCCGGGCGGGCAAAGTATTGCCGCTGTCGATGGCCGTCGCAGGCAACGGCCTGAAAGCTTTTCCGGGGCTGGGTACCGTCGCCGGCGGTCTGGCGCATGCGGTCGCGTACGGACTGATATTCGATGCACTCGGGCGCAGCCTGGTGCTGACCCTGTCGCGCCACGGTGAACTGGTTCCCGAAACAGCCGCCAAAGAATTCGAGGAAGGTATCAGTGAGCATTTGGAAGCGGGCGTTCGCCGTGTTGCCAAGATGGCGCTGGAAGAAAAAGCCAGCTGAGGAACCCGGCGACGAAGGTGCGGGGCACCTGAGTCTCGCGCGCGAGAGCCTGCGCGATCTCATCAATGACCAGCGACTTCCTGACGGCGTTAGAGAATCGCTAGCGCACGATTACGCGGCCGTGCAGGCAATGCTCGACAAGATCGAACACGGGCATTTGCATATTTCCGCTTTCGGCAGGGTCAGCACTGGAAAATCCTCACTGCTCAACGCACTGATCGGCGAACCCCGGTTTTCGGTCAGCCCGCTGCACGGAGAAACCAGGTTCTCGTCCATGCAGTCGTGGGACGAAACCGAGGCGGGCGGTGTTTACCTGATCGATACGCCCGGACTCGATGAAGCAGGCGGTGAAGATCGCGAGGCACTGGCGAAAGAAGTTGCCGGTCGCTCCGACCTGGTCATGTTCGTTGTCGACAGCGACATCACCGATACGGAGCTCGACGCACTGAAGGTCGCTATGGCGCAGGGACGCCCGATACTGCTGGTATTGAACAAGTCGGACCTTTACACAAGCGAGGAGTGCGACGCGCTGTTGACATCCTTGCGGACGAAAACAGACGGCATCATCGATCCCGAGCACATCATCGCCGCGGCGGCTCAACCTCGACCACAGGTCGTGATCGATGTCGATGCTGCCGGTAATGAACGTGAGACGAGCCGCGCGCGCGACCCGGATATCGGGGCGCTTCGGCTAAAACTCTGGGAAATCCTGGAAGCAGAAGGCAAGACACTCGCCGCGCTCAATGCGAGCCTGTTCGCATCCGACCTGTCGGATCAGGTCGGCCGTCGCATTCTCGCCGCGAGGCGCGAGCTCGGTGAACGGCTGGTGCGCACTTACTGCATTTCGAAAGGCATCGCTGTTGCGTTCAATCCGATTCCGGTTGCCGACTTGTTTGCAGCCGCCTTTATCGATGTCGGAATGGTCGTGCACCTGTCGAAAGTTTACGATCTGCCTTTGAACAAAACCGAAGCCGGTTCGATCGTCAAGGTCATCATGGCGGAGTCCGCCGCGCTGATGGGCACAGTCTGGGCACTGCATTTCGTTTCAAGCGCATTAAAAGTCGGCACGGTCGGGTTGTCGACGATTCTGACAGCGGGTGCACAAGGCTCGATTGCCTATTACAGCACCTATCTCGTCGGTCAGGCAGCGGCGAAGTATCTTGCGAAGGGCAAGTCCTGGGGCGATGGCGGGCCGAAGTACGTGGTCAAGCAGATACTCGACTCGCTGGATCGTGACACGGTACTTCGCGACGCCAAGCGCGAGATCCAGGCGCGCCTGCGGATGTCCTAGAGACAATGGACAGAGAGACCAGAATGCGGCGCATATGGGAGACTATCCTGGAAATCCCACAAGGCGCGGTCGCAAACTACGGACAGATTGCCGAGATAGCCGGCATTCCGCGCGGCGCGCGACAGGTAGGCTTTGCCCTTCGGCATGCGCCGGGAGGCATGGAACTACCCTGGCATCGCGTGCTGACCTCGTCGGGCAAAAGCGCTTTCGATCCCGGTAGCAGGCATTTTAGAATGCAGCGTGATCGCCTCGCCGACGAGGGTGTGCCGATGATCAATGGCAAGGTCAACATGGACAAGTATCGCTGGGAACCGGCGCTCGACGAGTTGCTCTGGAAGCCGAGTTCGATGTGGGATGAAGCGTGAGCCTGCAGCGAAAACTGCGATCGCAAGTGCTGCGCCTGATGCTGGATCGACGGGTCGTCGGTGCCATGCGCTGGCTGGGTGAGACACGATGCCGGTTTAGTAAAGACGGCCACGTTGTATCAGTCTTTCTGCAAATCGACGATCCCTATTCCTACATCCTGTCGCATTATCTGCCGCGTCTCGCGGAACACTATGCAATCGAGATGCGCGTGCATTTGACGAAAGCAATTGTCGACGGCTACCAGCCAGCTCCCGATATGCTGGTCGAATACGCAATCGCCGACTGCCGACGTCTGGCGCTCGAATTCGGCATTCCGTTTCTGGACAAAGCCGATTTGCCTCCGACCGAATTTCGAGCCGGCCTGTCCGATGCGGTCGCAGCGAGCGCAGGCAGCGATGCGTTTAGCGGTGAGCTCTTCGAAGCACTGGAAATTTATTGGCGGGGTGACACATTGGCGGCGGCGCAAATCAGTAAGTCGGCACCGCGGCGCGGTGCGGCCAATGCGCTTATCGAGGTTTCGCAGGATTTGCAAAGCCGCCTGGGACACTACAACAGCGCGATGCTGCACTATGCGGGCGAGTGGTACTGGGGTGTGGATCGCCTGCATTATTTAACCGATCGCCTCGATGCGCTGGGGATATCGAAAAGCCGGTCGCCGGATCTCCATTTGCAGTCGATACGACAATCGACGCGGATTTCCCTGCCAGTCAGGCCGCCCACAGCGGCAAAATCCTTGCCGTCGATCGAATACTTTCATTCGTTTCGCAGTCCGTACTCCTACCTTGCATTGCACAGTACGTTTGAAATCGCAGACGCCTACGGGATCGACGTAAGGATTCGCCCGGTATTGCCAATGGTAATGCGAGGCATGGCAGTGCCTGGCCCCAAGTTGCTGTATATCGTCAAGGATGCAAATCGCGAGGCGCGGCGACGAGGCATACCGTTTGGCAAAATTGCCGATCCCGTCGGCAGAGGAGCCGAGCGTTGTCTTGCTGTTTTTCTCTATGCGGAGTCCGAGAAGCGTGGACGTGAATTTGTTTTGCACGCGGGCAGGGCGATATGGTCGGAAGCCGTTGATGTGTCGTCAGACAAAGGCATGCGACAGGTCACGCACCGCTGTGGCCTGTTCTGGCCGGACGTGAAGAAGGCGATGCAAGGCGACGACTGGCGAGCAACAATCGAGGGCAATCGCGAATCCATGATGCGCGACGGTTCCTGGGGTGTACCGACAGTGCGTCTGGGTGACCTGGTATTGTGGGGTCAGGACAGGGACTGGATGCTGGCGCGGCACATTGAAGAACTTTGTGACACAGGGGATGGAATACTCGTATGACTATGGTCGTTTTTTCACACGGGCAGGAGAGCGGGCCCTGGGGTACCAAGATTCGCGCGATGGCCGAGCGCGTACGGGAATTGGGGTGCAAGGCAGACAGTATTGACTACCAGGGCATCGCCGACCCGACGGCACGCGTCGACAAACTGCGACGAGAATGCGCGGATATTTCGGAAAAACTGATCCTCGTAGGGTCCAGTATGGGCGGACATGTCGCTACCGCGGCAGCGGAGTCATTGGGGGCTGTGGGCCTGTTCGTTCTGGCGCCAGCCTATTATATGGAGGGTTTCGAGGAACTCACGCCGTCCCCGCCATCCATGCCGATTTGCATTGTGCACGGCTGGCATGATGATATTGTGCCCGTTGAAAGCAGTATTCGATTCGCCCGGGCGTGCTCTGCAACACTGCACCTGGTCGATGGCGATCATCGATTGACGCAGAACATAGGCGAGATCAACGAATATCTGGCGCAATTCATTAAGAACATTACTAGTTAAAAAAACGAGGGGAATAGTAACAATGAAACAATTATTGATTTTGATCGCGAGTCTTGCCCTGTTCGCCTGTGGTGGCAATGATGCCGGCGACAAGGCGGAATCCGCAATGGATTCGGCGAAAGACGCTGCCCATGATGCGATGGACGCGACGAAAGACGTAGCCGACGACGCCATGGATTCGGCGGATGATGCGATGGACGAAGCTGGCGACATGCTTGAAGAGGGCAAAGACAAAGCTGGCGATATGCTTGATGAGGGCAAAGACAAAGCCGAAGACATGGCGCATGACGCAATGGACAAGGCCGAAGAAGTTGGCGACATGCTGAAGAAGAAGGCTGAAGAAGCCGATAAGGCAATCGAAGACGCAAGCGACTAAGCGCGGCGACTTACAGCAACACGAAGACGGTGGCAGTCAGTGACTGCCACCGTTTTTTCGTTTCTGGCCGCCGAAAAAAGTGAAAAGTCAACGGTCTGCTGTGACAATCTTTTGGGTAGACTTGTTCGCCATGAACATCGCAGGTCTCATATTTCGGCCCCTCTACTGGTCGGCAGGCAAGGTGTTCTCGATCTGGGCACGCCCTGCGATTCAGCCGGAGGTGCCCGCCGAGCTCATCGGCGATACCGACGCAGCCGTTTGCTACGTACTTGAGACCGGTGGTCTCGCCGATGTGCTCGCGCTTGAGAAAGCCTGTGCAACGCATGGCCTGCCGTCGCCGACCGAGTCATTTGAATTCTGCGGCGTTCGCGAATCCAATCGTTTCGTTGTCATGCGCCGGCTCCAGGGATTCTGGACGCGTCGTCCGAGCACCAAGAGTTCAGAGCGTCTAAAGCGCCTGATTGTCGGTGCTGAGAATTGTGAGCAGGAGTTGCTGCTGGTCCCGGTAGCCATTTACTGGGGCCGTTCCCCCGAGAAAGAACGGTCATTCTTCAAGATACTGTTTTCGGAAAACTGGGATGTCATCGGGCGCACCCGAAAGTTTTTCGCCACGCTCCTGCACGGACGCGACACGTTGTTGCGTTTCAGCGAAGCCTTGCCGATTCGATCAATTTGCACCGACGGCATTGAGTCGTCGGTTGCCGTGCGCAAGGTTTCCCGCATCCTGCGCGTGCATTTTCGGCAGCGCCGAACAGCAACTGTCGGGCCTGACCTGTCGCATCGTCGCACTCTCGTCAAACAGGTGCTTCGCGCGCCATCTGTCCGCCAGTTCATCGACGCCGAGGCCGGCGATGACATTCGCAAGCAGGAGCTGGCACGACGCAAGGCGGAAAAATACGCACTCGAAATCGCCGCAGATATTTCCTATCCGACAATCCGTGTGCTGGTTCGCGTCCTGCGCTGGCTCTGGAATCGAATATACGATGGTGTGGAATTGAACCACATGGACCGCCTGCATCAGGTCGCCGAGGACAAGGAAGTCGTCTACGTACCCTGTCATCGCAGCCATATCGACTACCTGTTACTCGGCTATGTAACCTATGTATCCGGATTGCACCTGCCGCATGTTGCCGCTGGAATTAACCTGAACATGCCAATTGTCGGCGGCATATTGCGGCGTGGCGGCGCATTTTTCCTGCGCCGAAGCTTCAAGGGCAACCGGCTGTACGCCGCGGTTTTTGATGCCTATATTCACGAGGTGCTGGTCAAAGGTCACTCGATGGAATACTTCATCGAGGGTGGCCGCAGTAGAACTGGCCGGTTGCTGACGCCGAAGGGCGGCATGCTCGTCATGACCGTCAACTCCTACGTCAAGAATCCGCAGCGACCGATTGTCTTCGTGCCGGTTTACTTCGGCTACGAAAAACTCATCGAAGGCGATGCGTTCATCAGCGAGCTTGCCGGAGCGGAAAAACAGAAGGAGTCGATTGGCGGTCTGATCAGGTCCATCAAGTCGCTGCGCGATCATTTCGGCAAGGTGTACGTGAATATTGCGGAGCCGATTGAGTTAGCGCCAATGCTGGATCGGATGCACCCGGCCTGGCGGGATTACGAGTCGAGCAATGGCGAGCGGCCGCCCTGGCTGGGCGATGTCGTTGACGAACTTGGTGCCGAGATCATGCAGGGCATCAACTCGGCCGCCGCGGTTACTCCGATCAGCTTGCTCGCTTACGTCTTGCTGGCGACGCCGAAGCAGACGATTGGCCTTGGCGAGCTGCGCCGCCAACTGGAACTCAGCCTTAAGGTTTTGAAGCGATTCCGATACTCGGAACTGGTCACAATGCCTGAGGCCAGCGCTGACGAAATCATTGCGCATGGCGAACAACTTGAGGTTATCAGTCGCTCTAGCCACCCGATGGGCGAGGTTATTCACATGACGGAGCACAACGCCGTCCTGATGACCTACTTTCGAAACAATATTCTGCACCTGCTGGCAGTGCCGGCGTCTGTCGCCTGCTGTTTCATTCAGGGGCGACAACTCGAACATACCGAATTGCAGCGATTGATCCGACTGATATACCCGTTCATGAAAAAAGAGTTGTGCATGAAGTGGGATTTTGACGACATCGACGATGTGACGACGGAAGCAATAAAGGCCCTGGTCGAACTGGAGTTGTTGACCTGCACTGCCGACAAGAAGTCACTGGTTCGCCCGCCCGCTGGTTCCGAGAAGGCCTTTCAGTTGTTAATGCTTGGCCAGTCCATGGTGCCGATGTTGCAGCGCTTCTACCTGGTAATAGCGATCCTGATTCGGAATGGCTCCGGTGTGCTGTCACGACAACGTCTGGAGACGATGTGTCAGCAAAGTGCGGAGCGACTGTCCATGATCTACGGCCTGCATTCACCGGACTTTTTTAACAAGAGTTTGTTTCATGATTTCATTCGCACACTCGAAAGTCTTGATGTTCTGCGCAAGAACTCCGACAACCTGATCGAATTTGATGATGACCTCACCAACATCGGTATCGACGCGCGGCTGGTGTTGGGCGAGGAAATTCGCCACAGCATCCTGTCACTGACCGTTACAGAACAATGAAAGTCGTTTCTCTATACCGTTTCCTGGATTTACAGGACCCGCAGGCATTTCGCGATGAGCTCAAGCAATTGTGCGATGAGCAGCAGCTGCTGGGCACGGTGCTGGTCGCGCATGAGGGATTCAACGGCACACTGGCCGGGCGCGAGAAATCCATCCGCGAAGTGATGGACTGGATTCGTCGTCGCCTGGACATCCACGAAGCGCTGGATGCGCGCTGGACGGATTCGGACGATGCCCCGTTCCGCAAGATGCGAGTCAAGGTCAAGAGCGAGATTGTCACGCTGGGTCGTCCCGACTTGTTGCCGCACCGCCGAACCGGTGAGCATGTTGATGTAAAACGCTGGAATGAGCTGATAGCAAATCCTGACGTACTCGTCATTGACACGCGCAATCACTACGAGATCGAGGTCGGGACGTTTCCGGGCGCAGTCGACCCCGGCAACGATAGCTTCCGCGAATTCCCCGAATTTGCAAAGGAACTGGCCGCCCAGTCAACAGACCGTCCGCTGGCGATGTTTTGCACCGGCGGGATTCGCTGCGAAAAGGCAACCGCGTTGATGATGGAACTCGGCTTTCACGAGGTTTACCACTTGCAGGGCGGGATCCTGAATTACCTGAGCGAGGTCGAGGAGAAGGATAACCGTTGGCGCGGCGAGTGCTTTGTCTTCGATACACGCGTCGCCGTTGACCGGGACCTCGCCGAAGGGGGATATGTTCAGTGCCATGCCTGCCGCCGGCCGCTGAGCAGCGCCGACCTCAAGTCGACGGACTATCGCGAGGGGGTGTCCTGTCCGAAATGCATCAACGAGAGTGACGAGGATCGCAAGGCGCGACTGGAGGAGCGCCGCAAGCAAGTGGCGCTGGCCGCGGCACGCGGCGAAGCTCATATTGGGCCCAAATCGTGAAGGAATTCCTTGCGCACCGCGGCTTAAAAGACTAAATAGGTAGTCTATGAACTTGCGCACGCTGTCAGCCCGCTCGACAACGGTTTCTCGCCGCTTGCTCGCTGTGCTCGTTCTGTTTTCGCTGAATCTCGCAGCAATGCCCTGCACGATGGCGCTCGAGGCGGTTTCCGATAGCGGGCATTGCCCGCCAAAGTCTGGCCATGTGATGGTCGATGCGGACCATCATCAACCGGCGGCACAGGCGGACTGTTTTTCGATGCAGTCGGATTGCTGCTCGGTTGGCGGTGTTGCGTTGGAGACTCGAGGCGGTTCTGACAAGCTTCAGAAAGACGTCCAGTTCCTCGTATCAAGCTTGCCATCGTGGCCAACGCTGCAGGCCCATCCTGTTCCCATTGACGATTTGAGGCCGCCTGATGTCCAGGTCAGCTTCCCTCCGCTGCACATATTGAACTGCGTCTACCTGGATTAGAAAACGCCCCGCTGTAAGCCCGACTTTTTGGTTTTCAAGCAGGAGTTTTCACAATGTATTCCCTCTTCGGGCGATTGCCCGAGTACAAGTTTTTCCGACGCGCATGCCTGTTCGTTGTCGCCGGTTGCGTGGCGCTGCCGGCAATGGCGCAGCAACACATTCCACTGACACTGGCGGCGGCTGAGGACCTCGCGCTCAACGACGAGCCGGGTCACAAGGCATTGCAGGCCAGGGCTGCGTCACTGCAAGAATAGGCCGTCATTGCCGGCGAGTTGCCGGAGCCGTCGCTTCGCGTCGGCGTCAACAATTTCCCGATTCAGTCGGGTGGCTTCAGTACCGAGAGCATGACCCAGGCAGCGATTGGACTGCGGCAGGCGTTTCCCGCCGGCCGGTCGCGGGTTATCGGCGCCCGTCAGTTTGAACTGCTCTCAAGTGAAATGAGCGAAAACGGCGAAGCACGCCGTCGTTATGTGCTGGCGGCAACACGCAACGCCTGGCTCGATGTCTACTACTGGCAAACGGCCCATCGACTGGTCACTGAGTCCCGGCCGCTGTTCGACGACCTGGCGAGCGCCACCCGGTCGCTCTATGCGGTCGGTCGAAAGAGTCAACAGGATGTTCTGCGTGCGGACCTGGAACTGAGTCGGCTTGACGATCGCATCATTGAAATCGAGCGACAACGCGCACGCGCTCGAGCATCGTTGGCAGAATGGATTGGAACAGAGGCCCAGCGACCGATCGCGGATGTGCTTCCGGCATGGGAGCAGCTGCCACTGCTTGATGAGATGCAGCAATCGCTATCGCAGCATCCCTCATTGCGAGCGGCAGACGCTCTCGTCGACGCTCGCGGTGCCGGTGTTGAGCTGGCGAAGGAAAGATCGAAGCCCCGTTGGGCGCTCGACCTTGCTTACAGCTACCGTGATGGCGACCTGCCGTCGGGATTGCCTCGGTCGGACTTTATCAGTGTTGGCGTCACCGTCGATTTGCCCTTCGTTCGAAAACGCTCCGTCGACAGCGCGCTGTCGGCCGCACTGAGTGAACGCAGTGCCGCCAGTTCGGAACGCGAGCGTATGTATCGCTCGCTTCACGGCAAACTGGCCTCGGAGTATGCGCACTGGTCCGACCTCGGTCGACGCCTTGAGTTGTACGACAGTCGCATACTCGCGCAGACGCGGAGCAATGCGGAAGCCTCACTGCTCGCGTACCGGAGCGATCGTGGCGATTTTGCCGATGTGATGCGTGCTCATATCGATGATCTCAATGCGCGCATCGACCGTGTACGACTGACGGTCGAGCGTGCGCAAAGCTATGCAGTACTTGCCAGTCTCGGGGGGATTTCACGATGAAGAAGCTTCTGATAATTGCTGCATGTTTTGGTTTGGCGCTCGTTGCCGGCGTATTCATCGGCCGCAACATGGACGACAGCCCGACCGGCGATACATCGGCGAATGACAATAGTGCCCGTGAGATCCTGTACTGGGTCGCGCCGATGGATCCGAACTATCGTCGTGACGAACCGGGCAAATCGCCGATGGGTATGGACCTCGTGCCGGTGTATACCGGCGAAGACAGTGCCAACCCGGGAGTCGTAAGCATCGATCCGAGGATTGCGGTCAACCTGGGAATCCGAACGGCAACAGCCACGCGGAGTCCGATCGCGAGGACGATCGAGACGGTCGGTTTCGTCACCTACGATGCCGATACCGTCGAGCATATTCACCCGCGAGTTGACGGATGGATTGAGACGCTTGTGACGCGAGCCAGCGGCGAACGTGTGAAAAAAGGCCAGCTGTTGTTTGAGTTCTATTCGCCGACACTCGTGAATGCGCAACAGGAATTCTTGTCGGCCAAGCGCAGCGGAAACTTAAGTCTCGTCGATGCTTCGATTCAACGTCTAAACGCACTCGGTATCAGTCAAGGCGAGATAACAAGGCTGGAAAAAGAGTTGCGTGTGCGGCAAAACGTTCCAGTGACGGCCGAAGCCGACGGCGTGGTTGCTTATCTTGGAGTGCGGGAGGGAAGTTACGTTACGCCGGCGACGGAAATCATGTCCGTGGCAAAACTCGACAAGATCTGGTTGCTGGCGGATGTACTGGAGCGGCAGGCGACCTGGGTTGCACCGGGTCAGACGGCCAAGGTCGAGCTCGATTACTTACCCGGCAAGGAATGGGATGGTGTTGTCGACTACGTTTACCCGGAAGTCGACGCGATGACCCGTACGCTGAAAGTACGAATTCGCCTGAGCAATCTGTCCGAGACGCTGAAGCCGAACATGTTTGCGCGCGTCAGGATTCACGGCGACCCACTCGGCGACGTGGTGCAGGTTCCGAAAGCGGCTGTGATTCGAGGGGGATCTGTCAATCGGGTCGTCGTGGCGCTGGGCGATGGTCGCTTCAGGGCACAGGCTGTAACCGTCGGAATCGAGTCCGGCGACTCTGTTGCAATTCGTCGCGGCGTCTCGGCCGGGGACGAGGTTGTGGTTTCCGGGCAGTTCCTGATCGATTCCGAGTCCAACATTGATTCGGCTCTCGATCGTGTGAGTGCCGAACAATGATTGCTTCACTGATTCGCTGGTCGATCTCGAACCGGGCGCTCGTACTGATAATGACAGCGTTCGTCATTGCGTGGGGTATCTACTCCGTTCGCAACACGTCAGTGGATGCCTTGCCCGACCTGTCGGATGTCCAGGTAATAATCAAGACATCGTTTCCAGGGCAGGCACCCCAGGTCGTCGAAGACCAGGTTACCTATCCGCTGACCACGGCGATGCTGTCGGTGCCAAAGGCAACAACAGTGCGCGGCTACTCGTTTTTCGGTGACTCCTACGTCTACGTTATTTTTGAGGATGGTACGGACCTGTACTGGGCCCGCTCGCGCGTGCTCGAGTACCTGAGCCAGGTATCCGCGAAACTGCCGGACAATGCAAAGCCTGCACTGGGCCCCGACGCGACCGGCGTCGGCTGGATCTTTGAATACGCGCTAGTGGACCGGTCAGGCAAGAACGACCTGGCACAATTGCGCAGCCTGCAGGACTGGTTCCTGAAGTTTGAATTGCAAACGGTGCCCGGCGTTGCCGAGGTGGCAACCGTCGGTGGCATGGTTCGGCAGTACCAGGTGGTCGTCGATCCTGACAAGTTGCGAGCATTTGGAATCCCGCTCTCAAAATTGAAAACGGCGATCCAGAGGGGTAACCAGGAGACTGGCGGCTCAGTCATTGAAATGGGTGAAGCCGAGTACATGGTGCGTGCCAGCGGCTACCTGCAAAGCGTCGACGATTTGCGCAGCATCCCCCTTGCCGTCAATTCAGATGGCACACCGCTGTTGCTGGCCGATGTCGCGGACATCCGCCTGGGTCCGCAGATGCGTCGCGGAATTGCCGATCTCGATGGAGAAGGAGAGGTCGTCGGCGGCATTGTGGTCATGCGATCGGGTGAGAACGCGTTGACGACCATCCGGGGTGTCAAAGAGCGACTTGCCGATCTGCAGCGAAGTTTGCCGGATGGCGTCGAAGTTGTAACGACGTATGACCGGTCCAGCCTGATCGAGCGCGCGGTCGATACACTGCGTGGCAAGTTGCTTGAAGAGTTTCTTGTGGTCGCTTTGGTGTGCGCGGTATTTCTGTTTCACCTGCGCTCATCGCTGGTCGTCATTATCAGTCTGCCGGTGGGAATCCTGGTCGCGTTCATCGTGATGAAGCTTCAAGGCATGAATGCAAACATCATGTCACTCGGCGGTATCGCGATTGCCATTGGCGCTATGGTCGATGCGGCGATTGTCATGATCGAAAGTGCCCACAAGCACATTGAGAAGGAGCCGCTGACTGACGAAAACCGGTGGCGCATAATTTCGGATACGGCGACAGAAGTCGGACCGCCTTTGTTCTTCTCGCTGTTGATCATCACCTTGAGTTTTCTTCCGGTTTTCACGCTGGAGGCGCAGGAAGGACGCCTGTTTGCGCCGCTGGCGTTCACCAAGACCTATGCAATGGCGGCCGCGGCCGGGCTGTCAATTACGCTGGTGCCGGTCCTGATGGGATACCTGATACGCGGCAATATCACGCCGGAGCACAAGACCCCCATCAATCGCGCCCTGGTCGCGATTTATCGTCCGGTTATCGAGCGTGTCCTGCGTTTCCCCAAGTCGACACTGGCACTGGGAGCCGCGGTATTGCTGCTGGGCCTTTGGCCGGCCAGTCAACTGGGGTCGGAATTCATGCCTGCGCTCGACGAAGGCGACATCATGTACATGCCGACCACTTACCCGGGGGTGTCGATCGACAAGGCGCGTGAAATTCTGCAGGCCACCAACAAGATGATTCGTGGCGTACCGGAGGTGAAGCAGGTTTTCGGCAAGATCGGCCGGGCGGAAACGGCGACGGACCCCGCGCCGCTGACGATGATAGAGACGGTCATTCAGCTTAAGCCACGCGACGAATGGCGCGATGGAATGACAAGTGAGGGACTGCGGGCCGAGCTGAACCGGGCGGTGCAATACACCGGTTTGACCAATGCCTGGGTCATGCCCATCAAGACGCGCATTGACATGCTGGCGACCGGAATCAAGACGCCAGTCGGCATCAAGGTAGCCGGGCAGGACCTCAAGATCATTGAACGGATCGGCAAGGATATTGAACGCATTCTGCGCCCGGTCAAGGGTACAGCGTCGGTGTATTCCGAACGCGTTGCCGGCGGACGTTACGTCGATGTTGATATCGACCGCAAGCGCGCGGCGCGCTTTGGCCTGAACATTGCGGACATTCACGACATCGTGAGCTCGGCGGTCGGCGGGATGAATGTTGCGCAGACGGTGGAAGGTCTGGAGCGATACCCGGTGAATGTGCGCTATCCGCAGAAGGTGCGCGATTCGGTACAGCAATTGCGACTGCTACCCATCGTGACACCCAATGGAGCGCGTATTGCGCTGGCGGACGTTGCGACAGTGCGAGTTATCGATGGACCGCCGGTGATCAAGAGTGAGAACGCTCGACTTAACGGCTGGATTTATGTCGACATTATCGACAGGGACCTGGGTTCGTACGTCGCTGATGCACAGGCAGTACTTGCTGACCGGCTTGAACTCCCGGCGGGATATTCGCTGCTCTGGTCCGGCCAATACGAATACATGGTCCGCGCCAAGCAACGCCTGGCAATTGTTGGTCCGGTGACAATCGCGATTATCGTTTTGTTGTTATTCATGAGTTTCAGGCGCTTTGCCGAGGTCGCGATTATTGTCGGGACCCTTCCCATGGCATTGATCGGCGGCCTTTGGCTGTTGTACCTGCTCGGGTACGACTTGTCCGTCGCGGTTGGCGTGGGGTTCATTGCCCTGGCAGGTGTTGCGGTTGAGATTGGCGTTGTGATGCTGGTCTACCTCAACCAGGCGATCCGGCGGCGCACGGCGATGGCGGTCGCCGACGGCCGCAGCCTGACGGCCGACGATATTCGTGAGGCGGTTATTGACGGGGCACTGCTGCGTGTCCGGCCGATCATGATGACGGTCGCTGCGATCATTGCCGGCCTTCTGCCGATCATGCTCGGTGGCGGTACCGGCTCTGAAGTGATGCGCAGAATCGCAGCGCCGATGGTGGGTGGCATGGTGAGTGCAACTCTACTGACGCTGATAATAATCCCGGCGCTGTTCCTGCTCAGGCATCGAGGTCCGGGATCAATTCACTCTCAAGCGTCGTGATCATATCTTTCAGCAACAGCTTGCGCTTTTTCAGTCGCCGGATGCGCAGCTGGTCGACCATTGGGTCGTCCTGGAGGCGATCGATCAGGTAATCGAGATCGCGATGACTGACCCGTAATTCTCTCAACCGGTCGAGCACCTTGAACGATTCGGTATCGATTTTTTCAGCCATGAATAGATGCTACTCGGTGTCAGGCAACAGCGCCAACCAGTCTTTATCGGAAGGGCCCACGACGAAGAAGTACGGGTTCAGAATGTTTTCTTTTGTATTGTATTTCATGGGCTTACCATCAAGCGTCACGACGCTCCCGCCCGCCTGCTCGACCACCGCCTGGGCCGCGGCCGTGTCCCATTCGGAGGTCGGGCCGAGGCGCGGATACAGGTCCGCGCCGCCTTCGGCGACGACACAGAATTTGAGCGAACTGCCCATTGGGACCATGTCGCATTCGCCGAGATTCGCGAGATAGGCATCGAGGCTTGCGCCGCGGTGTGAGCGGCTGCCGACGACGCGTACCGGAGACGCGCTGGCTGCCGAGACGCGAATCGATGTTGTGCTGCCATCCTGGTCACGACGTTCGGCGCCATGGCCTTCGCAGCCAACGTAGGTTTTTTGTTGCACCGGGACATGCACGACGCCGAGGATCGGTTTCTGGTGATCGATCAGGGCGATGTTGACGGTGAATTCACCGTTGCGATTGACAAATTCCCGGGTGCCGTCGAGCGGATCGATAAGCCAGTAGCGATCCCAACGGCTGCGCACGTCGAATTCCGGCAGGCCGGATTCCTCGGAAATGATGGGGATTTCAGGTGCCAGCGATTTGAGCCCGGCCACAATGCATCGATTGGAGGCCAGGTCGGCTTGTGTCAGTGGCGAATCGTCGTCTTTGCTTTGCACGTCGAAGTCTGACGCGTAGACTTTCAGGATTGCGCGGCCGGCGTCTTCGGCCAACGCAATGACGGGATCAATCAGGGACTTCATCGGATTACCTGTACCAGTTAGGGGCGCGCAGTATAGCAATGAAAATCGAACCACAAACCGCGCTGAAACGCACAAAAACCCTGATGCTCGATATGGACGGCACGCTTCTCGATCTCGCCTTCGATAACTATGTCTGGAAAGAGCTGATGCCGCGACGTTTTGCCGCCGCGAATAACATGCCGTTTGACGAGGCGCGTGATCTGTTGTTTGGCAAGTTCAGGGAGGCGCAGGGCAAGCTCGAGTGGTATTCATTGCATCACTGGGCGCAGCATTTGCAGCTTGACGTCATGCAATTGCATCACGATGTCAGTCATCGCATTGGCTATTTGCCCGGCGCCCTGCAATTTCTGCGTCGGCTGCGGGAAATGGATATCCAGGTACTGCTGGTGACCAACGCACACCCCGACATGGTCGCTATCAAGGACGCGAAGACGGGGCTCGGCGATTACCTCGACGAGATCCACAGCTCGCACGACTACGGCCATGCAAAGGAAAGCCAGGACTTCTGGAATGCGTTGCAGGCCAGGACCGGGTTTGATCCTGCAACGACGCTGTTTGTTGACGACAGCGTCCCGGTACTGACGAGTGCTCGAAGTTACGGTATGGAAATGCTGGTGCGCGTTACGCGCCCCGACAGCCGGTCGCCCGCGACACCCTGCAACGAGTTTCGCGGCGTTGAAAGAGTCGCCGATATGCTCTGAGCTTAACGGCGGCCCTGATGTGATCGTTTGGCGCCGCCAGAGCGACCGCCACCCGAGCGGCCGCCACCGGACCTGCCACCGCGACCGGACTGCGGCTTGCGCTTGCGCGGTTTTGGTCTGACGAGTTCCGGCAGCGCATCGGGATCGTAATTGGCGAACGGAATCTTGAAGCCAATGTATTTCTCGATATCAGGCAATGCGACGGCATAGGTTTCACAGGCCATGCTGAGCGCGTTGCCGGATGCGCCGGCACGTGCCGTTCGACCAATTCTGTGCACGTAGTCTTCGGGGTCCTGGGGCAGGTCGTAGTTGATTACGTATTCGACATCCTCAATGTGCAGACCACGTGACGCAACATCGGTACCGATGAGCACGCGCAATTTGCCTTCCTGGAAATCCGCCAGCATGCGTTGTCGCTTGTTTTGCGGCACGTCACCGGATATGACCGCCGCATGAATGCCGTTGGCGACCAGGTAGTCCTGAACTTTCTCGGCCTCTCGCTTCATGTTGACAAAGACCATGGTGCGGACATCGCCAATTTCGCGGATGAGTCCGACAAGCAATGACATCTTGTGCTCGTTCGCCGGGTAAAAGATTGCCTGCCGTACTTTGTCGGCGGTGACTCGTTCCGGTTCGATGCGAATCAGCTCCGGTTCGTTCATGTGCTCATAGGCAAGCTCCATGACGCGTTGCGATAGCGTTGCCGAGAACAACATGTTGAGCCGTTGCTCGGGCGGCGGCAGCCGGCGCAACAAATAGCGGATGTCCTTGATGAAGCCGAGATCGAACATGCGGTCCGCTTCGTCGAGAATCGCGACCTGGACCTGGTCAAGCTTGAAGACGCCCTGTTTGAAGAAATCGATAATGCGCCCGGGGGTGCCGATCAACAGGTCGACTCCATCCGCCAGGTGCTTGCGCTGCTTCTCATAGTCCGTCCCGCCGTAGGCCAGACCCACGGTCAGCCCCGTGTGTTTGCCCAGAATCTCGGCGTCCTTCGCAATTTGCAGCGCGAGTTCACGGGTCGGCGCCAAAGCGAACAGGCGTGGCTGCTTCTGCCCCTCGGGAACGGCGCCCTGGTTGCTCATCAGGCGCTGGAAAGCGGCGATGAGGAAGGCGGCAGTCTTGCCAGTACCGGTTTGTGCCTGCCCGGCGACATCGCTGGGCTTAAGCGCGATTGGCAGGGTGCTGGCCTGGATTGGCGTGCAGAATTCGAAGCCTGCATCGCGAATGCCGGCCTGGATGCTCTCGTGCAATTGCAAGGAGTCGAATCTGAGGTCGCTCAGATGGTTTTCAGACATAGAAATAGAACCAGAAAATATGAGGTAAAAGCTTGCAAATTGGCTCGCGAAGCGGTCAAATTGGCCTTAATTCGACGCGACACCCGTCGCACCCGCCAGTTTCGCTTTCCTTACAAACCAGAAAGAAGCCGGAAAAAGTCGGCATTAAAGCTGCGACATAGTGCCTGATAGTTAAGTCAGCGTCATCCGTTTTAAGCAAGTTCGAGTGTCAGAGGGGCTGACAGCGAGCAAAAACCACCCGTAGACCACCACTTCATTTGGAGGATGTAGCCAGTGAACGACAAGATCGTGCACACCACGGACGGCAATTTTGACGCCGACGTTACAAACAACGAAAAGGCCGTACTGATCGACTTTTGGGCCGAATGGTGCGGACCCTGCAAGATGATTGCACCGCTGCTCGACGAAGTAGCCGACGAATACGCTGACAAGCTCGCGATCGTCAAACTGAATGTGGATGAAAATCCGAACACCGCGCAAAAATTCGGCATCCGCAGCATTCCAACACTAATCCTGTTCAAAGACGGCGCCCCGCAGGCGCAAAAATTGGGCGCGATGTCAAAGTCCCAACTGGCTGAATTCATCGACACCAACATCTGAGAGAAGATCTTTGTCTAATACAACTACACCAGCGAAACCCCGCGCCTCGCGCTCCGGCAACAAAGGTAAGGGCAATCCGAACCGACGCCGTCGGCGCCGTCCTGCTCCTAACAATGAGTACCCGGACGACGAGGGTTCACTTGAGATCATTCCGCCCGAGCAACTCGAGGCCAGCAAGAATGTCATGAACCTGACGGAGCTCAAGACCCGTCCGGCTGCGGCATTGGTTGAGCTGGGTGAGTCGCTGGGTGTGGAGGGACTTGCACGTTCGCGCAAGCAGGACATCATCTTCTCGATCCTCAAGGCGCACGCCAAGAATGGCGAAGATATTTACGGTGACGGCGTACTCGAGATTCTGCAGGACGGCTTTGGCTTCCTGCGGTCATCGGATAGTTCGTATCTTGCCGGCCCGGACGATATTTACGTCAGCCCGAGCCAGATTCGCCGCTTCAACCTGCGCACAGGTGACACTGTTTCCGGGTTGATTCGTCCGCCGAAAGAAGGCGAGCGTTATTTCGCACTGCTGAAAGTCGGCCAGATCAATCACGATGCGCCGGAAAATGCGCGCAGCAAAGTCCTGTTTGAAAACCTGACGCCGCTGTTCCCGAAAGATCGTTTAACGCTGGAACAGGGCAACGGCAGCACCGAGGATCTGACGGCACGCATCATCGACATGGTCGCGCCGATTGGTAAAGGCCAGCGTGGCCTGATTGTTTCGCCGCCGAAAGCCGGTAAGACAATGCTGCTGCAGAACATTGCCTCGGCAATTGTTGCCAACAATCCTGAAGTCGACCTGATGGTGCTGCTGATTGACGAGCGCCCTGAGGAAGTCACCGAGATGACGCGTACTGTTCGCGGTGAGGTCGTCTCGTCGACGTTTGACGAACCTGCGAGCCGCCACGTTCAGGTCGCCGAAATGGTGATCGAAAAGGCCAAGCGCCTCGTCGAGCACAAGCGCGACGTCGTCATCCTGCTGGATTCGATCACGCGTCTCGCAAGGGCGTACAACACGGTCGTGCCGTCATCAGGCAAGGTTCTGACGGGTGGTGTCGACGCCAACGCATTGCATCGACCAAAACGATTCTTCGGCGCGGCACGCAATATCGAGGAAGGCGGCAGCCTGACGATTCTGGCAACAGCACTTGTGGATACGGGGTCCAAGATGGACGAAGTTATTTACGAGGAGTTCAAGGGCACCGGTAATATGGAGATCCACCTGGATCGCCGCATCGCCGAAAAGCGCACGTTCCCGGCGATTAACATCAATCGATCGGGTACGCGAAAAGAGGAATTGCTGACCGATCCGGACGAGCTGCAGAAGATGTGGGTACTTCGCAAGGTTCTGCATCCGATGGACGAGCTTGCTGCAATCGAATTCCTGCTCAGCAAGTTGCAGGATACAAAGACCAATGCGCAGTTCTTCGAGGCCATGAAGCGCTAGCGCGATTTGTTATCGAACAGGGGTCAGATTCCGCCCGGGGTCTGGCCCTTTTTTTATCGCTTCAGCTTTTTCCCGCTCCACGGGCAATAAGCCCAGGAAACATGCGCCGGTTTGCCGTTCGGACACAGACGCGGCTGATGTAACGCGTCCAGCGGGAACTCAATCAAGTATGGGGGTCTGTGAATCCCGTCTCGCGCCGTCAGCGTTATCGCCAACGAGCCACGCTCGTAGGGCGATATGATTCGTTGACCCGTATCGTCCATGTCCGGCAGCGGGAAGAAGAAAAAATTCTCGCCGAGATTTCCCATTGCCGCCGTCAGTACCGGTGACATCTGGTTCAACAACAGCGTGACGTCCGGGTCAATCAGTTCGTCCAGCGGTATGTTGACAGAGCTACCGTGTTCCGGCGTATACACGACGCGAAGTCCGCTCGAGACTTTGACTTCGTCGAAAAAATTGAAAGCACCGAACGTGCTGATATCGGCCTGCACCACCGCAAGCAGTGAGTAGGGCCTCAGTGTGTCGACAATGTCGTCGATCTGCGCGGGTGTTACAGCCGCATTGTTTGCCAGCGCAACCTGCCAGAATTCGACGGGAATCCACCACACCAGGTCCAACGCGTTATCGGAGCCGGCGGTTTTCTGGGTTTCGGTCGTCAGGTTGTTGGCATTGACTTCGGTGAATGGCAGCCGTTCGGCCGCAAGGCCCAGGGCGCTGAGTAATAGCAAAAACAAAGCGGTCAGCTGTTGCAAGGCGTCGTTCCTTCTTCGAAGTGCGCGCAGGCATCAAGGCTACCCGGATTATTCGCGGTTTTCGAGCGGAGCTTAGGGTAAGTCGCGACTTTCTCAGCGGGGCGGGAGCGTACAATGAATCGGGCGCAACCGATTTTCCGGCCCACAGCCGTCTAACAGTCGAGACAGAAGAGAGGCACAACGTGGCGATCTATCTTGACGATAAAAATCTTGTAAAACAGTTACTTGCCGGTGACGACCGGGCATTTGAACGGTTTTTCGAGGAGAACTTCGCGCGCCTCTACCGCTTCGCACTGGTGCGACTGTCCGACGACCCGGACGCGGCGAGGGAAGTTGCCCAGATGGCGCTGACTCGGGCGATCCAGAATCTACACAAGTACCGTGCCGAATCGGCACTGTTTACCTGGCTCTGTGCAATCTGCCGCAATACGACCAGTGATTGGCTGACCCAACAGGGCCGGTACCGGGAGCACATCGTGTTGGTCGAAGATTTTCCTGAAGTCGCGGCGGCCGTGGACTCGCTGCAGGTGCCGGAGCAAATGAGCCCGGAGAAACACTATCGGCGCGTCGAGTTGGTTCGCCTGATCCAGGTGGCGCTCGATAAATTGCCGCCGCGCTACGGCGATGTGCTGGAGTGGAAATACGTCGAGGGCTACTCGATCAAGGAAATATCCGAAAAGCTGGACTGCGGCGACGAGGCAACGCAATCCTTACTGGCTCGCGCCAAGCGCGCGTTTTCCGAAGTGTATGCAACACTTTCCGGCGGTCGCGATCTTCAACCTGACGAGTTATCACAATCATGAGCGATACCGATAAATCGCTGGAGCAGCTTCTGGGCAAAGCGACGCGACGACCTGTGCCCGACGAGGCCCATGTCACTGAAGCACGCGAGGCGTTGCGCGCTGAATGGAAGCGTGTGACAGGTCGACAGCAATCCCGGCGACGAATTCTTCACTATGCAGTCGCAGCAACGGTGCTTGTCACGGTCTTTTCTTTGTTCAACAGTTTGCGACAGCCGATTCCGGATCGGGTGCAGGTAGCGTCGATCCAGAAAAGTTTTGGCTCGATCTATTTCGTCAGCGACCAGTCCGTTATGACCCCCGCCGATAGCGAGCAATCCATTCACCTGGGCGAAACAATATCAACGGGCAGAGATGCCGGAATTGCGCTGGCCTGGCTGAGCGGCGGTTCATTGCGGCTGGATGAGAACACGACGGTTGAGTTTCGTGACGATCGAACGATCTTTTTGCGCAGTGGCCAGGTCTATTTCGATTCGATTCCTTCAAGCCTGATCGTCGACGCCAGGGCTGCGGAACCCGGGTCTCTTGCTATCGAGACTGACTACGGGCGAGTGACGCATGTCGGTACACAGTTCATCGTTGGCGTTGATGACAGGACTTTGCAGGTCAGTGTGCGTGAAGGTCAGGTTGATGTTGCCGGGCGCTATTATCAGCGAGTTGCCGAACGCGGGCAGCAGCTGCGCTTTGCCGGTCGTCAGCAGCCTGCGCTGCTCAGTATCGATGAGTACGGTGAGGCCTGGAACTGGGTTGCTGAGCGATCGCCTGCAGTCGAAGTCGATGGCCGCACGGTCGACGAGTTCCTGGGCTGGGTCGGTCGAGAGCTGGGTCGGGAAATTGAATACAGCGATGACGCGAAGTCATTAACCGGCGAGCGATTGTTGGGAAGCGTCGATGACGATCCCATGGAGGCGCTGCGCATGCACATGTTGACGACCGGACTGGTCGCCGAATTTGGGGAAGGAGTTATTCACGTTCGCACTAGCAACTAGCTTACGGCGCGGCCTGGCCATCGCGCTGCTGCTGTTTTCGGTTGTCCCTGCGGCTGCCGACGGTCCGGTCGTGTCCTATGTCGGGCGACCGGTTGCAGAAGTGATCGACGAATTTCGCGAGCGCGGTGTGGAGTTTGCCTACAGCACGATCCTGGTGACGGCCGACCTGGTGGTTCTTGCCGAGCCCACCGCGATGTCGCCACTCGAAATCGTGCGACAAATTCTCGGGCCGCACGGCCTCACGATACGAACGGATTCCGGTGTCCACCTGGTGGTACGCGACGCCAAGGGTGCTCGCAATTCCACCGTTGGGGCAACCGAGCAGGACACGGCGGCTCCGGACACTCGTCCAATGGAGTCGGTGATTGTTTCGGCGAGCCGCTATTCAATCTCTCGCGACATCGCCGCCTCGAAATCGTCCTTCGATCAACGAACCGTCCAGAACCTGCCTGACATCGGAGAAGACCCGATTCGCGCGGCACAGCGGTTGCCCGGTGCTGCAGCGAGCGGTGCTTCGGCCGTCGCTCATTTCCGCGGCGGCGAAGCAGGTGACATTGGCATCATGCTCAACGGGCAATGGCTGTTTGATCCCTTTCACATCCGCGACTACCAGAATATTTTCAGTGCCATCGATGCGCGAGCGATCGAAGGCATCGAGGTTTACACGGGTGGATTCCCGGTTCGTTACGGTGACCGAATGAGCGGGCTGGTATTGATGGATTCGATCGAGTCCGAAGACAGCCGCCACAACGAAATTGGGCTGAGCGTCTTCAATACGTCACTGCTGACGTCGGGTACCAGTGGCAAAAAGCGCTGGCTGGTTTCCGCGCGTCGCGGCAATCTCGACCTGGTCATCAAGCCGGCCTACGGTCAGCCGTCCTATTTCGATGTGTTCGGCGAATTTGCCTATGAGATCACGCCGCGGACGAACCTGTCCTTCAATGCGCTTTTTGCCGATGATGCGATAGAGCTGGTCCTGGAAGAAGAGCTGTCCGAGCGCGACCAGGTGACCAGCGATACGCGTAACGCTCAATTCTGGGTGCGCCTTGACAGTCGCTGGTCGGAAACCCTGTCCAGCACGATGGTGTTGTCGTCCGTGGACTATTCGAATCGACGCAGCGGCTTCGCAAACGACGCCGAGAAAATGGTGGCGACTGTTGAGGACAATCGCGAAATCAAACAGATCGGGTTTCGGCAGGACTGGCTCTGGAACCCGAACGACCGGCACTGGACACAGTGGGGAATCAGCGCCACGGTGAGTGATGCAAGCTACGTCTACACCGGCAATGCACAGTACTACGGCATTCTTGCGCTTTATGAAAATCAGCCACAAGGCCTGAGTCGAACCGTTATGGCGAGCCCCGACGGCGGCAGCTATGCCGTGTATTTTTCTGATCGCTGGCGGTTGCATGACAAGTCCACGGTCGAATGGGGGCTGCGTTGGGACGATCAGACTTACACGGGTCTCAGTTCCGATTCGCAACTGAGTCCGCGCCTGAGCTATCTGCACCGCCTTCGCGAGAAGACCGATCTGCGCGTCAGCATCGGCCGTTACTACCAGTCGCAACCCATTCAATCCCTCCAGGTTGAGGACGGCGTTACCAACTTCTGGCCGGCGCAACGTGCCGATCACGTCGTGTTTGGGGTGCAACACCAGTTCGCAAACGAAATGTCGATGCGCCTGGAATTGTTTTACAAGGACATCTCTCGCGTGCGACCGCGATTTGAAAACCTGTTTGACCCACTTGGCCTGATGCCGGAGCTGCAGCCGGATCGCGTTCGCCTGGAGCCGGCGAGCGCGCGCTCGCGCGGTGCTGAGCTTTCTGTCGATCAAAGACTGGGGCAGTTTGGCTGGTGGGCGTCATATACCTGGTCCAATGTCACTGACGAGATCAACGGTGTCGACCAGCGACGCAGCTGGGACCAGACGCACGCCGCGCAGGCCGGGATCGACTGGAAAAACGAGCATTGGGATTTCTCGGCAGCGACCAGCGTGCATACGGGCTGGCCGACGACGGAGCTCGCATTCAATGCCGACGGCACGGTGAGCCCGGGACCGCGAAATGCGTCGCGCCACGGTACGTTCGCGACACTCGACATGCGTCTGAGTCGCCGATTCGATGTCCGGCGCGGGAGCCTGCTGGCGTTTGTCGAAATCTCGAACATCCTGAATCGCCGCAACTTGTGTTGTCTCGATTGGGATATCGCCGAAGACGCCAGCGGTGAAGACTACCTTGAGCGCGGGCAGGACTACTGGATGCCCCTGGTTCCGGCGATTGGCATTCTCTGGGAGTTCTGACTCACCGAGACGCCTGCGATGTCTTGAGGGCGTTTGCAGCGCGCTGGTAAACGACAATGTGCGTTGCCGCGTCAATCTCGCCCGGCTCGATGAAACCAGCGGCACGTCGACAGGCAGACTGGCTGATCGGGTTTCGATCAGCATCAATTGAAACGTCGTTCGTCAGCACAAAGGGCACGGATTGCGTGAGTGTCGCAAGCAGTCCGGCAGCGCGCGATGCTCGGTCATGGACGTGCAGTACATCGACGCGCGGCATCAGGCAAAAGGCGGTCACTGCCGATCGGACGACGGGGCCAACCGTCAGGTTTTCGATGAGATCGAGCCGCTTCGCGAGCGCGACGTTCCTGACCAGTACATACTGCTCGACGCCTCGTTGTTGTAGTGCCTCAATCAGTCCGACAAAATGCTCACCTGCACCATTGAACGATTCTGCAAGATTGATATGCCCCACGTACATGTGCCGCGTCTGCCACCGGGAAGGAGTTTCCTGTCCTGTTAGACGGCGGATGGATCAAGATTCGGTCGGACATCGCCTTCTTTTTCTGACGAGTGCCGATCAACGGCAGTTGCTGAATTCGAACTCGGTCGTTAGCAATACGTCGCCACGATGCAAGGCAGACAGGTTGTAACGGCCATCGGGCGGCTTCTCGCGAAAGCGAATCGCGCCACGAACGTAGCCGCGTGTCATTAGTTTTCGGTAACTGAAGTAGTCCGGTTGCGGAGCCGATGCATCGGCGTTTTGCAGCGTAAACGTATACATATGGTAGTAGCCGCTGGGCGCCCAGTTCGAGTGCCGCACAATCATGCCGATTTCCTCGATCGTCCGGCAGTCGATCGGCATGGGGCCGCTCGCCATCGGAAAATCACCGAGACTGTCACGCTGGCTGGTCTGGCCCCGAACCAGGTGCTCCGAATAGCGCTTACCGCTGCCTTCAAGCTGGGCGTAGCGTGCGGCCGGGGACAGAGTCGGCGAATCATCAGGATGGGTGCCAATCGACCCGCAAGCCTGTAGCAACACAGCATGCGCAACGATTGTTGCGATAGCCCGAAAAGCGCCGGCGTTCCTGGTCAATGTCAAGCCTCCCTCGGGAACAGTTGCCGCGGTCTACTACCGGGTGAGGTAGAACGTAATGGTCGTAACGACGCGAACGTCTTTCTCGATTTTCATTGTGTCGCTGTAACTTTCGCCAACGTCACGGATGATAAAGCCGCCCTGGCGAGCATCGCGAATGCCACCGACTTCAACGCCGGCATTTTCTGCGAATTCGTTCGCGGCAAGTCGCGCGTTCATTGTGGCTTCTTTCAACATGTCGGGTTTGATGTCGTTAAGGCCAGTGAAATAGTAGGACGGGCTGTTGTTCCGGATGTCGACACCGAGCGCAATGAGCTCATTGAGCTTGGCACGGGCCTCGGATACGAGCTGGACATTGCTTGTTTCGACTTCGATGGATCCGGTCAGGATGAATTTCTCTTCAACGAGTTCCTGGTCTTCATCCCGGAATTCCTGGCGGCCATAGTTCACAACGCCTGGCTTGATGTCGGCCTGGTCGAATCCGCTTTCCAGCAGCAGTGACACGATTTTCGCCTGGTCCGCTTTCGATGCCGCGTACAGCTCAGGAATAGCGTTCTTGTCCTGTCCGTCGACAGTGTATTGGATTTGCCAGTAGGCCCTGTCCGATGTGACCCGCCGTTCGGCCAGGCCCTTGACTTCTGCTGTGTTGATGCCGACTTTCGAGTTGTACATCGTCTGCCCGACGAAATAGCCGGCCATCGCAATTCCCACTGCGACCAGCAGGGCGGGCAGCAAGGTCGACGCAGTTCTCGAATCGGTCATTTTCTAATCCTCGGTGATTTCGATGGGCACATTGAAAAACGATAGTTGCCCGGAAATGCCAATTTTTCGTTCGTACTGAAAACGCAACATGCTGTTGCCGCTGATCTTATATCGAATTGGAAACTCAAGTACCACCGGCACATCGGGCGGCATTAACACTGATCCGGTCCAGCGTATGTCGCGCCGGTTTGCAGACGCGACCCATTCGGATGCCTCGCTGCTATTCGGTTCGCTGGTGTCTTCAAGTTTGTACGGCGTCAGGCGAAATTCCGGTGGTGCGGAGATTTCGAGCTGTTCGCCAAATTCCCGCGGAAAAATGACTTCGGTGATCTCGTGCTCCGAGTCGACCCCCGACAAGGTCACCGTCACCCGGATTCTGCCGGACAGAATTTCCGAGGTGACAACGGGCCGGATACCGGTTGAGTCACCAGCGCCAATAATCACCCACGCCGCGTAGGCCACGAATATCAGCAGGAGCACGCCGACGGCCGCGAGAATCGTTCTTAGCATGGCAATTGCCTCATGAGCGTGTGTTGGCTCGTAGCCCGAGCAGAATTGCAGCAACAATGAGGCTGCTGCCGGCCGCACGCTCGACCCAGGCGCTGTGATGGCCGCGAACTTTCTTTGCCAGCCAGCTTGCGCCTTTGCCGTAGGTCGCAAGAAAACAGCCGTCGATAGCAATATAGGTGGCACCCAGTATCAGGATCTGCGGCCCAAGCGAGCGCTGTGGATTGAGGAACTGTGGAAACAGCGCAGCAAAGAAGACCACCGCCTTCGGGTTTGACGCCGATGTCACGAAGCCACGAAACCAAAGCGTGCGCAGGGTAGCGGTCGGTGCCGGCGTTGACGTGCCCTTGCTCTTCAATGACGCGCGTATTTGTCGTACCCCGATCCAGACCAGGTAGGAGACCCCGGCCCACTTGACGATTGACAGGCCGTGTCTGGAGCTCGTGATAACGGCGGCCAATCCGAAGCCGGCAAGCATAATCTGCAGAGCGTTGGCTGTGAGGTCGCCAGCGGCGGTTGCGAGCGAACGCTGGAATCCATTCGCCATGCTGACGGACAGCATCAACAGGTGACTGGGGCCCGGTGTGATCATCAAGAGCAGAACCGTTGCGACGTACAACAGCCATGTTTCAACGCTCATGTATCTTGCGCTCTACTGCTGCGCGTCCGGGTCGCCGATGACGATGCGACCCAGTTGGGAGATCGGAATCTTGCTCAAATAACTGATCGACGGCTTTTTCAACACGGCAAGGAAGCCGCCCGGCGATTCTTCGAGCCAGATAACCTCCCAGCGCTCGTTGCCGAATTCGTTCAACTGCGCTTGCAAGTCCTCCGGTGAGCGGAAGGCGAGATTGACAACCTTGTATTCCCAGTCTCCGATGTTCTCAAGGTCCTCCGTAGCCCAGTCGACAGGAACATCGACTTTGTCTTTCAACAGTTCGTCGTACTTGCTTTGCAGTTCATCGAGTGCGCGTTGAGCAGCGGATGGTTCCGTCGAATCACGTTCGCAAGCACTGAAGAGCAATGCGGCCAGGAGCACGGCTGTCAGAGCGGGAATTCGTTTCTCGGGGTTCACGTCGTTTATTTTAACAGTCCAAAGCGTTCCAGTTGAGTCTTGAATTTTGCCGGATCGTCCGGGGTCACAACGATAGTCCTGGTTGCAAGCCGCAAAATGACGGCAAGGCGGGGTTCGGTTGCGAATGCCCGATACGAGCCAAGCTCCTTGTTCCAGAATTTGCCCGCGAAACAAAAAAGGCCGCCATTGCCGAATGTGCGTATCGATCGTTTCATCGCGTCCGGATTGATTTCAACGCCTTTTAGTTCGCTGAGGTCGACTACTGACTTCCAGCCAAGACGACGCACCAGCAACTTGCCCGACGCCAGTTCGTAGCCGCGAATCATGAATAACGCGGAGCAGCCGAGAATCACGAGCGGCAAAACAACCATGCTGCCAAGCCACACGAGCCCGTTGCCTGGATTCATTGCGATGCCAATGGCCGCAATTCCGATCAGGACGCCGCTGGTCACTGTCGTCACCAGCCGAAGGGACAGGCTCCAGGGAGCTCTGAAAGCCACACTCGGTTTTGTCATGTCAGCATATTCCTCGTCAGTTAGCAGTCAGACCGGTCACCGCCTTTCGTAGGTTCGAATGGCCTGACCTTCATCAATACTGAGTCGGCGCTTCGCAAGAAAGGCCGCGGCAATGATCGCGCCAAGCCAGAATATCAGGTCGACGAGTCCCAGGCCGGAGAGAACCCAGTTCACCAACGAAACCATTCGGCCGCTGTTGAACAAGTCGGTGACCGGAATTCGATCCAGCTTCACCGTGTAGAGAGCAATCGTGAAGAACTTCGCGACGGGGTAGCTGAGGGCCGCGATAAGTGACGCTACGACGGTGAAATCCGTGGTAATGCCGCGGCCGAGGTATTGCATGCTAAGACCGATCGCCGCGCCGATTGCAATGACCAGGACACTGACGGAATCGCCACCAACGACCAGTGCGGCGACCGCATAGATGCCGGACCCCAGAATCATCGTGATGACGCCTGACACCATGGCCACTCCCAGCGCCTGTTCTTTGAGGAGTGCTTCGGCAAGTTCGATATTGCGTTGTTTTTCTTCTGGTTTCACGGTCCTTCCCTCGACGTTGCTACAGCCACCCGACGCTCAACGACGTAACTCCTGAATTCTACCTGTGATCGGCAGTTGTGAAACAATATGCAACCAAACAGTTGCATTTAAAAGATCCGTGTGCTCTACTCCTCGCCCTGATTCCGATACTTACCCTGTGAGGTCAACGTGCAAAACACCATTCAACGAGAAATCACGGTGAAGGCTTCGAAAGAACGCATCTATGAGGCAATAGCCAATCCAGAGCAGGTAACGCAGTGGTTTCCTGAGTCGCTTGAAGGTCGCTATGAAGTGGGAGAACAACCGATCTTCGGGTTTGGCGACCATGGCAAGACCCAGATTTGCGTAATCGCCGCACAGCCCCATGAATACTTCGCCTATCGATGGGTACCTGGAGCCAATCACTTTCTGGGTGACGTGTTGGGAGTGCCCAATACCCTGGTCGAGTTCCGAATCGCGACGCTGAAGGACGGGATATGCAAGGTGACGCTTACAGAATCCGGCTTTGACGACCTGCCAACGGAAATGATGGAGGCCGCGTTCAAGCAGAACTCCGGTGGTTGGGATTTCATGCTTGGACGGCTGCAAAAGTACTTTGAAGCCGAATAAGTGACTGAAGCAGCGATATACAAAGCACTCGGTGCGCCTGTTCGACTGGAAATCGTCAAACGGCTTTCGGTTATGCCGAGCTGCACCGTTGGGGATATTTCGAAAAACCTGGGAATATCGAGACAGGGAGCGAGAAAACAGTTGCAGGTTCTGGTCGACGCAAATGTTGTGCATCTATCGCAGCGTGGAAGGCAAACTCACGTGTCCCTGGATACCGAAACCCTCCGAATTGCACGGTCGTTTATTTCAAGACTGGAGCGTCAGTGGGATGACCGGCTTGAAGCATTGAAGAATTTTGTCGAAGTGTCGAACTGAACCCGGATCGGCACTAAAAGCGCAATGCATCGTATGGCAAGCGTATGGAGCGACCGGTGCGGTTTACCGCACCGGTCGTATCCATTGTTCCTTACTGTGTATCCCTACGGATTGCTCGACCGACGTCCGTCGATGCTGAGTTCGCCTGGCCCATAGGCTGCGACGAGCAGGAGACCACCGATCATGGAAATCTCTTTCCAGAACACGTTTCCGAAATCGCCGTGGAAAATGAACGCAGTGCCCAGTGTAAACAACACGAGGAGCAGGGCGGCGATGCGCGTCTGAAAGCCGACAATCACGGCCAGTCCACCGAAGAGCTTGATCGCGAAGCCTGCATAAACGGCTATGGCCGGTACACCTTTTGTTGCGGCGTACTCAACGGGTGCATTACCGGTCAGCAAACTGAATCCGCCCATAAAATAAATCAGCACGAGCGCGGTGCGCGCGATGGCAATCACATACTTGTTTTCAACAAAGTTGAGCATTTTTCTTCTCCTTCGTGTCCCGCTCCAGACTATACTAAGATTCTGTCGTCCATTTCCTGGCGGAGGCAGAATAAGGGTGCAAAGCATTCAGTTCCTACTCTCTGTCATCGTAATCCTGATTCTCCGGGTAGCGCCAAGGCTTTCTTATGCCGCTACTTTTGCCGCGTTTTCTTGTCGATCAGAACAGCTTGTTGCCATTTGCTCGGCTCTTTGTCGGTGCGATGAACGCAACCTGCCCAGCAACAAGGGCGTTTTCGACCTTCGACAAGCTCTTCAACTGTTCGCCGGATCCGTCTCGCGCGAGTCTTGTCTTGCTTCGCGTCTTCGATCCAGCAAATGAACTCATTACGTCCAATTGGCGTCAGGCTTTCCCATAAGCTTATTATGTCGCTGGACTTCGTTAGTGCAACAGCCAGGTCACCGGGTACGTCATGCACAAGCCCGTGGGAAATCGTCTGTGGCATAAATAGAACCTAATTCCTTTCAGGCAGAACCGTCTGGCTGCCCGTCGAATGTGTGTTCCAACTCAAGCAGTTTCGTCCGATTCGGTCAGTCACTTTTCGGCCAATTCCTGGCCAGGACTCTGTTGCCTGAGGTTCAGATATCTTTACCAAGTATCGGGCGCTGGCTTTGCCATAGCAAGCATGAACTACAAACGGCGAGGACTGTTACAGACGCTGGGCGGAGGCAAAAAGCATGACGAGTACGGTTTGCGAGTGCCGCACATTGTTAGGCTGCACCGTGCGGCATGTGGGTGGCAGCCTTCACGAAAAGCAGCCGCCTAGATTGCAGAGATGATGCTCATTCAGATTGAATTTTTCTAAGCATCTCGTCGAGCATGTTTTCATACTCGAAACTGACTGTCTCGCCGCCATACTCACGCCTGATCGAATTCCGTACGTGCATCGAACGAACATATATTAGATTTTTTTCGGTGAATTTCGGTTGAAAAAAGAACCAGAACCCGAGACGGACCGCCTTGACGAATGGCAATGTTAGTGTCGCGACTAACTTTTCCTTAGGGCCGAATGCACCATGCTTGGCCGCCATTCTAAGAGCCATAAACGAACTATAGTGTCCCTTTGCCGCTGCAGACCTCAAGAATGCGCACCCTGTTTCAAGGTCTTTCGGGAAGATTACTCCGTCCCTTAGAAACATCCCAATGTCGTAAAAGGCGGGCAGGAAGCCTAACTCGGCCGCTTGGACCATAGCTGGCAATCCCCCCTTAATATCACCCCGTTCCAACAATGCCCAAGCTAAAACCCAACGCCCGTAGGGTTCGCCTGATTCTGCTGACATCGTCGCCCAGTTTGTAGCGGCGGCTAAGTAATTCTCATCATCCAACCAACCATTCAGATACATAAATGCAACCACAGCTTGTGCGGCTGGTGAACCCGTAAGCTTCCCCCAATCTGATACAGGCCGAAGTTGGAGTTTTCTGGCAGGATATTACTGCTAGGAGACAAAGATGAAACGAAGCCGATTTACTGAAAGCCAGATCGTATCGATTCTGAAAGAGGCGGATGCTGGGGCGAAGGTCAAAGAACTTTGCCGCAAACACGGTATTAGCGATGCGACCTACTACAACTGGAAAGCGAAGTACGGTGGTATGAGCACGTCGGACTTGCGGCGCCTCAAAGAGACCGAAGCCGAGCTGTCGCAATACAAGAAAATGTATGCGGAGCTCGCTCACGAGAATTACGCGCTGAAGGACCTCATTGAGAAAAAGCTCTGAGGCCACTGGATAAGCGCGAAGCGGCGCGATACCTGGTGGCCAAACACGAGCTGAGCAAAACGCGTGCCTGCGCTGCTGTGCAACTATCGCGCTCGAGCTGGTATCGGGAGCCGTCGCAGCAGACGGCACGAGATCAGCCCGTCATCGACGCGCTCAACGCGATGCTCAAGAAGTATCCGCGCTGGGGTTTTTGGATGTGCTATGACCGACTACGACTGGATGGCCATGCCTGGAATCACAAACGAGTTTATCGAGTGTACAAAGCGATGAAGCTGAATCTTCCGCGGCGCAAGAAGCGCCGGCTACCACAACGCGTCCAGCAGCCGATGATCGTGGAGGCCAGGGCGAACGCGGAATGGTCTCTGGACTTTATGAGCGACGCGCTCTACCACGGTCGCCGCTTCCGCACCCTGAACGTCCTCGATGAGGGCGTTCGCGAGGCACTGGATATCGTCATCGACACGTCGATCCCCGGCGCTCGCGTTGTGCGGACGCTGGACCGGCTCATTGAATGGCGCGGCAAGCCGGATGCGATACGCGTCGATAACGGGCCAGAGTACATCTCGCAGGTGTTCTCAGAATGGTGCGAAAAACACGGCATCAAGCTGAACTACATCCAGCCAGGAAAACCGAACCAGAACGCGTACATCGAACGCTTCAACCGGACCTATCGGCATGAGGTGCTGAATGCCTACGTGTTCGACTCACTACGGCAGGTCAGAGAAATCACACGTGCCTGGATCACCGAATACAACGAAGAACGACCGCACGACAGCTTAGGAAAAATACCCCCTGCCATGGTAATCCTCCCATTTTTAGCAGCGCATAGAAGTAGATGTTATGCGGCATTTGCCAACTTCTGATACGGGGTAATTCCGCCGAGCGCCATGTTCGGACGCTCAGCATTGTAACGCCAAAGCCATTCGGTTGCTGTCGCTTGCGCATGCTCGATCGATTCGAACAGGTGCTCGTCCAGCCATTCGTGTCGGACCGTTCTGTTGAAGCGTTCGACGTAGGCGTTTTGTTGCGGTTTGCCTGGTTGTATGAACAACAGTCGGATACCACGGTTCATGGCCCATGTGCGGAACTCACCGCTGATATTCTCGGGCCCGTTGTCGGCCCTGATGACGTTCGGCTGTCCGCGCCACTCGATGATCTGATCCAGCGCTCGGATTATCCTGGCGGATGGCAATGACAGATCGACCTCGATGCCCAACCCTTCCCGGTTGTAATCGTCGAGCACGTTGAAGGTTCGGAAAGCTCTTCCATCGTCGAGTCGGTCATGCATGAAGTCAATCGACCAGACCGAGTTCTTCTTCCTTGGTACGGCCAGCGGGTCCGGCTTGTCGCGCTTTAAGCGGCGCCTCGGCTTTATCCGCAGGTTTAGCTCCAGCTCGCAATAGATCCGATAGACGCGTTTATGGTTGTACGGCATTCCCTGCACGTTCCTGAGGTACAGAAAGCACAAGCCAAAGCCCCAGCGGCGGTTCGCCGTGGTCAATCGCAACAGCCAATCCGCGATCAGCGCATTGTCATCCGACAACTTCGGTTGATAGCGATAACAGGTCTCGGAGATCGAGAACACGCGGCACGCACGGCGAATCGACAGGCCGCATTGGGCCACCACTTTGACGGCCATCTCCTTGCGTTGAGATGGCCTCAGTACTTTCCCGACAGAGCGTCCCGCAGAATCTCCGCGTCCATCTGCGACTCCGCGTACATCTTCTTCAGCCGCCGGTTCTCTTCCTCGAGCTCTTTCAGGCGTCGCATGTTCGACACGTCCATGCCGCCGTACTTCGAGCGCCAGTTGTAAAAACTGGCGTTGCTGAAACCGTGCTTGCGGCACAGCTCTGGAACCGGAACGCCGGACTCTGCTTCTTTAAGTATCTGAAAAATCTTGCTTTCTGAAAATCGCGGCTTCTTCATTTGTAGAATCTCCTTAAGTGGAAAATTCTACTTCTAAACGCGGCTACTTTCCGGGGGGATTACCCCATGTTCCGACGGCAGGTCGAAAACGCCAGAAACTCTACTTCCGAACTGTGTCATTGACGGGGAAGCTTACGAACCGGCTTCAGCGCGTGCCAAGAATTCGTCAAACCCAGCTTGCTCTCCCTCAAGTAGAAAAGCATTGCGGGCGACTAGTTCTGACATTGGTAATAAAATGGGGGTGCCCCGAGGAGACGCGATTAGTCGGGCTTTGGCTGTCGCATCATCCCTCATACGGTGGAAATCCGTTTTTCATCGCTGAAATATCGAGAGGCCGCCTTGGGTCAGTAGCCCTCGGTCATCATTCGAACAGGGCAACGGCTGCTTTCCGATACATAGTGGTCGTTGGAAGTTGGCAAAAATTCTGCTGCAGCCTAACGTTAAGCTAACTTGCGCCAAGTATCTGGCGCGGGCCTTGCCAATGCAAGAATGAACAACGATCTGCAAGGCCCGTGACAGAGACTGCCCGGCGGCAAGTGCAGCGCTTGTTAGGAGACTCTTGCCTTGCCCTCGAATTCGAGTTCCACATTTAATCGGCCACCAAGTGCTTGCACAGCACTCTGAAGCGTCTGCAACGTGACTGATGAATTGTCAGGGTCCAAGAGCCGATCTAGGGCAGACCGACTGGTCTCCATGCGGCGAGCTAACTCGGACTTCGTGAGATTTTTCTCGGACATCTTCTCCGCGAGCTGAAAGGCGATGAGTCGTTTCACGGCCACAGCGGATACTTCCTCAAGGATTCCTTCGTCCTCAAGAAACTCATCAAAATTACTTCCTATGTTTTTCTTCGCCATTGTTATGACCTCAATTTTCCTAATCGCCGTTTCGCAATAGCCAATTCATTGGTTGGCGTCTTACGAGACTTCTTCACAAATCCGTGCAGCAGAACGATCTTGGAGTCGAATATCGTAAAAAACGTGCGGGCGATTCCTGCGCTGATGTGAGATCGGACCTCCCAGAGGCCGTCTTCCATTTTTCGGGCTAGTGGCATTCCCACCGGCCAGCCAAATTGCAACGTCTTTATGTCTTCGCCAATTGTTTTGCGATGCTCAGACTGTAAGCCCTTCAACCACTCCCGAACTGGCTCTCGCCCTGAATCCAGACGGAAAAACTGTACGGGAATTGGCCGATCCTTGGACATTGATGGAGTGTACCAGAATTGGTACAAATGTCAACTTTCGGTAGGCGGTGATTAAGGCGCCTAACGTTTAAGCTAACTTGAAACTAGCGTACGGCGGCATTCTTGCCTTTGCAAGAATGATGACGGGAGTGGTTTGCAAGTGAAGCGCATTGTATGTTTCGTGTCGGGCATTCATCAGGGATAAAGTGAGGCCCATAAGCCTGT
>CAXBKH010000024.1:0-61199 GCA_963976365.1 uncultured bacterium | reverse complement strand
CTGCAACTCCGTGTACGCCGGTTCGATTCCGACCCTAGCCTCCATTGACTCATTCTAAGACGTCCGAGAAAGTCCGCAAAAATCCCTGAAACCCAATGATTACAAGCTCCCCAGCGCCGAAGGCGTTTGAGGACATTTTTTGACAGCCGAGGGTAAACAGGGGTAACTTTTAGGGGTAACTCACTTTTCCCCAGGGGTAACATGCTGACGGATACCGGTTTGAAGGCGCTGCAGCCGAAGGCCAGGCCCTACAAGAAATCGGACGAGAAAGGTCTGTTTGTCATCGTCCGTCCGAACGGCGCCCGCTGGTGGCGATTCAGGTATCGGTACGCTGGCCGCGAGAAGACGATTAGCCTGGGCACGTACCCCGACACGTCACTGAAGCTGGCGAGGCAAAAACGCGACGAAGCGCGTGCCGACCTGGCGGCCGATATTGATCCGAGTGAAAAGCGACAGGCAGCGAAATCGAGCCAGTCGAGTACCTTTGAGACGGTCGCGCTGGAGTGGTTGGACCGCCAGCAGCAACTCAGTCCAACAACACGCAAGCAGCTCCGCCAGCGTCTGGATTCTTTCCTGGTTCCTCGTCTAGGCCGCAAACCGATTCGGGATTTAGAGGCGCCGGATCTGCTGCGGGTACTGCGACGAATCGAGTCGGATGGACATCTGGAAACCGCGCATCGAGTCCGCGCACTCGCGAGTCGGGTGTTTCGCTACGCAATTGCGACAGGGCGAGCGGACCGCGATCCGGCCCAGGATCTTGCTGGCGCACTGGCGCCAGTCAAGTCCGAGAATTTTGCGGCGATTACGGCACCGAAGCGTATTGGTGAGCTGCTTCGGGCGATCGATAGCTACCACGGCCAACCATCGACGATGTACGCGCTGCAGCTGGCGCCCCTGGTCTTCGTCCGGCCCGGCGAGCTTCGGGCTGCAGAATGGAAGGAATTCGACCTGGATAACGCTGAATGGCGGATTCCCGGCGTGCGCATGAAGATGGGGGCTGAGCATGTCGTGCCTCTATCGACGCAGGCAATCGCAATCCTTGAAGAGCTGGAGGCCCATACGGGCCGCGGAAGGCTGTTATTCCCGGGTCTGCGATCTGCTGACCGTCCAATTAGCAACAACACGCTGAATGCATCGCTGCGTCGTTTGGGGTTCGCCGCCGACGAAATGACGGCGCATGGATTTCGAACGATGGCGTCGACCAGGCTCAATGAACTCGGTTATCCGCCGGACGTGATCGAATTGCAGCTGGCGCACGCCGAGCGGAACAAAGTACGAGCGGCCTACAATCGGGCAGAGCGGCTCGAAGAGCGCCGGATCATGATGCAGGCATGGGCGGACTACCTGGACAACCTGAAGACCGGTGCCGATATCGTCGCCATCGGCAGCAAATCGAAGCAGTCAGCTTGATCCAACAGAACCGGCTCCGCAACGGGCCAATGGGCCGCCGATTTAGGGGCGGCCCTTTCGTTTTCCATCTGTGTGCTTGAATAGGGTTGGTTGTCCGGAGCTTATGGTGCTGAATCAGAATGGTTAGTTTTACTGACCGCCTGGCAGTCTTTAGCTACCTGGCTCACCGAAGTGACAATGGTCGTGGGACACCAATCCCCGCTCTGGACCTGCCTTTATTCAGGCGATATCGAGGGCTCGCTATTGCGTCTTTCCCGATACGGTCCAACCTGGCCTCAAGGGCCGTTTACTTTTTTTTGCCGTGTTGCTACCTCCTGTTGAAATTGACCGTTTCATGAACGGCATGGTTGATGGATGATCCTCGATCAAAGATCGCGGTGCTGATTTCAGGATCCTCGAGCACCTCTTGCCACTTTATACGCAGTGACAGCGTCTAAAATCGTTCGCGAATTTGCCTGGAGCGAATACGTAACCGTCCCAGAACTTGAAAAATCGACCCTCTATGCGTTGGCGCGATTGGCTTTGCCGCCTGCGTCACTACAGCGCTTCGCGGTAGTGACGCAGGCTCGTTGCTCCCATCTAACCTATCAGCCTTCGGAGCAGCTGGCACGCATCGGTGCAACTCGACGTCCGATAGTTTCCACCCAGTTCCGCGTGCCGAACCCCTCGTGAACGATTTGCGCAAAAGTCCGGCCTGGTAGCGGCATGGACGCCTGCCCCGATTGATCGAGTAGGGCTGTGTTTGAGCCATATGATGGTCGAGCGGCAGAGTTTATCCAGAGCAGACACTCGAACGGCGCAGATCGACTAGGTCAATAGGGCAGGAGGCGGCCAGAAGGAGTCAGTCAACAACCTTGCATTGAATGTATCTGGACAGGAAATTCTCGTCATCCCAGATACTGACTTCGCCGATGAAAACTCCTGCCTCGACTGCGACCATCTCGAAGACAAAGTCCACCGTTTCGCTAGCCGCGATACTCATCGGGTACTCCAGCGTAAGCGTATTTAGAGAGTCATCGACCTCGGAAGGTGACGGCTCAATGGACTCGATTCGAAATCCGTTGAGAAAATCCCCGTCGAAATCCAGCGATTCAAGATTGAAGTCGCTGTTTTTTCGGGCGTTCTCGACGGATATCTTGAGCGTTACTTTATCTCCCTTCTTTACGGACCGAGGCAACTCTACCCACGCTAAAATCTCGCTGGGATCAAGAAACCCCGTGCCTTCTTCGAGCGCCTTGACTGCAAAATCTGCCGGGTCCATCGACTCAATCTCCTGAGCCAATACCGGTATAGTCCATCCGAGCAATGCGAGAACGATGAGTAGCTTCATTGGATCCCTTTGCAACAAGCTAGTGCGGAAGTTTGGCGACCGTCCGCTTCACGGGTCAACAAGCGACGATTGTAGCAGGACCTTGCGATGGTCTCAGAACGGCCAGGAGACGCCGTTCGACTTATTCGTTACGGCACTGCAATCGTCAATTCGTCAAGCATCTAGTGATTGTTGTCTTGTGGCGGCCATAGACACCAGCCATCCTCACCCAGCCTTCTGGATAATTCTGGAGTGATACTCTCAAGACTAATCGAGTCTTGCTCGGCTTCGGTCATTCGGCGATGCTGGGTGTCGCACTTCGGGCAGGACCATTCACCAGGCACTGCATGGTCGGTATCTACGGAGAAACTCCATCCACAGTCTTCACTGATACAGAAAACTTCAACTTTCATATTACAAACCTACAGTTGCACGGTGCGAACGGCGCCTTCAGGCTAACAAGCGTCTATTCTAGCAATTCCTGGTAACAGTCGCTTCGCGGCCAAAACCGGCCCTTCTACGAACCTGAAGTAACCGATCTCAGACTAAGGACAGCGTTTCCTTCCATGTCATACCCAAATGGGCGCCATGCCGGAAAGCCGGGGATGTCCAAATGAAACTCGGTTATCCTGCTTAGCGCTTCGGCAATCTCGACTGGGCGGTTACTTTGCACGTGGTCAATAAGTTTTCGAAACTCGTTGATCTCGTTTTCGAGATCACCTTCTGTCACGGCGACGATATTCTCTGCATTCAGATTTGCTGGCATCCCAAGTGGGCCGAGCACCCGACCGGGCGCTGTTACTTGAAGGACTGTCAGTAAGTCGTTCGAAGACAATTTCTTGACCCGATCCGGATCAGGAAATCGACCGCTCTCATCTCGCAATGCCTGATAGGTGGCTAGATCGAACACGACTGGGCCGTGCTTCATTATGTACCGAGGTGGCAAGTACTCATTAGACTCCCAGTCGCCCTCACGCATCGCATCAATAGCCGGCACAAACGCAACCTCGTCGCCAACTCGCCTTACAGCTGCCCATGATCCCGGCTCGCAACCTATGATTCCGCAGGCTTCACAGACGATCAGTTGAACCGTTCCGTCTGCAAAGTCCAGAAGCTCAATGGCATTGACTAGTTGAATCCCATCAACAACCAATTCGGTCGCATTAAATCGGCCCTGACCCGACGAACTGAAGTCAAGTATGTTTTTCCGTAGTTCGAAATTTGTTACGAGCATTGGCAGGATTACGGTTGGTCGAGCAGGAATCTAAAAACAATCTGAACGACCGGAAAGGGTCATAGGCGGAAATTATACCGCGATCTGACCGACAGGCGGATATGCCAGCTCAAGCTGACACTCGAGTCCGATTCTGGGCAACCTCGTCTCCCGGCCATGATCTGCCTGCTTCGGCAAGCCACAACAAATATTCTTATGCCGTTGCTTCAAACTGAATCTTTTGGACTTTCGACAGGTTTGCCGTTTTTTTCGCCTGCCAAAGATCGAAGTTGTGTTGCATGGCCAACCAGCTTTCCGGCGAACGGCCCAGCGCCTTGGACAGACGTAATGCCATCTCGGGGCTAATCGCACTGCGCTCCGAAACAATTCGAGCGAAAGTCGACGCTGCAACGCCCAGGCTTTCGGCAAGAGACCGAATACTAATATCAAACGGCTCAATATATGTCTCCCGGATAAACTCGCCCGGGTGCGGGGGATTATGCATAGTCATCTTAATGGTAGTCCTCATAGTCCAAAACATACGCATTGCCATCTTTAAACTCAAAGGTCAGCCGCCAATTGCCGCTAACCCATATCGACCATCGGTCCTTTGCCCGACCTTTGAGGGCGTGAAGTCGATAGCCAGGGATCTCCATATCCTCAACAACCTGAGCGGTATCCAGGGCGGCCAGCTGTAAACGCAATCGACCGGCATGTTTGGCTTGAATTCCCGCCTTTGTTCCAGTTTCGAAGAACCGTCGGAGACCCTTGTGCTTGAATGACTTTATCACTTGGGCAAGTATAGCGCGTTGCGCAACACGCAACAAGTAATGGGACCAACAAAGACATACGAGATCGCCCGGATTGAGAGCGGGCCGAGCAAACTGCGCAGCGTGCTCTTCAAAGAATCGCGCATACGTTAGTTCTGCTCGCAAAAACTCCAATAGTGCGATGTGGTCCACTCCTGGGCCAATCGACGCTATAATCGCGGCGCCGACGCTCACAAGTTAGGGGTAATAGTGGGGGTAACAGGTGTTTTCGAAAACGAGAAGGCTATACGTACCAAGGCCTGCAGCAAGTTTTTCGATTCCGACCCTAGCCTCCATTTTTCCTGCGCTACGCCCGGGTGGCGGAATCGGTAGACGCAACGGACTTAAAATCCGTTATCCGAAAGGGTGTGCGGGTTCAAGTCCCGCCCCGGGCACCAATTGAGCTGCGATCAGATGGCGACGCAGATCACATCTTGAACCACGACTGGTTAACAGTTTTCGACTGAAAACTGCCCATTTGCTGGCAGACGTGAGCAATGAATGTCAAAACAGTTCTTCGACTTTCGGAGAACCGTTATGGCTTCGACAACCACAGTTTCTGATGACAATGTTGACTATCGTTTGCTGAATCGCCTCAGCAACCTGGTGATATGTTGCCGTTGCCTTCGGCAGGGCAAAGTGACTCCGGTGCCGCAGGTGATTTCTGACCGGCATCGCCTCACCAACGAATGCCCTGACTGTCGGCAGGAGTCGGTCAGCCGATACAGCAGTAATCGTGCCCTCGGAAAGCTGCTGACGCTCACACGATAACGACCTGCCTCGGTCGTGCATCGCGCTCGAAGCGATGCCACAATACGCCGATGGCCAAGATGTACTTTTATTACTCGTCGATGAATGCGGGCAAGTCCACCGCGCTGCTGCAATCCAGTTACAACTACAAAGAGCGCGGCATGAACACGCTGATTCTCGCGCCGTCGCTCGATGACCGCTACGGTGCCGGGAAAGTAACGTCGCGAATCGGCATCAATGCAGAGGCGACAATTTTCCAGAAAGACGACGACCTGTTCGCGTTGATCGAAAGCGCCAATAAGCAGCAAAAGTTGCACTGCGTCATGGTTGACGAGGCGCAGTTCCTGACACGTGACCAGGTATTTGCGCTGGGCGAGGTCACTGACAGGCTTGGCATTCCTGTGTTGGCCTATGGTCTGCGCACCGACTTCCAGGGCGAGCCCTTCGAGGGCAGCAAGTACTTGCTGGCATGGTCTGACAATCTCAATGAATTGAAGGCGATCTGCCACTGCGGCAGCAAGGCGACTATGGTCATTCGTCTGGACGGCGACGGTAAAGTTGTGACCGAGGGTTCGCAGGTCGAAATCGGCGGCAACGATCGTTATGTCTCAATGTGCCGCAAGCACTTCAAGCAGGAATTTTGCAACTAGCAAGAATTAAGTCTGGATGGTCGGCAGATCTTCGCTGGCCGTTGGGAGCAGTGCTGTATTCTCGCGGGCGAGTAAATTGCGCATGTCCTCAAGGGTCTTCATGATGGTCGTGTCATCAAACTCAGAACTCGTGACATCTCCGGGCGTCGCATGCGGGTCGTGAAATTTAATCTTGTGGTGGCCGATAGTGATTACGTCATCGTGAGAGAGGACGTGATTAGAGACGCGAATTGAATTGACGAACGTTCCGTTGCTGCTGTTCAAATCCATCAGGAACGTCGTCGATGAATGACGCACAAGCAAGGCATGATGGCGGCTGATAAATCGACTGTTGATGGCGATATCGTTGTGTGCCGAGCGACCAAGCAGCAGTCGTTTCTTGGACATCGTCACATCGCTCATAACGCTGCCGTTATTGGTCACGATCAGTCGAGGTGGTTCTGCAGGAACCAGTTTGTCCGGTTCGACATCCGCCCGCACGGTGTCGTCCCAGGTGCCGGGTGGCAGGCTCGGGTGTTCGATGCTGCTGAGCGAGACCGGCAGACTGTCGGATCGTGCAAGCGCCAGCAACGCAACACGATCCGCGATACCGGGCCAGCCGCCCGATGCACGCCAGATGTCCTCGCAAATAGAGTCCGGAAAAACGAACGCCGGGAACTGGCTTCCGGCAGCCTGCAGCTTTGCATGCAGGAAGCTTTTTGTTTCGGCACGATTCATTGGGCGCAAATGAAAATCATGAACCAGTCGACTGGCAATAGGTGCCATGGCCCTCGCGGCCATCATTGTCTTCAGCGAGCGATCGCTGACCAGAACCATCTTGACGGCATGGCCGGTGCGCACCCTTAGCTCCGCCAGTTCGCAAAGCGCGCGTAACGCACTCGGGTTCAGTTCGTGTGTGTTCTCGATGATCAGCAACGGCGCAGCGTGCGATGCAGCTTGCTGCAGTGCGAAGACGCGCAGCAGTCCGAGCAACTCGTTTGCCGAACTCGTTTCAAGGTCGTAGCCGAACTGCTGCAGAATCGATATCAGGAGGCGTGTTGTATTGAGCCCTTTACCATCAATGACGGCAATTGCATTGTCGTTCGGCAAAGACTCGACAAAGCCGCGTATCAGCGTCGTTTTGCCCGATAGTGGCGGTCCCTGTAGAAGCGACAAGCCGGAGCGGTGCTTGCAGGTATCCGCCAGTATTTCGAGAGCGGCAATCTTGGACGCATAGGTGACGACAGCAAGCGGTTTCCCGTGCGTCGGGAAAGGCTGATCAGTAAGGCCCGCTGTGCCCAAGTCCATAAGTAAAATCCCGCAGACAAAGAAGTCGCGTTAGAATGGTATTGTCAGGTTTCGGTCGGTTTTTTTTAGTCGCTGTTGACCGGCTCAATCAGTCTACGATTTGGCCTTTATTCTTGTAAACCGGGAATCTGTAACTCCTTTGAAGTCAGTAAAACACAGACGATTATTCGAATCGCCTATAGGTAAGTGATGTAAATGTCAGAAAAACAGGGAAGTTTTAAATCGAAAAATGCGGCGTCGGCGAACTGCGACAGAGCGTAAGGTATTGACTGCAAAGCTAACAGCCAAAGACTTGACGATGATCCGTGGTGAGCGGTGCCTGTTCAGTCAAATGGAATTTGCGCTAAATCCCGGCGAGTTGCTTTTGCTTCGCGGCCAGAACGGTAGCGGCAAGACCAGTTTATTGCGGGCGATCGCTGGCTTGTTGAGCCTCGAGTCCGGCGAAATTTGCTGGAACGATATACCGATATTGTCGCAGCGCCAGGAGTTTCACGCCGCCATGGTCTGGCTAGCGCATCGTACGGGACTCAAAGGTGACCTGACGCCGGGAGAAAACCTTCGCTTTGAGGCAGCGTTGCGGCCGCAGTCCAAAGCATCGGTTTCAGCCATCTATGACCGTCTCGGCATTGCCCGGCTCAAGCGCTTGCCGTTGCGCCTGTTGTCAGCCGGACAGCAACGTCGCGTTGCGCTGGCGCGCATGCTGATGGCCGATGTGCCGCTGTGGTTGATGGATGAACCTTTCACCAATCTTGACAGCGACGGCCGCAAACTCGTGGTCGAGCTTGTCGAGGAACACCTTGCAGGTGGCGGTCTGTGCGTCATGGCGGCACACCAGGATGTCGACATCGATGTGCCGGTCAAACAGGTCGATTTCTGATGGGCAGCGAGTCGTCAAACACACCGGGCATGCTCGCCGGACTGACCGCGATAACCCGGCGAGAATTGTTGTTGGCCTGGAAACGGCCGGGTGACGTATTGAACCCGCTGTTTTTCTTCGCGATGGTTTGCACGCTGTTCCCGCTGGCGATCGGCCCGAGTGCGGCGCAGCTCGCCTTTATTGGTCCCGGCGTGCTGTGGGTCGCGGCGTTGCTCGCGAGCCTGCTGTCGCTGAACTCATTATTTCTGTCCGACTACGAGGACGGCAGCCTCGAACAGCTGCTGATCAGCCCGCAGCCGCTGCCGGTCCTGGCGATCGGCAAGACACTGGCACATTGGGTCATCAGCGGGCTGCCACTGGTGCTGGTTTCACCGCTCCTGGCGATGACCTATCGCTTGCCACCCGGCGTGATGGGTGTGCTGATGTTGACGCTGTTTCTCGGCACAATAACGCTAAGCCTGCTAGGCTCGATCGGTGCGGCTCTGACCGTCGGATTGCATCGTGGGACAGCCTTGCTTAGCCTCCTGATCTTACCGCTGGCGATGCCCGTGTTATTGCTTGGTGCCAACACGGTGTCGCTGGCAGCCGACAACGAAGGGTATGCAACCGGTATCTGGGCGCTGGCCGCCTATGCGGTTGCGGCGCTGTCACTGGCACCCTATGCGACGTCGGCAGCATTGAGAATCAGCAACGAGTAACATTGAAACATGTGGAAATTTTTTCATCGCCTGGCGTCACCGCCACATTTCTATCGCCTCGCAGCAACGCTTATCCCGTGGTTGTTGTTTCCCGGGCTGCTGTTGGTCCTTTGGGGCGCATACAACGGCCTGTTCGTCGCACCCCCTGATTATCAGCAAGGCGATGCGTTTCGTATCATTTACGTTCACGTGCCGGCGGCTTACCTGTCGATGATGGCCTACATGTTCATGGCCATCGGCGGTGGCGTCGGTCTGATCTGGCGCATGAAGCTCGCGCACGCTGTCGGTGCGGCTGCGGCGCCGATTGGTGCTGCATTCACTTTTCTGGCCCTGGCGACCGGCTCTATCTGGGGTCGGCCGATGTGGGGTACCTGGTGGGAGTGGGGCGATCCGCGATTGACGTCGGAGCTGATCCTGCTGTTCCTGTATTTTGGCTACATGGCCTTACGCTCCGCAATCGACGATACTGCTAAGGCCGATAAGGCGAGCGCTGTTCTGGCTCTCGTCGGCGTTGTGAATGTCATCATCGTCCATTACTCGGTCGTGTGGTGGAGTTCTTTGCACCAAGGACAGACGATCATGAGAGAAGGCGGGCCCGCCATGGATCCCGAGATGTTGCGGCCTCTGTTGGCAATGATCGTCGGTTTCACATTGATCTTCGGTGCGTTGCTTGCACGTCGTATTCGAACCGAGGTGTTGTACCGCGAGCGGCGCACGCGCTGGGTTCGCGAAATGGTGCTTGCGCCCGGAGGTGGTCGCTGATGGTGGATGTGGGAATGGGCAATTACGGAATTTACGTCTGGAGCTGCTTCGGTCTGACGGTGCTGGTGGTTGTGCTTAGTGACTGGCGCGCCCGGGTACGACATAAACGCATTTATCGTGATATTGAAGTACGAATCAAAGCATTGGAGGAACGCGAGTGAAACCGAGACAGCAGAGAATGTTGGCCGTCGGTCTTGCGGCACTGGGTATTGCAGTTGCCGCCGGACTGACCCTGCGTGCCTTCGATGAAAACATGATGTTTTTTGTTGAGATCTCGGATGTTGTCGCCGGCGAGTATCCCGAGGATCGAACATTCCGCGTTGGCGGACTGGTCGTCGCCGACAGCGTTGAGCGCGATGAAGGTTCGCTCGATCTGCGGTTCCGGGTGACTGACATGCGTTGCGAACTCGAGGTCACCTATGTTGGCGTGCTGCCCGACCTGTTTCGCGAAGGGCAGGGTGTCGTGGCACACGGCGTAATGGGGAGCGACGGTGTATTTGTCGCCGACAAGATACTGGCGAAGCACGACGAGGACTACATGGCCCCCGAAGTCGCCGAGTCGCTGGCGAAGCACGTGCAGGATAAAACACAAACCCTGCGCAGTGGCCAGTCGGAGTGTGAAACGCCATGATCCCGGAAATCGGCCATTTCGCGCTGATCCTGGCGCTGGCGCTGGCTGTTTGCCAGGGAATCCTGCCCATGGTCGGTGCCCACCGCAACGACGTAGCGATGATGTCGATTGCGCGCAGCGCCGCCTACGGGCAATTCCTGTTCGTCGCGATCTCGTTCGGCTGCCTGATTTTTGCGTTCCTGCAGGACGATTTCTCGGTCCTGTACGTGGCCAGTCACTCACAGCTTGCACTGCCCACGCCGTACAAGGTATCGGCCGTCTGGAGTGCGCACGAGGGATCGCTGTTGATGTGGATCCTGATTCTTTCGATCTGGACCATGGCCGTTGCGTATTTTCGGGTTGACCGGCCGCAGAAGCTCGATGCGAGGGTCATATCCATTCTCGGTTTCCTGTCGGTCGGTTTCCTGTTGTTCGCCTTGCTGACATCCAACCCGTTCGAACGACTGATCCCGGCGGCAATGGACGGTGCGGACCTTAACCCGCTGTTGCAGGATCCGGGGCTCGCGATTCACCCGCCAATTCTATATTTCGGCTATGTGGGTTTTTCGGTGGCATTCGCGTTTGCGATTGCCGCGATGATCAGCGGCGAACTGAACAAGGACTGGGCACGCTGGACGCGCCCCTGGACCGTTATTGCCTGGTTGTTCCTGACGCTCGGAATCGCGTTAGGCAGCTGGTGGGCTTATTACGAACTGGGCTGGGGCGGCTGGTGGTTCTGGGACGCGGTCGAAAACGCTTCCTTTATGCCCTGGCTTATCGGTACCGCGCTTATACATTCGCTTGCGGTTACCGAGAGTCGTGGATTGTTCAAGAGCTGGACATTGCTGCTCGCGATTACAGCGTTTTCACTAAGCCTGCTGGGCACCTTCCTTGTGCGTTCCGGCATCATCGTGTCCGTTCACGCATTCGCAACGGACCCGACGCGCGGTTACTTCATCCTGGCATTTCTCGCAATTGTCGTTCTCGGCGCATTGATTTTGTACGCATGGCGTGCCCCGTCGCTCGATTCGGATGTTGGCTTCGGCTTGTTGTCTCGCGAAACGTTCTTGCTTCTGAATAATGTCCTGCTGGTGGTTGCGACCGCCCTGGTGCTCCTGGGTACGCTTGCGCCATTAATCGTGGAGATGACCTCCGGCGGGAAAATATCCATCGGTGCGCCATGGTTTGAAGTTGCGTTCCTGGTGCCGACGATCCCGCTGGTCCTGTTGCTGGGCCTCGGCATGCATACTGCCTGGCGTCGGCAGAATACGGCGCCGTGGCAAAAATTGCTGCGATTGCCGGCAATCGCCGCGATTGTCGTCGGAATCCTGTTGCCCTTGATGTTTTACGGGCGCGTGGGTTTGATGCTCGGCGTTGGCACGATTGCCGCGGTCTGGATATTGGTTTCCTCGCTGATTCAGCCATTGCGTTCGATACGACGCGCGCCGGGTACGCCGGCTATGCCGCGCTCGGCGCTCGGCATGTCAATCGCGCATTTCGGCATGGGTATTTTCGTACTGGGCGTAACCATCGTGTCCGCATTTGGCGTTGAGTCTGACCGTTCACTATCGGTCGGTGACTCGGTTGAAGTTGCCGGATTTCAGTTTGAACTGCGCGAACTGCGCGACGTGACGGGCCCGAATTATTCGGCCATTGAAGGCGTGGTTGAAATTCGTCGCGACGGCGATTATGTCGGTACAGTAAGGCCGCAGAAACGTCAGTACCTGGTGCAAAAAAGCTGGATGACCGAGGCGGGCATTCACCCGTCATGGAACAAGGACCTGTTCGTCGCACTCGGTGACCAGCTCGGTGGTGGTGCCTGGAGCGTCAGGATTCAATACAAGCCAATGATTCGCTTTATCTGGATAGGTGCGTTGATCATGGCCATCGGTGGGCTGGTGTCAGTTACCGATCGTCGCTATCGTAGACATCGGCGCCAGGCGATTGCGGAGCCCGCAGTATGAATCGCTACATCCTGCCGCTTGTCGCCGTCGTCGTCATGATTCCCATTCTGATATTGGGTCTGCAATCGGACCCGTCGAAGCTGCCGTCGCAATACATCGGCAAGCCAGCGCCACAGTTCAACTTGCCGACGCTGAAAGACCCGTCACGTGCTTTGAGTTCCGCCGATCTCGTCGGACAGGTATCGCTGGTCAATATCTGGGGAACCTGGTGTGTTGGCTGTCGCGCCGAACACGCTTTCCTGATGCAGCTTGCTGAACAGCACAACTTCCCAATCTTTGGCATCAATTGGCGTGACGATCGGCAAGAAGCGCAGCAGTGGCTGAAGCAATATGGCGACCCATACGTCGCGTCCGGGTTTGACCAGGACGGGCGTGTTGGCATCGACTGGGGCGCTTACGGCGCGCCGGAGACCTTCCTGATCAGTGTCGAAGGCAGGGTCGTGCATCGTTTCGCCGGGCCGCTCAATCAAGCGATCTGGGACGAGGAATTTGCGCCTCTGATCGCAGGAATGTCGCAATGATCCGCTTCTCAACCGTATTCCTGTCGATTTTTTTGTTTGCATCAACGGCAATAGCTATCGATACCGACAAGGGGTTTGATGACCCGGAACTGCAGGCTCGCTATACCCGCCTGATCGCCGAAGTCCGGTGTGTTACCTGCCAGAACCAATCGATCAAGGATTCAAACGCCTTTATTGCGGCCGATTTGCGACGTGAGATTCGACGTTTGATTTCCGAGGGTAAGAGCGATGCCGAAATTGCCGATTTTCTCGTCACACGTTATGGCGATTTTGTGCTGTATCGACCGCGCTTGTCCGGTAAGACATTGTTGCTATGGATCGCGCCCTTTCTATTGTTTCTCATTGGTAGCATTGCAATCGTTCGAGTCGTGCGTTTTCGCATGAATCAACCGATCGACGATGACCTTATTGATGAGGGGCCTGCATCATGATTCTCTGGACGACGATGTCCGCACTGTTGCTGTTTGCGATAGCCATTGTCGGCTGGCCCTTGTTTCGCGACTCACGTCGCCTGACGACAACTCTGGCGTCGGTCTGCATCTTTATTGTCGTAGCGGCCGGTGGCCTGTATTACTACATCGGCAGTCCCGGCGTTCCGTCAGGGGCCGGGTCGACTCCGGATGTCAGCGAGATGGTGTCGTCACTGGCTGAACGTCTCAAGGATAACCCGGACGATGTTGACGGCTGGATCATGCTTGGGCGTTCCTACCAGACGCTGGGTCAGTTTGACGATGCGATCTCATCCTTTGAAAAGGCCATCGCGCTGGAAGAGGGTCGCAATCCGGAAACGCTGGTTGCGCTCGGGCTGGCGCTGATGGCTCAGCAGAACGGGCAAGTTGGCGATCGCGCGATACGCCTGTTTGAGAATGCGCTGGCACTCGACCCCAACAACCCGAATGCGCTTTTTTACGCGGGTGGGGCTGCCGCGCAGCGTGGGAATACTGCGCTGGCAGCCGACCGATGGGAAATTCTGATGGGGCTGAACGCGCCCCCGGAAGTTCGCGAGCTTTTGCAAAGCAAGATCAATGAGTGGCGCGGCGTATCGGCGCCGCCGGTTGAACAGCTTTCCGCGTCACTGACCGTGCGCGTGTCCGTCGCAGAGTCTGTCAGCGAATCATTGTCAGCCGATACGACGGTGTTTGTCATTGCACGCGACCCGGCACAACCGTCGCCACCGATTGCGGTAGCGAGACGACGCTTGTCCGAATTGCCGGCAACCGTCGAGCTGAGCGATCGAGACGCCATGATTCCCGGGCGACCGTTGTCCGGATTCAGCTCCGTCGAAGTTGTCGCCCGTGTCTCCGTATCCGGTGCGCCTGCCGCCCAGACGGGCGACTGGTTCGGATCGGGTGTGGTCGATCAGGGCAGTACCCGGGAAATTGATCTGGTCATCGATCAGGCCGTTCCGTAGGCGCGAGGCAGTGACGGAAAGACTCGATGCTGCGCCGATGTGTTTTGCCTGCGGAAAGGATAATCCCGTCGGGCTCAAGATCACGTTTAGTTTTGATGGACAATACTGCACGGCCGAATTCACCGGCAGCGAAAATCACGTTGGCTGGCAGAACACGATTCATGGCGGCATCGTTTACTCGGCACTGGATGACGTCACCGCGAACGTAATCTATTTGCAGGGCAGAAAGGCTCATACTGCAAAATGCGAAATTCGTTACCGCCAGCCGTTGTATGTCGGCGAAACGATCAAGCTCAGCGGCTGGATTGAGAAAGAAAAAGGTCGCCTGATCATCCTGAAGGGCGAGGCACGGCGAAAAGCAGACGACGTGTTGGTGGCAGACTGCGAAGCCAGCTTCATGGTATTCAACTAGGACAATCCATGGCATTGCCCGAAGCGCTCATAGGTCGTCTAAGAGTTCCGCTCATCGGTGCGCCGATGTTTATCGTATCCGGTCCTGAACTGGTCATTGCGCAGTGCAAGGCAGGGATAGTCGGCTCATTCCCGGCGCTGAATGCCCGGCCACAGGCCATGCTAGGCGAATGGCTGAAGCGCATTCGCGACGAACTGGGCGAATACGGCGCATCGCACCCGGGACAGCCGGTCGCGCCTTACGCCGTGAATCAGATTGTTCATTCGAGCAACCCGCGGCTGGCTGAAGATATGGAGACCTGTGTCGAGCACCAGGTGCCGATCATTATTACCAGCCTGCGGCCGCCGGAAGACGTTGTTACCGCGGTGCATTCCTACGGCGGCCTTGTGTTTCATGATGTGATCAGTTTGCGTCATGCACGCAAGGCAATCACTCAGGGGGTGGATGGCATCATCGCCGTCTGCGCAGGTGCAGGTGGCCATGCCGGACCGATGAGTCCGTTTGCCCTGGTCAAGGAAATACGCAAAGAATTTGACGGTGCGATCATCCTGTCCGGCAGTATTACCAACGGCGGTGATGTGCTGGCTGCCCGGGCGATGGGCGCGGACCTGGCCTACAGCGGTACGCGATTTATTGCCAGCAATGAGGCGAATGCAACGCCGGACTACAAACAGATGATCGTCGACAGTGCCGCGGATGACATTATCTATTCGTCGCTTTTCACCGGTGTGCATGGTAACTACCTCAAGGGCAGCATCCTCCAGGCCGGTCTGGATCCCGACAATTTGCCGGACGGTTCGAAGCACGATATGGATTTTGCGAAAGCAACCAAATCGGATGCCAAGGCCTGGAAAGATATCTGGGGTGCAGGGCAGGGCGTTGGCAGTATCGACTCGATTCAGCCAGCGCGCGACATCGTCATGTCCATCGAGCGCGAGTATCGGGAAACACTCGCCGCGTTGTCGGCCTGAGTATGCGGATCGCACTCTACTCTTATTTGTTTGTTGCGCTGGGCGGAGCGCTGGGTGCGATGGCAAGGTTTGCGCTGAATGTATTCACCCAGCGTGACGTCGACTTTCCCTGGGGAACCTTGACGGCGAACTTGCTCGGTTGCCTCGTAATGGGCGTCATTGCTCAGCTCATTGCAGGAACAAACTGGTTCAATGAGGCTGGCATTATCCCGGATCAATACCGGTTGCTTTTTGCCATTGGTTTCTGCGGCAGTTTTACGACCTTGTCGTCAATGGTCCTTGAGCTCAATACAATGTTGCAAAAGAACGAACTTTTCTATTCGTTTTCCTACTTTGTCGGCACAATGATAGGAGGCTTTGCCTGTTTCTACATTGGTGTATTGTGCGTGCGCTTATTCATGCAAACGCAAAGCAGCTAGTCAGGCCAGCGATTGTTCAAGCAGATCGACGATCCTCTCACACCAGTCCTCGTGCTCCGGTTTCATCAATGCCGAGCGTAAACAGGTAACGGTCTTCGAATTGATTTCGATGTTTTCGAGATAGCGGCCAACCAGCGCTGTCGGAAGTTCTATCATGGCGAGATGCAGGCCGTTCTCTGCGGCTTGTGCGAACAAGCTGCGGGCGGCGCTGCTGGACGTTGCCGTGTCTTCCGTGTTCACCGCGAACACGACGATGTCGAGCTCCGGCGGCATCAACGGCACGAATCGCGGACTGTTCGCGAGGCGTTGGTAAAGTTGACGAGCGGCTCGTAGTGAGCCGCCGAGTGAGGCTGCGAAGTCGCCACCTTTTACCAGCGGCATGAGCTTCTGGGTGGCCCAGAGCGCAACGGCGGATGCCCCGGGCCTGGAACATTCCAGGCTGATCTCACCGAGGTGCAGTTCGGCCGAGCTGAAATAGGTGTACGGCGAGTCGTGCCGGTAGAGCGCGCCAACCGACGGGTCCTTGTACAGGATGCATCCACAACCATAGGGTTGCAGACCGTGCTTGTGTGGATCAATGACGATGGAATCCACGTGCACGAGACTGTCAAACGCCCGTCGTGTTTGCGGATCAAGGTCGTCACACAGCGTGAAGTAACCACCGTACGCCGCGTCGGCGTGCACCCGGAAATCGTAACGTTCCTTTAGCTTCAAAATATCCGCCAACGGATCCACCGCGCCCAGCCCGGTATTGCCCATGGTTACCACGACCGTTCCAACATCTCCCTTGGTGAGTTCATCCTCGACGTCCGCCAGCCGAAGGCGTCCGTTGCTGTCGACATCGACCGGCGAGAAAGGAAGCCCGAGCACGTCGCTGATACGTTGGTGCGTGTAGTGCGCTTGCGAGGACGCGATGATGCGCTTGCCAGGATGCAGCTTGCCGGCAGCCCACAGTGCTTCAAGGTTTGCCATCGTTCCGCCGCCGGTCAGGTGCCCAAGCGGTGCTTCCCAGCCGAACATGGCGCCGATCTGCGGGATGCACTCTTTTTCCATTGCCGAGCTGGCACGTCCGCCATCGAGTGCGTGATTGTTCGGGTTAATCCACAGGGTCAGCGCATAGGCAATGCGCGCGACCGGGTGTGGCGGCTTCAACATCTGGCCTGCGTACTGGGGATGGTAGTAGGGGTAGTTGTCCTGCATCCTGGTTGCAACTTCATCGAGCACAGCCGCCAGCGCGTCGTTGTCGAATTCCGGGCTGAATTTGGGCAGCTCGGCAAACCCCGCATCGAGTTTTTCCAGGGCCGCGCGCAACAGTTTCAATTCGTTGTAATTAATCATCAGAATTCCGTGTTCGGGTTATTATGGCGGAATGGATTTGATTGCGCTGGCCGTTCCGTTTTTTCTGTTGCTGCTGCTCGTTGAGCTGCTTGTCGATCGTATCAGGCGAACCGGCCACTACCGTAGCAATGATGCGATTAATAGCCTGAGTGCGGGAATTCTAAGCACGACAAGCGGCTATTTCACCAAGGTTGTGCAATGGGCGATCTGGAGCTATGTGTTTTCGCAGTTCGCTATTATCGAGATGCAACGGGATTGGTTCAACGCAAGCGCCAGCGGCATCTTGCTGTGGATAATCGCGGCAGTCGCCTGGGACTTTTGCTACTACTGGAATCACCGACTGGGCCATGAGATATCCATCCTCTGGGCCGCGCATGCCGTGCATCATCAAAGCGAAGACTACAACCTGTCGACTGCATTGCGTCAAACGAGCACCAGTTTTCTGTTTAGCTGGATATTCTATGTGCCGCTGTTTCTAATCGGTTTCCCCGTTGATGTGCTGATTACTGTCGGTGCGATCAATCTGATTTACCAGTTCTGGGTGCATACTCAGCAAGTGAATCGCCTTGGTATGCTGGACAGGATACTCGTAACCCCGTCGAATCACCGCGTTCATCATGCGCAGAATGAACGCTACATTGACAAGAACTACGGCGGGATTCTCATTTTGTGGGACCGGTTGTTCGGCACGTTTGCAGAAGAGTCCGACGAGGATCCGGTTGTATTCGGCGTGAGGAAGCCACTGGCCAACTGGAATCCTTTCTGGGCCAATTTTCAGGTTTACGATTATCTCCTGTTTGATGCGCGTCACACGCAGCGATGGCGAGACAAGATTGGCCTGTGGTTTCGGCGAACCGGCTGGCGGCCTGCTGATGTGGCTGCCCGCTATCCGAAGGCGGCGGCCGATTTACGACAGTTCAGGAAGTTTGGCCCGGCACTGTCGCCCCGCCAGTCGTATTACGTTATGGGGCAATTCCTGGTCGTCGTTGTCCTCACGCTGTTTATCGCCGATATTTTTGCGAGACAGGGCGCGACGGCGGTGCTCGTACCTTGCCTGCTTCTGTGGGCGCACTTGTATACTCTGGGTATGTTGAATGAAGGGCGCCCGAATGCTGCTCGACTCGAAATGTTGCGCTTGTTTGTGGTTGTGCCTCTCGCTATGTTTGCCCTGGACGATGCGGTGCTTGCAATCACCGCAATGCACTGGGCCATTGTTGCCTTATACATTCTGGTGTCATTTCTATGCCTGAAAAAAAGCTAGTCAAAACGGGGACTGAGTGGGAACCGCTTGTCGGCTACTGCCGGGCCGTTCGGGTTGGGGCGCATGTCGCGGTATCCGGTAGTGCACCGGTCGGCGAAAACGGCGAGTTGGTTGGTGCAGGTGATATGTATTTGCAGACCCGGCGATGCATCGAAATCATTGCAGCAGCACTTGCGGAGACCGGTGCCGGGCTTGAAGACGTTGTCAGAACCCGAATCTTTGTGACCGATATCGATCGATGGAAGGACGTCGCCAAAGCACATCGCGAATTCTTTGCCGATGTGACTCCGGCATGTTCGATGGTGGAGGTCAGTCGCCTGATCGGCCCTGACATGCTGGTAGAAATCGAGGCCGATGCAATTATCAGCTAGCGTGATAAGCGAGTGAGCGCGAGAGTCCATATTGGCGCCGCTGAAGCGCGGCGCATCGCGCTCGCCGCTCAGGGCTTCGATCGACCACGTCCACGAACAGCCACGGACGTTCGACACTTTCGCCGCGCGATGTCTGCGATTACCGTACTGCAACTCGACTTTGTCAATGTGCTGATGCCAGCGCATTTTTTCATGATCTGGTCGCGCCTTGGTGCTTACGATCGCAGTCGCTTTGAGCGTTATCTCTATCATTCAGGCGAACACATCGAGCAATGGGCGCACGAAGCGTCCGTTGTCGCCGCCAGTGACTGGCCATTACTGGCGCACCGGCGAGCAACATTCAGCCAATGGAAGAACAGTCCGTTGAACAAACTGCCGGGTCGAAAGGGCTACCTGGCGGCAATTCTCAAACACGTAGCCGATCACGGTGAGACTACGGCCCACGACTTGCCGGCCGTTGACGGGCCGGCGCGAAAGCCCGGTGACTGGCACCGATCGATTCCACGCTGGGCAATCGAGCATCACTTTGGCACAGGGAAACTTGCAGTGCGGAGGCGCCGGAAAAACTTCCAGCGAGTCTATGATTTGCCCGAGCGCATTCTCGACGATCATCATCGAACACTCTCGATAGAAGGCCCTGCCGCGGAACGTGAACTTGTCCGTAAAGCAACCACGGCGCTGGGGGTCGCGACGTTGCCTGATATCGCCGACTACTACCGTATGAATATTCGGGATGTCTTGCCCCGCGTGCAGGAGTTGGTTGAGGAAGGCGCCGTCTCGGAGCTGGCGGTTGAAGGTTGGCCGGAGACCGCGTATCTGGCCACAACCGCGACAGCACCGCGCGCCATCCCCGGCGCGTCACTTCTCTCGCCCTTCGATCCGGTTGTCTGGTATCGACCACGCGCGTTGCGAGTATTTAATTTTGATTACCGCATTGAAATCTATGTTCCCCGGGCGAAACGGCGCTGGGGCTACTATGTCCTGCCGTTTCGCCAGGGCGACGCCATTACCGCGCGCGTCGACCTGAAAGCAGATCGCGAGGCATCGCGCCTACTGGTTCAGAATGCTCATCGGGAATCCTGTGCCGATTCTACGACAACGGAAAAGCTGTCTGCCGAGCTTCAGTCGCTGGCCTCGTGGTTGCAGCTTGACGGCATCGTGGTTCAACAATCCAACGCCTTTGAGAAGGCGCTGGCGGCTGTGCTCCGGGCTAGCAACTAATCACCGGCGTCATCTTTGCGCATACCATCCCTTGCAGGTTTCTTGCGTTCGCTCTGCCACTTTTCTCGCTGCGCCCGCGCGGCCGCGCGTTCTTCTTCAGTCATGGACTGCCAGCGTTGCCGACGTTCCTCCTTGATCGCGACGCGCTTTTCCCTGGCAGCCGCGCGCTCTTCCTCGGACATCGATTGCCATTTTTCACGCGCAGCCGCTCGGTTATGATCGCGATTTTCCATGCGCTTTTCACGCAATGCCTGTTTTTCCTCGTTAGTCATGCCGGCGTATTCAGTGCGCCACTTTTCGAGCATGGCTTTTCGCTCGTCGTCAGACATGCTCTCAAGGTAAGCCCGACGATCGTCAGGCGACATCGCATCGACTTCTGCAGCCGATTGTGCCAGCGCAATACAGGGCAAAATTGTCAGACTTGCCAGAGCCGCAATTATGGACATTCGTCGCATGTGTGATTTCTCCTGTCTTTACAGCGATACTATAGTAACGAACTGGTTTTCCATTGGTTGACGTATGTCTATAGCTTCAATGCGGGTTTTGACCCCACTTCTGTGTCTTGGTTTCGCTCTCGCCGCGTGTGTTGCGGCGCCGACACTGCTCAGCAAGAGTGCCGTGGTCCCGGATGGTGTTGATTTCACGGGAATGTGGCAGCTACGAAAAGGGCCTGGTACCGAGCGACCGGCCGCCGGTGCGGTGTCCCGGGAGGATTTGATTATTGTGGGTCGCGACGTCAATCCGCGCCGTGGCAGGAGCAAATCGAATCGATCGGTGCAGGTGTTTCTCGAATACGGCGAATCGTTGAAAATCACTCAGACTCGTTACGGACTATTCATCAGCTATGACCGGTCGGTGGTGGAAGAATTCACCTTTGGCGAGAATCGCGTGGTGACGATCGGCCCAATTGAAGCGAAGCGTGCGTCGGGATGGGAGGGCGACACGCTGGTGATTGAAACACTTGATGATGCAGGGTCGATTCTGTCCGAGTCGTGGCGCTTTGACGGCGGCAAAGATGTCCTGATCAGAAATATTCGGATCAGCAAGGGCGACGAGGAGCTCTTCTCCAGGCGGCAGATATTTGACCGAATTTGAAAAAGGACGGCGACTCCTGGGTTAGCCCGGCGGGAAGGAAAGGCCTTCTTTGGAGCCGCCGCCCGTCTTGCACTAGTCGTTAATTTCGAACGTAAAAATGTTTCGTACGCCTCGGGTTATCAGAGGGACCCCATCGACAACGCGCGCTTTGAATCGAAAGCGTTCCGCGGCGCGCACCGCCTCTTTCTCAAAAATTCTGTGACTTGACTCGATCGCCGTCGCATTGATGACTTGCCCGGCAGTGCCAACGTCGAACTGCACGATGACGTGGCCTTCGAGGCCCATCGCCAGGGCGCGAGGAGGGTAGACAGGGCTGACCCGCACCAAATTCACCAGTGCTCCGTCAGTTGGCGCCGCCAACAAAATTCCGTTGTGCTTCGGCGGCGGCAATGTGCTTTCGCGGGGGATCGAAATTGTTTGCGAGCTTGTCGTCGGGTCCGGCCGTCGCGGTGTGTCGACGGTCTTGGCCAGTTCCTCTTTAATTATTTCCGGTTGTTCCGGTTGCACCGGCGTGTCGCGGATTTTCACTGACAGCCAGGTCATGGGTATTGTGCGCTTAATGTCAGACGCGGCACCGGGTTGCAGGGTGATTAACAATTGCATGGCGTAGAGCAGTGCTAGTGTCATCACGGTTCCGGTTGAAACGGCGGAAGCGTATCGTGCGAACATGTCGATCTCCTCGAAATTCCCGCCTGAACGAATGCCTTGAACTACGAGGTATGATACATGCCTAGAACCACAAAGTAACCATTGAAATACCTTTTAGTTCAAGGTATCCTGTGCGGATGGCTCAATCGAATCCCCCATTCATGAGTGGCGTACCGGAGTTGCTGTTGCTGCAGCTGCTGAACGAACAGGAAATGTACGGCTACGAACTGGTGCGCTCTATCAAGACCGTCACGCAGGATGCGATATCGTTGGGTGAGGGCGTTATTTACCCGGTGCTGCACAGCCTCGAGCGTAACGGCTCTTTGAAGTCCAGGCGCAAGGCCGTTGGCGGGCGTACTCGCGTTTATTATTCGCTTACGCGCAAAGGCGGCGACCGGCTCGAAAAACTGCAGGAAGACTGGCGTCGGATACAGGGTGGTGTGGCAATAGCGCTGGCAGGCAATGCCAATGCGTGAACCCGATTTCAACGCGCTTGCAACCAATCTGCTTCAGCAGGGCATCGTGCCTCGGCATGTGCACCGGACAGTCAATGAACTGCGTGATCACTATGAAGACCTGGTTGACTCGGCTGTCGACGCCGGCGCCAGCAGCGAAGCCGCGCGTTGCATCGCGGCACAACAGTTGGGTTCGATGGATGGGATCGTCAAGGCTATGGCATCCCGGCGGGAGCTCAAGACCTGGGCATTTCGTTATCCGCAACTGGCCGTTGTCGTCTATCCGCTGGCGTGTCTTGCCGTGCTACCGGCGATGCCGGTATTCGTCGGCATAGCGCACCGGAATGCGCTGGCACGCTGGGGTGCGAGCCTGCTCGCGGCTGGACTGGTCACTACATTGATGCTGCTGAGTATGCAGCTGTCTATCCTGCTGGGCTAAGCGTACTGTCGCTGCTAAGCGGCGCATAATTCACAAGCGTTGCGCGGAAATTCAGTTTTCCTTTTCGATGCTGCTCGATGATTACCGGCAGGTAACCGAGCGCTTCGACACACCACATTGTCGTTACGCGGGATGAGCCCTCTTTCTGGTGCCGGATTCCGACAGCGGTAAAGGTTCCGGCCTTGGTTTCAACCTGTCGGGTTCCCGCGTTCGTGACGTTCGCAATGCGCATCTTGTCGACATCGAAAAGTACATACTGTTCGGCAACATTGCCGTTCTGCAGGTCGTTCATCAGGGCGTACTGGATTGAGACATTGTCGTACGCCAGCCCGTCGAGATGCAGGACAACGGCTTCGCTACCCACAGTACCCGCCGCAGTATTGCTGCTCCAGTCAAAGCTGAGATCGACCGGCGGGTCGTCGCGGATTGTGTCGATCGCCTGATAGCGCTCGGGCAATATTCCGCCGGCGACGCGTGAAAATTCGGAGGTGACGTCCATTTCACCGCGACTGACCAGCCGGGACATCCCGGTTGGCTCGATCACGTGCCGGGCGACATAGCCGCCGTCGGTTTCACGAAGTTCAGTATCGAGCCGCCCTGAAACAACGGATATACGCACCTTGTACTCGGCCGTGTGCGGCACCAGCCCGCCGCCCGCGAAGGCGGGGCCCGCCATCAAAATCACGGTCGCAGCCACCGTAATTGATAAGCGAATTAAGGTGGCTGTCACCTTGTTTGCAGTGCAATTCATTGCTGTGCTATCCCGGGTTTTTCAGTGCTGACTCGCAGTCTGCCATCAGGGACATGACTGCCGCCTGAACGTTGCGACGATGCGGTTCCAGGGCGTCCAGCGGGGTGTTGGCCGGAATCGGGTAGGGTTCGCCCACGGCCGCCGTAATTCGCGCGAAAGGTTTCGGGATCATGAAATTGTCCCATCGATCCAGGTACCAGGCTCGATCTGCTGCGCAGGCGACCGGTATGATGGGTACACCCGCTATGCGGGCCATCAGGATGGCGCCCATCTTGAACTCGTATTTGGGCCCTCGCGGTCCGTCCGCCGTGGTGACGATCGAGTAGCCGTTTTGCATCATTTTTTGCATGTCGCGCAGGGCCAGCGCGCCGCTCTGGTTTGCCGAGCCACGAATGACTTCTGCACCCCAGGCGCGCGCAATGCGCTCAGGCACTTCGCCATCGACAGACCCCGACACCAGGAAACAGGCCTTAAACCCCCGGCCGACCCAGGCGCGCATCAGCGTGGATCCGACGACATGGTGCTGGTGCCAATAACAGGGCGCACAGAGCCTTTTTCCGTCAAGGTAGGGTTCAATATGCTGTTCGCCGATCGTCTTTTGAATACGATAGGTGGCGGTAAGCAGCCAGATCACACCGCGCAGAAGCGGCACGCCGAGAAAATAGTAGAGTCGCCGCGCTGCCGTCATTCGGCGCATCGATGAGGTGCTGCGCCTCGATTCAACGGAGTCGAAGTCTTTTTTCGGCGTGTCGGTCAATGGAAAGGCCTGCCTGGCGAGTAAGGAATGCGAAGTGCTGCCTGAGTTTGCAGTATCGAATCTCCGCCGGTCAATGTAATATTGCGCCTGATTTTTCAATACGATACGACGCAGCTCACCGCTTAATGACCTCTGCACAGCCAAGCTACAGGCTACCACCTGGCCCAGAAGAGCCTGTGGCGCTTGGGATCGATCCCGAGACGCTGGCGACGCTGACGCGACTGCAACGCGACTACGGCGATATGGTGAGCATGCACCGGCCAAATGGCCGACTGGCCTATTTCGTCAACGACCCGGCTGAAGTGCACCGCATCCTGGCTCGCCGCCATGCCAAGTATCAGAAGGGGCCTGGCTTCGAGCGGGTCAAGATGTTGCTCGGCAACGGGCTGATCGTCAGCGACGGCGATGTCTGGCGCCGCTCCCGGCGCATGATCCAGCCGGCATTTGGCCGCCAGAATATTCACCGACTGATTGACGTGATGGTGGATTGCAGCCAGCGGCGTGACCGGCATTGGTCGACGCTTATCGACAATGGCGAACAGTGCAACATCACGTCGGAAACGTCAGATTTCGCCCTGGAACTCATCCTGATCAGCATATTCGGCAACGATTACGACGATCGAATCATGACCGAGGGAGAGAATCCATTTGCCTTCCTGAGCCGCGATTCGACGCGCGACCTGGGTGTTGTCATGAAGGTGCGACATTTGCGTGAGTTGCTGCTGAGCATCATTGAGGATCGGAAATCCGGCAAGCATGCCGAGTCATTCGATTTTCTTTCGATGTACCTCGGCGCTGTCGACAAACAGGGGAAGGGCTTCACCGATCGCGAATTGCTCGACGAGCTGATGACACTGATTGTCGCCGGCTTCGAGACGTCGGCCAACACTCTGAACTGGGTCTGGTATCTCATGGCCTGCTACCCGGATATCGAGGCGCGCATTATTGCGGAGGCGGAGCGATTCCTGCCCGACGCCGGATCGGTAAATAGCGAATCGCTGATGGCAATGGAATACACCCAGCAAGTGCTGGAGGAGACCTTGCGACTCTACCCGCCAGTCTGGTTGTTCACGCGACGGGCCCACGAGGACGATGAACTTGCCGACTACGATGTCCCGCCGGGTACCGACATTTACCTGTCGCCATTCATTCTGCAGCGCAGCGAACACTTTTGGCCGGAACCCGACCGCTTCGAACCGGAGCGCTTTGCCGCAAGCGATGGCAACAAGAAGGACCGGCCATTTTTCCCGTTCTCACTAGGACCCCGGCGTTGTGTCGGAGAGTATTTCTCATTCATGGAGATGAAAGTGCACCTGGGCCTATTGCTGCCGCGATTTCGCATGCAGCGAGTGGATGAATCCAGACCCGAGCTCGAACTTGGCATAAACTTGCGCTCAGCCGAAGACATCCACCTGAAACCCGTACGACGATAGGAAATCGATGCAGCTTTACTCAACACTGACAGACTTGTTGCGCGATGCGCGCGACAGGAACCGCGAGATTCGCTTCATTGACGGCGAAAATGACGAAAACATCGTCAGTTTCCGCGCACTTTGGGATCGTGCTAAAGCGTTGCTGGGCTCGTTGCAGGCGCGCGGCATGGAGGCGGGCGACGAACTGATCATTTTCAGCAAGTCGAACGAGAGCTTTGTTGTCGCATTCTGGGCGGCGATTCTCGGCGGCATTGTGCCGGTTCCGGTTGCCGTCGGGATCAGCGACGAGCATCGCCTGAAACTGTTTCGGATCTTGTCGCAGCTCGACAAAGCGACCTTGTTTACCGAGACAGACCTGCTTGAGCGCCTGCTGGAGTTTTCCAAAGCGCAGGAACGTGACGATATTAGGAATCTGCTTGAAACCCGGACTGCGCTGATCTCCGATATCGAAACGTCCACCGAAGGCGTGGTACATCCAGCGACGGCTGACGACATTGCGTTCATCCAGTATTCGTCCGGATCAACCAGTGACCCGAAAGGCGTCGTACTGACACATCGTAATCTCTGCACAAATATCCGCGCAATCGTTGAAGCCTGCGGCTGGACCGAAGACGACCAGAGCCTGAGCTGGATGCCGTTAACGCACGACATGGGCCTTATTGGCTACCACCTCAGCGTGCTGGGTGTCGGAATGAACCATGCCGTTATGGATACCAACGTATTCGTACGGCGTCCGTTGCTGTGGATGAGCAAGGCGAATGAGTTGCGGGCAACCCAGCTTTGCTCGCCGAATTTCGGCTACAAGCATTTTCTGAAACTTTTTCAACGCAAGGGTATGGACGACCTCGACCTGTCCTGCGTCAAGCTGATCCTGAATGGTGCAGAGCCGATATCATGGGACTTGTGTGAGGAGTTTCTCGACGCATTGGCGCCTCACGGCCTTTCACGAACGGCGATGTTTCCGGTGTATGGCCTCGCCGAAGCGACCGTTGGCGTATCGATTCCCGAGCCCGGTACCGCGTATTCCAGAATTACCGTCGACCGGCACAGCCTCAAGGTTGGCGATGAGTACCGCGAGGTTCCGCCCGGCGACCCGGATGCGGTCAGCTTTGTTCGTGTCGGCAACGCAATTCGTGACGTCAGCATCCGTGTCGTCGACGACAATGACCAGCCGCTGCCGGACCGGCGCATCGGCAATATTCAACTGCGTGGCGGCAGTGTCACCGAGCGCGTTTACGGCGATGAGGCGGCGACCAGGGCATTGTTCACCGATGACGGCTGGTTGCGCACCGGTGACTGCGGGGTGTTTGTCGACGACCAGCTCGCCATTACCGGTCGGCAGAAGGACATCATCATTGTCAACGGGCAGAACTACTACCCGCACGATATCGAGGAAATCGTCGCACGCCTGGACGGCCTCGACCTGAATAAGGTCGTGGTTGCCGGCGCAACGCCGAAAGGTGGCCAGACGGAAGAGCTGATCGCGTTCATACTGCATCGACAATCCGTCGCCGAGTTCCTGCCCCTGGTCGCGCAGGTTCGCGATCTGATCGGTGAGCAAACCGGCCTGGAAGTCGACCAGGTTATTCCTGTCGCGCGCATCCCCAAGACGACCAGTGGCAAAGTCCAGCGCGCGAAGCTGTTGCAGTCCTACTTCGATGGTGAATTTGACGAGGTCATGGCCGAGCTGCGGCCGGCTGCAGTGCCTGATGAGGATGAGGACAGCGATCCACTGGTTGCCGAACTCGTATCAATCTGTCGCGAATTCTCGAAAGACCGCAAAGTCGGCCCGGACGACAACCTGTTCGAAGTGGGAGTGAGTTCGCTGACGCTGACCGAAATCGTACTGGCAATCGACGAAAAACATCCCGGCAAACTGGATATCAGTGACCTGTTCGATTACCCGACCCTCCGGGAAATCGCCGCTTTCATGAAAGGAAAATCATGATTTACGCACGCATTGCCGGTATCGGCAGCTTTCTGCCCGAAAAGGTCGTATCGAACAAAGACCTCGAAAAGACCATGGATACGTCCGATGAGTGGATACGGGAGCGCACCGGCATCAAACGCCGCCATATTGTCGTCGACGGCGAAACGACATCGTCAATCGGCCTGATCGCTGCGCAGCGCGCGATGGCTGACGCCGGGCTTGGCCCGGAAGACATTGACCTGATCATTGTCGGTACCGCGACCCCGGACAAGATCTTTCCGTCGACGGCCTGCATTATCCAGCGGCGACTCGGCGTCAGGGGATCGCCGGCTTTTGATGTGCACGCGGCGTGCAGTGGCTTTGTTTACGGGCTGGACCTGGCGAATCGCTACATCAAGACGGGCGGGGCGCAGACAGCGCTGGTGATCGGTTCCGAAACCTTGTCACGCATCACCAACTGGGAAGATCGCGGTACCGCCGTCTTGTTTGGTGATGGTGCCGGCGCTGTCGTCCTCAAGGCCAGCGATGAGCCCGGTATCCTCGCGACGCATATTCACGCCGACGGCGAGTACGAGGACCTCCTGCACGTACCGAATGGCGTATCGGTGGGCTACGACAAAACCCGGGCGGGCCGCTCTTTCATTGAGATGAACGGCAATGCCGTGTTCAAACGCGCCGTGGCAACCTTTGACAACATCGCGCGTGAAACGATAGCGGACCTCGACGGCCATATCGACAACGTGGACTGGTTTGTTCCGCACCAGGCAAATATGCGCATCATCAAGGCCGCGGCGAAAAAGCTCGGTCTGCCGATGGAGCGGGTGATCGCGACAGTCGACGAACATGCCAATACTTCCGGTGCGTCGATTCCGCTCGCACTGGACCAGGCGGTCCGGGACGGTCGAATCAAGCGCGGCGATATGCTGATGTTTGCCGCTTTTGGCGCCGGGTTTACCTGGGGTTCTGCAATGCTGAAATATTGAGGAAGTGGACAGTTTTTATATCATGTAAATTGTTATAAAAGATCGATAAGCACATGGTTTCTATACCGAAAATAGTCCCAGAAAATTGCTGATAGACTGTGCGCAGCCGCCCATAGAGGCGGTGTACAAGAAAAACAACAAAACAATAAAAGCAATAAGGGGAATTTCATGGGTGTTGGAAAAATCATTCAAATCGTTGGTGTGTTGATCGCACTGATCGCGGGCGTGATGGGAGGCTTTCCACAGAGCGCGCTGGTCATAGCGGTTGTTGGTGCGGTCGGTGGCTGGTTTATTGCGGACGAAGACCGGCTGCGCTTCCTGGTTGCGACCATCGCGCTGGGCGCCGTCAGCGGCGCGCTGGGATCCATTCCGGGGGTCGGTCAGTACATTTCCGCGGCCCTTGGATCCGGTGGGCTCCTGTCCTTGTATCAGGCGGCGGCCGTCACCGTCATTGTGGTGGCACTGGTCGAAAAGCTGAAACCTTAAGCAGTACGCTTGTATCGGTAGTACCCGGAGGGTCACTTCGTTCGAAGTGGCCCTTTTACTTTACATAAGTAACGAAATCCGCGAATTTGCTGGAAATTTTGTGTGACGCAGTTCACATTTTGAGCACCACGCGGTCTCTATACTGCGATCCATACGCTGTCGCCAAATAGAGACAGGTCGGACTGGAACCGCGAATGAAGCCAAACAGGGAAGACATACCGCTGTCGGAATCGAACGTCTCGCTGAAGCTTGCGGACATTCAAAAGCGGTGCTCGCAACTGCTGACTGAGCCGGATGAGCTGGACGGCCTTTCTCTGGAAGACCCGGTATCCGTCGAGGACCAGGGCAACCCCTACAATCGGGGCTGAGGTCCGTTTGACTGCCTGACCGCCTGTTGGTGCAAGCGTCGCAGCACAAGCAGCCGCCAGACCCAGAGTGCGACGATCATGATGGCCGCGATGGGCAGCGCCGATACCGGGCTTTGCAGCACCAGGAAGTCGTAGACGCCGTGCAGGCTGGCCGCAGCCAGGAAACCCACCCATAGCGATCGTCCGAACGGGCGACGGGCCAACCAGTCCGACGTAATCCAGTGCGCCCAGATTGAGGCAAACAGGATATGGACGACGGGGCTCGCAAAGCCGCGGGCCGCCGCTTCAAATGGGGAGAGGTGGTCCAGGTAGAGAAAATTCTCAGCTGCGGCGTAGCCAAGTCCGATAAACGACGCGTAAATGATGCCGTCGACCGGTTCGTCGAATGCTCTCAGGCGCAGTATGACGACGAGGAATGGCAGTAGTTTCGCCAGTTCTTCCAGTGGCCCGATGACCAGCAGGGCGTAAGCGAACAGCACGCGGCGATTGCTTTCCGCGAGGGCTAGTGCATCGTAACGCAGTCCGATCGGCTCCAGGCCCAGGTACAGCAGTTTAGCGACACCTACCGCGAGCGCTCCCAGGCAAAATGCCAGCGCCGGCGTCCATGCAGGTTCCGGCAGGTGGCGATCGTGGTGGTAGTGGTAAGCGGCCCAGAAGAAAACGGGTAACACGGCCGGCAGAATCAGAAGGTGCTGTTGCATGCTGGCATTATCCGGCTATGCTCCCGGGTCGTCCCTTGCGCTGATCACAGAACAGGGCCATTGACTCGCGGAGATCTTCAGCTGAATAACGGCCTGCTGTATGCCATCACCGTCCTGATCTGGGGGTCGACCTGGTTTGCCATCGAGTTTCAGCTCGGTGTCGTGGCGCCGGAGGTGTCGGTGGCCTACCGCTACCTGGCGGCTGCCAGTTTCTTGTTTATCTGGTGTAAAACCAGAGGTTTATCACTTAAATTTAATCTGAAATCTCATCGCTGGTTTGCGCTGATGGGATTGTTCATGTTTTGCCTCAATTACATCCTGGCCTACCGGGCGCAAATTTATATCACGTCAGCGTTGTCGGCGATCGCGTTCTCGGCAATGTTGTGGATGAACATCCTGAATGCGCGCTTGTTCTTCGGCGTGCGCGTCGATCCTCGCATTTACCTTGGCGCTGCGCTGGGCGTTGCCGGGATTGTGGTGCTGTTCGGGCCACGGGTCGGCGAGCTATCGCTTACGGACAGCGTATTGTTCGGGTCGGTCCTCGCGGTCACCGGTGCACTGATGGCATCGCTGGGCAACATGGCCTCGCAGGCGGCGCAAAAGACCAGGCTGCCGGTGATGCAATCGAACGCGTGGAGCATGCTGTACGGAGGCCTGCTGACCACCGCACTGGCGCTTGCCCAGGGTCATCGCTTCACCTTTGACTGGTCCGCCGGCTACGTCATTTCTCTGGCCTACCTGACGATATTCGGTTCGGTTATTGCCTTCGGCGCTTACCTGACATTGCTGGGTCGAATTGGTGCGCATCGGGCGGGATACGCCACTGTCGCGTTCCCGGTCGTTGCATTGACACTCTCGATGATCTTCGAAGGTCTCGCTTTGGATGGATTCATCGTAGTCGGCTTCATTTTGGTCCTGGCCGGAAACCTGCTGGTCCTGAGAAATCGCTGAACAAATGCAGGGTTTGTCGGTCTCAACGAACAAATAATAGAAGTCCAAAGGGTGCCGCGGGCCGCTACAGTGCCGGGGCAGGCGACGGCTTGCATGATCGGCATGCTGAACATTTTACGACTGCGCCAGCAAGCGATGGATGCTCTCGGCGCGGAATTTGATCTGATCGAATTCCACCGGCTCGTATTGACCAGCGGCGGAATCCCGATGGCGCTGCTCGATCGTGTTGTCGAAAACTCTATCGCCGATAAGCTTGCCGGGCCCTAGTCAGTCAACTTTGAGATGGTTTTACGGGCGCGAAAAAGAATGCGAATACGGATATTATTATCCGCTTCTGCATGGGACTCGAGTTTTCGTGACAGGATAAGTTGCCGGGCAACCAGTGAACATCATAGATGAAGGGTGGAAGTAAAATGGAGTCGATCATTAAAGCGGCAGGCGCCGCTGTTTTTATCATGTCAATGGCGACAGGCTGCGCGTCCCAATCGACTGCGCTGGTCGACAAGGATCCGACACGAATCATTTGTCGCGATGAACCGGACACCGGCTCGCGCCTGCCCAAGCGCACGTGCAAGGAAGCACGAGAGTGGGAGGAAATCGCCGAGGCAAATCAACGCGCGAAACGTGATTTGCAACGCCGAACAACCGGAATCTCGACCGGCGAGATTGACTAGCGCGGGAAAATGCCTTGCCTAATGAGTCGGGCCGTTTAGCAGCGCGTTCTTCGTTAGTTCGACGATCAGGTCCACTTCTTTTGATGTGATGTCAAAAATCGGCGTATACCGCAACGAGTGCGCGCCACCGTGAATGACACCCAGGCCATGTCTGCGCAAGTAATCCTCGGTACTGTCAGAGCCGTAGGTCTTGTAACGAGTTGCGAGTTCACAACTGGCCAGCAAGCCGGTTCCCTGCGCGTGGGTAATGCCACCGTCGGTTTGAGTTGCGAGGGAAAGCAAGCCATCGACCAGTTGCTTGCCGCGTACGCGTATATTTTCACGCCGTTCCTCGCTGAAGGAATGCAATACGGCAATCGCGACGTCCAGCGCCCGTGGGTTGGTTGTCATTGTATTGCCATACAATCCCTGCTTGTACATTGCCGCAGTTGATTCGCTGAGCGCCAGGACGGACAGCGGGTATTGGCCGGCATTCAATGCCTTGGAGTAGGACTCCATGTCCGGTGGGTCGAGGTCCCGGAAGCCGGGGTAGTCAACGATCGACAAAACACCGTGGGCGCGCAGACCGGCCTGTATCGAATCGACGACAAACAACGATCCATACTCACGCGTGAGCTCACGCGCGCGTGCATAAAATTCGGGTTCAATGGGCATCCCCGGATTGCCTTCGCCCATGACCGGTTCCATGAAGAATGCTTCAATGAAGATGCCGTCATCAAATGCTTCGGCGAACACTTTTTCCAGTGCTTCGATATTGTTGGGTTCAACTTTTAACAGGTATTCGCGATCCCGGTACGAGGCAAGATGCTTTGCATATTGCCTGGCGCAGGAATCCGAGTAACGCGCCGGGCGATCTGTACGGCCATGGAAACTGCCTTGCAAAGTCAGGCCCATGATTGCATAGCCTTCATATCGGGCACCGGGGTCCGTCAGCCGTTTTGTGTTGATGTCGGCGAAACGGGAGGCAAGCGACATGGCCTCTGACCCGCTGTTCAGGCAAAGGAAGCTGGCATAAGGTTCATCGCCTGATCGCGTGTGACCGATCTCGCGGCGAAGACCCGCGACGAAATCGACCTGGCTGACACTGGCCGTCATGATGTTGGCCATAACATGTGGCTTGTTCATGGCCGCGAGTATGGCTTCGGGAACATGTCCCAGGCCAAGCATTCCGTAGCCTCCGCAATCGTAGATTACCGCGCCCTTAAGGCTGACGACCCATGGGCCGGAAGCGCTAACGGCAACGTACGGGTTGACAGCATCTTCGGCGTAGAAATTTGTCAAACCGCCGTGCGCCAAACTGATTTGCTCGCTCTCGTCCAGCGCAACGAAGTCTGCATGCGATTCGCGCAGTTCCAGGAAACGTGTGTAACCGCGTTCAATCGCGACGGCAAGTTGATGGTATCCGCTGTCCAGGAAGTCCTGGATAATTGCATCGGTCAGCCCCGGCGTTTGCCGGACGCCGGCGAAGTCTCTCATTTCATGGAGGTAGTCGAGATGCGATTTTGTGCGGGGTGTGTCCAGAGCTTGCGGCATTGAAATTGTCCGGCGAATATCAAGGCGCGGACTATATCAAATGTACGCAAACAAGGCATTTAACCGTTACACTTTATGGCCTTGACTACCGCAACTGACACGCTTCGAATCGACCGCTGGCTGTTTTATTGCCGCTTTTTCAAGACGCGGGTAATGGCCACCGCGGCGGTTGGCGGCGGGCACGTAGAACTCAATGGAGTGCGGGCGTCTCCCGGCCATCGTGTCAGGCGCGGCGACACCATCGAAATGCTGCGCGAGCGCCTGCCTTATTCCCTGAAAGTGCTGGATATTCCAACCCGGCGCGGCCCCGCTGCCGAGGCCCGGAACTGCTATCTCGAGGATGAGAAAACCGTGCAGGTCCGGGAACAGCAGGCCGCGACACTGCGCCAGGACCGGAGGCTGATGCCAAGAACCGATGGCCGCCCGGACAAACACACGCGGCGCAAACTCCGGGAGCGCGGCAGAAGTTAGGCTCGGGGTTGGCTCAAACCTTAGTCCTTGAGCAGGAAACTCACTTTCATTGTCACGCGGTATTCTGTGACGTCATTGCCCTTGACGACCACTTTTTGTTCCTTGATCCAGGCGCCTTCAATATTGTCGATGGTTTTCGCGAACCGCTTGATGCCTTTCTGGATAGCGTCTTCAAAGCTTTTGCCAGACGCGGCGCTGATTTCCGATGTTTTTGCAATACTCATACAGGATCCTTTCGTTATCGTGGATTGTGCTCACATCGATTTAACACCGGCAGGTCTTACATAACAAGTCGCGACCAGGACTGGCTTTGCTGTTGAACGGCATGAGTCAGGCGGGTAGTTGTTCGTAGCAAATAGCCAGCGAGTCGCTCTCGCTCAACGGTTCTTCAAGCAACTGGCAAAAATATGGACTGCCTGCCTCGCGATTTTGAGAAAAGTACTGGCAGTCACGACACTGTCCGAATGGTTGCCGTTCCTGGGCAGCCAGCCGCGTCGAAAGAAACGTTTGCAGCGAATGGGCAAGCGCGCCTTTTGCCGGGGCACCCAACGCGTCAATAGCCTGGCTGGTGACGAGTAACGGGTCGTGTTTGAGCAGTGCTTTTCCTTTAGCGGTCAACGACAGTCGCTTGCTGCGGCGGTCGCGCGTATCGACCCGTTTGCGTACCAGGCCTTTTGCCTCGAGCGAGTTCAATGACTGCGAAACCGTCCCCTTGGTCAGGCCCAGGTAGGCGGTGAGTGCCGCTGCCGTCATAGAGAAACGATTGGCCCGGTCGAGGTAGCGAAGGGTCTCCCAGTGAACGGGCAGCAGGCCGTTCGCTTGTGCGTCGCTGGCGAGAAGCCGGCCGATGCGCTCGAGGAGGGCGGCAATGTGTTGGTTGGGCGTCTTTTTCATTCGGCAATCGTATCGACTCAAAACAACTCTTGCAATTCAATCGTCGGTTGCATAGCATCGCAATAGTTTCGACTCGCTACTAAAGGACATCACCATGACTCACCAATCCATCGTTACTCTAGCTCTCATCCTGGTCGCAGGCTCGCTCGCCGCGCATGAGATCAGCAGTCCGGTTGACCCGAACAAACCGGCGGCATTTGACATCACCAGCGCGGGCGCAACGACCGATGGCCGGCTGACGACATTCGCTATGGAACTCGCCGGAACTGCCGGGAGCGAAAAACCGAAAAAGATCGGTCAACTCGCTGGCGCGAAGGTCCAGTCATACGTTTGGCCCACGAGCCTGGACCCGGAAGTGGTCGGCTTCGACAAGGCCTCGGGGATTCTCTCGCTGGCCATAACCGCACATCCCGACTTCGACGACACGCCGCTGTTTGACGAAAACCAGGATGGTGATCCTGCTAACGACGGTGCGGACTGGCACTCGCATTGGGTGGTCCTGGTCGAAGATGAGGCCTGCGCCGCCGGACTTAAAGTTCGTGACGTGTCGCCAGGTGTGGACCTGCTTCCTGCGACCGCGCCGTACTTGCCGATCGCGCTCGACAGTCCCGGCATGAGCCCGATTCTCAGCGGACAGACTGCACGAATCACGGTTCCGGTTGGCGGCGCCGAAAACGTTGCATTTGACGCCGTTACCGCAGAGCTGCAGGTCAACTCAAACACCGAGGTGCCGCTGTTGTGCGTTACCGGCGTACACGACATTGCGTCCGGAGATTTGTCGCTACCCGGTCGCGTCACAGGCAGCCAGTGATTCAATGTTGCGAATCGGAGTTGTCGTCAAAATCGTCGAGATAGCAGGGTGAGGATGAGACGGTTGTTCGACTCGATTGCTCGTGTTGCAATCGGACGACGCCCGATTCAGTGACGATTGCATCCAGTGGCATATCGTGCGCTTGTGGATGGATGCTGGGCAACTGCGAAAAGTTGTAACCAACACCGATCGTCAGCGGTCGGATCCGGAATGCCGCCAGGGTGCGGTCATAGTAACCACCGCCATAACCGAGGCGGTGCCCTTTCGAGTCAAAGCCGAGCAGGGGAATCAGGACCACGGTCGGCATGACCGGCACACGCACGCGAGGGATCGGAATATTCCCGGCCCCTCGCGTCATCTCGCAATCCGGGTTCCAGCTCCAGAATTCCAGCGGTGCGTTCTTCGTGGCGACCACGGGTAATGCAATATCGGCTCCGCCTTGCGACAATGCACCCATCAGGCCACGCAAGTCTATTTCTCCCTTGATGGGCCAGTAGAAGGCGATCGCGGCATCGCTCAATTCCGGAAACTCGCGTTGCAAATGCGCTTCAACCGCTTCGCGAATTGTCCGCCGCTTGTCGGGCGTAAGGCGTAAACGCTCTTCAACAATTTTTTGGCGCATCGATTTGCGCCAGGCTTGAATGGATGGCCAGTCATTCATTGCTAACTTCGTCCCTGTTTCGTATAGGTATTTTCGTCAACTTGAAGAAGGTATGTCCTGATGATACATCTCTCTTCCCTTCTACTCTAAGAACGCTGACCCGGTGAAAGAATCACAGGCTGCGCAGAATCGACGCGGTGGATTTGACGTTCCGCTGCTGGCATTGGGTTTTCGACCGTTTTACCTGGCGGCAGCATTATTCGGTGTAATTGCAGTGCCCTTGTGGATCGCCAGCTATCTCGGCGTGGTTTCCGGGCAAGCGTACCTCGCCGGCATGATCTGGCACAGCCATGAGATGGTGTTTGGTTTCGCTGCAGCCGTTATCGCCGGTTTCCTGCTGACGGCCGTTCGCAACTGGACAGGTCAGGCCACTCCGACCGGAACGGGACTCGCGCTGTTGTTGATGATCTGGCTCGCCGGACGAGTATCGGTTGCAACCGGACCGGCATTTGCCGCGGTACTCCTGGATACGCTGTTTCTGCCGTTGTTAGCGCTTGTTCTCGCCATTCCCATTTGCCGCAGCCGAAACATGCGGAACTACAAGCTGCTGGTCGTTCTTACAGGCCTGACAATCTGCAACGTCCTGTTTCACCTGGCTCACCTGGGGATGATCCGAGCCGATTGGTTGCGAGTTTCGATAACCCTGTCGCTCGATGTCATTACGATTCTGATGGTAATTGTCGGTGGCCGAGTCATTCCGGCATTCCTGGCCAATGCGGTCGCTGATGCGAGTCCGAGACATGTGTTTGCGGTCGAGATTTTAGCGATCGGAACGCTACTCGCCATTCTGCTTTTCGATGTACTTGGCGATCTTATCGCTTTGCCGAAGTTGGCCTGGCTGGCACTACTGATTACAGCGGCGCTGGCAAATGCAATACGCTGGTTATTCTGGCAGCCGGTCAAGACCCGCGGCAATGCATTACTGTGGATGTTGCCGGTAGCCTACGTGTGGATTCCCGTTTCTCTCGCATTGCGAGCCTTCGCAACAGGGGGCCTGGTGCCGGCTGCTGCGCCGGTGCACGCACTGACAATTGGCGCGATGAGCGGGCTGATGCTTGCGATGATGGCGCGAAGTGCGCTCGGCCATACCGGTCGCGAGTTGAAGGCCGGTGCTTATGAGATCAGCGCATTTGTGCTGGTGCAACTGGCCGCAGTGGTGCGGGTGGCTGGAACTGTGATTGACTCGGGCGTTTATCGAAGTACGATCATCCTGTCGGCTGCGTTATGGCTGCTGGCGTTCCTGCTATTTTTGGTTCGCTATGTGCCGATTCTGATGCAGGCGAGAATTGACGGTAGACCGGGATAACACAACGCTTTTTTCTCCTGCTTGCACTGGAGTCAATGGCGAGACAATGGTGCGATGGACAGGTCCGCAGCAGTGACGGGTTAAAGAAATGAACGAGACAGCCAGCGGAAAATCGAGATTTTCGGCGGAGATGCTTGTCGGCGTATCTGCAGTGTTCATTGGTGTTTTGGCGCTGGGGGTATCGTTGTACGAGACCAGCCTGATGCGGTGGGAGCAGCGTGCCGCGGTGTTGCCATTATTGGAGCTTAGCCGGTCTTATTTCAGTTCAAGCCAAGACGAGCCGAGCCAGGAAAAATGGCGGCTTTCGCTGAATGCGCAGAATGTGGGGATCGGGCCGGCCAGGATTCAGGACTTCACGGTAAAAGTGGACGGTATTGCACAGCCGACCTGGGGCGACGCCTTTGAAGCGCTGCTTGGCCGAGACATCGAGATCACTTACGGTCAGTCGACAATCAATGGACGGACGATTCCACCGGATCGCCAGGTGACGATGTTTGAATTGCGCGATACGCAGCTGACTGCCGAGATTATTGAGGAGTTTGACCGTCTCGAGTTTTCAGCATGCTTTTGTTCAATTTTTGAGGAATGCTGGATTACCAGCTATGCGACATTTGGCGCCGCACAGAGCATTCAATCCTGTGCCGTGTCCGAGGAGTCCTTTCGCGAGTAGGAACAATTGCAAGGGCTGTTTCAAATCAGGTTGTTCAATGCATGTCAGGGGGGACGAACATGAGTCATTTGCCAGCTCAAATTCGCACACCAGCGCTGCTGTTGGCCTCGCTGCTCGGCTTTCAGTTGCTGGCAGTTTCGCCTGCACTGGCCGGGGCGTCCGAGTGGATTGATATTCAGGTTGTCGATGGCCGGCTGTTGCTTGAAACGGAGATTGGCGGTGTCGCCGGTTACTCCATGATCGATACCGGCGCGGAAGTGAATGCCATCAACGCAACATTCCTTGCGAATGCAGGCCTGAGCTTCGAGAAAGGGCGGTTCATCGAAGTTGCCGGCGTATTTAGCACTCAGCCCCGGTATACCTACAAAAAGGTCCCCGTTAAGGTCTTCGGTACCCAGATCAACTTTCATGACCTGGTGGAGCTGGACTTCGATACGCCAGACATCCAGATGCTGCTCGGTGCCAGTTTTCTCAAGGGTTATATTTTTCAATTTGACTACCCGAATCAACGCCTCCGGCTGATCACGCGCGACAGCATCGACCTCAAGAAGATCAAAAACGTTAAGTCGAAACGAGACCCCGGTGGTGGATCACCGCTGGTGCGCGTCAGCCTCACGGATAAAGCGGATGCCTGGTTGACCATGGACACCGGCGCGAACGGCGGAATTTTGATTGATCGTGATCTTGCCAAGCGACTCGACTGGCTCGATACTTATGCGGCCGAGCAAGCGGAGGTTAGCGGCGTTAACTCCAGCGGCATGATGGAACATTTCAGAGTTCCGAGCATCGTCTTCGGTCCGGTGAGAATTGCCGATGTGGCGGTCGCCGTCCCGGCGCCGGGCGAGGACTTGCAGTACTTCAAGAAGTACGTGCCGCTGGGAACCAGAATTCCCGTGGGAGGGAAGTCGAAAGGCTTGCTGGGTTACGACGTGTTGCAACATTTCGTTGTCACCATTGATTACAAGACCGGTTACGTTCATATCCATGCGGGTGAGAAGTTGCCGGAGGATTCATGAATCTACGCATTGAAACCGGGTGATAAGCAGTAATCGGAATATCTGATGTCGTTCAAAGACCTCACTACAGCAATCTACGCCGTTGTTTCGGCGCCACCGGAGACACGCGACTGGGAATCCATACGATCGCTTTATCATCCGCGCGCAACAGTGGTTCGAGCCGGCATTGATAGTAGCGGCGAGCGATTTGCGTTGGTAATGAGCTTTGATGAATACATTGCGAATGTATCGGAGCTACTGCAGGGCGTCACGTTTCACGAAGTGGAGCTGTACCAGGAGGTTCGTGAATTTGGCAATGTCGCCCAGCTCACCAGCGTTTACGAATTTGAATTCAAGAGTACCGACAAGCAGGTCAGCGGCCGCGGCGTTAATTTCTTCAATCTCATCAATGGTGGCGATGGATGGAAGATTATCAGTATTGTCTGGGATAACGAACGCGACGGGCTGTCCCTGCCTGACTGGTCTTAAGACGCCAGGTCCCGATCGACGATGCCATCGATAGCTGAGTAAGCGGACAGGATTGCACCTTCCTGCCAGCCCTGCAGAATGCTCAAGTGTTCGCCGGCGAAAAAAATATTGTCGTCGGCTGCCAGTAATACCGACGGATTGGTAATTCCCCAGGCACCCCGCTGAAATGGCACCTTTTTCCATGCAACGCTGATGCCGTGTTGTGCCTGGACCGGAAGTTGTGGGTGCACGCTGGAAGCTTGTTGCAGTGTTGTATCGAGGCGGGTTTGTGGCGCCATGTTCGTAAATGCATCACCTGACGCACCACCGAAGATGTAGGCGCCAAGAACAATGCCATCCGGCTTGTGGAAGCCGTAATTCGGGTACCAGATTTGCGTGATGTCCTGGTCGGTCCAGGTTATTCCACCGTAAATATTATGCTCTCGCTCCCAGAAGCGCGGCGACTGAAATGCGATACGGACCGCCGAGGAGTACTGAAATCCACTGATCTCCGACTGGTATCCTGCCGAAAAATCGTTCGCAATATTCGCAAGCACCGGTGCAGGTATTGTGACGATGCAGTAGTCGGCCTCGATCGAGATCGATGATCCGGATTGATCGCTGTAAACAATTCGCGTTCCGGAATTTGTCTTGCGGATTTCGGTGACGATGGCCTGGTAAACAATGTCATTGGCAACCTGCGCTTCGAGCGCCTCGACAATCCTGTCCATGCCCCCGACCGGCTGCAGCATGACTGGCTGCTGCTCGAAACCCTGTGAAAATGATAAGCGCAGTTCCCAGAAAAAATCGCTAATGAGTTGTTGCAGTTGCCTCGGTGTCAGCAAGTCGCCCCGTTGCCGACTGCCAACGCCTTGCTGGCCGGGAAAGCCGGCGCGCGTTGTGCCCGCATACCGGTTACCGGCATTCAGATCGCCGAACTGCTGCAGCATCGCCAGCAGGTTGATCTTGTCAGTCGCACTAAGTTCGGCATCCAGTGCGTTTTGATTTACGGCTGTCGACAGGAGTTCTGCAATACCACCGCGCGTATCGGCGATAAGGTGTCTCGCGACTTGCGGCTGCCCGGCAAACGCGCCCGGCGAGTGCAGCCAGGCACCGCGGTTATCGTTGGTAAAGGTTTCGAGTTGCACATCAAATTCCCGGCAATAGCCGAGCAGGAATTCATGGTGGTGTGCGATGCGTGATGGTCCGGCATTGAAGTAGAGATCGCCATCGACATCGAACTGGCAGGTTTGCGACGAGTCTGTCTCGTCAATGACATCGCCAGAGCGGAGCGTTCTTACCCGGCCGCCCGCGGTCGCCCGCGCTTCGAGTATCGTGCAGGCATAGCCGAGACGAGTCATTTCCAGTGCGGCTGTCAAACCGGCGATTCCACCACCGAGAATGACGACGGACCGTCCGTTGCCGATACCGGCTGGCCAGTCGCCCGGGCGCGGTGACAGGGAGCCTGAGTATGATGGCGGCGGTACCGCGACGCCCGCGCTTGAGGTTGCCGATGCCGATCCGCAGGATGCAACCGATGTGCCGATACCCATTGCGGCCATCGCACGGAGCATGGCGGAGCCACCAACCGCTTTGCCGATGGAGCTCAGGAATTCCCGTCGGCCGATCCCTGCTTTGGTGTAGGACATGCGCTGGCTTCCGTCAGGTCTCTTTTAAGGATTGACCGGAACTGGCGTTGGTGGTTCAAATCACCGCCGCACTACAGCTTCAATTGTTCCTCGACTGCGCGGTCAGCAGCATCAATGGCGCCATTCAAATAGGCGAGAGCACTCGAATCCGAATTGGCAATCGAGATTCGGCCAATGGGTTGACGCGCCTTGATGTGGGGACCGTTATCCGGGTTGTATTCGGGCGGATCGTAGAGGTTGTTGTATTCGTAAGCGTAGCCGTGCGGCCAGCGATTGACGGTAATTCCGGCAAGGTCGCGCTCGACATCGAAACCACCACGGCTGAGAGCGCCGTCGAGCTGGCCGACGATCGCTGTTTCGTAGTCGTCGAAACTCATCTCATAAAGTCTGCGTCGGCCGGCAATATGCTGTTCGCGCTCGGTCAGGCCTGGCGCAGTCGGCAGGAACGTGCCGTGAAGAATTGTCGGCATGTCGGGGTTCTTCGCAAAACTGTAGTCACCCATGCTGACCGGAAAGTCCAGCCCGAAGTGATACATCAACGGCGTTTGCGGAACGTAGAGTGCTTTGTATCCCAGGTTGGCAAATGCTCGCCAGTTGCGCACAGCAATGCTCAGGTAGACGAGCGGCACCTTGACGGCGAAGTTGATTGCCTCCACCTGCTCGTCGGGTAACTCAGGGCAAATGTGCGGAATGATTCTGTTATAGCAGGCCATCACGACGTGTCGCGCCCGAACGCGTTCGGGCTGGCCGTGCCGCAGGTAAACGACGTCAACGTGCTTGCCGTCAGCGGTGTGACGAACGTCGATTGCAGGCGCGTTCAAGCGTATACGGGTGTTATTCGTTCCGGTATCCAGGCGACTGTAGTCGGCCATTGCCGTGACCAGGTCTTCCTGGGTTTTGCCGGGTATGGCATCGGGAATCAATTTGCGAACGATCGATCGCGCGACGCTGGCATTACCGTCCGGAAAATGAAAAATGTAAGGTTCCTCGTTGTCCCAGTTCAGTTCGCGTAAGTGAAGCCCGCTGGTCCCGGGGCCGGCCAGTTCGAAGACTTCATCGACCGACAATGCATCAAAGCCGAATCCCCACAGTCCGTTGTAGATATCGCGAATAATGGTGATCAGTTCGTCCGTGGCGTCCGTGTGCTTTCGCAGGAAATCGGTGTAGCTGATCGCCATGCAGTAGCGCCGCTTTTCGTCAACTGACAGTCCGGGCAAATAGTCGCGGCCGCTCGTCAAAAGCTCCCTCAGAACGCGCCTGGAATCTTCGGAAATCGGGTAGGCGTCCAGAACATCGCCGAGCAATGAGGGGTCTGCCTCGTCGAAGAAGCTTCTGAATACATTGGGCAAGGTGATGTCGCGGCCATAGTATTCTGCGCGGAAGTGGATACCTTCGCGAAGGTTGTGGCGCTTGAAGAAGTCGCGGTCGAAATAGTCATAAAATCGTTCAGTATCGATGCCGACGTCTTTTAGCAAGCCGCGCGATACATCCGACCAGGTTCCCGGACTGTCGATCGACTGACTGCCGCCATAGCCGATCAGGTGATGACCGTCGACGTCGAACTCGTTGCGTTTGGCGTGACCACCGAAGTCGTCGTGATTGTCCAGGACCAGGATTGTCTGGTCGTCACCGAGTCTTTGTCGCCAGAAGTTGGCTGCGGCCAAACCGGATATACCGCCGCCCACAACCACCAGATCGTAAGACTCTGCGTGCGTTTTCGGTTGCGGGAATGTGGCACCCGTCATCGCCCTGGCGTGCAGGAACTCGAACGACCCCGGGTGACTGCCGCGGAGACCCGTCAGGCCTGGCGGGTAGTAGGGATGACTGCCGGCGGTCTTCGCCAGCAATTGCAGCGGCGACATTGCGGTACCGGCGGCGAGGCTCATCGCGACGCCGTTGAGGAAGTCGCGGCGGGAAATGTTCAGTCTGGACGGCATGGAGGCTAAATATACGCTTTACACCGCCTGCAAGCGAAGCGCCTTTTTTACCGGCGTGCCATCCGATACGGGTTTGTCTATATTGGAGATCTCAGCCACGGCGAAAGATGCTCAGGAATTCATGATAATCGACCCATCGCATGCTGCCGCGCACCGAATGTCGCTCGTGATTGCGCTGCTCGGGGCTTTATTCGGATGTGCGCAAGAGACCGGCGTCTCCGATATCGCGGTATCGAGCCATTGCAAGGAAATCCCGCGCCCGGCTAACGCAAAACTGCCTTTGGCTACAGCATCGGACGCCTGGTACCAGGTCTACAAGACAGCGCCCGATACCTACGCGATCGTCGAGCCGTATCACTATCAGGAAACGATTTCGCACCTGATCATCGGCGCTGAGCGCGCGTTGCTCTTCGATACAGGTTCCGGGTTTCAGCCAATACGGCCGGTGGTCGAGCGCATCACCAGCTTGCCGGTCACGGTACTGAACTCGCACACGCACTATGACCACGTTGGCAGCAATGCGGAGTTCTCGTCGATCCTGGCGATCGACACTGAGTATACGCGTGCCAACATGGCCGGTTTCTCGCACGACCGAATTGCCAGTGAGACGGACCCGGCGACCTTTTGTCCTGAACTTCCAAAGGATGCAGATCCAGAGACATTCTTCACCCGCGCCTGGAAGGCAACGGGTTTTGTAACCGATGGCGAATTACTTGATCTCGGCAATCGCACGCTGCAGGTCCTTCATGTTCCGGGGCATACGCCCGACGCACTGGCGCTGCTGGATGCCGACAACGGGCTTCTCTTTACCGGTGATTCCTATTACGACGCACCGATCTGGCTGTTCGTACCGGAAACCAGCCTGGATGCCTATGCGAGCAGCATCTCTCGTCTGGTAAGGGCAGAGAGCGAAGTGAGGTATTTGCTGGGTGCACACAATGCCGCCCGGGTCGATGCAGGAGCATTGGCACGAGTCGAATCGGCCTTCGGCAAATTGGCATCGGGAAATTCTGTCCCGGTCGCCGAGGAGGATGGAATCTTGAGTTTTGACATCGACGGTGTCGAGTTCGTCACCGCAGAACAGGTCCTGCAGCGTCGCCCAGCCGATCCTGGCAAGGGCGGCAGCGGGCTCGACGGTTGGTAGATGCAAAGACTTTGAGCCGACCCGCAAGGATCGCGATTGGCACCGGCTGCATTGTGCTGGGCTGTTTTCCGATCGCACTCGGACTTGGGCTATTGCCTGCCGATGAGCCGCTCAGTTCGCCGCCCTGGGTGGTTGCTGGTGCCGGCGCCACATTCGTTATCGCCGGGCTTATGATCATGCTGGCAAGCCACGCTCGCGCCAATGATTTTCTTGCCGGTGTGCTGTTGCTGATATTCGGACTCATCGGGCTTTGGGTTTCATTCTTTAGTTCGAGCGAGGGGTTTTCAGGCGGTCTATTGCTTCTTTCGCGTGAGTCCAATGTTGCGTTAGGTCGGTGGATATTCGGTTTCGGTTCGCTGATTAGTTTCGCCTTGAGTGTTTACGCATTTCGGCGTGCCCTGCGTGGATTGAAGAGTCCCTAGCCAACGCACCGTCGGCATTATGCGTTCAGATCGTAAAATAGCGGTAGCACCAGCGAGAATCCGGCCCACATGATAATAGCGAGCGGCAAGCCAGCGCGAACAAAATCGGTGAACCTGTATCCGCCGGCACTCATGATTAGCAAGTTTGTTTGATAGCCAAACGGCGTTACGAAACTCATGTTGGCCCCAAACAGCACTGCGAGGACAAATGGCACGGGGTCGACCCCAAGTTGATTCGCCGTCGCTATCGCGATTGGTGTTCCGATCACTGCTGCCGCATTATTCGACACGATGTTTGTCAGTACTGCCACGGTTAGCATGAAGGCACTCAGAATGACTGCCGGCGGCAGTCCCGACGCGATCCCGACAAAACCGGCGGCAAGGAATTCTGCGGTACCCGTGCCGACGAGCGCCTTACCCAGTGCCAGACTGGCCACGATAATCATGATTACCGCGGTCGGCAATGAACGCGCCGCGTCACGCCAGGTGAGACAACCAGTGGCCAACATCAAGCCGACGCCAATGAGTGCGCTCAGCGAAATTGGCATGATGCCCAAAGCCGCAGTTGCGACTACGAATGCAAAGGCGGCGAGAGCGCGTTTGGCGTGGTGAGGGCTCGGAAGGTTCGTGGTCCCGTCCAGAACCAGGGCGTCACCCCCGACCTTCAATGCGTCGATCGAGTTGCGGCTACCCTGCACGAGAAGCACATCGCCCGCACGCATACGAATCTTGTCGATATCGCCCGCGACTTTTGTACCAGGAGAACGCGCCCTGTGCACCGCCAGTGGTAGCAGGTTGTATCGCTCCGCAATTCTTGCGTCGCCGAGCGTGCGCATATGCAATGGCGAGCTGCCTGTTATGACCAGTTCCGCCAGTTGTTGGCCTTCAGCTGTCAGAGGCGTTGCATCGTTGATGGGGTGTTCGGTATCGGAAACGCTGTACAGGGTGGCATTGAGCTGGTCCTCGAAGCGTTTGAGGTTTTCGGCGGTGTCTCTGAGGAATAACCGGTCACCAACTTGAAGCCGGGTGGTCGGCAGTTTCGCGAGAAAGAGGGTGTCGCTGCGGCGAACCGATTCAATCTTCATCTCACCTTTGGTCCTCGCGAGGACCTCGGACAGGCTTTTGTCGGCGGCAATGCTGCCTTCCTTGATCAAGAGCTGCGCGCTGAAAATCCGAGGTTTGGTATCTGTCATCGGCAAATCACGTTGCGGAATCAACCTGGGCACGACGATCCAGACATAGGCCAGGCCGAACCCGCCGACGATCAGGACCGGCTGTACAAATTCAAATACACTGAATCGGTCCAGTCCAAGATCTTCAGCAATTCCGACCACCAGCAGATTGGTCGACGTGCCGATCGTAGTACTCATGCCCCCGATTATTGTAGCGAGCCCCATCGGCAGCAGCATTTTGGAGGCCGGCAACTTGGCACGCAGGGAAATTCCAACAAGGATCGGAATCATCAGCACGACAATGGGCGTGTCGTTGACGAAGGCGCTGAGCAGTGCGACTGCCAAAAGCATTAATAACAGCGCGAGCATCGGTCGTATTGACCATGTATTACTGATTATCATCGCAACGGGGCGCAGCGCGCCGGTGGTCTCGAGTCCTTTGCCTATGATCAACAGTGCACAGACGGAAATAAGCGCTTCATTGCCGAATGCTGCGAAGAACTGGTCTGGGCCAAGCGGCACGCCATCGGAGTTGTAGGGAAAAAAATAGAAGCCAGTGGTCAGTACGATCAGGACGGTCAGACTTGAGGCTTCGAGGGGCAACCGCTCGCGCGTGAACAGGATCAATGCTGCAACGATAAGCAACAGCACCGCGACTCCATGTGCATCCAGCGTTGGATTCTGCATTGGAAACCCTCACTGTCACTGATCGTGGCAAGTTCAGATTATTCTACAAGAGTTCCCAGGGGCGAAGACCAGATAGCGAAGAAAAAGCCAGACTGCGAAATTGGCGTTAGCGGCGAGGAGGGTTGCCTTCCATGACGTCTGACCATTCGGGAAATTTCGCATACATCGCCGCAATAAACGGGCACTTTGGAACTATCCTAAGCCCATTGGCGCGGGCATCGTCTACCAGCCTTTCTACGAGCAGGAGACCGATTCCTTGACCGCGATAGCGTGACGGGACCCCGGTGTGATCGGCTATAAGCGTAGTCTCGCCGGATTTCCTGAACGTCAGCTCCGCTTCTTCGTCCAGGGAATTCTCCGACGGGATGTAGTAACGACCTCCACCGGCAGTCTCTTCCAGTTTGATGGAGAGTTTGTCCAGTGTAGTCATTTAGTGTTCGCTGCGGTTGAGTCCGCCCTTCAATACGGCTGTTTCAAAGCCCTGTTGATTGAGTATGAAAGCAGCCGCTGAACTGCGTCTTCCGGTGTCGCAATAGATCACGTAGGGCGTCTTGCGATCCAGGACATTGAGTTTGTGGCGCAGCAGGTACAGTGGCAGATTCATCGCGTTTGCCTTGCAGAAAGCCTTGAACTCACTCGGAATCCGCACATCCAGCCACTTGCCGCCCTGTGCAACGGCTTCATCGGCGACGTCATGATCCAGTGATACGATCATTGGCTCATTCAGCAGCGATTGAAAATCGTCCCGGTCCAATTGCATGAGCGTTCCGTCGGTCAGCATGGTGACCGTCGCATTGCGGGGGTCTTCTGAAATCAAAGCTTCTTCGCCGAACGTGCTGCCTACGCCCAATTCGGCGAGGTCGATGTTTTGTTTGTTGGCCGGTGTCTCGCGAGTAACCATGCATCGTCCGCTCTTGACGATATAGAAATGGTCGCCCTGGCTACCTTGCTTGATGACAACGTGTCCGGCTTTGTAATCCACGCGCTTCAGACGCATGAATATCATCTGAATATTCTGGGCCGGAATCATTTGGAATGTCTTGGTGCGCAGCAGCGCGCTCATCCAGTCGCCTTCGGCGCCATTTAGCTGGGAACCAAGATCGCCGACTTCGTAGATGCCGGTTTGATCCAGGGTGAGCTTCACATCGAGTAATTCGCTGTCGATGGTAAAGTACTGGACGTCGTCCAGTGCAACAGCAGACAAGCGACGAGGCGTTAACGGTGCGAGGGGATTGGATGCCTCGTCGGATCCGCCGACAATGGTTCCTGCAACCTGGTCACCGTCTCGCAGCTCGACCTTGCCTGCAAGCAAATACACGGTGCGGCTGTCTGCATCTCCCTGGTTAAACAGCGCCTCGCCCTTGATCGCATGCAGGACATCGATATCGTCCAGCAAATCGGCGAGATTGGTTGATTTGAGCGCATTGAACGGCGAGAACTTCGCGAGTTTCGCGGCGTTCATGCCTTTAGCGACTGACATTGTAAGCTCCAGGTTCAGGCGAAATCATTTCGCAAGATTCGATAGGTTAGCATTGAACTTAATGCGGTTTAGGGACGTATTTCTCAAAACATCAATCCCGAGATGTCGAATGGAGGGCTTGGCGTATATTGATCCAATGTAGAATCCAGACTCTGATGCGATTTCGCCCAATGAGTATGCGGAGAATCCCAGTACGGTATCGAATGCCAGCCTTGGAGGGTACATGCGCCAAATGAGTTGCGTTCTCGTCGCTGCGCTGTTCACGGGTTGCGCCAGTAGCAAGCCGGCCGACACGCCGCCGGAAAAAACCCCGCTACTCGACCGTACGCAACAGGCCGTCTATGGCGTGACTTCGGGGGCCGCTCGAAAAATTGACAGCTTCTTCGGGTCAGCGGACGTTGAGGAGCAGGCGACGGTGTCGCGGGGGCGACTGGCGGTAGGGGGTCAGTGGGACGAGCGCAAGGAGCTACAGGAACGCGTCAGTCTTAAAGCCCGAGTCGCGCTTCCAGCCATCAATGATCGCACCAGTTTGATATTTGGCCGAGGTGAGGCAGATGAACTGGTCGACGGGTCCGGTAACGACAAGATCGATTCGCTGCCAACGCGCTTCAATGACTACGAGGACGACGACTGGCTGCTCGGCTTCGGCTATGCCCGCGACGCCAAGTTGAAGCGGGGCTGGTCTTTCGGCACCGGCGTCAGACTCACGTCGCCCCTTGAGCCCTTTGTGAGGGCAACGTACCGGTGGAATACGGGATTCGGTGACGACTGGTTATGGCGTGTCGAGCCACGGATATTCCTGCAAAGCCAGCGCGGAGCCGGTGTGTCGTTAAAGAACACACTGGATCATGCAGTGAACGAAGACTGGTTGCTACGCTCGTCGTCGGTCGCGGTTTTGGAGGAAGATGTCGAAGGCGTCGCCTGGACCAGCAAACTGATCGCCTATCAAAGCCTGGCTGAAGAAAGCGCAATGTCGTACGCGATCTACAGCACGGGTGAGACCGATGCCGAGGTGCCCGTCAGGGACTATGGCATTGAGGTGCGATACCGTCGCCAGGTATTGCGAAAATGGTTTTTCATTGAATACCTGACCTACCTGAGCTGGCCTCGAGAATTCCTGTTTGAAGAACGGGAACCCGTTGTCGGAGTCGGCATTGAGTTTGAAATGCAGTTCGGGCACTGGCCGGGCCGGTCACAGTGCTGCGTGAGAGACAGCGAAGCGGCGGGCGATTAGGACGCTTCTGATCGTTACAGTTGTTTGCAGGCGCGAAGCTGCTGCGTCAGGACACGAAGCTCCTTGAGATAAATCCGGCCTTGTTCTTTGGTATATGGCTTCTTTCGCATATCGAGGTCGATCGTATCAATTGCGTCGCGCGTGGTTTTCTCGCACGTGGCACGGTCTCTTGAAATCGACTCGGGTCGCGACGGCTCCGCATCGTCCGATTGATCTTGCGGGACATCAAACGGATTAACGAAGTCCGGTTCATCAAGGCTGACAGCGGATGCTTCGTCGGAACCTGAATCCCCGGCTCCGACGCTGTCGTTTTCGGAGCCACTGTCGGGTTCAGCGCATGGCAATTCCTGGAAAGCATAGGTGCCATCGTCGAGCAGGCAGCGATGAATCTGCTTGTCGGCTGCAGCATTTGCGCCGGCGAGTAGTACGGCTACCAAGAAAAAGCGCATCATAGGTGGATGATACCGGGCCGCCACGTCAATCAGGCCAGGGTCAATGTCACCTCAACGTTACCGCGCGTGGCATTCGAGTACGGGCAGACCTCGTGTGCAGCGGCGATGAGTTTCTCGGCCGCCTCCCGCTCCATGCCCGGCACTTTGATCGTCATTGCGACCTCGATGCCAAAAGCGCCCGGCTTGCCGGTGTGAGGCCCGATGCTGACTGACGCGTCAATCGAGATTTCGCCCGGCAATTTGATCTTTTCCCTGTTCGCAACGGCCTTCATCGCGCCGATGAAGCATGCCGAGTATCCGGACGCAAAGAGTTGCTCAGGATTGGTACCGGGTGCTCCGCTGCCGCCCAGTTCTTTGGGCGTTTCCAGTTTCAGATCAATGATCCCATCCGACGAACGGGTGCTGCCGGTGCGGCCACCGGTGGAGGTGGCATGAGCGGTGTAGGCGGCTTTGTCGATGGCCATGGTGTATGTCCTTTGCGATTGTAGGAAGCGAAATTGTCTACGCGCCATCCAAAGTACGCGATCCGCGTGCAATTAGGCAAGGCTGAAATATCACGTCGCAAACGCGATCGCCAAACTGGGTCTCGATAATCGCAAGGCGTTGAAAAGCTGGGCGGGCTGGCCCAGGAAAAGCCAGGTTGAGAAAGGGGATTTGATTATGAATGACGTTGCGGAAGAATCGATTGTCGGTCACGGGTATTACATTTCGGTCGGTCAGATTTCCCGCTCCGTTAAGGACGTCAAGATATCGGAGCGTTGGTACAATGACGTTCTAAATCTCGACCATCATTACGCTTTTGGCGACCTGAGCTTCTTCGACTGTGGAGGGACCCGGCTGATGCGGAATAGGCTGGACCCTTTAAAGTTAACTCGAAACCCCGGAGCCCGTGGCTCTGAAGTGGACAACAGACAGTTGCGACGCCGCTTCAGCGTTTTCATTTCACTCCGCTGAGTTGCTCCTTTTTATTGCGCTTTTCTACTCAGCTCATGAATTGTGGTATCTACGTATATGAGGAAAAACTAATTTAGTTAATATTCATGTACAAGGTAGACAGCAAGCAAGAAAAGAGGTCTTTGCGGTCGTCAACGAGCTACGACGTGGAACAGGAGATTTCGGAGGTTGGGCTGATTCGCCAGCATTTTGTCGTCCACTTCCATTACTGCACTTGGAAAATTTTGCAACGCTGTCTTAAGGAATTGAAATCGAGGAAATTGGGTCCCCCCTACCTGATTCCTCCCGCCTCGGGGCCGGGGCAACCTGGCCCCGATTTTTTCAGCCGCGACCAGAGGTATTGCGGAATGTTGAGAAAAGCCATTTATGCAGTGGCGCTAGCACTGACTTGCGGAAACGCTGGAAGAGCAGGCAATAGGGCCAGTTACCAATCCAATCGAGATGGGCAAGGCCGATCTGGATGAAAAGTTTGATCTCATGGCGGATGGCGGTCGGTACGTTGCAACGGGAAATGAGGCCGACAAGAACATGCGGCGTGTACCAACGCTACGCAACCTCACCTATACAGCACCGTATTTCCACAATGGTGCGGCGAAAACACTGCATGATACGGTCCCCATCATGGCGAAGACTCAACTGGACAAAGAACTAAGCGACGGCGAAGTTAACGATATCGTCGCGTTCCTTGAGGGCCTAACCGGTGAATTTCCAAAGCAAACGATGCCTCGCCTGCCACCTACGCCTGGCAATTTGCTTGAATGACGGGAGTAAGAATTGTGCAAGACACTGTTGAAAATCCGGCTACCCGAATTGCGTTTTCGGCCTGGGACCGAACCACCCGATGGTTTCACTGGATCAATTTTCTATGTGTTCTGGCACTTGTGGGTCTCGGGTTAGCGATTCTCAATGAGAAATCATTCGGCGTTAGCGCGGACGGCAAAGTTCTTCTCAAGACCCTGCATGTTTACGTGGGCTACGTCTTCGCAATCAACCTCACCTGGCGGGTGACCTGGGCGTTTATCGGTGGCCCGCGTGCCCGCTGGCGCGCGTTGCTGCCGTTCGGCAATGGCTACATTGACGGGCTTCGTCAACAAATTCGCAGTTTTTCGCGGGGAGATGCACCGAGCTACGTTGGCCACAATCCGCTGGGTCGACTGATGGTATCCACGCTGCTGCTCCTGCTAATGGCGCAAGCCGTCACGGGTCTCGTACTTGCCGGTACCGATCTCTACAAGCCACCCTTTGGCAGCGCAATCGCCGAGTGGGTAACGAACGGGGACGCTGAAAAACTTGCGATCCTGACGCCGGGATCCAAGGACGCTGTGGATCCGATTGCATACGAGGAAATGCGGAATTTTCGAAAGCCCTTCATCAAAACGCATGAGTTTTCCTTCTATGCATTGCTGGTACTTATTCTGCTTCACATCACCGGGGTGGTGATTGCCGAGATTCGCGAAAAGAGCGGTCTGGTATCGGCAATGATCAGTGGTGAGAAAATGCTGGCCGAAGCGCCGATAGACAGAATCGATTCGGCAGCCGAAGAAAATGACTGATCTCGCGCACCGGACCTGGCACATCGTAATCCGCATTGCCGCAGTAGTCGGAGTGCTGTTTGGTCTCATGACGTTACGCGAGGGCGGCGCCGTGCTGTTCGTCGACGGGCCGGCGCGTCTTGCCGCGGGCCAATACGTGCCGTTTGTTCTCTGGTTCAATTTCATTGCAGGCTTTTTCTACGTCGCCGCCGGGCTAGGGCTTTGGAGGCAAAACAAGTGGGCAGCACGACTGGCGTTCGCCATCACAGCTGCGACGTTGTTCGTATTTGCGGCATTCGGATGGCACGTACTGAGTGGCGGTGAGTATGAAATGCGCACCGTGGTGGCGATGACCCTTCGCAGTACAATCTGGCTCATCATCTCCGCCATTGCATGGCGTGCCCTTTATCGAAATGAAACTACCGTGCCAATGGAGACGAAATCATGAGCGAAACCGTCAGTGTGACCATCACGCAACAAAGTAACTACCAGTTCCTGGTGAACTTTGGCGATGCCGTTGCGGAGCTTCAGGGGGATGAACCTGCGCCGCTAGGTGGCGGTGATGGGCCGTCGCCGAATCAGCTGTTGCTTGCGGGCGTGGCCAATTGTCTGTCCTCGAGCCTGTTTTTTGCCTTGAGTAAATACAAGCAGGATGCCGGTGGGATCGCGGCGACTGCGACCGCGCAGATTGGCCGCAACGAGGCGAACAGGCTGCGTATTCAGAAAATTTCTGTCGACATACGCCTTGGCAAACGCAGTAGCGATCTCGCACACCTTGATCGTATACGGGGCCAGTTTGAAGACTTTTGTACCGTTACCGAGAGCGTACGCAGTGGTATTCCAGTCTCGGTTAATGTAACGGACAGCGAAGGCTCAACGATCAACTAACGATGAGGAAAATGACTATGAACAGCAACGACAGGAGTGGTGTTTACTACCGACTACCGGCCGCTTTTCTGTTGCTCACGCTACTGCTCAGCAGCTGCGCAACGATCAAGACAGGCTCGCACCGCGATGAATCCGCATCATTCGAGGGCTATCGCACCTTCAGCTGGATTGCAGATAACCCGATGATTGTCGGTCAAGGTGCTAGCGCAACGGTAAGCCCGTTAACGCAAGAAAAAATCAAGGATGCGATTGTCGGCGAATTAACACGCAAAGGCTTCGACTATACGCAGAATCGAAACGAAGCAGATTTCGTCCTGGCCTTCACGGTGGGCACTCGTGAACGCATTGAAGCGACCTCTTATCCGAGCGCATACCGAGGCGCCTGGGGATGGCATTTGTACGGCCGCCACTACTACGACATAGAAGTCGAGCACCGTATGTACACTGAAGGTACGTTGGGTGTTGATGTTTTCGATGGCGAAACGAAACAGCCCGTCTGGCACGGCTGGGCCAGTAAGACGATCTCCACGTCCGACCGCAAAGACCCCACACCGTCAATTGCCAAGGCCGTCACGGCATTGTTTGAAAACTATCCACCGGGCGGTTGAAAAGCTGACATGTCACTAGGTGGACCCGCCGAGTATGCTCGACACTAGTCGTCGTTGTATCCCCACGGTGTGGGTGGCGTGTCGACCGGCTCGGTTAGATCGAAGTCGACCCGGAACTCCCGGCCCTGGCGGATTAAGCGGTAGCTAAACCGATCCGGGTAGATGTACAAATGCCAGGTATTACCAATCGACTGTGGAATCGCATTGTCGACAAACAGTTCTTTTGAGAACTGATCGGCAGGGAAGGACTGTACCTGCGGCCAGCCGGCATCGACGGTATGGCCGCCGTACTGGGACAGACTATCCTCTGTGCCGTCACTGTGCCGGTGGTCATGTTTTAGCGACAGGCCCGAACCGGTCTTGGTGATTACCCATGTGCGCGACGCGTCGTCTCCGACGTGAAACGGAATTTGCAGCTGCGTTTCGTTACACCGACGTACATGCATTATCAGTTTCTTATTGGCAAAACTGTCACCAGGATCGTTATCGACAGTGACCGTCCCGGAAAAGGCTTTGCCACAAAGTGAGCTGATTGATTTGAAAAACGCGTCGTGCGACGGAATGGACGAGATGTCCGATCGCGCGATGGCCGGCAGGATCAAAAGGCATAACAACGGAACGAAATTTGTTGATCTCATGGCTGGTATTCCCACAGAGTGACCCGACAGTGGGCATTTACGGTTTTTGTTTTTTCTCTTCTTCTGGCATTACTGTTGACTGAAAATGAATCATTTTCCAGCCGCTATCGTCTTTACGCCATATTTTTGTAACCACTTCGTGTACGATTTTTTCGTTCTTGTCGTACCACCTGAAGTCTCTTACTGTGTACCCGAGGGTCTCGCTAATACGATGCGGGGTAATGGTGTCTTCAATCGAATCCCTTCCAGCACCGAACGGTCGCTTAATTGAGCGGCAAAATCGTCCCACTTGCTCGCGACTCATTTTGCGGCTATTGGCGTAAAAAGTAATGTCTTCGGCCATCAGGGATTCAACCTTCTCGCAGTCTCCCTCTTTGAAAGCGTCTTGTTCTTCCATTACCACCGCCAGCAATTCATCCGAGGAGTTCGCAGTGGCTGCGAGCACAAGCAAGATCAGGCTGAGCAATGCTTTGGAGTTTTTCATCGTCGTGTCCCGGTCATAGCCATCATTCTGCCAGAATCAGTCACGACATATTAGCTCATATGACAGGTCGACAACGGCCGGTTTCTTTAACTACTGCAATTGCCAGCGATAACCGGCCTTGCGAATCGTAAGGATGTGAGCTGGACGGGCAGGGTCCTGTTCGATCTTCCGGCGGAGATCGGCGATATGGGTGTCGACCGTTCTAGAGACGACGGCGGAGGAGTAGCCCCAGACTTCTTTCATCAGCTCAACACGACTTGCGACTTTGCCGTGACGCCTGATCAGCGCCATTAACAGCCCGAATTCCTTGTGCGTAAGTGGCGTCGTTTTGCCAGCACGCTCGATGCTGCGAGTTTCTGTCAGTATTCGCAGATCGCCGAATACAAGCTCTCGCTCCGATGCGTCGCCAGTGTGTTTGCTGCGGCGTAGCAGGGCTTCGACACGGGCGAGGAGTTCCATCAGCGCGAACGGCTTTGTCACGTAGTCGTCGGCGCCCAGCCGCAGCCCCATTACCTTGTCCACCTCGCTGCCTTTGGCCGTCAATATGAGCACCGGTACCGCTGTGTCGCTGCGCCGGATCTTGCGCAACACATCGATGCCACCGATATCCGGCAACATCAGGTCGAGCACGATGAGGTCGGGTGCGCCTTGCCGAAAGCAGCGCAGCGCCGTGTTGCCGTTTGCGGCCGTCTCGACTACGTAGCCTTGTACCTCGAGATTGTTTTTCAGGCCATAGGCGAGGTCTTCGTTGTCTTCGACGATTAGAATGCGGCGCGCCTCAGTCATACCTCACCCGATGCCAGCCAGAAGCTGATCGTCGCGCCGTTCGTATTGTCTTCCACCTGAACGCCACCGCCCATTGCTTCCACGAGCTCCCGCGCAACAGCGAGCCCGATGCCACTGCCGCTGCCTGTTGCCGATTCGCCGCGATAAAAGGTTTCCCAGACATGATTCCTGTCGCTTACCGAAATGCCAGGGCCTTGGTCGCTGACACGCACGATGGTCCGTCCCGATTCGGCAACAGCGGAAACGGTCACAGTTTGCTCGGCGGGGCCGAATTTTATGGCATTGTCGAGCAGGTTGAGTATCACTTGGCGGAGTGCATGACGATCGGCCCGCAGTGTTATATGTGCGGGTACCTCCAGCACAAACGTCGTTATTGCATGCAGCACCCGGAAGGATTTCAACAGTTCGTCGACAAGGGGTCGGAGCGGCACGTCATCAATCGACGGCTTATATCGGTCCTGTACGCGCGAGATGCGCAGAATATTTTCAACGAGGTGTGAGAGCCGGCGGGATTCTCGATCAATCGTGTCGAGCGCATGCTGCCGCTCCTCATCGTTGCGTGCGCGATTTTCACGGAGGGTTTCGGCGAACAGGCGAATCTGCGTCAGCGGCGTACGCAATTCGTGTGATACTTCAGATACAAAATTTTCACGCAGCCGAATCACATTCTGTTCCCGACGTAGCAGCAAGACCGCTGCCGCCAGAAGTAACACTGCGAAAATCATCACGGGTACCAGCCAGCGCAAGCTCTTCGATGACAGGTCGCCGGCCACGATCATGCGCGATGGGTGCTGCAGAAAACCGAGTTGCAAAGAAAAGTTTGAGAGCAGGCGCTGGGGGTCGTACTCGAGCAGTTGCGGCGTTGTCCTGAGGTACGCGAGCGACACGTCGTCCGGGACATCTTTACCGGTAACCTCGAATAAGAACTCACCGTTCGGGTCAAACATCGTTGCAACAATATAGCGATTTTCGATGCGACCATCGGCCAGCCATGATGGCAATAGCGGCCCCTCGTCGATCGCAGCACGCAAGTTGGCTGCAAGTATTGAAATATTTAGCCGGAATCCGCACACAAGATAGCCTCCGACCATCGCGTCGCGTTGCGTAAAGATCAGCAATTCACTACTTTGCGGGATCCATTCGCCGCGATAGAGCCACTGCTCGTCACCGCTTTCGGCCCTCGACTGAAGCCACGCGATGGCGTCGCCCGAGAGCGCTTCGCCAACGAAATCGAGACGTTGCTCGTTCAGGTGAAACAGCGACAATGCGATTCCGTCGTGAAGGGGCTGGGAACGGTCGCGCTGTGCCTCACGAAGCGCGCGTTTGATATAGGCGCGATCAGTGCGAGTATCGTGCGGTCGGCACCATTCGATGAGCGTTGGGTAGACGACTTCCTTACCCAGCCGGGTGACAAAGCGTTTTTCCAGTTCTTTTGCCGCCAGGCCCGCGTAGTCGAGCAATACCCTGTCCGCAGAGACGAGTGCCTGCTGTTGAATCTGGATCGGTTGCCAGATCAGTGCAGCGACGAGTAGAAAGCCACCAAGCACAATAAAAGCGAACAACGATACTCTCGCTCGCCGAGGTCGGTAACGTTTATGCATAGCGGAATTCTAGCGCCATTTACCCGCGCGCCACCGCTAAACAGCGGAAATTTGGACATTTCCTGACGATTCCCTGACATTCCGCTTGCATCGGCGGCACCGATCGATGACTGCGCTCATGTTTGATAGCGATTCCTGTTCGGAAAGGGCTTTCATCATGCGCCTGATACTTATTTTTCTGTTGGTGTATTGCAGCGGCTGCGCCGGGCAACGGATCGAGTCGACCGACGAACGGCGATTGCAGGCACAGGAGTACCGCGAGAACTTTATTGAGTTTCGCGATCAGTGTTGGGATCGCGGCCGGCGAGTAGTTATCGAAGCAAAAAACCGGCCACCGGTTGCCGGCATCCCGCGACCTGGTGACCGGTATCGTTGTATGTGATGGATTAGATCATCGGGTGCGCTGACGGCGTCTGCGCTAGACTGTCGTTCCGTTATCAATACTCGAGTGCCATACATGACCCGTCATCCTGTCCTGCTTGCCTGCCTGTTCCTGTTGTCCGCAGCTGCTGCCGCCGATATCAGGGAGTTGATTCCTGAGGACGTGCTGTACCAGATTGCCGAGCAGACCTCGGGCGAAGCGGCGAAACGCAACCTCGACACCATTACATTGCAACATCGCATGCGCGCCAGCACGCAGTTCGAATCCGCGACACAGCATATCCTTGAGCAGCTGAAGGCATACGGCCTGGATGAGGTTGACGTACTTGAATACGACGCCGACGGCAAAACGATGTACGGAACGCAGAAATCGCGCCCAGTATGGGAGGTGCGTTCGGCACAATTGTGGGAAGTTCGAAAGGAGCAGGGTAAAACAGTTCGCGTTCGCAAGCTGGGTGACTGGGACTCAGTGCCACTCAGTCTCGCCCAAGACAGTTTGTCGGGCGATGTAACGACAACGCTGGTGGATATTGGCGAGGGAACTGACGACGCGGACTACTCGGGTAAGGACATCAAGGGAAAACTCGTGCTGACGTCCAGTCAGCCGGAAGCCATTGTCGATCGTGCGGTTGGTGAGCTCGGTGCCGCGGGCATAATTTCCTATGCACCGAATCAAAAGTCCGCCTGGTGGAAAGAAGACGACAGGCTGGTTCGCTGGGGACATATGAGTTCGTTTCCCAGGACTCGCTCGTTTGGGTTCATGATTTCGCTCGGTGAGGCCAGGGCGCTGCAGCAACGCCTGGAGGCGGGCGAGGAAGTTTCGTTTCATGCCAAGGTTGATGCACAACACCGGCGCGGAAAATATCGTTTCGCGACGGCCGCAATAAAAGGGACTGACAAGGCGGGCGAGGACATCAACCTCACGTGCCACCTGGACCACCCACGACCGGGTGCGAACGACAATGCGTCCGGGTGTGTTGCCATTCTTGAAGTCGCACGAACGCTGGCATCGCTTGTCGACGATGGGATAGTGCCGCGTCCATCACGAACGATCCGCTTCCTGTGGCCGGCTGAAATCGAGGGCAGCATCATGTACCTCTCACAACATGACGACCCGTCGCGTATCAAAGCGAACATCCATATGGATATGGTCGGTGGTGCGCCGGTCACCAAGTCGGTTTTTCGTATCTCGGGTGGGCCTTACAGCGTGCCGTCATTCATCGCCGACCTTGGTCACGAGATTGGACATTTCGTGAACGATCAAACCCAACGCCATGCCGACGGCGAAGACGTTCTGTTTCCGCTGACAGCACCGGAGGGCGGCAAGGAACCGCAGATGGCGCTGATGGAAGGCCTCGATATGGGCAGTGACCACGACGTGTTCTTCGAGGGCACGTGGCGAATTCCGGGTCTCTACCTGCACGACTGGCCGGACCGTTACATTCATACGAATTACGATCTTGCGGCGAATATCGATCCGACCAAACTCAAGCGTGCGGCATTCATTGGTGCCGTCACCGCATGGTACCTCGCGGATTTTTCAGACGATGACGTGGCGGGCGTAATGAATCTGCTGCAACGCAATGCGCTGTCGCGCAGTGCAGGCCTGGCGGAACGTCGACGTATGCTTCCGGCGATTGATGCTGCGGCAACGACGCGGATTCACTTCTCAATGGAGCGGCGAAAGGTTCACAGCGTCGAGGCATTTGCCGACTTGCCCGAGAGTTATCATCAAAGCGCGGTTGCGTACCTTGAAAAGCTGGAGAACCTGATGGCGACACCGGAACCGAAGATCATGCAGCGGCGTGACGAAATGGTTTACGCGCGCAATGCCGATATCGAGGGTCCTATGCATGCGTTCGGTTACTCATTCATCGAAGATAAGTTGAACGCGGAGACGCTTGCCGGCTTGAAATTGAACAGCCACAGCACGGCGCACGGCGACAGCTACATGTTCACCTACGAAGCACTGAACTTCGTCGATGGCAAGCGAACGGTGAGTGACATTCGTGACTGGCTGGTTGCCGAGATGGGCGAAGTTTCCGTTGAAGACGTGGCGGAATACCTGGCAGCGCTGGAGTCGATCGGTGTTGTTGAACGTCAGTAATCTTTGATAATGGGGTAGTGACCCATCGCCAATCGTAATGTGTTTTGTACTAGAATTTACGTATATTTGATGCGTTACAGGAACAGCGGAGGATGGCACGCTGATCGATTATCCGACGCCAATGAGGCCGAATCACAAGCGCCTCCTGACAGCAATGGGCATTTCATCGTGCTGCGTCGGGCTATTATTCGCATGGCTGGGACCGCTGGTCGATTTCGATTTGACGACGTCTTTACTTGGTCTTGAGCGCGAAGATAGCCTTACTGTGCACATCAGGAAAAGCGAGCCGAGAAAATACTCCAGTCACACAACAGCTAATGAACCTGTTCGTTTGCCTCCGCCAGAGCAAAAAGCGCCAGATAGTATTGCTGAGGCTCAGCGGGAGCGGCCACCCGTTGATTCGCCGAAACAGGCGGTTGAGTTACACCCGGACAAGGATTGGCATGCGATCGCGAAAGAGGTTGTCAGAACGATCGATGCGTCCAATTCCAGGCAAGAGGAATCCCGAGCATATATGTGGCAACGATCTCGCTCGATTATGTTTGAGCCTGAGGACGACATAGTATTAATTGATGAGGAGCCATTGCTATCGGACATCCGATTCATACAACGCTCGCGCGTTCTAGGTTTAGGCTTTAACTTTGGCTCGTGTTTCTTTGGAATCCCCATCGCAGGCGTACCCGTTGAGAATCGATCGGTTGCGGTAACTTTGTTCGTTTGCAGCAGCGAGTCGTAACACGCAAATTGGTCGGTGTCGGGAATTGTTGAGTCGGTTAGTACAGTGAGGTTTGCAGACATAGAGCAAGTCCTGGATATGAACTGGTTAAGAACAATTCTATGGGTGTCGGTAGTTGTAGCTACTACCGTAGGCGTTTTCGCCCAGTGGAAGGGAGCATCGGTCAGCAAGATGCTCGGAGACGAGCTTCTCTCGAAAATAACTGCACCGACGTTGGCGGATATCGAAAAGGCACGAGCCGCCGAACCTGGGGAAAGTGTTCGAGTTGGAGTGTCTAAATTGAGACCTAGTAGGCATAGTGTCGGTAAAGTGGACGGCGAGTATTACACTTTCGACGCCTTAACAGGCGAGAAGCTCCCACACTCCCCGACAGATGAGGACATTCGGCTGCTCGACCTGGGTGAAGAGATGCTCTTTTGGGACGAAATGAAGCGATACGCCGCAATTGCAGCGGCTGTCTTGCTTTTAGGAGCACTGGGGCTTCAGTTTGGTTTTAGGGATGGTATCTAGGGCTAGGCCTGCACACTGCTAGTTATCATTGGCTCCGACCTGGTTCAACTACC
>CAXBKH010000023.1:0-63275 GCA_963976365.1 uncultured bacterium | reverse complement strand
GCTGATGTCGCCGCCCAGGGCGACGACGCCGCGATCGAAATCCCAGTTGCCTTCAGGCTTGTTAAACGCAAGCTGCCACGCGATGCGCTCGTCGGCAATACCTGAGGATTCGATCAATTCGCCCCCGGGAATAAACCGCAGTTCGCCTCGAAATGGCATGCTGGCCTCTTGTGTCTTGGTAACCGGGTCCGGCAACAGGAACGCGAAACCGTCCATTTGAGTCTCGATGCGAATCGTCAGCGGCGACGGCTCCGGCGCCTTGCCGTCCGGGAACAGGATTTGTGCCTGGTATTCGGTGCTGCCCTGCACCAGGCCATCCAGCGGCACGCCGAGTCCATTGACGATGCCATCCGCCGTAATTGTGCCCCTTGTCGTCGCGACGACCGAGAATGCCGCCTCCTCTGAGCGGGTCAGGTCGATATCGACATCCGAACCCAGGAAGCGCGCACCCAGGCCGGCACTGCTTATCGCATCCCGACTAATCGTGACTTCGCCGATCAAGTCCGTCACCGGGGGGGCGAATCCTTCAATTGCGAGCGTGCCATTGTTGCTGCGCACCTTGGTCAAAAACTCGAACTCCTGCAACCGCTCCTGCTTCAACGGCACCAGGAGTTCAAGTGAGAACGATGCGTCACCGGAAACCTGGATGCGATCGAGCTGGCCGCCGAAAACCTCGGCGATCGGACTCTGCATCGAAAAGTCGCGAATTGTCTGCAGCGTTCCGGTGGAAAACGAGTCGATCATCAGCACCGGGTTTCGAAGGTCGGGAATGTCGACACTGGCGTCGACCACCAGGTTGCCCGAACTATAAGAACGATTTTTAACACTGTAGAGACGCGCGTTATCGACGACGACTTCCAGGTCGGCCTGTTCGGCCGGCGGCCAGGCTTCATGGTACTTAAACTCCATATTGCGGACCGAGGCCTCGATCAACAGGCGACCTTCACCGCCGTCGAACGGAAATTTGTCGAGCGGGCCATTGAACGTTGTCGTTCCCTCTGGAATCGATCCGCTGACGAGTGCCATCTGGAACCAGTTGTAGAGTTTCGGCTTCAGTCCTTTGGTCGGAATGTACAGCCGCGCAGCCGCGAGATCCGGAATACTCCAGCTGCTCGCCAGGTCGACCACGGGCGAGCGGCCATCTTTCTCCAGGACAATCTGGACGTTGCTCTGGCTATCAAAGAACGCGCTCTGAATGGCGATGCTATCCGATAGGATCGTCGTCTGATTGACCGAGTTCCGCCAGATAATCGCACCATCGGCCGCGTCAATCGGAATGACCCTCGGAACGTACTCGGGCGCATCGATTTCGAGATCTCGCGATTGAATTTCAAGCATGCCACCGGCACGGTTGGCCCGAACCAGGCCAGAAAAACCCCGCATGCCCGGTCGCCCTGCCGCGCTCTGGATTCCGACTCGATCCAGTTCGGCAGACACATTAAATCGTGGCTCATCGCTTCCGATATCAGCCACTGTCGCACGCAGGTTGCGCACGACGCCTGACGGGCCGTAGCTTTCCAGCCTGGTTCTGTACTCGTCATCAAGCCACGGAAATACAATATGTAGATCATCCAGAGGCAGGTAGGATGCGCGCGTATCGAACATGACGATTTGTCCATCGTCATCCACGCTGGCTTCTACTATCAATGTCGATTCCGGCCAGGCATGGTCATCGAAGGTGAGGACGAACTCGTTCGCCGCAACCAGCCAGTCACCCGACGACACGTCAAGTTCAAGGCGGCCGCGGACGTCAAAATGGGTTTCGCCAGGCAGCGCGACATCTTCGAATTCGATTTCGGCTGTTGCCCTGTTTATGCCGTCGCGACCAACACCCATCGCGAGCTCAATGTCACCGCTGCCCGATTCGAAACGGTTTTTTCGGCGCGCCAAGCCAGACCAGCCGGCGAGGTTAATGTCGTCGCCATCAATGATGATGTCCCAGCTCCGCTCAACGACTGGCATCGTCAGAATTTGCGTTGCCGAGACTTTTAGCTGACGGCCCAGGTCCTCCGGCAGTCGCACACTGGCGTCGGCCGCAATGCGATTGTCGTCAACGCTGACACTGAGACTGGGGATATCGAAAAAGTGCGGGCGTTCGTCGCCTGGCTGCATGAAACGGAGTTCGATATCTTCGCCAACCACTTCGATCTCGATATCTTGCGTGTTTGTCCCTGCTTGACCACTAAACAACTCGTCGATCGGAATGCCCTGCACGCGAAAGCTGTTGTCTTCGAGCTGCTGTACATTGATGCTGGTCTCCCGAATGACCAGCCGGTCAACGATGAGCGCCCGGTCGAACAACAGACTCGTCAACCCGATACCGACGCGCACTTCATCCGCCGCAACGATTCGTGCACCGTTGTTCAACTGGATCAGCTCGGCGTCATAAAACTCGAGCTCGGGTCCGCGCAATCCCCAGCGCGCATCCATGCCGGAAAATTCGACCTGCATGCCAATCGCGGTACTCGCCCAGCGTTTGATGTCGTCCTGGTATTCCGGCAGCCGCGGCAGGAACAGGCGAAACAGGCCGATGGCGATCGCCATCAGGATCACGACGGTTGCCGCGGTATAGGCACCAATCTTCATCAATCGTCGCAGCCACTGTCTCACATCAGCACCACGTCGAATTGATCCTGCAGGTAAAGCGCTTCAACCTGCAGGCGGATTGACTTGCCCGTCTGCTCGGCAAGGTCGGCGAGGCTGCGCGCCTGCTCGTCGAGCAACAACTCGATGACATCCTGGTGCGCGAGCACGAGTGCCTCATCAAATTCGAACTGCCGCGACTGGCGGATGATTTCGCGAAACACTTCGAAACAGACCGTTTCTGCCGTCAGTACGAAGCCGCGACCGCTGCATCCCGGACACTCTTCGCCGAGGATTCGCTGCAGGCTTTCGCGCGTGCGCTTGCGCGTCATCTCGACCAGTCCCAGCGGCGACACCGGGCTGATCTGGTGCCGCGCATGATCGCCGGACATTGACTGTTCCAGGACCTGCAATACATTGTCGCGATGGTCCGCTTCGGCCATGTCGATAAAGTCGATAATGATGATGCCGCCGAGGTTCCGAAGGCGCAGCTGACGCGCAATCGCCACCGCGGCTTCCAGGTTGGTCCGGTAGATCGTTTCCTCGAGGTTGCGGTGGCCGACGTAGCCGCCCGTGTTGACGTCGACGGTCGTCATCGCCTCGGTTTGATCGAAAATAACGTAACCGCCAGATTTCAATGGGATTGTTCGATCGAGCGAGCGACGAATTTCATCCTCGATACCGTGCAGGTCGAAAATCGGGCGGCGACGCTTGTACAGCTCCAGCATGGGTTCGGCATCCGGCAAATAGGTCCTGGTGAACTCCCGCATCGCGTTGAAGTCCGCTTCGGAGTCCACCAGAATTCGCTCGACATCCGTCGTCGCCAGGTCTCTAAGTACCCGCAGCGGCAGCGACAGATCCTCGTGTACCAGTGTTTTTACATTGGCGAGCCTGCACCGTTGCTGAACGACCTCCCATAACTTTTGCGAATAACGAAGGTCGGCTTCAATCAATTCTGCGCTACAGCCTTCGGCCACGGTCCTGACAATGACACCCGACTTCAGGCCATGGTGGTCGAGGAGATTTTCCACCAGCAACCGCAAGCGATCGCGCTCATCTTCGTCCTCAATACGCGCCGAGACGCCGACGGTATCGCTGTGAGGCAACAGGACCAGCAGCCTCGACGGCAATGTCACGTAGGTCGTTAGCCTGGCGCCTTTGCTGCCCAGCGGGTCCTTGACAACCTGCACCATGATCCCATCGCCTTCGCGAACGAGGTCCTTGATGTCGGGCACCGGCTCGTCCGCGTCCGTGCCGTCGGGCGGAACAATATCGGATGCGTGCAAGAAGGCCGTCCGATCCATACCAATGTCGACAAATGCGGCCTGCATGCCCGGCAATACCCTAGAGATCCGGCCCTTGTAGATATTGCCGGTAATACCGCGCCGGGTGTTCCGCTCGATATAGACTTCCTGCAATACGCCGTTCTCGAGCAGCGCGGCGCGGACCTCGCTCGGTGTCACGTTGACCAGTATTTCTTCTTTGGGCGATTCGTCCGTCATTTCCTGTTCACAGTAGGTCGATTCCGGCCTGCTTCAGCAGCCTGGCCGTTTCAAAAACCGGCAGCCCGACCACACCCGAATAACTGCCGCGGATGGTCTCGACAAACTGGCCGCCAAGCCCCTGGATGCCATAGGCACCCGCCTTGTCGCAGGGCTCTCCACTTTGCCAGTAACGCAGGGCCTCGTCCCGATCAATTTCGCGAAACGCCACTTCCGTTGCCGAATGGGCGACGCGGGTGATCCCGTCACATCTCACTGCAACACCCGTCAAAACCGTGTGCTGACGCCCGGACAGGCGCAACAACATGTCCATCGCCTCCTCCACATTGCCTGGCTTTCCGAGTACCTCCTCGTCGAGGACCACAACAGTATCCGCAGCGACGACGCAGGTGGCCTGCCGCATATCCGCTGCGGCGGCTTTGTTCGCTGCCAGTCGAAGCACCAGCTCCAGTGGCGATTCGCTGTCGCGCGCGGTTTCATCGATTTCGACTCTCTGCACCGAAAACTCAAGGCCCAGGTTCTCAAGAATTTCGCGGCGCCGCGGAGACGTCGAGGCCAGGCAGAGTTGGTGCCGCATAATCATTATGGCTTCTCAGTCGCGATGGTAGGGGTGCCCTGATTGCAGGGACCAGGCCCGATACAACTGCTCGGCGAGCACGGCGCGCGCCAGGCCGTGTGGCAATGTGAGTTGCGATAGTGACCAGCAAAAATCCGCCCGACTCCGAACGCTGCTTGCAACGCCGTCCGGTCCGCCGATCACGAAACAAAGATCACGACCATCGGCCTGCCAGTCAGCCAATCGCCGGGCCAATGTCTTGCTGCTGAACTGCTGACCGACTTCGTCCAGCAAGACAACCTGTTCATCGTCTTTGAGTTTTTGCAAGAGTAGCTCGCCTTCCGCTGCCATCGCTTGTTGCGATCGGTCATTCCTCGCGCGGCGTACCACGGGTATGACGTCGAGTCGAAATTTCCATTCGCGGGGAAAACGTTTCGTATAAACGCCGAATGCCTCGTCCACCCAGTCGGGTTGGCGATCACCAACAGCTAACACGCGGATATGCATCCGCTACCTGTCGGTCGCCGCGGCGTCTCCGGCCGGTGTGATCGACCAAAGCTTCTCGAGATTATAGAACTCCCGAACTTTGGGCAGCATGACATGCACCAGGGCATCCTGCAGATCCAGCAGAACCCACTCGCCGCCGTCCGCGCCTTCGATGCCGACGGGGCGATGACCTGCCGCCTTGACCACCTCCGACACGTTGTCGATCAGCGCCTTGACATGCCGGCTCGACGTGCCACTCGCGACAATCATCCAGTCTGTTACGGTTGTCATGTCGCGCACATCGAGCTTGACGATATTGACCGCCTTGATGTCTGCAAGCGCCTCGACAACCAGTTCACTCAGTTTTTCACTATTCATTCATTTCACTCATGTATACGCCAGTCTCCTCTATGACATCTCTGACAGCGTCAGGCATCAGGAAGCGTGGATCTCGACCATTGGCCACCAGCTCCCGGATTTCGGTTGACGCAATCTCCAATTGGGTAACCGCATGAATATGGATGCGGCCGTTTGTCGCATTGTGCAGGTCATCAACGCGATGCGTTCCACGTTCAGTTAACAGAGAACCCAGCGGTCCGATGTCCGGTGCTTTCCATCCGGGCCTGTGGGCAACAACAATATGGGCAACATCGAGAATTTCATCCCACCGGTGCCAGTTTGGCAGGCCGAGAAACGCGTCCATGCCGAGAATAAGCGCGAGCGAGCGCCCGGGATACTCTTTGCGCAGACCGTGCAGGGTGTCGATCGAATAGGACGGACCGTCGCGACGCAACTCGCGGTCATCGCTGACGAAGCCCGCCTGCTGGGCAATGGCCACGTCCACCATCCGAAACCTGAGCGCTGCGTCGGCAAAAGTGGTTCCTCGATGCGGCGGATCGCCACAGGGAATGAATCTCACTTCTTCGAATCGAAGTGCCTGCAGCATCTCAAAGGCGGTGCGCAGGTGGCCGTAGTGAATGGGGTCAAACGTGCCGCCAAAAATGCCAACCGGCCTCACCGTGCGAGACTCACGACGACATCGGTCGCCATATGCCAGGGATTCCCGGCGCGCTGCCCTTTCGCGGCAGCGTCCGCACGCCCGGTTGCCTTGAGCATCTTGTGAAAATCGCCGTGCTGGTGGCGGCTGATGCAGCTGCGCACCAGGCCTTGCCGGTTACGCCAGACGCCGGACTTCTGCATTGCACTGCCGAGATCGCCGCCCTGGCGAATCACATCATGCAGCGTCGCCAGTGTGCGCAGCTCCCGGGTCAATGCCCACATGACGATCACCGGTTCGACACCTTCCGCCTTGAGTCCACCCAGAATTCTGACCGAGCGACCGGCATCGCCCGCCAGCGCCGCATCCGCCAGCTTGTAAACGTCATAGCGACTGCTATTGGCGACGGCCTCGTTGACCGCTTCCGCGGTGACCTTACCTTCACCGAGGATCAGTCGCAGTTTCTCAATTTCCTGCTTCGCCGCGAGCAGATTGCCCTCGACTCGGTCGGCGATCAGGCTTATTGCATCCCTGTCGGGTTGCAGTCCCGCACCGCGCATGCGATTCGCAATCCAGCCGGGTAACTCACGTACCCCGATCGGCCAGAGTGGTAACGTCACGCCTTTGCGGTCGATTGCTTTTGCCCATTTCGATGCACTGCCGGAGCGATCGAGCTTGGGCCCGGTTACGATAAACAGGATCTCCGATCCAGATTGCTCGACCAGGTCAATGATTGCCTGACCACCAACTTTGCCCGGCTTTCCGGTCGGTAACCTCAGCTCGACAATTCGTTGCTCGGCGAACAGCGACAGGTTTCCGGTCGACGCCATCAACGCATTCCAGTCGAAGCCGGCGGTTGCCACGTGCAATTCACGCGAATTAAAACCCCGGGTTCGAGCGGCAGCACGGATTGCATCCAGCGCCTCGTCCACCAGCAGCGGTTCATCACCGGTAACCAGGTAACAAGGGGCAATCGATTTCAGAAGGTGCGATGAAAGCTGATTGGCCTGAATCTTCAATCAAGCTGCTCCATGCTGATCGCCTCGTCTTCCAGCAACACCGGAATCCCGTCATTGACCGGATAGAGGCGCTTGCCATCGTCGGTGATCAGTGCCTCTTTCAGGGAATTTGCGATGAGTGTGCCATCCGCATTGTGCAGCTGGCCGGCCGCAATCGCAGCATTCAGCCGTTCAAGGGTGTCTTTCTTGGCGACCGACAGGCCATTGTGAGTGACCGGGCAGCGAAGAATTGTCAACAGGCGCTTATCCATGCGCCCATTGTAGCGCTTCAATAGCGCTTCAGCACGGCTGCAAGCTCAATATTGCCGTGCGTTTCGGCCAGATGAATTGCAGCCGGCAGGTCTTCCGACAAGGGTTTCCACGTCTCATCAATCATTCGGCAGCGCAGAATGACCTTCAGGGCAGGAATATGCTCGCCATGCTTCAGCATGTCATGAACATAGTGTTGCGCGAAGAACAGGCCATGTTGCTTGTTTTCCCATTCCAGCATGCGGGAAAAATACCAGGCCCATGCAGCGGGTATCTGCGGATCGCTGCCAATCCATTCGAACAGGTGTTTGAAACCACCGTCTCGATTGCCGCGGTTGATCAAGCCGTAGGCCTGCGTCAGCACATCGACGCGCGCCTTTTCGAGGTCGCCCGAGACCTCGGTTGCCGAGCGTTCAACCGGTTCAGGAATATAGACATCGTCAAATATTCCGTGAGGCTCGATCAGGCAACCGATGACCGCGTGCAGCGAGAACAACAATAGCAGTTCGATGGCGAATTCAGCCATGAACGGCAATGGCTGTAACAGCGTACTGACATAGACAATCACGCCGAGATACAGAGGCGCGATGGCGTAGGTGGCTCCGATGCTCCGCAACATATTGAAAATTGCAACAGGATTGATGGAGTGCATCGGCGAATGCGTTACCGACAATACCGCAAGCATCGCCGGATAAATCGTACCCATTATGACAATAAATACGGTCGTTGCCGTTGCACCGGCCGATAGGTGAATCGTATAACTGGCCCAGGCAATCAGAATGACCACGACGGCAGGAAACAGGCTCCACCAGTCGCCAACCCAGCGGAAAAACTCTGCACCCAGGGGAGCGACCTTCAGTCCTCGACCAACGGTTTCGACGAGATTGGTGAAATAGCGAAACAGGGCGGGCACGATCACAATCGCCAGCCAGACGCCGAGCATTCCGGCGGCGGCCACCAGGCCCAGCAAAAGCCAGAACATCAGGAGTGCAAACAGGATGCTGACATTTGTCAGCGGCAGCGCGGCAGCGCGAAGCAACTCAGCGGGCTTCGGAGTCATCCGTTTTCGTATCGGGGACCGGGTCGTACCCGGACCCGCCCCAGGGGTGGCAGCGCCCTATCCGACGTGCGGCCAGCGCACTGCCTTTCAGAATGCCGTGAACCTGCAGCGCCTCAATGGCGTAGGACGAACAGCTCGGCTCGTAGCGGCAGTTGGCGCCGAGCCAGGGCGATATGGCCAGTCGATAGAAGCGAATCAGCTGGATCAGCGGCCACGCAAGCACGTTGCTCACTGCACTTGCCATCACGCAGCCTGCAAAGCCTCCGATGCGAAGCGTCGAATGGCCTCAAGCATCGAATAAAGCCCGTTACTGCGGGTCGGGCTCAGGTGACTTTCGAGATCCAGTGCTTTGATGAAGTCCGGAGTCGTGTCCAGTATGTCCTGCGGCTTTCTGCCGCTGTAAAGCCGCAACAACAATGCGATCAAACCCGACACGATGGCAGCATCGCTGATCGCCTGGAACTCCAGCCGGCCATCCTTTCTCTGTGGCACAAACCACACTTGCGACTGGCAGCCACGAATGCGATTTTCTTCTGTTCGTAACGCGTCGGGAAAATCGGGCAACCGTCGTCCAAGATCGATCAGGTACTGATAGCGGTCCATCCAGTCATCAAACAGTTCAAAATCTGCGATGAGTTCTTCCTGCGCGACTTGAATTTCGTTCGTCATCAGGTACTCCGGCGCCAGCTCGTGCCGTCACGACCATCCTGAATGGTAATGCCATCCTCGCTTAATTGATCGCGAATAGCATCAGCCGCGGCATAATCACCGGCCGACTTCGCTGCGTTGCGCTTTTCAATCAACGCTTCGATATCCTCCGCTGACAATTCGCCTTTGACATGGCCGGCGAACCAGTCATCCGGATCGTTGCCCAGCAGGCCCATCAGCTCACCGCTGGCATACATCTGCGCCGCCAGTGCGGACTTTTGAGCTTCATCGTTCGCCTTGTTGAGCTCGCGTGCGAGACCAAAAAACTCGGCCAGCGCTTTCGGCGTATTCAGGTCGTCTTCGAGTGCCGCGATCAGCGCTTCGGGAACCTCGGCAGCCTCGCGATCGGCGTCAGAAACGGTGATTCCCTGCACCGCACCGTACAGGCGATCGAGCATCTTGCGCGCCGCATCAATGGTCTCTTCGGACCAGTCCAATGGTTGCCGATAGTGGGCACTGAGCAAAGCAAGACGAATCACTTCGCCCGGAATCGTCTTGATCAGGTCGTGCACGAGCAACACATTACCCAGCGATTTGGACATCTTGGTGTGATCCATACTGAGAAAGCCGTTGTGCAGCCAGTAGCGCGCGAAAGGCGCGCCGTCATGCGCACAGGAACTTTGCGCCATTTCATTCTCATGGTGCGGAAAAACCAGATCCTGTCCCCCTGCATGAATGTCGATGGTTTCACCGAGGTGCTTCTCAGCCATGGCGGAACACTCGATGTGCCAGCCCGGTCGACCACGGCCCCAGGGCGAATCCCAACCGGGCAACTCGGGCGTGGATGGTTTCCACAACACGAAATCGTGCGCCGCTTTCTTGTACGGCGCAACCTCGACGCGTGAACCGGCGATCATCTCGCGCAGATCGCGTTTCGACAGCGTCCCGTAGTTCGAATTGGACGATACGTCGAACAACACGTGGCCTTCCGCTTCGTAAGCGTGCCCGCTGGCGATCAGGGTTTCGATCATCGCAATCATCTCGGCAATATGTTGTGTCGCTCGCGGCTCAACATCGGGCGGTTGAACGCCGAGCGCGCCCATGTCGCTATTGTAGGCGGTGATAAACTGAGCCGTAATTTCATCAATCGGTTTGCCGGTTTCAACCGACGCCGCATTAATCTTGTCGTCAACGTCGGTGATGTTGCGGGCGAACGTGAGCTTGTAGCGGCGACGAAGCAGCCTTGCGAGCAGGTCAAAGACCACCGCTGGCCGCGCATTACCGATATGCGCGTAGTTGTAAACGGTCGGGCCACACAGGTACATCGTCACCTCGCCCTTTTTCAGAGGCTTGAAAGGGACCTTCCGGCCCTGCAGCGTGTCGTGTAGCTGGATACTCATGAAAACCCGGTTCGTTCGTTCAAAGGACGCAATCATATCAATATTGCTGCTGACGGCTACGCCCGGTATTCTTCCTGCCCGCTGAAATTCCCGCCAAGGACACACCATGTCGACCGAACACGTCAGATTTCAAGCCCGCAAATCCATCGAACAGGTCGAGGAAGGCAACGACCTGGCGCCCAAATTCGATGAACGTGGATTGATTACGGTCGTAACGACCGATGCTGACAGCGGTGAGGTCCTGATGCAGGGCTATATGAATGCCGAGGCCCTGCAGTTGTCGATCACGACCGGCGAGGCACACTATTACAGCCGTAGCCGCCAGGTGCTCTGGCACAAGGGCGCCACCAGCGGCCTGAAGCAAACGATCCGCGAACTACTGATCGACGACGATCAGGACTGCATCTGGCTCAGGGTCGACGTCGCCGGCGGTGCCAGTTGCCACGTCGGCTACCGCAGCTGCTTTTACCGCAAGATTCCCGTTGCAGCCGACTACGAAAACAAGCAATCCGAAGGGCATATCGAGCTCGAGTGGACCGACACGACCAAAGTCTTCGACCCTGAAGAGGTCTACGGCGACGCACCGAACCCGACCATTCTTTGAGCACCCGGTCGACCGGCTGATCTCGGGCAAGACAGCCTATGGCTTCTTGATGATGGCTCCGTCTTTCATCACAAAGCTCACCCGCTCCATCAACCTGATATCGTCAAGCGGGTTGCCGTCGACGGCGATGATGTCTGCCAGCCGTCCGGGTACGAGCTCCGCCCGGTCAGTCACCCCGAGCAAGTCTGCCGCATTGATAGTCGCTGTCTGCAAGGCGTGCAAAGGTGTCATGCCGCGCCGCACCATCGCATGGAACTCCTTGCCAACTTCATTATGCCGCAGCACTCCGGAATCAGAGCCCAGTGCGATGTTCAAACCGGCGTCAACGGCCATACGAAAACTTTTTTCGACGAACGGCGTGAGATAGTTGCTTTTGTCAATGGTGTCCTGTGGTGTGTTTTCGGGCAAAGGGATATCCGAAAGGTAAATCGTCGGCACATAATAGGTGCCGCGCTTTTTCATCTCCTTGATAATTTCAGGCGTCAACATCGAGCCGTGGTCGATGGACGCCACGCCGGCTTTGACCGCGGCAAGGATGCCCTCACTGCCGTGAGCATGAGCCATGACCTTCAGTCCATGTCTCGACGCTTCCTCGACAATGGTCTGCAATTCCAGGTCGGAGTACTGCTGTGCGCCCGGTTGGTGGCCGGCTGAAAATACGCCACTGGTTGCACAAACCTTGATGACCTTGACGCCGTGTTTCGCCTGGTAGCGGACAGCGCGCAAAATCTCATCAACGCCGTTGGCAACACCCTGGTTCGGACCCAGTTCCATGACGCCCGGCGCGAATCCCGTTACGTCGCAATGACCGCCGGTGATCGTCAGGTAATGCCCGGCAGGATAGATGCGCGGGCCGGTTACGCGTCCTGAATTGACCGCACGCATGAGGGCCACATCCGGAAATCCCGGCCAGGCGCCTGCATCCCTGACGGTAGTAAAGCCAGCTTCGAGTGTCTGTTGCCCGAACGCTACGCCATAAAGCGCCCAATCGGCCGGCGTTTCCTTAACCGCCGCCGTTGTCCAGTGATTCCCGGTGAAGAAATCGAGCGTCAGGTGCGTGTGCATATCGAACAAGCCTGGCAACAGCGTGCGATCGCCGAGGTCAACAATCGTTGCGCCTGCAGGCGTAGTGTCCGCATTCACGCTGACAATCGTGTTTCCTTCTATGACGATTGCGGCCGGGCTGATGAGCTCGCCCGTTCTCACATCGATCATTCGCTCCGCACGGATAAGCGTGGTATCGGCATGCGCATCGCCCAATACGCCTGCCGCGAAAAACAACAGTGCAGTGATCAATTGGCATCGTTTCATTGGAAGTCCTGTCCTTGTTGTCGTATTCGAAAAATAATAGCCGTCCTTCAGACGCTGCGAGCAACTGACGACAGTGTGCGCTCCGGGTATGGACCTGCGTACATCTGCTGGCGAAGCGCGAGGCGCCACCAGTTTGAGAGCACACGTCGCATGGTTTTCGCATCGACCTGCTTGGAACGCAGCACTTTCATCAGCCCTGCCAGCAGGGCGCCCGGCATACCATCGTCTGGCCCGCGCGCTTTATCAAAAAAATGCGCGGGCTCGAAAAAGTACATGTTGAACTTGTCGATTTTTTTCATGTGAGGCGGTACCGTAATTTCCCCGCCTTGCAAGAATCTGTTGAGCTGCGCGCACAACGTCAACATCGGAAACGGCGATCCCATATGGAAGCTCACTGAGACCGCAGGCTGTTCGTTGTCGGCGACGACCTCGTGCATGGCACCAGACGGAATGAACAGAACCTGCCCTGGCTGCAAATCGAAATCCACGGGTGTCGAGCTCATTCGCCCTGCAAAATCACTGTGATTGAAGACAATTTTTTGCCGGTATTTTTTTGGCACCGGCCATACGCGAACGCGCTTGCGCCCCGAGATGTGCAACAGGAAGCCATCGAACAGATCGCAATGTGCGGCGTATCGATGTTCACCGCTGCTCGTCCAGAGCGTTGCTCTCAGGTAGCTCCCCATCAAGTGCCGCGCGATTAGCCCCGCGGAAAACTGCGTGTTGAACACCTGCCATGCCCAGTCGGCGTCGTCTCGCACCGTTCCGTCGCCGGCGCAAATATCGATCAATGCCAGGCTTCCATGTACCGGTTCGGCATTCTCGATGCCCTGCCTGAATCGCTCCAGGCTGGCGGGATCTTTCTGCTCGAAATAAATAATTTCCGAGTCCCTGTTTGCGGAGTCGGGCCGACTCTGCATATCGGCCTCTAACAGGCTGGCACCAAACAACTGCAGCGCCCAGGCCACAGGATCCGATGGAAAGGGTATGTCACCGGGGAAGTCACAAACCTTGGGTACCGCGGTTTGCAGGCAATCACTGAGTTCGGACATGGTCTAGAAGCGGCCCTCGGCATCGTGGCGGCGCTTCCTGCGCCTTCGTCGCGCAGCTGGCTGAGGCTCCGCCTTGTCGATCGCCCGTGCCTGAAACGCATACTCGATCGTCCCGATGATCCACAGGAAGTAGCCGATCAGCTCGATGAACTCTTCAACCGCCAACTTGACGATACGCCGGTAATCGTCACCCAGAATCGACATCCACAGCGGCTCGTGTCCGACCAGGCGCACAAACGCAAACAGGATAACCGCACCGGAGAACAGCAGCGTCAGCCCTGGCGATGGCCAGATTCGAGCGAGTGCAATCTGCAGTCGGCGCCGAGCGCGGTAGGTATAGGCAATCAGCAACGAACCCGCGACGACGATCAGTACCTGCCAGAAATTGTCCGCAACGTAATGGTCGAAAAAATAATCGAGCTCGCGAATAAAGAATATCAACGCCATGCCGCCAAAAAGTATCGCCATCGGACGCTGCGATACGCAGTGCCTGGCCACCCAGGCCATGATGACACCGCAAACGCCCAGGATGATCGCCTGGATAAATTCGACCGGCGAAAACTCACTGGTACCAAAGCGATCCGTTTCACTGAGCATGACCTGCAATTTCAGGCTGCCCGGCGCCGCGAGTTCCATTTGCGTCAGCGCCCACGTAACAAACGCGATGGAAATGAAATACAGCAGGTAGCGTAACCAGGGCATGCCAAACTATACACCGGCGCTTCCCTATTGGCGCAGCTTGAACGTCGGCAGCCCCGCATCGTTCAGAAGCCCATGATTCTTAAGAAACTCCTGGGCATCGTCGGCATCCTGATCGAACCACGTACGGGTATTTCCGAGGCGAAAACTGTATCCCCAGTTGTCCATATCGAGCATCAGGCGTTGTCGCCCGACCCCGTCAAGCTCGTCGGCGAGGATCACCTGCAGATAGCATACCGCGGCCTCCTCCAGATCGTCGCCGCCCGCATTGCGATCGAGGCCGGCACGACGCTGCGCAGTCATGCAAATAACATGTCCGGTTTCGTGCAGCAGCGAGTGAACGGGCGTGTCTCGACGTACAAAGACCGTGGTACCGACAATACCCGCCTCTGGGTCCCCCCAGAAACTTCCCGTGATCTCAGCCCGATCCTTTTCGACAACCAGCCGCAACTGGTATCGAGCTAACAAGGCCTCGATCGCATGTTGCTCGATATCGGCGACACGCAGCACTTTCCGGCTCAGAGCGTGGAAATCTGCTTCATGACAATACGAACAAGGTCATCGACAATCGCCTTGCGAAGCAGTTCTTCTTCGCGCGCCTTGCCGAGTACCAACGTTGAATCGTAAGTATAGTCACGTGTCAGGGTCAGCGTTTGCTGTGGAAGCAGGTTGGCAACACCGCTGTCCAGGCTGTAGGCAATCGTGTAGTAAACCTCGTATTCGGTCGGTACGTTGCGCGCAGAAACCGACAGCACCCTCTGGTCAGTGGTATCGAAAGTTATCGAGAAAATCGCCGTCGCATCGGCAGGCGCATCGGTCAGCTCCAGCCCTGCCGCGAGCAAACGCTTTTCAAGGGCCCGGTAAAACTGGCTGTAGCGATCGTCGGTGGCGATGTAGGTTCGCTCCATGCCAGCCGGCGGCGTGAAAGCACCCTGCAACTGGAAACCACAAGCTGGTATCGCTGCGACGGCACAAAAAAGCGCTGCCAGATGTACCGTCCTAAACAACGATATTCACCAGTCGACCGGGGACGACGATAACCTTCCGAATGGCCTTGCCGTCAATAAACCGCTGCACGTTTGCATCGGCCAGCGCTTCCGACTGCAGGACCTCCTTACTCACATCGACAGCGACGGTAATCCGACCTCGGAGTTTGCCGTTAACCTGTACAACAATTTCGACCTGATCAAGTTCCAGCGCACTTTCGTCAACCTCCGGCCAACGCTCGTCGACCAGCGCGGTCTTGTGGCCGAGCGTTTGCCAGAGCGTGTGACAAATATGCGGCACCATGGGTGACAGCATGATGACAACAGCATCCAGTGCCTCGCGCGCGACAGCACGTCCACCCTCGCTTTCATCCGCCAGTTTGTTGATTGCGTTCAGCAATTCCATCGCCGCGGCAACCGCCGTATTGAAACTGTGTCGGCGACCAATATCGTCGCTGATCTTCGCGATGGTCTGGTGTGTCTTGCGACGCAATTCTTTTTGCTCGTCGGTCATCGAGTCCGTATCGATCGTTCCGACCGGCCCGCCGGCAGCATGGTCCTGGATCGCGGTCCAGAATCGCTTCAGGAAACGATAGCTGCCTTGCACGCCCTCGTCCGACCATTCCAGCGACTGTTCAGGCGGCGACGCAAACATCATGAACAGGCGCACGGTGTCCGCACCGTAAGTTTCGATCAACGCTTGCGGATCGACAACATTGCCTTTCGCCTTTGACATCTTGGCGCCATCTTTGAGTACCATGCCTTGTGTCAAAAGATTGGTGAACGGCTCAGAAACATCGGTCAAACCCTCGTCTCGCATAACCCGCTGGAAAAATCGCGAGTACAAAAGGTGCAGGATCGCATGCTCAATACCGCCGGTGTATTGATCGACCGGTGCCCAGTATCCGGCACGCTCATCGAGCATCGCGTCGTCACTGTCCGGACAGGCATATCGTGCGAAATACCATGACGACTCAACAAAGGTGTCGAAGGTATCCGTTTCGCGTTTTGCATCCTTGCCACATTTCGGGCACGGCACATTGACGAATTCCGGCATGTCTTTCAGCGGTGAACCGGTGCCCTTGACTTCGACGTCTTCGGGCAGCACAACCGGAAGCTGGTCCTCGGGCACCGCAACGGCATCGCAATCGTCACAATAGATAATCGGGATGGGCGCTCCCCAGTATCGCTGCCGGGACACTCCCCAGTCACGCAGGCGGTAGTTCACTTTGCGGCGACCACGTCCGGTTGCTTCAAAGTGGTCGGCAATCGCATTGAATGCAGCGTCGAAATCAAGGCCGTCATATTTTCCGGAATTAACCAGCACACCGCGCTCAAGGTAGGGGGCCTCGTTAATATCGAAAGTACTGCCATCGACTGGCGCAATAACCTGTTCGATCGGCAAACCGTGTTTTTTCGCAAACTCCCAGTCGCGCGCGTCGTGGCCCGGCACAGCCATGATGGCGCCCGTGCCATAGCTCATCAGGACGAAGTTCGCGACCCACAACGGTACCTCGTCGCCGCTTAGCGGATGAATCGCGGAAATGCCGAGCGGCATGCCCTTCTTTTCCATCGTCTCGAGCGTGGCTTCCTGGGCGTCCGTTTTCTTGCAGTCCGCAACAAAGGCTGCAATCTCAGAATTCGATGCGGCCGCTTTGCTTGCCAGCGGATGCTCCGCGGCAACTGCCATGTATGTGACGCCCATCAAGGTATCCGGCCGCGTGGTGTAGACAGTAAGCGGCTCGTTCTCGCCTGCAACGTCGAAGCTCAGCTCAACACCTTCCGAGCGTCCTATCCAGTTACGCTGCATGATCTTTACGGGCTCGGGCCAGCCCGGCAGGTTATCCAGTTCGTCGAGCAGTTCGTCCGCGTAGTCCGTAATCTTCATGAACCACTGCGGAATTTCGCGACGCTCAACCAGGGCATCCGATCGCCAACCACGTCCGTCGATGACCTGCTCATTGGCAAGCACAGTCTGGTCAACCGGATCCCAGTTGACGATCGAATTCTTTCGATAGACAAGCCCCTTCCTGAACATCCGCGTAAACAACCATTGTTCCCAGCGGTAATACTCCGGCTTGCAGGTTGTCAGCTCGCGGGTCCAGTCATACCCATACCCAAGGCGCTTGAACTGGCGACGCATGTCTTCGATGTTGCTGTAGGTCCATTTCGCAGGCGGTATGCCGCGTTGAATCGCTGCATTCTCAGCCGGCATACCAAAGGCATCCCATCCCATGGGCTGCAGGACATGCTTGCCCTGCAAACGCTGGTATCGCGCGATGACATCATTGATCGTGAAGACGCGCACATGGCCCATATGCAGCTTTCCGCTTGGATACGGAAACATCGTCAGGCAATAGTATTTTTCCTTGTCGGCATCTTCGCCAACTTCGAAACTTCTGGCCTCGTCCCAGAATTTCTGAGCGGACAGTTCAATCGTTTCGGGATCGTAGGGGGTACTCATCGCTAGGGTGCGTCTTCGGCGGCCGGAAAACCCAGAAGCCTACATGAACGTGCTGCGATTCGCAGCAGTGGCGGGCTGTTCGCTACAGCCCGGTGCGCGTACGGAACCAGAAAAATCCGGCGATCAGCAGGCACAAACCAATGATCGGCCGGTTACCGAAATCGGCATACATCGTCGTACCGCGCCTGAGACGTACGTCAGTTGTCATGACCTCCGACTCGAATTGCCTGCCCACCTGCAGCAATTCACCATCGGGCCCGATAAATGCGCTGACGCCGGTATTGGTCGCACGCACGGCATAGCGCCCAACCTCCAACGCACGCATCTGTGCGATTTGCAGGTGCTGGTGCGGCGCGATCGAATCACCGAACCACCCGTCGTTGCTGACGTTAACGAGCAGGTCCGCAGCGGGAAATGCATACAATTGCTCAGCTCCGTAGGCGTCTTCGTAGCAGATCGCGACTGCGATTTTTGCACCGTTGGCCGCAGTCAGCAGCGGCTGAACGTCGTCTCCCGCCGACAGGTCCGAGTACGGCAGGTTTCGCATCCGCATCCATTCACGGACGCCCTGCGGAACCGGAAAATACTCACCGAATGGTACCAGGTGGCGTTTCCTGTAGACCTGGCGCTCCGCGGTGCCCAGCATGAACACGCTGTTGAATATCTGCGGCTCGACACTGCGCTCGTCGCTGTATTCCAGGATGCCCAACATCACGGTCTGGAGACTGCCTTTTGCCTCGCGATCGATGCTCAAAAGATAATTGTCGACCCGGTCATGGCGGGCTGGAATGGCGACTTCCGGCCAGACGACGAGGTCACTGTCGGGAACACTCGCCGTGGCGCTCTGGTAGAAATCCATAATCGCACCGCGCTGTGCCGGCAGCCATTTCTGGTCCTGCGGCACACCGCCCTGAATGATTGTCGTGCGAACCGGATCGCCGTAGTTCTCGGTCCAGTCCGCGGTGCTGAGGATGCCGCCGACGATCGATGGCAGGAATACCAGCGTAATGGCAACCAGGCGCTGACGACGCGTCGTCATGATGGCAACCAGTATTGCCGCGGTGCTGAACATCATCATGAATGACACGCCGTACACACCGATTACCGGTGCCCAGCCTGCCAACATCGTGCCGAGCTGTCCGTAGCCGTGTGCCAGCCACGGGAATCCGGTCAGAACCCAGCCCCGCATCCATTCGACCAGCACCCAGGCGGCCGGACCGACAAACAACAGCTGCCAGGGCTCACCCTGGCAAAGCCGCCCCGTTGCCCACCCGGCAAGCCAGAGAAACGTCGCCATAATGAGCGACAGGCCAACCATCAGCAGCATCGCGATCCACAGGGCCGCGTTGCCAAAAACATGCACCGAAATGTAGATCCAGTAGGTTCCGGTCAGGAACAGGCCAAAGCCAAACCAGAAATAGTGGGCTCCCGCATCCCGCGGTGACAGGGTCAGGCTGACAAACAGCAATGGCAACATCAGCAGCGGCGCAAGAAGCGACCACTCCGCCGGAGCGAACACCAAAGTGGTCGCGGCGCCGATAAGGAATGCGATCAGCCGACTGATTCTCGGTCGATCGGCCGCGATCGTGTAGAGGTAATGCTGGTTTTTTCGATTGGCCAAGTTGCCTACCCTGGTATGCGCTGTACTTGGAGCGTGTCGATTCGTCGTTCGTCAGCCTTGATGACAGAAAACTCGAAACCGCCGATTTCGACTCGTTCGCCGCGGCGCGGCAGGCGTCCCAGTGCCCCCATGACCAGGCCACCGATCGTGTCGTACTCTTCATCGTCCAGCTCGCAATCGAAGTAGTCGTTAAAATCTTCGATGCGCGTCAATGCGCGGACAGTGAAACAGGGTCTGCCATTGCGATCCGCGTCCGCCCGGATACACGTGGCGCCTTCCTGATCGTGCTCATCGTCGATCTCGCCAACGATTTCCTCCAGCACGTCTTCGATTGTCAGCAAGCCGGCAACGCCGCCGTACTCATCGACGACAATCGCCATGTGGTTGTGACTCGCACGGAATTCTTTCAACAGGGCATTCAGCCGCTTGGACTCCGGTATCACAGCAACCTCCCGCAACAACTCGCGAATTGTCAGATCTTTTGCCTCGTCACTGCCGTAGTAACGGAGCAGGTCCTTGGCGAGCAGAATTCCGAGCACCTCGTCGCGATCCTCGCCGATAACCGGAAACCGGGAATGGCCAGACTCGACAATCAGCTTCAGCATCTCGTCAAAGTCTTTCTCGATATCGATAACGACCATTTGCGACCGCGGCACCATGACATCGCGCGCCTGCGTTTCGGACACCTCCAGCACGCCGGAGAGCATGCTTTTCTCCTCGGCGTCCAGTTCAACGTCGGTCTTGATAAAGGTTTGAATTTCGTCGCGGCTCCAGGGTTCGCCCCTGATCGCTCGCATCACGCGCGCAACCAGTCCGGGTGTACCTGGGCCGCTGGTACTTGGGGGTTTTTCGGTCATAGTAGCCAAATTGTATCAGGTCTCCCGGGGAGACTCTCCATAGGGGTTCGCGACCCCGTGTGTGAGCAATATCTCAATTTCCTTGCCTTCCATCTCGGCAGCCTCGTCGTCATTTTCGTGGTCGTAGCCCAATAAATGCAACATGCCGTGCACGATCATGTGCGCCCAGTGGTCTTCGATTGCCTTGCCCTGCGCCATCGCTTCATCCCTGACAACGCTGGCACAGACCACCAGGTCGCCGAGCGGCGCCAGCGCATCGTCTGGCAACCCATCGATGCTGCCCGCAGGAAATGAGAGGACATTGGTCGCGCTGTCCTTGCCGCGGAACTCACCGTTCAGCCGCCGCATTTCATCGGCCTCGACAATACGGACAGACAATTCGCCGCCCGCGCTCGAACCGGTCGCAACGATGACACGCGTTACCCAGGATTTGATGTCGCTGGTGGATAGGGCTGAAGTGTCGACGGCTGCCTGTTGAACGTCAACCCGAACGTTCATTTTTCTCATAAGCCTCGACGATGCGCTGCACAAGCTCGTGACGAACGACGTCTTTCGGAGAGAAGTAGGTAAAAGAAACCCCCTTCACATCCTTGAGTACCTCGGCCGCATTCTTGAGCCCGGACTTCTGGCCCGACGGCAAATCGATTTGTGTGATGTCGCCGGTAACCACGGCGCGCGAACCAAAGCCGATTCGTGTCAGGAACATCTTCATCTGCTCGATGCTGGTGTTTTGCGCTTCGTCCAGGATGACCACCGATTCGTTCAGCGAACGACCGCGCATGAAGGCCAGTGGTGCAACCTCGATGACATTTCGTTCGATCAATTGCGTAACTCGTTCGGCACCTATCATGTCGTACAACGCGTCGTACATTGGGCGGAGATAGGGATCGACTTTCTGTGACAGGTCTCCGGGCAAAAACCCCAGGCGTTCTCCAGCCTCAACGGCAGGTCGAACCAATACGATGCGACGAACCTGCTCGGACTCAAGGGCATCCACAGCGCTCGCCACCGCAAGGTAGGTCTTTCCGGTGCCGGCAGGGCCAATGCCGAAAGCCAGATCGTGATCTCGAATGCGTCGCATATAGGCGGTCTGGTTTGCACCGCGCGGCCGAATCAGCTTGCGCCGTGTCTGGATAGTGACGACATCGTCGTTCGCGACCTCCGATACATTGGCATCCGTCACAACCTCTGCATCATCCATAAATGACTCCTGCAACATCATGTGTACACGCTCGGGGTCGAGTCGTTCGTCGTTTGTCATTGCAAACAACGACAACAGGACATCGCCGCCGACCTCGGCAGCGCCCGGACGTCCTGTCACGCGAAAACGATTACCGCGACTGGCGATCTCGACGCCGAGACGGCGTTCTATCTGTCGTAAGTGTTCGTCGAACTGGCCGCAAAGATTAGCCAGGCGCTTGTTATCAGCTGGCTCGAGAACGACGTCTCGAGAAATTTGAACAGCATTCAAAATCGGTATTTCAAACCTCTGCGCAGGAAGCCGCCTGTCGGGACGACAGGGGCAGCGTTATGTCCTGTTGAGACAATAACGAGAAATCTATCAGGGCAATAGACCATTGCCTTCGGAGATTACGCCGCGGCTTGACTGCGTGCAAGTCGCCCGCGCAAGGAATTGGGCAGTGCTTCGGTTATGACGACGTCGACGAATTGCCCGATCAAACGGGCGTCGCCGTCGAAATTGACCCAACGATTGTTTTCTGTACGGCCTGATACCTGGGCCGTACTCTTCTTTGAGGTCTTTTCAACCAGCACGCGCTGCGTGGTACCGACCATGCCGCGACTGATCTCCAATGCCTGCTGGTTGATGCGGGCCTGCAGCAATGCGAGTCGTTGCTTCTTGACGTCCATCGGCGTGTCGTCGGCCAGGCTCGCTGCCGGCGTTCCGGGTCGGGCGCTGTAGACAAAGCTGAACGACTGGTCGAACCCGATGTCGCCGATCAGGTTCATCAGCGCTTCGAAATCGCGATCGGTTTCGCCCGGGAATCCGATAATAAAATCTGACGACAGGGAAATGCCCGGGCGCGCTTGTTTGAGCTTGCGAATTTTTTGCTTGTACTCGAGAACGGTATGGCCACGCTTCATCGCTGCAAGAATGCGATCCGAACCGTGCTGGACCGGCAGGTGCAGGTAACTCGCAAGCTTCGGTACTTCCGCATAAGCCTGGATAAGGCTATCGGTGAACTCGACCGGATGCGACGTCGTAAAACGAATACGCTCAATTTCCTCAATCGCCGCGACGTAGTAAATAAGGGTTGCGAGATCCGCAATCTGCCCATCATGCATGGGCCCGCGGTAGGCGTTGACATTCTGGCCGAGTAAGTTGACCTCACGCACGCCCTGCTCCGCCAGTGTCGCAACTTCGGCGATAACATCGTCGAAGGGCCGGCTGATTTCCTCGCCGCGTGTATACGGTACGACGCAAAAGCTGCAGTACTTGCTGCAACCTTCCATCACCGATACAAACGCCGTCGGCCCTTCGGCACGCGGCTCCGGCAAACGATCGAATTTCTCGATTTCCGGAAACGAAATATCAACAACCGAGCTGCGCTTGCTCTCGGAGCTGTCGATCAGCTGCGGCAGACGATGCAGGGTTTGCGGGCCGAACACGACATCCACGAACGGTGCACGCCGGGTTATGCCCTCACCTTCCTGGCTCGCGACACAACCACCCACACCAATCTTGACGCCGGGGTTCTTGTCTTTGAACTTGCGCCAGCGACCCAACTCGGAAAACACTTTCTCCTGCGCTTTTTCCCGAATCGAACAGGTATTGACCAGCAACAGGTCCGCGTTCTCCGGCGAATCCGTCAATTCGTAGCCATGGGACTCCCGCAGCACATCCGCCATTTTGTCCGAGTCGTACTCGTTCATCTGGCAGCCCATGGTTTTGATGTAAAGCTTTTTGCTCACAGGTATCTCTTAACGAGGCCGGCCCGGCCTCTCCATCCGCTCGCGACCTAAAACGGGATGTCGTCGTCGAAATCGTCAGGACCCGGCTGTGGCGGTGCGTTGCCGCCGCCCTGGCTCGGTGCACGACCACCCCCACCCTGGCTACCGCCGCCAAAGTCGCTGCTGCCACCACGGCCGCCGAGCATCTGCATCTCGTCGGCAATGATTTCAGTGGTGTACCGGTCCTGACCGTCTTTGTCCTGCCACTTGCGGGTGCGCAGCTTACCCTCGATGTAAACCTGCGACCCCTTTCTGAGGTACTCAGCCGCGATTTCGGCCAGGCGATTGAACATCGCTACACGATGCCACTCGGTGCGTTCTTTTTTCTCGCCCGTCTGTTTGTCTTTCCAGGATTCGTTGGTGGCAACCGTCAGGTTGGTCACGGCCGAACCGCTGGGCATGTAGCGTGTTTCCGGGTCTCCACCGACGTTTCCTACGATGATGACTTTATTGATTCCGCGGGCCATTCGGATCCCCTGTCTTGTGTTTTCTTGGATTATGGTGGCTCGCCGTGGTGGGGCGAGGGGGGACTATTGTAGGGCTTGGACTGCCAAAAGCTAGCCTGATTTCTACCAAAGACGCTGGATTTCTCGTTCTAATCAGGGATCGCTACGATTTGCGCGTAGATCCGAAGCCGTGCATTGCCAGCCAGATGGCGGCCAGCAGTGCGCAGACGAAGAAGACATTGCCGGGGTCGCCCTGGCCCAGGAAGCGACCGCCGATCAGGCCGCCTGTAAAGGCGCCGAGGAACTGGGCGCTGGAGAATACGCCCAGCGAGGCGCCCCGGACGTCGTCGTCTGCCAGCAGGGACAGTCGCGCCGGGAGGCTGGCTTCGAGGAAGTTGAAGCCGGCGAAATAGAGCACCATCGCCAGCAGTACTGACTCAATCGAGAATGCTGCGAACGTCAGGGCCAGCAATGCGAATCCGACCAGGCCAACGGCGATCGCTATCAGGCGGCCGCTGCCGCGGCGGTGGTCCCGCATGATCATCGGGACGGTGATCAACAACGACAGCAGCACGGCCCCAATGTACATCTTCCAGTGCTGGGTCATCGGCAACTCGAGACCGCGCAACAGCAGGAACGGTAATGCAACAAAGGTCGCCGTCATGATCGTATGCAGCAGGAATACGTAGAAATCGATCTTCAGCAGGTCGGCACGCAATGCCGGCAGCAGGTTCCAGTTAGCACTTCGTCGGGTCCGCGGAATCTCCGGCAGCAATCTGAGTAGCAACGCGGCAAGCACTGTCAGTGCAGCCGCCATCCAGAACAGCGCCGGGACGCCGAAATGTGCAGCCAGTAGCGGGCCGGCAACCATTGCCACGATGAAGGACCCGCCAATGCCGATACCGAAAACAGCCATGGAGCGTGTGCGCACGTCCGCCCGCGTGGCATCCGCGATCAATGCCGTCAACGTCGCCGAGATTGCGCCGGCGCCCTGCAGCAGTCGCCCGGCGATCACCCCGTAGATCGAATCGCTCAGCGCGGCCACCACGCTGCCGATGGCAAAAATCGCCAGGCCGGCAAGGATTACCGGCACGCGCCCTACCCGGTCCGACAATGCGCCCAGCGGCACCTGGAACAGGGCCTGTGTCAGTCCATAGCCGCCAACCGCCAGGCCGATCAACAGGGATGTCGAGTTCTCGAGCTCTGTCACGTACGGCGACAGCACCGGCAAAAGCGCAAACAGGCCAAACATCCGAATGACCGCGATCAGCGCAACGACACCGACCGCACGGCGTTCCGGTGCGTCCATCGAGACGGTGGCGACGGGGTTTTCTGAACTCATTCAGCGGGTTCCTTTGCGCCGCAGATGCGCGGCGGCGTATATTAGCAGGTTGGCCGTTAATGACTGCACCCTCTCAATGAAAACCATCGATATTCGCGGCGCGCGAACCCACAATCTGCAAAACATTGATCTCGAATTGCCGCGCGACAAGCTGATCGTGTTCACCGGCCTCTCGGGTTCCGGCAAGTCTTCGCTCGCCTTCGACACGATTTATGCCGAGGGTCAGCGCCGTTATGTCGAATCGCTTTCGTCCTATGCCCGGCAATTTCTGTCCATGATGGAAAAACCGGATATCGATCATATCGACGGGTTGAGCCCCGCCATCTCGATCGAGCAAAAATCGACGTCGCACAACCCGCGTTCGACCGTCGGCACGGTCACGGAAATCTATGACTACCTGCGCCTGCTGTACGCGCGCGCCGGAACGCCGAAGTGCCCGGACCACGACTTGCCGCTGGAAGCGCAGACCGTCGCACAAATGGTCGACCAGGTGATGAGCCTGCCGGACGACAGCAAGCTGATGCTGCTGGCACCGGTGGTTGCCGACCGCAAAGGCGAACACGTGCAACTGATGGCTGATCTGCAGGCGCAGGGGTTCATCCGCGCCCGCATCGATGGCGAGATCTACGAGCTCGATCAGCCGCCGGATCTCGACCTCCGGAAAAAACACAACATCGACGCGATCGTCGACCGTTTCAAGGTCAAAGACGACCTGCGCCTGAGGCTCGCCGAATCATTTGAAACCGCGCTCAGGCTCGCTGACGGCACCGCGAAAATCGCCTGGATGGACGCGGATGCCGAGGAAATCGTTTTCTCCGACCGCTTCGCCTGCAATCTTTGCGGCTACAGCCTGACCGAACTCGAACCGCGGCTGTTCTCATTTAACAACCCGAGCGGTGCCTGTGCTGCGTGCGACGGGCTGGGCGTCAAACAGTTCTTTGACCCGGCGAGAGTCGTTGTCAATCCGGACCTGTCGCTCGCGGGTGGCGCGATACGTGGCTGGGACCGCAAGACCACCTACTACTACCAGATGATCCAGAGCCTGGCGACACACTACGGCTTCGATATCGAAACGCCCTTCGCCGAGCTCGGCGACAAGCTGCAAAAGATCGTCCTGTACGGCAGCGGCAAGGAAAAGGTCGAGTTCTTCTACGAGAACACGCGCGGCATGCAGATCAAGAAACTGCATCGCTTCGAAGGCGTGTTGCCCAACCTTGAGCGACGCTACCGGGAAACAGAGTCGAACGCTGTGCGCGAAGAGCTTGCCAAGTTTCTTAACAGCCAGGACTGCCCGGATTGCGGCGGCACGCGACTGAATCGCGCCGCAAGGCATGTCTTCATTTGCGAGCGCTCGCTGCCGGAACTCACGCGTTTATCCGTTGGCCACGCCCGTGAGTTTTTCGAGACCATGGAAGTCGACGGCTGGCGCGCCGCAATTGCCGACAAGATCGTCAAGGAAATTGGCGATCGGCTCGGCTTCCTGTCCGATGTCGGCCTGGACTACCTGTCGCTCGATCGCTCCGCTGACACCTTGTCGGGCGGCGAAGCGCAACGCATTCGGCTGGCGAGCCAGATCGGCTCAGGACTCGTTGGCGTCATGTATATCCTTGACGAACCTTCCATCGGCCTGCACCAGCGCGATAACCAGCGCCTGCTCAGTACGCTGGTTCACCTGCGTGACATCGGCAACACCGTCATTGTCGTCGAACACGACGAGGAAGCCATCCTCGCCGCCGACCACGTCGTCGATCTCGGACCCGGTGCTGGCGTACATGGCGGCACGGTCGTAGCGGCCGGCACGCCACAGGAAGTACAGGACAATCCGAAGTCGCTGACGGGGCAGTACCTGTCTGGCGCGCGTTCCATTGCCCTGCCGGACCGCCGAACAGCGAATGATCCGAAGCGGCAAATCGAGATACTCGGTGCCAGCGGCAACAATCTGCAGGCCATCGATGCGTCAATTCCGGTCGGGCTGATGACCTGTATCACCGGTGTATCGGGCTCCGGAAAATCCACGCTGATCAATGACACCCTGTACAAGGCCACAGCGGACCTGCTGAATCGCTCCAATCGCAATGCCGCGCCGCACAGGAAAATAACCGGCCTCGACCATATTGATCGCGTCATTGATATCAGTCAGAGCCCCATCGGCCGCACGCCGCGGTCCAACCCGGCAACCTACAGCGGCCTGTTCACGCCGATACGTGAATTGTTTGCCGGTACTCAGGAAGCGCGTTCGCGCGGATACATGCCGGGACGCTTCAGCTTTAACGTCAAGGGCGGCCGTTGTGAGCCATGCCAGGGTGACGGCGTCATCAAGGTGGAAATGCATTTTCTGCCCGACGTGTACGTACCCTGCGATACCTGTCGCGGCCAGCGCTACAACCGCGAGACGCTTGAGATTCGCTACAAGGGCAAAAACATTCACGAAGTCCTCGACATGACGGTCGAAGACGCTGCCGAGTTTTTCCAGAATGTACCTGTCGTCGCCAAGAAGCTGACCACGCTGAAAGATGTCGGCCTGAGTTACGTGCGCCTTGGACAAAACGCGACGACACTCTCGGGTGGCGAGGCACAGCGTGTGAAGCTTGCGAAAGAACTGTCAAAGCGCGACACCGGCAGTACCTTGTACATTCTCGATGAGCCGACCACGGGCCTTCACTTTTTCGACATCGAACACCTGCTGCACGTTTTGCATCGACTGCGCGATCGTGGCAACACGGTTGTTGTCATCGAACACAACCTCGACGTTATCAAGACGGCCGACTGGGTCATCGACCTCGGGCCGGAAGGTGGCGATGGGGGTGGCCGGATAGTTGCGACTGGTACGCCGGAACAGGTGGCCGCGACTGCCGGTTCATTTACTGGCGAGTTCCTCAAACCGCTGGTTGAACGCGGCAGCAAATCGCGTCGCGGCGTCGCGGTCGGTGCGTAAGTAAAGCGACGGCTCAATAAGCTCCAGCTCCATCAACAGGAACCGCCCGTCAGGCCCGCGAACCCAGTCGCCACGCCCATAAACGGGCATGGGCTCTATGTGTGAAAACACTTGCCGCGCAATCGGTAGCAAGCCTGCCGGCGGCGCGACCGGGATAATGTCGGCACCGTGTTCTTCCTGCACACGGAAGTCACCGGGTTTCGGTGTCTTGAGGATTGCGTGACTGTAGACACCGTTGAAAAAGAACAGTGAGAACTCACCCTCGGATCGGATGTTTTCAATAAACGGTTGCACGAAGAATCGCCGGTTGTTGAATACTAGCTGCAGGGTCGCCAGCAACTCGGCATCGACGGGATTCGTCAGAACAAACGTGTCCTGTGCGTTCGCACCGACAGTCGGCTTGATGACCAGCTTGTCGCAGCTATGCTCTCTGAAGAACACCGGCACGTCTGACGCTGCAAATCTGTCGTACCAGGTGCTCGGAACGATGTCGTCGCCGCGTTGCTCGATATCTCGCAGGTAGGTCTTCTCAAGATTCCAGTCGACTATGGCGATATCATTGAAGAGTCGTGCCGAGGATGCATCGATCGCTCGCAATACCCGCCTGAATTCGTCAACGTGCTGCGGATAATCCCAGGGGGCGCAAATATAAACGGCATCGAAACGGTTCCAGTCCCGCTCCGAGCGCCAGTCGACCGTTTCCACTGCCCAGCCCAGCGCCTGCATTGGTTCGAAACTGACATGGTAGTCGGTCACGTAATCCCCGGCGTCGGCCATTGTGAGGTAAGCAGCCGTTTTCCCTGGCGCCGCCATACTAGTCGAGCGACTCGCCGAAGCTGCCGTTCTCCAGAAAGGCAAGTGTCAGGTCAATGACCGTTTTCATGCGCATCATAAAAGCGTGCGAATGATGAACCACGACAAAATCATCCATGCCTTCAACCCGGGTATCCCTGACCGAAACCTTGCCATCGTCCGGATCCTCCAGCAGCGCGGAGGTAATCGGATCGACGCTGCGATCGCCCGCGATCACACCGAGCTCGAACGTCACCGGACCCAATGCCAGCGGTACGCTGTCCTCGCCCTTTCCCAGTTGCTGCCCGGCTGGTCCGTTGATCCAGTCGAATCCGGGAAGCTTGTCGAATTCGTCTGCCGCAATGCTGCCCTGATTGGGTGGCCCCAGCATGACAACCCGGCCAAGCTCCGGGACGGGTTGTTCGCTGACGTACTGCCGCACCAGGATGCCACCCAGGGAATGGGTGACAAAGTGAATGCTTGTGACATCCGCCATAGCGCGACACTTTTCGAGGCCCTCGTCGACCGCAATCTGCGCCAATTCGGCGATCTCGTATTCGCGTGACGGATAGTCGACATTCACCGTGAGATAGCCGTTTTCCTCGAGGGCTTCCTGCATCACATCCATCGACATCGACGTTCTCGCAAGACCGTGCAACAAAATGACACACTCGCCGGCGAGCGCAACGCCGCTCACCAGGGTCAGTAGCAGCGTTACAAGCAGTCTAGACACGCAGTGCATTCAATTGCTTGTCATGCGACTTCGCCAACAGCAGCAGCGCCAATAAGGCGCCGAGCAGTGCCATACCCATGTCTGACTGCGTATCCCAGATATAGCCTTGTGTGCCGAGGAAGGATTCGGCGGCTTCTTCCGACATTAGCGCAACCCACCATTCGATGAGTTCGTAGAACGCACTGAATCCGAGACAGAAACTGACGATGAAAAAATTTCGCCACGCGGCCGAATTAAAAACCTTCAGGCGAATTACCAGTTCGCGCGCGATCATCGCGGGAATGAACCCTTGTGCCAGATGACCCAGCTTGTCGTAATTGTTGCGACTGCCTGCCGTCACGTCCCGCAGCCAGTCGCCAATCGGAACCTCTGCATAGGTATAGTGGCCGCCGACCATCAAAATGATGCAATGAATCAGGATCAACGCGTACACCAGCCTTGTGAGCGGGAATTTCTCACGCGTGAACCACAGCACCGCAGCACCGGCAACGGCCGGGAAAACCTCCAGCCCCCAGGTCGGGTAGTCCTTCGGAGATATGCCTGACCAAACGAGCACTGCAATAAAAATTGTGATCCACGCTATCTTCACGAAATACCTCCTTCGTTACTACCCGCAAGTTTTGCCGCGTTCTTGCTACGCCAGTATCCTGCCGCGCTGAAGCATTGCCATACCCACGGCAACCAACGAAGCAGCGCGAAGCTTAGCCACAATGCCCATGCGAGAATCAAGGCCTTGTAGAACCACATCGGGGCCGACATCGCCAGCGCGACGGGCAATGCCGAGTCGCTGCCATCGGCGAACCAGTTCAGTGCGCCGCCATAGGAATTGTGTCCGACGACATGCATGTCCGGCGAGCCCAAAAGGCCCGCTGGCAAAGAGAATACGACGCAGGCCAGCGCGACGAGCGTGGTGCCGGCGAGCACAACCTGCGCCAGGTTGAATTGCCACCATGACAGCTCGCCCCGAAATTTTTCCCGTGCTCCACATATCATCAACCACAAGATGACCAGCATCAGAACGGACCAGTTGAAGGTGCTGAAACCGAGCCCCAGCAACAGCCAGTGCCGGGTCGTCAGCGGCGTCAGGCCGACGCGGCCGAGTATCAGTGCGACGACAATCAGTACGGCCAATTCGGACCAGTAGAGCACCGCCGGACCGAGTTTTGGACCGCTGGTCGCGAGCAGCCAGCGATCCTGTGACTTTTCCAGCGTCAGATTAATATTGCTGGCGGGGGCTCCGAGATCGACTTCGGGCGTGCGCGTAACGAATGCCATGCCTCCCGCTTCCCGCCAATCGATAGTGATTGTGTGATTTCCGGGAAGAATCTCGATATCGAGTTCGCCGTCGTTGGCGCGCAAGGTCTGCTCCCGGTTGTCGACGGTGACGGACGTCAGCTCAGCGGCCGCTGGCAATCGGATAATATGCTGAGCACCGCGCGTGCTGCGGTAACTCAAACGCAGACTGACATCACGCGAACGACTGCCCTCGGTCACAGCGAGGTTGACCGAATCGAAGGCCAGCGTCGAACCCGCGCTCGCCTCCGGCCTGCTGGCGATCATCAACAATTGTTCGGCTGCACGCGGATGAAATATCGCGACGCGCACGCCACTGGCCTCATTGCTCATGTTGCTCTCGGGAATACCTTCGAACCTCGCATTCCAGGTATTGCCAACCGCAATCTGCCAGGTCTCCTGCCAGGACGTGCCGTCGGCAGCCTGCAGCGACAGTGGCGACTGCAGCGGTAAATTCGAGGTCCACGAGACTGACTGCTGCTGCGGATTCATTGATACCAGTACGCGATCGTCTGTCACGGTGAATTCGCCGCTTACGATGCTCTCACCCGCGAGCAGCGGTATTTCCAGTGTCAGCGCTCCCTGCGCCGGTGCAATGCGATACACCGTCGTGCGTACCCGCCAGTCCAGGTCCAGCTCGATGACGCGCTCAACACGAGCGAACGCCGGGAATCGACTGCTCTCCCAGCGCACCGTCCCGTCCCCATCCGTGGCCGCTTGCAATCGGGTCAGCTGCAGTGAGCCAGAGGTCAGGCGCCGATCCTTGATACCGGCAACAAACCACGCATCGCTGTTCACACTGATGACCCGCGGTGGCGTCAGGAAGGGTATTTCCAGGCTATCAACCGCGGGTACCTGGCCACGCAACGTCACTGTGTGTCGGCCCGGCAGGATGTGCAGCCACAGTGAATTGTCGTCTGAACGCACAACGCGCGTGCCCGGCGCGCCTTCGATTGCAATCGCCTCCGGTCGCCAGCCACCCGTCGAACCGGGCAGCGGGATAGCAACGTTTTCCAGCGCGTGCACTGACAGAGTCATCGCGATGGATTGCGGTCCGATTTCCACGACAGCCGAAACGATTTCAGCACACCGAGGAACGCAGTCCGGTGCTTCGAGCAGGCGCTCCTCAAGTTGCTTGAGCAGATTCGTGTCGGGAATTTCGGCCCTCGCTTCCGGGCTGCCGACCGACAGACCGACCAGCAATGCTGCAACGATGATGCTGCCAGTTTTACCGCGGCCAAGCGTCAGTCCCGTTGGCAGGGTCCATCGACGATTAAAAATTTCTGCGGCGAATGTCCCGGCAAACAACAGTAGCAATGCGACGGCAATGACACGCATCGAACTCACAAGCCAGCGTGGCATGACAACGAGTCGCATCGTTTGCTCGGCAGCAACTGGTCCGCTCCAGCTTAACAAGTAGCTATTCCATTGCCAGGACGGTATGCCGGGGCCGGCTTGCACGATGGCGTTCGGTGCGTACCGTGAAAAATTTTGCTTGCGAGACCCGGTCGTGACGATTTCTTCAAGGCGCTCTCGCTTGCCTTCGAACGCGGTTGTTGCCCGATCCATCGACAGCATGTGGTCTTGTTCGGCTGCACGTCTCGGCCCGGCCGCCGGCGTCTCGGCATATCCATCCAACCCGTAGCTTTGGTAAACGTTCGATTGCGGCTCAAGCTGCGGATATATCGCAACACGCAATTGCCCCGCCACGAAAGGCAGCAACGCGATGACCAGGGCTATCGCGCTCAGCGCCTGGTAGCCGAAAACGATTTGCCGCAAACGGCCGGCAGGCGTCACTCGCATCAGGGCTACGACGATCAGCAGGTTCAACCACAGCCATGACGGTGCGTCGAATTCGTGAAAACTCAAAACCAGCGCGCCCAGCGCAATGAGGCCCGCAGAAACGCCGAACAGGCGCCAGACTGCGATCGTTATGATCAAGACCAGGAAAAAGTCCAGCAATTGCCATTGGCTCATCCAGCTGCCGAGTGCACTGTCGACGCCGGGCGCCATCAGTAGTTTGTGGCCCGGTGGCAGGTTCAAAGTCGTGCTGACCTGGGTGAACCGCGTGTCCCATCCTGTCACCGGCAAGCCGCTTTGTGCCTCCGCTCGGCCGATGGCTGCAACGGCGACGTTCGACTCGCGTACTTCGATGCCGGTCCGGTCGTCACCGGGACCGCTTGTAATCAACAGGCTTTGATCGTTTTCCGTTGCACTCAACAGTGTAAATGGCGCACGCATATCCAGGCGCCAGTCCGTTCGCATCGTGCCGCTAATGTGGTCTTCGACGGTAAAACTTTTGCCGTCAAATCCCAGCCACAGGGTTCGCGAGAGACCCAGCTCATTCGATGCGGCGACAATGCCGCGGCTGCGTTCCGTGACCGAGAACACTGCACCCGGATCGACGCGAAACGCCGGGAAGGTCTGCCACTCCCCTGGCGCTTCCACTTGCGACGGGTCAACCGGCGGCAACCCTTCGACGGCCGTTACCCGCAAGCGATCGTTCGAGCGGTAACTCCAGATCTCGTCCTCGGCCAGGTTGACGCCCGGTGCGGGTCGCTGGATCGAGTCGGCAACGCCAGCGCCACGTGCGATCAGGGTGATGGACCAACGACCCGGACGAACCTGCAACCGGAGATTGCCATCGGCTTCCAGCTTCGCCGGCAGCGGACTGTCAATGCTCAACGGCACGAAACCGTCCGGAAGCATCGGGCCGAAGACTTCTTCTCGCACACTTCCGGAAATATCGATCTGCAAGCGCGTGACCAATTGCGTTGGAATATCGTCAACGACCAGTCGGTGCACGGTCGTACGCACCGAATCGCGCGCGCGTGTTTCGCGCTGACGCTCCCCAAGGTAGATGCCGTTTCGATTCATCTCGGGGCGCGCCACGCGCTTGCCGTCGACTGTCAGCGAAACCAATGCAGTCTGCTGCGGAACTGCAAGCACTCCGGGGCGATCCGCCCATTGGAAACGCCCGGCGATGCGCCATGTGCCCGGTGCCAACCTTATGCTCGGCAAATTATTGCGCGCGATGACCTCGATCGGCCTGTCGTTGGCAGTGACGCGGTCCGGCCAGTGATTCGAACCGCCAGGTAACGTCACCCATTGGTCGCTGGCGTACACGGTCCACTGCTGTGTGAATCGCGCGCCTGACGCATCGACATCGAGCTCAAGGGTGCCCGGCCAGGAACAAACGAAAGCAGACGCCTGCTCAACGGTCTGATCGAAATAAAACGGACACTGTCGATACTCCTTGTCCTTGAGTACCCATTCCTGCCAGGGCTGCAGTTCTTCCGGTACATACGTCTGCGCATTCGCGATCGAAGTAAAGTGAGCTTGCAATGCGAACAGCACCAGCGTGAGAAACGACTTGACGTTCAATGACATAACATATCTCCGGCAGTTCTACGCCAACACATTTATTCAACGCAAGAAAACATCGACACGGGTTATTGCTAGCCGCCGCCACTAATAATGTGGCGGCCGCTCATCGCCCAAATCGTCGACCGGCACGCCATCACTGGCGGACCGAACTCGCTGGATCAGCGACTTGCAAAGGTCTTCCAGCTGCATGATTTTTTCCTGCTGCCGTGTGACGACCTCGTTAAGCTCATTCAGAAGCTGATCCTGATGCGCTAATCGTGTCTCCAGGTCGATAAATCGGTCTTCGGTCATGTGCGTCCCCGTCGCATGGCTTGCATTTTTTCTCACATCTCGTGAATCTTCTGGCCTAGGATACACCGCTTACCCCCGGGAACGCTTCATGTCATTGCTTCGCTTTGAAGATTTAAGACTCGATTTTGGCGAGCAGGTGATTCTGCGCGACGCCGAATTTTCGATTGAATCGGGCGAGCGAGTTTGCCTCATCGGTCGCAATGGAGCCGGCAAGTCAACGACTCTCAAACTGATAACCGGCGAGATCGAAGCCGACCACGGTGCAATTGTCCGAAAGACCGGGCTGATCGTCAGCCAACTGCACCAGAATTTGCCGCAAGCGATGGATCTTCCGGTGCGTGACGTCATTCGTTCGGGACTGGCAACAGTCGACAACCTGTTGCAGCGCTACCAGGAAATGTCGCAACTCGAACTCGACAAGCACGGCCTTCTGGAGCTGGAAACACTGCACGCGAAAATCGACTCACTCGATGGCTGGCAGATCGATCAGCGGGTGGAAGCCACAATATCGGATCTCAACCTGCCCGCCGAGAAGAAGATGAACGACCTGTCCGGCGGATGGCGGCGACGCGTGGCGCTGGCACGAGCGTTGGTACAGAGCCCGGACTTGCTGTTGCTCGACGAGCCCACCAATCATCTCGACATCGCAACGATAAAGTGGCTTGAAGATCGTATCTACGCGTACCCTGGGGCGGTCATGTTTATCACTCACGATCGCGCTTTCCTGCAGCGCCTGGCGACGCGCATCGTCGAAATTGATCGGGGCAAACTTACCAGCTGGCCAGGTGACTACGATAACTTTCTGCGGCGCAAAGAAAAGGCGCTCGAAGATGAAGACGTGGCGAACGCCCGGTTCGACAAGAAACTCGAGCAGGAGGAAGTCTGGGTTCGGCAGGGCATCAAGGCGCGCCGCACTCGCAACGAGGGCCGCGTCAGATCACTTGAAAAGATGCGTCAGGAACTGGCCGCGCGACTGAAAAAAGAAAACAAGGCACGCATGCATATTGAAGAGGCGGAGCAGTCGGGCCGCAAGGTGATTCGTGCGCGGAATGTGAGCTATTCCTATGGTGACGAGAAAGTTATCAGTGACTTTTCGATCAAGATCATGCGCGGCGATCGCATTGGACTGATCGGCAACAATGGTGTCGGCAAGACGACGCTGCTGCGGCTGTTACTCGGCGAACTCGAACCCCAGACGGGTACTGTCAAGCACGGTACCAACCTGGAAATTGGCTATTTCGACCAGTTGCGCCAGACTCTCGATCTGAAGAAATCGGTTGCCTACAACGTTGGCGAAGGCCGCACGTACATCAACATCAATGGCAAGGATCGACACATTGTTGGTTACCTGAAGGGGTTTCTATTCAGCCCGAAGCGCTCGATGACACCGGTCGAATCCCTGTCAGGTGGCGAGCGAAACCGGGTCATCCTGGCGAAGTTATTCACAAGACCTGCCAACCTTCTGGTGCTCGACGAACCAACCAACGATCTCGATATTGAAACGCTGGAAGTGCTCGAACAAAAACTGTGCGATTACGCCGGTACGCTGATCGTCGTCAGTCACGATCGGGAATTCCTCGACAATGTCGTGACCAGCACCGTCGTCTTCGAACAAAACGGGCAAGTGCAGGAGTACGTTGGCGGTTACTCGGACTGGTTGCGGCAGGGCCATCAACTTGCCGAGACTGACTCGCCGGAAATAGCCGAAGAAAAGCGGCGTGCCGCAAGCCTGCGCCGCAAGGGCAAGGCCAGGAAAAAACTAAGCTACAACGAACAGCGCGAACTTGACCGGCTGCCGGCTGACATCGAAGCACTGGAGTCGCGAATCAAGACGCTGCAAACCGATATTGCCGATCCCGGCTTCTATGCGCAGGACAAGGAACAGGTGCAACAGGGATTGCAACAGCTAAAAGAACAGGAAGCGCTGCTCGAAGCACTAATCCAGCGCTGGGGCGAACTCGAAACGGAACGAGAATCGATGCAGTCGCCCTAATCTCTGAGTGATACGCGCAACACCGCGTAGCCAACGATGCCCGAGAGCAGCGAACCGAGAATGATTCCCAGCCGCTCATCGAACAGCATGCGGGTATCCAGCGCCACGTTTTCAAACGCCAGCGACCCGACGAAAAGGCTCATCGTAAATCCGACCCCGCACAGCACACAGACACCGTACAGGGAGCCCCAGTTAGCGCCATCCGGCATGCGCGCGAGTCCGCTGCGAATTGCGAGAAAACACAGCAGGAAGATGCCCAGCTGCTTGCCGACAAAAAGACCGGCTGCGATACCCAACGGCACCGGATGCAGCAAATCGCCGAAACTGACACCGCCAAGGTCTATTCCCGCATTGACGAATGCGAACAATGGCAGCACACCGAAAGCAACCACAGAATGCAGGTCGTGCTCGAGATCTCGCAATGGCGAGTGATCGGGTTCGTCTTTGTCCCGCATCGGTATGAATGCGGCGAGAGCAACCCCGGCCAGGGTCGCGTGAACCCCCGACTTCAACACCGCGATCCACATAACGACACCGACGAGAATATAGGTCGATACGGATGAGACTCCCCGCCAGTTGAGGAAGCCAAGCACGGCAATGCAAACTGTCGCTACCACGAGTGCCGAGGTCGACAGGTCGGCGGAATAGAAAATTGCAATGATGATAATTGCACCGAGATCATCAAAGATCGCGAGTGACACCAGGAACACCTTGAGCGAAACAGGAACCCGGCTACCGAGTAGCATCAGGATCCCCAGTGCGAACGCGATGTCAGTCGCTGCAGGAATTGCCCAGCCCTGCATCGCCGCCGGACTTCCGGCGTTGATCCAGACGTAGATGCCTACCGGAACGACAATTCCGCCGATCGCACCCAGTGCCGGCAGCAGGACATTCGCCGGGCGCGATAGCTCACCGTCCACAATTTCCCGTTTCAACTCCAGGCCCACGAGGAAGAAAAAAACCGCCATGAGCCCATCATTTACCCATAAAAACAGGGGCTTGGCGATCTTCAATGCGCCGACCCGTACTTCGACGGGCGTTTCCAGGAAAAGGCCATACAGACCCGCCGCAGGCGAGTTGGCCGCGATCATTGCGAGCACGGCGGCAATCATCAGGACAATGCCGCCCGACGACTCCAGCTTAAGGAAATTTCTGATGGTAGCTTTCACAGGCCGGGCATCGTCTCTGCAAAGTAACGATCGAACGCACGGTGCACGATATCCGGTGAGACGCCGACCGCTTCCATCGCGCGACTGAATTGCTCCATTTCCGCGACGTGTCGCTTGCCGTCGGCCGCAACAACTTTAAGTCCCATCAACGCGAGATCCTCCTTGTCTGAATCCGACAAGGTTGGTCCGAGATCACATAGCAACGGAACAAGCTCCGGCTCCTCGTCCAGCTCTGAGATCGCCCGAGTCAGCAGCTCCAGCGTTTCGGCACCTTGCATCTTGAAGTGATCTTCAATCAAGTCGATCATTCGGGCCGACTCCTCGGGTTCGATTTGTCCATTGCCACGGGCAACGTAGACCAGGACCGCAGCGATCAGAAATTTCGAATCGTACTCGGTCGTCTCGTCGCCGGCTTCGACGATAAGTTTATTGCCTTCCAATCGTGATACAAGAATGTCATCGCTCATCAGGCGCTACTTTGTCGGGTATTGCTGACGCATGAGTTTAACGGAATCGTCGATAAGTTTTTGCAGTACTTTTTCGTCCACATCGGACAGTCGATTTATGTAAAGGCAACTTTTCCCGGTCTTGTGTTTGCCAAGCTTTTTCATCAATCCTCCGAAACTGGCGAAACCCGGCATGATGTACACGGAGATTGACTGCTTGCGCGGCGAGAAACCTGTGATCATGAAATCGCCTTCCCGGCCGCTGGCATACTTGTAATGATACTCGCCGTAGCCGACGATGCCTGACCCCCACATGCGTGCATTCTTGCCGGTCGCCTTGCGCATCCTCGCTGCGATTTTTTTGACGTCGGCACGCTGGTCCTTGTCGTCGATACTCTTGATAAATTCGGAAACGCTTTGTTTGCCGGGCCTGGTCTTGTTATCAGCCATGGCTAGTCCTTGTGCGACGTCCCAAACAGGCGGTCTCCGGCGTCCCCGAGGCCCGGTACGATGTATTTCTTTTCGTTAAGTCGGTCGTCGATTGCGGCAGCATAAATCGGAACATCCGGGTGTTTGGACTCGACCAGCGCAATGCCTTCCGGACAGGTCACAATACAAATCACCACGATGCTCTCCGCGCCGTGCTCTTTCAGCATATCAATAGTTGCGACAGTTGATCCGCCAGTCGCCAGCATGGGATCGATGATAATGCAGGTTCCCCCTTTTATTTGCGGCGGAAATCGCTCGTAGTAAGTAACGGGCTTTTTGGTTTCTTCATCGCGATACAAACCGACGAAGCCGACACGCGCCGTGGGCACAAGCTCAAGAATACCTTCCAGCATGCCAACACCGGCGCGCAGTATGGGAACGACGACGACATCGGTATCGATTTTTCGGCAAGTCGCTTCGGCGACCGGTGTTTGGACCGTGACAACTTTTGTCTTAATGTTCTTCAGGGCTTCATAGCAAATGAATTTGGTGATCTCCGTTGCGAGCTCACGAAATCGCTTGTGGCCCGTTTCTACATTACGAATGATCGCGAGTTTGTGCTGCACGCATGGGTGGTCAATCAATACTGCCATTTGAAATTCTCCAGTTCCGGTCAGGCAACTTCCGACCAGATTGCAAACTCGTTTCCAGTGGGATCCACAAAATGAAATCGTCGGCCGCCTGGAAACGAAAAAATTGGTTCGGATATGGTTGCGCCCAGTTCCTGTACGCGCTCAAGGTCCCGTTCCAGATCCTCGCTGAAAAAAACGACCAATACGCCATTGGCCGGTGCCGCCTCGTGGGCACGGCGAAAACCGCCATCGAGGCGACCGTCATTGAAACTCATGTAGTCCTCACCGTACGAGACAAATGTCCAACCGAACAGCGCCTCGAAGAATTGGCGCGCCGCGTCAAGGTCGGTAACCGGGATCTCGACATAGTCGATTCGATTTACGCTGCGCATACCCGCTCCTGTGGACACTAGGGCCCCTTGAGTCTCAAGATTGGCCGCTCGGCAGTGACCAGCACGGTGCCAAACGGCCCGGAAATTTCATATTGCCCGTCTTCAAGCCGTCGCAACCCTTCGATCAAACCGTGCTTCAGCCCTCTCGCCACTTCGGCGGCTGATGCCTCGGTTCCACCAACCAGGCTTAGGTCTTCGCAATACGGAAACTCGACAATGGCCGGTCGAATACAGAACTTTTCGGCAGGTCGTGGCTTCTCGTAAAAAGGATGGTCTTCCGTCAGAAAGAGATCAATATCGATTAGCAGCAACTCCGATGCCAGGCTCCACGAAAGAATAAACGATTGATTCAGATCGACAGCGGCAAACTCGCGCAGCTGCCGCCAGTCAGTCACAGTCGCAGAGTCGCTCACAATTCAGGCGTCGCGAGAAGGAGGCTGTTCGAGATTTTCCGTCGCCTCGCCCGGGGTGACGAAAAGCATTCGTGCCTCGCGCTGAACTTTTGCCGTGTGCCAGGTTCCCCGGGGCACGATAACGAACTCGCCGGGCGTGGCAAGACGTACCGACTCGTCGCCGTCGTCCTGTGCGAGCCGCATTTCAACCTCACCGTCGAGCAAGATGACAAGCTCATCACCATTCGGATGACACTCCCAGGTCGGCCAATCGCTGTTGAAACTGTGACAGGATATCAACGTATGGCCGGCGAAATTCCCATACTTTTTATCGAGTTCTGCGTAGAAATTGTCGCTGACCGCCAGCGACTCGGCATCAAGATCCGTATTCATGACGACAAAGTTCGATGCGATTTGCAACGCTTTATTCACTATCGCCCCTATCTTCCTGCTGCAAGGGAGTATAACTCAGGCAAACGTCGCCGCGACCCAGGCGCCGATGTAGTGGGACAGGATGACAACCAGAATTGCGATACCCAGGTGCTCCAGAATGATGGACCAGGGCGGCTCATTCTGGGCGCGCGCCAGGAAATAACTCAACACGGTTATCACGCTCATGCCCCAGACTATGGACGCAATCACCGCAGGTCCAAGCGGCAGCAGCAACAACGGAACCGCGAAGCTGAGTGCGAACACGAGCTTGGTGAAGAAGGTTGTGAATGTCGCGGCCCACACATGATCATGATCAGTGTCCGGATTGGCCTCCTCGGCAAGATGAATGCCCATGGCATCCGACATGGAATCCGCCACGGCGATGACCAGGATACCGCCGAGAACCGCCGTGAGTGACTGGGTACCCGCGTTGAGACCGGCGATCAGCCCTAGCGTCGTAATAACGCCCGATGTGGCGCCAAAGAACAGCCCTGTCCTTGCACCGGCACTCTTGAGGAATTCCATCATCGATTGCTAGCCCTGTAGTGCAATGCTGTAAAGACTGATGGCTTCGCCGTCGCCGGGCATCGTCACCATACGCTCGAACTGCAAACCAAGCTTTTCAATGAGGCCGATCGATGGTCCGTTCTGCGGCGATACAATCGCATGCAGCGTCGCGATGCCGAGTTCTTCGCGCGCGTAGCGCACGACTTCGATTGCCGCTTCACCGGCATAGCCCTTGCCGCGATAGTCAGGCAGCAATGAAAAGCCAATGTCAGGATCGTCGAAATTGTCGCGACGAAAGAGGCCACAAATCCCGATTTGGTCGCCGCTCGACTTTAAGGTCAGGCTATAAGGACCATAGCCGTAATCTGCGAACAATTTTTCTGCGCCCGCAGCGACCGCCTCGCGTGCCTGGTCGAGCGTCCGAATGCCACGATCGGCGACATGCCGAATAAAGGCCGGATCGTTCCAGACTGCCAGCATCAGCGCCGCGTCATCGACGCTGACGGGCCGAAGAATCAGGCGCTCGGTTTCAAACTGACGTTCAGGTGCCACTATTGCCACATCCCGGCCAGCAGGAAAGTCGATGCCGCCGCACTCAGTACCGCCCAGATTTTGACATCCATCCTGTCCTCCTAAATACGCCATGGCGGGAAGCGTCGGTTCTCGCCGCCGTGAAAAATACAGATCCGGTTGCCGGCCGGGTCTGACAAAGTCGCCTCACGCCAAAGCCAGCTTTCGTCTCTCGGCTCCGAGTCGAAAACCAGGCCCTTGCCGCGCAAAGCCTCGACCGTATCGTCGACATTTTCGACCTCGAAATAAATAACGGTCGCACCACTGCAGGCGTCGACCTCGGCCGCATGTATCGACAATGTTGAACCGGTTTCGGTTTCAAATCGCGCGTAACGCGGCGGACTGTCGACGATCTGCCGAAGGCCCAGCGTCGTATAAAACGCAACTGACGCCTCATAGTTCGTGCAAGGCAAGGTTACCTGATTCAGGACCATGGCAGTTTCCGGCGATCACTAACCGAGCTTACGAATGCCGATCGCATGGCGAATTTTTTCGATATAAGGAATGGCAACCTCCCGCGCACGCGCCGCGCCCTTTAGCAATTCGGCCTCAACGTCGGCCGGATTCGCCACCAGCCGGTCATACTCTTCGCGCGCGGGCCCGATATGGTCGTTGATGTATTCAAACAGCGTTTGCTTCATCGTGCCCCAGGCGATGCCATCCGCGTACTGCTGCTCAATTGCGGCCGTTTCTTCCGGCGTCGCAAATGCCTTGTAAATATCAAACAGCGTGCTGTCGACGGTGTCTTTCGGTTCACCGGGCTCCAGGCTGTTTGTCTTTATTTTCATGATCAATTTACGCAGCTTTTTTTCGGGCGAAAATAGTGGAATCGTGTTGTTGTAGCTTTTTGACATTTTGCGGCCGTCGAGTCCCGCCAGCGTCGCCGTATGATCGTCGATCACGGGTTCCGGCAATACCAGGACTTCGCCGAAATGATGATTGAAACGTTGTGCAATGTCGCGCGCCATCTCAACATGTTGTTTTTGATCGCGGCCGACGGGCACCTTCGTGGCCCGAAACATCAGGATGTCCGCGGCCATCAGGATCGGGTAGCTGTACAAGGCCATCGTGATGCCCTTGTCCGGATCATTGTCACTGCCACTTTCGAGATTCGCCTGCACCGCCGCCTTGTAGGAGTGCGCCCGGTTCATCAGGCCCTTCGCCGTCATACTGGTGAGGATCCAGGTCAGCTCGGGAATTTCAGGGATGTCCGATTGCCGGTAAAACACTGAATTCTCGGTGTCCATCCCGAGCGCAAGCCACGCGGCGGCAATTTCCAGCGTCGACTGGCTGATGTTGTCTGGATCCTCGTTTTTTGCGAGAGCATGGAAGTCAGCAAGAAAATAAAAATTCTTCTTCGAGGCATCCTTGCTCGCCGCAATACTTGGCCGGATCGCACCGACGTAATTGCCGATATGCGGCGTTCCCGTTGTGGTAATGCCGGTGAGGTATATCTCGTCTGCCATCCCTAGTATCCCGCTGCCTGTCCGTCTTTGCGCACTTCGCTGGCGCCATAGTACACGCCCTGCTCCTTGTCCCACATGATTGCCTGGTAGCCGCCAAAGCTGCCATTGCTGTCACCGAGCGTGTGACCCAGGCGCTCGAGCTCTTTTCGAGTCTCATTGCCGATGGTCGATTCAAGGTGCAGCACGCCGCCATCGGTCATGACGGAACCGGTCGGCTGAGAGGAACCGATGTGATTAATGCGCGCGGCGTCGCCCGCTTCCTGCAGGTTCATACCAAAGTCGACCATATTGACGATGACCTGCACATGCCCCTGCGGCTGCATGGCACCGCCCATCAGTCCGAAACTGATCAGCGGCTCACCATCCTTCATAACGAAAGCCGGAATGATCGTATGAAAGGGCCGTTTGCCCCCTGCGACAACGTTGGCATGAGCGGGGTCAAGTGAAAACAACTCGGCACGATCCTGCAGCACGAAACCAAGATTACCCGGCGTCATTCCGGATCCCATGCCGCGGTAGTTGCTCTGTATCAGGGACACCATGTTGCCGTCCGCGTCCGCCACCGTCAGGTAGATCGTGTCGCCTTGCTCAAGTTTAGCGTCACCGGCTGGCAACGACGTTGCAGCCTTGTTCGGATTAATCAGCTTGCGTCGCTTGTCAGCGTAGCGCTTCGATATCAAGGTCTCCACCGGGACATCGACGAAGTCCATATCCGCGTAGTATTTTGCGCGGTCTTCAAACGCGAGTTTTTTTGCCTCGACCAGCGTATGCAGATACTCGGCACTGCCGAAACCCATCGATTTCAGGTCATAGCCCTCTAGCAAGTTAAGCATTTGCAGCGCGGCAATGCCCTGACCGTTCGGCGGCAACTCGTAAACATCCCAGCCACGATAGTTTGTCGATACGGGTGTTACCCATTCGGATTCGTGCGCCGCGAGATCCTCGTAACTGAGCAACCCACCTTGCTCGGCCATGTAAGCATCGATACGGCGTGCAATGCTGCCCTTGTAAAATTCATCGCGTCCTTTTTCGGCGATTAGTTCCAGCGTATCGGCCAGGCGCGGGTTCTTGAACATCTCACCTTTCCGGGGCACATGCCCGTTCGGCATATAGGTCTCCTTGAATCCCGGGTAATGCCCGATGCGCGCTTCATTGCTCTTGAAGTAATACGCGATGACCTCTGAAACCGGAAATCCTTCACGAGCGTAGGCAATCGTAGGCGCAAGGATTTCTTGCATATCGAGTCGGCCGAATCGAGCGTGAAGTTCGAACCAGCCATCAACAGCCCCGGGTACGCTGACCGGAAGCGGTCCGAAGGGTGGAATGCTTTCGATGCCGCGCTCGAGGAAATAGTCGAGTGTCATGGCCTTCGGCGCCCGGCCAGAAGCGTTCAGGCCAACCAGCTCTTTCTTCTCAGTGTCCCAGACAATCGCAAAAAGGTCGCCGCCGATACCATTGCCGGTTGGCTCCATCAGCCCCAGGGCCGCGTTGGCGGCAATAGCGGCGTCCACGGCACTACCGCCGGCTTTCAGAATGTCCAGTGCGATCTGGGTCGCCAGGGGCTGGCTGGTCGCGGCCATGCCATGCGGGGCGATGACTTCGGATCGAGAGGCGTGAGCCAGTCCCGTCACTCGATCGTATCCGGGCTCAGATGCCGCCATTGTTGTCGCTCCCACTACTAAACATACCAAACCAATCCCGTATTTCCTTCCGTTCATGCCCTGCTCCGCTTGCAATATAGACCCCGGCCCGGCTGACGCGAGCCGCTTATGATGGCACTCGCCGACGGTGGCAGCAACAAGGTATGATTTGCCGATGAAAGCAGACTACTCCGATACAAATCCGGCGCTGGGCGCTTTATACGCTGCGCATATTGAAACGCTGGCAGCACGCCACGATCATGCACTTTCAAGAGCGGGTGCCAGTCACGCTGTGATTTATTCGGGCAATCCGAAAGTCGCATTTCTCGATGACTACCATTTGCCCTTCAAACCCAACCCGCATTTCGTCAACTGGGTACCACTGACAAACCTGCCATTTTCCTACATTGTTTACACGCCGGGTGAAAGGCCGGTGCTGATCTACTACCAGCCGCACGACTACTGGCATGTCGTACCGGGTAAGCCGACAGGCTACTGGACGGCACATTTCGACATTCGCATTGTGCACTCAATGGACGACGTTGCCTCGCATCTTCCGGCGGCGCGCGACAAGTGCATCGTGATCGGAGAAATTGACGACAATGCCCTGGCCTTCGGTATTGAACGCATCAACCCGACAACTGCGATCAATATTCTGCACTACGCTCGCGGTATCAAGACGGCGTACGAAATTGAGGTCATGCGACTGGCATCGTATCGAGGCGCCTGTGGGCACCGGGCAGCCGAATCGGCGTTTCGTGCCGGTGCGTCCGAGTTCGATATTCACCGGGACTATTGCAAGGCAGTCAATCATACCGATCCGGAACTGCCGTACAGCAACATCGTGGCGCTCAACCAGCATGGCGCGATTCTGCATTACACGCACCTGGATCGACACGCGCCGGATGAGCTCCATTCATTCCTGATCGATGCCGGTGCACAGGTACACGGTTACGCCTCCGATATCACGCGCACCTACTCCCTCAAAAATGAACGATTCCAGGCTCTCATTGACCGCATGGATGTCATGCAACTGGCGATTGTGGACAAGGTACGGGCCGGCGTCGATTATCGCGAACTGCATATCGAGAACCACAGGATGCTTGCCGAGGTCCTGGTGGAAACCGAGCTCGCCACCGGAGCACCCGACACCTTGCTGGAAACCGGCGTGACCGCCGCATTTTTTCCTCATGGCCTCGGCCACCTGCTCGGTATCCAGGTTCACGATGTCGGCGGCTTCATGGACAGCGAGTCCGGTACCAGAATCGATCCACCAAGCGGCCATCCGTACTTGCGACTTACCCGAGTTCTTGAGCAAGACATGGTCCTCACGATTGAGCCGGGGCTTTATGTCATCGACATGCTGCTGGAAAAACTGCGCGGAACGCCGGCGGAGAACCACGTCAACTGGAAAACGGTTGACTGGCTGCGGCCATTCGGCGGCATTCGAATCGAGGACAATGTGCGCGTTCTGGCTGACGGCAGCCAGAACCTGACGCGTGAGGCTTTCGCTGCCGCTTCATAAGCGTGCAGTAAAAACCGACACTGCGCCTTTTTGGCGCGTACTCCGGTCGTCACGAGCGAAATCCCCACGAATCTGTCGCTATCCGGATGGCATGAATCGTGCAGATTCATGATATGGCCACCTGGAATCGCAATATATCGATGCGCGCGTTGCGCGCATTTTGTGCCGCGGCAGAACGTGAGAGTTTTCGTGAGGCGGCCGAGGAACTCTATCTTACGGCGTCCGCCGTAAGTCACCAGATCAAGCACCTTGAAACGGAGCTCGCCAACGACCTGTTCACGCGAACCGCGAGGGGGCTGACGCTCACTGAGTCCGGGCAGGCGCTTTACAATGACCTGCAACCGGTCCTCGAGTCCCTGGACGCGGTCGTCGAGCAGCATTCTGAGCTACCTGCTCGCGGCTCGCTGCGCATATCGGTCAAGCCATTTTTTGCCAGCGAGGTTCTGGTACCGCGTTTAAACGAGTTCAGCAAGATGCATCCCGGGCTGAATATTGACGTTGACACGACGGGTGAGAATATCGAGAACTGTGATGCTTCCATTCGCTTGCATACAGCGTCATCGGCACCAAAAAACGCTGACAAGCTATTTTCGATCCGACTCATACCGGTTTCGTCACCCGCGTTTTATGACACTGTCAGGATCAGGGCAGGCAAGATTGTCAGTGATTTCCCGATTATTGTGCATGACTCGCGGCCCGGCGCGTGGGGCCAATGGCAGCGCAGCTCGCGGATCCGTTTGCCCTCCGATTCCAAGACTCTCCGACTCGACTCGATGATCGCCGTGGCACGCGCCGCTGAGCAGGGACTGGGTGCGGCGTTGATTCCCGCCCACCTGATCGATCGCTGGATCCAGACTCAGGCGCTGGTTGCATTGTTCGATCATGAGCTGCAGGCAAAGGACGCCTACTATTTCTCCTGCCACGCCAGTACCCAGAAAAACGCCGCGCTCACCGCGTTTCGTGAGTGGGTGTTAAAGGAATTGGTGTTCGACAGATGATTTATTTTCAACCCTCAGCTGATTTTTTGTCGCTTGTCGAAGTTTCGCATGACGCCCAAACTGGCGTTGAATTTTCGTAATTCAATCTCTTTTGAAACGTTTGAGGCAAAGTTATGAACAAACTAATTTCACTTATCGTAACGACAACCGCACTCGCGGCAATCTCGGCCGATACCTTGGCGCAGGAATCCGACGTCCCGCCCTATGAGATGACTGTGCTACTCGATCAGGCGCAGGGAAATGCCATTGCCTCCGGGTCCTTCGAGCGCGCAATTCGGAAACTTTCCGGTAGCGCGAAGACAGCTAACCAGCATGTGACCCTTACCAATCTGTGCGTGGCCTATGCCAAGACAAAACAAGTCGACTCAGCAGTGCAAGCCTGTGACGCAGCAATCGATCTGTTGAAAGCGAAACAGGCAGACCATTACTCCGGTCATCCGCGAAAAGCCAGCCGCGAACGAGTGCTGCAGTCGGATCTTTCGATCGTATTGTCCAATCGCGGCGTGCTATTTGCTGTTACAGGCGACTATGAACGAGCTCGGGAATCTTTCGAGGCCGCAATTGAACTTCCGGCCAATCGCTCGAAAGCGGGGCAAAACATGCAGCGGCTGACGGCGAGCGAATCTTGACCTGACAACGAAAACCCAGGCGTCGACACCCCCCCTTTTCAAGTCGGCGCACGGTCCAGCGGCCCACACCCCCCCGTGGGCCGCTTTTTTTTATTCGGAATTCGCGCGTTTCTTCTCTGCCTTGAGTCTCGCCTTGACCCTCGCACCCTTGCGTTCGAGCATCGGCACAACCAATGGCCGCAGTCCCGGGAACAGGTACATCAGTGTCGTCAGGTAGCCGCTCAACTTCGGCATCGATAGTTCAACCTGCCGATTGCCGCACAAGTCCAGGATTGCCTGCGCAACATCGTCCGCGGTGCTGATGGGCTGGGAAAGTGTCAGATTTGAGGTCGCGTCGAGATCGGCCATGATGAAACCAGTATCGATCGGGCCGGGCGACACGATCGCCAGTTTGATCCCGGTGTCGGCAAGCTCTGCACCCAGCGCGTAGGTAAAGGCACGCAAACCGGCCTTGCTCGCTGCATAGGTCGCACTGCCAGGTATAGGCGCACGCCCGGCCAGCGAGCCCACATTCACAATGACCCCGCCACCCGCTTCACGAAGATGCGGAATCGCCAGACGACTTAATATGATCGGTGCTTTCAGGTTGACGTCGATGATCAGGCCGAGCTCATTCGCCGCAACATCGGTGACATTACCGCGCTTGTGGTAACCGGCATTGTTGACCAGCACATCGACGCGACCGAAATCGAACGAAGCTTTCTTGAACAGGTCGACGCAGGCATCCGCGTCAGCAACGTCCATCGCAAAAATTTCGACGCGGGTCTTCTCACGCAATTCCTCTGCGATTGCTTCCAGCTTCTTTTTGTTGCGTGCGACAAGCACGAGATTCGCCCCGGCCTCTGCGAACATGCGCGCGGTCGCTGCACCGACGCCCTCGGAGCCACCCGTGATGATCACGGTCTTGTTATTGAAAATCATCAGGAGATATTACAGGCTGCACCGGGCAGCCGCGAGAAAATCTAGAAGCTGAAGTAGCTCTTGATTTTCTTCCAGAGACTGGGCTCCCAGCCATAGACATCGAGTTGGTCAGGGTCCAACGCCGCGACTGGCATTGTGGTATCAGGCCGGAGAACTTCGTTGGCCGCGGCATCTTCGGGACGCAACTCAAGCACACCTTTCCTGACATCGCCTGATTTCGTCAGGCCGTCAACCGCCAGACTGAGATAAGGTAAAACCCCGTCATCGACGATATCGTCGAGAAAGACAGCATCCGGATCAAAGGACTCTTTGTCCAGGATGACGCAATCATCAAATGCTTTTTCGTTTGCGATCGTACTGCCCCGGTATTTGTATCGTCAGTAACTGTAGTTTTTTCGGCCCAAAATCACTGTGAGCCGACTCACAAACAGACCAACGCGCGGATTCGATCGAAAATAGGTTCGTCTGCCTATTTCTCTTTTGAAAACAATCAATTATAAACACATGGCTAGCCATGAAAGGCATAAAAAAGCCGGGCTCTGCCCGGCTTTTTCGGTTTGCTTTCTTACCGCTGACTACTCTTCGACAACCTGCTCGGGCGCCTTGTCAGTCAACATGACGATCGCCATCGGCGCATTGTCACCCGGACGCGGTGCCATTTTCAGGATGCGAAGATAGCCGCCCGGACGTTCCTTGCAACGCGGGCCAATATCGGAAAACAACTTGCCAACGGCTGCCTTGTCGCGCAGACGATCGAACGCCAGACGGCGATTGGCAACACTGTCTTCCTTCGCGAGCGTAATCAGGGGCTCCACGACGCGGCGCAGTTCTTTAGCTTTTGGCAGGGTCGTCTTGATCGTCTCGTGCATCAGCATCGACGTCGCCATGTTGCGATACATGGCCTTGCGATGAGAGCTATTACGACCCAGTCGTCGACCGGATTTTCTATGGCGCATTTCTCTATCCTAACTATTCTTCGTTTGTCATCTCGGACCGGAGTCCCCGATGATTTACATCACGAGCTCGTGCTCGGGACGCAGAGAGGCCGGTGGCCAGTTGTCCAGGTGCATGCCCAGACCGAGACCGTGACCTTCCAGAACTTCCTTGATCTCGGTAAGCGACTTCTTGCCCAGGTTCGGCGTACGCAGCAGCTCAACTTCGGTGCGTTGTACCAGGTCACCTATGTACATGATGTTTTCCGCTTTAAGGCAGTTGGCCGAGCGAACCGTCAATTCGAGTTCGTCAACCGGGCGCAGCAGGATCGGATCGACCTGGCTCTCGGCTTGCGTTGCCATGCCGTCTTCCTGGCCCTGCAGGTCAACAAATACCGAAAGCTGATCTTTCAGAATACTGCCGGCTCGGCGAATCGCTTCTTCAGGATCAATCGTGCCGTTGGTCTCAATTTCGATCAGCAGCTTATCAAGGTCGGTGCGCTGCTCAACACGCGCGGACTCGACGCTGTAGGTAACGCGAACAATCGGGCTGAACGATGCATCGAGTTGCAGTCGACCGATCGGTCCACCCTGCTCCTCGAATGAAGGACGCTGGGTCGCCGGACGGTAACCGCGACCGCGCTCAACCTTCAGGATCATGTTCAGCTCGCCAGCCTTGGTCAGGTTTGCGATAACCAGGTCGGGGTTCATGATTTCGACGTCATGATCGAGCTGGATATCACCAGCCGTGACCGGGCCAGGACCTTTCTTCGAAACACGCAGTTCAGCCGTGTCACGAGAATTCATTGTCACGGCAACCTGTTTCAGGCTCAGCAAAATGTCGACGACATCTTCCTGCACGCCTTCGATGCTCGTGTATTCGTGAAGCACGCCCTCGATTTCCGCTTCGGTGATTGCGGCACCCGGCATGGAGGACAGCAGGATGCGACGCAGCGCGTTACCCAGCGTATGTCCAAACCCACGTTCGAAAGGCTCGATAGTGACTTTCGCTTGCAGGTCGCTTTCCGGCGTTACCTTGACAACGCGCGGCTTCAAAAATTCGTGTACAGATTCTTGCATGGGTAAAAACCCTCCTGACTACTTCGAGTACAGCTCGACGACTAGGTTTTCGTTGATATCCGGGAGAATGTCTTCCCGGTCCGGCAACGACGTCAAAACACCCGCCATCTTCTTCGTGTCGACATTGACCCACTCGGGCAAGCCGACCTGTCCTGCGATTTCCAACGCACTCTGGATACGCAGCTGTTTCTTCGCTTTTTCGCGAACTGTGACGGAATCACCCGCCTTAAGCTGGGCCGACGGAATGTTGACGATCTTGCCGTTGACTTCAATGCTTTTGTGACTGACAAGCTGGCGTGCTTCGGCTCGAGTTGCCGCAAAGCCCATTCGATAAACAACGTTATCGAGACGACCTTCGAGCAGGCGCAGCAGGTTCTCGCCGGTTGAGCCCTTCAACTGGGCAGAACGCTTGTAGTAATTGCGGAACTGTCGCTCCAGCACGCCGTACATACGACGCAGCTTCTGCTTCTCGCGAAGCTGCAGACCGTATTCCGAAAGACGTGGGCGACGTTGCGCCGCACCGCCTGGAGGAACATCCAGCTTGCACTTCGATTCGAGCGGCCGTACGCCACTCTTGAGAAACAGGTCCGTACCTTCACGGCGGGACAGTTTACATTTTGGTCCTAAATATCTTGCCATTGTTCAGCCTCTACACGCGACGCTTTTTCGGCGGGCGACAGCCGTTATGAGGAATGGGTGTGACATCCTCAATATTTTGAATACGAAATCCGAGAGCATTCAATGCACGTACTGCAGACTCACGGCCGGGACCGGGCCCACGAACACGCACATCAACATTCTTCACGCCAAACTCGAGAGCCGCACGGCCCGCTTTGTCCGACGCAACCTGCGCTGCGAACGGGGTGGATTTACGAGAACCACGAAAACCACATCCGCCGGCTGTTGCCCAAGAAAGCGCATTGCCCTGGCGATCGGTAATCGTGATGATCGTGTTGTTGAAGGAAGCATGAATGTGCGCTATTGCGTCAACAACGTGCTTTTTGACCTTCTTCTTTTTTACTTCTGCCATAGTTATTTTCGCGGCCTGAGGCCACTCCTACTATCGTTTAATCGGACGACGCGGGCCCTTGCGGGTACGCGCGTTGGTACGAGTGCGTTGGCCGCGCAGCGGCAGACCACGTCTGTGACGAATTCCGCGGTATGACCCGAGATCCATCAAACGCTTGATGTTCATAGACGTTTCACGGCGCAAATCACCTTCGACCGTGAAAATCGCGACTGCCGTACGTAACTTCGCTACTTCCGGTTCCGCAAGATCCTTGACCTTGGTCTCCGGTGCAACGCCGGCCGCTTCGCAAATCTTCTTCGCGCGCGTGTTTCCAATACCGTAAATCGACGTCAGTGCAATCACGACGTGCTTCGCTAACGGAATGTTTATGCCTGCTATACGTGCCACTTAACCTATCCTTATCTATAAGACCGGGATTAACCCTGGCGCTGCTTGTGTCGTGCGTCAGAACTGCAAATGACTCGTACGACACCGTTGCGGCGAACGATCTTGCAGTTTCTGCAGATCTTTTTAATTGATGCTCTTACTTTCATGAGCTTTTCTCCAAAACGCTGACAGAATCAGCGTGCTTGTCCACCCTTGCCATAATTGCGCAGGTTGGCCTTCTGCATCATGCCGTCGTACTGGTGACTCATGGCATGTGCCTGCAACTGCGACATAAAGTCCATCGTGACCACGACCAGGATCAGCAGCGAGGTGCCACCAAAACTGAACGGCATGCTCGGGTAGAACATGCGAACGATCTCGGGGAGAAGGCAAACACCGGCGATATAAATCGCTCCCCAGAAGGTCAGTCGGGTCAAAACCCTGTCAATGTATTCTGCCGTGTGCGCGCCCGGCCGAATGCCCGGCAGGAATGCACCGCCCTTCTTCAGCTGATCAGCCGTCTCTTTCGAGTTGTACTGCAGCGCTGTATAGAAGAAGCAGAAAAATATAATCAAAGCGGCGTACATCAGTACGTACACAGGCTGACCGGGTCCAAGGTTGGCGCCAATCGTCTGCAAAGCACGTTGTAACGCCGTCGGATCGGCTGCCTGGCCGAAGAACTGTGCAATCGTTGCCGGGAACATCAGGATGCTCGAGGCAAAGATCGGCGGAATGACGCCCGCCATGTTGATCTTGAATGGCAGGTGCGTGCTTTGCGCCTGCATCATCTTGCGGCCCTGCTGCCGCCGCGCATAGTTCACAGTGATGCGGCGCTGTGCGCGCTCCATGTAAACGACGAAGATAATGGCCGCGATACCGCCGATCAACATCAGGATTGCCGTAATCGAAGACATTTCCCCGCTGCGGACCAGCTCAGCTGTTCCAGCAATTGCGCCCGGCAGTCCGGCCACGATGCTGGCCAGAATGATCATCGAAATGCCGTTACCGATACCGCGTTCGGTTATCTGCTCACCGAGCCACATCAAAAAGACCGTTCCCGTCACCAGCGTTATACAGGCGGTGATCATGAACGCAGGACCCGGATTCACAACGAAGCCTGGCTGGCTCTGCAGAAACGATGCGGCAGCAATCGACTGAAAACTTGCCAGGGCAACGGTGCCGTAACGCGTGTACTTGACGATCTGGCGTCGACCCTGCTCACCTTCTTTTCGAAGCTGCTCCAGGCTCGGCACGATGCGGCTCGCCATCTGCATGATAATCGACGACGAAATGTACGGAATGATGCCGAGCGCAAAAATTCCGAAGCGCGACAAGGCGCCGCCCGAGAACAGGTTGAAGGTCGCCAGAATGCCGCCGGCCTGCGAGTCGAAGTACTCTTTCAACGCAACCGGGTCCACGCCAGGTACCGGAATATAGGTACCCACGCGATAGACGATCAGCGCGCCGATGAGAAACATGAAGCGAACTTTCAGTTCGCCCAGTTTGCTCGCCTGCTTCGCGATATCTGCCGGACTTTGTTGGGGCTTCTTTGCCATGCTTCAACTTGCGACCTGGAGGTCGCTCCTATGCCTCGATGCTGCCGCCAGCTTTCTCGATCTCGGCACGGGCACCCTTGGTGACCGCCAGACCCTTAAGCTTGACCGCTTTCTTAATTTCGCCAGACTTGATGACCTTAACCTTGGTCACAAACGCCGGAACCAGATTGGCCGCTTTCAACACGTCCATATCGATCACATCGGCCGTCGGAATCTCGAGTTCGTGCAAACGCAATTCTGCAGTCAATCGAGCCATTCGCGAGCGGAAACCGATTTTCGGTAAACGACGCTGCAAGGGCATCTGGCCGCCCTCAAAGCCAACCTTGTGGAAACCACCTGACCGCGACTTCTGGCCTTTCTGGCCGCTTCCGCTGGTCTTGCCCTGGCCCGCGGAATGTCCACGACCCACGCGCTTGCCTACTTTTTTCGCACCTTTGCCAGGCGACAATTCGTTCAGACGCATGTCAGACTTCCTCTACCGAAACCATGTACGAAATTTGATTAATCATGCCGCGGTTCTCCGGCGTATCGACAACCGTTACCGTCTGGCGGATTTTTCTCAATCCCAGGCCCGCCACGCAGTCGCGGTGGCTTTTCAGCCGACCGAACTTGCTCTTCAGCAGCGTAACCTTCAATTCTTTGGACTTCGCCATGATCTTGTCTCTAATGTCTCTTGTGTATCAATCTTCGCGCTAAATATCAGGCGAGGATTTCCTTAACTTTTTTACCGCGCTTCGCTGCAATGAACTGCGGAGAATGAATCTCAGCCAAGCATTTGATCGTTGCACGAACAACGTTGATCGGGTTGCGTGAACCGTAGCTCTTGGCAAGAACGTTTCGCACGCCAGCTGCCTCCAGTACAGCGCGCATCGCGCCACCGGCGATGACACCGGTACCTTCAGATGCCGGTTGTACATAGACCAGTGTTGCACCGTGACGGCCTTTCTTGGCGTACTGCAAAGTGCCATCGTTCAGGTTGACGTTGATCATGTCTTTACGCGCAGCCTGCATCGATTTCTGAATGGCAATCGGTACTTCGCGTGCCTTGCCATACCCGAAGCCAACCTTGCCGGCACCGTCACCAACAACAGTCAGCGCCGTGAAGCCGAATTGGCGGCCACCCTTAACTACCTTGGCGACACGGTTGACGGTGACCAGTTTTTCAACAAAGTCGTCGTTCGATTGGTTCTGATCGTTTCTAGCCATTTTATAGTCTCTTTTAAAACTTCAGTCCGGCTTCACGAGCCGCATCAGCCAACGCTTTTACGCGACCGTGGTAACGAAATCCGGATCGATCGAATGCAACCGTGTCGACACCGGCCGCCTTCGCCTTCTCTGCGATGCGCGCGCCAACAATTGCAGCCGCCTTGATGTTGCCGCCGTTCTTGATGCCTTTGCGTACTTCGGCTTCGAGCGTCGACGCTGAGGCCAGAATGCTCAGGCCGTCAGGCGCAATCACCTGCGCATAAATATGCCGCGGCGTGCGGTGAATACTCAGGCGAGTCGCTTCGAGTTCACGAATCTTGGCGCGGCCCCTTCGGGCACGGCGTAATCGATTGTCTTTCTTGTTCAGCTTCATGGTGTAACCCTAATTATTTCTTCTTCGCTTCTTTCAAAACGACACGCTCATTGGCGTATCGCACGCCCTTGCCCTTGTAAGGCTCGGGTGGACGGAAGCGACGAATCTCTGCGGCAACCTGACCTACTGATTGTTTGTCGGTTCCCTTGATTACAATTTCGGTCTGCGAAGGCGTTTCGATGTTGATCCCCTCCGGTGCCGCGTATACGACCGGGTGCGAGAAACCGAGCTGCAGGTTCAGGTTCTTACCCTGAGCCTGTGCGCGATAACCAACGCCAACCAGTTCCAGTTTTTTCTCAAATCCTTCCGAAACACCATGCGCCATATTGGCCATCAGCGATCGCATCGTGCCTGTCACAGCCATTGCGAATCGCGACCCGGAACGTGGTGCAACTGATAGCACACCGTCTTCCTGGCTCAGTTCGACTTCCGAGTTGAGCTCCATCGACAGCTGTCCCTTGCTACCTTTGAACGTAACAACGTTACCGTCTTGTTTGAACTCAACGCCTTTCGGCAGCGTTACCGGTTCTTTTGCAATTCTTGACATAGTCTAAGTCTCTTATCCGTAGGCCTAAGCGTTATGAAACGACGCAAATAACCTCACCGCCTACACCTTTCGCACGCGCCTGGCGATCGCTCATTACACCCGCAGATGTCGAAACAATTGCCACACCCAGGCCACCCAGTACTTTCGGCAAATCGTCTTTGCCGCGGTAAATACGCAATCCTGGCTTGCTGGCGCGCTGAATTTTTTCGATTACAGGTGCACCTTCAAAGTACTTGAGCTCTATTGTGAGCTCAGCCTTGGCGCCATCATTCGTCGTCGTGAAACCGACGATGTAGCCTTCGTCCTTCAACACGCTTGCAACAGCCTCTTTTGCCTTCGAAGCGGGCATCGTGACGCTGACTTTGCGTGCACTCTGGCCGTTACGAATACGAGTCAGCATGTCTGCGATGGGGTCGGTCATACTCATGGTTTGTCTCCGCCTACCAGCTGGCTTTGGTCAGGCCGGGAATTTCGCCATTCATGGCGGCTTCACGCAGCTTGTTACGGGCCAGGCCAAATTTTCGATAAACACCGTGCGGGCGCCCGGTGATCGAACAACGGTTGCGTTGTCGAATCGGACTGCCGTCGCGGGGCAACTTGTTCAGCTTCGCCTGGGCAACAGCTCGCTCTGCATCAGAGCTATTGATGTTGCGCACGATCGCTTTCAGTGCCTTGCGTTTTTCGCTTTGCCGCGCGACCAGTTTGGCCCGCTTGGCTTCACGCATGATCATCGATGTCTTTGCCATTGGGTTTTCTCTATTTCTTGAAGGGGAAGTTAAACGCTTCGAGAAGCGCCTTGCCTTCCGCCGGGTTTCGCGCCGTGGTGGTAATGATGATATCCATTCCACGCAACGCATCAATTTCGTCGTAGTTGATTTCCGGGAAAATAATCTGTTCCCGGACGCCCATGCTGTAGTTGCCCTGCTTGTCGAACGACTTCGGATTCAAGCCGCGGAAATCACGAATACGCGGAATTGCGATATTGACCAGACGATCCAGGAACTCGTACATGCGCTCGCGACGCAAAGTGACCTTGCAGCCAATGGGCATGCCGTCACGAATCTTGAAACCAGCAACTGATTTCCGCGCGAGTGTAGTTACCGGCTGCTGACCTGCAATTTTCTGCATGTCTTCGCGGGCCTTGTCCATGATCTTCTTGTCAGCAACCGCCTCACCAACGCCCATGTTGAGCGTGATCTTGGTGATCTTCGGCACTTCCATCGGATTCTTCAAACCGAGCTTTTGCTGCAACTGTCCAGCAATCTCGCTTTGATACTGTTCGTATAATCTAGCCATTACCGTCTCTTAAATGTCGACTACGTCGCCGCTTTGGAAAACGCGCACTTTCTTGCCGTTCTCTACGCGGAAACCAACTCGTTCGCCCTTCTTCGTTTTCGGGTTGAATACGAGTACGTTCGAAATATCCAGCGGCATGCGGTGGTCTTTAATGCCACCCTGCTCGCCAATGTTCGGATTCGGCTTGACGTGTTTCTTGGCGAGGTTAATGCCCTCAACTTCCACACGGCCGTCCGCGAATACCTGCACGACAACGCCACGACGGCCCTTGTCTTTGCCGGTTCTTACGATGACTTCGTCGCCTTTTCTGATCTTATTCATAACTTAAATCCGTTCAGACCCGGGTCCTTACAGAACCTCTGGGGCCAGCGAAATAATTTTCATGAACTTGCTGGTACGCAACTCACGCGTAACCGGTCCAAAAATACGTGTACCAATTGGCTCAAGACGCGCATTCAGCAAAACCGCTGCGTTGCCGTCGAAGCGAATCAACGAACCGTCGGCACGTCGCACGCCCTTACGCGTACGTACGACTACGGCGTTGTACACCTCGCCTTTCTTGACCTTGCCACGAGGTATTGCGTCCTTGACGCTTACCTTGATGACATCGCCTACACCGGCATACCGGCGCTTTGATCCGCCGAGTACCTTGATGCACTGCACACGGCGGGCACCGGAGTTATCTGCCGCGTCCAGGACTGTCTGCATCTGAATCATGACTGCATCCTAAGTGTTATTACTTGTCTGCCGCACGTTCAACGACGTTGACGACTGACCATGACTTGTTCTTCGAAATCGGACGACCCTCGGAGATCGTTACTCGATCTCCCGGCTTGCACTGGTTCGTTTCATCGTGCGCCATTACTTTCGATGTACGGCGGATGTACTTACCGTAAACCGGGTGCTTGATCAGACGCTCGATAGCAACGGATACCGTTTTGTCCATCTTGTCGCTGACGACACGACCAACAATTGTGCGCTGTGCTTTGGTTTCTTCACTCATTTCGTTTCACCCGCCGCACGTGAAAGTTCATTGAGAACCGTCTTTACGCGCGCGATATCTTTTTTAACGCGGCTGTGTTGATGCACCTGTGCCAGCTCGCCAGTTGCCTGCTGCATACGCAGGTTGAACTGCTCGCGACGCAACGCAACGAGCTCGTCGTTGAGTTCGTCTACTGACTTGGCGCGGAGATCTGCTGCTTTCATCACATCACCTGCCGTCGAACAAATGTGGTACCGAACGGCAGCTTCGCAGCGGCCAGGCGGAACGCTTCGCGAGCGATCTCTTCAGTAACACCTTCCATTTCATAGAGGACGCGGCCGGGCTGAATCTGGCAAACCCAGTATTCAACGTTGCCCTTGCCCTTACCCTGGCGCACTTCAAGCGGCTTCTTGGAAATCGGCTTGTCCGGGAACACCCGGATCCAGATCTTTCCGCCACGCTTGATGTGACGCGTCATTGCTCGACGAGCTGCCTCAATCTGACGTGCTGTCAGGCGACCGCGATCGGTCGCTTTGAGACCAAATTCACCGAACGAAACATTGCTTCCGCGCAGCGCCAAGCCGCGGTTGCGCCCCTTGAACTGCTTGCGAAATTTTGTGCGTTTTGGCTGTAGCATTTTGTTCTACCAATCTTTGTTTATGAGCGAGCCGCTTTTGCTTCGGCCGGCTCTGCTGCAACGACTTCAGGCTTGTCAAAGACTTCGCCCTTGAAAATCCATACCTTCACGCCAATCACGCCATACGTAGTGCGCGCCTCGGCCGTACCGTAATCAATATCCGCACGCAGCGTATGCAGCGGAACCCGGCCCTCGCGATACCATTCTGAGCGCGCGATCTCAGCGCCATTCAGTCGACCGCCAACCTTGACCTTGATGCCCTCGGCACCGACTCGCATCGTATTGGTAACCGCGCGCTTCATGGCACGACGGAACATGACGCGACGCTCGAGCTGCTGAGCGATACCTTCCGCAACCAGCGTTGCATCGAGCTCGGGCTTGCGAACTTCGTTGATGTTGATACGAACATCCTGGATGTTCATGCCAATCAGCGCTGAGACTTCTGCGCGAAGCTTTTCGATGTCTTCGCCTTTCTTGCCAATTACGATACCCGGACGAGCCGTATGAATCGTGATATTGCACTTTTTGGACGGACGCTCGATAGCAATGTGGCTGACCGAGGCATCTTTCAGCTTTTTCTTGATGAAAACGCGAATCTTGTGATCTGCACTGATGTACTCAGGGAAGGTCTTGGAATCTGCGTACCATTTCGAAGCCCAATCCTTGACGATGCCGAGGCGTATTCCTGTTGGATGTACTTTCTGGCCCATATTACTTCTCGTCTCCGACCCGGATAGTGATGTGGCTGTTTCGCTTGATAATTCGTGCGCCACGACCCTTGGCACGAGCACGGAAACGTCGGAACGTCGGTGCCTCGTTAACTTCGATTGTCGCGACTTTCAATTCGTCGATGTCCGCGCCGTGATTGTGCTCGGCGTTGGCCACTGCCGACTCCAGCACTTTCTTGACGATGCGGGCACTCTTCTTCGGTGAAAACGTCAGGGTGCGCAAAGCCTCATCAACGGACTTGCCGCGAATGATGTCCGCAACGAGCCTGCATTTCTGCGGCGAAACCCGTGCGTATCTAAGTGTTGCTGCAACGTGCATCACGCGGCCCCTTATTTCGTTTTCCGGTCACCGGAGTGACCGCGGAACGTGCGGGTCATCGAAAACTCACCGAGTTTGTGACCAACCATGTTCTCTGAAATCAATACCGGCACATGCTGACGACCGTTATGAACGGCGATTGTCAGGCCAACCATGTCCGGTAATACCATTGAACGACGCGACCAGGTCTTGATCGGGCGACGATCGTTCGCTTTCGCTGCTGCGGCCACCTTTTTCGCCAGATGGTTATCGACGAATGGGCCCTTTCTTACGCTACGCGGCATTCTTAAAATCCTTTACTTGCGCTTCTTGCGACGGCGGACAATCATGCCGTCCGTACGCTTGTTTGATCGAGTTTTCTTACCCTTCGTCGGCGTTCCCCATGGGCTCACCGGATGACGTCCACCGGATGTGCGACCCTCACCACCACCATGCGGGTGGTCAACCGGGTTCATCGCAACACCGCGAACCGTCGGGCGAACACCTCTCCAGCGCTTCGCGCCGGCTTTACCGAGCTTTCTCAGGTTGTGTTCGCCATGGCCGACTTCGCCAATCGTTGCGCGGCAGTCGACATGAATTCTGCGCGTTTCGCCCGAGCGCAAACGCACCGTTGCGTAGGCACCTTCACGAGCCGCCAGTTGCGCGGATCCGCCGGCCGAACGAATCAGCTGACCACCTTTGCCTGGCTTCATTTCAATATTGTGAACCGTTGTACCCACCGGAATCGCTCGGATCGGCAGGGCATTGCCCGGCTTGATCGGTGCGTCTTCACCGCTGATCAGCGGTGTTCCGGCAGCCACACCTTTCGGCGCCAGGATGTAGCGACGTTCACCATCGGCGTACTTGACCAGTGCAATATGCGCGCTGCGGTTCGGATCGTATTCGAGCCGCTCAACAACACCTGCAATACCATCCTTGTCACGCTTGAAGTCGATGACACGATAATGCTGCTTGTGACCACCGCCCTGGTGACGAACGGTGATTCGTCCGTTGTTATTGCGACCACCGTTCCTGGACTTCTTCTCGAGAAGCGCAGCGTGCGGCTTGCCTTTGTGCAAGTCGGGCGTCTTGACCGAAACGACAAAACGTCGCCCTGGTGATGTCGGTTTCGATTTATGCAATGACACAACCGTTCCCCTATTCCGTGCCGAAGAGCTCTTCGATGGACGAGCCATCGGCGAGCTTCACGTAAGCTTTTTTCCAGTCCGGGCGACGACCGTGCGTTTGCTGGAATCGCTTGGTCTTGCCTTTCACGTTCACAACCTGAACATTCTCGACTTTGACTTCGAACAGCAGCTCGACCGCCTGTGCGACTTCTTTCTTCGTCGCGTCGGAGCGGACTTTCAATACAACCTGGTTTTTCTCGGCCGCAACATGCGCTTTCTCTGACATGTGCGGGCCACGAATAACCGTCATCAATCTTTCCTGATGCAGCGCTCGACTCATGACAGGCGCTCCTCAATCAGTTTCAGCGCCGGCAAGGTCACCAGCACCTTCTCGAAGCGAATCAGTACAACCGGGTCCATCGATGCAACATCGCAAATGCCGACATCGGGCAGGTTGCGCGCTGCCAGGAACAGCTTCTCGTCGAACGCCTCGTTCAAAATCAGAACGTTTTTCAATTCGTACTCTTTGAGCTTGGTGGCCAGCAACTTGGTTTTCGGCGCCTCGATCGCAAGATCATTGACGACGACCAGACGGTCCTGACGGACCAGCTCAGACAGCATCGAGCGCAATGCAGCCCGATACATCTTCTTGTTAACCTTCTGCTCGAAGTTGCGCGGCTTGGCAGCAAATGTGCGGCCACCACCAACCCAGATCGGGCTGCGGATGGTGCCAGCTCGAGCGCGACCCGTGCCCTTCTGATTCCAGGGCTTGGCGCCGCCACCGCGAACTGCGGCGCGATTCTTCTGCGCCTTCGTTCCGGCCCGGCCACCCGCGAGGTATGCGGTGACGACCTGGTGAACGAGCGCCTCGTTAAATTCTGCGCCGAACGCTGCTTCTGCAACATCAACGGAACCCTTGTCCTGAAGTTTCAATTTCATCGATTCGCCCCCTACTTCTTGGACTTGATTGCGGGACGAACAAAGACAGAGCCACCACGATGACCGGGGACAGCGCCTTTGACCAGGAGCAGGTTGCGTTCAGCATCAACGCGTACAACCTCAAGGTTCTGTACGGTGCGGCGAACGTTACCCATATGACCCGACATTTTCTTACCCTTGAAAACGCGACCGGGTGTCTGGTTCTGACCGATGGAACCGGGAGCACGATGCGAAACCGAGTTACCGTGCGTCGCGTCCTGCATGCTGAAGTTCCAGCGCTTGATAGCGCCGGCAAAGCCCTTACCGATCGTCGTGCCAACGACGTCGACTTTCTGGCCCGCCTCGAAGAGGTCAACCTTCAGCTCGTTACCAACCTCGAATTCACCGGCAGCACCGTCTTCCAGGCGTAACTCCATCAATAAGTCGCCGGCTTCAACCTTGGCTGATGCGAAGTGGCCGGCTTCAGGCTTACTCACGCGGGAGGCTTTACGGCTACCGGCTGCAACTTGCAGCGCAGAATAGCCATCGCTCTCAGGCGTTTTCACCTGGGTGATTCGGTTTGGTTGTGCCTCGATCACGGTAACCGGGATAGATTCCCCGTCATCCGTGAAGACACGTGTCATGCCGCGCTTGCGGCCAACAAGACCCATTGTCATTTTCAAAACCTCGCACCGACTTCGATTGGTCAGTGACAATCTCAAAATTTAAAATTTTCACTGCGGCCACTTCGATTGGCGACCACTGTATTTTCATTCTGTTCAGACATGCGAAAGGGCCAGCCATCGCTGAGGACCCTGTCCTCTGTGCTCTGGGGCTGACCCAAGCTCCGATCCGGTCATTACAGCCGGTTCGGCAGTTCCGGGATTTGCCGTGTCACCCTCGGTTTCCTGGCGACTAGTGTTCTGCTGTCCTGCTATTGGCCGACTCCCGGTCCGGCCAATTCAGCGAGCCCGCAATTATACGACTCCCAAGGCTTATTACAAGCCGGTTGCGGGCTTTTTTCTAACTATTTTCTGGCTGCGCTGTGGTCAATGGAATCAAGGGCTTGCGCATTGTTCCGGGGCGATCGGGAAAGTGTTTATCGGAATGGCTCCCTTCGGTCCGCTTTATTTCCTTTAAACACTTTCCCGATCGCCCCTTTCAGAGGCGCGGGGCCTGATACCAACAGCCCTGTCGAGACACGTGTTCCGCGAACCTGAGCACTACCGACGACCTAATTGTCAGGCACGTGGCCGAGATGTGTGCGACGGGAAATAAAGCGGACCGAAGGGAGCCATTCCCAGTCGTACACATGTCGGCCGCGGGCCGATCGCTATTAGAACGCCCTAGTTCAGCTTGATCTGAACATCCACGCCAGCCGGCAATTCAAGCTTCATCAATGCGTCAACAGTCTTGTCAGTAGGATCCACGATGTCCATCAAACGCTTGTGCGTCCGAATTTCATACTGATCGCGAGCATCCTTGTTCACATGCGGAGAGACAAGAATCGTGAAACGCTCTTTTCTCATCGGCAGCGGAATAGGACCCTTGACCGTAGCGCCAGTGCGCTTGGCGGTATCGACGATCTCGCGGGCTGAATTGTCGATCAAACGATGATCGAAGGCCTTCAGGCGGATTCTGATGTTTTGATTACTCATAATATTTCTCGTTTGCCGGGCAAAGCCGCGACGATTATTCGATGACTTTCGCTACGACACCGGCGCCGACGGTACGACCGCCTTCGCGAATGGCGAAACGCAGTCCGTCTTCCATCG
>CAXBKH010000022.1:0-70422 GCA_963976365.1 uncultured bacterium | reverse complement strand
GGGTGGGTCAAGAATATTGTCCGACAGGTGGGTCAATTAATTATGTCCGTTGACATCCCTTTGGAAATGACTGTTTGGATACAACAAACCGACGATCGAAGTAATGTTCGGTTTCAGAAACCCGACGCCACAGATCAAGAGAGAGAGTGACAGGTAAAAAATCTGCAAGGAAAACTCGTCGCGCTGAACAAGAATTTCGCCGTTGTCCAGGAGTTGTGTAACAGGCGGGCTGCCCTCGAAGTACATGCCAAAGTGGCCTGCCATCATTAGCAGACCACCAAAAATTACGGCTTTCCTGAAACCAAGGAAACGATCTGCGATCCAGCCTCCGAAAACAGGCAGTATGAAAACGAGCGCGGTGAAACTCCCATAAATTGCGAAGGCGTCTTCGTCCACGAATCTTAGATGCTGCACCAAATACAGAACCAGCAGGGCCCGCATCCCGTAGTAACTGAATCTCTCCCACATCTCTGTGAGAAAGAGTACGTACAAGCCCTTCGGATGCCCAAACAGCATTTTCTGGCCTGGTCCCGAGGGTGCGGCGTTCTCTGCGGTACTGGGAATCGTCATGTCGTCGCCAATTTACTCCGAGTGTGCTTTTTGTCGTGATTATGAATACGCAGAGTACAAGTAAAGAGTGCTTCCTGAACTACCGAGTTATAAGTCCTAAAGTACTAGGTGTCGCTGACTGCACTTCATCGGTGCTATCACTTCGGCGATTGCGAGAGAAAATAGGTACCGTGCCCTGCAATAGCAGGCCATTCAAGTGTTCTGAGAGGAACTATCGAGGCCATTCGGTTGGCCCACATGGCAGAGCGACATGTGAAACACACTCCCGAGCAAGAGAGCCTGGTGTTCCGATAATTCCCCTCAGATTTATTAGAAGTCTTTTCGAACCGTTATGCCGATGGTTCTGGGCTGACCGGTGTTAACAATGATGTCACCTGGAACGCCGAATCGTGTCATCGAATTGAGCTCAACAATTTCATCCGTTAAATTGTCGCCAAACAGAGTAACTGTAATACCACTGTTCTCAAGATAGACACCCGTTCGTATCTGAAGGATGGAGTAGGAGTCCAGGTTCTGACGCGGGTCGAGCGGTTCACCAACGACAGACGATCTATCGCCCATGTAGCGCACGCTGCCGCGTAGGAAGAAATCGCCCCCGCCCGCTACGCTGATTGGTGTTGTCCAATCCGCTGCAAGACTACCGGACCACTCTGGGGTCCTGATAAGCCGATCACCTGACTCAAATACGGTGACGCCTTGGCCTGGCTCATCGATCCGAGCGTCAGTGTACGATAATGACCCTCTGAAGATCAGGCCATCTGTAACAACACTTGAAACCTCGAGTTCGGCTCCGTCAATCTTCGCGGAACCGACGTTTGCGGTTAATACCCTCGTGCATGTACTGTTTGGAAAGTTTGATAGAGTGACCTGAGTTTGAAGATCTGTCCAATCGGTCTGGTAGATCGACGCATTTATCGTTGTACGACCGCCACCAAGAGTTGATTTTATGCCGAGTTCAGAGGTTCCGACTGAGTCTGATCCGTATTCGCCACCAGCAAATTGTTGCAGGTTATTATCATTGATGACTGACTCACACTCTGGAGTAACGTTGAAATCGACTGGTGCGACGGTGCCTCCTAGTCTAAAGCCTTCAGAATAGCCACCGTAGGCCATCAAATCGTCGGTGATATTATATGAAACGTTCACTCTGGGTGTCGTTCCTGTCTCGCCCGTGCTAGTGAAATTCCGCTCGGGGATATCGGGGTTTCCGGCGCCAATCCCGCCTCTGATCATTTCCGTTGACAAGTCAAAACTACGAATGCCGGCCGCGATCACTAGATCATCAGTGATATCGAATGTGACATCGGCAAATACTGCCTTACTCTCATCAATAGGATCCCATTCATCGGTGAATACGATGTCACCTGCTACAGGAAGTGGATTAGTTGGCGCCGCAGCTTCCCAACCAGGGGCGTGCCAGACTTGCGTTCCATGCCTTGTCTCCTCCATATAAAATGCTCCGAGGACCCAATTCAAACGACTAAGAATTCCGTTCCCTGAGCCATCATTGTTCGATTGTAATCGGACCTCCTGCGTGAAAGCCTCTATTCCGAACGTATCCTCTAGAAGGCCTAGAGCGGGAATATAGTCGAGACCAGCACCGTATGACCCATATGTTATCGCTGTGAAGTCTATCGTTTCGGCATAATCGCGCTTGTAGAAGCCGGTGTCCGAATGGAGAGTCATTGCGTCAAAATTATATGAAATTTTCATTGAACTCGAGGTCACTGAACTTTCTCTCGGCTCAAGCATATACACTTCTCTCGTTCGTTCACGTGGATAGGCTGTACCGTAGGTGTTCAGGTCGTCAACTTGAGAATCTTGGTAGAGAAAACCCAAGTCAATTAATAAACGATCATTTGGTGTATACGTTACTGCCGCACGAAAGCTGGTCGCAGTTCCGGAGTTCGTCTCTTTTCTATAAGTATCGCCATTGCCAATTTGGTGAGTTGGTAGCAGTGGATTTGACAACAGAACCGACGAATTTGGCACGGTGTTAGACAGTGATGGAATATTCGTATCAATATAGCCGGAGCGCGATCGATAAGACCCCACAACTCTTAGGCCAAGAACTCCGTCAATGATCGGCACGTTTAACATGCCGCGAATACCGCCGTCTGCGCTACCGTTGGTCACCACAGCCGCTGTCCCCTCGACGCTGCCGAGAAATTCGCTGGTATCGGCGCGATTGGTATACAGCTTGATAGCACCACCCATTGATGCCGCGCCGTATAGGGTACCTTGCGGTCCCCTCAGCACCTCGACACGAGAAAGATCGAACAAGTCGGTGTCAATCGGCGTTACAGGGATATCGTTAATATAGAAGCCGGTTGTGGCCGACTGTGAGCCCGCATCAACACCCGTTATTCGGGTATTGCTTACGCCCCTGACAATAATATTCTGCCCGGCACGTTCACCAAATGCATTGTGCCCTGCGGTCACACTTGGCACAAACCCGTAATAGTCCTCCAAGGTTTCCGCGCCGATATTCGACATGAACTCTCCAGAGAGAGCCGAAACCGAAAGTGGAACCTCCTGCAGCGACTGGTCCCTTCTTGCAGCAGTTACAACGATCTCCTCAAGAGAGGCGGAGGACTCATCGTCATCGGCCGCTTGGGCAGTCGACTGCCAGTGCACGGCTAGAAATAATACGGCTATTGCCATCACGTAGTTGAATCTAGTACTCATCATGGTTATCCCCTGAAGCTTTCTATTGACCCAAAATACTCTCTGAATGTAAGCAAGCAGCCTGTTGAATTCGCATATTATTTCGTTTACCGCTTCTTTACTTTAACGTTACATGTATTTGTGAATGACCTTACTACAGTTCTTTGGTTAGCACAAGATAAAAACCAATCGTTGGTTGGAGCCTTTGAGTCGCTCCAGAAAGTCGTCGCTCCTTTTCAAGATGTCGACGAGTCGAAAGCCATTGGTTTTCAAAGACTCGAATTGATAAAGCTACCGCGAATCAAACAACCGTGTAATGCTGCAGCTTGTCTTCGTCCAGCTCGATACCCAATCCAGGCGTTCGCGGCACCTCAACGTAACCATCCACGATCTCCAGCGGATTAACCAGCAAATCACTTCCGCGCATATAGCTAAGGATATCCGACGGGATCGTACAACTCCGCGTTGCGGCTGCCGCATGAATGAATGACATATCCTTCACTCCAAGCTCAATTCCCGAGCCGTGCCACGCTGACATCCCAGCGATCTCCGCAACGTAAGCATCCCTTACAAACTCCTGCATCGTGCCACCCAAGTTGACGGCATCACAAAGCCCATGCTGAATGACATCGAGCATCCTCAGCGCACCTTCCGCATCTCCTTGCGCAGGCGTTATCACCAGGGTATTGCTCATTTTCTCTCTTAATTCGCGATAGGAATCCACGGTATGGACGACGGGATCTTCGATCATGATTTTGAAATTATTCAGCTCCATTGCTACCGGAAGAAAGTCCGCCGAATCTGCATACGAGCGATTGAAGTCAACGGTCAATCCGAGGTCGGGCGCAACTTTTCGAATAGCCTCTACCTGCTTCACAATTGGGTCGCCCTTACGTGATTTGAACTTCAAGTGTTTGAAATTGTTATCAATCGCGCGCTGCGCAATCATGGGCAACTCCGCGATTGTGCGTTGTCCGGTCCAGTAGGTGACTGCGACTTTGTCCTGGAACCGCCCGCCCAGTAACACGTGCACCGGCACGCCGAGCGTCTTGCCGAGCAGGTCGTAGTAGACCATCTCAAATCCCGTCGCCGCCTCAGGGTACGGCAGCCCCAGTCCAGGGGCACCCGGATTCAGCTCGAGTAAGTTTCGCCCGGTGAGAAAGCGAATGTTCTCGGAAAACGCCTCTGCAAACCAAGGCTCACTGGACTGATAGTGGCCAGTCTCGCCCAACCCCACAATGCCTGAGTCGGTGTGCGCGCGAATAATGAATTTCGGAAGACTGTCGAACGTCAACAGCCTTTCATCGGTATTCGGACCGAAGTTTTCACTGTTGACCGTACCCGGCTTCATACGCACAACAACTTTAGTTGTTTCGATACGCTCGATCTTGATCGATCGACCCGAGTCACACGAAGTTGGTGTTTGCTCCGCCGCACATCCACCTTGATTGAGAAGCACTGCCCCACCAAGCGCGCCGAGCGTTGACTTCTTAAGAAAGTCACGTCGCTTGTAACTCTTGGGCGTAATTGTGTCTTCTTCGTGCCTCGCTGACCTCGCGCCATGGCGATCAAACATTGTATTCTCCAAGTTAAGTATTCAAATCATTGCGAAGGCTCATAGGCAGAAAACTCGACGAGAAACTCTCGAAGACAACTGGCCGCGCGTTTAACAAGCTCCTGGCCCTTTTCCGCAGTTGCGACCTTTGGCTCACCGAATACACCTTTCTCGGTAATCGCGGAGAATGGCAATGCCAGGGAACAATGCTCATGAACGCTATCACTCCATTCCGACTTTTCCGGCGGCGGGTTTCGCGGAAGATCCGGCCTCGCCGCATAAATTATTGATGTCTCAAACTCGCAGGCATGAGACAGCGCTCGTCCTTCGAGGCCAGGAATTGTAGACCACAATTCTCGTGCCAATTGCCAGTACGACAGCCCTGCTGCCACAGCACGTTTTGCATGCAGTTCCACCGCTAATTCGGCAAGAGCTGTTTGCATCGGCGCGATGTTGCCGCCATGCGAATTGAATAATAGAACTCTTGTGTGCCCCTGCGCCGCGAGGCAGCGAATCTGCGCGACCAGAATCTGGCAGAACAAGAGAGGTGGCAAACTCAGCGTGCCACCGAATGAAACGTGGTGATCACTTGCGCCGACGGCCATCGTCGGCAGACACAGGTAGGTCCCGGTGGCGGGTGCTCGATCGTACAGTTCCTGCAGTATCGTGTCAGCAATAATGGTATCGGTTCCGGTCGCGAGATGCGGACCGTGTTGTTCTGTCGCAGCGATGGGCAGAATAACAACGGCTTCTGCTGCGACACGAGATATCTGGGACGCCGTGAGATCGTGCCAATGATGAAATCCCGGCGAGATTGTCTCCGCTTTCATCGCTGGCCTTCCTCCAGGTAGATAGTCATCCAGATATTCCAATTTTCATTCGTTTGATACTCGCGAAGAATGGTGCTTGAGAAAAAGCGAACTCTCACAGAACACGACCGAACTTTAACGTTACATGGCCCGTAATGTCAATCTGCGTTCCGGACGGTAATTTTGTGATACCCGGGAACACGGAAGCGGAAAGCGAGTTGCCTGATCATCGCTGCGTACGATTTGGCTCTACCCCGCCCCAAATAGCACCATTTAGAATCACGTTGTCAACCTGCAACTGTTTCGAACCAATGATTTTCTCGCGAACCGGCCGGTTTGCATCTTGATACTCGAAATTGCCATCAATAATTTCAAGTACGGCAACGTCACCTGCACTGCCTGGCTCAAGTGTACCCAGGCCGTTCAGCCCCAATATCTTAGCGGGTGTCGCGGTCGTTGCTTTGATTACTTCGCCAAATTCCATTCCAAGACACAAAAATTTTGACATTGTCGTTAGCAGGTCAAAGCTCGGCCCATCAACAGAGAACCGGCTTACATCGCTGCTGATGGTATCCGGCCAAAACCCCTGTTCAAGCAAACTACGCGTTACATGAAATGACATGCTACCCATGCCATGGCCGACATCGAAATAGACGCCCTTCTCACGTGCTTTCGTCACAGCATCCCTGATCATCCCGGAGCGAAATCTTACTGCTGCATTCGGGAACGGCCTAAAACAATGAGTCAGGATATCCCCGGGCCTCAACTTGTTCAAAACGTCGTCGATCCCTGGCGGACCCAAATCGATATGTGTCATCAACGGCAAGTCCAGCATCTCTGCCGCTTCAAGGGCGAGGTCCACCGGAATCAAGCCATTAAAATCGCTGGAATGATGACCCGCCCGTACCTTGACTCCCTTGATGATATCCGCATGCGCGGCCGCGGTATCGAAACACTCTTGTATGTTCAGTAATTCAAGATTGCCGCATTCACCGACAGCGACCGTTTTGCCCAACCCATAGATTCCGGCATAAGAGATGTTCAGCAGTGAGAAAATATGCAGCGGCGATTCTTGTATGACATACCGTTTCAGGCCTTCGAAGTTTCCTGCACCTGCACTACCGGCATCAATAAACGTCGTCGTGCCACTTTTCCATGCGATCGACTCTGCGTCGACGCTGAGATAGGTTCCACCGGAATAGACATGCGCGTGCATATCGATAAGACCCGGTACGACATACTTTCCGGTGACATCAAGAGTGGTTCTGGCACTCTCTACCGGTATTTCAGCAGCAATCGTCGCAACCCTGGAATCGCGAAATCCGATATCACTGATGCCGTCGCGCCCCGAAGCTGGATCGACTACGTGGCCACCTTTTAATACAAGATCAAACAACATTCGTTCGCTCATTGATATTGCCTACCGGGCACGGCTCCATTGTCATATTCGCTACCGCTGGCCCCAGTCAACGACCTCCTGAGTCTGCGTACCCAAGCCCTCCACGCCGAGCGTCATGCGATCCCCGACCTTAAGAAATCGCTGCGGTGTGAGCCCCATCCCAACCCCGAATGGTGTACCTGTTGAAACAATATCCCCCGGCTTCAAGGTCATAAACTGGCTGATATAGCTGATCAGATGCGAAATATTGAATATCATTTGCCGCGTATTGCTCCGCTGCATCTCTTCTCCATTCACGCGCAGCCAGAGGTCCAGGTTCTGGACATCCTCCAGTTCGTCAGGAGTGACTAGCCACGGACCAATCGGGCCGAACGTATCCGCGCTTTTTCCTTTCACCCACTGCCCCGTTCCTTCCAGCTGAAAAGCTCGCTCACTGATATCGTTAACGACGCAGTACCCGGCGATATAATCCTGCGCATCCTTCTCGTCAACATAGGAGCACCGGGTACCAATTACCACGCCAAGCTCTACCTCCCAATCAACTTTTTGGGCACGCTTGGGTATCACGATGCTGTCATTGGAGCCGCAAATCGCGCTGGGTGACTTCATAAAGAGGATTGGCTCTTTTGGTTCCGCCATTCCAGCCTCTCGCGCATGGTCAGCGTAGTTCAAACCGACGCAGATAAATTGCGAAACCGCACCGACACACGGCCCATACCGAACCTGCCCGTCAATAATTGGAAGTAAATCGACATCAATCCGTTGCAGCTTTGCAATGCTCTCTGGGGATAAAGACTCAGCCGTAATGTCTTCTACAACACCGTCCAGGCTGCGAACTGACCCGTCTGCACCAATAATCGCCGGGCGCTCTTTGCCGGCGGGCCCAATTCTGGCGAATCTCATGCTCCATTCTCCTTAACGATCATGCGATCACCGAAGCGCCGCTGCAAATCTCTCGACCATGAACTCGATATCGCCTTCAGTATGTGCAGCAGAAATCGAACATTGCTTTGTTGCCACAGGAACCAGGTAGGCACCCTCGCCGATCATCTTGCGACGTACTTCCACATCACGATCGAAGTCATGATTGACCAGCAAATCATGGAAATCACGCGGTGCGTGATCCATGAAATAGAATGAAAACGCAGAACCCACTCGAGCGACAACCCCTGCGACCCCGCGAGCGGCAAGCACATCCATTATCCCTTGTTCCGCCAAAGCTCCCAGTTTCTCGAGGTGGGAAAAGATCACTTCACCTTGCGATTTGAGAATATTGACCGTGGCGATTGCCGCTGCGACACCCACAGGGTGCCCGTTATAAGTACCCGCAACCAAGGGGCGGCGACTCAAGTCGGGCGATGCTAAAACGTCCATGTACTTCGACTTGCCGCCCAAGATGGCGATGGGAAATCCGTTCGCAACAGCCTTTCCGTAAGTGAACAAGTCCGGAGAAACATCAGCGACCGCGGCATAACCACCTACCCCTTGCCTGAACCCGGTCTTGACCTCATCCATGATCATCAGGAAACCCAATTCGTCGGCCAGTGCTCTAAGCCCCGCAAGATACCCATCATCTGGCTTCACGACACCGATATTCTGTAATACGGGCTCTGTAATCACCGCAGCAACCGGGTAGCGTGAGCAGACGTAGCGTATTGAGTCTAAGTCGTTAAAGTTCACGACGTGCACCAGTCTCTGCTGATCGATTACCGTGCCCGCGCCGAGCGGACGTATAGGATACTCGCCGGGAGACACGCGTGGACCAATCTCCTCAAGGGTATTAAAGACGTTGCACGCCAATTCATCGGTATTGCCGTTGTAGCTGCCCTGCACAACGATGAAATGATCTCGACCGGTCACGGCGCGGCTAAGTTTTACGGCCAAAGCCGTTGCTTCGCTACCGGTGTTCAGGAAGGTCACTTTTTCGAGTGCGGCTATTTCAGTGCACAATAACGCCGCCAGTTCGCCCTCCAAAGCAACTGGCCCGGAACCAAACAGGCTTCTCTGTTTGCCGATCGTCTCGATGACCGCGTCGTTCACCTCTTTGTTGTTATGCCCCAGTAAATGAGGGGCAAATGCCGCATGAAAATCTGTGTATTTTTTGCCATCAGAGTCCCACATGTATGCGCCATCACCGCGCTCGAAACCGATCGACGGCGAAACCAGGCGATTCATCGAACTGACCGCGCCGGGTAAGTATTCATGGCAGTTTTTTAGACTATTTTCGATTTTCCCGATCGTGGAACGTTGCATATCTTCAACTCTGAATTGGAGGATCTAGGTGCTTCTTCTATCGACGCCGCAAGGCGATCGCGTGTTGATTTTGGAGTTTAACGTTAAAGTTTTTAACTGTCAAATTGCTCAAAATCCACAAAACGATGCAACGCCGAATCGACCCTGCGGTGACTTAGATGATCTGCCGGTCCGCCATCTAAGTGGACTCACCGAGTTCAAGTTCGGTCGGAAGCAAAATACTTTTGCGTTCGAAAACACCGTTACGAAGTCGCTTAATCAACTCCTCACCTGCACGGTGCCCCATCTCGTATGCCGGCGACCGGATCGTAGTCAATGTTGGCGTTGCGAGTCGCCACGCTTCAAACCCGTTGAATCCGACCACGCTTATGTCGCCTGGAATATCCATCCCGTTGTCGTCACAAGCATGCATCGCGGCAATTGCCATTGAGTCGGTCGCAGCAACAATCGCGTCAGGTGACGTCTTTTCCAATAACTGCCTCGCGGTCTCTCTTGAATCGGAATAGCCTTCGGAGGGAGCGACAATCACCTTGAAGTCAATTGCCTTCTTACTTGACTCCAGCGCAGCCCGTAGTCCAAGCTCCCGCTGTTCAATCGCTGGCCACTCCGATGCCGGTTTCAAGAACACAATGCGTTTCACCTTCTTCGCGATCAGGTGATTGCCGACATCGCTTCCACCACCCTTATCATCTTGCCGAATGATGAGAATATCGTGCCGTCTAACTTGGATCGGCTCCTGAAAAATCACCGTAGGTTGGCCAATTTTTTTCAGAAAGTCGACGTGGCGTTTACGTAGAGACTTAGGCCCACACAGAATAGCGCACAAAGCATCGTTGCCCGCTCGCTTGAGAATATTCGCCTGCTCAAACTGTTGCGGCACCACTCCCTGAATATCCAGCGAATGATCCACTGAACTCAGGTAATTACTCATTCCGCTGACAAGCTGAGAAATAAACGGGTCACTAAGGAATGCCGGAGCCACATCGGAAACGACCAAGCCAATAGATTGCGAGGATGAAACCCGCAGGTTTCTGGCATTCACATTCGGTCGGTAGTTTAGCCGCTCGATTTCGCGCTCGACGCGCAACCTCGTTTTTTCGCCAACCGTATTGGTGCGTCCGTTTATAACATTTGACACCGTCATCATCGAAACGCCGGATGCCTCAGCGATATCCCGAAGGGTAACGTTGGTACGGACTTTTTTTGGTTTTGCCATACTCGTCAATTTCTAGTCAGTCTGTGTCGTAGCCACAGCAAGGTTCGGAACTGGGGCTCCAATTTCACGAATCCGATTAATAATAGACGACCTGTTGCTTAGCACGCCACTTTATTCTTTGTTTGAAATGGCCGCGAAATCACGCGTTGTGAAAATGCACACTACACAATTTAGTATCAGAAATCTTGCTCTGTTCTCATGTGCTCATTCCCCCGGACTTCTCGGTCACATCGATTTCGAATGAATCGCATTATCCTCGCCGTCCAATCTGCTGATTGTCTGCTGCGCGCTATCCAGCACTTGCTCCAAACACCCCGGTCCGAACAACGCCACTCGGACCTGGTACAGTCCAGGAACATCGTAAGACTTTTCGGGCGGAAGATAGCTGAAGTAGCCATTGGCAATATTCAGCACAATAACTGCCAGATCAGGAAACGCTTTTCGCAAAGATTGTTGAAACTCGCTATAGGCTTCTGCTGGCAGTGCCACAATAACCAGGTCACCTATTCGCCAAACAGGAATACGAATTTCACGGCGATCACTGTTTCCCATTTCTTCTCGAAGTTGCCTGCGTCGCTGCAAGCGTACCAGCATGTAACGATCAGTCGCTTCTTCAATCTGGCGATCCAGTTCTTCGAGAGATGGCAAATTGTAGTAAGCCAACTCGACCGTGGCGAAATCTGTTGCCACTGTTTTACTGGCCGGTTCAGGCTGCAATGCCCAACGACCTAATGGCGCGCCCGATTGCTCTATTCGATCAAACACCAGGGATGACTGGGCCGGCAGGAACGATGCCAGTGTCTCCAGAACGGCATAGCCTATTTCCAGCCCATTCTGGTCGGCGACGGCAGGGTCCGACGCGTAACTGAGTCGCGGCGTCAGGTCACCGGACGCGCCATGCAGAAAAATACAGACGCCCCCGGCTATATTGGCTTCCACAACCTCCCTCATCTTGCCTATATAGTCAGGTGATATCTCGGTATTCCCACCTCCCAGCGATACGGGGTGGCAAGCGTAGTTTACAAGGACCGCACGAACGTTATTCTCGGCGTCGACGATACGACCGACCAATAACGTGTCATCGGCCTCATCGTGCAGGTTGAGACCGACGACTGTGGTCAGCTCCTCGGCCTCCATTACTGCCTGATCCCTGTTGTGAGCGAGTTTGCAGGTGCCGTAGGCCCAGGTCATGACGCTTTCCCGGGCACTATTTCGCGCCTCATCGATCGCAGTTGCGGCACCCGCGACGATTTTATCTCGCCAGGGCTGTATCAGGCTCCCGCCCGGCTTACCGGCATTCTGCAGATCCGTCGGCGGTGCGCTGTGAGTATGGGATAAATGCAATATTAGCTGTTTCTCCAAAAGGCCTGAACGCTGCAATACTTGTGAGCGGACTTCCGACTCCTCCTTGTTGCCCCAGAATGACAAGTCCAGAGACACGAGATACAGCGAAAGGTCGTCATCCAACCCACGGAGCATTACACAACTTGCGTACAGCGGTTTGTGCACACCTGTTGCAACGTCGTGCGTCGAGCTACCCCAGCTTCGCGCAAATATACCCGGCGGTGGTGTGATTTCTGTTCGACCGATGCCGATAACTCCAGAGAATTCGGGATGCGAGATAGAGTTGTTCCGGGTCACCATGAGCTCCTGTTTATGCTGCGATATTAAGATGGGGAAATGGACGCGGCTTGCGCTGACTACCAGTCGCCGACTGAACCGTCTTTGTAGAAAGCTCGCTGCAACACTTCCTGCTCAAACGGGTACTTTGCAACCTCCCGCTCATTGATCTCAACACCCAAACCCGGCGTATCACTGGCCGTTACCGTTCTGCTGTTCTCGTCGAGCTGATAACCATGTGACACCACATCACTGCGCCACGGCACATCCGAATCGACCGTTTCGCAAATTACGTAATCCGGAGTCGCAAAGCCAAGCTCAATGGATGCAGAAGTGCTCACCGGACCCTGCGGATTGTGCGGCGCAATCGCAACTCGATGTGCTTCCGCAATGGCTGCAATCTTTCGAGCGGCAGACAGCCCGCCACAATGTGTTATGTCCGGCTGAATCACATCGCATGCTCCGATCGCGAGAAGATCCTTAAACTGGTTCAGGTACGTTAGACGTTCGCCCGTCGCAATTGGCGTTGCCACCGCGTTTCGAATCAAAGCCATGTCGCTCGGTGCTTCAACCCAACAGGGCTCTTCGAGAAAATACAAGTCATAGGGGTCAAGCGCCTCTGCAAATCGACGCCCCATTGCGGGTGACGGACGCGCGTGACAGTCGACCATAATGTCGATATCGGAGCCGACAGCATCTCGCATCGATTGCACAGCCGCTACCGCTGCGTTCACCGCTGTATTACCCTCCAAAGCCATTGTTGGTGGTACTGCCATCGATTTGAAGGCCGAAAAGCCGCGCTCGACAGCTTCTTCCGCGAGCTCACCAAAACGCTTCGCGTTATCGGCTGGCGTCTCGTAGAAGTCTTCCATTCGGCCACCGCCAAGGTGACAGTAAAGCCGAACGTAATTGCGAACCGGCCCTCCCCATAGCCGGTGACAAGGGACGTCGTGTACTTTTCCGACCAAGTCCCACAATGCTATATCGATGCCGGATATCGCTGTCGACCGTACTATCCCGGAACCGTGCCAGAAGTGTTGCCTGAACATCGACTGCCACAGGTATTCGACACGTGTCGGATCCTCACCGATCAGAAGCTCCGCCATATCTTCAATGGCGCCAACCACTGACCGCGTGTGCCACTCCAGCGTTGCTTCGCCCCAACCAACCAGACCCGGTTGATCAGTTTCAACTTTGACGAATATCCAGTTGCGCATGCGCGCATGGCATACCAGCGTTTTAATTCCCGTAATTTTCATGATCCCGCACTAACTCTCCGAACTAACCGATCTTAACCGTGAAACCATAGTTTTTTTCTTCTACTTTTGCTGAGCGCAGAGATCCATTCATTCTGACTGATGACTCGAGTCGAGCAGCTCAATCCAATGCCTCACCGGAACGTCAGATATGGCCCCGAGATGCAGCTGGCAGCCAACATTTGAAGTTACGATTTGTTGCGGTTCGTCCACTAACAATGCGTCCAGTTTCCGTTGCCGCAGTCGCTGACTGATTTCGGGCTGTAACAACGAGTAGGTCCCTGCCGAACCACAGCAAAGATGCCCCTCCGATACTTTTGCCAATGGAATGCCGGCTTTCTCGAGGATTCGCTCAACACATCCGTCCAGGTTTTGTCCGTGGATCAACGTACAGGGACAATGGACGGCTGTGCGGTGGGTGGCTGTCACATCCTTCAATTTACTCAGATCCTCTTGGTCGAGTATTTCAGAAATATCTCTTGTCAAACCGCTGATGCGACGGGCCTTCTCCGAATAGATCGGGTCGTCTTTCAGCAACTGAGCATAGTCTTTAACTATCACGCCACAGCCAGATGCTGTCGTTACGATCGCCTCAGCGCCCTCCTCAATGTTTGGCCACCATGCATCAATATTTCGGCGCATGAAATCGAGTCCCGCGTCTTGCGCGCCAAGGTGGTAACTAACGGCCCCGCAACAGCCAGCCGATTTCGCTTCGACCAAGTCGATCCCGAGGCGGCGCAGAACACGCCGAGCCACAGTATTTGTATTCGGTGTAGCAACAGCTTGAACGCAACCTCCAAGAACAATCATTCTGCGGCTCAGCACTGGCGTTTTTTTCGGCTCAATCAATTCCGTTTGGACCGGTGGAATATTCCGGCGGAGCGATTGTGGCAATACTGGGGAGAATAGCCGTCCCAACCAAAGAATCACTCTTACGCGTTGTGGAAAAGGGAAAGTCCATGAGAGTGCTGACCGTACTAACCTCTGTACGATCGATCGGTCAGCAATGTTGTCAACCATTTCGCGTCCGATGTCTGCCAGTCGGCCATACTTAACGCCGGATGGGCAGGTTGTTTCGCACGCACGACAAGTGAGACAGCGATCGAGGTGAGTTCGAGTCGCCGTACCAGCCCGGCCCGTTTCCAGCATATGCTTAATCAAATAAATTCGACCCCGCGGGCCATCACGCTCGTCAAACGAATCCTGATACGTCGGACAGGTTGCATTACAGAAACCGCAATGGACGCAGCTCTGAGTAATATCGGCAGCTTCTTGGGCCGCTGGAGACTCACCGAACTGCGGATGCAGATTTACACGCATACCAACACCACTTACATCCAGGAATACAAGCGACCCGGATTGAACACGCCCGCTGGATCGAATGAATTTTTTATACGCGTAAGAAACATTTTTTTGGCCTCGGAGATTGACGGAAACACCTCGGCTTTGCGATCGACTGCCTGGTGTCGGCTGACTTCGCCTCCGAACCTTTTCGAGCTGCTCTCCATTTCATCGAGGTCGTACTTGCCTGCTAGCCATCGTTGCGCACCGCACCAGTCAATGAGCCAATCGCCGTTCGGCATCATATGCGATGAGTTGGGACGGATAGAGAATCGCCACAATTCACTAGTTGTGTCGAAAAATGGCAAGGATTGATCCCGCAGTTGCGTCCAGAACTCGGAGCAGTTCGTAAGAATCTCACCGTCCAGCCGCATTGCCAATGATTTGATGGTCTCATACGCACCAGACAGTCGAATGTACATGTTACCGTCGTACCAACAAGCACCCGTCAATGGTATTGGCGTGCTGCAAATCTCATTCATTGCCTTAATTGAGCCGCTCGCATCGATTGGCCGCCTGATACTTATCGAAGCATCCGGTCGTGGTACGACTTTTAGCGAGACTTCCGTCACGAGCCCAAGCGTTCCCATGGCACCTGCTTGTAGTCGCGACACGTCGTAGCCGGCAACATTCTTCATAACCTGGCCGCCGAATCGCAGATGTTCGGCTTTGCCGTTGATTAGTCGAACCCCTAAAACATGATCGCGAATTGACCCGCGCCAAGGGCGCGATGGACCGGACTGATTGCATGCAAGGGTACCGCCAATTGTTGCCTTGCCATCGTACTCCCGCGACTCACTCGCGAGCATCTGGTTTTCTTCTGCCAATACCGCCCGAAGGTCCGATAGCGTAGTGCCGGCGCGAACTGTGATCATCAGCTCGGTCGGTTGATAATCAACCACACCGGCGAAAGCACCTAAGTTGATCGGCGTACCGACAAGCTCGCGCCCCAGGTTTTCTTTGCTATTTCCGCCAACAATTCGCAATGGCTCCGCATCGGATACTGCGCTGCGAACTTGATCTTGCAGTTGCAATAGCTTACTCAAAGCGCCCGATACTCCTGACAACGATTCAGCGTTGGCACTCCTTTGCCGGGGTTAAGTAGTCCTTTCGGGTCCAACGCATCTTTGATCGCATTCAGCTGTGACAACTCGTCATCATCAAACTGAATCCGCATCTGCCGAATTTTTTCAACTCCCACGCCGTGCTCGCCCGTGATACTACCCCCAACCTCGACACACAACTCAAGGATCCTGGCACCGAATGCTTCTGCTTTCTCCAGTTCACCAGGTTTGCTTTCATCGAATAAAATTAGCGGATGCATGTTGCCATCGCCAGCATGAAAGACGTTGGCGACGCGAAGTCCGAATTCGGAGGAAAGCTGGCTGATCCCGCCTAAAACACGCGACAACATCCGTCGGGGAATCGTGCCATCCATGCAGTAATAGTCCGGTGAGATTCGTCCGATCGCCGGAAATGCCGATTTTCTTCCCTTCCAGTACAGGGTTCTTTCCGCCTCATCTTGTGATACTCGAATTGTAATCGCACCGTGCTGCTCGAAAATTCGTGCGACCTTTTCAATGCCGTCATGAACTTCATCGTCTGTACCATCCAGCTCACAAAGCAGCAGCGCGGCAGCAGTCGTGTCATATCCAGCATGGGCAAAATCCTCGGCCGCCCGGACGGCATTGCTGTCCATCATTTCGAAGCCGGCAGGACTTATTCCCGCCGCGATTACAGCACTTACGGCGTCGCCAGCAGGTTTGATTTCCTCAAACGACGCCAGAACAATCTGGCAATGTGACGGTTTTGGCAGCAGCTTGACAGTAATTTCGGTGACGACTCCAAGCAACCCTTCGGAACCAATCATCAATGCCATCAGATCCGGACCAGCGCTATCCAGGCCCTCGGTCCCCACTGTAATTTTTTCACCTTCGACGGTGACGAACGTTAACTGCAATACATTGTGAACGGTTAGTCCATACTTGAGGCAGTGCACTCCACCCGCATTTTCTGCAACATTTCCGCCAATTGAACAAGCAATTTGGGATGATGGGTCCGGCGCATAGAACAGCCCAAAGTGGTCGCATGCCTCACTGATCTGGAGGTTTCGAACGCCAGGTTGGACACGCGCCAACCTAGCCTCCGCATCAATCTCGAGGATGCTTGATAGTCGCGTCAAAGAAATTAGCACACCATCCGGATGTGGTAACGCTCCGCCAGACAACCCAGTTCCAGCTCCTCGGACCACAACTGGAAGATGCAATTGATCGCAAAGTCGCATTGCTTTGCGAACCTCTTCCGTCGACCCCGGCAAGATGACCAATCGTGGCATTTGTTTGTAGACAGACAGACCATCACACTCAAACGGTCGCTTTGAATCCGCATCGGACACGACGGAATCGTCTTCGATGAACTCTCGGAACATTGCAACCAACATCTCAGTTGTTACTAACGATTCCTTTGATGCATCGATGTGCGGTGACTCCTTCAAGTTAAGCTATGCCAATTAGTGCCGCAGCGTTGCTGAGCCTCAATTCGCAAGCCATTGGTCTAGACAGCTTCGACTCGTCAATGACGCATTGTCGTACGGGGTTAACGTAAACGCCTGCCGGGCCTACACGATTTATCGCCAAATCGCACTCCCCTACAAGCACTTTGTCGCGCCACGATTTTCTTGTCCCTTTTCGCAAAATGTAGTGTCCGTGAAAGCAGTGCTTTAGAAGACGTCGGCGCCAAAAGGCGCCTTCGTTACGTGAACTTTAACGTTATAGTTTGTATCCAGTCAACTCCCGTTGTGCTGTCGGCTGCTTTCATGAGAAGACGCGATCAACTTTCCTACAGTAGATTTAGATGCGGCAGGAGAGAGATCCTTGCTCACAGGTTTATGGGAAGCCGGAATGCGTCCGGAACCAACAGAGCAGTCCTTGTCAATTTTATGCCACCATTAAGCGACTATCCGATTATACGGCGAGACGGACACACCCCTGATTGGTCAAATAAGGTTGGGAACGACGAATATTGAAATATGACGGCCGGATACGAGGTCAAGAACACCCCCACAAATGCAAGCCAACGTGGGTGACACAGAGGGCGATCAATTGAATAACCATCACTGTTTCACTGGGCCACTCTGCGGGTCATACGCGATGCATTCAATTTCAACCTTGGCATCTATTACTAGCTCTGACACGACTGTCGAGCGAGCGGGTGGATCATTGGAAAATATCGCTCCGTAGATCGCATTGAACCGGCCGAAATCCCGAGCATCATCGAGCCAGACGTTGACCTTAATCACGGTTTCCAACGTGCATCCGGATAGGCCTAATATAGTTTCAATATTGTGCAAGGTTTGACGAGTCTGTGCTTCGATTCCACCATTGACTAACTTGCCGTCTTCATCAAACCCGACTTGGCCGGAAACATAAACGAAATCACCGGCCCGAATTGCTTTTGAATAGGGAAGTCCTAGAATATTCGAACCACCAATTACTTCTTTCTTCATTTTAAAGCTCCTTTTTAACGGTTAGTTTCCCGCATCGATTCATTACTGAACTGCCCCGAAAGTGCCCCGTAGTTTCATCGGTACCCCGTGTTTTCGATGATCAATACACGTGGGTGTTAGTTGCTAGCTTAAGACGCCAAAGGACTGTTCTAGCAAGCCTTGCATTGCTTCGCACGCGTCCATGCCACGGTTGACATTAGTCTTAGACACCTGGGCGGCTGCAATTCGGTCCCATAATCCACCACCAAAAAACCCCGCTAACCATTTGATTAGCAGGGCTATTTTGAACTTGGTGGTGAAGGGTGGATTTGAACCACCGACCTACGGGTTATGAGTCCGTCGCTCTAACCAACTGAGCTACATCACCAATTTGGGCCGCAGATTGTCCAGTTGCTGCCGACCACTGTCAAGGCAATCGGCCGCCTCTCTACCAAATGCGAACCCGGTCTTCGGGGGCCAGCCACATGCCATCGCCTTCCTGGGTGCCAAAGGCCTCATGGAAGGCGTCAATATTGGGGTATGGCCCATTGACGCGGAATTCAAGCGGCGAATGAGTGTCCGACGCGAGCCGGTTGATGATTGCCGCATCGCGGTACTTGCCCTTTCGCGACATCGCATAGCCGATGAAGAAACGTTGCGGGCCGGTGAAACCGTCGATAACCGGCGCTTCCTGTCCATCCAGGCTGCGGATATAAGCTCGATAAGCCATCGCGATGCCCGACAGGTCGCCGATGTTCTCACCGAGCGTCAGCTCACCGTTTACGTGCATCCCTTCAACCGGTGAAAATTTCTCGTATTGAGAGACAAGTACCCTGGTCTTTTCTTCAAAAGCCTCGCGATCCCGCTCCGTCCACCAGTTCACCAGGTTGCCATCGCCGTCGAACTGGCTGCCCGAATCGTCAAAGCCGTGGCTGATCTCGTGACCGATCACGCCGCCGACCGCGCCATAGTTGATGGCATCGTCTGCGTTCAACTGGAAGAACGGCGGCTGCAATCGCGCCGCCGGAAACACGATTTCATTCTTCGACGGATCGTAATAGGCGTTCACTGTCTGCGGCGTCATGCCCCATTCCTTGTTGTCGACGGTGGTCCCGAGTTTCGCGAGATCGCGCTCGTAGTCCCAGGCGATTGCACGGCTGATGTTGCCGAAATTGTCACCCGCAACAATCTTCATTGCTGAGTAGTCACGCCACTCGTCGGGATAGCCGATCTTCGGTATAAATTTTGCGAGCTTGTCCTTTGACTTGATGCGTGTCTCCGGGCTCATCCACTCCAGGTCATCGAGGCTCTCATCGAACGTTGCGATCACATTGTCGACAAGCTCCTGCATTTTCGCTTTTGCTTCGGGCGGAAAATATTCGGCCACGTACAATTTGCCAACCGCCTCACCGATCAGTCTGTCAACGATCGCAACACCCTGCTTCCAGCGCGGCTCCGGTTCCTTTTGGCCGTACAGGATGCGATTGCGATAGTCGAAGCGAATCGCTGCTGTCGTCTCATCAAGATACTGCCCCGAGGCATCCAGAACTCTGAATGCCAGGTACTGCTTCCAGGTATTCAGCGAGATATCAGTCAGTAGCCCGTCAAGCGCTTCGAAGTAACTTGGCTGTTCGATGATGACCTGTTCTTCCCCGTCAATGCCAAGTGCCGCGAAACTCTCACCCCAGTGCATATTGGTGCCCAGTTCCGGGAGCTCGTCCATCGCGTAAGGGTTGTTGATTTGTTGCGGGTCGCGGTTCCTGACCGAGTCCCACTGCACCGTCGCAATCGCCGCTTCCAGTGCATAAACACTCTCTGCCGCTTTCGCCGCCGCCTCCGCGTCCATGCCACTTCTTGCCAGCATCGCGGCAATGTACGGACGAAGTCCTGCACGCGCTTCTGCAAAGTTTTCGTTGTCGACCTGCAGGTAATAATCCCGATTCGGCATGGTGATACCGCTTTGATTGACATAAACCGTGTACTGCGACGAATCTTCAAGTGCCGGGTATATCTGAATGCGATACGGAACGGCAATTCCACTTCGAAGCAACGTTGCCATCGTCGTCGTCAGCGACTCGATGGAATCGATGTCTTCAATTGCCGTGAGTCGCGGCTTCAATGGTTCAATGCCCTGTGCATTGATCGCATCAATGTCCATGAAGCTGCTGTAGAGATCACCAACTTTCTGTGCTTCGCTGCCGGGCTCGTTCGAGCCATTCGCGGCATTCTCGACAATCGTCCGCAACCCGTCTTCAACGCGCTCGCTGACCTCGTGGTAGACGGTATAACCGGAGTAAATTTCGGGAATCTCGGTGCTGTCGAGCCAGCCACCGTTGGCAAACTGGTAGAAATCATCCTGTGGGCGCGTGGCGGTGTCCAGTGCATCGAGGTGCACCCCGGACTTAAGCTCCGGTTCATTACTGCCGCTACAGGCAGCCAGCACTGACACCGCGATGGTCAGCCAGCAAGCATTGAAATACTTCATTAAATGACTCCTGTTAAAGCCTTTGCTTTGCATTCCGGAAGCCTACCAAATCTGGCCGAATCCGGTGACAAAATCGGGTACAGTCGCCAGATGAACCTGACCTTTATCTATTTTCTCGAAATGCTTGGCACTGCCGCATTCGCGATCAGTGGTGCCCTGGCCGCGTCCCGAAAGCGAATGGACATTTTTGGTTTCTGTGTATTAGCGCTGATGCCCGCGATCGGTGGCGGCACGATCCGGGACCTGGTTATCGGCAGAACACCGGTATTCTGGATCGAGGACAGTCGTTATGTCACTGTCGCGATCATCTCTGCAATCATCGTATTTTTTGCACCTTACAAGGTCGGCTCACGGCAAAGGGTGCTGATCTGGATGGACGCGATGGGCCTGGCCCTGTTCGCGGCGCTCGGTACAAAAATCAGCCTCGAACACGGCACCGGACCGGTCGTCGCCGTGATGCTTGGTGTAACGACTGCCGTTACCGGCGGCATGATCCGCGACATGATCTGCACGGAGATCCCGCTGATTCTGTCGAACGAGATTTATGCCACGGCTGCATTCGTAGCCGGTGGCACGCTGGTGGCCGCCGAGCATTTTGACCTCACACCGGGACCGGCTTTGGCCATTGCCGTCGCCGCCGGATTTGCCGTTCGTGCGCTAGGTATTATCTACAACTGGTCGTTGCCGAGCATCGGCACTAAACATTGAATCGAAAGTGCATGACATCGCCTTCCTGGACGATGTATTCCTTGCCTTCGAGTCGCAGGCGTCCCGCTTCCTTCGCACCGTGCTCGCCGTTACCCTTGACGAAGTCGTCGTAGGCGATGACCTCGGCACGAATAAATCCTTTCTCGAAATCCGTGTGAATCTCGCCTGCCGCCTGCGGAGCAGTCGCGCCGACTTTCGTCGTCCAGGCTCGAACTTCTTTTACACCGGCCGTGAAATACGTCTGCAATCCCAGCATTGCGTAGCCATGACGAATGACGCGATTTAGTCCGGGTTCTTCGAAGCCCAGGTCTGCCAGGAAATCCGCCTTGTCGGCCTCGTCCAGCAACGCGATCTCGGCCTCGATGGCCGCGCAAATGGCGACGACCTCGGCGCCATCTTTCGCAGCATAATCACGCACGGCATCAAGATGCGGGTTGTTTTCGAACCCGCCCTCGTCGACATTGGCAACGTACATGACCGGCTTGGCCGTAATCAGGTGCACACTGCGGAGAATCTCTTTTTGCAGATCGCTCTTTTGCAGTGAACGAACCGGCAAACCGGCATCCAGGTGTGCCTTGATGCCAGCAAGTGCATCACGATAAGCGATCGCATCTTTCTGCCCCGTCTTCGCCGTTCGCGTCGCCTTGTCGAGTTGACGCTCGACCGATTCAAGGTCGGCCAGTGCCAGCTCGGTATTGATTGTCTCAATGTCATCGATCGGATCGATCTTGCCGGCAACATGCGTCACATCGTCGTTCTCGAAACACCGCACAACATGGGCAATCGCCTTGGTTTCGCGAATGTTTGCAAGAAACTGGTTGCCGAGGCCCTCGCCTTTTGACGCGCCGGCGACCAGCCCGGCGATATCAACGAACTCCATGGTCGTCGGCAGTATTTTTTGCGGCTTGACGATTCCCGCGAGTACGGCGAGTCGTGGATCCGGAACGGGCACAACACCGACGTTCGGCTCAATCGTGCAGAAGGGATAGTTTTCCGCCGCGATCTCCGCCGCGGTCAGCGCGTTGAACAGGGTGGATTTGCCCACGTTCGGCAGGCCGACGATGCCACAGGTTATTGCCATTATTTTTCTCTTGTGTGAAGCGCTTTGGTGGCCGCATTCAGGCCGTCTTCGATCAGCAACGGCATAACCGCCATCGCGTCGGCGATATTATCTTCGATTGCGCGCTCGACATCGGCCGAGCCGCGCTTCAGTACGTAGTTGGTCACCTGGCTTTTCTCGCCCGGGTGGCCAACGCCCAGTCGCAGGCGCACAAACTCGGCGCCGCAATGCTGGATGATGTCGCGAAGCCCGTTGTGACCGCCGTGGCCACCACCCTTCTTCAGGCGCGTTGTGCCCGGCGGCAAATCAATCTCATCGTGGGCAACCAGCAGTTCCTCGACAGTCAGGCGATAGTAATCCATCACGCTTCGAATCGGGCCGCCGCTTAAATTCATGTAGCTCTGTGGCTTGACGAGCCAGACATCTTCGCCATGCAATTTGATCCGGCAGTAGTCCGCATCGAACTTCTTGTCATAGCGAAAGCTGCCGCCGTATTTTCGCGCCAGCGCGTCCACAAACCAGAAGCCTGCGTTGTGCAGCGTACGCTCGTATTTTTCCTCGGGGTTGCCAAGGCCTGCGATGATGCGAATTGTCTTGGACATGGGGTGGCAATCTTAAACAAAAAGACCGCCGGGTGGCGGTCTTTTCGCGTTCTCTGGAATCCGGCTCAGTCGTCGCTGGACTCGTCGTCCGCTGCAGGTGCAGCAGCCGCTTCGTCTGCTTCGCCCGCCTCGGCAGCATCCTCTTCGACCGGTGCGGCCTTGATAATGTGAATGGCGACGACAGCATGATCGTGCTCTTCGCCCTGGGCCAGCTCGGGAATTTCCACTCCTGACGGCAACGGGATGTCGGAGAGGTGCAACATGTCGTCAAGCTCCATTTTGGATACGTCGACTTCGAGGTATTCCGGCAAGTGCTTGGGCAAACATTGAACTTCGACGTCATTCATCAGGCGCGCCATCTTACCGCCGGCCTGTTTGACGCCCGGGGCAGTCTCTTCGCCGATGAAGTGCAGCGGAACATTCATTCGAATTTCAACGTCATCAACGATACGCTGGAAATCCATGTGCATGATGATCGGCTTGGCGGGGTGCCGCTGCAGGTCCTTCAGGATCGCTGCCTGGCTCTTGTCGCCAACCTTGATGTTCAGGACGCTTGAATAGAACGACTCGTTCTCAAGCTGAATCAAGACCTTGTTCTGGTCAAATTGCAGTGCACGCGGCGGACGCCCGGCACCGTAGATGATTGCAGGAACTTTTCCCTGATGACGCAGGCGGCGGCTCGCACCTTTCCCCTGATCTTCGCGGATTTCTGCAACCAGATCGAAATCGTCACTCATGACTATTCTCCACTATCTGATTGATTTTGCTGGATTAATTCCAGACATTAAAAACACGTGAATCGCGACCAATCCACGCACGGGCGCGCATATTAACCGGGGGCAGGGTCCTTTACAAGGAATACGTCTCAGTCGACGTAGAGCGAGCTGACGGACTCGTCGTCAGAGATTCGTCGCATCGTCTCGGCCAGCAGCTCAGCCGTCGAAAGCTGGCGGATCTTGGCGCAGGCCTGGGCCTCGGCATTCAACGGAATGGTGTCAGTGACAACGACTTCATCCAGAAAAGATTCGGTAATGCGGCTGACCGCGGGGCCCGACAGGACCGGGTGCGTAATGTAGGCAGCCACGCTCGCGGCACCGTGCTCGTTGAGTGCACGCGCCGCGTGACACAACGTGCCCGCCGTATCCACCATGTCATCGATCATCACGCAGTTCTTGTCTTCGACCTCACCGATGATATTCATCACCTCGGATTGATTCGCCCTGTCGCGGCGTTTGTCGATAATGACAAGATCGGCGTCACCGAGGCGCTTGGCCAGCGCACGTGCGCGAACGACGCCACCGACGTCCGGTGAGACAACCACCATGTCGCGGTATTTGTGTTTCCAGACATCCCCCAGCAACAATGGCGATGCGTAGACGTTGTCGACGGCAATATCGAAGAATCCCTGGATTTGATCGGCGTGCAGGTCGACCGTCAGCACCCGGTCAACCCCGGCCGCGGCAAACATCTTTGCGACGAGTTTCGCGGTAATGGGCACACGCGATGACCGCGGTCGACGGTCCTGGCGGGCAAAGCCGAAATACGGCACGACCGCGGTGATCGATTCGGCCGAGGCGCGACGGGCCGCATCCACCATCACCAGTAATTCCATCAGGTTTTCAGCCGCCGGTGGGCAGGTCGGCTGCACGATGAACGTTTCGCGACCCCGAATATTCTCGAGAATCTCGATATTGAATTCACCGTCAGAGAATCGACCGACGTGGGCACGGGCTAGCGGAATACGAAGGCATCGGACGATATCCTGTGCCAGCTGCGGGTGGGCGTTTCCCGAAAATACCGCCATTGTTGCCAGTTCCACGATGTCCCCTTTCGTGTGAGTTGGCTGGGGCGGCAGGATTCGAACCTGCGGTACACGGGATCAAAACCCGATGCCTTACCACTTGGCTACGCCCCAACAAGGATGTTCAATAGGAATTTCGGGGCGTAGTGTGCTGTCCGGCCCCGTCACTGTCAACGCTCGAAGAAATTCCAGCGGTCGATGACCATTCGTACACGCGTATCCGGGTTCGTCGCTGTCAGTGTGCGCGGCATTTGCTGCCCGGCAGCCTCGCGATAGCGCGAGATTTGCACTTCCCACTGGCTCTGGTCGATACGCACCAGTTGCCCCGCGTCATCGAACTCAGTCGCGGCCGGCATGGACGGGTCCGGAATGCCCAGCGCCCAGTAACGCAGGCTGGCGACCGGAATTGTCCAACCGTACCGAAACAGGAGCTCGGCCTCCGGATCGACCAGGACAGTCCTGACACCATCCTTGTCAGTTAACACAATGACCCGATCGTCACCTTCGATTCGAACCGTGCCGATACCCAGCGGTCCGCCAACCGTGGCAAAAAAATCGTCGCCGGTCTGGGTCCAGTCGAACTTGCCATTAAAGCCGTCATCGCCCGTTTTCACAGCTATACGGCCCTTGAACTCCCAGTTGGCCATCGTGCCGAGCACCGCCCGCCGCTGCTCCCAGGCAGAGATATCCGGCAGATCAATACCCGGACGTGTTGCCGCACAGCCCGACAGCACCAGGACGACCAGGCCAAGATATGCGGCCTGCGCTGACCGGACGTCAGGGCTTGTCGTCAAAGTAGCGAGCACGAACATCCTGCAACAGTTTACTGTCGGGCGTTTTCGCTTCAGCCGACGCCAGCATGGCGAGTGCCTCGTCGTCGCGGCCCAGTTCGGCCAGGACCTCGATGATATGCGCGGCCACTTCATGATCGCTAAAGCGCTCGTAGGCGATGTTGAGTTGCTCAAGGCCGCCTTCAAGATCGCCCAGCTTGTAGAGCACCCAGCCGAAGCTGTCGATAATGGCCGGGTTTTCCGGGTCAAGGCTTAGCGCTTTGCGTATCAGTTTTTCAGCTTCGGCGTATTGGTCGGTCCTGTCCGCCAGCGTGTATCCCAGTGCGTTCAGGGTCAAAGCGCTATCCGGCCAGCGCTTCAGAGCCCGGCGGTATTCAGCAATGGCGTCATCCAGGCGACCGGTGCGAAGCAACAGGTCGCAACGCCCGAGCACCAGGTTTTCATTGTCGGGACGATATTCGATGGACTTGTCATAGAGTTCGAGCGCCTCTTCGTAGCGTTCCAGTGACACCAGCAGCTGCGCTTTCAGCGTGACAACATCGACTGCATTGTCCGGCGATGCCTCGGCGAATTCCTCGAGCAAGTTGAACGCGCCTTCAACGTCGTCAAGCTGATGCGCCAGCAATGCGCTGGCCCGGCGCTGCGAGAACATCGTATTCGACCCGTAGCGAACCTCCCGGTAGAGGCGAACAGCGCGTTCATACTGCTCACGATAGTCGGCTATTCGTCCGAGATAAAACAAGGCGTCCATACGGTATTGCCCGGACGCCAGCAGGTCCTGAAAATCGTCCCACGCCGCATCCAGTCGCTCCAGGCGGAAATTGATGATCGCCATGAGCCGTAGCGCGTCGAGCCGGCCCGATTGTTCCAGCAGGACCTGGTTGACCTGGCTCAATGCGTCGTCGTCCCTGCCGGACAGCATGTACATCAGCGCAAGTTCCATGCGCGCGTCCGGATCGGGTTGCGGACTATCGCCAATCAGGTGCGCAAGGTATTCGATCGCCTTTTCGGACTCGCCGTCGAACATCAGGGCCCGCGCGTACAGCAATCGCGGCCGCGTGAAGTCCGGATCGATCTTGATCGCCTCACTGGCGCGTTGCCTGGCGTATTCCGAATCGCCGGCGCGCAACGCCATCACGGCGACGGCATAATGCGCCTTGGCCGAGTCTTTGTACGGTTTGGCCAATGTCCGAACCAGTTCATCGGCCCGTTCCGGCATGCCCTCTTCGGAGAGATAGGACACCAGCGACAACAGCCGCGTACCCGGATCCTCGGGGCCCGCCTTGATGAGCTTCTCGAACTGGCGTCGCGCATTGCGCAGGTCATCGACGCGGAAGTAGATCTGGCCGAGAAACGCGCGCGCCTCTTCGCTTTCGCTGTCGAGTTTTTGCCAGCGAATGGCGGCCAGCAGGGCTTCGTCGTTGAAACCGTAGGAAAAGCCCATTCGCGTCGCCTTGCGCGCCAGCTCAACGCTGTCGCTCAATTCAGCCGCTTTTCGGTATTCCGTGGTCGCCTTCAGGTATTCATCGCGTTGCAGGGCGATTTCCGCCTGCAGGATGTGCGCGCTCGCATCCGAAGTGTTCGTCTCGTCGGCCTGAACAGCCGCGGAATGGAACGTCATCGCCAGGGTGAGCAGCGTAACCAGTGAATTGACCGGCCGCCGCCAAAGAGTGTCATGCATAAATAATTCGTCCGTTTATTACAGAGACAGGGAACTGGCGGTTCAGTTCGCTTATGATACGAACTTCGTAATTCTCCGGTGCCAATTCGGCGCCGCCAATAGACGTTATGCCGCTGCAAATACTCGGGCTGAACCATAACACGGCACCTGTCGAAATTCGCGAGCAAGTTGTGTTCGCGGGTGACGACGTCGCGCGTGCCCTGCTTAGCCTCAGCGCGCTTGACGGCGTGGATGAGGTGGTCCTGCTGTCGACCTGCAACCGCACGGAATTTTATGTCTTTGCCGACGATGACGGCGGTGCGCGCCTGCGGGACTGGCTTCACAGCGACCGGGCCCTTGACCAGTCATTTGGCGAGTCTTTGTTCACCCTGGACGGGGATGAGGCGATTCGTCACCTGTTCCGCGTCGCCTGTGGCCTGGACTCCATGATCCTTGGTGAGCCGCAGATCCTGGGACAGCTCAAAGACGCCTATCGCGCAGCACAAGGCGCAAGAACGATCGGCCCGCAACTCGGGCGGCTTTTGCAGCACAGTTTTTCGGTCGCGAAAAAAATTCGCACCGATACCGCGATCGGTGCGAGCCCGGTTTCGGTCGCATCGGCAGCCGTCAGCCTGGCAAACCAGTTTTTCGCAGGCTTTACAAAGCACACCGCAGTCCTGGTGGGTGCCGGGGAGACCGTGGAGCTGCTGGCCCGTCACCTGTCCAGCCGGGGCATCGGCCGGCTGTTCGTGGCAAACCGCAGTGTCGAACGCGCTCGTGAGCTCGCGGGTCATTTTGGCGGCTTCGCCCTGCCCTTGTCCGAAATCGCCGGTACCTTGCCGGAGGCCGATATTCTTATCAGCTCGACAGCCAGCCCGGAGCCGGTCATCCTGCTGCAACACATGCAGGAGGCGATCCGGGTTCGCAAACGCAAGCCGATCTTTGCAGTCGATATCGCCGTGCCGCGAGACATCGAAGAAGGCGTCGGCGACCTGGAAGATGTTTACCTGTACAGCATCGATGACCTCGACCGGGTGATCCAGGAAGGTCAGGGCAATCGAGAATCGGCAGCGGTCGAGGCCCACAAACTGCTCGACGAAGAAATTCAGCGCTACCTGACTATCGAGCGATCGAGACAGGCGGTTCCGATGATCGCGGCACTGCGTGAGCAAAGCGAACGTATCCGTGAGGAAGTTAATTCACTTGCACTGCGCCGGATTGCCAGGGGTGAGACAGCGGAGGGCGCGATCGAGTTTGCGACGGCGGCATTGATGAAGAAACTGCTGCATAATCCCAGTATCGCCTTGCGCAAAGCGGGTGAGGAATCCGACAAATCGATGATTCAAGCGGCGCGCACGTTGTTCAAGCTTGATAAGGACGAGAAGGCGTAGCCCGTGAAAGACTCTATCCGCGCCAAACTCGAATCCGTCAGTGAGCGATTCGAAGAAATCGCCGGTTTGCTGGCCGACCCGGACGTCATCTCTAACCAGGACCAGTTTCGCAACCTGTCAAAGGAATACGCGCGCGTTGAACCCGTCGTCAAGTTGTTCAACGAGTTCCAGTCTCTCAGCAAGGAAATTTCCTCGACCGAGGAAATGCTGAATGATGCGGACCCCGATATTCGCGAGATGGGCGAGGACGAACTCGGGCCCTTGAGCGAACGTCGCGAGTCGCTGATTCTTGAGCTGCAGAAATCCCTGATTCCGCCGGATCCGCATGACGATGCGAACGTGTTTCTTGAGATCCGAGCCGGTACCGGCGGCGACGAAGCCGCGATTTTTGCGGGCGACCTGTTTCGCATGTACTCGCGCTACGCCGAAACCGTCGGCTGGAAAATCGAAGTCATCACTGCCCGCGAAGGTGAGCATGGCGGTTACAAGGAAATCATCAGCCGCGTTACAGGCAACAGCATCTACGCGAAACTGAAGTTCGAGTCCGGCGCACATCGCGTACAACGCGTTCCCGCAACCGAATCGCAAGGTCGCATTCATACATCAGCCTGTACGGTTGCCGTGTTGCCGGAGCCAGATGAAGTTGAGGCAATCGAAATCAATCCATCCGACCTGCGCGTTGATACCTACCGCGCGTCCGGCGCCGGTGGCCAGCACGTCAACAAAACGGACTCGGCGGTGCGGCTCACTCACCTGCCGAGCGGCATCGTGGTTGAATGCCAGGACGAACGTTCGCAGCACAAGAATCGGGCTCGCGCCATGTCATTGCTACAAGCCCGACTGCTCGATACACAGGTGGCAGCGCAGGAAGCGGAACATGCCGAAAAGCGCCGTCTGCTGGTTGGCTCCGGCGATCGAAGTGAACGTATTCGGACCTACAACTATCCGCAGGGGCGCGTCACGGACCACCGCATCAACCTGACGCTGTATAAACTCGATGAAATTATCGAAGGCGATCTTGACCAGGTTATCGACCCGTTGACTAACGAATACCAGGCGGATCAGCTGGCAGCGCTGGGCGCCTGATCAACCCAACGCCTGGTCGATATCCGCGATAAGATCATCAAGGGCTTCGATGCCGACAGACAATCGAATGAGCTGATCACTGATGCCAAGCTTGGCGCGCACTTCAGCGGGCACGCTGGCATGCGTCATGATTGCTGGATGATTGACCAGGCTTTCGACGCCACCCAGGCTTTCCGCCAGCGCAAATATCTCGCAGCGTTCCAGGAATCGCCGCGCACTCTCGACATCCCCTTTGATGAAGAACGTGACGATACCGCCATAGCCACTCATCTGCTTTGTCGCCAGCTCGAATTGTGGATGCGACGGCAAACCGGGATACAAGACGCGGTCAACGCGGTCGTCGCTCTCCAGCCATTCCGCGATGGCCATCGAACTGGCGCAATGACATTGCATGCGAACATCGAGCGTTTTGAGACCGCGCAATGCGAGGAAACTGTCGAACGGTCCGGAGACAGCGCCAACAGAATTTTGCAAAAAGCCGATGCGCTCAGCCAACTCGGCGTCAGCCGTTACCGCAACCCCGCCGACCATATCGGAATGGCCGTTGATGAATTTTGTAGCCGAATGCATAACGATATCGGCGCCAAATTCCAGCGGGCGTTGCAAGGCCGGTGTCGCGAACGTGTTGTCGACAACGACAATCACATTGTGCAATTTGGCGATTGCCACAACCGCTTCCAGATCGACAATTTTAAGCAACGGGTTTGTCGGCGTTTCGAGCCAGACCATTTTCGTGTAGGCCGTGAATGCCGCTTCAAATTTGTCCAGGTCCGTCATGTCGACGAAGCTGAACGTGAGCCCGGCACTGCGTTCGCGTACGCGCGCGAACAGGCGTCGGGTGCCGCCGTACAAGTCATCCATGGCGAGCACATGACTGCCCGTGTCGATAAGCTCCAGCAAGGTCCCGGTCGCCGCCATGCCGGAGGCAAACGCGAAACCGTGCGTGCCCGATTCCAGATCGGCAACACAGCGTTCGTAGGCCATACGCGTCGGGTTTTGCGTGCGCGAGTACTCGTAGCCCTGGTGCACACCGGGACTCGACTGTACGTAGGTCGACGTTGCATAAATCGGTTGCATAATCGCGCCGGTTGACGGGTCCGGTTCCTGTCCCGCGTGAATACTGCGCGTCGCGAATGCGTACTTCTTGTTCTTGCTCGTCATCGTTAGTCCTCAGATTTGACGGCGCAGGTAGTTCAGTACGTCAGATCGTGTAATCAGGCCAAAAAACTCATTGCCATCCATAATAGCCGCGTACGGCTGCACACGCAGCATCGCGACCAGGTTGTTCACGCTTTCGGTGTAGTTGAGCTTGATAAACGCCGTCTCCATCGCGTCAGCGACCGGCGCAGTCAGCAAGGCAGGCTTGCCGTAGACAAACTGGATCAGCGTATCTTCAGTCACAACGCCGACCAGGGTGCCCTCGTCCATGACCGGCAACTGCGAGAAACCGGCATTGCGCAGTCGATTGTGCGCAGTCGTCAGAATGTCGCTGGGCCCGACCGTGATTGTCGCGCGCTCGCCATGCGGGCGCCCGACCAGGTCGCGCAGATCGCCGAATTTCTTCCGTTCGATGAAGCCCTGGTCTTCCATCCAGAAGTCATTGAATAACTTTGACAGGTATTTATTGCCGGTATCGCAGGCAAAGGTGACGACCGTTTTCGCCTCGGTCTGCTCGCGGCAATACTTGAGCGCAGCCGACAGCAAGGTGCCTGACGAAGAGCCGGCCAGCACGCCCTCCTTTCTCAACAATTCACGCGCCGCGGCAAACGACTCCGCGTCGCTGATCGCGTACGCCTTGCTGACCTGGTCAAAGTTGGCAATGTCGGGAATGAAGTCCTCGCCAATACCCTCGACAAGCCAGCTGCCACTCTCGCCGAGCACACCCTTATTAATATAATCAGTGAGTACCGAGCCAACCGGATCCGCCAGGATCAGTTCGACCTGCGGGGCATTCTCGGCCAGGTATTTGCCGATACCGCTGACGGTACCGCTCGAGCCGACGCCAAGAACAATCGCATCCAGCTCGCCGTTCATTTGCTTGACGATTTCCGGTCCGGTTGTCGATTCGTGGGCGTAGGGATTATCCGGGTTACCGAACTGGTTAATAAAATAGGCGCCGCGCTCCTCGGCGATCTTTCGACCGAGATCCTGGTAATACTCGGGATGGCCGCGACCCACATCAGAACGGGTCAGCACGACCTCCGCACCCATGGCGCGCAGGTTAAAGATTTTCTCCTGGCTCATCTTGTCGGGTAGTACCAGGACCAGCCGGTAACCCTTTTGCGCCGCAACCAACGCGAGGCCGAGGCCGGTATTACCGGCCGTCGCTTCGACCAGCGTGTCACCGGGCTTGATATCGCCCCGCTGCTCTGCCCGCTCGATCATCGAAATTCCGATGCGGTCCTTGATCGACCCACCGGGGTTCATCAGTTCGAGCTTCAGAAACAGCCGGCAGGGTCCGGTATCAATATGTTTGACTTCGAGCATTGGCGTTTCGCCAACCATCTCGAGGATGTTCGAATACACGTTCATGGGCGCATCAGTTACATTAGAAATTTTCGGCGAGTGTACACCGACATGAGACTGGATGCTGCCATCGCGGGTGCAACGGCCCGCCTCGGGGACGTAAGCGAATCAGCACGCCTCGACGCCGAAATTCTGCTGTCGCAGTCCATTGATATGCCGCGCAGTTACCTGTTCGCCCATCCGGAAGACGAGCTCGACGCCTTCGCAGAGGAGCGTTTCGAGGCCCTGCTGGCGCGTCGACTGGACGGCGAACCCATCGCCTACATCACCGGAAAGCGTGAATTCTGGTCACATGAGTTGCAGGTCAGCCCGGCAACGCTCGTACCACGCCCGGAAACCGAGGTGCTGGTGGACCTCGCATTGCGGACGATTCCGCACGATGAAAATTGGCAGGTGCTGGATCTCGGCACCGGCAGCGGTGCCATCGCCATTGCCGTCGCCTCGGAGCGACCGCTGTGCGACATCACCGCAACCGACATCAGTGCCGACGCACTCGCAATCGCGGCCGGAAATGCGCGGGAAGCCAGCCTCGCCAATGTGGTTTTCGTTGAGGGTCGCTGGACTGAGCCCGTCCAGGACCGCCAATTCCACCTCATCGTTTCCAATCCACCGTACGTTAATGACGATGACGAGGCACTCTGCGCGCTGCGGTTTGAGCCGCGTTCCGCGCTCGCATCGGGCGCGGATGGACTTGACGATATCCGTATTCTCGCAGCGGAATGTGCGGCAATCCTGGCACCCGACGGCTGGCTGATGCTGGAGCACGGCGCGAGCCAGCCGGCGGCCGTGGCCAGCCTGCTCTCGGATTCCGGTTGGGTCGATATCGCGTGTCATAATGACCTCGCCGGCCTGCCGCGCGTGACAGTAGCGCGTCGGAATGTTACACAGGCGAGATCCAAACCCAGCGAGACATCATGATTACCATTAAAACCAACCACGGCGACATCAGCGTTGAACTTTTCGATGAGAAAGCGCCGATCTCCTGCGAAAATTTCCGGCAGTACATTACGGACAAGCATTTTGACGGCACCATATTTCATCGCGTCATTCCCAACTTCATGATCCAGGGTGGCGGCATGGACGAAACCATGACAGCTCGTGCAACGCGTGACCCGATCAAGAATGAGGCGGACAACGGCGAGAAAAACACGCGAGGCACGCTGGCGATGGCGCGCACCGGTGTTGTCGATAGCGCCACTTCCCAATTTTTTATCAACCTCAACGACAACGATTTCCTGAATCACGGTGGACGCGATTTCGGCTATGCGGTCTTCGGCAAAGTCAGCGGCGGTATGGACGTCGTCGATACGATCGCCGCAGTTGCAACAGGCAACAAGGCCGGCCACCAGGATGTACCGCTGGAAACCGTGACGATCGTTGAAGTGACCATCGACGAATAGCCGCCATGACCGGACTGCTGCAAGTTGCCGCGGTCTTGACGATCCTGTTTTCATTGCCGACAGCACTCGATGTCCCGTACCGGTTCATCGAGCTGTTCAGTCATTTTCGTCTGCAATATTTTATGGTTGCTCTGCTGCTGACCCTGCTGTTCGCCCTGTTGCGCAACTGGCCCTGGACGGCTGTGCTGCTGGCGCTCACCGTTTTCAACGGCAGTTTCCTTGTTCCCTGGTATTCTGGCGGCGCTACTAACAAGGCGGGCGCGGAAGCGTTGAAACTGTTCCACGCGAATGTTTATTCGGGCAACCGGAATTACGACAAACTGATTGCGGCAGTTGTTGCAGAAGATCCGGATATCATTTTTCTCCAGGAGATCACGACAGACTGGGTAGCGGGTTTGCAGACGCTACTTAAGGACTATCCGCATACTTACCTTGAGCCGCGTGAGGGCAATTTCGGGATTGCCGTGTATTCCCGTGTTGCGTTCGATTCGGTTTCCCATGTTGACAGTCCACCGCTGGCCTATCCAACCATCGTCGCACGCATTACCCACGGCGGCGAACCGCTGACACTGATCAGCAGCCACCCGACCATTCCGATCGGTCGACAGCTGATTGAAGCGCGCAATACACAACTGGAAAGCCTGGCGGAACTCGTTGCCGACGCGTCAGGCCATGTCGTCCTGGCGGGCGACTTTAACGTGAGCATGTGGGGGCATGGGTATCGAAAACTCGTAGAATCAACCGGGCTCCGGGACGCCCGGCGTGGCTTTGGCTTGCGACCATCGTGGCCGACATTTTTTCCGCTGGCAATGATCCCGATTGACCACGTCCTGGTATCAAATGCAATTTCCGTACTCGATGTGAGGACCGGTCCTCGCACGGGTTCCGATCACCTGCCGCTGGTCGTCACTTTGTCCCTGTGACGACCAGCAGTTGCCAGTCGACATCCTCAAATACCTTTTTCCCGGATGACAAAACGCTGCGCTTCCTGTTTTGAGGAAACCGCGCAGACGGTTGTGTATTCACGAATCAATTCCGATCCGTCGGCGCCGAACACCAGCGTATCGATCTTGATCTTGTGGCCGCCGACACGACGTTCTTCCGAATCGACTTCATGCCGCACGCGACCGGCATTCTCGTAGTTCGCCGCTTTCGAAATCTTGCCGATGCAAATTTCAACGCTGCTGAACGGGGCTTGTTCAGTGAAGCCAGGCATCGCCAGCGCGCTGCCCGACAAAATCATGCCGGCGACAGCCGTGGAAAGTGCCAAATTTAGATGTTTCATGCTGTTTCTCCTGGTGATGTGAATCAGAACAACCGTTCTGTTTTGGTCAAAAAAAAGGCTCAACGCATCGCGCGTAACGTATTTTCAACGATGCCGTCGAGCGCTTCGCGCGAGAACCCGGTGCGACCGAGAACAGCCAGTCCGAACATCGTACTGGTCAGCAGTTCGCCGGCCGCGTTCACGTCGAGGCTTTCGCGAACCTCGCCTTTCGCCTTCGCGGCCTCGAGGCCAACGGCGAACAGCTTGCTCATGCGGCGCATGAACCGCTGCAGAACATCGCGAAGATCCGCGTCCTGCGGTGCGAGTTCCATTGCGGTGTGAATGAACAGGCAGCCCTTGCCCTGTTCCTCGCAGCACATATCGTTTACGCGCTCCCGGAAAATCTTGCGGATATGGTCCAGCGATGCGTCGGGTTCCAGCAGCCTCAGGAACGCCTGCTTGCCCATGCTGTCGGCGTAGCGATCGAGCGCCTGCTCGAACAGCTCGCGCTTGTTGCCAAAGGTGCCGTACAGGCCATAGCGGCTGACGCCCGTCGCCTTGACGATGTCCTCCATCGAGGTTTCCGAGTAACCCTTGGACGCAAACAGGTCGACCACCTGGGTCAATGCAGTGGACGGATCGAATGTGCGGCTTCTGACCATACGAATCAGAATAGGCGTTCTGATTTAACCTGTCAAGGGACTATTTCAGTGACAGCCGGAGAATCAGCGGACCGGACAGGCCGTCCGGCAACTGATTCTGCGCGTCAAAACGATTCCAGTGGCTGTTGGCGACGAAGTAGAACTCGTCACCAACGATGGTGCCCAGCGTCGGCTCATCGAACCCCTCGAGGTTGGAGGCCAGCAATCGCGAACCGCTGATCGAGAGTCCGTCTTTTCCGAGCCTGAGTGCGACAACACGATGCGGGCGGACACCGTTCTGAATAACAATCAGCTCGCTGCCGTAGCGATACAATCCGTCGATTCCGTAGTCGGTTACGTCCGATGGAACCTGGAGCTTAATGAGCGAGCCGTCGTCGAGCGACGCACGATAGAGACCGCCAATGTAATCGGCGACATAGAGATAGGCCGCGCTGTCATCGAGCACCAGTCCCTGCGGCGAACCCAGGCGGCCGCGCTCGACAAGAATCTCGAATTCATTCGAATCAATATAGTAGCGATAGATCGCGCCGGTCAGGCTGTCGGTCGTATAAAGAACATTGCTGTCGGCTATCACCAGGTCGCCAAGCACCTGCTGCGACTCGTACTGTGGCAACTCCGCCGCTTTCGTGATTTTTCCTGACTGCGTGTCGACGCGAAACAGGCCGGTGCGCCCTTCCCTGTCGCCGACACCGGCGAGCTGCGGGACGGCGGCACTGGCAAACCACAGGCTTCCATCAGGATGCAAGCGCATGCCAAACACGCTCCAGTGATCGTCACCATCGCTCAGTACGCGCGACCGGCCACCCAGCTTGATCAACTGGCCGGTATGTATGCTGCCAAGAAAGAGTGTGCCTTCGCTATCCATCGCGATGCCTTCCGGCACAAACCTGGGCTCACTGTACATGGCGTGCACCACGGCTGCGCCAACCGGGCGATACAATGCCGCGAGTTGCTCTTGGTAGCGGGACCAGCCATCAAGCTCGCGCAACGCGGCAAATTCGTCGAGCTCATCCGCGCCGAAGTCGACGCCTTTTTCGAGCAGGCGCGTCAGTGTTTGCAAAGACGCCTCGTGATCACCATTTAACGTCCGTGCCAGTGCAAGATTGAACAGGCCACCGGGAAACCCTGGCCGCGCCGCGAGCGCTTTCTCGGCCGCAACTAGCATCTGCGCGTAGTCTTGCTGCTGGTAGGCTGCGATCAGTTCGGCGCGCGCCTCACGATAATCTTCAGCCTGGGCAATGCCCGCCGCCAGGAACGCACTCGCGAGGAGTGCGCCGATCAAACTACGCTGCGTTTGCTTCGTCAGGATCGTATCCAAGATTGGGTGCCAGCCACCTCTCCGCTTCGACAATGCTCAAGCCTTTTCGTTCAGCATAGGACTCGAGCTGGTCGCGACCAATCTTGCCAACTGAAAAATAGCGGGCATCCGGATGCGCGAAGTAAAAGCCACTGACAGCGGCTGTCGGGAACATGGCATAGGATTCGGTCAGCTCGAGACCAATGCTGGAATCAACGTCCAGCAATTGCCAGAGCTTCCGCTTCTCGGTGTGATCCGGGCAGGCCGGGTAGCCGGGTGCCGGACGAATGCCGCGATACTTTTCCTTGATCAGCTCATCGTTGCTCAGGGTTTCGTCCGGGTGGTAGGCCCAGAACTCTTTTCGAACCCGGGCGTGCAGGTACTCGGCAGACGCTTCCGCCAGCCGGTCGGCAAGAGCCTTCAGAATAATCGAGCTGTAGTCATCGTGGTTTTTCTCGAAACGCTCGATATGCTCGTCGATGCCAATACCTGCGGTGACCGCAAAGCCCCCAATATAATCGGCGATACCACTTTCCACCGGTGCCACAAAATCGGCGAGGCAGCCCTGGGCGTAACCCTCGGACTTCTCACGTTGTTGACGCAAATGGCACAATCGAAGCGTCGTTTCCTGCCGCGACTCGTCAGCAAACAGCACGATGTCATCGTGGTCGATTGAGTTTGCCGGGAAGAATCCGAAAACGGCGCGCGCCGTGAGCCACTTCTCCGAGATGATCTTCTCCAGCATCGCATTGGCGTCCGCGAAAAGAGACGACGTCGCTTCGCCGACCTTGGCATCACTCAGAATCTGTGGAAACTTGCCGTGGAACTCCCAGGCATTGAAGAATGGCATCCAGTCGATGTAGTCGCGCAGCACGTTCAGATCGATATCATCGAACACACGCGTACCGGTGAACCCGGGCTTCGGCGCATCGTAGCTGTTCCAGTCACACTGGTGCTTGCCCGCCCTTGCCTCGTTCAGCGACAACTGCGGCGTCAATCGCTTTTTGTTGGCATGCTGGTCACGACGACGCGCGTTTTCCTTGCGCGTCTTTTCAACCAACAAGTCTCGAGTGCCGGGTTCCACCAGCGCCTGCGCCACGCCGACGGACCGCGATGCATCTTTTACGTATATCACCGGCCCGTCGTATTTTGGCTCGATTTTTACCGCGGTATGCGCCGGCGATGTTGTTGCACCGCCGATAAGCAATGGCAACGCGAAATTGAGCCGTTGCATTTCGCTGGCCACGTGAACCATTTCATCGAGTGACGGCGTAATCAGGCCGGACAAACCGATGATATTCGCGTCTTCGCGTTTCGCCGCCTCGAGAATCTTGTCACAGGAAACCATGACGCCGAGATCGATAACCTCGAAGTTGTTGCATTGCAGAACGACGCCGACAATGTTCTTGCCGATGTCATGAACGTCTCCTTTGACCGTCGCCATGATGACCTTTCCATTCGAGCTTCTTTTGCCTTCCTTCTGTTGTTCAATGAACGGAATCAGGTGCCCAACGGCCTTCTTCATGACGCGCGCCGATTTCACGACTTGCGGCAGGAACATCTTGCCATCACCGAACAGATCGCCAACGACGTTCATGCCCGCCATCAGCGGTCCCTCGATCACATCGAGTGGGCGATCCGTCGCGAGTCTTGCCTCTTCGGTATCTTCGATGACGAACTGATCAATACCATTGACCAACGCATGCTCGAGACGCTTGTCGACCGACAATTTGCGCCATGAAAGATCCGCGACCTTGGTCGCCGCGCTACTCTTCTGGTCCTTGTAATTTTCGGCGACGGCCAGCAGTTTGTCCGTGCCTTCGGCATCGCGATTCAGCACCACGTCCTCGACGGCATTCCTGAGCTCGTCGGGCAAGTCTGCGTAAATGGCGAGCTGCCCCGCATTGACGATACCCATATCCATTCCGGCGTGGATGGCGTGATACAGGAAGACCGAATGGATCGCCTCGCGCACTACGTTGTTGCCGCGAAACGAGAACGACACATTGCTGACACCGCCGCTCACCATCGCATGCGGCAGCTTTGCCTTGATCTGGCGGGTCGCCTCGATAAAGTCGAGACCGTAGGCGGCGTGTTCTTCGATACCGGTCGCAATTGCGAAAATATTCGGATCGAAAATGATGTCGGCGGGATCAAAGCCGAGTTTCTCGGTGAGAATCCTGTACGAACGCTGGCAAATACCAACTTTGCGTTCAACCGTATCGGCCTGTCCGTCTTCGTCGAAAGCCATCACGATGACGGCAGCGCCATAGTCCCGAACCAGCTCGGCCTGCTCGATGAAAGACTCCTCCCCCTCCTTGAGGCTGATCGAATTGACAACAGCTTTGCCCTGTACGCACTTCAGGCCGGCTTCGATTACAGTCCACTTCGACGAATCGATCATGATCGGAAGCTTCGAGATATCCGGCTCCGATGCGATCAGGTTCAGGAAGGTCACCATCGCCTTTTCGGAATCGAGCATGCCCTCATCCATGTTGACGTCGATGATCTGCGCACCGTTTTCGACCTGTTGCCGGGCGACGGCGATCGCCGCAGCGTAGTCGTCCGCCTCGATCAGCTTGCGAAAAACCGCCGAGCCGGTGACGTTGCACCGCTCGCCAACATTGACGAACAAATCGTCCGGCCCGATGTTGAATGCCTCGAGACCGGAGAGCCGGCAACGCACCGGGATTTCAGGTATCGCCCGCGGCGACACGCCGTCGATGGCCTTTCGCAATGCGGCAATATGATCAGGCCGAGTACCGCAGCAACCGCCGACCAGGTTGACGAGTCCGCTCGTTGCAAATTCGCCGACAACAGCCGCCATCTCGCCAGGCGTTTCGTCATACTCGCCGAATTCGTTCGGCAGCCCGGCATTCGGGTGAGCGCTGACCCGCGTGTCGGCAACTCGTGCCAGCTCCGCAACGTACTGGCGCAGCTCTTTGGCGCCGAGTGCGCAGTTCAGCCCGATCATGAACGGGTTGATGTGCCGCACCGAGTTCCAGAAGGCTTCTGTCGTTTGTCCGGATAAGGTACGACCGGAGGCGTCGGTAATCGTGCCTGAAATCATGACCGGTAATTCAACACCACTGCGCCTGAATGCACGTTTCAGGCCGACGATCGCGGCCTTGGCATTGAGTGTGTCGAAGATCGTCTCGATCATCAGGAAATCGACGCCGCCGTCGATCAACGCACCGGCGGCGACTTCGTAAGTCTCCACGAGCTGATCGAATTTAATATTGCGAAAGCCCGGATCGTTAACGTCCGGCGAAATCGATGCCGTTCGGTTCGTCGGGCCCAGCACGCCGGCAACAAACCGCGGCACACCGCTGCTCGCAGCAACCCGATCGGCACACTCGCGTGCCAGCCGCGCCGCCGTTGTATTGAGTTCCGCGACCAGCTCCTCCATGCCGTAATCCGCCATTGACGGGGCATTGGAGTTGAAGGTATTGGTCTCGATGATGTCCGCGCCAGCATCGAGAAAGCTCTCGTGAATCTGTCGAATGACATCGGGTCGCGTAATCGATAAAAGATCGTTGTTGCCTTTGAGGTCACGTCGCCAATCCGCAAAACGCTCACCCCGATAGTCATCTTCACCAAGGCCGAAGCCCTGGATCATCGTGCCCATCGCGCCATCGAGCAGCAGGATGCGTTGCTCCAGCGAACTCATCAGCGCCTCAATTCTTGTGTGTCGTTCCATCGTATTGCCTCAGGCGGCCGCCTGGCCTGCGCGAACACCGAGCGCATGACAGATCGCGTAGGTGAGTTCCGAGCGGTTCAGCGTGTAAAAGTGAAAATCCTCAATGCCTTCCGATTGCAGTCGACGCACCTGCTCAATCGCGACGCTTGCGGCAATCAGCTGGCGTGTTTCGGCATCGTCATCCAGACCGTCAAATCGTTCGCGGAGCCAGTCCGGGACACTGGCACCACACATCGACGCAAAGCGTTCGAGTTGGGGGAATCGCGTGATGGGCAATATTCCCGGCACAATTGCCGATTCGATACCGATCTTGCCGCAGCGATCACGAAACTTGAGAAACGTATCGCTATCGAAAAAAAACTGCGTAATCGCCCGGCTGGCACCGGCGTCGAGTTTGCGCTTGAGGTTATCCAGGTCGAAATCCGCGTCGGGTGCCTCCGGATGCACTTCCGGATAGGCTGCAACGGAAATATCGAAGTCGCCAACTTTGCTGAGGCCCGCCACCAGGTCGGCCGCGTACGCATAGCCATCGGGCTTTGGTGTATACGGTCCGCTGCCTTTGGGCGCGTCGCCACGCAGCGCCACCAGGTGGCGCACTCCCATATCCCAGTATTCGCGGGCGATATCATCAATTTCACCACGGGTGGCATCGATACAGGTCAGATGCGGCGCCGGAGTCAGTTTCGTCTCCTCAATAATGCGGGCGACTGCCGCGTGCGTGCGCTCGCGCGTCGAACCATCCGCACCGTAAGTCACCGAAACAAATCGCGGTCCCAGGTCCGAGAGGCGCTTGATGGATTGCCACAGCGTCTCTTCCATTGCCTCGGTATTCGGGGGGAAAAATTCGAACGAGACCGCGGGTGTTTTCTTGACGTTCATAGTGAAACCTTTTTCAGGCAGCGGCCGTTGCACGGCCAGCCGTCGTTGCCACTGCTAGTAACCAGCGAGCTCGTTTGCCGGGAACGGGTCGTGGCGCTGCCAGGCGAAGCCCGGCAGCAGCGGCCCAGTCGGAAAAATTCTGTCGTGTCTTGGCCACGTTGTCGTCATCGACAGCCGCCAACAGCAGCAGGCGACCGCCAGGATTCAAAACGCGTTTTGCTTCGTGAATCGCAATGGCTGGGTCTGCAGCCGCGGCCAGCACGTCATCGAGTATGACGGTGTCGAATTCGCCGTCCTGAAACGGCAGCGATGTCATGTCGGCCTGCCGCAGGCTGGTGTTCGCCGACCCGGCCAGGAGCAGCTGGGCACGAGCCAGTCGGCGGGCATTGGAATCGATATCAACGCCGACCAGCCGATGTGCGCGTGACGCCAGCAACTTCAGCACACGTCCCTGTCCGCAACCGATGTCGAGCAAATCGCCGAGCGGCTGTGAGACCGTCAGCTCCACAAGTGCCCGGTACAGGGAACGATCCGCATCGCTGGTATCCAGCGCGGCCGGGTCGGAGCGAAGCTGACGAAGCCTGTCCAGGTCCTTGGCAAATTGCGGCTCGTCGTCTGGCAACAGTGCCAACAATCGGCGGCGTGCGGCCGCCGCGCCGTCGGCGCGCACGCGATAGTAAACAAAATGACCGTCTTTGAAGCGTTCCAACAGATCCACGCCACACAATTGCTTGAGGTGTTGCGAGACGCGCGGCTGACTCTGGCCGGTCACCTCGGTGAGCTCGGAGACGCTGCATTCCGTGGTCGCGCACAGGGCAAGCAGCCGGACCCTGATCGGGTCGGCGAGCACCTTGAACTGGGACAGCAGGGACTCGGTCGATGCCTTCATATAAGAATATAAGGATTCTTTTATATAAATGGACGAACAGTATACCGGGAATTGGCAAACATCCAAAGGGAAAACTTCCGGCTCGGGCGAGCGGCGCCGTTAGCTACTGGACCGAATCGGGGCCCGCGACGGCGTTCTCGGCAAACAGGCGCGTCACATCCACGGTGTCAAAGCGTCGTCGACGGCCGCAGTACTCGCACATCACCTCGATCTCGCCCTGCTCGTCAAGCGCCGCTCGCGACTCTTTCTCACCCAGCATTTTCAGAACGTCCTCGACTTTTTGCTTCGAGCAGCGGCAGCGAAACGCCACCGGTCGTGGCTCGTGTACGCGAACGTCGTCCTCGGCGAACAATTTGCGCAGCAGGTCGAGACCGGCCTCGCCATCGAAATCGCCCAGCGATACGGTTTTCAAGAGAAACTGCAGCCGATTCCAGTCATCTTCGTCGACGCGCTGACCGGGCATTTGCTGCAACAGGATTCCGCCAGCTACCTGCTCGTTTGCGACCAGCGCAACATGGCTAGGCAACTGCACCGAACGTTCGAAATAATGCTCCAGGCTCGACGACAGGGAATCGCCATCAATTGCAACAATACCCTGGTACGGACGCTCCCCGGCATCCACAGTAATAGCACAGCGCGCGTCGCCAACCAGCTCCAAAAAGTTGTTGGCCGAATGTCCTTCGGCGACGACTGCCATGCCGCGTAAATCCAGATCATCCGTGCATTGCATGACCAGCATTTGCAGAACGTCGCTGCCCTGCAATTGCAAAGTGATGGCACCGTCGAACTTGAGGCTCTGAGCAATCAGCCCGGTTGCGGCGGCCGATTGGCCCAGTGTCTCCGCGACCAGCGAATCGTAGCCGCGATCGCGCTGCATGCGCCGCCAGGTCCGTGACAGATGAATGAGCGCGCCGCGCACGGCCATCGACTCAAAAGCAAACGGTGTAACACGATCGGCAAGCACGGTCAGCCTTTGAGCTTGTTTTTCAATATCTGGTTGACCTGACCGGGGTTGGCCTGACCCTTCGTTTCCTGCATGACCTTACCGACAAAGTAACCGATCAACTTGTCCTTGCCGGCGCGATACTCCGCGACCTGCGACGGATTGGCTTCAATGACTTTGTCGACGACGGCTTCAATGGCTGAACTGTCAGTGATCTGTTTCAGGCCTTTTGCCGCGATGATTGCATCGGCGTCGCCCTCACCATCCCACATCGCTTCGAAGACTTGCTTGGCGATTTTGCCGGAGATGGTGTTGTCGTGAATTCGATTCACCAGCCCCGCAAGATCGATGGCAGAAATACGACTGTCTTCGATTTCCTTGCCGTCGCGATTCAGTGCGCCAAGCAAATCACCGATGATCCAGTTTGCTGCCACCTGTGCTTTCGCGTCCGTTGCCTTCACAACCGCCTCGAAGTAATCGGCGAGCGCGCGGCTGGCTGTCAGAATCGCGGCATCGTCGATCTTCAGGTCGTAAGCGTCCACGAAACGTGCCTGCTTTGCATCCGGCAGTTCCGGCATGGTGCGCCGTTGCGTCTCAATATACTCATCGCTTATTTCGATCGGCAACAAGTCCGGATCCGGGAAGTAGCGATAGTCGTTGGCCTCTTCTTTCGAGCGCATCGAACGGGTTTCGTCCTTGTCCGAATCGTAGAGTCGCGTTTCCTGCACCACCTTGCCGCCGTCTTCGATCAGGTCGATCTGCCGCTCAATCTCGTAGTTGATTGCTTTTTCGATGAATCGGAACGAGTTCAGGTTTTTAAGCTCGGTGCGCGTGCCGAGTTCCTGCTGGCCAACGGGTCGCACCGACACGTTCGCATCGCAACGGAACGACCCTTCCTGCATGTTGCCGTCGGAAATGCCGAGATAGCGAACGATCGTATGGATTTTCTTCAGGTAAGCGACCGCTTCCTTCGCCGACCGCAAATCCGGCTCGGATACAATTTCGAGTAGCGGTGTGCCAGCGCGGTTCAGGTCGATGCCGGACTGGCCTTCGAATCCTTCGTGAACGGACTTGCCGGCATCTTCTTCCAGGTGCGCCCGCGTAATACCGATACGCTTTTCATTGCCGTCGGCGTCCTGAATCGTCATTTCGCCGTGCTCGACAATCGGCAGCTCCAGCTGACTGATCTGGTAGCCTTTTGGCAGGTCCGGGTAAAAATAGTTTTTGCGCGCGAACACCGAGCGTCGGGCAACCGTCGCATTGACCGCCAGCCCGAACAGCGTCGCCATGCGCACCACCTCGGCATTCAGCACCGGCAGGACACCCGGGTAACCCAGGTCAACCAGGCACGCCTGTGTGTTCGGCTCAGCCCCGTAAGCGGTTGATGCACCAGAGAAAATCTTGCTCCTGGTCGCCAATTGCGTGTGGATCTCCAGTCCAATCACAACTTCCCATCCGGCCCTCATTGGAAGTCCTCCGGGCAGGCACGGTGAAAGTCGGTCTGCCGCTGGTACTGGTGCGCGCAACGGAGCAAATTCGACTCCGCGAAGTGCGGGCCGACCAGGTGCAGCCCGACAGGGAGCTTGTCGACGAATCCGCAAGGCACGGAGATCGCCGGGAGACCCGCGAGGTTCGCGCCAATCGTGTAAATATCGTTCAGGTACATCTGGATCGGATCGTCGACCTTGTCACCAAGCCTGAATGCCGGCGCCGGCGCCGTGGGTCCGGCGATAACATCAACGTCGGCGAAAGCCCGTTTGAAATCGTCGGCGATCAGCGCTCTCACCTGCTGCGCCTTCAGGTAGTAAGCATCGTAGTAACCGGCCGACAACACGTAGGCACCGGTCATGATGCGACGCTTGACTTCGTCGCCAAAACCTTCGCCACGACTGCGGCAATAAAGGTCCAGGAGATCCTCTGGATCTTTCGCGCGATAGCCGAAGCGAACGCCGTCGAATCGTGACAGGTTGGATGAGCACTCTGCCGGTGCAACGACGTAGTAAGTTGGCACTGACAAATCGATGCTCGGCAAGTTCACCTCGACCGTGGTCGCGCCCATCGATTCAAGTACGGCAATAGCGTCTTTGACTCGGACGCCGGTTTGTTCGTCGAGGCCCGCGTCGAAATGCTGGCGGACGATACCCACGCGGAGGCCCTTGATCGATGTCGCAATCTCAGCCGTGTAATCCGGCACCGGCTGATCGATCGACGTTGAGTCCCGCTCGTCGAAACCGGCCATGACACCGAGGAGGCGAGCCGCATCTTCCGCGCTGCGGGTAATCACACCCGCCTGGTCGAGACTCGATGCAAACGCAATCATGCCGTATCGCGATACGCGGCCGTAGGTCGGCTTGATACCCACCGTACCGGTCAGCGCTGCCGGTTGCCGGATCGATCCGCCGGTATCGGTACCCGTGGCAGCCGGTGCGAACCGGGCAGCGACGGCCGCTGACGAACCGCCCGACGAACCACCCGGCGAACAATCGAGATTCCAGGGATTCTTCACCGGCCCATAGAAACTCGTTTCGTTGGATGAGCCCATCGCGAACTCATCCATGTTTGTCTTGCCGAGGACAACGGCGCCGGCAGCGGCAAGTTTTTCAACGACAGTCGCATCGTAGGGTGAGATGAAGTTATCCAGCATCCTGGAACCACAACTCGTTTTCACCCCGCGCGTGCAAAAGATGTCCTTGTGAACTATCGGCAATCCGTTGAGTGCTCCGACGTCGCCTTTTTCGCGCGCAGCATCCGCAAGTGCAGCCGCGGCGAGTGCTTCATCTTTCGTAACGGTTACGAAGGCATTGAGCTTGTCATTGTGCGTTGCAATGCGATCAAGCAATGCTTCCGTCAACTGGACCGACGTGAACTCCCGGCGTTCGAGACCGGCCGACAATTCGCTCAGTGTTTGCGTGTGCAGCTTCATCATTCAATCACTTTTGGAACCAGGTACAGGCCATCCGACACCGAGGCGGCGTTCTGCTGAAATCGGTCGCGCTCGTCGCGATCGGTCACGACGTCGGGACGCAAGCGTTGCGCCGCATCCAGCGGATGCGCCATCGGTACGACGCCTTCGGTATCAGCCGCTGCAAGCTGGTCGACGAAATCGACAATTTTGGACAGCTTTTCGACGCTCTGAGCGTACTCCTCGGGCTTGAGTTTCAGTCTCGCCAGCATCGCGATATGTTGGACCTGCTCTTTATCAAGTGACACGGGAATATTCCGGGGTGTTGTTGGATGGTAAATGCACCGCTTCGGCGACGCTGTCACGACGCAATATCCGCGGGGACGCAATAATACACGGCGCCTTGTGGAATGTCGTGGGCATTGCTAGATTACGCCGTTAACCCGGTTTCGAGACCCCGCCCCGACATGTTCAAAAATATAATGGGTTATTTTTCAAATGACCTTTCGATCGACCTTGGCACAGCGAACACCCTCATCTACTCACGGGGACATGGCATTGTGCTCGATGAACCGTCCGTGGTCGCCATTCGGGAGGACTCGGGCCGGGGTGGCCGCACCGTCGAGGCTGTCGGAGCCGAGGCCAAGAACATGCTGGGCCGCACGCCGGGCAACATTACTGCCATCCGGCCGCTGAAAGACGGCGTCATCGCCGATTTCACGGTCACCGAAAAGATGCTGCAGCACTTCATCCGGAAGGCCCACCAGTCGCGGTATTTTCGCCCCAGCCCGCGGGTGCTGATCTGCGTCCCCTATGGCTCGACCCAGGTTGAACGGCGCGCAATTCGCGAGTCAGCCGAGGGCGCCGGTGCGCGCAAGGTACTCCTTATAGATGAGCCGATGGCGGCGGCAATTGGCGCGGGCATGCCTGTCCACGAGGCGCGCGGCTCCATGGTGCTCGATATTGGGGGCGGCACGTCTGAAGTCGCCGTCATCTCGTTGAACGGCATTGTTTATGCCGCGTCAGTGCGCATCGGCGGTGATCGTTTCGATGAGGCTATTACGAATTACGTGCGACGCAACTACGGCATTCTGATCGGCGAAGCCACGGCAGAACGCATCAAGCATGAGATCGGCTCGGCGTTTCCGGGCCAGGAGGTTCTCGAGATTTCGGTCAAGGGCCGTAACCTGTCCGAGGGTGTGCCGCGCAGCTTCACGCTGAACAGCAACGAGATTCTCGAAGCATTGCAGGAACCGCTGCAGGGCATCGTTGGCGCGGTCAAGGAGGCGCTTGAGCAAACACCGCCGGAACTCGGTGCGGATGTCGCCGAACGCGGCATCGTACTGACTGGCGGTGGCGCAATGTTGCGCGACCTCGACAAACTTTTAATGGAGGAAACCGGTCTGCCGGTTGTCATTGCCGACGACCCGCTCACCTGTGTTGCGCGCGGCGGGGGACGCGTTATCGAGTTAATCGACGAACACGGTCCCGCGGTGTTTGGCCTGGAGTGATTCAGGTCCCGGTAGCCTGACGGCAGGCATCAGATCTCAATGGTCGCTTCCCGGGAAAACCGAAATAATCCAGGCCGAATACCCGCCCTGGGTCTCCGGCTCCTCGGATTGATATTCATCAGCATCCTGCTGATGTATTTCGACAACCGTAATAATCACCTCGACACGGTTCGCAAGAGCATCAATGCCGCCATGTATCCGTTGCGCGTCATCGTCGACGCGCCGGCACGACTGTGGAACTGGATTGGCGACTCGACGACATCACGCAGCGACCTCGAACTCGAACTTGGCCGACTGAAGTCGGAGCGCCTGCTGACCAATGCGCGCTTGCAAAAGCTCAACGCACTGGAAGCGGAAAATGCCCGGCTGCGCGCATTGCTCGAAGCCCGCAGCAAGGTTCGCGACCAGGTCCGTGTTGCCGAAATCATGTCAGTCGATGCCAATCCATTCGATCACAGCCTGGTGATCGACGCCGGCACCGGGGACGGCGTATTTGACGGGCAGGCACTGGTCGACGCGGATGGCGTCGTAGGCCAGGTGATCAAGGCGGGACTGTTGACGTCGCGGGCCATGCTGATCAGTGATACGGACCACGCATTACCCGTCGAAGTGAACCGCAACGGCTTGCGCACCATCGTCGTCGGTAACGGTACGATAGACAGCCTGAGCCTGCCTTTTATCGTCAATAACGCCGATATACGGGTCGGCGATTTACTTGTCACCTCCGGCCTCGGCGGCGCATTCCCATCCGGCTATCCGGTCGCCGTGGTTGATTCGGTCACCCGCATTCCGCAGGAACCCTACGCGGATGTAACCGCCAGGCCTTCTGCGTCGCTGGGCGAAGTTCGCGAAGTCATGTTGATTTTCTCGGGCGATACCCTGCCCGCTGAGGACGTCAGCGATGAATAGAGACCGCGCTTCCCGGCGCCTGCCAATCATCATGTCGTTGCTGGTTGGCCTGATGCTGACGATGATGCCGTTGCCGAATGCGATCGCCGCCTTTCGCCCCGACTGGCTGGCGCTACTCATCATTTTCTGGGCCATGCAATTGCCGCGCACATGGAGCGTCGGCAGCGCCTGGATTATCGGCATCGTACTGGATGTGTCGCAGGGAACTCTGCTCGGTCAGCATGCACTTGCGCTGTGCGTCGTCGCCTACGTTACCGTGCGTTTTCACCTGCTGATGCGCGTTTTCCCGTTACCGCAGTTAACGGCCACGGTTCTGCCGATCCTGGCGCTCTACCAGTTTCTGCTGTTCTGGATTAATGGCGTCGCCGGCGTCGATGCGCCGGCGGTCACCTACTGGGGGCCGGTCCTGTCCGGCACGTTGCTTTGGCCGGTTGTCATGATGTTCCTGGCCGGCATGCGCTACCGGACACGATCCGGGCACTGAGTTGAGTCTTCTCTCACCCATCAAAGACCACCACTCGGAGCGGCGCCTGTTCATCGGCCGGGTCATTCTCGCATCGGTCATATCGACGGTCCTGCTTGGCCTGGTCATTGCGCGCCTTGTGCAGCTGCAGGTCTTCGACCACGAGTTGTTTGCCGAAAAATCGCAGGGCAATCGTGTTCGCATCGAGGCGGTGCCGCCGATTCGGGGCCTGATCTTTGATCGCAAGGGCCGCGTACTCGCAGAAAACGTACCCGCCTATCAACTGGAACTGATTCCCGAACAGGTCAGTGACATCGAGGACACGCTAACGCGCCTGGCAGCAATCAACCTCATTGAGGTCGATGCCATTCCGCGCTTCATGGAGCTGAGCCGTAGCGGCCAGCAGTTCAAGCCGGTCACACTCAAATTCAGGATGACGGACGAAGAGATTGCCAACTTCGCGATTCAGCGTCCGCGATTTCCCGGTGTCGATTTTCAACCGCGACTCGTCCGGCATTACCCGTATGGCGAGCTGTTTGCGCATGCCGTGGGCTACGTGGGCGCCCTCAATACCAATGACATGCAACGCCTCGATTCGGCGCGCTACGCAGGCTCATCGCACACGGGCAAGACCGGCGTCGAAAGCAGTTTTGAAGATGATTTGCATGGCTATGCCGGATATCGCCACCTGATCACCAACGCGCGCGGTCGGCAGGTTCCGGCTGACTCAAGTGAGCTGCTCGATTCACTGCCCATCGACGCGACGCCGGAACCGGGCAACAATATTTATCTGAGCATCGATCTCGATTTGCAGCGTGTCGCCTTCGAAGCGCTGGGCGAACGCCGTGGCGCTGTCGTTGCGATTGACCCGGCGACAGGCGAAGTCCTCGCGTTAGTCAGCCGGCCGTCCTTCGATCCCAACCTGTTTGCCGTTGGCATGAGTACCATGCAGTTTGGTGACCTACAGAACAATCTCGACCGACCATTGTTTAATCGTGCGGTTCGTGGATCTTACCCGCCCGGCTCGACGATAAAACCGCCCCTCGCACTGGCCGCACTTGAAACCGGTGCAACCAACCTGACACGAAAGAGCGTTTGCATCGGCTACTTTCAATTACCGGGCGATGAACATCGCTACCGTGACTGGAAACCGCAAGGACACGGGCCGGTCGATTTGCACGATGCCATCGCGCAGTCCTGTGACGTGTATTTCTATGAACTCAGTCGCGACCTCGGCATCGACAACATGCATGAGTACCTCACCCGTTTCGGCCTCGGCAACGCAACCGGTATCGACCTTATCGGCGAGCGGCCGGGACTGGTTCCCTCGCGCGAATGGAAACAGAATAATTTCCACGGGGACAACCGCCGCTGGTATCACGGCGAAACCGTGATCGCGTCGATCGGCCAGGGATTCATGCTGGCCACACCGTTGCAGCTCGCATCGATGACCGGAACGCTCGCAACTCGCGGATCGCGCATGCAACCGCATCTCGTCGCCGCCGTCGAAGACCCGTTGAACGGCGAGCGTCGCATGATTTCGCCGAAGTCGCTGGGCAATGTCGGCATCAGCAACGAGTTCTATTGGGACAATGTGCTGGAGGCAATGCACGATGTGTTGCAGGGACCCCGCGGTACAGCCCGGGCGGTCGGCATCGGTGCCCCGTACACGATGGCCGGCAAGAGCGGCACGGCGCAAGTCGTATCCATTGCACAGGACGAGGAATACGATGAAGAGGAACTGGAAGAGCGCCTGCGCGATCACGCCCTGTTCATTTCTTTTGCACCGTTTGACGAACCGCGCATCGCCGTCTCGGTTATCGTCGAGAATGGCAGCAGTGGCAGCGGCGTGGCGGCACCGATAGCGAAAGCGGTGATGGATCAATACCTGGGATATGGCAATGACTCGACTGAGTGAAACGCATCGCCTGCTGTCGCCAAGGTCGGCACCCGTGTCGAATTTTTCCAGTCTTGTGCGACGCCTGAATATCGACGGTCCTTTGCTTGGCGGCGTACTCCTGATCAGTGCGTTTGGTCTGTTCGTCCTGTACAGCGCATCCGGCGAAAGCTCGCGCCTGCTGATCAACCAGTCCATCCGGCTCGGCGTCGCGCTGATCGCGATGCTGATCGTGGCCCAGCTGCCGCCGGATTTCCTGCGCCGCTGGACGCCATGGGCCTACCTGATCGGCCTGATACTGCTGGTCCTCGTGCTGACCAAGGGGGCGGTCGGCCAGGGCGCGCGCCGCTGGCTCGATTTTGGCATTCGATTTCAGCCATCGGAGGCGATGAAGCTCGCCGTGCCAATGATGACCGCCTGGTTTCTGCATGACCGCCAGATACCGCCGAAGCTCGGCCACCTGGGAATTATCGCCATTCTCATTGCGGTTCCCACATTCCTGATTGCGTCACAGCCCGATTTGGGTACGTCATTGCTGATCGCAGCATCCGGCATCATCGTTATCGTCCTCGCCGGCATGTCGTTCCGACTGATGCTTGCGCTTGGCGTGCTGGCCGTTCCGGGCGCGTTCGGCCTGTGGCATTTCATGCAGGACTATCAGAAGCAACGCGTCCTGACACTGCTGAATCCGGACAGCGATCCGCTGGGCGCCGGTTACAACATTATCCAGTCCAAGATTGCGATCGGCTCCGGCGGCCTGTTTGGCAAAGGCTGGACCAATGGTTCGCAGGCACACCTGGAGTTCCTGCCGGAACGACACACGGATTTCATCTTTGCCGTACTCGGTGAAGAATTCGGGTTGTTCGGTGTATTGGGATTATTGGTGTTGTACATGTTTGTAATCGGCCGTGGCCTGTACATCGCGGTGCAGGCTCACGACACGTATTCGCGACTGCTGGCCGGCTCCATCAGCCTGACTTTCTTGGTCTATGTTTTCGTCAATACTGCGATGGTCACCGGCCTCGTACCGGTCGTCGGCGTGCCATTGCCACTCGTCAGCTTCGGCGGAACGTCCATGGTGACGCTTATGGCCGGATTCGGTATTCTGATGTCGATTCATTCGCATCGTAAACTTCTACCTCACTAAGGCCACGACACCCTCAATGACGAAAAATGTACTGCTCATCAGCGCAATACTCCTTGTCGCCAACAGCGCTTTCGCGGCCGACAAGACATTTGTCGACCTGAATCAGGCAAACGTTGTCGAGTTCATCGAGGAAATGGTGCAGACGCATAATTTCGAACGCGACACGCTGGCAGCGGTCCTCGCAAAGGCTGAAATCAAAGCCGATATCATCAGGAAAATCTCAACCCCTGCCGAACGCACGCTGACCTGGGGCGAATACCGAAAGATATTCATTACACCGGAGCGCGTGAATGCCGGCATCGCATTCTGGCAGGAGAACAAGGCGATGCTCGATCGCATCGCACTTGAAACCGGTGTTCCCGTCGAAATGCTGGTCGGTATTATCGGCGTCGAAACCTATTTTGGCCGCATAACCGGCAAGGATCGCGTCATCGATGCACTTGCGACGCTGGCATTCGAATACCCGCCACGCGCCCGGTTTTTTCGCAACGAACTGATGCAGTTTCTGATCCTGGCGCGGGAGGAAGAGCTCGATCCGACAGTACCTATGGGGTCCTACGCGGGTGCCATGGGCCGACCGCAATTCATGCCATCGAGCTTCCGTGCCTACGCCGTGGACTCAACCGGTGACGGCAAGCGAGATATCTGGAACGACTGGGCCGACGTGTCGGGAAGCATCGCCAACTATTTTGTCGAGCATGGCTGGCGCAGCGAGGAGGAAGTCGCGACGATGGCGACACTCGGCAGCAGCTGGCACGGCGACGTACCGACACCGTCCAACACGCTGAAGGCGGGCGATACCATTGCGTCACTTAGCAAGAAAGGAGTGCTGTTTACCACGGATCTTTGCGCAGACAGCAAAGGGCAACTCCTGACCTACGAAGGCGATGACGGCATCGAGCACTGGGTCGGATTTCACAATTTCTTTGTTATTACGAAATACAACCGCAGCGTGATGTACGCGCTGGCGGTGCACCAGTTGGGGCAGCAGATTGCCGCGAAGATTGCCGACGATGCGAGTTAATTTCGCGATACTGCTTGTCCTCGCGGTTGCCGCAATACTGGCGAGCTGTGGCGGCAATCGCAGTCGGGACGACGGGCCGGGTCGCGTGCATATTCCGTCATTGCCTGGCGACGCCGTGCCCAAAGCGGAACCGCGCAGTCGCTACGGGAACGGACCGACCTACGAGGTCTTCAACAAGTGGTACAAGGTCATGGACAGCAGCGCCGGCTACCAGGAGCGTGGCGTGGCGTCATGGTACGGCAAGAAATTTCACGGCAACCTGACCTCCAACCGCGAAGTCTACGACATGTACCAGATGACAGCGGCGCACAAAACATTGCCATTGCCCACCTACGTGCACGTGCGAAACTTGCGCAACAACAAAAGTATTGTGGTTCGTGTTAATGATCGCGGCCCATTCGTCAGCAATCGAATTATCGATCTCTCTTATGCAGCCGCACTCAAGCTCGACATGATCAAGGATGGCACCAGCCTCGTCGAAGTCACCGCTTACAATTTCGACGATCCAATCCCCGGCTCGTCAGGGTCCGATCCAGAGCCGCCCAAACCGAACCGTGCGCAATCGCCGCCGCCAGTCTCAGCTCCCTCATCGTTGCAATCGGTGCCATCCGTTGTGCAGGCGGACGCGCCCGCCAATGCCGAACCTGCTTTCGAGAACAGGATATTTGTCCAGGTCGGTGCTTTTGGCGACCGCTCGAACGCCGATCGACGCATGAACTCATTGGCAAGGTCCGGAATCTCGGGTGTTAACGTCCTTGAGGACCCGGCCGCCAGCCCGCCGCTTTACCGAGTACGAATCGGTCCGGTCGTGGACGTCGAGCAATACGATAGGCTTGTCGTCGAGCTGGAAAAACTGGGCATAACGGACCCTTACCTAATCTCCGAGTAGCCGCGTACAATACGCGTCGACTTACATCTCAATAATCCCGCAAGAGTAGCTATGACCCAGGTTTCCAGAATCGTCCTGCCGTTTGTATTTTTCCTTTTAACTTCAATAGCCTATGCCGACAGTATGCCGGTACCTGCCGCGCCGGTTATCGGTGCCAAGAGCTACCTGGTGATTGACAGCAAGACCGGTCATGAAATCGCCGCCCTGGACCCCGACGCGCCGCTGGCGCCGGCAAGCCTGACAAAAATTATGACGACCTACGTTGTCTTTAGTGCGCTCAAGCAAGGCCAGGTCACTCTGGACGACGAAGTGACGGTCAGCGAAAAAGCCTGGCGAACGGAAGGCTCGCGGATGTTTATCGAGGTTGGCAAGCGTGTTTCTGTGCAGGACCTGTTGTACGGCATGATCGTCCAGTCCGGCAATGATGCGAGTGTTGCGCTGGCGGAGCATATCGGCGGCACTGAAAGCGTTTTTGCTGAAATGATGAACCAGCATGCCGCCGCACTGGGCATGCATTCCAGTCACTTCCTGAACGCGACGGGTCTGCCGGCGGAGAATCACGTGACAACTGCGCGTGACCTCGCGACCCTGGCCCGCGCATTGATTGAAGAGTTCCCGGATTATTATCCGTGGCATGCCGTCAAGGAATTCACCTTTAATGGCATTACGCAAAGCAACCGCAATACCTTGTTGTGGCGTGATGACTCCGTTGATGGCATCAAAACCGGTCATACCGAGGACGCCGGTTTCTGCCTGGTCGCCTCGGCCCGTCGCGACGATATGCGCGTTATTTCAGTCGTGCTTGGGACATCCAGCGACAAGGCACGTTCGGACGGTAGCCAGGCGCTGATCAATTATGCGTTCCGGTTTTTTGAAACTCGCCTGTTGTTCAAAGCGGGCGAAGAAATTACAACTGCGCGTATCTGGAAATCTGCAAACGAGTTTTCGCCACTCGGCGTTCTGGAAGACCTGTACATTACGGTCCGACGCGGTGCCTATGACAAGCTCGAGTCAGAGCTCGATATTCCAAACGTCATCGAGGCCCCGGTTTCGGCCGGTCAACCGATTGCGAATTTGCGCGTCAGCCTCGATGGTGCTCGATTGCTTTCGGCGCCCTTGCGTGCGCTGGACGACAATCCGGCCGGGTCATTTTGGCAACGCACCAAAGACAGCATTAGTCTGATGTTTGAATAATGGATTCACGAAGCCGTGAGTGACGAATCAGTAATCGAGTTTCCCTGCGAGTTCCCGATCAAGATGATGGGAAGAGACACGCCGGAGTTTCGTCTGACGGCAAGGGTTCTGGTTGAGAATCATGTTGGCCCGCTCGCCGAGGAAGCCATCCAGATCAATGTCAGCGGCAAAGGCAACTTCGTTTCAATTACCGTGACAGTGACCGCAACCAGTCAGCAGCAACTTGACGATATTTACCGGGACGTGTCCGGCCACGAAGACGTCCTGATGGCCCTATGAAAACGCGCTTTCGCGGCCGCCAGGACTATGTCCCGCTGTGGCGCGAGATGCAGTCGTTTACAGACTCGCGCGACGAATCCACGCCGGACGAGATTTGGTTTGTCGAACATCCGCCGGTTTTCACGATGGGTCTGAACGCCAGCCAGGAACACCTGCTCGCGCCCGGCGATATCCCCGTTGTGCAAATCGATCGCGGTGGCCAGGTCACGTTCCACGGTCCGGGCCAGCTCATGGTGTATCCGCTGATCGACATCCGTCGCGCCAATATTGGTGTGCGGTGCCTGGTGAGCGCATTGGAGCAAAGCGTCGTCGATCTCGCCGCCGAGTACGACATTGCTACTTACGCCCGAAAAGACGCGCCAGGTGTCTATGTTGAAGGCGACAAGCTTGCGAGTGTCGGATTGCGGATACGACGGGGATCGAGTTTTCACGGCATGGCGGTCAACGTCAACGTCGAGCTTGAACCCTTCACGCGTATCAATCCCTGCGGCTATGCCGACCTCAAAATGACCGACCTGCACCGGCAGGGAATTGAGCTCGACCTTGAATCGACAGCCGAATTAATCTTGCCGCATTTCATGCGTCATTTAGGCTTGTAAGGAGTATCCCTCATGCACAAAAGCCAGCTTGCCGGGTTCATTATTGACTGCCAGAACGCCGATATGGATAAAGCCGCAAATTTCTGGAGTGAGGCACTGGGCTTTCCCAGGCAACTCACGAAGGATCCGAGCGAGGCCAGCTACGAGCTGCTGCAGACCGGCGCAAACAACCTGCACATTGAGTTGCAAGACGTTGATCACCCGAGCCGCGTACATATCGATATTGAAACGGATGACATTGATGCGGAAGTTGCACGATTGAAAAAACTCGGCGCGAAGCGAATCAAGGCAATCAAGGGCTGGGTGGTGATGGAAGCGCCAACAGGCCACCGCTTTTGCGTCGTCCGCCCGCAACGAGCCCGGTTCGAAGAAGAGGCAAACCAGTGGCCGGATTGATGTCGGGCGCCCGACCGTCCACCGCCGACCCCGAGGCAAGCTGAACCGCAGAAACCAGCCCTGTCACTCGCGGGGTCGCATTGTGTTGATTTGCGGTCGTCACCAATCACCGGTTTGACACCTTGACTCCGTATTTTTTAGTGACAAGCGGAGAATTTGGGTCGGGAGTTGCCGCTGACCGTACTTGCGTTGAATCGTCCGGATCAGCGCCCCTGCTCATCTGCAGAATGATCAATCTCCAGACGACTATCCAGAATCCGATGGACGTCTTCGATCTGTTCGAACCAGGGTATCAGGCCATCCCGGAGATAGGCGTCATATGCGTCGATGCTCAAACTAATAGCGCTTTTGAAGGCTGAACTCGCTCGCATCCCTTGCAGATCACATTGATATCGTTGCTGGTACTCGCCTAGCGCACGATCAAAGTACGACGACGTTTGAATCAAGTCCGGATACTCAATGGGCATATCAACCCGTACATGGGTTTGCAGGGGAATGAGTTCCTTGAGTGCTTCGATTCTTAGTTGCAATTCCAGGATTGCCAAACGCAGCTCACTATCACGAATGATCCTAAGCCTTCCTGCGCCCATCAGTTCGGTAAGCGACGGTAGTTCTGAAATGATGATGTTGAAGAATCGAGAATTTCCGATAGCGGTGCATTCGGCTGCCGTTAAACTGTTCCGTTCTGCACGGTGAAAGATCACGTCTGCGCTGGAAGCTAGTTGCACAATGAGATCGAGGCGCCGTTTCCGAACACGGTTTGCGTGAGACTCTGCAAGCAACAGGTCTTCGTGCAAGCCGGCCACAAATTCGCGCTCGTCCGCTCGATCCTTACGCCGCTCGTTCCAGTCATCCACCTGCAGGCCGAGAAAGATGCCAATGACAACAACGAGAATCTCGACTACAACTGTGAACCAGTCCTGCCTGCGCAATCCATCGACTATTCGACGTAGTACCATCCAGCCCTCCCTTGAAGCGCATCTAGAATACGCGGAAATGACTTCGTAGCAAATTGTGACCCAAACTCTCCACTTGTCACGTAATGTGAAGGAGTTACGCTGCTGGCATTATGGTTGGCGCGGACCACTGATCAATACGTTACGGCCTCGAAAGTGACAAAGTTAATTCCCCCGGTTCACTAATTCGAGTCAAGACCGGACTCTGAGGTCGTAGAGTCAGCTTCTAATAGGGCCAGTAAGTGGCCGAGAGCGGATCCTCGGGATTCGTCTGCGGCTCGGCCTTGGGCCGCCAAGAGTCTGGCTGTTGATTTGCATCCAATATTGACCCGGTATTTGCACCAAAAATGAACCCTACCGAGCAGAGGCTATCTCCTGCTTTCCAGCAGATTCCGAGAATTCGCCCGGGTCAACAACGAATGCAGAAAGCTCAGCAAACTGGCGTAGATTTGGATGCGAATCTCCACTGGATATGTATCTGAGTTCCGCGCTGACACAAATTCTTCACTAAACCGCGACGATACGATCATTGTCGTGTCACGGCTGTGTCACCGGCAGCGCTGATATTTGCTGCGTGACGACGACCATTGTTCCAGGGTTCGTTGCCAACCAACAAATTCACAAGGGAAACCAATATGCATATCAGAAAGAGCACCGTAGTGAGCAGCGTTGCACTCGCCGTAAGTATTGCGTGTATAGTCCCGGCAATCGCCGACGACGATCATGGCCGTGGCGACCGATTTGGCGGTCAGCCATCATTCGAGCCGCTCGATGAATCGGCCAACTCAGCCGACTGGGATCCGACAGCGCCATGGAAGCTGCCCGAAGGCTACATGCAGTACGTCGTTTCCGACGAGGCCGATTTGAATATCTACGGGAATGGCCAGGACGATTGGCACGACATGAGTACGGTCAATGAAACCGGCAAGATGGCCGGTCGTTTTATGTATCGCACTCACGAGGTTCGCAACCACCCTGATGGTGGTGCGGTTTCAGTCGTGGATCTCAAGTCTGGTGCCGCGACAATTCTTGCACAGGATGCCAGCTACAATGCCCTCGATGGCATTCGCTGGACGCCCTGGGGTACGGTCCTGTTCGCCGAGGAAGTCGAAGGCGGACGTCTCTTCGAGATCGAACTCAACGATGACCTGGTTTCCCCGAAAACTATTCACGATCGCATCGCCGTAGGTCGTCTTGCCCATGAAGGCATCGACATCGACGCCGATGGCGCCATTTATGTTGTCGACGAGCATCGCGGCGAGACCAGCGGATGCGCAATTGGAACACCCTGTGGTGGCGGAATCTACAAGTTCGTGCCGCACTACTATGGCGACCTTTCCTCCGGCAATCTTTTTGTTCTAAAAGTCGACGGCCTTGACGGCATTGGCAAGGGTGAGTGGGTCGGTCCGATCGATCCGGTAAATGCTCGCCAGTCCGGCTCCGAATATGGCGGCGCCAGCTACCAGCGCCCTGAAGACCTGGAGATCATCGACAACGTCCTGTACGTGGCCATTACCGAAGGCCCGCGAGCCGTGGGTACGAACAAGGAGGTTTACGAAGGACGAGTTGTCGCGGTTGACCTGGCAACACTCAATGTCACTAACTTCGTTGTACCGAGCGTCAACGTACCGGCGGAGATCGGTAAACCAGGCGAAGAAGGTCACCAGAGTGGCTTCGACAGCGTCGACAACCTCGCCGAGACTCCTGACGGTCGGCTGATGATGATTGAGGACAATGTTCCTTCGGATATCTGGATTGCCAGTCGCCGAACGAACGATTTCGGCGCTGCGCTCCGGGTCGAGCTGTTTGCCTCGTTGACGGATCCGGGTGCTGAAGGTACGGGCATTTATTACAGTCCGAAGGATCCTAAAACGCTGTATGTCAACATCCAGCATTCCGCTTCGGACGATGGCGATGGTACGTGGGCGATAACGAAGAAAAAGGACCGACGCGATCACGAGAAGAAGAATCGACGCGATCACGACTAACGCTCCTTAGCCAGCTTTAGAGCGTTGGAGAGGCTCCGGTCTGGGCTGCAGCAGCCCCAGGGCTGCTGCGGCCCCAGGCCCGGGGCGGTGCCGAGTTGTTCGAACTGGGCGGTGTAAAAAGCGACCTGGGTGCCCTGGTCATGGGCCTGCTGATCTCCGCCCACCCCAAGGCCGATGAATTGTCCAAGACGATGCTCGGCTTTAAGGACCTGTTCCTGACCGATACTGTTGAAAAACTCCGTTTCGCGAGCTGAGCAAGAATTCATGAAGAGTTCGATTCGATCCTGCGCGCGATCACGAGTAATGGTTGGCCGCTCTCTAAAGGGAAGTTGTGAATGTCTCTGAACGACCAGAAGCAGGCTTTCACCTTTCTCCATAAGCTAAGCTGGCACGCTGTTCCTGGTCGGCAAAATTCACAATTGGCGGTCGCGCCTGCTAGTTAAGATACGTCTCGCTGCCAAAGTCCGGGCAGGCCTCGACTGACTCCGGTGCCTGCAGGTCCTTGCGGCTATCCGCAAGCCAGCACTCGTCGAATATCGAGCAGTAGCAGAAGGTGAGTGCGCCTCTCGGCTTGCTGACGGCACCAACAAGTTTACGTGCCAGGTCAGCGTCCATTGTGCTGAATATAACGACCGTTTCGTCAGGTCGCAGGACACGATCACTGATAAAGTTCCGGTTGACTGCGGCTCCAGTATCTCCGTCCACGCTGGCAACCAGCTCGGACCAGTTCCGCGTGACGTTGCCGTCGATGCTGACGCGGACATCCTGCATCTTTGCGGGACCGACGCCGGCATTTGTAAATGCCAACGAGAATCCTGCCGTGTCACCCGTATCGTAGTTTTCGATCATTAGCTGAACGAATGGCCATACAGCCGCCGCGGTCTGTTGGCGAACCGCGGCAGATTCGGTCAGTGCCGCGTAGAGAGCAAGGACAGCAATTACGACACCGACGACCGAGAGTATCGTCTGCCAGAAGGTCAGACGGATGATGTGGTGTTCCGCGCGCAACAGGGAGTCGGTCGAGGCCGAGTCAACATCGCTCCTGGTTGTCTGGTCATCAGTCATGCATCGACTCCCTCATGCCTTCCCGCCGCCCGTTGCGGGTGGATTTTGCCATTGTAAGCGAGTTGTCTGCCATGGATCAGTAGCCGTCATTTTGCACCACCGATGTCGACCGGCGGCCGGAAACAGCCGCCAAACAGCATTTCATTATCTCGCCTGAGGTCACTCATCGACAGGCGCAACTTGCGTGTCCACATCCGCCATATATTGCTCGAAGCAAGACTGCTTATCGCGCTCCATTGCGCCAAAATTAAACGCCCTGATTACATCGATCTCGCCAGCATCTTCAACGTCTTCGGGTCCCTGATACAGGCCCTCGAATCAACGAAGTGAAACAAATCAACGACCGCTTTGGATCAGTAGCAAGAATTATAGCTCAATCAATGCGACCGTCTCAGTTCGGCCATTAATAAACATTGACGCGCAATCACCCCCAAAGTCTGAGTGGCAACATACTGGCTGCGACAAGCACCGCGCACCATTGAAGCACCAAGGCCGCTGCCACCCCATGTATCAGGTTCAACCGCGACGCCCGCCACGCTTTCCAGGCTCGCAAGATCGTCAGGAACATGCCAATCGGCAGCAATAGCGTGACCGTTGCAAGCATGGCGCTAGCGAAAGTGAAATCGCCAAGCGCCATGAAAGACTGCGTCAAGAAGAAAGGAAGCGGAGCGAAGAGCAACACTGCAGCAACGAATGCCGGGGCCACCGGTCGTCGAAATACCCCGGGGCGCCATCGAACCAGTGAAATGGTGCCCGCAATCAATATCCAGACCAGCCCGGCAAGCCCCATCAGAAGGCTGGTCCAATGTGTAATCAGATAGGCTGTCGGCACTTTCTTGAACGTCTGGAACCCATCACTGAGCAAATACTCACCCCCTTTGCCTCGGTAGAACACGTGCGATGGTGTTGAGCGGTCATTGGCAGAGTAAAGGCGATCGCCTGCGGGCCGCAACGAGCGAGTTTCGGCCAAGAGTGACGCCATGGTGAGGGACGAACCGTCAGCTGAAATTCTTATTGTGCCGAATACGGTGTCGATGTACTCGAACATCTGAAATCGATTCGGGCTGAGAACGTATTGGCCGTGCCATCCTGACATGTCGGAGACGGGATGCTTGGTCGGGGGCATTGGCACTTCCGCAATCCCCAGTGCGTCAATGAACAAGCGATCAATACGCCCGTAGTCCGCGGTTTCGCTGTCTGTGTTGACACTGTACGCAAACGCCTTGTGCTCATCCGGGAAGATGCAAAGCATCGCGACAAAACCGACGACATTACCGCCATGACAATATCCGACCACGCCGTGCCGGTCCCGACGCCCCATGCCAAGAGCGTATCCGGCGATGAGCCCCGCATTCGCTGCTTCTGTCCCTGATGCTTTACCTCGAGATCGCATCAGCGCTTCATCGACCAGAGCACGCCCGTCAACAACGCCGTCACCGAGTAGGAATGTTGCGTATCGAGCGAGGCCAACCGCAGTCGTCGTGAACTGCCCGGCGGGCCTCAGGAAAACCGGGCTTGCAGGGTAGCGAGTTCCGTCATCGATGTGCCCCCATGCCAGCATCGGGTCCGCGTTGTCGCCTTCCTGCGTCGTAAATGCAAAGGTACTCTCGTGCATCCCGAGTGGAGCAAGAACCAGGTCATCCAGGTAACTTTCGTACCGATCTCCGACAACCGACTCGATGATCATCCCAAGCAAGGTGTAGCCCATGTTGGAATAGGAGAAACGGGTCCCAGGCTCCGAGCGAACCCGCAACTGCAATGTCGGATCGGGAAACGCGGCGATGAGTGGCGCATCCGGGTCTGCCCGCTCGCTGAACAGCTGCCATAGATGTGCATCGTTCAGGCCGGAAGTGTGATCCAGAAGATGCCGAACAGTGACGTCGGAAGAACCTGCCCAGGGATTGTCAACGGAAAGACGTGGCAGGTAGCGAAGCACCGGCGCGTCAAGGTCAATGCGCCCTTCGGTTGCTAGCACGAGCACACCGGTTGCTAACAGACTCTTGGTAACCGAACCCACATGAAACCGCGTGCCGGGAGTAAAGGCGGCCCCGGTACGATTGTCTTGCAGCCCGGCCGCCCCGAAACTTACTTCGCCTGATTCATTAATCAGTGACCAGGCGATACCGGTCAATCCTTCGTCAACAAGAACCTTCTGGATGTCCCTCTTTAAATCGGCTTCAGCGATCTGTCCGGTGGACAACCACAGAACTGCAGCCATTGAAGCGATCGCGACGCGCGCTTTCCGGGCCGGTAACATCGGTCAGTGAGTCTCCAGTGATTCAACGCCGAGTTGCTGAAACATGCCGAGCATGTCCAGGATCTCCCACTCTTCAACAATTTTCCCGTCCTCAAGACGACTGAGCACCATGCCGTGCACCTTCAGGGGCTTTCCGGTCGCTGGTATGCCCATCAGGCCGCCAGTGTGGGTGCCGGTCAGGGTGATTGCGATTACAACCTTGTCTCCCGACACGACCATGTCGTCGATGGTCGCATTGAGATCAGGGAGCCCGCTTCGGTAGGAACTAAAGAGAGCCTCCAGGGCCTCCGGTCCGCGCAGCTCCTGATCGGGACTTCGATACACATAGTCCGGGTTTACCAGCTCGCGCAACGCGGAATAGTTGCCGTTGTTAATCACTTCGTCGACAAAGCGACGTACTACCGTTCCGTTATGATCCGACATGACTTTCTCCGAGCAGGCCAAGCGTGAAGAATAGCGCTGCCGCGATCGCTGCCGCGGTCCGCAGAGTATTGAAGAAAGTCCAGCGCTCAAGGTAATGCTCCCACAACAAGGCCGAGCTCGGGTCCGGTGCGGACACGGCCGCCAGGCGGTCATTGAGGGGGACATTTCCAGCTATCGTTACCAAGAACGTGCCGACGACGTACAGGATGCCTCCGCAAAGAAACCACATCGCCGCCACGGTACCCCACTGAAATAGCGAGCGCACAATAAAAACCGACGATATCACCGCTGTACCCATAAAAACGCCGAGAAACGACCGATTCAACACAACGACATTGATAGATTGCATCGCGGCGATGCCCTCTGATGACGGCAATCGGGAAAGTGACTTCATGATGAAACTCGAGAACGCAAAGAAGACGCCGCCTATCAGGGCACTACCGGTAAGCGCTGTAACCGCAAACACAGACATCAACGCATTCATGCGACGGTCCTCCATACATCCGTCGCTGCTGTTTCACGTGCGAACACGGCGAAGTCCTTGGGCGGCCTGCCGAGCGCGCGCTGAACGCCGTCGCTCAGATAGGCATTACGCCCGTCCAGGACGGTTGCGAACAGGTAGTCGAGCATCCAGACGACATCCCTCGGCGCACCGGAATTGGCGATGCCATCGACAAAGTCTTTATGTGGAACAGGTGCGTAGCGAATACAGCGACCGGTCGCCTTGGATAATTCAGTCGCGAGGTCTGCAAGGGTGAGCAGGCGGGGGCCGGTCACTTCGTAAACCTTTCCGGTGTGGCCCGGCTCCGTCAGCGCGACGGACACCACGTCGGCAATATCGTCGACATCAATAAATGGCTCCGGCGTATCGACGTCCGGTAGCGTGATCTGGCCAGCTTGTACCATCTCGACAAATGCACCCTCCGAGAAATTCTGGTTGAACCAGCTGGCTCGAACAATCGTCCACTCCAAGCCGCTGTTCTGAACAATGCGCTCACAGGCTTGCGCCTCTTCTTCGCCTCGACCGGACAACAAAACCAGGCGCTTGACGCCGTGACGCCTGGCCTTTTCGACAAAGGCCTGGATGGCGTCAGTGGCACCTGGCATCGCAAGGTCGGGCGCGTAATTGATGTAGGCCGCTTCGACGCCGTCGAGGCAATCGTCCCAGGTAGCCTCATTGCTCCAGTCAAACGAAGGGGTCGCGGACCGTGAGCCACGACGCACGTGAATACCATTGGCTTCGACGTTGGCGACGATACGCCGGCCGGTCTTGCCGGTTGCTCCCAGCACCAGAATCGTCCCGCCGTCTTTACCGTTTTTGATCGTATTGGATGTCATGGCTTGCTCCTTGTGACAGTTTGTCTTGCAAGCCAATCATCCAGTTGCAGGCGCTCTGAATCTTGACAGCGGGCGCCGCTCTTTTGACACCGTGCGCCAAACGAAGGGTCAGTCGGATGAAGGCTGTGCCTTGATTCGAAACGATCTCGGCGTCTGCCCTGCCCAACGCTTGAATGCGCGATTGAAAGCGCTTTGCTCGGAAAACCCGGTCAGAAATGACACCTCGGCCAGTGGGTAGCTTGTGTCCCTGAGCAATCGCTCGGCGAGTTCCCGTCGGCATTCGTCGACGACCGACTGAAAAGAGTCCCCCCGATCCGATAAGCGTCGCTGCAAGGTGCGCGCGCTCAAGCCGAACTGCGAAGCAATTTCGGATATTGTCGGCACGCCCTGGCTGAGCGCTCGGGAAACCTGCATGCGAACACGGTGCTTTAGAGACGCGTCGTCGTCGAGCTTAGAGACTTCGGTATCGAGCTGCCTGTCGAAAAACTTCACGACGGCCGGATCACCGACCTTGTTCGGGGTTTGTGTCAACTCGTGCGACACAAGCAGCGCATCCATAGCTGTGTCGAAATGGACCGGGCAACCGAAGTGCCTTGTATGCGCCGAAATTGTCACCGGCGCAGGATGCTTGAAATAGATCGCACTTGCCTGGAATCGGCTATTCGAGACCTCCTCGCTGATCGCCGCAATGCTCGCGATCGTCGCTTCATTCGACAGCCGAAGCCCGAGGCTGCCACGGTCGCCGTCACGATGCAGGTGCATCAGAACGCCCTGTTCTGTTTTGCGGACCTGGTAGGTCGCAACGCTTGTCAGAATCCGGGCATATCGCTCAGCGCGCTCGTAAGAGCCAAGAAGATTCAGTGCCGATTTCCATGCCAAGCCAAATGCACCGTAGTCTTCGCAGCGCATCGTCGCCCCGACTCTGAGCGGCAAATCGAAACCCGTAGGGTCGTTGCGTGCGACAGTCGCGAAAAAATTATAATAGTCAACGCCCGATACCATGAGCATCGGGTCGATCGGTGCATCGGGATCGATGCCGATCGATTGCAGCAACGAACATTTGTCCAAGCTGTCGTCTGCCTGGGCAATAACCTTGTGTGCAAATAAAGAAGTGATCTGACGAAGCATGAATCCAGGGCATTGCGAGGTAACGAATAACGTCCACGGTGGGCCACAACACGTCATCATACCTCAGATTATTCGAACGGCGGTTCTTGTCGACAGCAGTCGTTCATTCAGTAGCTTTGCAAACGATGCCTAACGACCAAGAGCAACCGTTTAGCTGGACCTTCCAGGTCATCATTCAGGCGGCTTTGCTATTCGGTTTTCTGAGAAGCCACACAAACCATACGGTGGCAAATGCAGCAATATCGAAGCACCGAAATTGTAAATCACAGGGGTTGCTCGTTCCGGCCTACAGCGGACCTTCACTTGTTCAGGGCCCTTGTCACGCCAACTCCGCAAGATAGTCGTACACCGCCTTGATCTCGCTATCAGTGAACCGTGAATAGCGCCAGCGCGCAACGCCACCCATCAGTTTCAGCTCACGATTTCCCACGGGCTTTCCGGTCTTCATCAGCGTGAAGAAGTCCTCGGCGGAATAGGCAGCGACTATTCGCAGGGTTGGAGGCGGCGGCGCGCCACTAAGTTGTTCGGTGCTACCTTGAAGATCCATACCGTGGCACTCCGCACAGGTAGCGCGCAGAATGAATCGAGCGAACGCATGATCGGGACCGAGATCAGGTGGCGCCTTGTCCCTCATCTCTGCAACCCATTGCACTGAGTCCTTGAAATCCCCGTTTGCAATGTCTTCGGCAAGCTTCGGACCGATGGTCGGATCAGGATGCCGGGTTCCTTTGACTGACGTTGTCTTCAAGTAGCTGACGAGCGCAGCTAGATCATCCGGATGCAATTCCGAAAAGAGATATGACGGCATGTCTATCAGCGCGCGATCGGGACGCTTGCCTTCGGCGATCATTGCGGTCAATTCATCTTCCGAGTGAGCAGAAGCACTTTGCGTAAGATTCGCCGTCCACAGAACACCCAAATCGGGATCGCTCCAATCCTCTCCTGTCAGATCGGGTGTGTGGCACCCGATGCAGCCCAGTACTGCAGACAGTCGCTCGCCATGCTCTATAGGGTCGGACGAGGTCACCTCAAAGCGATACGGCGAATTCGCGGCGGGCGATTCGATGGCAGGCTCAATCTGAGAGCTTGAAGCCCCCTCGCTGCAGGCGACCACGCAAGAAGAAACGGCGTGGCTGCGAAGAGATGTATCTTCAATTGATGAGCCTCCCAAAAGGGCCGCTGTCGGTCAGTAACAGAAATTATAGCTCAAACAATGCGACTGTCTCAGTTCGGCCAGAAGCAGATATCGCACTGAAACCCTAGTCGGGCCGGTCGATCCTTCTAATTCGAGAGGAACGCACCTAATGCCAGCATCGCGGCAAACAACACTGCGATGCCGATAAGAATTCGCCGACCGACGCGGAAACGCATGAGAACGCCGGCGATCGCACCGAGGACGACAAAACCACCCACGGCACCAACGAGCACGTTGACGCCGACCTCTGACAATGCGGCGCCAAAAATCCCGCCTAGAATCGAAAACACCCAGACGACTGGATGGGCTTTCGTGCGTGGCGCTGCGCCGCCTACCGCCCGGGCGTCGCCACCCGAGCCGCCACAATGACGGCAATCGACCATGCCCCATACAGCATTGACCTTGTAGCCAGGCTGAGCGCCCGCACTAACGCGTCCGGTCCCATTGCAATAAACGCATCTCGCCATCTACGCCACCCTGTCTGGTTGCGATTTGTAACCCGCATCGTACCTTCTCATGTTGACAAATCAAACGCCAAGCAACGGTAAGTGTTTCAATTTGTGGTACTGAAGCGACAACGCGATGCAGTGTTTTAGCGCTTGTGACGGAACTGTGTCGTCTCGGTGAAATACGATTGCCCTGTTGCCTTCGAAATTAAACGACTCGGAGTATATTTCTTTGAATGTGTCAATCAACTTCGTATTGCAGTTAAAATACATCGCGCAGTACTCCGGCCGGCTTTCTTTCAAGCCTATTCTAACGGTACTACCACCCTTCACGAGGTAGCTCGGCTCACCCCACTTCAAAGTCTCTTCGAGGTCGCCTATGTCCGGAGTGTCGATTACCACATCAATGACTTGCTGGCGGAGAAACATAAGTTTCCGACACATATCTTCCGGGTAGGATTTGAACTTATCTGCTACGTCTGAGTTTTTGACTTTGTCCATACTATTGTCGGCTTTGGGTTGTGACATCAAACGGTCGATGCAACTTATTCAGCAAAACAATCTGCAGGTGTGCGATGTTCTGACGTCGTTCTAGGGTTCGACCCAGATCGCTACCCCGCGAACCTTTACTACTTCAGTGGAAGTAATGCGGTGGCCTTGGCCGCCCGGCCCAGTTGCATTGGCGGACGTCCGCGCTGTGGTCCTACGATCTGTAAGCACCACAGCGTTGGCACCGACCTTTGCGGCTTTCTTCCTGAGTTTCACAAGCGCGTAGTTAAAGTCCTGCTCTTCGTACCGACCAGCGTCTGATGACGCGTTTACAATTGCGATCTCTATCGCGCCGTCAGGCATTCCAGACAGGATACGGACGGTTGTATCGTCATCAATTGCGGGTCTCGTTTGGCCTGTGACCAGGATGGACCCGGATGAGCATCCCGCGAGGACCAAACCTGCGATCGCAGAAACTTCCAGTCGTCTATTTCTAATCCAATCGACCAATCTTGTCCCCGCATAACTGTCAAACACGCTTCTAGTCTATCACCAAGCAGGCATCCGCTTTGTGTCAGCAGCAGCATCTATAGCTGAAACAATGCGACCGACTCAGTTCGGCCAAAACCGGCCGGCCATCACCTACTATAAGGTCATCGAACCACGGCGTCTGAGCATGACACCCAAACTGACTCCAAGAACTACAGAAAGCAGCATTGCCAGTATGTCGGCAACAAGCAGAACCGGCACCAACCAAGACAAGTTCCCGAACAGCAATGTAGAGGAGAGCGCGCCAAAAAACATCGATAGAACACCAACCATAAGAGCCGACAGATAGGGCTTTGTAGGGTGCGCCCAAGACATGTAGCCGAACACGCCAACTGAAATTACGACGCCAGTGACGAACTGCGTAACCGTCAGAACCCCAATTTCATCCACCCCAACTGCTAGGGTCGTAAACGCCCCAGCAGCAACGTGGAGAATGAAAAGAACGATTGCGAAGAGCACAATCTTCGAAGGTTTCATCGGCAGCAAGTCCTGTGAAGTTCAATGGCTGCAAAGGGTCAGTAGCAGAAACTATAGCTCAAGAAGTGCGACCGGCGGCAATGCGAGGTGAAGCAGTCGCTGAATCATACCTTCGGCGACTTTCTCAGAGCGGCCAGAAGCAGCCGCTCAAGTCTCGACGGACTCAAGCAAATCTGTCCTGCAATTAGTCAGGGCACGCGCCGAGACAATGACCTTCGAATATGAATGCGCTTGCTCACAGATTGCTGACGCAAGCTCCTTATTTCCCGATACGAACGAGAAGGTGACTTCGCCTATCTCAGATTTGGCGATTCTATAGGTCACCGTCCGGACTACCCCTCGATAATGGACGTCGATACCTTCGGAGAACTCATTACTGGGAGCGATCGACGCAGAGTAGTCCGACAGAGTTCTCACCGGCAACTTCAGATCTAATTGGCCGTTGAGCAGTGACAGGTATACGGGAACATCGTGGGTGGTAAGAGCCACTGACACTGTGAACTGCTGAGAGTCGCCGCGAGCAATAAATGGACTAAGCGCAAGGAAAGCTATTATCAGTATCTTCAATGGCTGTTCCGTCCTAGTGAATGTCAGCCAAAAGCCAATTTCAACTTGGGTCATTTGCAGAAAGTTTACATGATTTTTCGTTACCGGCTGCAATGCGAAGTAAAGCGGTCTGGCGATCACTAAACATTCCAACTTCTCAGTTCGACCAAAGACGGTCACTCAAGAGCACTTAGGATGGAAGGCTAGATCGGCAAAGACGGTATAGATACATCCTCCGGAAAAAAACACCAATGAGGGAATTGATGTTCCTTGACGTGGATTCGATCCGAGATCCAAGGATTGTTTCACGCTCTGTTTTGAATTCCCTACTTGACGCCGGGTCGAACATAGACCTCGACCCGCTCAGGGCACTCACGGCTCATATCGAACATCAACCTCCTGATCCCTTCAAGAATCTCGTTGACCATCCCGTCGAATTCCCGCAGCTCAGCCTCGGATAACCTGATGCCTTCGTCGGCCTGATAGTGCGGCAGCGGCTGGTGAAAGCCGGCGAACTCGTGTAACGAGATCCTGTAGTGCATCCAGTCGTCGTCCGTATGTGCAACGATTTTATCGCGTAGTGTCTGGACTTTTTTCTTGAGCGCCTTTTGGGGTTCTGTGAGATTGACTCCGAGAGCCTTCAGACTGAGCGATACTCCGCTTCGGCCTGTTGCGAAGGGGCGTGAAAAAGCCACAATTGCCGTCGTCTCGTAACAGCGAAACTTCCGCAACTCCGCGGTCTTATACATGCGGTTCCAGTCGACTTCGGATTGCAGTAGCGATATTGCTACAGCCGCTTGATTCAGGTCGGCCAGCGACGCAAGAGAGCGGCGCAATTGTTTGTCGGTGATGTGTGAGAAGGTACTCATACGGAGATGATAATGCCGTTATCGATTTTCTTGCCAATATTGGATTCCCTCGGTGGTCGAATGGCCGCTTTCACCAAGAGCAGTTGTTCGTGGCGACTGCGGTCAACGGCGGGAACCGGCTGCGGATTCAACCGGTCGTCGCAACACATTCATTAAAACATTCCGCCGGTGT
>CAXBKH010000021.1:0-83136 GCA_963976365.1 uncultured bacterium | reverse complement strand
TCGGATATGGGCGGTACGATGCGTCTCGGCGCACAGGCGGTGACGCTGGAGGCGGGCTCGCTGGCGGCGGAGAGTTACGGCCAGACGCAGATTGAAGAGCGACATCGACATCGCTATGAAGTCAACAACAACTATCGCGACGTGCTGTCGAAGGCAGGGCTGAAATTCAGTGGCCTGTCGGTCGATGACCTGGTTGAGATGGTTGAAATTCCCGGCCACCCGTTTTTCCTGGCCAGCCAGTTTCACCCGGAATTCACATCCAACCCGCGAGACGGTCACCCGCTGTTCCGGAGTTTCATTAGCGCTGTTCGAAAGTTCAGCGAAGGCGCAATGCCCGAGGCGGTCGAAGCATGAACCTGTGCGGATTTTCGGTCGGCAACGACCAGCCACTGTTCCTGATCGCGGGCACCTGCGTTGTAGAGAGCGAGCAAATGACGCTGGACACAGCCGGCACGCTCAAGGAAATGTGTGGTGAGCTCGGCATTCCCTTTATCTACAAGTCGTCGTTCGACAAGGCGAATCGCAGCTCGCGCGATGGCTTCCGCGGTCCTGGGATCGAGGAAGGCTTAAGAATTCTGAGTGAGGTCAAAAAGCAGCTCCAACTGCCGGTGCTGACGGATGTCCACGAAGACACGCCGATGGATGAGGTCGCCGACGTTGTTGATGTCCTGCAGACACCGGCATTTCTTTGTCGTCAGACGAATTTCATCTTGCGTACGGCGGCTGCCGGATTGCCGGTCAACATCAAGAAAGGCCAGTTCCTGTCGCCATGGGAAATGCAGAACGTTGTCGACAAGGCCAGGTCGACGGGCAATCAACAGATTATGGTCTGTGAGCGTGGCTTTTCCTTTGGCTACAACAACCTCGTCTCTGACATGCGAAGCCTGGCCGTCATGCGCGCCACCGGCGCACCGGTCGTATTCGATGCGACGCATTCGGTGCAATTGCCGGGCGGGCAGGGTTCGTCGTCGGGAGGTCGCCGTGAGTTCATTCCGGTGCTGGCACGTGCAGCGGCGGCTGCGGGCGTCGCCGGATTCTTCATGGAGACGCACCCGGATCCGTCCAAAGCGCTCAGCGACGGGCCGAATGCCTGGCCACTGGACAAAATGAAAGCATTGCTTGAAACGCTGCTGTCGATCGATGGCATTGTCAAACAGAGGGGCTATCAAGAGGCTGACTTCGGCCTCGGGGTTCCGAACCCGGAGTAATCATGATCAAAATCAGTACTATTCGCGGTCGGGAAATACTCGACTCGCGCGGCAATCCGACCGTGGAAGCGGATGTGACCCTGGCGGATGGCAGTGCAGGACGTGCGGGCGTACCGTCGGGTGCATCAACGGGCACGCGCGAAGCCGTGGAGCTGCGTGATGGCGACAAGTCTCGTTACCTTGGCAAAGGCGTTCAAAATGCGGTCGCCAACATCAATACCGCGCTGCGGGACGCGCTGATCGACAAGGAGTTCGCGGACCAGCGGGCCGTCGACGAAACGATGATCAAGCTCGATGGCACCGAGAACAAGAGTCGACTGGGCGCCAATGCGCTGCTCGCCATCTCGTTGGCCGTGGCCAAGGCGGAGGCGGTGTCGAAAGGCAGGTCACTGTTTCGCCACCTCGGTGACAGTACGACGATGCCCGTGCCGATGATGAATATCATTAACGGTGGCGCGCACGCGAACAACAGTGTCGACATCCAGGAATTCATGATCCTGCCAGTTGGCGCGCCCAACTTTACCGAGGCACTACGCTACGGTGCGGAAATTTTCCACAGCCTGAAAAGTGTTCTCAATTCACAGGGGTTGAATACAGCTGTCGGCGACGAAGGCGGCTTTGCGCCGGACCTGCCGTCGAATCGCGCAGCGCTCGATACGATCTTGACAGCGATCGAGCAGGCGGGATTTAAGGCAGGTGACGATATCCTGCTGGGGCTCGACGTGGCCAGCTCGGAGTTCTATCAGGACGGCGTCTACAATCTTGAATCCGAAGGCCGAAGCTTTGATGCGGCCGGATTCAGCGCATTCTTGGCCGAACTGGCCGATGCGTACCCGATTATTACGATCGAAGACGGCATGGACGAAAGCGACTGGGAGGGCTGGCGCGCATTGACGGATGCGCTTGGCGAGCGCGTGCAGCTTGTAGGCGATGACCTGTTCGTCACCAACACAAAAATCCTGCAGCGCGGAATCGATGAAAAAATTGCCAATTCGATATTGATAAAACCCAACCAAATCGGTACCTTAAGCGAAACTCTTGATGCGATTACTATGGCAGAGAGAGCAGGCTACACGGCGGTGATTTCGCACCGTTCGGGCGAAACCTCGGACAGCACGATCGCCGATATTGCGGTGGGCACCCAGGCGACGCAGATCAAGACCGGGTCGTTGTCACGGTCGGACCGCATCGCCAAGTACAACCAGTTGCTCAGAATTGAAGAAGAACTGGGCAGTGAAGCACGTTACGCTGCCCGCGGTGCGTTTTCGGTGAAGTGCCGCTAAAACGCCGCCTGGCATTTGGGATTTTGGGGAAAGCATTTGTTCGGTTCACGGGGACTATTGGTACTGATCGCAATCGCCGGGCTCGGCTTGCAGGCGAAACTCTGGTTTGCCGACGACGGTTATCGAAAGACCCTGAAGCTTCGTTCGGCCGTCGCCGAACAACGCGCACTCAATGACTCGTTGCGTGAGCGCAATGCCGCGCTCGATGCGGAAGTTATCAACCTGAAGCAGGGTCGGGATGCGGCCGAAGAGCGAGCCAGAACGGACCTCGGCATGATCGGCAAGCAGGAAACCTTCTACCAGGTGGTACCGGTCACTGCGAATTCGCGATAATTCAGCCACTGGGAAATAGCAATTCGTTGCCCGACTGGGCCCGCGCGCACGGATCGCCGCTGTACGCTGCAACAATCCGCAGCACCCCCGCTGATTTCGGCGTTACCGAAGAACTCGGCTATGACTTCGACGGCAATGGCGAACATGACTTTCTGTATCTCGAAAAAGTCGGCACGAACACTGAGTGGCTTGCGCGACAATTGGCCAGGTTTGCCGGGGTCACTGGAAAGGACGTTGGCTACTCGGGGCTGAAGGATCGCGATGCAACAACCCGGCAATGGTTCAGCGTGCCGCGATGGCATGCGCCCGACTGGGGTGCGTTCGGCATCGATGGCGTCACGGTACGCGATGTGCAGCGGCATTCTAAAAAGCTCCGTCGTGGCGCACATAAAGCCAATCACTTTCGCATCGTCTTGCGCGGTCCGAAGGTAGGGTCGTTGCCCATCGATGAGCGCCTGGCTTTGATCTCAGAGCAGGGCGTCCCCAATTATTACGGACCGCAACGATTCGGTCGTGACGGCGCAAACCTGAATCTCGCCAACGCCTGGGCCAGCGGCAAGCGATTGCCACGCCACAAGCGCAGTATCGCGATTTCAAGCGCACGTTCATTTCTGTTTAACGGGACCTTGCAGCAACGTGTTCTGGACGGAAGCTGGAATCGGCTATTGTCCGGTGACATCGCGAATCTCGATGGTACAGGCAGCGTGTTTGCGGTCGAAGCGCCCGATCAGGCACTGGAACAGCGCTGTCGGGAATTGGATATTCATCCGGCGGTACAATTGCCAGGCGATGGATCTAACTGCGCTAACGACGCCTGGCAAAAAGCTTTCGACAAGGCACGTGTGAAGGCTGGTAGTCGAAGTTTGCGACTGAGGGTGCGGGACCTTCAGGCGCACGATAGCGACAACAGCATCACGCTCTCTTTCACGCTCGGGCGCGGGGCGTTCGCGACGTCTGTTTTACGCGAAATTATTCTGTAGTGGATCAATGAATCGTTGAAATTCATGAATGAAAATTTCGGCCTGAGAATCCTGGCGCTGCAACGCCTGCTCGATCTCGTTTGCCGCCTTGCTGGACGAGGCAGCCGATTTGTGATTTAAGAAACAGGATGAATCGGCGTCAAATACTAACAGCTGCCGGCTTGCTGGCCGGAGGAGTTGCCATGGGAATCTTGGGCAAGTTTCGACATTCGATAATGTACAACGAGGCTGTGCCCGGTACCCCGCGGCCGCCGCGTTCCCGTTTTCACGCGAGGAGCACGGCGGAGGATGTAACCAACGGCCTGGACTTGAGTGGCATGAATATTCTTGTCACGGGCTGTAACTCGGGTATCGGATTGGAAACGATGCGGGTCCTCGCGCTGCGAGGTGCGCACGTCCTGGGAACGGCGAGGAGCGAAGCGAAAGCTGAAAATGCTTGCCGATCGGTCGAGGGTCGCACTACGCCCCTTGTCGTCGAGCTGACTGATTTCGAATCGATAATTGTCGCGGCTCAAAAAATCCGGTCTATGGCAATGCCTCTCCATGGCCTGGTGTTGAATGCAGGAATCATGCAGCTGCCGGAACTCAGGCAAGTGCATGGCCTGGAGATGCAGTTCGTCGTGAACCATCTCGGACATTTTCTGCTGGTCAAGGAGTTGTTGGACAATCTGGCGATGGCGACTCGTTCGAGAGTTGTTACCTTGAGCAGTCGGGCGTATTCATGGGCCCCGAAAGGGGGGATAGACTTCGACAATCTTGACGGTTCGAAGTCCTATGATCCGCGGGTGTCATACGGGCAATCGAAACTGGCGAATGCATTGTTCGCACGAGAACTTGCGCGGCGTGCCCACGATAAGGGCATATTGTCCAATGCTGTACATCCCGGAGTCATCACGGAAACGAACCTGGACAGGTTCTTGCCGAATACCGACGAAGAACAGACGGACGAAGACAGGGGCTACATTATCAAGACGATTCCAGAAGGCGCATCCACAAGCTGTTATGTCGCTACTCATCCTTCACTGGACAAAGCGACCGGGTACTACTTTGCGGACTGTAACTGGGAGATCCCCGCGAAAACGATGCAAAATGACGAACAGGCAAGGCAGCTTTGGGACGTTTCAGAACAGCTGGTTGCAACCATACTTCAGTCGCGTTGATCGATGTCATTGAGCAGAACCGCGATTGATCCGATCCAACAAAATGCAGCCGCCCCGCTCGATGCCGGCTGTTTAACCCGTCTCATCGACTGAATCAGGCTCTCTCCAGCAAGACATAAATCGCCCCGGTCCCACCGTCGACCTGCCGTGTCGAAACAAAAGCCAGCACGTTGTCCCAGCGACGCAGCCAGTGATTCACCGCATTCTTCAGTACCGGGCCGCGCTCGCCGGAGCCCAGTCCCTTGCCGTGTACGACGCGAACACACAGATGCCCCTGTTGTGCGCTGTATTCGATGAAATCGCGAAGTCGCGGCTTGGCTTCAGCCAGTGTCATGCCGTGCAGGTCAATCTCGCCCTGGACGCTGTAGCCACCTCGGCCGAGCTTGCGCATTGTACGCCGGCCGACTGATGCGCGCTGGTACCGCAACGCGCCACCGTAGCCGTGTTCGATCGTGTCGATATCGTCGATAAGGCTTTCGGCAAGTGCCGCTTGCTCGTCTGCGCGAGTAAATCGCGCCCGCGGTTTGGGTTTGGGCCTGTCGGATGGTGCGCGCTGATCCACTTTGTGCGGCTTGGCGCCTGACATGGCTTTTCGAAACGCTTCCTTGTCGTCTTCCGTCACGGCTGGGTCTTTGAGGCTTTGGTGCACGCTAAACATTAAGTATAGTGAGCGCGATCAAGAATCACGAGTTCACTCGTCAAAAAATGAAAATCCTCGTAAGTAACGATGACGGCTACTTGGCCAGGGGCATTAACGTTCTCAGCGAAGCCCTGGCGCAGGTCGCCGAAGTTGTGGTGGTTGCACCCGACCGCAATCGCTCGGCGGCGAGCAATTCACTGACCTTGAGCACGCCATTGCGGGTCACGGAAATATCGCCCGGCCGCTACTCGGTCGATGGCACACCATCGGACTGCGTACACGTTGCGCTGACGGGGTTTCTCGACGACGAACCCGACCTGGTGGTCTCAGGCATCAACCACGGCGCCAATCTCGGCGACGACGTCATTTATTCCGGCACCGTCGCAGCGGCGATGGAGGGACGATTTCTCGGTCTGCCGACGATCGCGGTATCGCTGGTCGGTCGCAAGCTCGAGCACTTCGAGACGGCGGCTGCCGTTGCCGTGGAACTGGTGCAGAAAATTGAGCGTTCATCCCTGGCATCCGATGTCGTAATGAACGTCAACGTACCGGATGTGCCGCTTGCGGACCTGAAAGGCGTTCGGGCTACGCGACTCGGTTTTCGTCACAAGGCCGAGCATATCGTCAAAGACAAAGATCCCTACGGTCGACCGATCTACTGGGTGGGGCCAGCGGGAGAAGGTCAGGACGCGGGAATTGATACGGATTTCTTCGCGATCGAGGAAAAATTCGCGTCGGTAACGCCGCTCATGGTGGACCTGACGCGCCACGCAGCCATTGCGGATCTTGCGAAATGGCTGGCGCTCGGTATATGAGCAACGACCGGCAAGGCATAGGCATGACCTCCGCGCGCACGCGCGATCGACTGGTGAAGCGCCTGATGGACCAGGGCATCCGATCCGAAGCCGTGCTGAACCAGATTCGAAACGTGCCAAGGCATTTGTTTGTCGATGAAGCGCTGGCCAGTCGGGCCTACGAAGATACTGCTTTGCCGATCGGGCTGGGCCAGACCATCAGCCAGCCGTTTATTGTCGCGCGCATGACCGAAGCGCTGCTTGCCGGTTTTGAGGGGGAGAACGTGCTGGAAATCGGCACCGGCTGCGGTTACCAGACGGCAATCTTGGCGCCGCTGGTAAAGCAGATTTACACGGTTGAGCGCATTCGTGAGCTCCTGACGAAGACGCGGCAGCGCCTGCGCGAACTCGACATCTACAACGTCCAGTTTCGCCCGGGCGACGGCTGGGAAGGCTGGCCGAAGTACGGCCCCTACGACGGCATTATTGTGACCGCCGCGGCGACCAGCGTGCCGCCGAAATTGTTGCAACAGCTCGCCCCGGGAGGGCGACTGATCATCCCGGTCGGGCCGAAAGGGCGGCAGGACTTGAGCATGATCGTCAATCATCCGGAGCGCTTCGAGCAGGTCTCGCTCGGTCCGGTCAGCTTTGTGCCGCTGGTTCACGGCAAATAAATCATATTATTCAAAATCATAAACCATATACTTAATGCGATATGAAGATATTTGCGCCTATCTACGAGCGCGTGTTGCTGTGGTCACGCCATCGTCACGCCGAACGCTACCTTGCTGCGATGAGCTTCGCCGAGTCGTCTTTTTTTCCGATTCCGGTCGATGTCATGCTCGCCCCGATGTGCCTCGCATTGCGAGAACGCTGGTTCCGATACGCGACGATCGCAACGCTTTTCTCGGTGCTCGGCGGTGTGGCGGGCTACGGCATCGGCTTCGGTCTCTTCGAGGCGATCGAGCCCTGGCTGCGCGAATCCCATTATTGGTCTGCTTACCAGACGAGCCGCGGCTGGTTTGACGACTACGGTGTCTGGGTCGTTTTTGTCGCCGGATTCTCCCCGATTCCCTACAAGGTCTTCACAATCGCCGCAGGCGTTGCCGCGCTGAATCTGCCGGCCTTCATAGTTGCATCTCTCATCGGCAGGGCGGCGCGATTTTTCCTCGTCGCGGGGCTGGTAAAATTGGGCGGACAGCGATTCGAAGACACCTTGCAGAAGTATGTCGAACGAATTGGCTGGGCGACGGTTCTCGCGGTCGGCCTGGTTATTGCCTGGCTGATGATGCGAGGACAATGACCTCGGGAGGCAGGAAACTGAAATTACGTGCTCGGCGTTTCGTTGTAACGAGCCTGTTCCTGGTGCTCATGGCTGCCTGTACGACGCCCTCGTCATGGCACGACAATCCGCAAACGCACATTGTGAGAAAAGGGGAAACACTGTTTTCCATTGCCTGGCGCTACGGCAAATCAAGCAATGATCTTGCCCGCTGGAATCGACTCGGCGATGGTTCCCTGATTTATCCCGGGCAACGATTGCGCCTGACCGGACCTGCGGCGAAGCCAACCCAGAGTGCCAGCAGCGGTTCAAGCTCGAGGCCGCCGCCGCGTTCTTTGCCATCGATTCCTGCCGAAGCGCCGCCGAGTTGGGCCTGGCCGACGAGTGGCCGTATCGACGTCAATTTTGGCGCAAAACCCGGCACTGGTACCGGTGTTCTGATAAGCGGCAAATCGGGGCAGTCCATTTACGCCGCGGCATCCGGGCGAGTCGTCTATGCGGGCAGTGGACTGATCGGCTACGGCAAGCTTATTATTCTCAAGCACAACGACACCTACCTCAGTGCCTACGGGTACAACGCGTCGCTCCTGGCAAAAGAAGGTGACCAGATCAAGATCGGCCAGAAGATTGCGACCATGGGTGAGGGGCCGGAACGCAAACCGCGACTGCATTTTGAGATTAGACGGAACGGTAAGCCGGTTAACCCGCGACAATACTTGCCAGCGAGATAAAATATAGCCAGCTACCGGACCTTGAATAGAGGCGGGAAGTGGCGCTGGAACACGATCCAACCAGGCTCTACCTTGACGAGATTGGCATCTCGCCGCTCTTGAGTGCTGACGAAGAAAAATACTTCGCCCGGCGAGCGCAAGATGGCGACGAGTCGGCCCGGCATCGCATGATCGAAAGCAATCTGCGACTCGTCGTAAAAATCGCCCGTCGCTATATTCATCGAGGTCTGCCGCTGCTGGACCTGATTGAGGAAGGCAATCTTGGGCTGATCCATGCTGTGAAGAAATTCGATCCGGAGCGCGGCTTTCGCTTCTCAACGTATGCCACCTGGTGGATTCGACAAAGTATCGAACGCGCCATCATGAACCAGGCGCGAACAGTGCGGTTACCGATCCATATCATCAAGGACATAAATACTTGCCTGCGTGCCGCTCGATTCCTGCGTCAGCAAGGCGAGCCCTTCCCGTCAGCGGCCGAAATTGCAAACTACCTGGGTCGGGATACTGCCGACGTTGAGCGCTTGCTCGCGTTGCATGAGCGAGTGACCTTACGCGCCGCGGCAAACGACGAAGAAGGCGTCGAGCCTCTGGACCGGCTCGCGGCGACGAGCGATATGGAGCCCCCGAGTTGTGCGCAAAAAGACGCAGTACATGACATCGTGGATCACTGGATTTTCGAGTTGAACGACAAGCAGCGCACGGTACTTGAACGACGTTTCGGATTGCACGGTTACCGGCGCGCAACGCTGGAGCAAATTGGCAGCGAAATCGGGTTGACTCGCGAACGCGTCCGACAAATCCAGCTTGATGCGCTGAAGAACCTGCGCCAGATGATGGAGACCAACGGCCTGTCAGGCGAGACGTTGCTGGATTAAGCGTTCAGATCGGGTATAGCACCGCGGCAACGCGCCGGCCTTCGCCGGCCAGGACATTAAACGTTCGCGCCGCCGCGGCGGTATCCATGACTTCCAGCCCAATGCCACGGCGGGCGAACGCGAACATCAATTCGCGTGGCGGAAACTGTCCACTGCCGCCGGTGCCCAGGATGACCAGTTCCGGCGCGTCGTCGACCAGGGCCTTGAAGTCGTCGGCGACCAGGTTTTCGATGGCAACCGGCTGCCATTGTTCAACCACTTCCCGGGGGGTGAGTGCCACGGTTCCAGACCAAACCTCATCGTTGATTCGAATCCCGTCCCGGCTGACGCTCCGGATCGTCATCGTCCCCGGCAATTCTCTTGTGAATTTCAAATGCGCTTCCCTTACCATCTGCGCTCACTGTGAACGCATCATATGACAAAAACGCGGCTATCGTCGTGCTGCCTCCGGCGACGGCAGGTCGACTGCGGGACCATTCTTTAAGAGCGTGGCTTGCACAATCGGACCTGCACTACGAGCCGGGTCGCGCCGAATTGCTGGCGACTGTCGTAGGCGAACTGGGTTTGCCGTTTCCCGAGTCGGGGTGCGCGGCGCTCAGAATGTGGGGGCAGACCGGTGACCGACCGACCAAGTGGATGGCCGCTCTGGACCCGGTGTACCTTGAACCGCGGCTGGATCACCTTTGCCTGCACGCGCACAGAGCTGCGGATATCTCGGCGCGCGAGTTACGCCGCCTGGTCGATCACCTGCAGCGGACGCTCGGTGTAGCGAATCGATTCGGCTTTACGCGACTGGGTTCATGCGGCTACCTGAGTGCGTCACAGGCGCTGGCAACCGCATCGGTTCCAGCCTATGTCGTCGATGGGCGAAAGCCGGACGAATTTCTGCCCGAGGGCGATGGCAGTGCCGCGTACCGTAACCTCGCCAGTGAAATCGAAATGGCCCTGCACGACCACGATGTCAATCTGCGTCGCGAGGCGAACGGGCAGCGCCCGATCAATGCGATGTGGCTGTGGGGCGGCGGCGTTGCGCCCGAGCAAACAACACGACCGCAACCGCCTCTGTTCTCCGATGACCCGCTACTGACTGGCTACTGGTATTCGGCGACGGGCGTTGCTGAGCCGTGGCTCGGCAACATCGGGGCCTGCCTCGACGGATCGGTGGCCGGGTTTGTGGCTGAAACGCCGGCCTGCGATGGAACGCCCGAACTACTGGAGCGCTGTTTGATCGAACTTCGCGAAGCGCTGCGTACAGGACGGCTGTCCAGTCTGACCTTGTTGTTCCGTGACGGATTGCGCGCGCATGTGCGGCGCTCCCATGCGTTGCGAGTCTGGCGTCGCCGTTCTCGCTGGCTTGAGGACAACAAGGCGCAATGAGGCCCATTGTCTGCAGGCCGTCGCCATCCAGAGAGGTGATCGAACGCTTCGGTGATATCGATCCGTTGCATGCACGGCTGTACGCGATGCGTGGTCTCAGGAGCGCCGACGAGCTCGACTATGCGCTGGCGCAGATGATTCCGGTCAGCGCGCTGGACAACATCGATGAAGCGGCGTGCCTGGTTATCGAGAAACGCGACGAACGCATTATCGTCGTAGGCGACTTCGATGTGGATGGTGCGACCAGCACCGCCTTGATGCTGCGCTGTCTCAAAGATTTCGGCTTCAGCAACGTTGAATACCTCGTACCGAATCGATTCGACTATGGCTATGGTTTAACACCGGAAATTGTCGAAGTCGCGGCAAAACGCTCACCGAAGCTGCTGATTACCGTCGACAACGGCGTATCAAGCATCGCCGGTGTCGCAAGGGCGAATGAGCTTGGTATTCCGGTGCTGGTGACGGACCACCACTTGCCGGGCCGGGAGCTACCGGCGGCCGCGGCCATCCTGAATCCAAACCTTGAGGGCAGCACATTCCCAAGCCGCAATCTCGCTGGCGTCGGTGTCGCATTTTATCTGCTGGCACGAATCGGCCGGATGCTCGACGATCAGGGCGTGGCAGGCGCCGCCCGGATGCCGGCACGTTATCTCGATCTTGTCGCGCTCGGCACTGTCGCCGATGTCGTGCCCCTCGATCACAACAACCGCATTCTGGTGCAACAGGGATTGACGCGCATGCGCTCGGGAATGGCGGTACCCGGCATCGAAGCGCTGCTGCGTCAATCCGGCCGCTCATTGACGCGCTGCGTCAGTTCTGATCTGGGTTTCGCTGTCGGCCCGCGCATTAACGCAGCGGGTCGCCTTGAGGATATATCCGTTGGCATCGAGTGCCTGCTGACAGACGATAGGAGTGCCGCCGCCGAGTACGCGCGCCAGCTTGACCAGATAAACAAGGACCGCCGCGACATTGAGGCGACCATGCGTGAGCAGGCGTTTAAGTATGTTGACAATCTTGGCGAACAGAATTGGCCCGATTGCGTCTGCGTGTACGACAAATCCTGGCACCAGGGTGTCGTCGGTCTGATCGCCGCTCGCGTTCGCGAACGCTGCAATCGGCCTGTGTTCGCCTTTGCGCGCGACGATGCGCAGGTATTAAAGGGGTCGGGCCGTTCGATACAGGGTGTTCATATACGCGACCTGCTGGAAGCCGTTTCGACGACGACGCCTGGCATGATCGTGAAATTCGGCGGACACGCAATGGCGGCCGGCCTTACGATCGCAACGTCGGCCCTCGACGATTTCAAAAAATCGGTGGCCGAACAGATGCGCCGCCTGTACCCCGACGCCGATTTCAGCGGAGCCATCGTTACCGACGGGCCATTGCCGGGCAGCGCGATCAACCTGGAATTTGCACGCTCATTGCGTGATGCCGGTCCGTGGGGATCGCAGTTTCCGGAGCCGCTCTGGAGTGGCGAGTTCACAATCGTCGAGCAACGCACGGTTGGTGAAAATCATCTCAAATTGCGAGTCAGGCCGTCGGCGGGCGGCGATCCGGTTGACGCGATTGCTTTCAACCAGGCCGGTCCTGTTTTTCGCGGGGTCGTGCACCTGGCTTACAAACTGGACGTCAATGAATTCCGTGGCGTCGAAAATCCGCAACTCATGGTCGAGCAAATTGCACCTTTGCGCGACCGGCCTGCATGATAAGATCGCGCACGTTTACGCTACTCGACAAGACACTTACATGGAAACCGGCCCGATCAGACAGACCATAGTTGACCTCACGGAACGCACCGATGCGTTGAGGAGGTATCTTTGACTATGAGGCCAAAGCCGAACGACTGACCGAAGTCGAGCGCGAGCTCGAGCAGCCGGGTGTCTGGGACGATCCGGAACGCGCACAGGCGCTTGGCCAGGAACGGGCCCGTCTGGAGCAAATTGTCGCCGGACTCGACGCGTTGACCCGCGGACTTTCCGACGCTGACGAACTGCTGTCACTGGCTGTCGAGGAAAACGACAGTGCAACCGTCGACGAAGTGGTTGCCGATCTCGAAAGGCATGAAGAAACGGTCGACAACCTGGAGTTTCGCCGCATGTTTTCGGGCGAAATGGACACCAATAGCGCTTACGTCGATATTCAGTCGGGCGCGGGTGGCACCGAGGCCCAGGACTGGGCTGAAATGTTGCTGCGGATGTACCTGCGGTGGGCTGAGGCCCACGGATACCAAGCGGCGGTCATTGAAGCTTCCGAAGGCGAGGTTGCCGGGATCAAGAGTGCGACCGTGCATATTGTCGGTGAGTACGCCTACGGCTGGTTGCGAACCGAGACGGGCGTACATCGCCTGGTGCGCAAGTCGCCGTTTGATTCAGGCAACCGCCGTCACACATCATTTGCGTCCGTTTTTGTCTCGCCTGAGGTGGATGACGATATCGATATAGAAATCGATCCATCTGATCTGAGAATTGATGTTTATCGCGCGAGCGGCGCCGGTGGTCAGCACGTCAATCGCACGGAGTCAGCCGTGCGAATTACCCATTTGCCGACCAACACGGTGGTGCAATGCCAGAATGATCGTTCGCAGCACAAGAATAAAGCGACAGCGATGAATCAGCTCAAGGCGAAGCTCTATGAACTGGAAATGCAGCAGCGTCGGGCGGCGGCGTCGATTGTTGAGGACAGCAAAGCCGATGTGGGCTGGGGCAGCCAGATTCGATCTTATGTGCTCGACCAGAGCCGCATCAAAGATTTGCGTACCGGAGTTGAAACCGGTAACACTCAGGCTGTACTCGACGGCGGGCTGGACGCATTTATCGAAGCCAGCCTCAAACAAGGATTGTAAGACCCAGTGACTGAAGAAAAAGACGAGAACAAGTTAATCGCGGAACGCCGCGGCAAGCTCGATGCACTGCGCGAGCAGGGCATCGCGTACCCGAATGATTTTCGGCGCAACGCGTTGGCCGGTCAGTTGCACCAGACGTTTGAGTCGCACGACGATGACGCACTGCGCGATGAGCACGTCAACGTGTCTGTCTCCGGCCGGATGATGCGCAAAAACGTCATGGGAAAGGCCAGCTTTGTAGGCATCCAGGATCGCTCCGGCGTCATTCAATTGCGCCTTGAACGCGATCGCTTGCCTGAAGGCGTGTACCAGGCATTCAAGAAGTGGGATGTTGGCGACATCGTCGGTGCCAGCGGCGAGCTGTTCCGAACCCAAAAAGGCGAATTGACGGTTCTCGCAGACGAGGTCAGGTTGCTGACGAAGTCTTTGCGGCCGCTACCGGAGAAGTGGCACGGTTTGTCAGACCAGGAAACCCGCTATCGGCAGCGCTATGTCGATCTCATAATTAATGAGTCCAGTCGTGACGTGTTTCGCAAACGCTCGCAGGTCATTACGTATATGCGGTCGTTTCTCGAGGCTGCCGATTTTCTCGAAGTTGAAACACCGATGATGCAAACGACGCCGGGTGGTGCCAACGCGCGTCCGTTCAAAACGCATCACAATGCGCTGGATATGCAACTCTATATGCGCATTGCGCCGGAACTGAATCTGAAACGATTGATTGTCGGTGGCTTTGATCGCGTTTACGAAATCAACCGTAATTTTCGCAATGAGGGTGTGTCGACGCAGCACAATCCGGAATTCACGATGATGGAGGCCTATCGAGCCTATGCCGATTACCGTGACTGGATGGACATGACCGAGGCCATGCTGCATGGCATGAGCGAAGCGATTCTTGGAACGACCATTGTCCGCTACCAGGGCGAAGAATTTGATTTCGGCAAGCCTTTCAAGCGCTTGACGGTCGAACAGGCGATTGAAAAGTATAACCCGGACTTCGATATGAGCCGGGTACGCGACCGGGATTACCTGCTTCAGTATTGCGAAAAGCTCGGTGTGCCGGTTAAGGACAATTACGGTCCTGGCAAACTGCAAATCGAGATATTCGATGCAACGGGCGAAGAAAATCTGCGCGAGCCCACCTTCATAACCCGGTACCCGATCGAAGTCTCGCCGTTGTCACGCAGGAACGACGCTGATCCTTTTGTTGCGGACCGATTTGAATTCTTTATCGCTGGTCGCGAGATCGCGAACGGCTTTTCGGAACTCAACGATCCGGAAGATCAGGCAGAGCGTTTCCGAGCGCAGGTTCTGAACAAGGAAGCCGGCGATGAGGAGGCCATGGCCTTCGATCATGATTATATTCGCGCACTCGAATACGGTATGCCGCCGACAGCGGGCATCGGTATCGGCATCGACCGACTGGTCATGTTACTCACCGATACAGCGTCAATTCGCGATGTCTTGCTGTTCCCGCACATGCGACCGGAAACTTTCGACTGACCGGGCTATGCAAGCGGGTAGGGCAACGGCCGCTGCGTCAATTTGACATCACCAACACTGAGAGCATCGCCGGATTTCGCGGTCGGAACAACGGCGAGCAGTAGATTGTCCGCTGCGTTCAGTATTTCTCCGATGTCGCGCTGGCCATCGGAAATCCGGTCTCCGGCGAAGAGCGGGGCGTCGCTTTCAAAGAGCAGCGTGCGCCGTTTGGACTCGCCCTTGTAATGTGTTCTCGCGACGATTTCCTGGCCGGTGTAACAACCCTTGTCAAAACTCAGCGCGTTCAGGCGATCAAGGTTCAGCATGTGGGGTGTGAATTTCTCACTTTGCTCATGGCCGATCCACGGGACGCCATTGCTAATCGTTTCTCGAAGGTCAACGGCTCGCGTGTCGGTGTCGGTCTCAAACTCGACCTTGGAGCGAAATCGAAACATCGTCAGACGCCGGATAATATCGTCTCGAAGCTCGGCTGGAACTGTGAGTTCAAAGCTGTCGCCGAGCTTGTTGACGCGCATCAGCGTGATGACACGACCCTTCGGGTTGCACCAGGCTGCCAGCATGGGGTTTGGCAGCGGCAATTTCGTCATGTCGTTGCTCAGCTGTCCCTGCAGGAAAGTCAGGGCATCGGCGCCGCTAACTGTGATTGTTGATGTGGTACGCATACTGATAAAATTGCTCACTATACTGCAGCTTGAGGTTCGCTCTGGCATACTCTCGCCATGAGCGCAGATGATCCGAAAAATAAGGCCGAAGCCGATAATTGCAAGACGGAAACAGGGCATGATACCGCGAGTGCCGATCACAAGCGGCCCAAAGAAGTGGGTGGACGCGGCGGACTGGATCCAACACGTTATGGCGATTGGGAAAAGTCGGGACGCTGTGTGGATTTTTAAGGATAATAAAGCCGCCGGTTGCGGCATGTTTCGCCAACAAGAAGAGAGTCCATGAGTCATCACGAGCGGCCACTTTCACCGCATCTGTCGATCTACCGCTGGCCCATAACCATGACAGTCTCGATACTGCATCGAGCAACCGGTCTGGGTCTGAGCGCGGGATTCATCGTGTTTTGCGCCTGGTTGTTCGCAGCCACGGCGGGTCCTGACAGTTATCGGCAATTTCTGTCCGGCGCGGACACCCTGGTCGGCCGCTTATTCTTCGTTGCCTTGAGTTTTGCCTTCTTCCTGCACCTGGCCAATGGACTTCGACACCTCGTCTGGGATGTCGGTCGGGGTTTCGAGATTCGGACTGCCAATGCCTCAGCCTGGTTCGTCATCATTTTCGCTGTCGTCCTGACGGGCCTGTTCTGGTGGGTTCGCTTGTGAGCCTCAAGTCACCGTTGAATCGCGTCCTGGGGCTGGGCTCGGCCAAAGATGGCACAGATCACTTCTGGGGACAGCGGGTGTCAGGCATAGCGCTGGTGCTACTCGGACTCTGGTTTGCCGTTTCGCTGGCTCAAATGCCCGGATTTTCACACGCCGATGCGCTTGCGTTTATCGCGGCGCCATGGAACAGCGTGTTACTGCTTTTATTGAGCGTGACCATTGCGTACCACTCCTACCTTGGGGTTCAGGTTGTCATAGAAGATTACGTTCATGGTCACGGATTGAAGTTGCTTTCTTTAATTATTTCTCGCTTCGTACACAGCCTGCTGGCGGTCGCTGCGATGTACGCAATCTTAACGATCGGACTCGGCGCATGAGCGATTACGAATTTATCGACCACAGTTATGATGTTGTCGTCATTGGCGCTGGCGGTGCCGGTCTGCGAGCGACTTTCGGCCTGGCGGAAGCGGGATTCAAAACCGCTTGCGTGACCAAAGTATTTCCGACGCGCAGCCATACGGTTGCGGCTCAAGGTGGCATCAGCGCGGCGCTTGGCAATATGGGTGAGGATGACTGGCGCTGGCACATGTACGACACGGTCAAAGGCTCGGACTGGCTCGGCGACCAGGACGCCATCGAATACATGTGCAAGGAGGCGCCCGACGCGGTGATCGAACTCGAACACTACGGCGTGCCGTTTTCGCGTACCGAAGACGGCAAGATATACCAGCGACCTTTCGGCGGCATGACCACGCGATTCGGTGAGGGTACGGCGCAACGAACCTGTGCGGCGGCGGACCGAACCGGACATGCAATGTTGCATACGCTGTATCAGCAATCGCTGAAACACGACGCCGAGTTTTTCATAGAATATTTTGCCGTCGACCTGATCATGGAAGATGGCGCGTGTCGCGGTGTTGTGGCCATCGATCTGGCAACGGGTCGCCTGCATCGCTTCCGTTCGCACCAGGTCATTCTGGCGACCGGCGGCTACGGTCGATCCTATTTCTCCTGTACGTCGGCGCACACCTGCACTGGCGACGGCGGCGCAATGGTGCTGCGTGCCGGCTTGCCGGTTCAGGATATGGAATTTGTCCAGTTTCACCCGACGGGCATTTACGGTGCCGGCTGCCTGATTACCGAGGGTGTGCGTGGCGAAGGCGGCTTCCTGACCAACTCCGATGGTGAGCGATTCATGGAGCGCTACGCGCCGAACGCAAAAGATCTCGCATCGCGAGACGTTGTCAGCCGCTCCATGACGATCGAGATTGGCGAAGGTCGTGGCGTCGGGCCTGAGCACGATCATATTTACCTGCACCTTGAACACCTCGGACCGGAAGTGATTGAAGAGCGTTTACCGGGCATCGCGGAATCGGCGCGCATTTTCGCCGGCGTTGACGTAACGCGGGAACCGATACCGGTACTACCGACGGTGCACTACAACATGGGTGGAATCCCGGCAAACTTTAATGGCCAGGTCGTGACCTGCAGGGACGGTGACCCCGAGTCCGTGGTCGAAGGCCTGATGGCTGTCGGTGAAGCAGCTTGTGTGTCTGTGCATGGCGCCAACCGCCTAGGTTCGAACTCCCTGCTTGACCTGGTGGTGTTCGGTCGTGCGGCGGCTCATTTTTGCGCCGCAACCATGAAACCGGGCGCGCGCCACAAATCGCTGGCGGCGGATGCGGGCCAGGACAGCGTTGCACGAATCGACAAACTGCGGAATGCGAACGGCAGTCGACCGACGGCGGAGATTCGTCTTGAAATGCAAAAGGTCATGCAAGGTCACGCGGCAGTGTTTCGCACCGGCGAGACACTGAGTAAGGGCGTCGGGCTATTGAAACAGACGTTCGCCAGTTTCGCCGACGTTGGCGTTACGGACCGGTCGCTGATCTGGAACACCGATCTGATTGAAACGATGGAACTGGAAAACTTGCTGCTGAACGCGACGGCGACCATCGAATCGGCGGCAAACCGCCTTGAAAGTCGCGGTGCGCACGCACGCGAGGATTACCCGGATCGCGATGACACGAACTGGATGAAACACACGCTGTCGTGGGTTGACAGCGATGGCCGTGTGCGTTTCGAGTACCGTCCGGTTCACCAGCAGACTTTGACCGACGAAGTCGACTATGTCGAACCGAAAGCTCGTGTCTATTAGGATCATTATCAGGACGACCAATTACTGTGGCTGAATTCCGACTTCCGAAAAATTCGCGCATCACAAAAGGCAAGCATTTCGCCGCGACCAACGGTGCCAGCAATGTGCGGCAATTTGCCGTGTACCGCTACGACCCGTCGAATGGTGGCCAGCCACGGATGGATACCTATGACATCGATATGGACAACTGCGGTCCGATGGTTCTTGACGCGCTGATCAAGATCAAGAATGAGATCGACCCCACGTTGACGTTTCGCCGCTCCTGCCGCGAAGGAATCTGCGGATCCTGTGCCATGAATATCGATGGCGGCAACACGCTGGCCTGCACTCGCGCCATAGACGACAGCAAAGGCAGCATCAGGATCTATCCATTGCCGCATATGCCGGTCGTCAAGGACCTGGTACCGGACCTGACCAACTTCTACGCACAATACGCCTCGGTCAAGCCCTGGTTGCAATCACGGACACCGCCGCCGCCGGACCAGGAGCGATTGCAAAGCAAGGAAGACCAGGAACTCATCAATGAACCGGCGGCCTGCATTCTCTGTGCCTGTTGTTCGACGAGCTGTCCCAGCTACTGGTGGAACAGTGACCGTTACCTGGGCCCGGCCGCGCTGCTCGCTTCGTATCGCTGGCTGGTCGATAGCCGCGACGAAGCGACTGGCGAACGCCTGGATGACCTTGAGGACCCGTTTCGACTGTATCGCTGTCATACCATCATGAACTGCACGCAAACCTGCCCGAAGGGCCTGAATCCGGCCAAAGCGATCGCCGAAACCAAGAAGATGCTGGTCGAGCGGAAGTTTTAGTTGTCCGAGTCCTCGCGACTCCGCTGGCAATGCAGGAGAGGCATGCGCGAACTCGACGAGCTGTTGGTTCGCTACCTCGACAAACGGTATCCGGCTGCCGACGATATGGAAAAGCAGGCGTTCCAGGCGGTTTTGTCGCTTCCGGATCCCGAGTTGAACGGCTATTTGTTGCAGCGCCGCGTGCCTGCATCGGAGTCGATCGCCCTTGTCATTCGACACATACTCGAGCTACCTGAAACCTGATCCCTGGTTGCGCCTGTCTGTTGACGTGACGGCCCGCCTGTTAATTGCGGGCGCGATTGGCATCGCGCTGACCATGTCAGTCGGTGCGCTGCCGCGGCTTGTGCTTTCGCTTTGCTGCCTGTGGCTGGGTTCCATCGAACTGACCCGGTTGCACCGCGGCTTCGAGGCCTGTGCGGCAATTCGACTGACAAGCGACGGCAGCGCTGGTATCGATCCGGGCGACGGCAACTGGGTGACAGCAGAGCTCGAACCGGGGAGCATTGTGCTGCGCCGCCTGGCCTGGCTCCGGCTGCGGACAGCCGACGGCAGGTTGATTACCGAATTGCTCCGGGGCGATGCCAGGCAATGTCGCGACTGGCGGCGCCTGCAGGTCATCTGGCGGCACTTTGGAGCGAGCGGTTGAAGCTGCTAACATGCTGGGGCTAAAGAAAAAACAGGCAATCCGGCGCGGCAAGGCGGCCGCATGACACTAAAGGCAGGGACTTTCGTCACAGATCAAAGATGAATAAGGCCGATATCCGAGAACTAATCATGCTTCTGAGAGTCTATCCCGGTGTTGAATGCCTGTATGGCGGCTTCCAGGGACGTTGCTGAATGTCGAATCAGGCATCCGACAAGAAACTGGTCGAACGGGTCCAGAAGGGTGACAAGGGCGCGTTCGATTTGCTGGTATTGAAGTACCAGCACAAGATTGTGAATTTGATTATGCGATATGTGCGCGATCCGGAGTTGTCACTGGACATTGCTCAGGAAGCATTTATCAAGGCATACCGGGCGTTGCCGAGGTTTCGCGGCGACAGCGCGTTTTACACGTGGATGTATCGGATTGCAGTGAATACAGCAAAGAATCATCTTGCAGCGCAAAGGCGACGCCCCATGGACGTCGAGCTCGACTTGCAAGACCCGGAACAGTACGACTTGCATGCGAAGCTCAAGGAAACTGACACGCCGGAAGGTGTCACGCTAAGCAACGAGTTGCAGGAGATTGTTGAACGTGCGATTCAATCGTTGCCGGAGGACTTGCGAACAGCGATTGTTCTTCGCGAGCTCGAAGGCATGAGCTACGAAGAAATCGCGCAAACCATGGAATGTCCTGTCGGAACGGTGCGGTCGAGAATTTTCAGGGCACGGGACGCGATCGGCAAAAAAGTCGGATCGCTGGTACGTTAACGAGGCGCAATGCCTCGCGTAGGGTGAAGTATGAATGAAGGGATAAGAATGCAGCTGTCCGCCTTCGTCGACGGCGAATTGCCGGCGAACGAAGCAGAACTGTTGATGCGACGGATGGGCCAGGATGCCGAATTGCGCAAGGAAGTGGCGGAATACCTCGCTATCGGGCGACTGATACGCGCTGAGGCGGGTCTTGCCGGTGCAGATCGTCTTTATGAACGCGTTGCGGCGGAAATTGGTCAGCGACATGACGATCCGTCGTCGGTGCTGGAGGACGCGGAGGTCATTTCGACCGGATCACGCTCGATCCGGCCGCTGGCCGGATTTGCGATCGCCGCGAGCGTTGCACTGGTCGCTATTTTTGCGCTTCAGCAAACCGCCGAGGATCCGATACCGGCCCAGATGCCGGTGCCCGTGGCGAATAGCGAACCGACAAGTGGCGTACCCAGTATGGATGCGCAACTGGAAAAGCAGCGTGTGTTGTTTCGCAAACATGCGGAAACCTCGTCGCAATACGGCACGACCGGCCTGATTTCGCAGGTCGTTACCTTGAATTTCAGCGAGGAGCTCGTCGACGATCCGGAACTTGGCGCGCAAGACGCAGAGCAAACACCCCGGGTCGAGACACCACAGCCTGAGCCTGTGACAACGCCTTGATGCACAATTCTCGACAAATGGGTGGCCGCACTCTGATTCTGGGCCTGGCTTCGCTGTTGCTGGCAGGCCCTGCGCTGGCCGAGCGAACGCCACACGACTGGCTCAGCGCTATGGGTGCCGCCGTCCAGTCAACGAGCTATGAGGGTACGGTAATCCGGATTCAGGACGGCAAGGCCGAGGCGCTTAAAGTCGTCCACACGGTCACTGACGGCGAGGTGTTCGAAAAGGTCGTTACCCAGGAAGGTGATGCGCTCGAAATCATTCGAAATGGCAGCGAGGTGCATCGTATTCTGCCCGACCGGCGGTCTGTCGTGGTCGAAAAATGGGATGACCAGTCGACGGTCTTTTCAACCTTGCCGACCAGCGACATTCGTTTCGGCAACGAGTATGACGTCGCGATTGATCGTGAGGATCGAATTGCGGGTCGTGAGGCTGTTGTACTTGCGATCCGGCCGCACGACCATTTTCGTTACGGGCACCGGCTCTGGCTGGATGTCGAGACCAGCTTTCCGCTGCAGACCCAGCTGGTCGATGCCGGGTCTGTCATCGAGCAAGTCAAATTTGCCGATATTTCGATCAACCAGCAAATTGACGCAAGCTCGCTGGCGCCGACTTACAGCACGGACCAGTTCACCTGGTTCACGCATTCCTCCGCACACAAGGGCACTGAGGTCGACAGCCTTTGGATCAGCGACGCACTGCCGGCCGGGTTCAAGGTCGTTTCGACCCATGAAGAGACCATGCCCGGCAGCACCGCAAGCGTGACTCACATCCTGTTCAGTGACGGCCTGGCAAATGTGTCTGTTTTCATTGAAGAACAGCGTGCCGACAGCGTTCCGGGTCTGGCCAGCATGGGCAGTTCGAATTCGTATTGCGTGGCACTGGGCGATCTGGACATTACGGCTATTGGCGAGGTACCGGCGATCACCGTGAAACAAATCGCGATGTCGATGAAACGGCGCTGATTGCGGCGCCATTCCTACCTGAAACTGGCTGCCGTCTCTGCGGTAAACTCACTGAATGCAAAGTCCCCACGGCCGAATAATCTCGATCGACAGCGAGCACCCTCAAATGGTAGTCGTTGAGGTCGAGGCAGCCGCTGTCTGCAAGCGCTGTGCCGAGGGCAAGGGTTGTGGTGCCGGTTTGATGGGTGGTTCTTCGCGAGCGCGCCGGGTCAATGCCTTGCTGGTCGACGGCCTGAACGTCGAGCGCGGAGACAGTGTGAGCCTCAGCCTTGAGCTCGGAAACCTGCTGCGAGCGGCAGCGATTGTCTACGGATTGCCCCTGGTCGGTGCCTTATCGGCGGCGCTGCTGGCCCTTGTTATGGATGCGACCGACCTGGCCGTGGCGGCTGCCGCATTGCTAGGCATTATTGCAGGCGTAGTGTTGGCGCGGCTACGCCTGCAGCGGACGTCCTGCCTTCGCGACCTGACCCCGGTTGTAATCGCAAAGTACTCACTGGCGGCCGACTGAATGCTGACGATCCATTACTACACGCGCCGCGGTTGCCATCTTTGCGAAATCATGCTGGAAGAGCTCATGCCCCTGGTCCGGGATCGTGCCGAAATCCGCGTCCGTGACGTTGATTCGAACCCTGAATGGCGGGCCAAATACGATTTACGGGTGCCAGTTGTTGAAGTGGCCGGCCGGCCGGTCAGCGAGTACCCTCTCGACCGCGAGGCTGTGCAGCGCTGTCTTGCTGAAAAGCCGGAAAAGAGCGGCGAAATCGGTATACTTCGCGGCTGAATTCCGCCGGGTCCGGCGCTGAAAGCCACGAAACCACACTCTACATGAAGCATATTCGCAATTTCTCAATTATTGCCCACATCGATCACGGCAAGTCGACGCTGGCGGACCGTTTTATCCATCACTGCGGCGGCCTCACCGACCGCGAAATGGCGGAGCAGGTACTCGATTCGATGGACATCGAGCGCGAACGCGGAATAACCATCAAGGCACAAAGCGTGTCGCTCAATTACACCAGCAATTCGGGCCAGGTGTATCAGCTGAATTTTATCGACACGCCCGGGCACGTTGATTTTTCTTACGAAGTTTCGCGATCGCTGGCGGCGTGCGAAGGCGCATTGCTGGTCGTCGATGCCGCACAAGGCGTCGAGGCGCAGAGTGTCGCCAATTGCATTACCGCCATTGACCAGGGCCTGGAAGTGCTTCCTGTTCTCAACAAGATCGATCTGCCGGCTGCGGACCCGGTAAAAGTCGTTGCTGAAATTGAAGACATTATCGGCATCGACGCACACAACGCCATCCACGTCAGTGCGAAGACCGGCCAGGGCGTGCCCGAACTCCTGGAACAGCTGGTCGAAGTTATTCCGCCGCCGAAAGGGGATCCCGATGGCGAGTTGCAGGCGCTGATAATTGATTCCTGGTTCGACAATTATGTTGGCGTCGTGTCGTTGGTTCGCGTTGTGAACGGCCAGTTGCCGAAACGCAGCAAGATTACCGTGATGTCGACAGGCATTAGCTACAATGCCGATCGAGTCGGCGTCTTCACGCCGAAGATGTCGGACCGGGACGTATTGAATACCGGCGAGGTCGGTTATGTTATCGCGGGTATCAAGGACATCTTCGGTGCGCCGGTCGGCGATACGCTTACGGCGACTCATCGCCCATGCGCGAAGCCGTTGCCGGGATTCAAGCAGGTTCAGCCGCGTGTTTTTGCCGGCTTGTTTCCGATCAGCTCGGACGACTACGAAGGGTTTCGCGAAGCACTGCAAAAACTCAGGCTCAATGACGCCGCACTGCATTTCGAACCGGAATCATCGGCTGCTCTGGGCTTCGGTTTTCGCTGCGGATTTCTCGGCATGCTTCATATGGAGATTGTCCAGGAGCGGATAGAGCGCGAATATGACATTGACCTGATCACGACGGCCCCAACGGTGATATTCGAGGTTCTGACGACATCAGGCGAGATATTGCACGTCGATAACCCGTCGAAACTGCCGACGCCGAATGATATTGCGGAATTGCGCGAGCCGATAATTTCAGCCAATGTTCTGGTTCCAGAAAAATACGTTGGCGCGGTCATCAAGCTGTGCATCGACAAGCGCGGCGTACAAAAGCAGATGCGCTATCTCGGAGGCCAGGTGTCGTTGGTTTACGAAATTCCGCTGGCGGAAGTGGTGCTGGATTTCTTCGATCGACTGAAGTCAGTGAGTCGGGGATTCGCCTCTTTCGACTATCATTTTGTTCGCTTCCAGGAAGCCCAGCTCGTTCGCCTGGACGTGCTGATCAACAAAGATCGTGTCGATGAATTGTCGATCATCGTACATCGTGAGAACGTTAAGACTCGAGGTCGTGATCTGGTTGAGAAAATGCGCGAACTGATTCCCCGGCAGATGTTCGATGTTGCAATTCAGGCGGCTATTGGCAGCCAGATAATCGCGCGAAGCAACGTGAAAGCGCTGCGTAAAAACGTGACCGCGAAGTGTTATGGTGGCGATGTTTCGCGAAAGCGAAAACTGCTGGAAAAGCAAAAGGCAGGCAAGAAACGCATGAAGCAAGTGGGCTCGGTGGAAATACCGCAGGAAGCCTTCCTTGCCGTTCTTCGAGTTGACAAGTGAGGACCTGTATTGAGCATTAATCTCGCATTGGTTCTGACCCTGCTGACTGTCGTCGCGGCGGTCATCGTGGCGTTGGATAAGCTGGTCTGGAAAACTGCTGAGCAGGACAGCCGCAAGCCACCCGGCATTATTACGACGCTGGTCGAATACGCGCGGTCGTTTCTTCCAGTATTGCTATTCGTGCTGGTTATTCGTTCGTTTATTTTCGAGCCGTTTCGGATTCCGTCGGGTTCGATGAAACCCACGTTGCTGATCGGTGATTTCATATTTGTCAAAAAATTCAGCTATGGGTTGCGCCTGCCAGTGACCGAAAGCAAGATCATCGAAACGGGCGAACCCGAGCGCGGTGATGTGGTGGTGTTTCGATTGCCGTCAGACCCCAGTGTCAATTACATCAAGCGGGTGGTCGGGCTGCCAGGCGATGAGGTTCGCCTGGAGCGGCAGCGGCTGACGATCAATGGTATGACGATGGATCTGCGTGCCAACGGCGAGACATTCGAAGGCGCGCCGGTGTACACGGAAGATCTCGACGGGCGCATTCACAAGACCCTGATATACAATCCCGGACAATCCACGCGCGATGGCGTCTACGTCGTGCCCGAAGGCCAGTACTTTGTCATGGGCGATAACCGCGACAACAGCACGGATAGTCGTTTCATCGGCGCGATCCCCGAGAAATTCCTCGTGGGTGAGGCCGTCCGCGTCTGGATGCATTTTCGTCCCTGGGAAATGCCGGAATGGGGCAGGATCGGTACGAAAATCGAATAATGTGGTGCCAGTCACTGATTTGACCGCTAAAATCGCGCTACGCTGGCGCCTTATTTAGTCAAATACAAACGTATCCCGGAGATCGGTATGACCGCCAACCCCCTGAAACCACGGACATTTGCTCGACGCCAGGCAGGCATGACGACGCTCGGCATGATTATCCTGGTTTCGTTTATCGGGCTCTTTGCCTTTGCTGGCATCCGGCTTACGCCGATCTACCTGAATTACATGAAAGTGGCCGGTGTGGTGGCGGGCGTCTTTGAAGAATTTGACGGCGCCAATGCGACCAGCATCGAGATACGGAAATCGATCGCACGACGTTTCGATATAGAAAGTGTTGGCGAGATTGATGCCAGGGACGTTAAAGTGAAGAAAGTCGACGGTGGCTTTGAGGTTGCCGCGACGTATTCTCACAAGGCACCGTTTATCGCCAATATTTCTTTCGTCGTCGATTTTGACAAGCGGGTTATAGTGCGCCGATAAATTGCCTTGAGTGGCCCAGGCAAATAACGAGCGAATCCATTGAAAAAAGCCGAGCGCTGGCTCGAGAAGACGCTGCATTATCGTTTTCAGGACCTTGAGCTGTTCAGACAGGCTCTGAGTCACCGCAGCGCAACATCCAGGAACTATGAACGGCTCGAATTTCTCGGCGATGCCGTTCTCGGCTTCGTGATTTCGGAGAATTTGTACCGATTGCGACCGGATGCAACGGAGGGCGATCTCAGCAAATTGCGCGCGTTGCTGGTCAGGGACGAATCGCTGGCGGCACTGGCGCTTGAAATCGAACTGGGTGATCATCTGATCCTGGGCAGCGGTGAAATGAAAACCGGTGGCCATCGTCGTGAATCGATCCTCGCCGATGCTGTCGAGGCGATGCTCGGCGCCGTGTTTCTCGACACTGGCATTGGCACCTGTCGGACCGTTATCGAACACCTGTTTGCGGATCGACTGCAAAGCCTGCCGGATATCAAGGAGCTGCGCGATCCCAAGACCCGGCTGCAGGAATGGCTGCAGGGTCGCAAAATGGCTTTGCCCGCTTACGACCTGGTTGCAAGTAGCGGTCAGGATCACAATCAACGGTTTACCGTTTCCTGCACAGTTGCCGAAAGGTCGGCGAAGACACTGGGTGAAGCCAGTTCCTTAAGAAAAGCCGAGCAGAAGGCAGCGCGAAAAATGATCCGCTTACTCGACGAGAATCCTGGATGATCGCGTCCGACGACTATCGCTGTGGCATGGTTGCCGTCATCGGGCGTCCCAATGTTGGCAAGTCAACCCTGATCAACGCGGTGATGGGCCGCAAGGTCAGCATTGTGACCGCCAAACCACAAACGACCCGCCATCGCATTCTTGCGGTTCATACCGGCGAAAAAGAACAGATCGTATTTGTCGATACGCCGGGACTGCACCGCAAGGCAGGACGCGCGATGAATCGCTTGATGAACCGCACGGCGGCCAACGCGCTGGCCGATGCCGATCTGATTCTGTTCGTCAGTGACGCAACGCACTGGACCGAAGAGGACGACGATGTTCTGAATCGTCTGACTTCGAGTTCAACGCCGGTCATCGCGCTGCTCAATAAGGTCGACAAGGTTCACCCGAAAGAGGCGCTGCTGGCGGTGATTCAGAACCTGTCTCTGCGCGCCGACTTTACGGAGATCGTACCGATCTCGGCATTGAAAAACGATAACCTCGAAACGCTGATGGCGATGATCCCGGCCTATCTCCCGGTGTCGCCGCCACTGTTTCCTGAGGACATGCACACGGATCGCAGCGAAGCATTCCATGTTGCGGAAATCATTCGCGAGAAGCTGACACTGATGTTGCACCAGGAAATGCCTTATGGCCTGACTGTGCAGGTCGAACGCCTGGTGCGGGAAGAAAGTGGCATCGCGATCAGCGCCGTTATCTGGGTTGAACGTGACAGCCAGAAGGGCATTGCTGTCGGCAAGAATGGCAGTGTTCTGAAAAAAGTCGGGCGCCAGGCACGTCTTGAAATCGCTGAACTACTCGGGGCGCGAGTACACCTTGAGCTTTGGGTCAAAGTGAAAAGCAACTGGGCCGATAGCGAAAAGGATCTGCAGAACCTCGGGTACGAAGCACCCTAGGTTCGACAATTGCGATGACTTCACAACGACGCGTTCAGCAACAGCCCGGCTACATTCTCCACCACCGGCCTTTTCGCGATACGAGCCAGATCCTCGAAATCGTGACTCGCGATCACGGTAAAGTGGCGGTTGTCGCCAGGGGCAGTCGCGGCTCCAAGTCACGCTTGTCAGGCGTGTTGCGCCCGTTTCTGCCATTGAGGGTGTCCTGGGTATCGAAATCCGATCTGGGGACCTTGACCGGTGCTGAGGCCGCCGGTGCACCTGCCGGCATGGTCGGTGATGCGATGTTGTCGGCGTATTACCTGAATGAACTGCTGATCAATTTCCTGCACCGCTTCGATCCGCAGCCGGAGATATTCGCACTCTACGAGCGCGTTTTGCATGCGCTGGTTGGCTGCCGGGAAGTTGCGGCGATTTTGAGGTCATTCGAACTCGAATTCCTGAGTTTGCTCGGCTATGCCGTCAATCTCGACCACGAATTCGGCTCTCGTGACAGGCTCGATGCGGATCAGCACTACGAGTATCGAATGGAGCAGGGCCCGGTTGCGGTGAACCGCTCGGAGGGCGTGCTGGTTTTCAAGGGTTCCACATTGCAGGAAATTGCCAGCGAAAAATTTGACGATCCGGCAATTCTTAAAGCGGCGAACCGACTGATGCGGGAGATCATCTCTTTTCACCTGGGTGGAAAGGAGTTGAAAAGCCGCAAGGTGCTGATGGAACTGCATCGCGGTAGAATCGCGCCTGCAAAGACACGGAATCAGTAAATTGGCGAATTCAACCCAGATCAGACTAGGCGTCAACATTGACCATATCGCGACGGTGCGACAGGCTCGCGGTACGCATTACCCGGCACCCGCCGATGCGGTCGCGATCGTCGAGAGCGCCGGCGCTGACAGCATTACGGTTCACCTTCGCGAAGATCGGCGTCATATCCAGGACGCTGACCTGGGCGCGATCAATGCAGTCATGCGGACGCACATGAATCTCGAAATGGCTGTTGTCGATGAAATGATCGACATTGCATGCCGGCTCAAACCATCAGACGTTTGCCTGGTACCCGAGAAACGGGCCGAGGTGACAACGGAAGGGGGTCTCGACGTCAGAGGCCAGATCGAGAAAGTCACCGCCGCCTGCGCGCGATTAGCAGAGGCCGGTATCCGCGTATCCCTGTTTATTGACCCGGATATCGCGCAGCTGGATGCGTCGCTTGTCGCCGGAGCGCCGGTGGTCGAGTTGCACACTGGCGCTTATGCGGATGCCAGCGGTGACAAACAGGCGAAGGAGCTAAAGCGCATTGTCGACGCTGCGAGATATGGCCATGAACTTGGCCTGGTTGTGAATGCCGGGCACGGATTGCATTATGACAATGTCGCGGCGGTCGCGCGGATTCCCGAAATTGTTGAGCTTAATATCGGTCACTCGATTATCGCGCGGGCCGTATTTGACGGACTGGCAGTTGCGGTCAGCGAAATGAAGCGGCTGATGATCGAAGCGCGACAGGGAGGTTGACACTGTGATATTCGGCGTTGGCACCGACATCGTCGAGATGTCGCGGATGGAGGGTACCTGGAAACGATTCGGTGAGCATTTCGCCAAACGTATCCTGATGGATGAGGAAATGGCGCTCTTCCGCCGGACAAACAACCCGGCACGCTTCCTGGCAATGCGATTCGCCGGCAAGGAAGCGACCGTGAAAGCCATGGGCACCGGCTTCGCGCATGGTGTCTGGCTGCGGGACGTCGGTATAACCAGCAACGAATGGGGCAGACCATTGATAATCTGGTCTGAACGCGGGCAGAAAGTCTGCGACGAATTGGGGATCGGCGCGGGCCATGTCAGTTTGACCGACGATGCCGGGCTGGTCATGGCGTTTGCGGTTGTCGAAACGGCCGTTTGCTGAAACTGATCAGGATGTAACGCAATGCACTGCTTTTCGTTTGATATTGAGACCGTACCCGACGTCGAATTTGGTCGCCGTTTCTGGGATCTCGACGGCCTGGCCGACGACGAGGTGGCGACTGCGATGATGTTCAAACGTCAGCAGCAAACCGGCTCCGAGTTTTTGCCGCTGCACCTGCAACGAATCGTTGCAATCTCGGTCAGTTTCCGAACGGCGGACACCTTCAAAGTCTGGACGCTGGGCGATGAGGAGTCCGACGAGGCAGAGATCGTGCAGCGTTTTTTTGATGGCGTCGAAAAATATACGCCGGACCTGGTGTCCTGGAATGGCGGCGGGTTCGATTTGCCTGTGCTGCATTACCGCGCACTCAAGCACAAGATCCAGGCATCTCGTTACTGGGAGACCGGTGACAACGACCGCGACTTCAAATGGAATAACTACCTGAGCCGGTTTCACTGGCGACATGTTGACCTGATGGACGTATTGTCCGGTTTTCAGCCGCGGGGCAAAGCAAGTCTCGATCAGATGGCTGTTCTTCTGGGATTCCCGGGCAAGCTTGGGATGAGTGGCGACAAGGTCTGGGACACGTACCTGGCGGGTGGTATTCGCGAGATACGAGACTATTGCGAGACGGATGTCCTGAACACATGGCTGGTCTACCTGCGCTTTGAGTTCATGCGCGGCAACCTGGACGAGGCCGAACTCGCGCGCGAGTTCGCGCTCGTAAGGGAAACCCTGGCGTCGATGGACCAGCCTCATTTGAACGAATTCCTCGCCGCCTGGGCTGACTAGAGTCCAATGGCCAGGAAAAAACGCAGAGAACCGGAGACGGCAACGATTGAGTCCGCGACACACGATGGTCGCGGAATTGCGGCCATCAGTGGCAAAAAGGTTTTTGTCGCCGGTGCATTGCCGGGTGAAACGGTCGAATTCATCCGACGCAAATCGCGGCGTAAATATGACGAAGCCGAGTTGTTGCAGGTCATCAGTCGCTCAGAGGATCGTATTGAGGCGCGGTGCGAAGCCTTCGGTCGGTGCGGCGGGTGCTCGCTGCAGCATGTCGACGCGGACTACCAGCGCGCAATCAAGTCACAGACGCTGAAAGACAATCTCGAACGCATTGGCAAGGTGAAGCCGGACACCTGGCTGGAACCAATGACAGGCCCGGTCTGGGCCTATCGGCGCCGTGCGCGGCTGGCTGTCAAGGACGTGCCGGCGAAAGGTCGTGTACTGGTTGGCTTTCGCGAAAAACACGCACCGTTCATTACGGACATGCACCGCTGTGAAGTGCTTGCCGAACCGGTCGATGCCATGATCGACGAACTCAGCGCGCTTTTCGCCAAGCTTTCAATTCGTGCACGATTGCCGCAAATCGAAGTTGCCATTGCCGAGAACGGTATTGCGCTGGTGTTCCGGGTTCTTGACCCGCCGAGCGAAGCTGATCGCGAACAGATGATCGCGTTCGGTGTCGCACATGAGCTCAGAATATACTTGCAGCCCGGTGGACTGGACTCACTGCAATTGATTCATCCGAAGGACTGCGGAGAATCACTGTATTACGCTTTGCCGGAATTTGATCTGCGTATCGACTTTGAGCCCATCGACTTCGTCCAGGTTAATAGCGAGATCAATCGGCACATGGTGCATTTTGCGGTGGAACAGCTGCGCGCGGGTCCCGATGATCGCGTACTGGATCTTTTCTGTGGCATCGGCAATTTCTCACTACCGCTGGCACGACATTCCGGGGCGGTACTCGGCATCGAAGGTGAAAAGACGCTGGTACAGCGCGCGGCGGAAAACGCCCGCCGCAATGGCCTCGGCAACGCGGAATTTCGTGTTGCCGATCTCAGCAAGATCGATGGCAGCGAAGCGTGGCTTAAAGCCGGTTGGAACCGGGTTCTGCTCGATCCGGCTCGCAGCGGCGCGGCGGAAGTTGTCGCCCGAATGGCAACCATCAATCCGGAGCGTATTGTTTATGTCTCCTGTCACCCCGGAACCCTGGCGCGTGACGCCGGGATCCTGGTCCATGAGCATCACTATCGACTCGAATCGGCAGGTATCATTGATATGTTCCCGCACACAGCCCATGTAGAATCCATCGGGGTGTTCACGCGAAAGCCAGCCTCCTCATGAAGGCTCAACTGATGTCATTAGGCCCAGTGATGCTCGATATCGAAGGACTCACCTTGAGTCCGGCGGACCGCGACCTGCTGCGGGAGCCCGCTGTAGGCGGCGTGATACTGTTTGCGCGAAACTTCGCATCGGTCGAACAGGTCACTGACCTGGTATCCGATATTCGTGCTTTGCGAAGCCCGCCACTGCTGATTGCAGTTGATCATGAAGGTGGGCGCGTACAGCGTTTCCGGGATGGTTTCACCGTGATGCCGGCCATGCGCGATATCGGCCGCGAATATGACCGCGATCGTGACTCGGCGCTGGCGATTGCACGCAAGGCGGGCTGGTTGATTGCGTCCGAGTTGCGAGCCGCCGGTATCGACTTGAGCTTCGGGCCCTGCGTCGACCTGGATTGGGGAATCAGCGAGATAATCGGCAATCGTTCATTTCATCGAAAACCGGAGGTGGTCAGCGAATTGGCCGGTGCCTTTGCGCGTGGCCAGCGCAGTGCCGGCATGGCCGCGGTCGCCAAGCATTTTCCCGGACACGGCGCCGTGGTTGCGGATTCGCATCTCCGGCTGCCGGTGGACCGGCGTGACTACGGGCTGATTCTTGACGACATGCGCCCGTATGAAAGCATGATTTCGACGGGCGTGGTGGCAGGTGTCATGCTGGCCCATATTGTCTACCAGGAGATTGACAATATGCCCGCGGGTTTTTCCGAGTACTGGATCCAGCGTGAATTGCGAACGCGCCTCGGCTTCGGCGGCGCGGTCTTCTGCGATGACCTGAGCATGAAAGCGACGGCAAGTTACGGCAGCATGGCGGATCGCGCGCGACTGGCGCTGCAGGCAGGTTGCGACATGATCCTGGTCTGCAATGATCGCGACCGGGCACAGCGAGCGGTGCGAGCTCTCAACGACTACTCCAGTCCGCTGTCACTGGTCAGGCTTGCGCGCCTGCATGGCACAGGTCAGGTCATGCGTGAAACTTTGCTGGCCAGCGATGAATGGCAAGAGGCGAACCAGCTGTTTTCCCAATGGAGCGAACGGCCGGAGCTGCATCTGGATGCCTGAGCTTTCCGCACTGATTATCGGCAGTGGTTTCGAGAGTCTTGCGCCAGGCGAGCCTGGCGATCGCGTCGGGAATCGATTTGGCACGCCGTCAGCGGCTATCAAGGTGATTGCGATCGAAGGGCGGCGCGTTCTGTCACTGGCGCGTCACGGCGAACCGCACTGCATTCCGCCACATGCGATTAACTACCGTGCCAACCTGCTTGCGCTCCAGCAAGCGGGCGCAAGCGAAATCATTGCCTTGAACACGGTGGGTGTCATCAGCGATGTTCGCGAACCCGGGCAAATCGCCGTGCCTCTGCAGATTCTCGACTACACATGGGGTCGGGAGCACACCATATACGACGGTAGTGACGGCAAGCTGGAACACATCGAATTCACCGAACCCTTCACCGCCCGACTGCGGGCTGGGCTGCTGGCGGCGGCAACGCAGGCGAACCTGGACTGCTTCGATGGCGGCGTATACGCGGCGACCCAGGGCCCGCGCCTTGAGACTGCCGCCGAGGTTGACAGACTTGAGCGCGACGGTGCGGATTTCGTCGGTATGACAGCGATGCCGGAGGCGGCAATTGCCTATGAACTCGGGCTGGACTACGCCTGCCTGGCGCTCATTGTGAACCGCGCGGCCGGGCGCAGCGATACGCCTATTCATGCCGACGTGGAAGCCAGTTCAGTCTCCGCCCGAACACTGGCAGAATCATTATTGCGACAATACTTCCAGGCCGTACCGGAACGCAGCAGTGAAAGCAGTTAGTCGAAAGATTCTCGAACAGGTAATCGCCGCGACGACGGAGCCGGTGCTTGTTGTTCGCATCGATCAACCCGACTGGCCCGTCGTGCTGTCGAATCCGGCATCCCGAACAATCAGTGGCGACGACGTTTTGGGCAAGCCATTCGCCGATGTTGTAGAGGCCATCGCGGGCCGGGAGTTGGCCCTCGAAGTCAGTGAGACGGTTCGTTCGCAGGACGAGGCCAGTCTGCCGATCGAATCGAATGGCCGCGAGTTCCTGCTTGCGCTGCGGCCGTTGCGACAGGACGAGCAAGGTGACGCGTCGTACTACGCCATTTACTGGCGCTCCGGTCCGGGAGCTGGCAGCGCTGAAGGCGCGGAGATGCACCATGCCTTGCTCAAGGCGAAGCGGCGCATTCGTGACCTGTCTCGAGACGACCCGGTAACAGGCTTGTTGAACGCGCGCGCGTTTGCCGATGTTTTCGAACACGACTGGGCTGTCGCACAGCGTGAGAAAGGCAAGCTGTCGCTGGTGACGTTCGTGCTCAACGATTTTTCAGCCTACCTGGATGTCTTCGGCCGGCACGCGACGGATTCCTGCCTGCGTCGCGTTGGTCAGGCGATTCGCCGTTGCCTGAGACGGGCCAGCGATGTTGTCGCGCGTCCCGACGGCGAACGATTTATTGTCCTGTCCCATGCGTCGGATGAGGATGGCGTTCGTGAGTTTGCATCCAGGATATCAACGGCCGTGCGCGAGCTGGGTCTGCATCACCCGCGTTCCGATTCGTCGAAATTCGTTACGGTCTCTTACGACGTGTCCGTTGCCGATGTCAGCACGGAACAGCGCGATGCGAGGCGATTTCTCAAAGAGTTACTCGACTCAATAGCCGAGTAACTCTGTGTCGGCCGACGTATCGTCGTCGGATTCCTCGACGCGCGTAATCTTGGCCAATACGCCAAACTTGGGATGATCGAAATAGCGCAGTTCACCGTTGCGGAAAATACGATCTTCGTTGATTCGATATCGCACCGGGTAATTCAGTTCAGGCTCATTGTTATGCGAGTTAATTGTCGCATTCGTCGCCGCGGCGTCCAGTTGCAAATTGACGGCAAGATGCAGGTAGCGGCTCAGGTATAAGTTCAGGTCGCCGTCGAGACCATCGGGGGGAGTCACGTACGCGCTGAGGGGTCGTGGTGCGGATTCCTGGTCGGCGAAAGTGGACTGTGTCCAGCCGAAGTGCAGTAAGGGCTTGTAGGCATCCAGCCGCTCAAGATGCTCATAAACATCGAGCAACGTGAAGTCTTCATCGGCCAGCATGACAATGTCGTAGGGTACGGGTGATTCGCCAAATTCATCCAGCGACTCATCGAGCGATTCATCCAGCGACTCATCCAGCGATTCGTTGACAATCGGCTCGGCTGTGACTTGTGGCTGTGACTGCAAGCCGGTAAGCGAATCGTCGCCGAACTCATCAAGCGCCTCGGCATCCTCGACAGGCGGCCTGTCGGGAACAAAAATCTCTGTTCCCGCCGATACGCCTTCTGCATAGGAAAAGATAATCATCTCGACGGTATAGCGGCGCGCATCAACCGGCTCTTCGGCGATAGGTTCCTGGGCGCCCGCGGCTCCGAATGCCAGTAGTAGCAGTAACAAAGTGCGATTAAGCATGCAGTCTCTTTTCCTCTTTGTTATCCCGAACTCTCAAGTGTTGCATGAGCTTTTCGATCGTTCGAAAACGCTTCTCAAGGTCCGAGAGATCATCACTTATCTGCAGTCGGTGCGAGCCCTGCAGGCGGTAGCGACGGCTGTCATTTTGCACTAATTGAACCAGTGCGACAGGGTCAATATAGCTTTCTGCGGCGAAAACGAGGTAGCCACCGCGATCGGCGGCATCAATTTTCTCGATCCCCAGTTTCGCGGCCGTCCGTCGCATCGCGGCAATGCGCATCAGGTTTCGTCCGGCGTCAGGGAGCAGGCCGAAACGATCTATGAGCTCGACCTGCAATTCACGCAACTCATCGATGCTCTCTGCCGCTGAAATGCGCTTGTACAGCATCAGCCGCAGATGCACGTCCGGCACATAGTCTTCCGGAAGTAGCGCGGCAACGTGCAGGTTGATGTCGACGCCGGTATCGAGCGGCGCCTCAAGGTCGGCCACCTTGCCGGCGCGCAAGGAATCGACAGCGCGGCCCAGCAATTCGGTATACAGCGAGAAGCCGATTTCCTGAATTTGTCCGCTTTGCGTATCGCCGAGTAATTCGCCTGCGCCGCGAATTTCGAGATCGTGTGTGGCCAGCGTGAAGCCGGCTCCCAGGTCTTCCAGAGAATCGATAGCCTCCAGACGCTTGACGGCGTCGGCGGTCATAGCCGCCTTTGGCGGCGCGAGAAGATAGGCATAGGCGCGATGATGCGAGCGACCAACGCGACCGCGAAGCTGATGCAGCTGTGCTAGCCCGAATCGGTCGGCCCGGTTGATGATAATTGTGTTTGCGGTCGGCACGTCAATGCCACTTTCGACGATGGTGGTGCAAAGCAGAATATTGAACCGCCGGTGATAGAAGTCGAGCATGACCTGCTCAAGTTCACGTTCCCGCATCTGGCCGTGCCCGATTCGGATTGATGCCTCCGGCACCAGTTTTATCAACTGCTGTTCAATGCGAGCGATGTCCTCAACGCGATTGTGAATGAAAAACACCTGGCCACCACGTTTAATTTCGCGCAGGCAGGCTTCGCGAATGACGACATCATTCCACTCCGAGACGAAGGTTTTAACAGCCAGTCGTTCCTCGGGCGGCGTAGTGATAAGCGACATTTCGCGAATGCCACCGAGCGCCATATTGAGCGTCCTGGGGATCGGCGTTGCCGTCATTGTCAAAACGTCGATCTCGCTGCGCAGTGACTTTATGGCTTCCTTGTGCCTTACGCCGAAACGATGCTCTTCGTCGATGATAACGAGCCCGACATCATGGAAGTCTTTTGTATGAGCCAGCAGGCGATGGGTACCTATGACGACATCGATCTTCCCCGACCGCAGTCCTTTGACGATTTCCTTGACTTCGGTGGCGCCCTGGAAACGTGACAACACCTCTACACGAACCGGCCAGTCAGCGAATCGATCACGAAACGTCTGGCCATGCTGCTGGGCCAGGAGGGTGGTTGGTACGAGCACGGCAACTTGCTTGCCGCCATGCACTGCGGCGAACGTTGCACGCAAGGCGACCTCGGTCTTGCCGAAACCGACATCTCCACAGACGACACGGTCCATTGGCTGATCGGACTCCAGGTCCTTGAGTACATCGTCGATCGTATGGGCCTGGTCTTCGGTCAGTTCAAATGGGAAACCTGACTCAAACGATCGGTAGTCACTTTCCGACCAGCGAAAGCGGTGCCCGGGTCGTGCGGCACGCCGTGCGTAAATGTCGAGCAGTTCCGCTGCGACGTCTCGAATCTTTTTGATCGCGCGCTTGCGAGCCTTGTCCCATTGGTCACTGCCCAGCCGGTGCAACGGCGCATGATCAGGCGATGCGCCTGTGTAGCGCGAAATCAGGTCAAGTGCATGGACCGGCACATACAGCTTGTCGCTGTCGGCATATTCCAGGTGAAGGAACTCGGCGGCGATACCGCCCACCTCCAGCGTGATCAATCCGAGATAACGGCCGACACCGTGTTCGGCATGCACCACCGGCGAACCGGCTTCCAGGTCGTTCAGTTGCCGGATGATAGATTCGGGATCGCGATCATTGCGACGCTTTCGAGTGCGCGCCTTGGTGCGTTCACCGAACAACTGCTGTTCGCTGACGATTGCGAGCCGCGCCCCCGGCAGCAGGACACCATTGTCGAGCGGAGCGATGCTCACGCCAATACGATGTTCGTCGCGTTGAAACTCCTGCCAGCCGCTGACGCGTGCGAGGTCAAGCGAGCGGCCGGACAACAGGTCGAACAGCTGTTCGCGGCGACCCGGGGAATCGGTGCTGAACATGACACGGCCGTCGAATTCTTGCAGAAATGTGAGTAAGGCACCCGCTGCATCTTCGTAGCGCGACTCTATTTTCATCGCAGGCGGCAGGCGCGTGTCGTGGTTGAGGGCATTTCCAGACAAGCTTTGTGCGGAGTAGCGGATCCGGGAAAACCCGGAAAGCAGCTTGTTGACCTGCTGTGGCGAAAGAAAGGTTTCGTCTGCTGTCAAAATCGGTCTTTCAGGATCCAGGCTGCACATGGCGAACCGCTCCGTCGTATCGGCAACAAACTGTGCCAGCAACGAGTCGAGCGAGTCGGGCTTCATAACCACGCAATTGCCTGGCAGGTACTCAAGCAATGATGCGGTGGTGTCGAAAAACAATGGCAGGTAGTACTCGATACCGCCGTGCGCTATGCCGTCGGATATGTCCCGGTAGACTCGCGACTTGGCCGGCTGCCCTTCGAAACGTTCGCGATAGTGGCTGCGGAACTGGGTGATTGCATCGTCGTCCAGCGGAATCTCACGAGCCGGCAGGATGCGAATGGTGTCGACTTTTTCGCCCGAGAGCTGGTTTTCCGGCGAAAAATAACGCAGTGACTCAATGTCGTCGTCGAAAAAATCGATACGCACCGGCGCATCGGCTCCCATCGGAAAAATATCGATCAGCGAGCCGCGAACGGCAAACTCTCCGTGCTCCGACACCTGGGGTACTCGCCGATAACCGGCGCCGGCCAGCGAGCGCGTGAAATCTTCTCGCGGCAGTGTTTGACCGCGGGTAAGCGACAAAGAGCGCTGAGCGATGTAATCAAGCGGCGGCAGTCGCTGGTGTATCACCGTCGGTGTTGCAATGATTATGCCGCGGCGCATGGACGGCAATTCCGTTAATACGCGCAAACGCTGCGAGACGATATCCTGGTGGGGTGAGAAGCTGTCCCAGGGCAGGGTTTCCCACTCGACAAAATGTTCGACGGCAATCGTGTCGCCGGCGAAAAACCGGCACTCTGCCTCAAGCTGATCGGCATGGCGGGAATCTTCCGCGAGCAACAGCAAAGGCCGGCCTCTGCCTTCGGCGAGCACCTGGGCCAGCTCGGTGGCTGCGAGTGCCGCGCTGGAGCCTATCAAACGGCCCCACGAGGCCTCTTGTCCGGGCTCAGGTAACAGGGTCTTGCCGGGTTTTAATAAAGAGTAAGTCACTGTCCTGCGCCGATCCGGATTGTCGTCTAAGGTGTCAAAGGGACGCGATTATTACACAGACACAAAAAAGCCCGGGACGTTTCCGTCCCGGGCCCTGATTAATTCTGCCGGATCAGCGTTTTACGACGGCATGGATCACCTTGTCATACTCGAAAAATACGACAAAATCCGAATACTCCCAGCGCGTGATCGGCGGGTCGCCGACGGGTGATCGGGTGGATACCGGGCTGCCGTACTTGGACTGGACACTCGCCTGTGTCATGCCACGGGTTGGCCGTCCGTCGTCCGATCCTGCTGTCGCGCCAGCCATTTTGACGGTCTCGGCGTGTGCCATTGTGCCGAAAGCCAGCAAAAGAGCGAGGGCAGATACGATTCGCAGCTTGAACATTGGTACTACTCCCAAGTGTGGTCCAAGAACTATACCATCCCGGCGCGCGCATCCCTATGCGAACTGCGTCACAAGTCGGTGAATGTGGTTTAATGCCAGCCGATGCTAAACCCTGTCGAACTTTTCGTTGGACTGCGCTATTTGCGAGCCAAGCGGCGCACCGCCTTCGTGTCCTTTATTACCCTGATTTCCTTGCTCGGGATCGCCCTGGGCGTGGCCGCCCTGATCGTTATTCTGTCCGTCATGAACGGCTTTGAGGGTGAGCTGCGCAACCGCCTGCTGAGCATGTCGGCACACGGTGCAATCACAGCCGTGAATGCGCCGAGCGAAGACTGGAACGCATTGCGGGAAAGGGTGAGTGCTGAGCCCGGCGTTATCGCGGCGGCTCCATTCATTGAAATGGAGGGCATGATCCAGTCAGGCCAGGACCTGGTTGGCGTCGTCGTGCACGGGATCGACCCGGCCTACGAAGGCGCGCTATCGCAAGATCGGATTAACCTCGTCGAGGGAGACCTCGATGTCCTACAGGCCGGCGCACGGGGCATCATCCTCGGTCGTATCCTGGCTTACAACATCGGCGCTCGAATTGGCGACAGCGTTGTTTTGCTGGTGCCCAGGCCAGTCGGGGACGGTACGGTCGAACCCGTTCTCGAGCGCTTTGTGACACGCGGAATTTTCGAGGCCGGCCTGCAGGACCACGACGGTGTGCTGGCGCTTGCACATATCGACGATGTTGCGAGTATTCTCGACCTCGATGCACCGGCATTGTCGGTTCGATTTCGTGCCGACGATGTCATGGCCGCTCCGGCAATCGCACAGTCTTTGCAAAAGCAGCTCGGTGACCGTTTTTCAAGCAGCGACTGGACGATCGAGAATGGCAGCTACTTTCGCGCCATTCGACTGGAGAAGATGATGATGTCGCTGATTCTTTCCCTGATTATCGGGGTCGCGGCGTTTAATATCGTTGCAAGTCTGGTCATGGTCGTCACGGACAAGACAACGGATATTGCTGTCCTCAGAACGCTTGGCATGTCGCCGCAGGGAGTGGTCAAGATCTTTTTTGTCCAGGGCGCGATTATTGGCTGGCTCGGCGTGGCGATTGGCGTCGTCTTTGGCGTTCTGCTTGCGCTGTCGGTACCCACTGTCGTGCCAATACTTGAACAACTGACCGGATTTCAGATCATGCCCGGCGACGTCTACTACGTCACCGAGATTCCGTCCGAACTGGAAGTCAGGGATGTACTGACGATTGCGTTGTCTGCATTCATCCTGACTTCGCTGGCCACCTTGTATCCTGCCCGACGTGCAGCATTGGTGAATCCTGCTGCAGCGCTGCGCTATGAGTAGGCCTTTCGAGTACTGGATCGGCAGTCGCTATGTCCGATCGCGCAGCAATAACAGCTTCGTATCGTTGATTTCCGCGATCTCAATGCTGGGCATTGCGATTGCCGTCATGGTGCTCATTGTTGTCATGTCAGTCGTCAATGGCTTTGAGCGTGAACTGAAAGACCGGCTGCTGGCGATGACGGCTCATGCAAGCATCGAAGGTACCGAGGGCGTCATGCCGGGACCGCAGAAACTCATTGCGACCGCGGAACGCAATAACCGGGTCAGGGCGGTTGCACCGTACGTGGACGGTAAGGGCCTGCTGATTTTCGGCAAGGCAATTAGCGGTGTCGAGTTGCACGGCGTTGACCCCGAACTGGAGAGCGCGGTGTCCGGAATTTCCAGCGTCATGCAGGAAGGCGCGCTGACGGACCTTGCACCCGGCGAGTTCAATATTGTTTTGGGTATTGAGCTGGCAATGGCGCTGAACGCTTCTGTCGGTGACAAGGTGACGGTCACCCTGGCGGAAGGCAGGGTCACGCCGGCGGGTGTATTGCCGCGTACCAAGCGTTTTACCGTGAGTGGCATATACCGGGTCGGCATGTATGAGTTTGATCGACGGCTGGCCTACATCAATATTGCCGATGCGCAAAAGCTTTACCGAATGCAGAATGCTATTAGTGGCATTCGTCTGGCAGTAAACGATGTTTACCAGGCGCCGGAAATTGTTCGAGAGGTTGCACTGGAGAATGGCGAACTGGTGCTGGTCAGCGACTGGACACGCTTGCACGTCAATTTCTTTCGCTCCATTCAGATCACCAAGTCGATTTTGTTTGTTATCTTGCTAATGGTTGTTGCGGTCGCTGCGTTCAATATTGTATCGACGCTGGTCATGGTCGTAAAAGACAAGCAATCCGATATTGCAATACTGAGAACGATTGGCGCGCACCCGCGCAGCATTTTGAAAATATTTATTACCCAGGGCAGCATTGTCGGTATTGCAGGCACGCTTGCGGGAGTTGTACTGGGAGTCCTGCTGGCATTGAACCTCGAGAACGTCATTGCGTTTTTCGAATCGGTATTTGGAATCAAGTTCCTTGCTGCCGATGTTTATTTTATTAGCGACCTGCCGTCCGATTTGCACTACGGTGATGTCGCATTCATTGCAGTCATAGCGCTTGTGCTTGCACTGTTATCCACAATTTATCCTGCAACCGTTGCAGCGAATACAGCGCCGGCGGAGGCCCTCCGATATGACTAGTCCCGTTCTCGAGTGTCGCAATGTCGTGCGAAGCTTCCGCGAGGGGTCGTCGAACCACAAGGCTTTGACTCTCACGGTACTGAATGGTGTGGACCTTATCCTACCGGCGGCGGAACGCGTTGCAATTATCGGTGCGTCCGGTTCCGGCAAGACGACGCTGTTGCAGATCATGGGCGGTCTCGATGAGCCGACGACCGGCGAGGTCCTGATCAATGGTCAATCGATGCATGGCAAGAACGAGGCGGCCAAGGGCGATTTGAGAAACCGCTACATTGGTTTTGTCTACCAGTTTCACCATCTGCTACCGGAATTCAGTGCTGAAGAAAACGTTGCGATGCCGCTGATGATCCGACGTGAGGCCCGTGGCGATGCGCTCGGACAGGCGCGCGAATTACTGGATCGCGTCGGTCTAGGCGAGCGGCTGAACCACAAGCCGGGCGAGCTTTCCGGTGGCGAACGACAGCGCGCCGCCGTCGCACGGGCGCTGATCACGCGTCCGCAACTGGTCCTTGCGGACGAGCCGACTGGTAACCTCGATTCCGGCAATGGTGAGCATGTTCTGCAGCTGATGCTGGAGCTGAACCAGGAGTTGCAGACCAGCCTGATTATCGTGACCCACGATCACTCGATCGCCGAACGCATGGATCGAATACTCGTTCTGGAAGACGGCAAGCTGAAAGCGGCGAATTAGCCCAGGCGATCCCGGCGACTCTTTTGTTTGCGGCTCTTGTAGTCGGCAATCGATGATCGCCACAGCAGGTCCAGCGTTATAAATCCGATCACCGCGCTGGCGATGCCGAGAATGATGCAGCCGAGCAGCATGGGCTGCCAGATTGTAACAAAGGTGTTCGATACCCAGTCCCACGACATTTCGAATTCGAATTGCCGCAACGGCGTATCCAGCAGGCCGCGGCCCAGCCGATAGGCGAAGTAGTACATCGGCGCCATCGTCAGTGGATTGCTGACCCAGGTCGACAGCGCCGCTACCGGGATGTTGATACGCAAGCCCAGGGCGGCGAGGGCGCTCATCAGCGTATGACCCGGGGTAGGCAGCCACGAGATAAACAGGCCCAATGCAAAAGCCGGAACGACGGTGCGGCGCCGAACGCCCCAGAGCCGCTGGTCGTGCAGCAGGTGACGAAAAGGGCTCATGAACCATTGTTCACTGACATTCTGGCGTTTAAACGCAAATTTCCTGAAAAAGCGCCTTGGCATCGACCTGTGGTCCGGTTTTGATGGTTTGTGCAGTCAATATCGATAATCAAATCGACGACGATCGTTCGTGCCTCATTGCTGTTACTCACGGGAGGCTTCGCGGCGCAGCATAGCAGGGTTCTACCCGAGTCGGACCAATGTCTGGCCATGTTTGTTGCAACTATCGTAATGTTTTCTATGCGCCGGTGTCGTTACGCGGCGTTAATCATGCTCGGCTATCTGCTCTTCGTCGTCGCTGGCAGAGTGGTGATCGAAAACCGGCTCGATGCCCGTTTCGAGGGAGACAGCATGCGGGCACAAGTCAGGATCGTCGATTTTCCCCGGCCGATCGGCCCGAGTGTGTCGTTGCTGGTCGAGCCGCTCAACGATGATCGCCTGCCAAGCCGCTCCCGTGTCAGCTGGTATGAACCGCCGTTACTGCCAAAGCTCGGCGAGGTATGGGAGCTGGAATTGCGTCTTCGCAGACCGCGCGGTCACAGCAATCCGGGTGCTTTTCGGCTCGAAGACTGGATGTTCCGGGAGAGCATTCATGCCAGCGGCTACGTTGTGCAGGGAATGCGCAATCGGCTGTTGCAGCCCGCGGCACAGCATGCGAGCAACGGCTTTCGTCGTGGTTTCGTTGAGTTCGCGACAGCTCACGGGGGCGATTCTGCGGCTGTCGTTGCCGCCGTCGGTATTGGCGCGCGGCATCTCCTGTCAGAAGCGCAGTGGGATCGATACGCGAAAACCGGTACCAGTCATTTGATGGCGATATCCGGATTACATATTGGCCTCGCAGCGACCTCAGCCTTTGCATTGCTAACGCTGTTGTTCGGGTGCCTGCGATTCGGGGGCAGCCACCTTGATCGAGCGATGGGATTCTCCGCCCTGATCGCAGGCGCCTACGCGCTGGTATCGGGATTTGCTGTACCGTCGCAACGCGCGACGCTGATGCTGGCCCTGGCAGCACTCGCCTTCATACTGCGACGTCGTCGGGATTCGCCGCGCGTTGTAGCACTGGTTGCCATCCTTGTTTATATAGTGGACCCGTTGTCAATAATGCGGCCGGGCTTCCTGTTGTCTTTTGGTGCCGTTGCTGTATTGCTGTGGTACGCGCAGTCTGGTCAGCATCACGCTGCAGGCAAGACTGCGGGAGGTCGCCTGTGGAGCGGGTTTCGAGCGCTGACCGGCATGCAATTTGCGTTGCTGCTTGGACTACTGCCGCTCACCATCCTGCACTTCAGCCGCATTGCGATGCTCGCACCTCTCGCCAATCTGATTGCCGTGCCGATCTTCAGCCTGGTCGTGGTACCGGCAACCTTGCTGGCGCTGTGTTTTTATCGCTGGCAGCCGTTACTCGCGCGCCTGGCACTGCAGGCCGCGAACGCCGGCGTCACGGTCATTGAGCAGCTGCTGGTCGCTATTGCATCGACACCAATCTCCAGCCTGTCGATTGCGACATCGGGCCTGCATTGGCTGATCGTTGTTCTTCCCGCGTTGTGGGTTCTCTTGCCGCGATCGTTCCCCGGACGCTGGCTGGCGCTGCTCGCGATGCTGGCGTTGCTGACTTATCGACCGGTGTCGCCAAGACCGGGCTGTTTCGATCTGCATGTGCTGGATGTCGGGCAGGGCCTGGCCGTCGTGTTGCAAACCCGCGCTCACACTGTGCTGTTTGACACGGGCGCCGCCTATCGCGGCGGTGGCAGCGCGGCAGAGCAGGTGATCCTGCCTTTCCTGCAACATCGCGGCATCGACGCAATTGACTGGCTTATCGTGTCGCACGCAGACAATGACCATGCCGGAGGCGTCGCGACACTCTTGCCGCTGGTGCGCCCGGGCGGCATCTATGTCGGCGAGGCATTGCCAGCAGTCGATGCGCGTCTTTGTTCTCTGGGCCAGCAATGGGAGGTGGATGGCGTCAGCTTTCGGTTTATTTACCCCGGCGGGAATCTTCGTCGTGAAGGCAATGACGTGTCCTGCGTGCTGTCCGTCCGTGCCGGTCGCTTTCGGGCCCTGCTGACAGGCGATATCGAAGCGGCTGCCGAACGGGAAATGCTCGAGCGAGGTGCCCTCGGCGCGTCGGATATCGTCTTGGTTCCACACCACGGCAGCCTGACATCATCGACAGCGCCATTTGTTACCCGGGTCCGGCCAGGTCTTGCGATCGCCTCGGCCGGCTTCGCGAACCGTTGGGGGTTTCCGCGGCCGGCAATCGTCGAACGATGGCAGGACTCGGGAGCGAGGGTTCTTGCGACGGGGACCAGCGGCGCGGTCAGCGCGTCCGTTTGCGCGCACGGCGGTATTCGGGATTTACGCCAGAATCGTGAGGCAATGCAACGTTTCTGGCACGGCTCTGCGTCACGGTAAAGCCTCGAATCCGATGCCAAACGGCGAGAATTTTCCGTTCGGTCACTGTATATTTCCTTTTTCCTCCTTGTTCAGGTTCCCATGGTTGAGATAGTTAAATCCGGCGGTTGGTTAATGTTGCCCATCATCCTGTGCGCGATCATCGCGATGGGCATCATCCTGGAGCGATTCTGGACACTGCAACAAAAGCGCGTCATTCCGGAAGACCTGACGAGCAAGGTCTGGGGTTGGGTGAAAAAAGACCAGCTGGACCAGAAGCAGATTCAGACCTTGCACCAGGGATCGGCGCTCGGGCAGATACTCGCCGCGGGCCTCATCAATCGCAATCGTGATCGTGTGGTCTTGAAAGATGCCATTGAGGATACCGGTCGGCATGTCGTACATGAGCTGGAACGCTATCTTGAAACGCTCGGCACCGTGGCGGCCATTTCGCCATTGCTGGGCTTGCTGGGAACCGTAATCGGCATGGTTAAGGTGTTCACCGCCATAACGACACACGGTGTCGGCAACCCAACGGTGCTCGCCGGGGGTATTGCCGAGGCGCTGATTACCACCGCCGCCGGCCTGACGGTTGCCATTCCGGCCCTGATCGGCTATCGCTACTACCGCACGCGCGTCGATACCCTGGTTGTCGATATGGAAAAAGAAGCGATCAAACTGGTCGAAGCACTGCACCGGCGCAATGAAAAGGTTAAACAATGAAACTGAGCCTGCGCGCTCGCACGCAGCCTGAGGTTAACCTGACATCGCTCATCGATGTCGTATTGCTGCTGTTGATTTTCTTCATGGTGTCGACAAGTTTCGTCAAGCAATCGCAGATCAATATCAGCCTGCCACAGGCCGACAGCGCCACGATTGTCGAAGAGCCGCCCGAGCAGATAGACATCATGATTACGGAAACCGGTGTCTACCTGATCAATGGTCGTGAACTGATCAACAATCGACCGCAAACTATTCGCAATGCGCTGCAGAAAATTGCCGCGGGCCGCAATGATTTGCCGCTGACGATCAGCGCCGATGCCAACGCCAAACATCAGCATGTTGTGACGGCGATGGATGTTGCGGGGCGCCTCGGTTTTACGCAGATCAGTATCGCCACCGTTAACGATCCGGCCGAGTAGCGAGGAAGTCACGCCATCGTGAGCAAACGAATCGACTCGAAGGTTCGCGTTATCTATGGGCGCCTGTGGCATTACGTCACGCCGCACAAGGTTATCGGTGCGATCGCAGTTCTGGGGATGGCCGCGACGGCGGTGATCGAGGCAGGGCTGGTCGCGTTACTGCAGCCACTGACTGACGAAGTGCTGGTCGCCGAGAATCTTGAGACGGCAAAATGGATCCCGTTCGCATTCATGGGAATATTCATCCTGCGAGGTATATCCGGCTTCGCCACAGAATCATCGCTGGGCTGGATCGGTCGGCGGGTCATCAGCGATTTGCGTCGCGAGGTGTTCGGAAAATTCCTGACGTTGCCCAGCCAGTTTTTTGACAACCATGCCGCTGGTCCCCTGTTGTCGCGCATGACCTACAACGTTGAGATGGTGGCCGAATCCGTGACCAGCGTCGTTACCATCGCCGTTCGCGATACCTTGACCGTCATTGCGGCGATATGCGTCATGGTCTGGTTCAGTCCGACACTAACGATTTTTGTCGCCATCCTGTTTCCCGTTGTAGCGCTGTTGGTGCGTTTGCTTGGCATTGCGTTTCGTCGCTACAGCGGACGCATCCAGGATTCGGTGGGCGAGGTGACACAGGTAACCGATGAAGTGATTCGTGGTAACTGGGTCGTAAAGTCATTCGGGGGATTTGACTACGAAAGTCAACGTATGGCCGAAGTTGACGAGCGCAATCGCAGCCAGAATCTGAAGTTAATTCGCGTGCGTTCACTCGGAGTTGCCGTCACACAAGTGGTATTCGGTTTCGGGATCGCGATGGTAATTTACGTTGCCGGCAGGCTTTCGCTCGATGATGCACTGACAGCTGGCGAATTCATCGCTTTCTTCTCGGCGATGATGCTGATGTTGCAGCCCGTCCGCCGCATAACAAACGTCAACGCAACATTGCAACGTGGCGTGGCAGGGGCCGACAGCCTGTTCGCTGTCATGGACGAGACGGATGAGGTCGACGAGGGCACGCAGGTCATCGACCGCGTCCGTGGCGAAGTCAGCTTTGAAAATGTTTGCTTTTCGTATGGTGAGGAAGGCAGCCCGGTTATAGACAATGTCAGTGTCGATATCGAGGCTGGCAATACCCTGGCCATTGTCGGGCATTCGGGCAGCGGCAAGTCGACACTGGTAAGCCTGTTGCCACGGTTTTACGAAATGGATTCCGGCGATATTCGCATTGATGGCGTGTCGATCCGTGACCTGACACTCGACTGCTTGCGCAGGAATATCAGTCTCGTCAGCCAGGATGTTGTCCTGTTCAACGACACGATTCGCAACAACCTGGCGTATGGACAGCTGCGGGGCGTATCGGAGGCCGAGTTAATGCAGGCAGCCGAGGCGGCGCATGTGCTCGAGTTCGTCAACGAATTGCCGAAAGGCTTCGACACAATGGTCGGTGACCGTGGCGTATTGCTTTCCGGCGGACAGCGACAGCGCATTGCCATCGGTCGCGCATTGCTGAAGAACGCGCCGCTGCTCATCCTAGATGAGGCGACGTCGGCGCTGGATACAAAGTCCGAACGACGCATCCAGGAGGCGTTGAATGTGCTGATGAAGAATCGCACGACCCTGGTCATTGCGCATCGTCTCTCGACGGTCGAGAAAGCAGATCGGATTATTGTGATGGACGCCGGACGCATCGTGGAGTCCGGCACGCACGCAGAACTGATGGCCCTCGGTGGCCATTACGCAGCGCTGTATCACATGCAGTTCAGCGACGAGTAGACTGCCTGTGAGCCTCAGTCACCAATGGATTGAGAAGGTCTGGTACGAAGGTGCGTGGTCCGGCCTCGTGCTGCTGCCGCTGAGCTGGCTTTATGGGCTGGTGTTGGTCATTCGGTCTGCGCTGTACCGATGCGGCGTGTTGCGGACGCTCAAGGCGCCGGCGCCGGTTATCGTCGTCGGAAATATCACCGCTGGCGGCACCGGCAAAACACCGACGGTGCTCTGGCTGGCGCAGCAGCTCACTGCACGCGGTTATAAACCCGGCATTGTCAGTCGTGGCTACGGCGGCAGCAAATCAGGCACCTCGATGCGAGTCGATGCCGATAGCGACCCGTCCATTGTTGGCGATGAGCCGGTATTGCTGGCGAGGCGCGCGCAGTGTCCGATCGTCGTCGATGCAGACAGGGTACGAGCGGCAACAATGCTGGTTGATGACGGCGTCAATGTCATTGTCGCCGACGATGGTTTGCAACACCGCCGCCTGCAGCGCGACTACGAGATCTGCGTCGTGGATGGCAGTCGGGGGCTTGGCAATCGCCGCCTGTTGCCGGCTGGACCGTTGCGCGAGTCGCCGCGACGGCTCGACCGCGTAGATCGGGTACTCGTTAACGGTGGTGTGCGTGATACGCCTGCCTATCGGTTCGACCTGATCGCGAGCGAAGCCTGCCGCCTGAACGGTTCTCTCGCTCGTCCGCTCGGAGGCTTTCGAAACAAGACCGTGCACGCGGTGGCAGCCATCGGCAATCCGCGACGTTTTTTCGATACACTGCGGGAACATGGTATCCAGGTAATCGAGCATGCATTTCCAGACCACCAGCCGATTGCCAGATCGGCTTTGAAATTTGGCGACGATTTCGATGTGTTCATGACGGAGAAGGACGCTGTCAAGCTGGGTCGCAATCTTGGCGACAAGTATTGGTACGTGCCCGTGGAATTTGAGATGGAGCCTATCCGGGCGGCGGCGGTGCTGGACCACATCACTGTCCGCCTGCAGCAGGCGGAAGATTCGCATGACTGAGTTTGTCGTTGTGATACCCGCGCGTTTTGCATCCACCCGGTTGCCGGGAAAGCCTTTGCGGGAGATCCATGGCAAGACAATGATTCAACATGTCTTCGAGCGAGGTCAGGAAAGCGGCGCGTCGGAAGTGGTTATTGCAACCGACGACGATCGGATCGCCGAAGTTGCGGAGGGCTTTGGTGCAACAGTGTGTATGACACGAGACGATCATCAATCTGGCACTGAGCGTATCGCCGAAGTTGCGGATCTCCTCGACTGGGATGATGTACAGATTGTCGTGAACCTGCAGGGTGATGAGCCGTCAATGCCCGCACAACTGATCAATCAGTGTGCGAACCTGCTGGCGGATGGCGCAACGGATATTGCGACACTGGCGTCACCGTTCCTCAATCGCGACGATTTCGAAAGCCCGAATTGTGTGAAAGTTGTTCGCAATGACAATAATCATGCAATTTACTTTTCACGGGCTGTGATTCCGTACGCACGTGCTACAGCGCAAGGCGATACCGCGATGAGAAGCGCGTTGCACCACCATGGCATTTACGCCTATCGATGCGGCGTTCTGCGGCGACTGGTGAATGCTGCGCCGTCGCCACTCGAAGTCTGCGAACAACTGGAGCAATTGCGTGCGCTGTCGCTCGGAATGACGATCGCCGTCGGCATTCCACCGGTGCGCCCCGGCATTGGAATCGATACGGAGGCCGATCTCGAACGGGCGGCCAGCGACCTCAAACGCTAGATCTATTCGTCATCCGCCGTATTATGAATTTCCTCTTCGTAGACTTGTGACACGGTCGCGGCCGCGGTCAGCGCGTCGCGAAACTCGATATGGTGTTCCGATGTCGGACTCTTTCGTTGATTCATACGCCTGACCAGGTACAACGCCAGCAGAATGTGAGTCACGCCGGTGAACATGAACAGACCGGAGGGATTACCCAGCGTCATCAGCCCGGCCGCTATAAATGGGCCGACAATGGCACCGAGGCCGTACATCAATAACAAGCCACTTGAGACCATGACGTATTCGTCGGTCTCCGCGTAATCGTTCGCATTCGCGACCGCGAGCGTGTACAGCGGGAATGCCACGGCGCCCCAGGCGGCACCGAGTAAATTTACACGCAACAGCGTCAGTTCGTTGAATGTATAAACCATGGTCGCGGCAATGCCCGCCCCAATGAGTGCGGTCGCAAGCAGCACTTTGCGGCGACCAATCCGATCAGACAGGTAGCCGATGGGCCACTGCGACACAGCGCCACCGATGACCGTAGCGGTCATGAACCAGGCAGCCCAGGTTGTGTCGCCCTTGATGCCCACTGTAAAAACAGCAGCCAGTGCCCAGAACGCGCCGTTTGCGAGGCCCGAGGTCAGGCAGCCGAGCGTGCCGGACGGTGATATCTCGAAAAGTCGCTTCAGGTTCGGTTTGACCGTCTGCGGTTGCTCGGGTGTCGGCGATGTCGACAGGGCGACCGGAATCGCTCCCAGCGACACCAGGATCGAGGCAAGAATGAACAACTGCAGTCCGCTTGGGTCGTAGAGCAGCGTCATCATCTGGCCGGCTGCCATCACCGTCAGCGTAATCATTGTGTAGGTCGAAAAGACAATGCCGCGGTTTTCCACAGTCGACGAATCGTTGAGCCAACTTTCGATCACGATGTAAAGGACTGCGAAGCAGTAGCCGGTCGCAAAACGCAGGGCGCCCCAGGCAATCGGGTGCAAGATGAGGCCGTGCATCAGGGGGATGGCCGAGGCGAGAGCGGTCATTGCCAGGAATACGCGTACATGCCCAACCCGACACACCAGGTTGCCACCTCGCAGGCAGCCGACTGTAAATCCGCAAAAGTAGGCGGCACCCATGATGCCGATGGCCAGCGTTGGGAAACTTTCGATCGTCGCACGAACCGGCAGGAACGTACCTTGCAGGCCCTGGCCTGTCAAAAGGATGGCAACGCCGATCAGCAATGCGGCGATTGGTGCGAGCACGGATTTCATGGGCGGCGATTCTAGGGCCTGTGGCCGGAAAAGAATAGCATCCTGAGCCAACTATGATTTTTTTTTCGAGCAAAAAAAAAGCGGCCGCGCAACGAACGCGGCCGCCTGTACCTGATATCAAACGTCGAATTAGAGCTTGATATTCAGACTTTCGACAACTTCCATTGGTACGTAGCTGCTGCCAGCTGGGAGGTTGTTATCGAGGGCATACCTCTGCGCAGCGCTCAAGGTCTGGCTGCCAATGATTCCGTCGATGCCGGCCTTGTAGTAGCCCTTATCAGCCAAAGCCGATTGCAGAGCCAAGACGTTGTCGCGAGTCATGTTGACTTCACACATAACAGAGCGCCATTCCATACGCTCATCCGAAGCCTTGTCGGTGCGCGTAACAGTCTGGTATTCCGCAGGAATCGCAATACGGTTTTCACGAGCCGGCGTTACAAGCTTGGTTACATCAACCGTTGCATACTTGGCAGGAACAACGACTTCGCGAGTCGTCGCAGGCTGTTTAACAACCGTTTTCGTTACCGTCTTGTACTCTGCCGGAATTGCGATTTCCTCTGTGCGCGCTGCCGAAACGAGTACTCGTTTTTCAACTGTTTTGTAGGATGCCGGAACTTCAACGAGACACATGATCTCACCGGTATCGGTGGTAGACTGCGACAAAACGTTTGAAGATTGCGTAGCTGCCGGGCCCTTTTTCCATGCGGTGTGTGCTGGCTTGTCGAGAACACGCTCAACTACCGTTTCGTAAACCGCCGGAATTTCAACGATCTTCGTTGATGCAGGCTTTGTCATTACGCGTTCGGTAATCTCGCCGTAGACAGCTGGGATCACTTCGAGCTTCGTCGATGCTTCTTTGACCAGAACGGTCTCTTTCGCGTTTTCGTATCGAGCCGGAATGATTTCGATCTTCTCACCGGCGTCGCGCTTCAGTACCGTGTCCGACACCGTGTTGTACGTTGCTGGAATAAGAACGCGTGCGTAGCACTGTCCGGCCTTCGGATTGGGTGGGAACAGGCTTGCATCAGCTGATGTTAAAGAAGCTGTGTCTGAGCTTGCAGAGATACGGGCCTGGGCATTCGCCAGGTCACGATCTTTAGACGCCAATGCAGTTTCCAACTCACTAATGCGTTGCTTTGATGCTGCGATTTCGGATGCCGTTACCGCAGTCGATGAAGATCCCGTGTGTGATGTTTCTGCTGCCATCGATGAACAGCCACTGGCGAACGCGGCACCTGCCACGATTGCGAGTGTTCTTACAGTATTCTTGTGCATACCCCTAACTCCTGTTGTTAGCCATGATTTAGCTGGCCGGAGTATAGGGCTAGAAATTAGCGACGCGTCTCAACGTAACAATCGTTCACATTTGCCCGCATTTCGTCTATTGGGCTTTGGCGATCAGATCAATGTGCTCCTCGATCATCTTAAAGCCAACGACAGTATTGGTGACAGGATCAATTACCGGTTCTCCCTCTGTAAGACAGGTTGTCGTACTTTGTGAATTCAATTTGAAGCACAGGTCGGCGTCAGAACTTATCGTTTGTTTGACTACGGAACCATCTTCCAGGCTCACCAGCAATATAGTTTCGTGCGGTGCTCCCGGTGATTGGAGCGATTCGACGTTTGTGGGCGTCGCCGTTGCACTCGGTGTACTGCAGGCAGCCATGGCAAGCGCCAGGGCGACGGTTGATGCGACAGGCAGATATTTCATGGCTCGCTCCGTAGTCAATCATGATCCCAAACGATTCAGGGTCCAATCCCCGGTACTTGCAGGTTTTTTCAAGTTCTTTTCACCCGCTTGCCACCAGACTATCAGGCGCTTTACTACCCGAAGTGTGATCGAACTCTCATTAGTGTTCGCAAATCAGCGTTTGCCAGGCTCAATTGTGAACAACTGTGACATCCGTCGAAATGCCATTGTTCAAAGACGGTGCGATGTCCAGAATGGTCGCACGATAAAAAGAGGCCGTTGCACATATGGCGGCACATGACGAAAACTTCAGGAGGACATCATGTCAGTAGCACGCATTACGGAAATAACGGCAGCATCGCCAAAGAGTTTTGAAGATGCGATTAACAACGGATTAAGCCGCGCGAACGAGACCCTTGACCACATTGAGGGTGCTTGGGTTAAGGATATGAAAGTCGTTGTAAAGGGCGGCAAAGTAGATGAGTACCGCGTGAACATGAAACTTACGTTTGTACTGCGTTAATACGTCCGCTCGCTGACAGGAGAACACTATGGCATCACTAGTAGATTTTTTGAGTTCCAAGCTCGACGGCGACTCGGTCGCCCGTATTGGCGAACAACTCGGCCAGGACAAACGTACAACTCAGGGCGCGATCAATCTCGCGCTACCCATGTTGCTCGGAGCCTTCAAGAAAAGTACCGAACGTGATGGTGGCGCTGGACTCGCGCGTGCGCTCGCCTCGAAACACGACGGCGGTATTCTCGATAACCTGTCCGGGTTCCTGTCACAAAACGACAGGGCCGACGGCAGCGGTATCCTGAAACATGTGCTGGGATCAAAACAGGACAGTGCAGCAGCGATGTTGCAGACAGGATCCGGCGTAGACAAGCAGCAGGCAGCCTCATTGCTCGCAACCCTGGCACCCATCGTAATGGGTGCATTGGGTAAAGCCCGGCACGGCGACGCAGACGGCACGCAGGTCGCGCGGATACTCCAGCAGGAGACGCAGGAAATTGATGCTCGATCGCCGGGTGCGCTATCCGCATTTACAGGTTTCCTCGATGCCGATGGCGACGGTGATACCGATCTCGCCGATTTAGTCGCGCACGGGAAAAGTAAACTGGGCAGTCTTTTTCGCTAAGAACATTCATCCACATATTCACTACATACGGTCGCAGAAAAAAGCGACTTTAAAGAGAGAGCAAAAATGTCAAAGAGTATTGAGAAGATTGAAGGCATCGGACTAAAAACCGGCGAAGCTTTGCGCAAAGCCGGCATTCGCACCGTCGATCGGCTGCTTGAATCCGGGGCCGACAAGAAATCGCGATCAGCGCTGGCTGAGAAGACCGGCATCAGCGAGGCGAAACTCCTTAAGTGCGTGAATATGGCAGACCTGTTCCGCATCAATGGCGTGGCGAGTCAATACGCGGAGCTGCTGGAAAGCGCCGGCGTTGACACTGTTAAGGAGCTGAAGCACCGAAATGCAGAGAATCTGGCGGCCAAAATGGCCGAAGTCAACGATGCTAAGAATCTGGTTCGCCGTCCGCCATCCACAGCCGTTGTAAGCGACTGGGTTGCGCAGGCGAAGAAACTTCCTGGCAAGGTTTCCTATTGAAAACTAAGGTCAGAAGTGACCGGAGATTGCATGTAGGGTTGGACGTAGCATAGTAAACTGTAGGTGCGATGCATCAGGATGAGCGACGTAGTGGATAGCACAGACAATCCAATTGAGATTGAAGATCCGTTTGCAAGGCGGCTGGTCGACAAGTATCTGCAGAGTCGGCGGGATGATATCGGCATGCTCATGATTGCGGCCCAAAGCGCGGATTTTGAAACAGTCCGCGTCACCGGACATAATCTTTATGGGTCCGGAGCCGCCTATGGGCTCGCCGATATTTCGTCGATTGGCGCCAAGCTAGAAAGTGCTGCAAAGGCTGCGGACGCGCCCAAAATTGAGCGACTGATTAATGATTTGCGGGATTTCCTCAGCAACCTGAAGGTCTGCTAGGACGCGATTTCAGTACCCGCGTCTAATAGCGTTATAATTCCAATGGATCCGGGGATTGGATCTAAATTACTAAAACAATAAGCGCCAGCTGCCAAATCTCGCATGGCGCCCGACAACTACGCACTGGAGTTGCATTGCGAATTGCGATCCTTGAGGACGACCCCGATCAGGCCGAGCTCACACGACTTTGGCTCACGCATGCCGACCACTCGGTTGAGTGCTTCGCCAATGCGACGAGCTTTCTGAAAGCGATCCGCCGCGACAGTTTTGACCTCTACTTGCTCGACTGGGTGCTGCCCGACCTCAGTGGCATTGAGGTGCTGGGGAAGTTGCGCCGGGAGTTGGATGACTTCACACCGGTGATCATCGCGACGGCGAAAGACGAAGAACAAAGTGTCGTCCGAGGCCTTGAGGAAGGCGCGGATGACTACCTCGTAAAGCCAGTCCGGCAAGCTGAACTGGTGGCTCGCGTTTCCGCAATCCTCAGGCGTTCGCGCGCGGAGAACTCGACTGATGTGCATTTGGATTTTTCACCCTATACAGCGAATCTCGGTGCAAAATTGCTGCAAATCGGAGGCAAATCAGTCACCCTGACAAACAGGGAATTCGAACTTGCAGTATTCTTTTTTCGCAATGCAGGAAAAATGGTGTCACGCGGCCATTTGCTGGAGGCAATCTGGGGTATCGAGAATAAAGCCGTTTCGACGCGTACTGTTGACACGCATGTCAGTCGATTGCGGAAGAAACTGAATCTTTGTGAAGAAAACGGCTGGACTCTTTCTTCGATTTACCAACACGGCTACAGAATGGAGCGGGTAGGCCCGCAAGCTGCAGGCTCGTCGCACTAATTTCAGGAACTGGACTATGGCAAAGAAGCAAACTCGTAAACAATCAGGGTCGTCGGTCGACGGTATGGATGGCAATGTCGACAAGATTCGCGACATCCTGTTCGGCGGGCAAATGCGCGATTACGAGCAGCGCTTCGCTGATCTTGAAAAGCGCCTGACAAATACCATCGAATCGGTAACGGCGGATTTTGAGAAGCGCATTGACCGTCTGAACGACTATACAAAGCGTGAGGTCGATAAACTCAATGAAAAGGTCAAAGATGAACGCGCTGCACGCCGCGATGACAACAAGCAGGGCGACAAGGAGTTTAAGGAACTCGCGCAACAGGTCGAATCCTGGTGTGTAGAGCTGGAAGCGCAAATCGGAACCGAGACACAGGATCTTCGTGGTCTTCTGCAAAAGCAGGGCGACGAGTTCTCCGGAATGATTCGCGATACCCATGAGCAGTTGAGTCAGAACCTGGCGGCGGAGACGCGACAATTGGCCGATGGCAAACTCGCCAGAGACGACATGGCTGCACTCTTGACTGAAGTGGCTCTTCGCCTGAAGAAGGACTTCAAGCTGCCAGACGCCTGATGAACGACCTCGATCAGCTGAAGGAATTGCTGTTCGGTGCCGAGAGGAAGGCACTGGACTCGATCTCCGAGCGTGTCGAAAGCCGCGACGTCAGAACAATCGACATCGCTGATGTCTTGCCTGAGGCTATTCACAAAAGCCATAAGAAAGATGGTGAGCTTGTTGATGCCCTGGCAGCACCGGTGGGTCAATGTCTGCAACAGGAGTTTCGTGATGATCCCGAAACTTACGCGGACGCATTGTATCCCGTCATTGGTCCGGCGATCCGAAAGTCGATCATGCACGCATTGCGAAATTTTTCGCAGCAAATCAACGAGGCCATCGAACACAGCATCAGTCCGAAGGGCTTGAAGTGGCGCTTGCAGGCCTCGCGAGCGGGTGTCCCATATGGCGAGTATGTGCTTCAACAGACCATGCTTTACCGGGTCGAACAGGCCTATCTGATAAGCCGTGAAAATGGACTGCTGGTCGCGCACGTGCATCACGAGGCTTCGAAAATCAAAGACAGCGATGCAGTGTCGGCGATGTTTACCGCGATACAGGATTTCGTCAAAGAATCGTTTTCACCGGATCGGACCGGTCGCCTGGAGTCGGCGGATATGGGTGAGTTCACGCTCTGGGCCGTTCATGGTCCTCACGCCCTGTTGGTCTGCGTGATACGCGGTGTGCCGCCGAAGTCGCTGCGAGCGGATCTCACCGCAATACTTGAGCGCATACATTTTCGATATGGCGAGGCAATACGGGAATACAAAGGTGAGACTGCAACCATCCCGGACGCTGAGGTTGAGCTTGAGCGCTGTCTGAAGTTCGAAGCACGTGCAAACAATCGGGAGGAAAAGAAGGGCCGACCCATCGTCGGAATACTGCTGGGTGTCTTGCTCGTTGCGGTCCTGGCCGTGTTGGGTATTCGGAACTGGAATTTCACGCAGCAGCTGAATCTGCTCGAAAGCGCGGTCGCGGCGGCGCCCGGAATTCATGTAACTGAGTTGACACGGAACGGTGGCGACTTTTCGTTAAAAGGCCTGCGCGACCCTCTGGCGGAAGACGTGCAGTCGATCGCTGACCGCATGGATATCCCGGAGGAACGACTTACCGTATCGATGCAGTCATTCCAGTCGCTGGAGCCTGAAATTATTGAGCGACGTGCATCGCGACTGTTCGGAAACCCGGAATCAGTGTCTTTCGACGTGTCAGGTTCTACGCTGCACGTTGCCGGAAATGCGACCTGGCCATGGCAATCACAACTGCAAAGCCGATTCTCGGCATTGGCGGGTGTAGACACGCTCGATTTAAGCGAGCTGACTATCGCCGATCGCGCATTGTTTGAAAAGCGCGTTGATGATTTGAAAGAAAAAATCTTTCTGTTTGACTCGGGTATCGAGTTTGCGGCCGATGCGGCCGCTCAGTTGCGTCAACATGCCGTCGAATTGCGAGCACTTGTTGAGCAGTCGTCTGCCATGGGATTTGCGCTGAGCGTCATCGTCGTCGGTTCGACCGACGCAAGCGGTAATCCACAAGCAAACGCGGTCCTCGCAGCGCGGCGCGCCAATGTCGCTGCAGAAATCCTCGACGAAGAGGGCGTCGATGCTCGTATTGTGCCGGCCGGTCCGAGGGACTATCAGAGCGCATCGGACGATTTATCCATGCGGCACGTGAAAGTCAGGCTACAACTGCGGCAAGCCCCGGCCGCCCAGTGACAGAGCTTACGAGCAAGGTATGTGTTGTCGGTGATTTTGCCGTTGGCAAAACCAGTGTCGTTGAACGCTTTGTCCACAACCAGTTTTCCGATAAGTATCTCAGCACGGTCGGCGTAAAAATCGATACCAAGGAAATTGAGCATCCGGACCTCCGCGTCTCGCACAAGCTGATCCTTTGGGATGTTGCGGGTTCGGATCGATTCGGGCACCGGGAATTTGCATATCTCAGGGGTGCGAGCGGCTATATCTATGTTGCTGACGGAACTCGGCCGGCGACTCTGGACGCCGCACTGACAATTCAGTCGCAAATCCTCGACAAGTTCGGCCCGGCACCCAGCGTAATTTTGATAAACAAGCGAGACCTGGCTGGGGACTGGCTGGTCGACAATAAGCGCATCGATGCACTTTCGGCAAGAGACATGCCGGTATTCAAAACGAGTGCGAAAACGGGAGACGACGTCGAATTAGCGTTAGTGCAGCTCGCTGAACTGATTATCGCCAGCGATTTACGGGTCGACTAGTGGAGTTTCCAGAGCCTGTCGTACAGCATTTGCAGGGTGACTTTTTGCTGCAGACCCGGCCGTTTTGCATCCTGATCGACGAGCAATACCAGCTCGTGCAGGTGTGGGGTGATGGCGAATGGTGTGGTTTTTCCGGAATGTCGGCGACCAAAGACATACGCCAGCGGATGCCATTCCTGGTCGGTATTGGTTTTGATAATCCACAAAAACTGGATTTCCTGGAATTGCCCGGCCAGATCATTGTCAGCATCCACACGATTCCCGAGGCGGGCGGTGGGTGCTACGTCGTGCTGCTTGACTCCCGCGACGAACACCGCGCGCTACAGGGCAAGCAGCAGCTGGTGAATGAAATGCGGCTGCTGCATGCGGGCCAGCAAAAACTGATCGGTCGCCAGCGGGACCTTATCAGCGAACTCGTTGAAACCCGGGCGGAGCTGGATCACCATCGGCGTGAAGCCGAGCGTGTCAGCGAGAACAAGAGTCGCTTTATTGCGATGATGTCGCATGAATTTCGGACGCCCCTCGCGTCGATTATCAATTACGCCGATCTCGCATCGGACGAGACCGCGAGTGCAAATACTGTACAAAAAAGCATTGAAACGATGGCGAGATCGGCGAAACATCTGACATCGCTGGTCGAAGCGGTGCTGGACGACGCGACCCTCGATGTGGGGCAAGTCGAATTGGCAGAGAAAGACTTCGATATCTACAGTTTGCTTGATGATATCGCGGCAATGATGGCACCCCTGGCCGCCGAGAAGGGCCTTTCGTTTGCGACCCTGGTCGACCCGGATCTGCCCCGCGCTGTTCACGCAGATGAAATTCGGTTGCGACAAATACTCATCAATCTGCTCGGCAATGCCGTCAAGTTTACGATTCACGGCGGTGTCGAACTGATGGCAACCTACAATGACGGTCGGCTGATCGTGACCGTTAGTGATTCCGGCCCCGGCATCAGTATCGAAAACCAGGAAAAAGTATTCCAGGCATTCGAGCGTGGCAGCGACAAGGGAAAGCCGGGCGCCGGTCTGGGTTTGACAATAACGCTACGCCTGGTGAAGTTGATGGGCGGAGAGGTATCCCTGGATTCGACGCCAGGCGAGGGGTGTACGGTAAGCGTCCACGTACCCGCGGCTGAAGGTAAGAATGATCCTGAACCCAATCTGGAATTATTCCCCGCACCCGGTGACGACACTAACGCCAGCAAGCCATTGAGCGTATTGCTTTGCGATGACGACGAGGACATGGTGGCGCTCGTCGAACACTATCTGCACCGCTCCGGCTATGGCTTGATCACGAGCTCCAATACCGACGAAGCCATCGCCAAGACGCTCAAGTACGCACCCGATCTCGTCCTGATGGATTGCAATGTGCCCGGCGTTGGCGGTGTGGTCGCGGCGAAGGTGCTACGAGAGCAGGGCTATTCCAAGCCGATTGTTGCCTTGACGGCGTCAAAGCTCAGCGCCGAGGACAAATCGGTGTTCACGCACTTTTTTCGAAAACCGGCGCCAATGCGCGAACTACTGACCGAGATCCGACGACTTACTCATTAGCGAATCGCGAAATGTAAACGATTGTTGCATATCCTCGAATCAACGAATTTCCGCGTACTATCCCCACCAGCTTAGACAATGAACGAGGCTGAAGCCTTGCGATGCAATCAGGGGAAATAAAATGCTAAATGAATTTAAGAGTTTTGCCATGCGCGGCAACGTCGTTGATATGGCCGTCGGTATCATCATCGGTGGCGCATTCGGCAAGATCGTTTCGTCATTGGTATCTGACGTAATTATGCCGCCGATTGGCATGATCATGGGCGGTGTGGATTTCAGTGAACTGGCCTTTGCACTGGGCGAGGGCGAGGGCGCCGCGTCAATCAACTACGGTATGTTCATCAATACAGTTCTGGACTTTCTCATCGTGGCATTCGCCATTTTCATGGTCATCAAAGGCCTGAACTCGATGAAGAAAAAAGAGGCGGAAAAGCCTGCAGAGCCGCCGAAACCGTCGGCTGAAGAAGTTCTCCTTACAGAAATTCGTGACGCGCTGAAGTCACGTTAAGAAGCAAAAGAGGTTCGCGACGGAGATCAGGGCGCCCATTGGGCGCCCTGTTTTTTTTGGCGAAGCATATTCCATTAGTGCCTGGTTGCCCCCGAAGCCGCGTCCGCAGTTGCGATGACCATACGAATCAGGTCGTCGATTTCAGTATCTTCCAGAACGTAGCTAGGAACCGTACAGCTCAGCGCCGCCTCGACGTGGCCGTCGATCCCGCGGACAGGTGCAGCTATACAAACCAGGCCGCGGGTAATTTCCTCATTGTCGATACCATAGCCGCGCTTCAGGGTCAGGGAGAGTTCGTCACGCAGTTTTCGGCCGTCTGCAATCGTATTTTCGGTATACGATTGAAGGCTGCGCCCGACAAGGCGATTGATAGTTGCTTTATCAGCATTGGCCAACAGAACTTTCCCCATCGCCGTGCAGTGCAGTGGGAAGCTCTTGCCAATCTCTGAATGCAGGCGAATGCCGAAGTCCTTCGATTCAATCTTGTCGAGGTAAATACCGTTGTCATCATCCCGAATACCAAGCGTCACTACGTGCCCGGTTTTTCGGTGCAATGCTTCGATGTGGGGGCGGGCGACATGGCGAACGTCATAGGTTGCGGCAACCGCGGCTCCGAGTTTCGCCAGCAAAAGGCCAAAGTGATAGCTGCGGCTAGCCCCGTCATAGGTCAGGGCGCCCAGCGCGACCAGTTCATTCAATAGCCGGTGGACGGTGGCCTTGGGAAGACCGGTCGCCGCGACGATGTCGCTGAATGACAGCTCGTCGTCCGCGCTGCGTACGGCCTCGAGAATACGAAATCCCTTGCTAAGTGCGCCCACGTTTCGGGTCTCCTGAGATTGACATGACGAACGGAATCATGCGTAATAGTTCTATAATTAGAACAAAGTTTTAAATATGAAACAATAATACAATTCAGTGTGTTCCAAGGGGTGGGAAAATAAATGATAAATATCAACGATATACTGGCAAGAAACCCGGTTGTGCCGCTGGTTCAGTCGGACGACCCGGCAGCAGCGGTTGCGATATCGCGCGCGCTGGCCGCGGGCGGTCTGACGGTCGTCGAAGTGGTTTTCCGAACAGACCGGGCGCTTGAGTGCCTGAAGGCCGTCGCTGATGAAGTACCGGAAGTCATCGCCGGTGCCGGTACCGTGTTGTCAGCAAAGCAGGCGCAGGCTGCGATCGACAGCGGCGCAAAGTTTATCGTTTCGCCCGGGCTCGACGATGGCGTTGTGGGTGTCGCGAAAGACAATGACGCACCAATTTACCCCGGAATTATGACCCCGAGCGAGCTGCAGCACGCGTTCAACCTGGGCCTCGAAACGGTGAAATTTTTTCCGGCTTCAATCGCGGGCGGTGTGCCGGCGCTGAAGGCGCTGGCCAGCGTGTTTCGAAGCATGCGGTTCATGCCGACCGGCGGTGTGTCGGCCGCCAACCTGGCGGACTTTCTGGCCGTGCCGGCGGTACTGGCCTGCGGTGGCAGTTGGCTCACGCCGAAAGCGGCGATCGATAGCGGCAACTATAATGAGATAACGAAACTGGCGGCCGAAGCACTGGCAATTGCTCACGCAGCCGGAGGAGAGTGACATGGGTGAATTTGTAAGTTTTGGCGAGATCATGCTGCGGCTGAAAACACCCGCGCACGAGCGATTCTTCCAGTCCCCGGCCTTCGAAGCGACATTTGGCGGCGGCGAGGCGAATGTTGCGGTCTCACTGTCAAACTACGGATTCAACGCAGAATTCGTGTCGGCACTGCCCTCGAACGACATCGGCGATGCGGCGTTGCGCGAGTTGCGCGGTCTCGGTGTCGACGTTTCACATGTACGGCGCTCTGGCTCACGTGTCGGCATTTATTTTCTTGAAACGGGCTCCAACCAGCGTCCGTCCAAGGTGGTCTACGACCGCGCCAATTCGTCAATTGCCGAAGCGAAGCCGGGCGACTTTGACTGGAAGGATATATTCGGCGGCGCGAAATGGTTTCACATTACCGGCATTACACCCGCGCTCAGCCAGAGCGCCGCAGACCTGTCATTGGAGGCGGTCCAGGCGGCGAAGAAAGCCGGCGTTACGGTTTCCTGCGATTTCAACTATCGCGGCAAGCTGTGGAAATACGGCAAGACGGCACCCGACGTCATGAACGAACTGGTCAAGTACGTCGATGTGGGTATCGCCAATGAAGAAGACTGCCAGAAGTCGCTGGGCATTGAGGCGGATGTGCACGTCGAAAGCGGTGAGCTCGATACGGCGAAATACGAAGCGCTGACAAGCAAGGTGCTCGACACGTTTCCGGACATGTCGACAATCGCGGTTACTCTGCGTGAATCGCGTAGTGCCGATCGAAACGGCTGGTCTGCCTGCCTGCGTGACGCCGGTGGTTTCCGCCTGTCACGCCAATACGAACTGACCGACATCGTCGATCGCGTTGGCGGAGGCGACAGCTTCGCCTCCGGACTGATAGCCGGCCTCAATCTGTACGAGGATCGCCAGCAATCGCTGGAATTTGCTGTCGCGGCCAGTTGCCTGAAGCATACGATTCAGGGTGATTTCAATCGCGTCACGGTGCCGGAAGTCGAAAACCTGCTTGGCGGCGACGGGTCAGGGCGAGTGCAACGATGAGGACGCACGCTTTGCAGAATGCCTTAGCAGCCATTGTCTTGTCGATTCTCATCTCGGCATGCGGCGGTGACGATACTCACGAAGGACGCAAGGTCGATGCCTCTGGAAAGGAAGCTACTGGGCTTGAAAGCGTTCCAACGGAAGTACTCGCTGTTGCGAGAGCCGCACGGCCGGACCTTGAGCTTAGCAGTGCCGAATTCGAAACTCGTGATGGCAAGGCATACTACGATGTGGGTGGCACGCTGCCCGATGGCAGCGAATGGGAACTCGATATCACGCAATTGGATGGCGTCTGGACGGTAGCTGAGGTTCAACGCGATATCGGCATGGACCTGGTACCCGATCCTGTCAGTGGTGTGTTGGAAACCAAGTTCCCCGGTTGGAGCCCAGACCGGATTATCGAGAGCGATCAGGGTGATGGCGTTGTCGTTTACGAATTTTTTGGCAAGGATACTGACGGCGAGGACACCAAGGTGGAAGTGAAATTGGAGCAAGGACACGCCGAACTGTTGATTGACGAATGGGTGCATTGACTTCGGGCTGACCGGTACAATTATGTGTACTTTCCGTGCGAAATGCACTTGGATCGAAGTATTTGTGGTCTCACTTGATACTCCTTTTCGTTCATTGTTCCTAACCGGCGGTCTTCCGCGCTCGTGCTTTGCTATACCTCCTCTTTCAGGATATTGTGTAAGTTGACTATGCGGTCATCCTCGTGCGGCGAAATCGTCGCTTCCGCCGCACAAACACGAAGCTCGATGGCGGTTACTCTCCACAACAACACTGGTTGTACAGCTACGATGCTTAGCTGGCTGCGTTAGGCACAGACGAGGAGTGGCACAGCCTGCCGTCCTGGTCAGGCTAAGGTTTTTCGGCAGACGTTGGGATGATTACTTCCAGGCGACGAGCCGAAGTCCCAGGAAACCACGGACCGGCAACGTACGGCTAACGATCGAACGAAGACGATAGGGGAGCAACGACAAGCCTGTCTCCATGAGTTGAATGGCGAACTTCGGCACCCGGGCGAATTTCCCACGGCCTCCAGCGTAGCAGCGGACGTCTTTAAACCCGGCGGACTTCATCAGGTCAACAAGCTCCTGAACTCGGTACTCACGTAGGTGAAGTCCGGTCGGTCGCTCGTCGAAATACATGGAGATGTCCCAAGGGCCGGAAACTGCGTTCGGGGTGATGCACACGTAGCGTCCGCCAGGTTTTAACGATCGGCAGATCGCCTCGAGTTGCTCCTTTGCATCATCTGGATGCAAATGTTCCATGAGCTGATTGCTGTATGCCACGTCTATATCTAGATCTTGAGGCAGTTGACCGTCAGGCAGCAGGCGAAACGTCATCCCTTCCGGAAGTGGGTCGTCGTTCTGCGGCATTTCTGAAACGTCTACTGCTGTTACACGGGTGCAGTGCTTGCTGGCCAAGCGTGAAAGGGCGCCGTCACCGGTGCCCACCTCAAGTAGGTGATCGCTGGCCTGGAGAAATCGCTTTAGAAAATTGAACTGTCGCTCTAGCTCGATTCGCTCATCGTCGGGAACCACCGACAGGGTGAGCTGTTGATGATGGGGTACGCGTTCGAAGAGTTCGTCGTATACCTCTCTGTAGAGAGCGGCGCGCCCTTTTTTGGGGGCATTGCGCAGCCGATCGGCCAGCGCCCGCTCGATTCGGTAGTGCTCATAGATCAGCTCTGCCGGCCGATTTTCCCCGGAAGCCCTCGGACATCGCAGTCGGATGTCTGTCGACTGCCGGGCTCTGCCGCTAGGCTTAGCTATGGCTTGAGTCATGCGTTTCTCCTCGAGGAACTTAATCGGATGAGCGCCTTCGCAAAGCCTTGTGCGAGACGCTGAGGAAGAATAATCCGCATCTGCGACATAAAAATAGAAACTAAATGATTTTTGGTGATAGTATTTTTCTATAGCTAGCCTCTTTTCAGACCAAATCGGCCTATAAACATGAACAACATCACGCTGCGCCAGCTTAGCTACTTCGTTGCAATCGCCCAGCACGGCAGTTTTCGTCAAGCTGCCGATCGTCTAAACGTTACGCAACCAACCCTCACCGCACAGATCGGTTCGCTGGAGAAGAAGCTCAAGTTATCCCTGTTTGAGCGTTCCAATCGGGGTGTCATTGTGACAGTTGTGGGCCGGGAACTGCTGGCCAGTGCGAAACGTATCGAAGAGGAGGTACGTGGTTTCAAGGACATTGCGGGGAGCCTGGGCGGGCAGGATGGGGGTACCCATCGGATGGGTGTGACACCTACTTTGGGGCCCTACCTGCTGCCGCACCTGTTACCAGATTTGCACCGTCGTCACAGCGCTTTGCGCTTGTACGTCAGGGAAGGAGCGCCTTCCGATCTCGAACAGGCACTCAAAGCGGGCGACTATGATCTCATTTTGTCTACGCTGCCCACCACATCGGGAGAGCTGGAGGTGGTCCCTCTTATCCGAGAGCCGTTGTTGCTGGTCATGTCGGTGGATCACCGTCTGGCGCAAAGCCAGGAGATAACGCGCGGTGATCTAGCTGGTGAAGCGGTGCTAACGATCGATGAACACCACCTGTATCACCGGCAAATCAGTGATCTCTGCGAAAGCCTTGGCGCGAGTGTGCGTAGAGACTACGAGGGCACCAGCTTGGATACCCTGCGCCAGATGGTCGTCATGGGTATGGGAATCGCCTTCCTGCCAGCGTTGTATGTCGCGTCGGAGATTCGCGATCGAGACTCTGTGCGAGTGGCGCAGGTGACGGGGGTGGAGATGCAAAGGCATCACGCGTTGGCCTGGCGTAGCAGATCGCCTGCGCGCACGTTATTCAGACAATTAGCGGAAGAGTTTCGCGAGATGGTGGAGAACCAATTGAGCGATCACGTACAAACAGCATAGAGCTTCGCAGCAATGCCTGGATCCGTTGAGCAACAAGAAGAGTTTAAGATTGATGCGGTTCGGCAAGTAATTGAGCAAGTGGTGCGGCGCCTGAAGTAGGAGCTCAAGCGCGTCACCGAGGAGCGCGACATCCTAAAAAATGAATGGTCTGCCCCGATGAACTGTTGATTGACGAATGGGTACATTAGTTTCTGGCTGACCGGTACAATTAGCGCCCGGCGAATTTTGGACGCTTTTCTGCATGAAGATAAAGGACCCGCATCAGGTCACATCCGTGTTGTTCGTCTGCATGGGCAATATTTGCCGATCGCCGACCGCAGAGGGAGTGTTTCGGCATCTCGTCAATGAGGCGGGACTTGCAGAACATTTCGACATTGATTCTGCCGGCACCCATGCTTATCACGTTGGCGAACCGCCAGATCGCCGAGCAGTCGCTGCGGCCGAGCGTCGCGGTATTTCATTGGAGAACATCGCGGCGCGCCATGTCAGCGATGAAGACTTCGAGCGCTTCGATATCATAGTCGCTATGGACGAAGATAATCAACAGCGTCTGCTCGATCAGGCACCGGCAGCGCATCGATCAAAAGTACGTTTGTTCCTGAGCTTTGCGGAAGGTGAGGAACAGGAAGTGCCCGATCCCTACTACGGTGGCACGGCTGGATTCGAGCGGGTACTCGATCTTATCGAGTCGGCGTCACGGGCAATGCTTCACTCACTGGAGCAGAGCGCGGCCAAAAAACGTTGATCACGTTGCGGGCGACATGCATTGGGCCCGCAACGTGATCGATCAAACTAGTCCTGGTTGTCCCAAGGCAATAGTTTTGCAGCAGGCTTCTCGACAGGAGGCGTGACCTCCGCCGGTTTCGGTTCGGACCTGCTTTCACCGTTTCCAGCGGGCTTAGGAGCTGCGACCGGTTTGACGTCAGCTTCCGGTTTAGGCGTTGCATCCTGTTGAGCCTTGGGTTCCGGCTTTGGCGCCGTATCCGGTTTGATATTCGATGCAGGCTTCGTGGCCGCATCAGGCTTGACGCTCGATTCCGGTTTTGGCGCTGCGGGTGCCGCCGCAGGCTTGTTTGCTGCAACGTGATCACCTTTTGGCGCGTCACTTGCAGGCTCGGCATCGGACCGCGCTTTTGGTGTCGCGTCTGCTTTTGGCTTTCGTGGCGCACGACGGGGCCGGGCACTGGCGGGCTTGTCACCACTGCCATTTTCGTTTGAAGGGCTGCTGGTTTCCGGCGCCGATGCTTTGCTTTCAGCTTGCCTGGCTTGTTCCGGCTTCGGCTGCGGCGATTCGGGCTTTGCGTTCGAGTCCTGCGTATTGGCGGACTGTTTTGTGTTCGCAGAATCCTGTTCACTTTTCTCGCCGGAGCGACGACGACGTCGTCCACCGCGACTGCGGCGACTACGGGTGCGTTTTGGTGCTTCGGTGCCGGCGTTGTCCGTGGCGCCGTTATTATCCTGGGAAGCTTGGGGCTGCTGTTGACCCTTGTCCTGATCCTTTGTTGCCTGGGCATCCGTGTCCCTCGGACCCTGCTTCGTATTGCGGTTCGCAGCCTTTTTCTTTTTCGCCTTGCGAGGCTTCTTGCGTGTGTCATTACCGGAACGTGGTTCTGCACGCCGCTGTGATTGTTTCGCTGGACGCCGACCGCGAGTTGATTTTGTCGCGCCGCGACTCTTCTTGGCTGGCTTCTTTTTATCGTCGTCATCGCCGCTGAAAAAGTCGACAATCGTGGCCCACAGACCCTTGCCCTCGGGCGCCTTGCGCTGCGGAGCCGGTGTAGAGGGTTTCAATGTGCCCACAGCGGCCGCCTCGACGCCCTTGCGTGCGAGTATCGCCTGTGGCGATTCAGGTTCGATCGGACCGTTTGCGAGTTTGAAACTCGCACCCGCGTTTTCGGGCAAGTCCAGCTGGTCGTCACGCACGCGCCGCACATCATAATGTGGCGTTTCGAGGTGCGGATTGGCTACCAGCACGACTTGTGTTTCGTTGCGGTCCTCGAGGCTCTGCACCCAGTCACGCTTTTCGTTTAACAGGTAGGTCGCAACTTCGACCGGCAATTGTGCGATCACTTTCGCGGTACGTTCCTTACGCGCCTCTTCGCCGATGATGCGAAGAATTGCCAGTGCCAGGGACTCGGTGCCGCGAATAGTGCCGAAGCCGGTGCAGCGCGGGCAGGTCTTGTAAGCGGACTCACCGATTGACGGTCGCAGTCGCTGGCGCGACATTTCCATCAGGCCGAAGCGACTGATCTTGCCGATCTGGATTCGGGCGCGATCCTGTCGCACCGCGTCGCGCAAACGATTCTCGACTTCGCGCTGGTGTTTTTGCGGACCCATATCGATGAAGTCGATAACGATCAGCCCACCCAGGTCGCGAATACGCAATTGGCGTGCGATTTCGTCGGCCGCCTCAAGGTTGGTATTGAACGCCGTTGCTTCAATATCACCGCCCTTGGTCGCGCGCGCCGAGTTAATGTCGATCGAAACCAGGGCTTCGGTGTGATCAATGACGATGCTGCCGCCGGACGGCAGGTTTACCTTGTGGGCGAAAGCCGATTCGATCTGCGACTCGATCTGGAATCGCGTGAACAACGGCACCGGATCAACGTAGTGTTTCAGCTTCTTGAGATTGTGCGGCATCGTCTGTTCGACATGCGTATAGGCGTCTTTGTAGGTCGCCTCATCGTCAATCAGTATTTCGCCGATATCATTGGTCAGGTAATCGCGCAGTGCACGAACAACCGAATCGCCTTCTCGATAAATCAGGAAAGGCGATGAGCGTTCAAGCACAACATTGAGAATTGCGGTCCAGACCGTCAGCAGGTTTTGCAGATCCCAGGCGAGTTCTTCGGCACTGCGGTCAATACCAGCGGTGCGCAGAATGACACTCATGTTCTCGGGGATTTCAATTTCGTTCAATGCCTGCCGGGCGAGGTCGCGATCATCACCGGTGATACGGCGTGATACGCCACCGGAGCGATCCTTGTTCGGCTTAAGAACGATGAAGCGGCCTGCGAGGCTGACGAACGTCGTCAGTGCTGCACCTTTGTTGCCACGTTCTTCCTTGTCGACCTGGACTACGATGTCCTGGCCTTCCTTAAGAACGTCCTTGATATTGGTTTTGCCGTTCGCTTTTGCCTGCTTGACGAAATACTCGCTGGAGATTTCTTTCAGTGGCAGAAAGCCGTGGCGTTCAGCGCCGTAATCGACGAAGGCGGCTTCGAGGCTGGGCTCGATGCGCGTGATCTTGCCTTTGTAGATATTTGCTTTTTTACGTTCGCTTGCGGGTGCTTCGATATTGAGGTCGTACAGTAGCTGTCCGTCGACCATCGCCATGCGCAACTCTTCTTCCTGAGTTGCATTGATTAGCATTCTTTTCATGTTGCCCTACTTGAGTAATGGAGGGCAGCAATACGGGGTGGGGCGCCAGGCGGGCGCAGGGGGTGTCACGCAAAGGAACCGGGCGCCGGATTGCGCCGTCGAAAGGTATCGTTAGTTCAGTCTGGATCTGGCGCAAAATCGCCAGTACCCACAAAAAAATCAGCATGATTTCCCTGCGGCTTTGCCGCTTTGGCGAGCACCGGAGTCCGGAATTGCTGCCATCTGAAATCAGGTCGCGCAGATCGCGGGACCATAAAAAATCGATTAAGAAGTGCCGACTTGAGGTATCTCGAGACGTCACCGGGCGGTAATATACCACACCGCAAGACCACTTCAAGTGATTGATCATGCAAGAAAAGCCGCCAGATGGCGCGAATCTTCAGAATTCCGATGGAACGACGACCAGCCGTGTCCGCAAGGTGACGATCGATTCCGAGCGTGCCGGCCAGCGAATTGACAATTTCCTGCGCAGCGAATTGCCCGGTGTGCCCAAGGGCAGGCTGTATCGCCTGCTGCGGCGAGGGGAAGTCCGGGTCAATGGTGGCCGGGTACGGGCGGAGCACAAGCTTGAGGAAGGCGATGAGGTTCGGGTGCCGCCGGCGCGTATTCGGGCCGAAGGTGCGCCACCGTCGGAAAAAACGGCATCCGATATGCTCAGCCACGTCATCTATGAGGACAAACGCCTGCTGGTGCTGAACAAACCGACCGGGGTTGCTGTCCACGGTGGTAGCGGCATCAGCCATGGCGTCATCGAGCTGCTGCGCCATGCCCGACCGGATCTCAAGGACCTGTCGCTCGTGCATCGCCTGGATCGCGAGACCTCGGGCTGCCTGGTGCTGGCGAAACGACGCAGCGCGTTACGCGAGCTTCACGAGCGCTTCCGGGAGGGGCTCGTCGAAAAAAATTATATGGCGCTGGTTGTCGGAGACTGGCAATTGGGCGAGCAACTGATCGATGCGCCGCTTTTTGTACAGAATCGCCAGAACGGCGAGCGCCATGTCGTTGTCAGCGGTAAGCAAGGTAAACCGGCGCAGACCCGGGTTGCGTTATCGCGGACCTACGGTGCCTATAGCCTGCTGCAATGCGCGCCGCTTACCGGCCGGACTCACCAGATACGCGTTCACCTCGACCACGCGGAACATCCGATTGTCGGCGACGAGCGCTATGGCGACGACGATGCGAATCGAAAAGCGAAAAAACTGGGACTGCGCAGGCTGTTCCTACATGCGCAATCGATAGCGTTTCCGGATAGCAGCGGCAATGAGCTGCACTTTACGGCGCCGCTGGCCGATGACCTCGAGGCATTTCTGGCAACAGCGGCCGGCGAGGGGCGGCGCCGGCGAAAACACGGTCCTTACGGGAGCAGATAGCCCAGCTGCAGCAGTCGGTCGGCCAGCCAGATCATCGGCAATCCGATCAGTGCCGTCGGATCGTCGGTCTTGACGGAATCGAACAACACAAAACCGGCACCTTCGAGTTTGAAGCTGCCAGCGCAATCGTAGGGTTGATCGTGTCGCAGGTAGGCCTCGGCGAGGCGGCGATCGAAACGCCTGAAGTGAACCGTGGTCCGGTCCGTATGTTCGTAGCGAGCTCGCCCGATTGGGTCGAGAATGCAGACGGCCGTTAGAAACGTGACGGACTTGCCTGATGCGGCAAGCAGTTGCTCGATAGCTTTCTGGTGATCGCCCGGCTTTCCCAGCACGCGCTTGTCCAGGACAGCCAGCTGATCCGCGCCGATAATCAACGCATCGCGAGCGTTGGCGGCGACAGCCTCGGCTTTCTTGCGCGCAAGGTGGGTTGCGAGCTCATCGATTGGCAGATTATCCGTATTCGATTCATCGACGTTCGGAGACAGCGTTTCATACTGGTCCAGGAATCGGTCAAGGAGGCCGCGTCGGTAGGCCGATGAGGACGCCAGGACTATCGTCGGTGCGCTGGGATTTTGCATAAAAAAATCAGGCTGTTAGCAAATCAAAAGGAAAGTTTACCCGGTTTGCCTTTGATTGCAGACAGTTTTCTGATGCAGGCCTGTCAAGAGCCTTTGACAGGGGCGGTCAGGCTCCTTATCATGCGCGCGCCATGGGCAATCCGCTGCGACAACGCCTGACTGCTGCCAAATTGGCGTCAGCCAGTCAAGTCATTGAAATATCTGAAGAAATTTCCTCTTTCGACAGCCTTTCAGAGATCGTCGAAGCGGACCTTGCTGCGCTCGATGCGGATAAAATTCCGTCCGCGTGGCGCGAATCGGTTGTGCGTGGTGAGCTACAATTCGGCTTCGCAGTCGCTGCCGGTAACGTACCGAGCATGTCGGGGCAGATCGGGGTGGAGCTTGATGCGGTTTGCCAGCGATGCCTGGAGCCGTTTCGACAGCGCATTGAGATCGAACCGCGATTGCTGCTTGTAAAAGCGCATGAGACCGTGGTTGAGTTCGACGATTATGAAGTCTGGGAACTCGATGAGGATACACTTCGGCCATTGGACATTGTCGAAGAGCTGCTGATTATGGCGATGCCGTTTTCGGCGAAGCATGACAACATGGCAGATTGCAAAGTGTTTTCGGCAGCGATCGAAAATGTAACAGAGATAAGACGACCATTTGCGGCACTCGGTGCGCAGATGAAACAGGTTGAAAAAGACCCGGACGTTTAGCCGGGTTTTATTGGAGAAAATTATGGCCGTTCAAAAAAGCCGCAGAACACCTGCTACTCGCGGCGCACGTCGCTCGCACGACAAGCTCAAGAATGCTGCGCTGTCTGTCGATCCGACTTCGGGTGAAACCCACTTGCGTCACCGTGTCACACCCGATGGTTTTTACCGCGGCGAACAGGTTATCAAACAACCTGAAATCGCTGACGACGACGAGTAGTCCCAAGTTTCGGCCGGATTATTATCCGGCCTGACTTTCTGTGGGATCACACTCAACTCTCTCACTTGATGCTATGAGCGGCGACCTCGGTGCCGAGGTTGTCGTGCGTGCGGCGGCCGCAACGTTGCGCAAGTACCAGCACGTTGACCTGATCCTGGTTGGCGACGAGGATGAGCTTACTGACCTCGTCAAACGAATCGTCAGCGATCATTCAGATGCTGGCCGAATACGAATTTTGCACGCGAGCGAAGTGGTTGGCATGTCCGAACCACCGGCCGACGCCGTGCGAAAGAAAAAAGATTCATCGATGCGGGTCGCAATCAACCTGGTCAAAGACGGTGACGCAGGTGCCTGCGTAAGTTCCGGCAACACCGGTGCACTCATGGCAACAGCAAAGTTCGTTTTGAAAACTTTGCCTGGCATTGATCGACCCGCGTTCATCACCGAGCTGCCAGCCAAGAGCGGCACCTTGCATATGCTCGACCTCGGTGCCAATACCGAGGCATCCGCAGAACAGTTATTTCAGTACGCGATGATGGGGTCGATCGTTACCTCTGATATCGCGGGCATAGAGCAGCCCCGGATTGCGCTGCTCAACATCGGCGCCGAAGATATCAAAGGCAATGACACGGTCCGCGATGCCGCCGCTTTGTTGAATGCCAGCACGCTTAACTACGTAGGCTTTATCGAAGGTAACGACCTGTTTTCAGGCAAGGCCGACGTTGTTGTCACGGATGGCTTCACCGGAAACGTTGCACTTAAAACTATTGAGGGCGCAGTTGGCTTGGTGACGCATTTTTTAAAGCGCGAATTTACTCGAAACTGGTTTTCAAAATTGCAGGCGATTGCCGCTCGCCCGGTACTGCGCCGCCTTGCCACCGAGATGGATGCCAGGGCATACAATGGTGCGACTCTGGTTGGGCTTAATGGTATTGTTGTCAAAAGTCACGGCAGCGCAGATTCCATCGCGTTTCAACATGCTATTGATACCGCCATTGTTGAAATTCGGAACCAGTTGCCACAGCAGATTGGTAACTTGCTGCAAAAGGAAACTGCATGATCTATTCACGCGTTGCAGGGACAGGTCGGTATCTCCCCGAACGAATCATGACGAACGCCGATCTGGAAAAGATCGTCGATACAAGCGACGAATGGATACGAACTCGAACCGGTGTTGAGCGACGCCATGTTTGTGCGCCGGACCAGACGGTTTCGCAAATGTGTATCGAGGCCGCCAAGATTGCCATGGACGCGGCCGGCGTTACTGCCAATGACATTGACATGGTCATTACAGGAACGACGACTCCGGATCTGATTTTCCCCAATGTTTCGACCATCATTCAGCACGAGCTGGGGATTCCCGCCTGCACTGCGTTCAGCCTTGAAGCGGCCTGTACCGGATTTATCTACGCGCTGAGCACGGCCGACAAGTTCATCAAGGCGGGCGAATCCAAATGCGCACTGGTGATGGGCGCCGAATGCATTACAAAGCTCGTCGACTGGAAAGACCGCAATACCTGCGTTTTGTTTGGCGATGGCGCAGGTGCCGTCGTCCTGAAACCCTCTGACGAACAAGGCATCATTTCCTGCCACCTGGGCGCCGACGGCCAGTACAAGGATTTGCTGTACTACCCGGTTGGCGCTTCAACAAACCTCGCTGCCGCCGGGACACCGGCCGCGAATATCATGATGACAGGCAATGAAGTGTTCAAGGTTGCGGTACAAACGCTCGGACGCATCGCGTCGGAAACACTCAAGAAAGCCGGCGTGTCCAAAGAGGAACTCGACTGGCTGGTACCTCACCAGGCCAACATTCGCATCATCCAGGCGATGGCCAAACGTCTCAGTCTGCCGATGGAGAAAGTGATCGTCACTGTCCAGGACCATGGCAACACCTCGGCCGCATCAGTGCCAATGGCACTGGATGTCGGTGTTCGCGACGGCCGCCTGAAGCGCGGTCAGCTAATTCTGATGGAAGCCTTCGGCGGTGGCTTCACCTGGGGGTCGGTCCTGATGCGCCTCTAAAAAGATCAAGGTGACTGCCGCTTTATCTTTCTACCAGAGCTTGGACTTGTTTTGCTGTGCCGACCGGCGTTGCATGCGCTGGTGAAGTTGTTGTCGTCGTCGGTCGATGCGGTCGCGGCGAATGACCGGGTCGGCGGATTTTCCCTTGCCGTTGTCGAAATCGTCCCGAAAGCGGCAAAAGTCGTCGTAGGCGACCCGCACGTGGCGCATTTCGGTTGCGATGAGTTCAATCATGATGACGTCGTCGAGATAGCCAATGACCGGGATGTCGTCAGCCAGGATGTCTTCCGGATCCGCGAAATAGACAAATGTCGCGAGAAGCCGCTCACGATCTGACTGCGGCAATTGCCATTCCTCGTCGGTCAGCATACTGATCAGGGATTCGAGTTCCGGGATACGCTTACCCACGAAGTCAGGCAGGGGCTCATTTTTGCGGATTTCGGCAAGCACGTCGCTGATGGCCTCGATGATCTCGGATTCCTCCGCATCGCGCACCGCTTCGCGGGATTGCTGCAATGCGAGGCGAAAGAAATTGAGGTCGCGATCGCTCAATTCAAAGGAGATTTTCATACTCATTCCGTCAGGCTACCGGCAAGCTACTGTATTGGTCAACGCATGATGGTTTAACATACGGGAACTGACAATAGCGTGAACTATGAAAACGAAACTGGTTATCGGAAACAAGAACTACTCTTCCTGGTCTCTGCGTGCCTGGCTGTTGCTGCGAGAGGCGGGGATCGATTTTGAAGAGCAGCGCATTGCCCTGGACACACCGACAACGAAACGTGCCCTGACCGAGGTATCTGAAGCGGGTCGCGTCCCCGTGCTGTTGCACGACGGCATGACCGTCTGGGATTCCATGGCGATCGCGGAAACGGTCGCTGAGCTCTGGCCCGACAAGCATCTGTGGCCTGTCGAACGCGATGCCCGCGCGCATGCTCGCTCAATCAGCGCCGAAATGCATGCGGGGTTCGCCGTGTTGCGCGCCGGAATGCCGATGAACTGCCGAGCGATGGGGCGCAAAGTTCCCTTGCCGGATGAACTGGGGGCCGAGATCGACCGCATCATCTCGATCTGGACAGACTGCCGACGCCAATACGGCGACAAGGGGGAATGGTTGTTCGGCGATTTCACCATTGCTGACGCCATGTTTGCACCCGTAGTATTGCGATTCAGAACATACGGCATCAATTTGCCCGAATCCGCCTGCGTCTACCCACGTCGCCTGTTGCAAAGCGAAGCGATGCAGGAATGGCTGTTGGCGGCGGAGTCAGAAACTGAAGTTATCGACAATGAAGAAATAGGCAAGTGAACAAACTACACGCGACAATCATCACGCTGGTCACGACGCTGGCATTTCCGGTGCATGCGGCAATCTATGACTTGCCACCGGAAGGGCAGGATGTCATCGGCGAAATTTCCACCGTCGTTGCGAACCACGATGACACACTGGTTGATATCGCGCGGCGTCATGGCCTGGGTTATTACGACGTTGTACGTGCGAATCCCGACGTGAATGTCTGGGTGCCGGGAGAGGGCACGGAAATCGTACTCCCGAATCGCTTCGTATTGCCGCCAGGCCCAAGAACGGGGTTGGTTCTCAATATTGCCGAATACCGGATGTACTATTATCCAAAACCCGCGACGGGTGAGGTCGCAAAGGTACACACGTATCCGATGAGTATTGGCCGCATGGACTGGGAAACGCCGCTGGGGCTTACGCAGATCATCGCGATGGCCAGGAACCCGGCGTGGTATCCGCCGCAGTCAGTCCGCGAAGAGCATGCTGCCGACGGTGATCCCTTGCCGAGTGTTGTACCGCCGGGGCCTGATAATCCGCTGGGTACACGTGCGTTGCGACTTGGGTTGCCAGGCTACCTGATACACGGCACGAATAAACCTGCCGGCGTTGGCATGCGTGTTTCGCACGGTTGCATACGCATGTTTCCCGAAGACATCGAATTCCTGTTTGATCGCATCCAGGTGAAAACCGCAGTACGTATTATCGATGTTCCGGTGAAAGTTGGCTGGGATGGTGACGCGCTGGTCGCTGAAGTGCATCCGTTACTGGAAGTGCCACAACGTTTGCCGAAAGCAACGCCGGAAAAAATTGCAGAACTGGATGCGGATGTTGAATTACCGGATGTGGACGTCTTGAGTAAAGATCCGCTAACGCATCTCACCGAACAGTTTATTGCGACGACCACGACGCGTGCGGGTCAACTCGATTGGGATATCGTCGAGGCGTTGGTCAAACGTTCAGATGGCATTCCGGAAATTGTCGGCGTCGGCATAAAAGAAACAGACATAAAAAACGCCGCGACAAGCGCGGCGTTCTGATAGATGTTGTTAAGCAGTAGTACTACTTAGACATCGATTTTTTGAACATACGTTCCATGCTCTCTCGGTTCGCTTCGCAGCAAGCCTGGGCTTCTGTCGCAGCGGCCAGTGCCTGATCGGCAGTTCTTTGAGCTGCAGAAGCAGCTTGAGAAGCACGATCAGCAGATGCACGCGCAGCTTCAGCAGCAGAAGCTGCAGCAGCGGCGTCAGCAGCAGCACGATCAGCCGTAGCTTTAACATCGTCAAGGCCGGTTGTTGCACAACCTGCAGCCATTGCGAGGAGGAGTACGAGTCCGCTTGCTTTCAGTGCGGTCTTTTTCATTTTGGGAGTTTCCTTGATAGTTTGCCAAATGAGCAGGCGCATTATTTCCCAATCCGAACTGCGCTGCAACGAATATCACTGTTTTTATTCACGTTTGTCTCCCCAAAGCGACACTCTCAGACACAAACCAACCACTGAGGAGCGGTGGGCGTCCGGGGCAAACCATTCCGCCTCGAAGTGAAGGAATGGTTTGCCCCGGACGTCCGCTGCGGCGGCCCCATGATGGTGTCAGAGAGTGCTTGCACTGGCGTAAGTACTGTATATAATCCCAGCATACTGTGAATCCATACAGGAACTGCTCAAATGCGCGAACTGACCCCCAGACAAAAGCAAATACTTGAACTTATTCAAGATGTTATTTACGAAACCGGCATGCCCCCCACGCGTGCAGAGATCGCCGCGGAGCTGGGTTTCAAGTCCGCCAATGCGGCTGAGGAGCATCTTCGTGCCTTGCAGCGCAAAGGGGTTCTTGAGTTGGTGCCCGGCGCATCGCGCGGCATCCAGTTAAAAGATTCTCTGCGGGACCAAATGGGCCTGCCGCTGGTGGGTCGGGTCGCCGCCGGCAGTCCCATCCTCGCAGAGGAACATATCGAGACGCATTACCGCATCGATCCGCAGCTTTTTAATCCGAAGCCGCATTATTTGCTGCGCGTACAGGGTATGAGTATGCGCGATGCCGGCATTCTTGATGGCGACCTGGTGGCCGTGCACCGGACACCGGAAGTGCGCAGCCGACAGATCATCGTGGCGCGTCTCGATGACGAGGTGACGGTCAAGCGTTATCGTCAAAACGGCACACTGGTGTCTCTGCTGCCGGAAAACGTCGACTTCGAACCCATCGTGGTGGATCTGAAGACCCAGAGCCTGGTCATCGAAGGCGTGGTTGTCGGCGTTATTCGTGATGGTTTGCCGCTGCATTGACGGATTGTCGGCATGAGCTTGGAGAAACTACTGGAGAACCCGCGTGTCTGGCGGGGTAGCAGTCACACTGACCGTCGGACAGGGCTTGCCAGTGGTTACCCGGAACTGGACCGCTGCCTGCCCGGCGGCGGCTGGCCCCAGGAGGCACTCACTGAAATCCTGATTGACCAGTACGGTATGGGTGAACTGCGTGTACTGATGCCGGCACTCGCCGAACTCAGTGCCGAGCATGCGCTATCCCGTCATGGCGAACCGACAGAGCCGGGCTGGATTGCCTGGGTAGCTCCACCGTTTCAACCCTATGCACCGGCATTGCAACAATGCGGTATCGATTTATCCCGCATGTTGGTGGTGCGACCAAAAGACGACAGCGAATTGTTGTGGTCAGCCGAACAGGCATTGTCGTCAGGTACCTGTGCGGCAGTGTTGTTATGGCCTGAGATACTTGACGACCAGGCCAGCCGGCGTTTGCAACTGGCGGCGGAAAAAGGACACAGCTGGGCCATTGCATTTCGCCCCTTGTCGGCACGTCACCAGCCCTCGGCGGCGGCCCTGCGACTGGAACTGCAAGCCACCGGGCAGGGCACACACGTTCATATCCTGAAGAGTCGCGGTGGCCGCCCGACTGTTATCCATAATTTACTTTAACCATGTCCAGGGCATGGAAATCACCCGTCGCGTTACGGGACACCGCCCCGACTCTCTCTGGTAAACAGCAATCCCTGCCGTTTACCGAACCACTGCCGCCGCCACAGGCTTTAGCGCTGACACCCACGCCCGTTCGCCGGCTGTGGTTTTGTATCTACTTGCCCAATCTGCCACTGGAAGCCTGCCGTGCTTCGGATGAGGCGCTCGCCATCGTTGAAGAACAGCATGGCATTTACCGGGTGTTACAAACCGATTTGCTTGCCGCGGCAGCGGGCATCATGCCTGGCCAGTCAAGCAATGCGGCACTTGCCCTGTTGCCAACACTGAAGCTCGAGGAACGCAGCCCGGTTCGCGAACAACAGGTACTGGAGCGGCTGGCAACCTGGCTGGAACGTTTTTCCTCGTTCGTGAGCATAGCCAGCAAGGATGTGTTGTTGCTGGAGATCGCTGGCAGCCTGCGCCTGTTCGGCGGACTGCCAAAATTGCGGCGGGCGATTGCGCAAGGTCTCGATGACCAGGGTTTTTCGGCGGCAATGGCGATTGCGCCGACACCGCTGGGTGCCACCTGCCTAGCAAGAGCAGGCCGGCGTGTCTGTATTCGCGTCGAAGAAAACCTGGCTTCTGCGTTGCGTTCTTTACCGCTCGACTGTTTGCACTGGCCAGAGGGGCAGCATGCGGCGCTGGCCGGAATGGGCATTAAGCACATAGGCGATTGCCTGCGATTGCCGCGTGAAGGTTTTGCACGGCGTTTTGGTGCAGAGCGCCTGCTCGAACTCGATCGTGCATTGGGGCACCTGCCGGATCCGCGTGACTCATGGCGTGCACCCGAACGTTTCTGTGCTGATTTCGAGATGAGCGAGGAACAATCCGATCGCGAATTATTGCTGAACATCTGTCATGAGTTGTTGTTGTCGCACGAACAGTTTTTACTGGCGCGGCAACTGGGCACACAGCGCCTGTGTTTCAGTTTTTTTCATCTCAAAGGCCCGGCCACGGAATTTTGGCTGGGTTCGGCGCTGGCGGATCGTTCTGCGACACGCTGGTTCGACCTTCTGAAGATTCGCTTCGATACCTTGCGCCTGCGGGCCGCAGTCATTGCGGTGCGTTTGCGTAGCGGCTTGTCGCAGCCATTACAGGCCGAGACCGGCAAGCTTGGGTTTCACCTCAAGGGCGGCAAGCAGAGGCGGCGGTATTCAATTGCACAACTCGCCGAGCGCCTGATTGCGCGTATCGGCGATCAATCCGTCAATACCATGAATATTGTCGCTGAACATCGTCCCGAGTATGCCTTTTGCCTGCAGCATCCTTTGTCGGACTGGTCAGTCACGACCCTGGCAAACAGCAGCGACCTGCGGCGACCGTTGTGGATGTTGCCGGAACCCGCCTTGTTGTCGGCAGATGGCGCATACCCGCTGCACAAAGGCTGTCGGTTAACATTGCTGGACGGGCCCGAACGACTTGAAACCGGCTGGTGGGATGAGCGCAGTGTTTCCCGCGATTACTACACGGCGCTGAACGGCGCTGGCATGCGCCTGTGGATTTTTCGCAACCGACAGCAAAAGCCGGATTGGTACCTGCATGGCATCTTCGGTTAATGCACCTGGCGGTATTCGTTATGCAGAATTACACGCACTCAGTAATTTTACGTTCTTGCGCGGAGCTTCCCATCCGGAAGAGCTGGTTGAGACGGCTGCGGAACTCGGCTATGAGGCACTCGCGATCAGTGACGAGTGTTCGATGTCGGGCATCGTACGTGCACATGCAGCCGCCAAGCAGGCGGGCTTAAAAAAGCTAATCATTGGATCCGAGTTGCGCCTGCAAAGCGGTCGCAAGCTGGTTGTGCTGGTGCAGAACATCCGGGGTTATGCAGCGCTGTGTCAACTCATCACGAATGCGCGCCGTGCAGCAGAGAAGGGTCGTTACGAACTGACACGACTCGACTTCGAGAACGGCTTGCCCGGTTGTCTTGTGTTATGGGTACCGGACAAGGACCTGACGCTTGATGTCGAAGACCACTGGATACGTGAGACCTTTCGCGATCGATTGTGGATCGCCGTTGAGTTACTCGCCGACGGTAGGCAGCGCGAGCAGCTTGACAAATTACGTGCTGAAGGTCGGCGCCTGAACCTGCCGCTGGTGGCCTCTGGCGATGTGCATATGCATATCCGTGCGCGCCGTATCCTGCAGGATGCTGTCACCGCGATTCGTTTGGGCACAACTATCGATCGGGCAGGCTTTGCCTTGTATGCCAACGGTGAGCGTCATCTGCGATCACTGGCAGTCCTGGAGCGCGTCTATCCGGCGGAGCTTCTGGCCGAGTCGGTCCGCATTGCCGATCGCATCGATTTTTCGCTCGACGAGTTGCGCTACGAATATCCGAGTGAACTGATACCGGCAGGAGAGACGCCAGCCAGTTATTTGAGGACACTCACCGAGGAAGGTATGCGAAAGCGCTGGCCGGGCGGTGTGCCTGCCAAAGTCCGCAGGCTTGTCGAACATGAGTTGCAACTGATCGCCGAGTTGCAGTACGAATCCTATTTTCTCACCGTGCAGGACATTGTCGCGTTCGCGCGTTCACAGCAAATTCTTTGCCAGGGGCGGGGATCTGCCGCGAACTCCGCGGTTTGTTTTTGTTTAGGGATCACCGAAGTCGACCCGGATCGCATGCAGGTACTCGTGGAGCGCTTTATTTCGAAGGAGCGCAACGAACCACCCGACATCGATGTTGATTTCGAACATGAACGTCGTGAAGAGGTCATTCAGTACATCTACGCGAAATACGGACGTGAACGGGCAGCGCTTGCCGCCACGGTGATTACTTATCGTCCCCGGAGTGCATTGCGCGATGTCGGCAAGGTGCTTGGTTTAAGCGATTTGCAGATCAGTCGCCTGTCTCGCTCGATGCAGTGGTGGGATGGTCGCAAGGTTGATGACAGCCGCATCCTCGAAGCCGGGCTCGATCCCGACAGCCCGATTATTAAAAGACTTCTGTACCTGGTACGCGAAATCATCGGCTTTCCGCGGCATTTGTCCCAACACGTGGGCGGCTTCGTCATTTCCGATGCACCGTTGTACGAGCTGGTACCCATCGAGAACGCAACGATGCCGGATCGCACAGTGATCCAGTGGGAAAAAAACGATCTCGAGGACCTGGGCCTCCTGAAGGTCGATGTGCTGGGTCTCGGCATGCTGACGGCGATTCGGCGCAGCTTTGACCTGATTCGCGAATTCGACGGCCGGGACTACACGCTGGCCAGTGTGCCGGCCGAAGACCCGCGCGTGTACGACATGATCTGCGACGGCGACACGATGGGTGTGTTCCAGATTGAATCGCGTGCGCAAATGGCAATGTTGCCCAGACTAAAACCGCGTTGTTATTACGACCTGGTGATCGAGGTCGCCATCATCCGGCCAGGTCCTATCCAGGGCGACATGGTGCACCCTTATCTCAGGCGACGAAACGGCGAGGAGGCCGTCGACTATCCCAGCGAAGAAGTGAAAGCTGTGTTGCAGCGCACCCTGGGCGTGCCAATTTTCCAGGAACAGGTGATGCAGCTGGCCGTGGTGGCCGCAGGTTTTTCGCCCGGTGAAGCCGATCAGCTACGGCGTGCGATGGCGGCCTGGAAGCGGCGCGGTGGCCTGGGTCCTTTCGAAGACAAGTTGATCGCCGGCATGCGCGAACGCGGTTACGACGAAAGTTTTGCACGGCAGATTTTTCGCCAGATCGAGGGCTTCGGAGAATACGGTTTTCCGGAATCGCACTCGGCGAGTTTTGCTTTGCTGGTTTATGTGTCGTGCTGGTTGAAGTACCACACGCCGGCGGCATTTACCTGCGCATTGCTAAATAGCCAGCCGATGGGATTTTATTCCGCCTCACAACTTGTGCAGGATGTCCGGCGCCATGGTGTGGAGGTCAATGCCGTGGATATTAATCACAGCGATTGGGACTGCAGTCTCGAACACGGCGAGGGTAGCGCGGCAGTATTACGCTTGGGTTTGCGCATGGTCAAAGGTCTGTCCGAGGAAGCCGGCCGACGAATTGTTGCTGAACGTGCACACGGTGAGTACCGGCAAGTGCAAAGCCTGCTGGAACGTGCTGAGCTCGATCGGCGCGAACTCAATGTACTGGCGACGTCGGGTGCACTGCGAGCGCTTGCCGGTGACCGGCATCGTGCACGTTGGGCGGTTGCCGGCGCGGAAAAGCCTTTGCCCCTGTTTCAGTCGATGCAGCGCTTCGAGGCAACGCCAATGTTAAAGCAACCCACTGAAGGCCAGAACATCGTCGCGGACTACCAAAGCACAGGCCTCACGCTCGAACGGCATCCGATGTGCTTGTTACGCCGTCACCTTGACCGATACAACTACGTCGCTGCAGCAGTATTACCCAGCCAGCAGAACGGCCAGGCGATTAACGTCGCGGGGCTGGTCATCACCAAGCAACGGCCTGGTACGGCGAGCGGCGTGACGTTCGTGACGCTGGAGGACGAAACCGGGCAGATCAATGTG
>CAXBKH010000020.1:0-90378 GCA_963976365.1 uncultured bacterium | reverse complement strand
ATCAGCAAGCCATTATTAATGAGCTTCGCGGCCCGCTGGGCAGCATTCCCGGCGTTCGCGCAAATGCATCGAGTGACAACAGCCTGAACCTTCGAACCTGGGGAGGTGGGCTGAACGTAGCGCTATTGGGCAACGATTACGACAGCATCTTCGAGGCGTCGAAAGCATTTGTCACAGCCATCGAAAGCCGCTTGCCACACATGGTGAGCCCGCAAATTTCATTCGATCCGACACAGCCGCAATTATCAGTGGAGATCGACCGCCAGCGTGCCGCGGACCTTGGCGTTGACCTGACCGAGCTTGCCGCGATGCTTCGTGCCATGATTAACGGCGACGAACTGATCGACCTTAACGTCGATGACCAGGCAATTCCCATTCTTCTGCAGTCGGCTGGCGGCGAGATCAACGATCCATCGGATCTGGTCAATCTCTACGTCAGCGCCAGCAACGGCGACCTTGTGCCTTTGTCCAGCCTTGTCACACTGAAGGAAGAAGGCATTGCGACCCAACTCGATCGTCAAAGCCAGCGACGTGCCATCCAGGTCAATATTGATCTGGCCGAGTCCTATCCCCTGCAAACAGCCGTCGACGAACTGGACGCGCTGGGCAATGAAGTCCTGCCCGCCGATATCTCCCTGATGTTTCTGGGAGAGGCTGCAACGCTGGAACAAACCTCGCAGGAAGTTGCCTTTACTTACGTCATCGCAATCCTCGTCATCTTCCTCGTGCTCGCAGCACAATTTGAGGGCTTCACCAGCGCCCTGGTCGTAACGCTGATCGTGCCGTTTGGTATTGCGGCGGCCATATTCGCACTACTACTGACCGGCACATCCCTGAACATATACTCGCAGATTGGTCTGGTGTTGCTGATCGGCCTGATGGCAAAAAACAGTGTCCTGGTCGTCGAGTTTGCAGACCAGCTACGCGACCGTGGCCGCGATGTACGGGAAGCCATTGAGCAAGGCGCCGAGCGGCGCTTGCGCCCCGTCATGATGACGCTGGTATCGACCGTGCTCGGCGGTTTGCCGTTGATCCTCGGCAGCGGCGCGGGTGCAGAAGCCCGTCACGCGATCGGGTGGGTCGTATTCGGTGGCCTGGGAATTTCTGCAGTGTTCACACTGTTTTTGACACCGGTCCTGTACCTGTTGATCGCGCGCTACTCGACGGCACGAGCGGTTGAATCCAGTCGCCTCGCCGAGGAACTGGAACAGGCAGACGGACTGCAATACTGAGAACATGCAAGATGCGCTTATCTATATTGATCCTGGCCATCGGGTAAACCTGCAAAACCAGATCCGGCAGAAATTCGTCGACGGCATCATCAATGGGGCATTTCCGCCTGGCATGAAGCTGCCTTCAAGCCGCAAGCTGTCCAGGCAACTGGATGTCGCACGCAACACCGTTGTCGCGGCTTACCAGCAGCTGATTGCCGACGGCTACCTCATCAGTCGCGCGCGCAGCGGCATTTTTGTCAACGAGCAAATTCTCGAATCGCGAGTCGGCGCGGGCGGTCGAGGGCACAGCGCGCGTCGCACCCACTCGGCACTCTGGTCGCAAAACGCAACAGCTGAACGGACGCGTCAACCCGATGTACACGATCTACCGAACTGGAGTCGCTACCCCTACCCCTTTGTCGACGGCAAGTTCGATACCTCGTTGTTTCCGCTCGCGGAATGGCGTGAAGCGACTCGCTTGTCGCTCGGGGTTGCCGATGTGGCCGACTGGTCGTCGGGTAGCGGCGACGCCGACGACCCAATGCTACTGGACGAGATCCGCACCAAGATTCTGACTCGCCGCGGCATCCAGGCACGGCCCGAACAAATCCTGGTAACGATGGGAACGCAGAACAGTCTATTCCTGATCAGCCAGTTGCTGACAGAGAACAGTGTCAGGATCGCGATTGAGGAACCGGGAAATTCAACCGTGCGAAACCTGTTCGCGCAACGAGGGGCAACGACTGTGCCCCAACCCGTTGACGATGCCGGGCTGGTTATCGACTCATCACTGAAGGAATGCGGTGTCGTTTACGTTACACCGAGTCACCAGATACCCACCGCGGTAGCCATGTCGCTGGACCGACGGGAAGCGCTGATGGACCTGGCGCGCCAGAACGATCTTGTCATCATCGAAGACGACTACGAGTGCGAAACCAGTTACATGGATCATCCGCTCCCTGCGTTGCGCAGCATGGATACCGACGGTCGGGTGATCTACGTAGCCAGCTTTTCGAACGTACTGGGACCCGGCATGCGCCTTGGCTTCATCGTTGCCAATTCCGATTTCTTGCAACGGGCGCGTGAACTGCGGGCGAAAACACTCGGGCACCCGCCGCTCTACAATCAACGTGCTGCGGCCTACTTTTTGTCGCTCGGGCACTACGATTCACTAATGCTCCGATTGGGTCGGACGCTGCGTGAGCGACGCAGCAAACTGCGCAGCGCATTGAATAACGTCCGTGGCATACCGCTCGAGATTTCACCGGAAGTTGGCGGCACAACTTACTGGGTTCGAACACCAACCGATTTCGATGTCGCAAATCTCGCGTCCGAAGCAGAACGTCACGGCATCCTGATCGAACCGGTCAGTCACTACTACGCAGTCAAGGAAAGTGCCGAGAATTGTTTTCGCATGGGTGTAACAAGCCTCAGTGTCGACAAGATACGTCCTGGTGTCGAACGGCTCATGGAACTCGTGCGTGAACTCGTGAAAGGCCAGGTTGAGCACTTGTCGACATCGTCGGGCAACTGGCTGACGTCAGACAACCTGGTCCGTACGATGTCCGACGCAACCTTGCTTTACCGCGAGGTGAACGGCTGGCCCTGCACTATCGTCTATCACGCTGACGGTACGATGAGCGGCCGACGCGGTTTCGCCAACGAAGACTCGGACACCGGACGCTGGCGTGTCGACGGCGACCGCTTCTATCGCAAATGGAACCGCTGGGTGTACGGTGAGGAAAAAGGCTATTTCATCGTCATCGACGGCGACAAGATCAAGTTTTTCAACGATGAGCAGCAAATCGTCGATTCCGCCTACGTTCGGCTCGCCGAAACACCGCCCGCCAATCTGGACCACTAGCTAAACGAATCTGGACCATTCGATTGGCCTAATCTGGACCTGTCCGTCGGCATCGATCATCGCTACCGTCTGTGTCGATGAGAGCACAACACCCATGACACCGTTTGCCATTGCCGGGCTGCAGCTTGCGCGGCCAAGCGAGGACAGCGTGGATCACATGATCCGCGAAATCGACGCCGTAATGCGGCGATTTCCCTGGCTGGAAATGATCGTTGCGCCTGAACTCGGCGCCTGCAATTCGGATCCCGCGAACGCCGAGACGATGCCCGGCCCTCGCGAACAGCGATTTTGCGATGCGGCCAGCCGGCACGGAATCTGGCTCCTGCCGGGTTCATTTCTTGAGTCGGACGGTGACAAGATTTTTAACACCACGCCGGTCATTTCACCGGCTGGCGAAGTGATAACGCGCCACCGCAAGTTGTTCCCGTGGCATCCCTACGAAACGTCGGTTGCGGCCGGCGACCAGCATACGGTTTTCGAGATTCCGGGTATCGGGAAGTTCGGGGTTTCGATCTGCTACGACATGTGGTTTCCGGAAACGATTCGAAGCCTGGCCTGGCAGGGTGCGGAAGTGATCTTGCACCCGACGCTGACTACGACACTGGATCGGGATGTCGAACTCGCAATGGTGCGGGCGCACGCAGCACAGAATCAATGCTATTTCATCGACGTCAACCTGGCCGGCCCGGTCGGCATGGGTGAAAGCCTGATTGCCGGACCCGGCGGGGAAGTCATTTATCACGCCGGCAAGGCACGCGAGATCGTTCCCGTGAAGATTGACCTCGACCAAGTACGCGACGCACGCCGGAACGGCTGGCAAAACCTCGGCCAACCCCTGAAGAGCTTCAGGGACAGTGAACTCAAGTATCCGCAATACGGCGAAACGCGTGAATCCGCGGCGCTCGATGCGTTGGGTGAACTGCGCATGGCGCCCAGGGGAGCGAGCCTCTAACGACACGACGAAGCGGAAACAAAATCCAGTGATGCGGCCCGACTTGCTACACCGGGCCAATGGCGAACAAGCAATTCATTGCAACAATTCTTGCTCATCGAGCAGGGGGAGATTAAGAACCATGACTACGACACGGACCTACACGAAGAAACCTCTGGTGCTGGCAATTGGCGCGGCCATTGCTGCGACTTCGCCGTTGGCGGCCGCTCAGAACAACGCCGGCAATGCGCTCGAAGAGATTGTCGTCACAGCGACGCGACGCGAAACCAGCGTGCAGGATGTTCCCTACAACATCTCTGCACTTTCCGGCGATGTTATCGAATCTCAGAACATGATCGATCAATACGATGTGCTACGTGCAATGCACGGCGTGACCGTTGTCGACCGCGGCTATCGCAATGCCGGTACCGTCAACAGCATCGTTATCCGTGGCCTGAATGTCGACAACGGTGCCAACGGCGACATCATGCTCAATGCCGTACCAACCGTCGCGACCTACTATGACAACACGCCGCTGTTCGCGAACTTCCTGGTCAAAGACATTGAACGTGTCGAAGTCCTGCGCGGACCGCAGGGAACGCTGTACGGCTCCGGGTCGCTTGGCGGTACGGTTCGCTACATCGGCAATCGTCCCGATGCGAGCGGATTCGAGGCCAAGGTTTCCGTCGACTACGGTGAAACATCGGGCTCGGACGGCAACAACCTCGGCTTCGATGCGATGGTCAATATTCCCATTGGTGAGCGAACCGCGGTTCGCGGCTATTACAGCCGCATCGACAACGATGGCGTCATTGACTACATCAATGCCTACCAACTCAACGAGTTTCGCGAACCACTGGTCAACGTCAACGGAACCTGCGTCGATCCACGCCAGGCAACAGACAATGAACTGCTGTTCAACGTCGGCTGTTTCGAGGAGGTCAGGGACGCCGACACGGTTGAGATCGACTACGCAAAAATTTCCTTGCGTACCGAGTTCAGTGACAACGTGAATATGCAGTTGAACTACCAGATGCAGGACGATTCGATCGGTGCACGACGATCGACGACGCTGGGCGACAACGGCCAGGCACCCGGTTCTGCCCTGTATTTCGAGTACGGCGATGACGATAGCGGGCAGGTACTTCTGGAACCGTCCGAACGCGAGGCCGAACTTGTGAGTCTCGATCTCGAGTGGGACATGGGCTTCGCAACGTTTACGTCAACAACCTCCAGCTACGATCACGAAGGTATGGGCGAGAGCGACAACGGCGGCTTGTGGGCAAGCGGCGGTGAGGTTGACGGTACCAGCCGCGACTGGAACTTCAGCTTTTACGGCGGTGCCTGGCCACGCCCGGCACAGCGTGCCGAGCGTGGTTACGACGACGAAGCTTTCGTCCAGGAGTTTCGACTGATGTCCAACGACAGTGACAGCCGCGTCGATTGGCTGGTCGGTGCCTTTTACATGGACCAGGAGAGCAGCGTCTACCAGCTGAGTCACAACCCCGGCATGAATCTCTTCAAGAACGCCTGCCGCAACACCGGCGACCCGGTATGCACGACGGGTGGCTTCTACGGCGGATTCTGGCCGCGCTTTTACGCAGGCGACCTGACCGAGATCGATTTCGAATACATTCGTGATACCAGCTACGAGGAAACCGCAATTTACGGTGAACTCACGTATCACGTGACGGATGCGTTCCGCGTTACCGGTGGCTTCCGCTGGTTCGACAACGACACGGTCAACGACGTCATCCTCGGCTTCCCGCTGCCGCCAGGCAGCACGTCGCCCGCGGCACCGCAGTCAACAGACTCCGATGACGATGTGCTGATCAAGCTGAACGCGTCCTGGGACCTGAACGACAATACGATGTTCTACGGTACCTATTCGGAGGGCTATCGACACGGCGGAGCACAGTCGCTGCCCAGCCTGGCCGATGGCGACCCATTTGGCGAACCCAACGCGGAAGCACTGCGTACGTTCCAGTCGGACTCTGTGAAGAATCTCGAAATCGGCGTCAAGGGCGGTGGCGAAAGATTTCGCTACACGGCGTCCTTGTTCAACGTCGACTGGGACGATCCACAGCTCAATACGACATCGCAGTTCTACGGCTTCTTCCTCGCAGCAAACGGCGACGAAGCCAATACGTCCGGACTCGAACTTGAGCTGGAGGGCGTGCTGGGCGAAGGGCTTCGCTATCGCATTGGTTACACCTACGCCAAGGCCGAACTCGACAAGGATTTCATCAGTCCACAATCGGGCGCCGTAATTGCACCGAAAGGATCGACGCTGCCGGGTGCACCGGAGAACGTATTCAGCCTCAGTGCCAGCAAGGGCTGGGACCTCAATTCAAACATGATGTTTGATCTGGGCTTCAATGCCTACGCACAGGGAAAATCAGAGAACTTCATCAATCCGGGCAGCGAGCTCAGCGACCGATTCGGTTCTTTCGTACTGCTGGGACTCAACGCGACGCTGTCGACGGATACCTGGAGCGCGATGTTGTATGCGAAGAACATCGGTGATGAGGACGGTGTCACGGGCGCATTCCCGATCAGCTACTGGAGTTATGACACGGGCGTGTTCGAGAACTGGTATGGCAATGGCAACCGGCAGTTCATCGTCCAGCCGCGAACGATTGGTCTGAAACTCGCGTATCACTTTGACTAGGCGTTACCGGTTAGCCCTCGTCGCAATCGAACCCGGCACTTTGTGCCGGGTTTTTTGTCTGCGGAATACGGCTCGAGTCTAGTATCGTAAGCATTATGAGTAATGATCAGAACAAGGCCATGGAGGCAAAGGTCTGGGAGCTGATGAATCGTGGCGACCTCAAGGCGGCGACGACCGCGTGCGAAAAACTCAACCGCCAGAATCCCGACTTCGCGAGCGGTTGGCACACAGCCAGCCAGTTATTGCTGCGCCTTGGCAATTTTCCTGCGGCGCTGACTGCGATCGATCGGGCGCTGACGACCGATCCGTCACATCTGGCTTGGCAACTGCAGCGCGCTGTTTGTCTCGGACGGCTGCGTCGTTTCGCCGACCTGGAAAAAGCGTTGGTTCATTTGCCGTCGAACAAGATGCAGACGGCGTACCAGTGTTCGGCACTCGCCATGCTGCAAACTCAGCTCGGCTGGCGCGACCAGGCCGTCGAGCTGTACCAGCGGGCTATCGAATTGCAGCCGGACAACGCCCGCCACTACTACAACGTCGCCTGCCTGCAACGCTCGCTCGGTGCGCTGCAATCCGCCGAGCAGCACTTTGACGCGGCGATTCGCCTCAACCCGGCCGATTACGAGTCGTACAAGATTCGCTCGGACCTTCGAGTACAAACATCCGAACACAACCATGTCAATGAGCTGCAACGGCTGCTTGACAACGGCATCGACGATGACCGCAGCAAGGTACAAATTCACTTCGCACTGTCGAAAGAACTTGAGGACCTGGGCGATCATGAGCGCGCGTTCGAGTCCCTGAGACTTGGCTCGAAATTGCGACGCTCGCAAATGCGTTATGACGTCGATCGTGACCTCGCGACGATCGAGGCCATCAGGCAAAGTTTTCCGCAGTCGGTTTTCAACGACGCGGCCAGCGGTAGCGATAATTCGGAGGCCATTTTCATCCTCGGGATGCCCCGAACTGGCACCACACTTGTCGAACGCATCCTGGCAAGCCACAGCGAAGTTTTTGCGGCTGGTGAGCTGAACGATTTCGCCGCCCAATTGACCCTGATGCTGCGTGACAAGAACGCAGGGAAACGAATCTCGCGGGATGCAATGGTTGCGTCCTCGGCGGAAATTGACTTTCGAACCCTTGGTGAGTCGTACATTGCCAGCACGAGGCCGTTTACCGGCAAGACGCCGCGCTTCATTGACAAAATGCCGCTCAACTATCTTTACGTTGGCCTGATCCACCTCGCGCTGCCAAACGCAAAAATCATCAACTTGAGGCGCGACCCGATGGACACCTGCTACGCCGTCTACAAGCAGCTGTTCGTCGATGCGTACCCGTTCTCCTACGACTTGCAGGAACTCGCGAAGTACTACGTATCCTATCACCGGCTGATGGAACACTGGCATCACGTCCTGCCGGGTGTCGTGTATACCGTCGACTACGAAGCATTGGTCAGCGACATTGAACCGCAGTCGCGCGCGCTGGTCGCGGCCTGCGATCTCGACTGGCAGCCGCAGTGCCTGAGTTACTACGACAACAAGGAGGCGTCCACGACGGCCAGTACGGCGCAGGTTCGACAGCCAGCCTACAGAAGTTCGATCGGCAAGTGGAAAAATTACGCCCGACAAATGCAGCCGGCGGTGGACATACTATTAGAGGCCGGCATTCCGTTCAGTGGAAATGCAAACGGCCAGGGGAGCTAGGATCACGATGGATTCGCAAACGATTATTCTCATCGGTGTCGTCATTTACGTTGCCATCATGCTGGCGGTTGGCATTCTCGCAGCCGGCAAATCCAGCTCGATGACCGAGTTCGCCGTTTCCGGCCGAAACATGTCGCTGACCGTATGCTCGATATCGATTATCGCGACCTGGTTCGGCAGTGGCCCGATGATGGGCTCGGCAGCCGGCGCTTACGCCGGTAACAAACTGGAAGTCCTTCGCGACCCGCTGGTGTCCGGCGTCTCGTTGCTGATCGCCGGCTTCTTTTTTGTCAGAACCTATCGGCGCTCCAATCGCACCACGCATGTCGAGTTTTATGAGACGCGAATCGGCAACCTTGCCGGCGTCATTTCCAGTTTCGTCAACCTGATCGCCGGCGCTATCTGGCTGGGCGGCGTGCTGTTTGCCTTCGGCGTTGTCTTCAATACGCTGACCGGCCAACCGGCCGCATTTGGCGTGCTCGCCGGTACAGCAGTCATCGTGATTTACACGATGTTCGGTGGACTGTCGGCCGTAGCCGCAACCGATGTGTTGCAAATGGTATTTATAATTATCGGTGTCGTTATCCTGTTTCTCGTTGTCGTCAGCGATGCCGGCGGCTGGCAGGTCGTTGCGCACCAGTTGCCGGATCATGCTTTTGATTTCACGCCCGCCGGCAACACTTTCAAGGACTGGTTTGCGTATTTCCAGGTCTGGTTCAGCTCCGGCCTGGTGGCAATTGGCGTCCTGTCGCTGGTGCAGCGCGCCATGGCGGCCAGGAACGAGCAGGTCGCGCAGAATGCGTTTTACATCGCAGGCGTAAGCTACCTGCTGTTTGGCATGATCCCGGTAACGCTGGGCTATGTCGCAACGATTACGATGCCGGGCATCGAGGACGCCAACGCGATCGTGCCGTTGCTCGCCGTGGAGCACCTGCACCCGGTTGTCGTCGCAATTTTCGTAGGCGCCGTCATATCGGCAATCATGAGTACCTCGGACAGCATCCTGCTCGGTTGTGGCACCGTCATATCGGTTAACCTGTTACCCCGCGTCGTCAAGGACCCGTCCGATGCCTTGCGACTGGCTGTCGCGCGTTGGTCAGTTCCCGTTGTCGCAGTCATTTCACTCTACACCGCGTTCAATACCAGCTCGGTGATTTCTGCAATCGCCATCGCAGTTTCTGTTGGTTTCGCAGCGATGTCGGCGCCGTTTATTCTGAGTATCTGGTGGAGCAAGTTGAATTCCGTCGGCGGTTTCTCCGGTATCGGCGCCGGTTTCCTGACATTCGCATTGGCAAAGATCCTGTTCCCCGACATCCCGGCAAGTTTTGTCGGATTCTGGGTATCGTTGCTCGTCGCCGTGATCGTCTCCTTGCTAACGCAGAGCATCAGCCCGCCAAAACCGCTGACGAATGCCGCCGGTGAACCACTCGATACCCGCCATCGGTTGGGAACCCTGCCGCTGCTAAAGCGCGTTGACTGATCGCATGCGAAGCCCGGGCATCGCCTTCCTGGTAGTCCTTTTTCTGGCACAGTCCTGCGCCAACGACGACCATTCGACCCAGGCATCGCCGGCCTTGTCGCACGAGTTCCTGATGAACGGCAGCAATTTTTCCAACCCGGTATTGCTGAGTGAGTTCGTACAAAACCCGGGCGCCGTCCCGGCAAGCAACCGCTTTGCAGGACGGCTGCGTTTGACGCCCACCGGGCAGGCGGTTCATTTCGAGGTACTGCACGATGAATTCGGTTTGGCTGCACTGGGAGCAGCATCTATCGGCGAGTTGCCGCCATTCGATTTCGAATTCGTTCAGGACGGCGATTACCTGCTTCCCGTGCAACAGGGTCCCATTGCCAGCACGCACCCCTGGTGGGAATTCGTTCTGCAACCTGGGCGGGCCTGGGACGAAGCCCGGGATAACGGCCTCACCCGGGCGGTCATTCCCTTTGCCCTGAAGGAGCGCAATGCCGACTGCATCCACAACGGGCTGATGGGTTTCCTGTTTAACGACGCGGGCGACGTATCCAGGGTCGCGTTCCAGATCAGCAATCAGACCTGCAAGTACCTGCAATTCAGAATGTATGGACTATTGAACGCAGTTTATTCGCGCGTCGAACCGGCATCTGCAGCGACAGTCATCAGCAATGCGAAACAGCATCGCGACAGCATGCTCCCGACACGACCCATTGCGCAGATCGCTGCCGACTATCCAGGCATGGACAGCAGCCAGTTCGGGTCGGTCGGCGAAATCAACTCGGCTGACATGTCCGTATTTGGATTCGTCATCGACGGGATTCATTATGTTGGTGGTTGCGACACGCCGTTCGGGACATACCCGTATTGTGACCAGATGGCGCTGCCCTCCTACTCCACTGCGAAGTCGCTGGTCGGCGGCCTTGGACTCATGTTGGCCGAAAAGCAATATCCCGGCATTCGCAACACGCTGGTAGCGGATACGGTCAACGCCTGCAGCAACGACTGGGACGGCGTAACAATCGAACATGCGCTGGATCTCGTTACAGGACACTACGGTTCCGCCGAACCCCATGAGGATGAAGATTCCGCCAGCAGCCCATTCTTCGAGGCAGAATCTCATGCGGGCAAGATCGACTTCGCCTGCAACGCGTTCCCGAGGAAATCGCCACCGGGCGAGCATTGGTCCTATCAGACCTGGGGGACGTATCTCGCAGGTACAGCGATCAATAACCGGCTAAAACTGTTAAACGGCAACGACGCGGATTTTTACGATGACCTGATCGTGCAAGGCGTGTGGGAGCCGTTGCAATTGAGCGAACTGATGGCAACCACCCGCCGCACCTACGATACCGTGGCGCAACCGTTTTCCGGCTACGGCCTGACAATGTTGCGAGACGACATTGCGAAGCTGGTTGTGTTCCTCGGCGAAAACGACGGTTTCATCGACGGAGCGACACCGCTCGACCGGAACCTGTTCGATGCCGTCAAGCAGCGCGTGCCGGCCGACCCGGGTATGCAGGCCGAGACAGAGTTGATCCGCTACAACAACGGTTTCCGCACATTTGATGTCGGCGGCATTCTCGGCTGCAGTACATCGGCCTGGCTCACGACGCTGTCGGGGTACGGCGGCATTAATGTGGTCCTGATGCCGAACAACACCGCGTATTACTATTTCAGCGATGGTAATGTGCACCGCTATTTAAACGCCGTACGCGAGTCACATCGAATCCGCCCTATATGCTGACATTTATCAGGCAGAACTTCCGCTGGATAGCGGGAGGTTTTGCCCTTACTTATTTTTCGAGCTTCGGACAAACCTACTTTATCTCGGCCTCAATCGCCGAGTGGCAAGCGGCATTCGATCTCAGCCACGGGGAGTTCGGGCGCCTGTACATGTTCGCGACGCTGGGCAGCGCCGCGTGCCTGCCGTTTATCGGGCGCCTGGTCGATCACGTAGCCGCGAATAAAATGATCGCGATGGTTATGCCGGTGCTTGCGGGCGCGGCGCTGCTTGCCGGTTTCGCAAGCTCGGTCCTGGTGCTGGCAATCGCCATTTTTCTGTTGCGACTGTTCGGACAAGGAATGATGACGCACATGGCGTTGACGGCAACCGGGCGCTGGTTTCACGCAGAACGAGGTCGCGCCGTATCACTCGTCGTGCTCGGGCACCAGGGTGGCGAAGCGTCAATACCGCTGGTATTTGCAATGATCGCTCTAGCCTACGGCATCCAGGCGGGATGGATAACGGCCGCATTTTTGCTGCTGCTTGGCCTGCCATTCGCGTACTGGGCCTACAGCGAGCCCCGCGTGCCGCAGGGACATAAAGCCGAGATTGAAAAGCCGGCTCACCGGGTTCGGAGTTGGACACGACAGGAAGTCATGCGGGACCCGCTATTCTGGGTGATGTTGACGGGAGTCCTCGCGCCGGGCTTTATTGGCACGACGATTTTTTATCACCAGGACTACATGGCAAAGCTGAACGACTGGCCGCCGCAGCTTTTCGCCGTATCACTTGTTGTCCTGTCGCTAACCACCCTGACCTGCGCTTTGCTCAGCGGCGCTGCAATCGATCGCTTCAGCGCGCGGTCCATATTGCCGTTCGCGCTGTTGCCTTTATCCGCCTCGTGCTTTGCGCTGGCAGCAGCCGGACCGCCTGTCGCGCTATTCGTCGTCATGATCCTGCTGGGCATCAGCTATGGCATATCGTCGACGTTGTTTGGCGCGCTGTGGCCGGAAATTTACGGCGCCGTGTACCTGGGCTCGATTCGTTCGGTTACGGTATCCGCGAGTGTTGTTGCGACGGCCGCCGGCCCCGGGCTGACGGGCACACTTATCGATCGCGGCATCGGTCTGCCACAGCAGATGAACTACCTGGGTCTCTACTGTTTATTGGCGACTGTTGCGTTGGGCATCGCGTCCGTTCGTCTCCGACGGCGTACTACGTAGCCTTCGCGAGCTCTTCGAAGCAGCTACAGAAGATGTCCAGTCCTTCGTCGACGATCTTGTCACTGATTGTCAGTGCCGGCAGGAAGCGAATGACGTTTCCGTAAATGCCACAAGACAACAGTATCAGTCCTCGCTGGCAGGCCCTGGCCACCAGCGCCTTGGTCAGATCTGCATTGGGCCGGTCCGCATCGCCATCCGTAATCAGTTCCAGACCGATCATTGCACCGCGATCCGCGCGCACTTCGGCGATGAGCTTCGGATGCGCAGCCTTGAGTTTGCCAAGCCGGGATTTGAACTTTGCGCCGATCTGCAAGGCGCGATTGACGAGGCCCTCTTCCCGCATGACTTCCAGCACGGCCAGCGCGGCAGCACAGGCGATTGGCGAACCGGCATAGGTGCCGCCGAGCCCGCCGGGCAAGGGCGCATCCATGATGTCCGCTTTGCCCACCACCGCCGACAAGGGAAATCCGCCGGCGATGCCTTTCGCCGTGGTCACGAGATCCGGTTCGACGCCGGAATATTCCGATGCGAAGAAACGCCCGGTACGGCCGAAGCCGGTTTGAATTTCATCGGCGATGAACACGATGCCATGTTCGTCACAGATCTCGCGCAAGGCCTGCATGAAGGCGTCAGGCGCCGGATAGAAGCCGCCCTCGCCCTGCACGGGTTCAATAATGATTGCCGCGACATCCGTCGGTGCAATATCGACCTTGAACAGGGTCCGCAGTGCGCGCAGCGAGTCATCGACACTGATTCCATGGCAGTCGATGGGATAGGGCGCGTGATAGACATCGCCCGGGAATGGACCGAACAGGTTTTTGTAAGGGGTGATCTTGCCGGTTAAACCCATTGCCAGCAGGGTCCGTCCATGAAAACCGCCGTTAAATGCAATGACGCCGCGCCGCCCCGTATGTGCACGGGCGATTTTCACCGAATTTTCGACCGCTTCGGCGCCCGTGGTTACGAAAATCGTTTTCTTGGGCGTTGTACCGGGAACCAGTGCATTCAACTCTTCCGCCAATCGAACTGACGTGTCGTACGGGGTCACCATCACACAGGTATGACTGAACTTTTCGAGTTGTGCCTTGACGGCAGCGACGACTTTTGGATGCGTATGGCCGGTGTTACAAACGGCAATGCCGCTGCCGAAATCGATATACCGATTGCCCTCGACATCCCACAGTTCCGCATTGCTGCCCCTGTCGATGTAAACCGCCGCGGCATTGCCCTGACCGCGGGCAACGGCGGCAACTTTGCGCGCCTGCCAGTCTTCATTGCTGAGGGTTGACGTTGCCGGTGCGGCGCTTTGCATGCTTTTCATTACAAGAATTCCTGCGTCAGGGAGTACGGGCTGCGGGCGTCGCGAAGGACTTGATCAGCCGGTACCAATAAATGTTTGAGTCATTGAATGCCTGCACGCTGATGCGTTCATCCTGGCCGTGCGCGCGCATGTCATTCGGATCATCCGCAATCGCCGAAACGGTATAGACCGGGATACCGGCATTGCGCACGTACGCGCCGTCCGTAGCGCCCGTACTCATTTCCGGAATCACCGCTATTCCCTGCCACATCGATTGCGCGATTTCGGTAATCGGTGCAACGATCGGTGGTGACAGCGGCGACGGCGGGCTTGGCGTACTCGGATCGATCTGCGACACGCTGACATTGTAAGGCGCAACGATCTTCTCCAGCATCTTCCGGACCGCCGTCACATCCGACTGCGGCAAGTAGCGGCAATTGACAACAGCGCGTGCCGTTTGCGGCAGCGCGTTCTCCGCATGTCCGCCGTCGAGCTGGGTCGCGACACAGGTCGTGCGTGCAATGGCATTGTAATAATGCTCGTCCAGTAGCGCGTCCAGTGCTTCAGGGTCCGGCGTATCGGCGAGTACCGCGCGAATCAATGCTTCATCCTCCGGCGCGATACTGATCCAGCGATCGAAAAACGTTCGTGTCGTTTCATTCAGATCAATCGGGAACTCATAAGCTTCGAGATCGACCAGCGCCCGCGAGACCCTTGAAATCGCACTGTTCCGATGCGGCCGTGAACTGTGGCCACCCGGATCTGTCGCCTGTAGCGTAAACGACACGTAAATTTTCTCGCTGGTCTGCAGCATCAACGCCAGCGGCTTGTTGTCGATCAGCAGTATCGGACCACCGTCGGTGTTCAGCGCAAACTCGGCGTCAATCAGGTCGCGGTGCTCGGCCAGCAACCACTTGGTGGCATTACCCGTTGATTCCTCGTCGGCGGTGAGCATTACAATCAGGTCACGGTCCGGCTCGAAACCCTCGGCGTGCAGTCGAATCAGGTTGGCAATCAATATTGCGGCACCGGCCTTGTTGTCATTGGTTCCGCGGCCGTAGTACCAGCCATCGTCCTCGGTCATGGCGAACGGCTCGTAGTTCCAGTCTGCCGGCAAGGCCTCGACAACATCGAGGTGGGCCATCAGTAACAGAGGCTGACGAGACGGGTTTGCACTGGGATACCGCACGACAAGGTTTTTCAATACTTCAGTCTGACCCAGCGCCGTGATCTGCGAGTCCGCAAAACCGGCGGCCTTGAGGTGGCGCACCAACAGTTCGACGGCCTTGCTGGTGTCGTTGCCGCCGCTTGGTGCGGTATTCACCGCAACCAGCTCGGCCATGATGTCACGTGCCAGGTCAGAGTCTGTTTTTTCGGCACCGCAGCCTGACTGCGCGCCGGCAAGCAGCACTAATCCGGCAACAACCGGCAACAACTTATTCATCGTAGAATCAAACCACGGAAGATGCGATGCTCAAGTTTAACTCGACATCCCGGGGTATAGCACGTGATTCGTGAACATAGATTAACGTCGATTTTGCTGGCGTCGGGCGACGCTGCCTGGCGCTGTCGGGCTGTCGCCTGGCCCGCTATTCTGGTCTTGTTGCTGGTTGCTATGACTGCAAGTCCGGCAAGCGCAGAGCTCGATTTGCGCAACGCGAGCATCGACAGATTCGACAACGGCTTTACACTGATCATGTTGCCTGATCATCGTTTTCCTGTCGCGAGCGTACAGATGCTTTACCGCTTCGGCGCACGCGATGAAGTCAGCGGAAAAACGGGCCTGGCGCATTTTCTTGAACACATGGCCTTTCGCGACACCGAGAATTTCCCGAACACTGACGTGGTTAGTCGCATCTATGCGGTCGGCGGTGAGTGGCATGGCTACACCTGGACAGACCAGACGACCTATTTCTCGACAGTACCGAGGGAGCACCTCGATTTGCTGCTGCGAATCGAAGCTGACCGGATGTCCAGGCTGAAGCTGGACAAGAAACACATGGAGGCGGAACGTGGCTCGGTGCTCGCCGAAATGCATATGTACGAGAACCTGCCGACCTCGATGCTGATCGATGCCGTGAACTACCTGTCATTTCTCGCTCACCCGTACCGCAACAATACGATCGGCTGGGAAAGCGACATCGAGAACCTGCAACACGCGGATGTCGTCGAGTTTTATGAACGACACTACCAGCCTGCCAATGCTGTGCTGGCCGTGGTCGGGGATTTCGAGCGCAGCGATGTTCGCAAACGAGTGGAGAAATTATTCGGTACGGTACCGGGCAAGGTAGCCACCCCACTGCCGCATACGATCGAACCGCCGCAGAAAGGATTGCGGCGCGTTACGCTGCGCGGACCGCATGAGCTACGACAGTTCATGATTGCGTATCGGTCGCCGTCAGTTGTCAGTCCGAATTTTGCGGCCTTTCTTGTACTGCAGGAAATTCTCGGCGCCGGATCCGGTATCAATTTTTTGCAGAATGACTGGGGTACGCCGGTCGACGACGGTTCATTGTTGGCGGGTACCGCGCATGGGCTGACCACCTGGTACCCGCCGAGCGCACAGGACTACGTGTTCATTATCGGTGGCGAAGCGACCGGCGACGATACAGAGTCAGTCATTGAACAGCGCATCGAATCGCGTATCGCTTCGCTCCGGGAAATGGCGCCGACACGCGATCAGCTCGAAGACGCGATCAGCAACGTGCAGGACGCGCTGATATTTGATGTTCAAACCACGGAGGATGCGGCGCATCAGCTCGCGTTCTTCGATGGACTCAACGCCCTGGATACCTTGCTCAGTTTGCCGGAACGCGTCGCCGCCGTTTCTGCTGCCGATGTGCAACGCGTTGCAGCGCGTTATCTTGGGTCGGAGCAACGGTCGATAGCCTGGTATCTGCCGGCACCTGGCAACGACGACGTTGCCGCCGTCGAGGCTGTGCAACTCGCTCCGGCGATCGATATCGAACGGCCATTGGGCGACCCGGGGGAGCGCATCGCAGACAGGCCCATCGTCCGGATGCTGAGCGGCGGAATTCCGGTGATCCTGCAGCACTCGGATCTTTCGTCCACCGCATTCCTGCAAATCGTATTGCCCGGCACCCACCTCGCGGGCGCTGTGGCCGATGCTCCAATCAACGGACACTCTGCAATCAGCCGCAACGTAACTTCGCAGCACATCAACGATGCGATTCGCAAGGCTAACGACACGTACAGAGCAATCCAGCCGGTCGCTGATCTCAAAACCGATCTGTCGTTCGATCCGGCAACGAGAATGGAGCAGGAGTTTGCCGGCCTGATGCAGGTCAGTCGACTATCGCCTGCATCCCGCGTCGCGCCGTCACTGATCACCGTCGTCGGCGATATCGATGTCGACCGGGTATTTGCAGAGCTTCAGAACACGTTCGGTGACATCCGGAAGGTCGAGGTCGTCCGTGCAAAACCAGTGCCTTTCAGCGGCGACCCGAAGTCGGTATCAATCGGCAAACCCGTTGCCCAGGCACAGATGGGTTACATTGCAGGGGCGCCCGGACCGGGCGATCCCCGCTCGGACGCCTGGCGGCTCCTGTTGTACATACTGAGCCACGACTACGAGGGTCGTCTTGGCAAAAAAGCGATCACCGAGTCGGGGCTCGTGTACTACATCGGCAGTAACTACCGTTCCGACGGTGAAAATGCCTGGGTAACGCTGTCGACCGGCGTGGACACGAGCAAGATCGCGCCATTCGGGGCGCTCCTGTCGGCCGAACTGGATCGCTTGCAGACAGAACCGCCAACAATCACCGAGATCGAAGAGGCGAAGAACCACCGCCTCGGCCGTTTGCAAAGCGCTGCACAAAGTAACTCCGAACTGGCAACTCAACTCGCGACACAGTGGCTTTGGTATGGCGAGATCCATGATGCGTCATCATTGCAAAAGCGACTCGATGCGATCAGCCGTCAGGATGTTCTCGACGAAATCGCCGCGTTCACATCCGGAATGCGTATCGTCGTTGCCGAGTGACAAGCCCTTAACGACAGCGCTGGTAATATGCCTCAGCCTCGTCGAGGTGGGACAGGACGATGCGCCGCTCGTGGTCGCTATTGAAATCGGTTCTTGACGTCACCGCCGAGCGAATATTGTCGATCCAGGCGAGGAAATAGTCAGCGGCCTCGGCGGACTTTGGCGCTTTGTTTTTCACAGTGACATAGATCGGACTGGTGGTCGCGTAAGGATAAATATCCAGCAACATCGGGTGTGCTGCTTCACTCCAGGCGCGAAGCAATAGCCAGCCGCTACCTCGAATCGCAACGCTGCCGCTAACGTCGATGCTCCTCTTGTCTGCACCGGTCCCGAAAGTCTCGATCACCTCGCCGTTGAAAACCAATTCAAGATGATCCACCGGCACCGCGGAACGCAGGGTGGCGGAAAAGCTCACTTCTTCGTCCCGGTCGGCCAGGGCAATTTCGCTGCCGGGGTACTCGCCATTGACCGTTAACCCAACGAGCGGGCCATTACTCGACATTGAGGCTCCCGCCTTCAGGCCGGCAATCCAGCTATCACGGCGCTCTGCTGCGGTTTCTGCACCGCCTGTGACCCGGACGTAGGTCCGGTTCAGACCGACGGGACCGCGCAGTGACGCGTAGTTCGCCATCGCGTCGGTGCCACCTGCCGTTGCGATTCGCGCGCCGCAGTTCAGCAGCTTGTACCAGACATCGGCTGACGCCCGGTGATCCGCGAAGCCAACCGTCTCGTAGTAATCGACAAGACCGAGCGCCGCATCAACGGGCAAGGCGTTCGTCAGGTTCTTGTTGGTTTCCGGATCGGGCGGCGGTGCCAGGAACGGGTGTACGTAGCCAACCGCCGCATTCTGTTCATGGGCAAGTCTTGCAATCGTGACATTGTCCGGAAATACACTCGCCGCTGCGGTGCCGGGGTAAGAAGAGTAATCCGGCAACAGCAAGTGACTGTCGAGACCCAGCAGACCAAGATGTCCCCAGTAGCTGGTGTGGTACTCCTGTGCGTGCAGCAAGGTGACTTCGTCATCGCTGCTCGCATCGGGTTCCGTCGAGAAGTAGGCGATGTCCGGAATTCGTTGTTCTTTATTCACAATCAGGTTGAAAACGACGTCCAGGTCTTCGGCGCGGGCCTGCTCCACCATGTTGGCGGGGGAGTTACGGTAACTGCCGCCGTAATTCATATGCACGTGGACATCGCCGCTGAACCAGTTAATCCATTCTGTTGGCAGGTCCAGGGGGGTAACGCGCAGGGTCAGCGCGTTGTCGCGTCCAGGCGCGACGTTTATGACACGGCGCTCGATTTCGTGCTCGAAGCCGCGCCAGACACTGACATGGGTTGCGCCCGCCGGCACTTTCAACGTGGCTTTGCCCGACGTGTGGAAATACTTGGTTTCAAAACGGGCGTGATCGCGATCGTAGCTGTCATCTGCGTGCAGCCAGGCATCGTCCGGGGCGTAACTGCGGCCATCACCACCGACGATTGAAACGCGCGCAGACACAGGCTTTCCGTAGATATCGACAACGTTTAGCTCGAAATCAAACATTCGTGTCTTGAATTTTTTCTCGGCCACGGACAACAGCGTGTTTTTTCCACCGACAAATTCCTGAACGCGAATTGCGGTATCGCCATTCTCATTCGTGATGTAGGCAATCCTGCTGCCGTCCGGCGACCAGCGCGGAGCCGACACATCGAACTCTCCGTAGGTCAACGGAAAAGGTTCTGCCACGCCATCGACATGCGTCAGCCATAGCTGGTGCCATTGGCGACCGAGATACGAGGCATAAACAATGCGCCTGCCGTCGGGGGCGATATCAGGACTGGCACTCCACGAGGTTTCTTCCCTGCGAATCAGCCTGGGCTCAGCCCCCTCTTCCAGCGCCAGCTGCACAATATTGCCGCTGCCATAGGGCACCTCACGGTTGTTGATGAAGAAAAGCGATTGTCCGTCCGGTGCCCAGGCGGGACTGAGTTCGTGATCGAATGAACTGTAGTAATAGCGGTAGATCGCCGACTCTCGTTCGGGGAGTACGGGGTTCGCGAGAAGTTTGCCCTCGACGACCTCTCCGACAAAGACATGAAAGCGACCCGTATCGCGAGTCGATACGAATGCCAGTCGACCGCCATCAGGCGACCAGCGCGGTTCAACGTTGACACTGCCTCCGTCTGTCAGTGAAACGATCTTGCCGCTTTGGAGATTGAGCACCTGCAATTCGACGGCATCGGCCAGGTAGCGCGCGAAGACGATTGCTTTACCGTCGGGAGAAACATCGGGCTGAAAGTCGTAGCCGGGACCACTGGTTAGTTGCACCGCCGTTTCGGAGTCAATCGCCTGCTGCCACAAGCTTCCCTGCATTGAGTACACCAGCGATTTGCCGTCCGGTGTCCAGGCAAGCGCGCTGGGCCCCGAGGTTAGCTGCGGCAGGAACATCTCGCGGAAGTAGTAATTGTGCGGGACATCAATCTGGTCAAGTACCGGGCGTCGCTCGGCAAGCGTCGAGCTCGCAAGCGCCATGAAAAACAAGCAACTCGAAATCGCGCCGAGATTCAGCAACCTTGATGTCTTACGCAAGTGCATTACTCCAAAAAAATGGCCATGGGATCTCCATGGCCATTGTAACAAGTATCGACGTTTGGCCGATCACTCCGGCGCCAGCGTAACGTCACTCGAAGCGCAATCCGTAACGCAGCCCGATCGTTCGCGGACGGTTGACCAGGATGTCAGAATCCTGGGTGATCGTGCCGTATGGATCGTAGTAGCCGACGCCGTAGCGAACGATTTGCGCACGCTCGTCGGTCGCATTGTCGAGGAACAGGTCAATCGACCACTGCTCGCCGGCAATGCCCGCCGCGAGATTCACAATCGAGTACGACGGCTGCCTTTCCCTCAGCGCCGTTTCAAGATTGCTCCACGAGTCATCTGTGTAAGCAACGGCTGCCTGCGCATAAGCCTGGAATCGAGACATTTCGAAATTGTAGCGGCCGATTGCGGAGTACTGCAGCTTGGGAACAAACGGCATCTCGGTGCCTTTCGGCGCACGCGGCGGATCACCATTGATTCTCTCATCCGCATTGCGATAGTAAGCTTCCTGGAGTTCGGCATCATTGTAGGAGGCAGAGAATGACAGCGTAAGATCGTCAGTTGCCGCAAATACCATGTCAAACTCGGCACCCGTAGTCTGCGCCTGGCCGATGTTCTGGATAATCGTCAGCGGTGAAATATTGAAGTCGAGGAACGAGAACTGGAAGTTGTCCCAGTCGAGCCGATAAGCCGCGCCGTTGAAACGCAGTCGGCCGTCCATCCACATCGTCTTCCAGCCAATTTCGTAGTTGTCGACAAAATCCGGATCGTATTTCGGCAGACCGGCGGCAATGGAGCGATTGACACCACCCGGTCGGAAACCTTCCGAGTAAGTCACGTATAACAAAGCATCTTCACTGACGTTGAACTCGGCACTGACCTTTATCGTTTCGCCGTCGCCCTCGGATACGTCATTGACGTTCGGTGCCTGCTCGTAGCAGGGATACTGCGGCATGTCGGCCGCGTCGAGACAGCGGTTCAGTCCGCCGGTAAACCCTGCGAGCGAATTCTCAAAATCGAAGAAGCGCACGCCACCGACCAACGTCAATATATCGTTTACGTCGAAACTGACTTCGCCGAAGAACGCCGTGTCACGATCCACGCGGTCTTGCTTGGTCTGCCAGACCACCTGATCACCTTCGACGACCGTGCCGTATGGCCAGCTGGCCAACCTTACCGGTGAGAAGGTCGGATCCATGTCCGGCACCTGCCAGCGCAGATCGAAGTTGTGTTCCTGGCGCTGAACAAATGCACCAACCATCCAGCGGAAGCGCTGATCGCTGTCTGACTGCAAGCGCAACTCATGGCTTTGCTTTTTGAACTTTTCGTCACTCAAGATGTACTGGCTCGGATCCGTGCAGGCGCCGAGCGTGTCGTAGTGATAGCAACCGCCGTAGTAGCCGTAGTAGTTATCGAGGTACTGGGCGTAATGCGTGTAGTCGTCAATACTGTCCTGATCCAGGTCGAGGTAGGCGCCTGCGTACACCAGGTTGAGTCCGCCGATTGACCCCTCGACGGTCATCGATGCCTGGTACCACGAGTAATCGTAGGACTCGGGAAAGAATCGCTGTGCCTGAAGATCGCCGACATCTTCCGGGTCATGGGTGAAGACGCCGTTGGTCTCCTGATCCTGCGCCATGATGCCCGGCGTGATCGTCCAGTTTTCATTCAGGTCGATCTTGAGCAGCGCCCGCATGCCGGTGCTTGTTGAATCATTGAAATCTTTTTTGACCAGTGCGGTATTGGTATTGGTAACGCCGACACCTTCGAGTGTGACGGACGACAGGACATTGTCGATGTAGCCGGGCGTCTCATCGTGCCAACCGACCAACCGAATGGCCGCGTTATCGCCGATCGGAAAATTGACCAGCCCTTCGAGCGTGTAACCGACGTCGCCCTTGGACACAGAATTTGCGCCAACATCGAATCCGGCCTCGAACTCGCCCAGTTTCGGCTTGTTGGTGATAATGCGCATCGTACCAGCCTGGCTACTGGCGCCAAAAAACGTTCCCTGCGGACCAGCGAGCGTCTCAATACGATTCACATCGTAGATATGAACGTCGAGGACGCGATTGATCGTCGTGACAGGCTGCTCATCGAGATAAACGCCAACGCTCGGCATGGACCCTGAATGCACGCCATCGCCGCCGCTCGAAATGCCGCGCATGTAGACCTGCGAAACGCCGGGTCGTTGTGACTGAAAAGAGACTGTCGGTAAGAACTCGATGTAATCCGCAAAATTGTTCAGGTTGAGCTGTTCAATCTGCGTGTTGCCAAGCACCTGCACAGACACCGCCACGTCCTGGAGGTTTTCTTCGCGCTTTTGCGCGGTAACAATGATTTCTTCCAGTGCCGCGGTCGACTGCTGCGCTTGCGCCGGTGCGGTGGCGATGAGCACTGACCCGGTGATAGCGGCTGAAACTGCTGCGGCCAGTGGATTCCGTTTGAATTGCGTCATTAACCATTCCCTCACAAATTTATGTGTTCAGGTACAAAAGCAATCATCTGCGACATCACTCGTCGTCTCAGCGGCGGAGCCATCGCAGGTTTCAGGCGTTGCCGTGGAGCAACATCCTGGAACAACGTAAACGCAAATACATATTTCGTTACGCTGTTTGTCGATATAGTGCGCTTATCGGCGCACGAAAAACAAGTGCGATAAGTTATTTGCGTTGTGGCAAATTTGCATCAAGCGCTTGGTCACTATTGCAACCATAGCGACAATTGATAGGGTCGTTTCATATTGTGAAAGATCAGTCAAAAAATGCTGACCTGCATACGGCATTGACACATGCGGCAAATCTCCTGACCGTCAACCCGTCACTTGCCCAGCAGCAAGCCGAAGAAATTCTGAAGGTGGTATCCGACTCTGTGTCGGCGAAACACATTCTTGCGGCTGCGTTGCGGCTGCAAGGCGATGCTGCAAAAGGGCTGGTGATTATCGGCAGTGTGGTCGATGAGAACGCAGACGATGCCAATCTGCTTCACGAATACGCCTTGTGCCTGGGCGCCGCCGGGCAAGGCGATGCGTCGATCGACGTTCTCAAAAAGGTCTTACAAATCGACCCGGGCCACGCTGCCGCCTGGCGATCCCTTGGTGACCAGCTCAATGCGCGCGGTGACGCGCTCGGCAGCGAAGAGGCCTACGACAAACACCTGGCGGCATCGACCCGCCACCCCGAATTGATCGAAGCCGCCGAACATATGCGCAAGAAACAATTCCCGCTGGCGGAACGACTGACACGCGATGTGTTGAAAAAAGACCCGGTAGACGTCATCGCAATTCGCATGCTGGCCGCGATCGGACTGGAAGTCGGACAAATTGATGACGCGATCAATTTGCTGGAGCGTTGCCTCGATCTGGCACCCGGATTTCACCTCGCTCGCCAGAACTACGCGCTTGCGCTGTCGCGACGGCAGCGCTTCGACGAAGCCCTGGCAGAAATCGACCGCTTGCTGATTGCCGAACCCAACAATCCCAATTACCGTCTGCGAAAAGGTTCTAATCTTGTTCGCAAAGGCGAGCATGAGGCCGCGCTCGAACTCTACGAGGTGTTCCTGAGCGAGTACCCGCGGCAATCCGGCGCACAGATGAACTACGGCCATACGCTGAAAACGGTCGGACGCCTGGATGAATCGATCAACGCGTACCGCACGGCCATTCGCCTGCGTCCGCAAACAGGCGAAGCATACTGGAGCCTCGCGAACCTCAAGACATTTCGCTTTACCGACGACGATATTGCCGAAATGCAGGCGCAGATCGACGAACAAGGCGGCGATCTGGACGACCAGTCGCACCTGCTGTTCGCACTGGGCAAGGCGATGGAAGACCGCAAGGAATTCGAGCAGTCTTTTGATTACTACCAACGTGGAAACTCGATTCGGGGAAAACATCATCGGCACAATGCCAAGGCGAACGTGTTCGACACCGTTCGCCAGATCAAGACGCTGACGGCGAATTTTTTCGCAGAGCGCGAAGGCTGGGGCAGCACGGCGCCCGACCCTATTTTCATCGTTGGACTGCCGCGCGCCGGTTCGACGCTGCTCGAACAGATCCTCGCAAGCCACTCCCAGGTCGAAGGAACCGCGGAGTTGCCGGACATCATTGCGATCTCGCGCCGCCTCGGCAAAAAATCCCGCAAGAACCCGGCATCCGATTACCCGGAAATTCTGACGACACTCAGCGAGGAGCAAGCTCGCGCGCTGGGCGAAGGCTACATCGAGTCCACCCGCGTTGTGCGTCACGGGCCGCCATTTTTCATCGACAAGATGCCGAACAACTTCAAGCACATCGGCCTGATCCACATGATTCTGCCCAACGCGAAAATTATCGACGCGAGGCGCCACCCGATGTCCGGCGGCTTCTCCTGCTTCAAACAACTGTTCGCGCATGGCCAGACGTTTACCTACGACCTGACCAATCTCGGCCACTATTACCGCGACTACGTGGCACTGATGGACCACTGGGGTGAGGTGCTGCCGGGCCGCGTACATCGTGTTCAATACGAGGCAATGGTCGCTGACACCGAAAATCAGATTCGACAACTTCTCGACTATTGCGAACTGCCGTTCGAGGAACAGTGTCTGAGATTCTATGAAACCGAACGAGCCATTCGCACGCCGAGTGCCGAACAGGTACGACAGCCGGTTTACACTGAAGGTCTTGCGCAGTGGCGCAATTTTGAAGCTCACCTCGAGCCCTTGAAAAAAGCACTCGGCCCATTGCTGGAGCGATACCCGATCGATTGATCGGCGAAACCCATGAGCGAAAGCCATCTCTTCTACCAGACCGCCAGTCGCCGCCCGCGGGTCGCGCGCGCTGAAGGTATTTACCTGTGGGATACGAGTGGCAAGCGCTACATCGACGCCTCCAGCGGACCGATGGTGTCGAATATCGGGCACTCCAACCCGCACGTGCTGGCGGCAATGAAGAAGCAAATGGACAGCGCGACATTCGCTTATCGCCTGCACTTTGAAAATGACGCTGCCGAGTCTCTGGCGGCAACGACGGCCTCGTTAATGCCCGAGGACCTTGATCGCATTTTCTTTGTCTCCGGCGGCTCGGAGTGTGTCGAAAGCTGCCTGAAGCTTGCCCGCCAATACGCATTTGTCAGCGGGCAGAAGGAGCGGTGGAAAGTCATCTCGCTGTTTCCGTCGTATCATGGCTCCACCCTGGGCGCAGTCGCCGTCACCGGCATGCATCAGTTTGTCGAGCCGTTTCGGGACATGATCAGGGTCATGCCGAAGATTCCGGCTGCGACCTGCTACCTCGATCACGACAAGTTGACGCATGACGAGCGCGGCTTGCGTTATGCCAGCTTGCTGCGCGAGGAAATCGAGCGTCAGGGCCCGGAATCGGTACTGGCATTTATCATGGAACCCGTTGGCGGCGCATCAACCGGCGCGCTGGTCGCGCCAGACAGCTGGTATCGCGAGATACAGGCGATTTGTCGCGAATACGGCGTGCTTCTGATTGCCGACGAGGTCATGACCGGCGCCGGGCGCACCGGCCGCTTCCTCGCATCCGAGCACTGGGACCTGCAACCCGACATCATCGCGATGGCCAAAGGCTTTGCCGCAGGCTACGCACCCCTTGGTGCGATGGCCGCGCACCGGGACATCGTCGCGGCGGTCATGGCGAACGGCGGCTTTGCTCACGGCTATACCTACGCGGGAAACCCGCTTGCCTGTGCCGCGGGTCTTGCCGTTCTTGAGGAAGTCCAGCGACAAAAGTTGATCGAAAACGCCGCCACGCGCGGTGCACGCTTGAAGGGCTTGCTGCAGGGACTCATGAATCGGTACCCGTTCATTGGCGATGTACGGGGCAAGGGTTTGCTGCTGGCGTTCGAACTGGTGGCCGACCGGGACAGCATGGAACCCCTGCCTGCTGAACTCGATGCGCACATCAAACTGGTCGAGGAAGCCTATCGGCGCGGCCTGATCATCTACTCCCGACGCACGCGCGGCGGTACTATCGGTGATCATTTCATGGTCTGCCCGCCGCTGATCGTAAGCGATGAAGACCTTGATGAAATAGTGCAGCTTTTGACCGAGAGCCTTGATGCGTTTGCGAAAGCGTCGGGGTTGCCCATCATTTCCACGAGGCCAACATGAGCGACAAAGTCATCATAACCTGCGCAGTGACGGGGTCGATTCACACGCCGACGATGAGTCCGTACCTGCCGGTCACACCGGACGAGATTGCGACACAAGCGGTCGAAGCCGCGAATGCCGGTGCCGCGATCCTTCACTTGCATGCCCGTGACCCGGAGACCGGTCGGCCGACTGCGGACCCTGACGTCTTCATGCAGTTCCTGCCGCGAATCAAGCGCGAGTGCGATGCCGTTATTAACATCACAACCGGTGGCAGCTCACTGATGACGCTCGAAGAACGGCTCGCGGCACCCAATCTCGCGAAACCGGAAATGGCATCGCTGAACATGGGGTCGATGAATTTCGGGTTATTTCCGATGCAACGGCGCCACAGCGAATGGAAGCACCAATGGGAGCCGGAACTACTGGAGGCAACACGCGATGTCGTCTTCAAGAACACGTTTGCCGATATCGAGAAAATATTCACCGAACTCGGTGAGGGACATGGCACGCGCTTCGAATTCGAATGCTATGACGTCGGTCATATTCAGACACTCGCTTTCTACCTTCGCGAAGGGCTGATCAATAAGCCGGTGTTCGTGCAGTTTGTCATGGGCGTGCTCGGTGGTATTGATTCGTCACCCGAGACGCTGATGCACATGAAAGCGACGGCCGACCGCCTGCTCGGCGACCAGTATCGTTTCTCCGTGCTGTCAGCCGGACGCCTGCAAATTCCGCTGGCCACCATCGGTGCGATTCTTGGCGGTAACGTGCGCGTGGGCCTGGAAGACAGCCTGCTCATCGGTCGCGGCAAACTCGCGACCAGCAACGCCGAACAGGTCTTGAAGATTCGTCGCATTCTCGAAGAGCTCGGCTATGAGATTGCGACGCCGGATGAAGCACGCGCAATGCTCAATCTGAAGGGAGCCGACAAGGTGAACTTTTGAGCGAGGATTTCACGATTCGATTTGCCACCCCGGCGGATGCGGAGATTATTTATTCGCTGGTCCGGCACCTGGCCGACACCACCGGACAACAGCACCGGTTCCGAAGTCGTATTGAAGACATTATCAAATACGGGTTTTCGGATGATCCGCAGTTTGAAGCGCTGCTCGCTGAACAGGACGGCTCGGTCGTCGGCCTCTGCCTGTACTTCTACGATTTCTCAAGCTGGCGCGGCCAGCTCGGCGTCTATATCCAGGACCTTGTCGTTGATGGCAGTGCCCGTGCTCGAGGAATCGGACGCGCGCTGATGCGGGAAGCCGCCCGAAACGGACGCGAACACGGTGCGACTCACCTCCGGCTCACTGTCGAGCAGGACAATGAAACTGCCATTCGTTTTTATGAAAAACTCGGGCTGAAGGAATCATCCAATGAACGCATCTACACAGCCTTCGACGACGAATTTCTGAACCTGGCGGAAACACCGTGAAAGTTATTTTTTGTGAAGATCAACTGCGCCACAGTCCGGCGCAAATAATGTCATCCGGTGCGTTGGTCGACAGTCCCGAAAACCCCGGGCGTGCCGAAACGCTGCTGCAAGCCGCCGTCAATGCCGGACTCGAACACGAAGTGCCTGCGCACTACGGCACAGCACCTTTGGCTGCAATCCATACTGGTCGCTATCTCAAGTTTCTCGAAAACATTCACACGCGCTGGATGCGTATTCCCGGTGCATCGCAGGATGTCTTGCCCAACGTGCACCCGGATACCCGGGCCGTCGTTTACCCTGATTCGGCGGTTGGCCAGGTGGGCTATCACGTCTTCGATGGCGCAGCGCCAATCACTGCCGACACCTGGAACAGCGCGTGCTGGAGCGCGTATAGCGCCGTGCATTCTGCGAACGAAGTTCTCCGCGGCGCAAGGGCCTGCTATGCCCTGGCCAGACCACCGGGGCACCACGCGACCAGCGATTTGGCCGGTGGCTTTTGCTATCTCAACAACAGTGCGATCGCAGCGCAGGTCCTGCGCGGACAGCATGATCGCGTCGCGATTCTCGATGTCGATGTGCACCACGGCAATGGAACACAGAGCATTTTCTACGAGCGCAACGACGTACTGACGGTGTCACTGCACGCCGACCCGGTGCGCTTCTACCCGTTTTTCTGGGGTGCAGCTAACGAACACGGTAAAGGCGCGGGCACGGGTTTCAACCTCAATCTGCCACTTGAACGCGGTACCGCTGACGACGAATATCTCGTTGCCCTCGATCTCGCCCTTGCCCGGATCACCGAGTTTGAGCCAGGCGCGATCGTTGTCGCATTGGGGCTCGATGCCTACGTCAACGACCCGTTCGCCGGCCTTGCGCTGACGACGGCGGGTTTTGCGCGTGTCGCTGAACGAATAGCGGCATTGGACTTGCCGACGGTGCTGGTGCAGGAAGGTGGATATCCCACTGAACATCTTGGCGACAACCTCGTCGCATTCCTGCGAGCCTTCATGAAAGACAACACGCGATGACATCACTGCATACGCTCGATCTCATCGCCATTGGCGTCTACTTTGTCGTGCTGGTCTGGATCGGTCTGCGAGTTGCGCAAAAGGAACGCGGCAGCGGCGAAAGCGAATCCTTCCTCGCTGCCGACCGAAACATGAACCTCCTGCAGACCACCGCCTCGACGGCAGCGACGGATCTCGGTGGCGGATTCAGCATTGCGATGGGCGGACTCGGTTTTACGCTTGGCATCTCCGGCTCGTGGCTGATTGCCATCTCGGGCCTCAGTGTCGTGCTGGTTTCGTTCCTGATGGTGCCGAAAGTCAAACGCTGGGCCGACCGAGTGAAAGGTCTGACGACCGGAGACCTCTTCGAGGCGCGCTTCGACCGTCGCACCGGCACGGTCGCCGCCATTGTGATCGGCATTGCCTGGTTCACGTTTGTCGGTGGACAGATCATCGCCGGTGCCAAGTTACTGCAAGCAACGGTCGCCATTGACCTCACGATCGCCGTCATCGTTTCCGGCGCGGTGATTCTTGCCTATACGGCAGCCGGCGGTCTTAAAGCGGTGATCTACACCGATGTTTTCCAGATGGTTGTCTTGCTGATCGGCATCGTGTTTATCGCAGCACCCATCGGCCTGTACACGGTCGGTGGCTGGGGTGGCATCGTCGAGCATTTCTCGGCGCATGAAGAAACCCGGTCACTCGTCGACTGGGGCGCGATCGGCTGGAAGAAAGTTATCGGCTGGTTTTTCGCCATCTTCCCGGTCTGGTTCATATCGATCGCCGCCATGCAGCGCATCGTCGCTGCGAGAGACGAGAAGACGGCGCGGCGCGCGTTTTTCCTGACCGGCGTGCCGATCGAATGGCCGCTGTTTGCCATAGGCAGTACGTTGATCGGTCTGCTCGCACGAATGTTGATGCCCGATCTTCAAGACCCTGAACTCGCGACACCGATGCTGATCATGGAATTGCTGCCGGTCGGGCTCGCCGGCATCGTCATCGCCGCGTATATCGCGGCGGTCATGTCGACCGCTGACTCGGTCCTGATGGGCCCCGTCGCGATCGTCACCAACGACATTTATCGCAAATACTTGCGTCCGGACGCCACCGAGAAGTCGATCGTCCGGGTCGCCCGCTCAGCGACACTTGTGCTGGGTGTGCTGGGTATCGCCATCGCCTACCTCGTGCCGAACGTGCTCGACCTGATTCTTTATGCCTACACGTTCGGCTCCGCCGGCCTGTTCTTCCCGATGTTGGGGCTGCTGTTCTGGCAACGCACAACGGCACGCGGCGCATTCTGGAGCATGCTCGGCGGCGGCTTTTCTGCGCTTTTCTGGGTCGCCTTTGACGAACCTTTCGGCCTGTCCGCGTCCTATCTTGGCTGGGTCGTCAGCCTGCCGCTGCTGGTGATCGTTTCGCTACTGACCGACCACAGCCCAGAAGAAGACCTCGACATGTTCAGTGACGCTGCTTGAAGACCTTGCCGCCCTTCATGACGAAGGCGACATCTTCGAGCAGTTCCACTTCGTCCAGCGGATTACCGTCAATCGCGATGATGTCCGCGAAACGGCCCGGCGCAACAGCCCCCACGGTGTCCGGCCAGCCAATTAGTTCGGCCGCATGCACCGTGGCAGCCTGGATTGCCTGCATCGGCGTCATACCGTACTCCACCATGTAATGGAACTGCTTGCCGTTGTCGCCGTGCGGGTAAACGCCCCCGTCACTGCCAAACGCCATGCGCACGCCAGCCTTGAACGCTTTTCTGAAGTTATCGCGCTGCAGTTGGCCGATCATGCGTTCTTTTTCCAGCGATTCCGGCAGCATGCCAACCGAGGCGCCGTGTTCCAGAATAAAGGTGTCGTTATAAACATCCATAACCAGGAACGTGCCGTTTGCCTTGGCGAGTCGAATACCTTCGTCGTCGATCAGGCTCGCATGCTCGATGGAGTCTACTCCCGCAATAATCGCAGTTCGAATACCGTCGGGGCCGTGCGCATGGGCGGCTACCTTGCGGCCGTGCATGTGGGCCTCGTCGACCAGGGCTTGCATTTCCTCAAGCGTGTATTGCTGGCCGCCGACGCTGTCACCCTTCGACAACACACCGCCGGTCGCACAAAACTTGATGACGTCCGCGCCGTACTTGATCGTTTCGCGGACCTTGGAACGGACTGCCCATGGTCCGTCAGCCACGCCTTCGGCGCGTTCGTCAAACTCGCGCGGCAGGAGATTGTTATCGCAATGTCCGCCTGTGATGCCAAGCGAGGGTCCGGACACGCGTAGCCGCGGCCCGTCGATCTCACCGTCGTTGATGGCATTGCGCAATGCGACGTCACTGTAGCCGCCCGCGCCGACATTGCGCACAGTCGTGAACCCGGCGTGCAGCGTTTTTCGCGCATTCAGTACGCCGTACAGGGTTTCACGCGGTATGGAAATTTCCAGAGCCGAATAACCATGAAAACGATGGTCACCGGTGAGGTGATCGTGCATGTCGATCAGTCCGGGCAACACGGTCTTTTGCGACAGGTCGATCAGCGTTGCGCCGGCGGGAATCTCGATAGCCTTAGCCGAACCGACAGCCGTGATCCTGTCGCCGCCGATGACGATAACCTGGTCCTGCCGCATGCGGCCATCGATTACATCGACCAGTTGCCCTGCTTTGACATAGATTGACTGTTCCTCTGCCATGCTATTCGACGTCGCCAGCAGAAAAACAGGCAGGACAATCAGCACTAACGCTCGTAACATTGGCTATCCCCGGTGAGAATCAAATCGACTCGCATCATTGCACAGCCCGGGAGAACCGTATAGACGGAATAAATCATGACGCCGAATCGAAAGACGAATTTCTTGCCACTGCTTGCACTCGTGATGTTCGCAACCTGTGCATTTGCGGAAACCGGAACACCGCGTGCGCGCGATCTCAATATTCCCTTTGACGGCACACCGGGGCCGCTGAATGCAATCACCGATGTTGCAGGCGTCGCTGTCGGGCATGAAACGATTTTTCGCGACATGCCAGAGAATCGCGCTGTTCGAACCGGCGTGACAGCCGTCCTGCCCCGCGGCCGTGAGTCGATGAATACGATGGTGTATGCGGGCTGGTCGACGCTCAACGGTAACGGCGAAATGACCGGGACAACCTGGATCGAGGAGAGCGGGTTCCTGGAAGGGCCTGTCATGATTACCAACACACACAGCATCGGTGCAGTGCACGAAGGCGTTATTCGCTGGCGTGTCGCACAAACCGGCCCTGATCACAGTGGCTATTTCTGGTCCCTGCCAGTTGTCGCCGAGACATGGGACGGCCACCTGAACGACATCAACGGCTTTCACGTTCGACCGGAGCACGCCGCCACGGCACTGGATCGAGCCAGCAACGGTCCGGTTGCCGAAGGTAGCGTAGGCGGCGGCACCGGGATGATCTGCTTTGAATTCAAGTGCGGTATCGGTACCGCGTCGCGTGTCATCGAGGCCGCCGGTGAGCGATACATGCTCGGCGTTCTGGTGCAGGCCAACTACGGGCTGCGTCGCAACCTGCGTATTGCGGGCATAGCGGTCGGTCGCGAAATGCCCGGCGACTTGATTTACTCACGAGCCGACGGTGATATCGACATGCAAAGTTCGATCATCGTCGTCGTCGCAACCGACGCGCCGTTGTTGCCGCAGCAACTCAAACGACTGGCGCGGCGCGTGCCGCTGGCGATCGGGCGAACCGGCTCCATCGCGAGCAACGGGTCCGGCGATATCTTCGTCGCCTTTTCCACGGCGAACGACGCTGCGACTCGCGGCGCAAGCGATGCCGCCATCAACTCGATACCCAACGACAGTATGAATCCGCTGTTTGAGGCAACGGTCCAGGCTACGGAGGAAGCAATCGTCAATGCATTGATTGCGGGACGTGACATGGTTGGCGACCAGGGGCGCTATGCCAAAGGCATCGACCACGATGAGCTGCGTCGATTGCTGGTTCAACATTACCCGGAGGCTGCCAAATGACCGAACCCCGAGCACCGAGCCTCCTTGATGCGCTGCTGCCGATCGTCGTCCTCGTCATTCTGCTCGCAGGGTCAGTTTATCTTTTCGGTTCCGACGCGATTGGTGGCGCCACGCAGATCGTGCTGATTTTCGCCGCCGCGGTCGCCGCTTTGATCGCCGTTCGCAACGGCCACCCCTGGCGGGAGGTCGAGCGCGCGATGATTGCGGGTATCGGAACCGCGATGGGTGCGATCCTGATTCTGCTTGCTGTGGGCTCCCTGATCGGTACCTGGCTGCTCGCCGGTACCGTGCCAGCGATGATTTACTACGGCTTGCACCTGCTGCATCCGCAGATCTTTTTTGCAGCGACCTGCCTGATCTGTGCGGTCGCAGCCATCAGCATCGGCAGTTCGTGGACGGTCGCGGGAACGCTCGGGGTCGGCCTGGTCGGTGTTGCGCTGGGTTTCGGACTCTCGCCCGAGGTCACGGCCGGCGCCGTTGTCAGCGGCGTTTACTTCGGCGACAAGATGTCGCCGCTTTCAGATACCACGAATCTCGCACCGGCCGTTGCCGGCACCGACATTTTTACGCATATCCGTCACATGGTCTGGACGACCGGTCCGTCCTTCCTGATCGCACTGCTGCTGTTTACCATCGTTGGTCTGCGAACCTCGGCGGAAATCGATACGGCATCGTTGCAGGAAACGACCCGCACGCTAGGGGAGGCGTTTCACATCACGCCATTCGCATTGATCCCCCTGCTGGTGGTCTTTGTCATGGCGATGCGGAAGTTTCCTCCCTTGCCGACGATCCTGACCGGTGCGTTGCTCGGCGGACTGACCGCAGTCGTATTGCAGCCCGAGGCCGTTGTCGCGCTCGCCAACAGTCCTGAATTGCCCGGCTTTCTCACTACGGCAAAAGGCGTATGGACCGCCCTGGCCAGTGGTTACGTCTCGACGACCGGAGTCGCGTCGGTCGATGACCTGCTGTCTCGCGGCGGTATGTCGAGCATGCTGACGACCATCTGGCTGATTATTTGCGCCTTGTCGTTCGGCGCCGTGCTCGAACATGCCGGCATGCTGGAGCGACTGATACGGGCCGCATTGAAAACAGCGCACAGCACGGGCGGCCTGATCTTCACAACGGCGGCAACCTGTATCGGCACCAACATTGTGGCGGCCGATCAGTACATCGCCATCGTGCTGCCAGGCCGCATGTACAAGGCCGAATTCCAGCGTCGTGGGCTCGACCCGCGCAACCTGTCTCGCGTGATCGAAGACTGCGGTACGTTAACGTCACCGCTGGTACCGTGGAATACCTGCGGTGCATATATGTCGGCGACGCTGGGTGTTGCGACCTTTGCCTACCTGCCGTTTGCGTTTTTCAATCTCATCAACCCGGTGGTTTCCGTGCTGTATGGCGCATTCGGGATTACGATTACGAAATTACCTCCGGAAAAGGAAACGGCGTATGAACATTGATGTGCCGCTGCGCGAGCTGGGGCCGGTCGACAGCGCCGCATTGAGCGCAACGATCCTGGCGCAGGACGCGCAGGCCTGGAAAGAAGACAAGTATCGCCAGGAGGCGTTCGAGGTTCATCACGCCACCGAATCCATTGTGATGTTGTTTGTCGACATTGAGCGATGGCCGGACATCATCGTGAAGCAGGAACCCGGTTGGCCGAGACTCGCTGACGTTGCGCTGCCGCTGATGAACGACATCATCAATCGATTTTACCCACCCGGGGGCACCGTTATCCGGGCCATGGCGGCCAAACTGCTGGCCGGCGGAAAAATTACGCCGCACGTCGACCAGCACCCGTCATTCCGCCACGGGCATCGCATCCACATTCCGATCACGACGAATCCGAGAGTCCGTTTCATGATTGACGGACGGCCTTACCAGTTTAAGGTCGGCGACGCGTACGAAATCAACAACCAGAAAACGCATTCGGTGATGAACAAGGGCGATGAAGATCGCATCACCTTTATTTTCGATTACGTGCCGCCGGACCAGATCGGCGCTGGTTAGCTGCCGGGTCCATAGCCCGCAGCGTCGATGGCCGCCGGAATTGTTGCAAGATTACGCGTCGCAACCAGGTGTGCGCCGTGAACGCCCGGAATATCCGCCAGTTGTTGCAATTGTTCGGCACAAATCCGGACGCCCTCCTGCTCTGCATCGGCCGCCTGGTCAAGCCGCCGGATCAATTCGTCCGGAACCTGGTGGTTCGGCAGGCTATCGCGCAAGAAACGGGCGTCCGCAGCCGAACTGAATACCGCGATTTTTGCAAAGACCACCAGCCGCCGCGGCAAGCCGGCAGTCACCAGGTGCTTCATGTAATCGCGAAGTAGTCCCATGTCCATACACAGATGAGTCTGCGCGAACTGTGCACCGGCGTCGGCTTTCAGGGTGAGTTTCTCCGGAACCCAGCCTGGCGGTGGATGATGCGGTGTGACAATACTGCCGACATAAAAATCGGGCAGCGACGGCAAGCTTTCGTCCGCCTTGATCTTGCTGGCCATGGCAATCAGCTCGGTCGCATCGACATCGAACACCGCCTTGGGCCGCGGATTGAACCCTTCTGGAACCCGGTTGCCCCGAACCAATACGAGGCTGGTGACACCGATCGCCGCGGCACCAAGCAATTCGCCGAGCAGGGCGATGCGATTTCGATTCCGGCAGGTCAGCTGCACGATGGGATCGACGCCGTTGGACCTGACAAGACTCGCCGCCGCCAGGGGCGAAAGATGCAGCCGGCCGTCCTGATTATCCGTCAACAGGACGCCGTCGACGCAGGGACGCAGCAGATCCGTTTGGACCTTGATCGTTTCCGCGCCGCTTTCCGGGTTCAAAAACACCTCGGCGCTGATCACGAAGTCCTTGCTTCGGACTGCCTCTTTAAACGTTTTCATCGTCGCGTCACAACAGCGGACTCTTCATTCGAAGCCGCGAAGATACCGCGGATTGCTATTACAATCGACGTTTGCTGAAATGACCGACCGAATTGTGCCGCACGACCGTCCGGCTGGAGAACGTCGATTTCCACTTTGCCAAAACAACGCCGGTTGTTCACCGAGGCACAGGCGCACCTGCGACAGGGTGACGCAAAGGCTTGCGCCACCGTTTGTGCCGACGGGCTGAAGGAATTTCCTGAAGACGCCAACCTGTTGTGTCTTGGCGCCCGCGCGAATCTTGCATTGCGCGAGTTCGCTCTGGCGAAACAACAGGTAGAAAGCGCACTTCTGCGCTATCCGACATTCGCCGCCGCGCACGATGTTTGCGGCGACCTGGCGCTGCTTGACGGGCGCATGAAAGACGCGCTTGCGGCTTACCAGCAAGCGCTGCAACTCGGCTCAGATGCGTCATTGACACAACGAAAAATCGAAAAGGCCCGACAACTGGCCGCCAACGCTGCTGCGGCAAGCGAACCCGCACAACGACCACAAATGGCCTATGCCGAAGAGATAAGGCAGGGCGAGCAACACGAAAAAGACGGCGAGCGCGACAAGGCCGAGGCCATTTACCGCCAGATACTCAAGCGTGACCCCGACCATGTTGAGGCGTCGCGACTGCTCGCCGGGATAGCGGCCAGTCATGAGCAATATGCCGAAGCCGAGGTATTCCTTAAGCACGCACTTCTGCGGGCGCCGGAGTACCTGCGTGCCTGGGTCGACCTGAGCAACGTGCAAAGGCAGCTGGAAAACTACGACGATGCTATTGCCAGCGGCCTGAAGGTTATCGAACTGGCACCGGACAAGGCGGAATCCTACATGGTATACGCCAGCGTTGTCGGCGTAGCCGGACGACACGAAGAAGCCATCGAGACCTACCAAAAAGCCCTTGCCCTGAATCCCGAGAAGGCCGGAGCTCTGTGCAGCATGGCGCATCACCTGAAGACCATCGGCCGACAGGATGAGGCGATCGCGCACTACCGCGAGAGTATTGCCGTTCGACCGGATCATGCGGAATCCTACTGGAGCCTTGCCAACCTGAAGACGTTTCGCTTTGAGGATCGCGAAGTCGATGCCATGCATGAGCTGCTGCAGCGATCGAACCTTAGCGATGAAGCGCGTGCGCAGGTGCACAACGCGCTGGGTCTGGAATATGAGTCACGCAAGGAATACGCAAGGGCGTTCAAGCACTTTGAACAGTGCAATGTCGCGCGACGCAATCTCGAGTCTTACGACCCGGTTGACACCGAAGATACGCACGATCGCGTTATCGCTCTTTTCGACGAGGCATTCTTCCGGCAATCTCCCGCAGCGCCTTCCGCGCCGACACCACTTTTCGTTGTGGGACTGCCGCGCTCCGGTTCGACGCTGATCGAACAGATACTTGCCAGCCACAGCCTGGTCGATGGTACGCACGAACTCAGCGACCTGTCGAAAGTGATCCGCGCCATGCGTCGCGGTCGGCGCAAGGAGAAGCGGTTTCCCGAGATTATCGCGGCACTGAGTGAGACGGGCTGGGCGCGCATTGCCGGGCAGTATATTGAACGCTCTGCCAAGCACCGCGGCAGCGCACCGTATTTCATTGACAAGAATCCGAATAACTTCATTTTTATCGGCTTGCTGAAACTCGCAATTCCGAATGCGAAGATCATCAATGCCAGGCGTCACCCGCTCGATAGCTGCCTTGGGTCTTTCAAGCAATTGTTTGCCAGCGGCCAACCATTTAGCTACGACATGACGGAACTGGGCGAGTATTACCTGCAATATCAGCGGCTGATGGATCACTGGCATCGAGTCTTGCCCGGGTTTGTGCTCGACGTGAATTACGAGGACGTCGTCGCTGACCTGGAAACCCAGGTGCGTCGACTGCTTGAATTTTGCGACTTGCCGTTCGAGGAAAATTGCCTGCGTTTCCACGAAACGGTGCGCGCCGTCAAGACAGCCAGTTCCGAACAAGTGCGACAGCCGATTTATTCCTCATCGGTCAATCTTTGGCGCAATTACGAAGATCAGCTCGAGTCGCTGGTTCACATTATGAAACCCTTGTTACTCAAGATGCCGGAAGCTATGCGGCCATCGTGCTTGTTGCCGGGGAAACCAAAAAAAATCACTTTGTGACGATTTGGATTAGGAGTACCGTTGAGCGGCAGTTTTGCAATTCAAACCAGCCACTTCGTAACAAAAAAATATCCGGGGGATTACGATCATGGTTCCACAGGCACGTTATGTCGTTTCACCACTTGCCGCGGCGGTTGCTGCCGCATTAGCGCCGGGCCAGGGTATCCAGGCCCAGGAAGCCCCGGCGAGTAAAGCAAAAAATACCGCGCTCGAAGAGATCGTCGTTACCGCTCGAAAACGTTCCGAATCCGCCCAGGACATTCCGATTGCCATCCAGGCTCTGTCTCAGGATGCGTTGTCGGCCATGGGTGCCAAATCCATGGAGGACTACGCCCGATTCACGCCATCGGTCAACGTCGTCACCTACAGCAACAACTCCAGCGTCGTTGTTTTTCGCGGTGCTATCACCGGGCCAGGCTACATCGCCGCATCGACTTCATCGGTTTACCTCGACGAAATCGCGATTACGACGACCGGCAGCCAACCGAGTGTTCGTATCGTCGACATTGAACGTGTAGAAGCGCTCGCCGGTCCACAGGGCACACTGTACGGTTCCGATGCCCAGGCGGGCACGATGCGCATTGTCACGCAGAAGCCGAAAACCGATGCATTTGAAAGCGTATTCGATGGCGAGTTGCGCGGCGGCAGCGACAGCGATATGAGTTATCGCGGCTCGCTGGTATTCAACGTGCCGCTGCAGGAAGACAAACTGGCGCTGCGTTTAGTCGGTTACAACGACCAGGACGGCGGCTTCATCGACAACGTTTACGGCCATACCCCTGACGAGTCCTTCCTGAATGGACCCGGTTTTTTCCCGTCTGGATTCGGCACGCTCGACAACACAAGAGCTGTTGAAGACCGATGGAACGATTCTGAAATTTATGGCGGACGTGCCAGCCTGCTCTGGGACATCAACGACAACTGGTCGGCAACCGCCACCTACTCAACGCAGAAATCGGAAACCGGCGCGGACAATTACTACGATCCCTACGTCGGTGATCTCAAGACCGTTCGCTTCCATGACGAATGGAGCGAAGACAAGTTCGACATTTTCGCCCTGACGCTGGAAGCGGATCTGGGTTTTGCCCAGCTTGTTTCCGCGACCTCGTATTACGATCGCGAACTCAATTACATGACGGACGTGACGTCCTACGCACACTACTGGAATGCCGCTTATTGCAGGGACTCCGCTTACACCGCGGCCGACTTCCCCTACTACAATTTCTTTACGAACCCCGATACCGGTTACGTGATCTGGTGGCCGGTGTATTGTCATGCGTCCACTGTCGATGGTGACTCACTGAACCAGCAGACGGTTCTGGGACAGCAGGACCGCTTCACGCAGGAGTTCCGCCTGTCGCATGAAGGCGAGACGTTTGACTGGATGGTCGGCCTGTTTATCGAGGAAAGTAACGACGCGTTTCAGTCTTCGTTCGCGGGTCCCACGACCGGCGGCGATGGCACAGTCAACCTCTACCAGGATTCGATATCGCTTGCTTACTACGAATTTGACGGCTCGTCATTTCCCACCGCGACGTCGCACTGGTATTCAGACAGCGACACCGACTGGGAACAAAAAGCGATTTTCGGTGAAGTCACCTGGCACTTCAACGACTCGCTGGACTTCACCTTCGGTGGTCGCTATTACGATCGTTCGAACACGAACCTCTACTGGGTCAATCATCCGGGCGACTTCAGTATTCCGGCGATGGAAACGGTTGTCGGGCGCAAGGGTGAAGACAAGGAGTTTATTCCCAAGGTCAGCATGAGTTATACGACTGGCGACGGCAAGATGGCCTACGGCCTGTACACGCGCGGCAAGCGCCCCGGTGGTGTCAACCGTACCCGTGGCGAACCCTTCTTCCCGTCAAATTACGTATCCGACATCATGGACAATTTCGAAGTCGGCTATAAATCCACCTTCAGCGACGGTCAGGGCCGATTCAACGCGACGCTGTATCACATGGCGTGGTCGGACTATCAACTTGAGCTTGTCGATCCGTCCAGCGTGGATTGTATTGACCCGGTCACGGGTGTCGGCAACCCCGACCTCCGGATTCCCGGTGAATGTGGCCAGCCCTGGCAACGTGTCGTCGCAAACGCCGGTGACGCACACATCACCGGGCTCAATGTCGAACTCGATTACTCACCCAACGAGAATTGGGTGGTTGGCCTGAATGCCGAGTTCATGGAAGCTGAAACGGATACCTCACAGGATCTGGACGGCGACGGCGGCGACGACCTGGTTGCCGGCTTGCAGTTACCGCTGGTGCCGGAGCTCAAGTTAGCCGCCTGGGCGGAGTATCACTGGCCGCTGCAGCTGTTTGGCAGTGACCACGCGTTCATCCGAACGCAATGGTCCTACAGCGGCGATACCGTCAACATTCTTGAGCCCATCCCGTTGACCGACGCCAACCCGCAACTCAAGAACGAGGCCTACACCATTGGAGATATTCGATTCGGCCTGTCCAGCGAAAACTGGGAAGCCTCGATATTCATCAACAACGTGACCGACGAACGGGCGCAGTACACCAACAACACCGGGCAATACGAGTGGGGTATGTCGAATGTCGCTGAAGGTCGAGAGCACATCGCGCGTATCTTCACGAGTCGTCCGACTGAGATTGGCATACGCTACATGAGGCGCTGGGGCGGCTAGTCGAAAAGCTTAAATTAAGTCAGACAAAAGGCCGGGGAAACCCGGCCTTTTTTTGTCAGGTCGAATACGGCCAGACTTCGAGTCCGTGAATCGCATTGCGAATATCCATCGAGAGGTTCACCGAGCCGACCGTCTGATTGCTGTCGAGGTCGTAAATCGTAATGGTCGACGGCGACGAGCCGCCGATAACGAATCGATCCTGAAAGACCGTGAGACCACGGCCAAAGCCCTGACGCGCAATGTTCGAATCGTCTACGCCGGCAAACTGAACCTCGGATTCGTCGTAGGTGATGATTTTGAACGCCTTTTCTGCGCCATTTCGATCCGCGTAGCGAACGCAGTCAGCGGCCGTATCGTTAAACAACACGCCATCCCTCCACGGCCTCGCATTGTGCGTGCCAGGCGGTAGTTCGCAAACAATCGATACGTCCCACTTACGATTGAGACGCAGCAACGCACCCGTTTTCAGTCCGCTCAAGAATATTCCTGACGCATCGACATGAACCATGTTGATATGGAAATCGTTGACTGGCGCCGGACCGGTCGGGGCGCGCGGGTCGAATGTGTAACCGCTCCACTTGCCAAGCGCTCGCTGCAGCTGGAACCCCCAATCGAATTCCCCGGTATCAAGATTGAATGCCAGAATACAATCGAACCCGGTCGATGTCAGGAACAGGCGATTGTCCAGGCGGCAGATCTCATGACAATGCTTGAGGTAGCGATTGCGAAACGACTCCTGGATTTCGAATGCCTGGTTGTAGCGATACAGCTCGTCACTGGCGGCAACGAAAATATCGTCGTCATCGAACGCAATACCGCGCAAACCGCGGTCGGCGCCACGTCCTTCAAAGTCGATACTGCTGTCGTTCCAGTCTACGTGCTGCTGGCCGGAGCGACGCTCGAAATCGACGACGTAAATCCCGCCGTGACTCTCTCCTTGCTGGCTACCCCTGACAACGGACGTTGCGATCAGTGTCGGCAATTTTATTTCCACTTTCTTTGTGCTCCGTCGGCTTTTGCGGGAATTGGCATCTGATTTTCCGAGGCTACCAGACCGGGATCATAGTATGCTTGCTTTACCGGATAATACTGATAACAAAGGTCCGCTCGTGAATACCTTCTGCAGTCGAAACCTGGCAATCGCTGTCATCCTGTTCACATCAACGTCAATGTCATCGTGTATGAATCCTGAGGACGCACCGGCCTATCGGCACGCCAATGAAGCCATTGGAACGGTCCGCGAAGTCTACGATGGACGCCTGTATCCCGACATCCAGGTCAACACGTTTCGCAATATCGACCGGCTGTTTCCAACCCGTATTGTGAAACGCGGAACAACCGTTCGAGAGCTTCGGGAGAGCTCGACACCGCTTGGCGATTTCTCCTATACGGCGGACGGAAAGACCTACGACCTTTATGACATTCTGTCGCTGAATCGGGTCAGCGGTTTGCTGATTATCAAGGACGGGGACGTCGTATTCGAAAAATACCTGCTGGGTAATGCACCGGACACGCGCTGGATGTCGATGTCAGTTGTAAAGTCGATGACAGCAACACTGATTGGCGCCGCCATCCAGGACGGCTATGTCGAGTCAATCGATGACCCTATTGTTCGCTACCTGCCGCGATTCAAAAACACGGCCTACGACGGCGTCACCGTTCGGCAGCTATTGCAGATGACCTCAGGCGTCGCGTGGAACGAAACGTATACTGACCCTGCATCGGACCGGCGGCGCATGCTGGAAGCGCAGATTGCTCAACGGCCGGGCGATATCCTGGACCTGATGGGGGCATTGCCGCGCGCGGCCGAGCCGGGCACACGATGGAATTACAGTACCGGTGAGACGCACGTCGCAGGCGCCCTGGTGCAGGCGGCAACCGGCATGCCGGTTGCCGACTACCTGTCGGAAAAGATCTGGTCAAAAGCCGGCATGGAAGCCGATGCGAACTGGTGGCTTGAATCGCCTGACGGACTCGAGGTTGGTGGCAGCGGCCTGTCGGCAACGCTGCGTGATTATGCACGTTTCGGACTCTTACTCCTGAACGACGGCGTTGTCGACGGCGAGCGGATTCTGCCGGAAGGCTGGATGGCGGAAGCCGGCTCGCCGAAGACTGTCGACGGAAAAGAGATTGAGTACGGTTACATGCTATGGCCGCTGCACGGCAACAGCTATGCGGCCATCGGCATCTTTGGCCAGTTCGTGTTTGTCGACCCGGACAAGGATCTTGTGGTCGCCATGTGGAGCGCGCAATCGAAACCCGTGGATCGGCACGGCCTGGATGAGTACGTATTTCTTGAAGCAATATCGAATCATTTTGAATAGCGGAGAATGAATGCCATGAATTTCGGGAACGGTCATTTGCGGTGCATCGGTGTACTCAGCCTTTTTCTTCTGGCAACGGCGTGTAGCAAGAAGGCCGAACCCGAGGCATCGGTGGGTGCCGATACGGTGCTGCAAAACGGCTATGTCTACACCGTCGACGCCGATCGCAGCGTCGCCCGGGCCGTCGCAATCACCGATGGACGCATCGTCTATGTCGGTTCCGACGATGGTGCGTCGGGATTGATCGGCGACAACACGCGAGTCGTCGATTTGCAGGGCCGCATGCTGATGCCGGGTTTCCAGGACAGTCACATTCACCCGATCATGGCGGGCATCGAGGCCTCGGCCTGCGACCTGAACGGCCTGCCCGGCATTCCCGAATATCGCAGCAAGATCCTTGACTACGCGACCAACAATCCGGATGTCCCGTGGATTCTCGGTGGCGGCTGGGCAATGTCGGTTTTCGGTCCCGGCGGCGCACCGAACAAGAGCATCCTCGATGAACTGGTGCCCGACCGGCCCGTGTATCTTTCGTCCCAGGACGGCCATACCGGCTGGGCCAATAGCGCGGCACTGGCTATTGCCGGCATCGACAAGAACACACCGGATCCCGCGGATGGCCGTATCGACCGCGACCCGGTTACCGGTGAGGCGATCGGCAGCCTGCAGGAAGGTGCAATGTCGCTGGTGACGGATCACATTCCGCCAGAATCTCTGGAAACACAGATGGCGGGGCTACGCTACTCCGTCGACCTGCTAAACAGTTACGGCATCACGGGTATCCAGGACGCGATCGTTTACGAGGACCATCTTAAAGCGTATACCGAGCTCGCTGACCACGGTGAGTTGAGCCTGCGTGTCGTCGCCGCCCTCTGGTGGGAGAACCGCGAGGACCTGTCGCAGATTGAAAAACTGGTCGCATTGCGCGAGAAGTACACCAGCGACGCATTCGACGCCCGGACTGTCAAGGTTATGCAGGATGGCGTGATGGAGAACTACACCGCCGCGATGCTGGAGCCCTATCTTGTCCCGAGCGGTACCAAGGGCATCCCGATGATCGATCCCGAGTTATTGAAAACCGTGGTCAGCGAGCTCGATGCCGAAGGATTCCAGGTGCATTTCCATGCAATTGGCGACGCCGCGGTGCGGCAGTCACTCGACGCCATCGAGGAGGCCTTGATCGACAATGGTGCACTCGGGCATCGCCACCACATTTCTCACCTGCAAATGATCGACCCGGCCGACATTCCACGATTCAGGGAGCTCGACGTCGTTGCCAACTTCCAGCCGCTATGGGCCTATGCAGATGAATACATCACAGAGCTGACGATACCCTTCATTGGCGAAGAGCGGGCTCGCTGGATGTACCCGATCAAGTCGGTGCTCGATACCGGTGCGACGGTAGCGTTTGGCAGTGACTGGTCGGTATCGACGGCAAACCCCTATCCGCAAATCGAAACAGCGATTACGAGAAAAAGTGCCATCAACGATGAAATCGATGCCTTTCTTCCGGAACAACGCATTGACCTGGCATCGGCGCTGGCTGCATTCACAATCAACGCCGCATTTGTCAGCCGGCGGGATAAGGATACCGGTTCGATTGAGGTGGGTAAGTATGCGGACCTGGTGCTACTGGATCAGAACCTGTTCGAGATAGAGCCCAAGGACATTTCCGAGACAACCGCCTTGATGACGATGTTTGCAGGGCGCGTGGTGCACGGGGAGTTGCCAGGCGGCAACTAACGCGATAACGGCTTTGCTATGATCGCGCCATGCAAGGCCTTTTCACCCTACTGTTTGCGACCCAGCTTGGCGCCGGCATGCCCGACGCGGAAAACGCGGACATTGCCTGGATAAGCAAAGGCGAATACTGCGAACCGGAGACAGTATTACCTCTGCCCGACGACACGTTCCTGGTGTCAAACGTCTGCGGCTTTGGTACCACCGGGAACGGGTTTCTGAGTTTGCTTGATAAGAACGGTAGCGCGCTTGACTGGCGTATCGTCGACAAGCTGGATGCCCCGCTCGGCATGGCGCTCGTCGGCGGGCTGTTGCATGTCGTTGATAACAACCAGGTCAAGATTTTCTCATGGCCCGGCTATCGTCTGAAGACAAGCATTGCTATGAACACGACCGTCGCGAATGACATTGCCGTTGCGGACAATCACACGATCTATGTTACCGATACGGCGCGAGGTGAAGTCGTCGTCATCACTGCCGATGGGCAGCAGTCGCTATTGACCGGCGGTGCACAATTCAAAGGTGCCAACGGTATTCACATCAATGGCGAAAGCCTGTTCGTTGGTGGCGAGCGCCTGTGGCAGGTTGACCTGGCTGATGATTCGGTAACAGCCATCGGACCAGACTGGCTTGCGGATATCGACGGCATCGAAATTGAGCCTGACGGGACGCTGCAGATTACGCCAGTCGGCGGGCCCCTGGTGCGCCTGGTTTCACCGATTGAGATTCTCGGAGGCAACAGCATCAGCAGTGCCAACCATGGTTTTGCGCCAGGCCTTGGCCTGGCACTGATTCCGACGGGCTATGACAATACAGTAGTCGCGATTCGAGTTTCGACGACTGCGGCACCACCTCAGAACTGAAATGACATCTCGAAGAACACTGCAACGTCCTTGTTGTCATCGGCATCGGCATGCGTCAGCGGCTTGGCGGCTTCCAGGTAACTCAACCATCGTTCGCCGCGAAACGTCAACCCAAGGCCGGCCGACGCTGCGGATTCCCGGCCGCCCTGGTCGTTCCTCCAGGCAGCCCCGAGATCATAATAGCTGTAGGCAGTGCCGGTACCGAGCATGCCGAAACTGGCGCTCAGTCGGCGGCGAAGCTCAAGTTTGGCGCCGAGGCCGCGATCACCGGTAGCTGCTGCCGCTTCGAAGCCACGACCGATTCGATTGCCCCGACTTTGAAGCGCTTTATCGAGGGCAGAACTTTCTCCGCATGCTGTGCGTAACCGTCACCGCGAAAAGACCAGGCTTCATTGAGCTGCACCGATCGGACATAGTGCAGCCTGAGGATGGTGAAGTCCGGTCGCCGCACGTCGCCAGGCCCTGTAAAGCTTATCTGCTTGCTTCCGAAAATCGAAAGTGTTTGCTCCACTTCGAAGCTGATCCGACTCACTGTGGAGCCGCCTCGTTTTGTGGTCGATACACCCAGCTCAATGCTACGCAATCGATCCTCGCGAGTGGGTGCACCGTCCTGGGCCACCTCCAGGGTATCAAGCTCAAACTTCCCCCAGATCGATGTATCACCGGGCTCGCCCCGGGTCAGAAAGCGACTCAGGCGAAACGAATACAAATCCCGTCGCTGCTCCAGCGCGACACCACTGGTAAAAATATCCACCGTCGAATGTGAGCCCTGCACTTGCGCGCTCGCGCCATTGTCGCCGATGCCAATTCTGGAATAAAAACCACCGCTTTTGTATTTGCCGCTATCCGCTGCTGTCGCGGCAAACAGGCCGCTGGAAATATCCGCATTGAAGAGGCCGTGGCCGTTGAAACTTGCGAACAGCAATTCGCGGCCAATCTCAGTCGTTCCCCGATTCGAGAGTTTTGCGTTGCCATCGAATTTCTTGAATTCAGTATCGAGCTTTAACATAAAAGCACCGTCGTTCTCGATATCGGGTTGAGTTGATACACCGAGCTTCAGACCAGGCAGCTGCCGAGCAAGTCGCACCCCATTCCGTACTTCGTCCGGTCGTAGCGAAGTCGATCCGGGAACGCCACTGAAGATTGATTCAAGTCTGCGCCGATGCGGACCTGCATTGCCACTGATCTGAATTCTCGAAATACTCGCTTCACTCAAGCCAATTCGAACAATGCGCGTTTCGAGCCCCGAGTCCAGAATTCTGTATCCGGGTTTCGCAAATCCGTCGTCGATGTATCGCTGTTGCACCGCTTCAGCAATTTCTTTTGCGGTACTTCCTGTCAGGGGGCGACCGAGCCGATCCTTGTAAATAGTAAACAGTTCTGCCGAGGAATAGCTGGTGCTGCCACGAATGATCGCTGAGGTGAGATTTTCATCCGCCAGGCTGGTGTTCGTCATGCAATAAAAACACACCAGCATTATGGAAATTAACTTAAGCCGGCATCGACCGTATCGAAGCCCGGAAGCTCGATCGGTTGTTATGGAAAATGGCTGCAAAAAATCGAGGCTATTCATGCACCTAATTGTCGCGATTTTTGGGCCCGCTTGCTGTGACTGCTCTCACAACCGATAACAGGTATTTTGTGGATTGCGACTGCGTTCACAGCGCATTTGCACCGGTTTCCAATAAGCTGTCGCTACTTGGAGACAGTAGGAAGTTCTGATGCAAACGCAGCACCCTTCAGCCATTAAATTTGGCCGATTATTGCTGTCTGTCGCGGCTTTATTGCTCGCCGCTGCGACAATCGCAGAAACGGCACCGGACCTGCTGGTCGAAAAATCATCCGGTGCAGTGAAGCTTCGTATCCACGATCGGTGGCTGTCACCATCGGACGGTATGACCGTCAGTTTGCCGGCCACCGTTTCAACCGGCGATGACGGTTCACTCGTTCTGATTCAGGACGAAACAAGAATTTCGATCGCATCGAATACTGCGCTTGAGTTTTTTGCCGGACCGGACGCGGCTTCGATTCTGCAGCGCGTCGTACAGGACAAAGGCAGTGCGTTCTACGATGTCGCACCGCGCGAATCGAACAAGCTTCGGGTTGAGACGCCCTACCTGGTTGCGGTGATAAAAGGAACGGAGTTCGATGTAACCGTCGCGAACGAAGCGACCACTATTTCGTTGTTCGAAGGTCACCTGCAAATCGAAGCGGAGGATGTCGATGAGGTGATTCAGTTGTATGAAGGCCAGATTGCAACACGTGGTCGTTACGATACACGGATTACTGTCATCGACATGGACGATGGTGAGCCTGTCGCACAAACCGATGCGCGCACTTCAACCTCCGATGGCGACGAGCGAGGTGGCAACGCGGGCGGCGCTTCGGGTGCAGGGTCGAAAGGGAATCCGGACGGTATCAAGCTCGGCGATGGAACCGGTGCCGGACTGGGACTCAGCGGTGACCTCGGCAATGGCACAATCGGCGTCAACCTGGATACAGGTCACGCGTCCCTCGGTGTCGATCTGGATGTTGGCAAGGTGTCCCTGGATGTCGGCGTGAATGCAGGTGATGTAGCGCTCGATGTCGGTGTGAATGCCGGCAATCTTTCACTCGATGCCGGCCTGGACGCCGGTGACGTTTCGCTTGATGTCGGTGTCAATGCCGGCGATCTGACCCTTGATACCGGCCTGGATGTCGGTGATGTTTCGCTCGAAACCGGCCTGGATGCCGGAGATCTCTCGCTCGATACCAGCCTGGATGCCGGTGACATTTCCCTCGATACCGGCCTGGACGCCGGCGACCTCTCACTCGATACCGGCGTTGACGCCGGTGACCTTTCGCTTGATGCGGGACTCGACACCGGAACCATCGATGTGGGTGTCGACGTGGGCGACACGATAGTCGATGTCGATATCAACGACGCCGTTGTCGAAGTTGAGCTGGATCTGGAGATCGATGCCATTCCTGAGGTTGAAGTGGACATCCCGGTGGTTGTCGTTGAGGATGCCGTGCCGGATCTCGGCGGCCTCCTCGGCCTTTAGACCGTAGATCATGAACTGGCGTCGCCATTCCACGCTGCTAATTGCAATCGCAGCATTCATCGCCGCGTGGCTTGTTGCTCAGTCGGAACTCGGGCGAAAACTCGAACTCAGTATTGCCGACGCCGGCATGCGGCTTCTGCAACGTCCGGTCGACAGCGACGTCGTAATCATCGGCATTGATGCCAAAAGCCTTGCTGGCCTTCGCGAATGGCCGTGGCCCAGACGCTTCCATGCCGACCTCATCCGGCAGATTGCACCGGCATCTCCCCGCAATGTGTTTCTCGACATTGACTTCAGTTCGACATCCAACCCGGACGACGACCTGCAACTTGAGTCTGCGCTCGCCGACTGGCGCGGGTCGCCGATCCTGTTGCCGGCTTTCTATCAATACGCTTCGCCTGTAGACACCGAGATCATCCTGACCAGGCCGCTGCCGGCATTTGCCCGGCATGCTGAGATCGCGACTGTCAACTTCATCCCCAGTGTTGATGGCCTGGTGCGAATGCTGCCCACAACAGCGATCGATCACGGCAAGCTGCCATCGGCAGCGGCCCGACTCAGCGGTACAACGATCACCGGCTCAGAAGCGGTTTTTATCGACTATTCAATCGACCCGGCTTCGTTCGAGTTCATCTCCTACATTGATGTGCTCGAGAACAGGATTCCGGCGATCCATTTTGCCGACAAGACTGTACTTGTCGGTGCAACGGCGATCGAACTTGGCGACACGGTGCCGGTACCGGTTCATCAATCTCTCCCTGGTGTCGTGGTTGAGGCGCTCGCGTTTGAAACCCTGCGACAGGGCCCTCACCAGCCGATCCCGGCAGCCATTCTCTGGGCCCTGGTTGCGGCCTGGACCGCGTTGCTTGGATTCCTGTTTGGGCGGCGCTCGTGGCGAGAAAACCTGGTTTTGCTCGGTCTCGCGATGGCGATCGCTCCGGCCGCTTCGATCGCGGCTGTCGCGTTTAGCGCGATGATCATTAGTGTTCTGCCGTTTTCGGTCGGCGCACTGATGGCATACCTGTTGGCGACGCTGCAGTCGCTCGAATCCGTAACCCTCCGGTCGATAGCCTATGCGATCGGCTTCAGGCGGCGCGATGCGCTCTTGAAGAGCGTTGTTCTGTCGTCGACGGACTGCATAATCTGTATCGACGAAACAGGAACCATCAAAACGGCCAACCCTTCCGCTCATCAGCTCTTCGGTTTCGATAACGGAAAGCTTGTGGGCCTTTCGCTGCTGCAATTCGTACCGGGCCTGGTCAACGAAGGTGATAGCGATCTGCCGGGTTCGCTGGCCAACCTGTCCAATCGAGTCATTGAACTTGATGCCCGCACAGCCCATGGCGATATATTTCCGATCGATGTATCAATCAGCCGTGTGCAATTGAATGACGAGCACCTGTATACCGCAATCATTCGTGATATCAGCGAGCGAAAGGCACAACTCCGGCAATTGCAATTTCAGGCCACACACGACCCTCTGACTACTCTGCCAAACCGCCCGGCGCTCGCGGCACATCTTGACACCAGGCTTGCACGACAACGCGATCATGAATCTGTCGCGCTGATGATGATCGACCTCAATCGATTCAAAGAGGTCAATGACACCCTCGGCCACAATGTTGGTGACTATGTTTTGCACGAGGTAGCTCGCCGCCTTGCCAGTGTCGCTCAAGACGGTGGTTTCATTGCACGAATCGGCGGTGATGAGTTCGCCCTTGTTGTCGACCGGTTTACGAGTGTCGATGACATCTCGCAACTGTCGAAAAAACTCATCGAATGTCTGAAGAAACCGATTGAAACAGGCGGCGTCGCCATTGACGTGGGTCTTAGTATCGGTATCGCATTGTTTCCCCAAGATGCGAAAGACGCTGAGACCCTGTTCAAGCAGTCGGACGTCGCCATGTACGTCGCAAAACGCAATGGTACTGGTTTTGAATATTACAGCGCGGAAAAGGATCACCACAGCGTTCGCCGGCTGGCAATCGCGAGCAAGCTTCGCCGGGCCATTGCCGATGAGACACTTGAGTTGCACTACCAGCCACAGATAAACCTCGCGACCAAACGCATTGACAGTGTCGAAGCACTGCTTCGATGGCACGACCCCGAGCTGGGTGCTGTACGGCCCGATGAGTTTATTGCGATGGCCGAATCGACGGACATGATTCAGCCGCTGACCGAATGGACATTGATCCAGGCATTCAGGCAGAGTGTTGCCTGGCGCGAAGAAGGTCTCGCGCTGCGTGTTGCAATCAACCTGTCGGCTCGAATGCTGCAAAACTATGCCTTTCCCGAACGCATTGGTGAGCTGATGTCCCGCGCCGGTGTCGATCCCGAGGCCATTGAGCTCGAGATTACCGAGAGCGCGATGATGGTCGACCCGGAACGAGCGTTAAAGGTCGTTCGGATGCTAAGCGAATTGGGCGCGCTGATATCGATTGACGATTACGGCACTGGCTACTCCTCACTGGCCTATTTGCGAGACCTGCCGGTGCACGCGCTGAAACTCGACAAGTCGTTTGTCATGAATATGCAGGATCACGACGGAGACAAGGTCATTGTCGAATCGACCGTGCAGATGGCCCACGCGTTAGGCCTGAAAGTCGTCGCTGAGGGTGTCGAAACGGCTGCCGATGCCACATTCCTCAAGCAGTGTGGCTATGACTATGCCCAGGGCTACTTGTACAGCGCCGCCATGAAGCCCGAGAAGCTCGGCGACTGGGCGAAAAAGTTCAATGGTCGCGCAATACTGAAGTTTGCATAGACTTTCGAACTGCCAATACAATGTCGGCAATGCTGGCCAGACAAATGACAACGACGCAAGTGCTGGCCGCCTCGGCTGTCGCCCTGATATGTATTCCCGCGCTCGTGTTCATCGCCTCCGGTTTATTCCGGGGTATGGATTTACTCTCGATTATCCCGGCGATCGGGGAACAGTACCGGGCGGAAAAGAACAACCTGTTCGTCATCGGTGTCCTCGGACTCTTGCCTTTGCTGTTGGTCAGCCTGTTGTTGCTTATCAGAAAGCTCGTGCGAAAATCCTGGTCCGGGTCCGCGGCCTACGCAACGGGAGGCGCCATTCCGGTGTTGCTGGTCGCCGTGTTTGTCAACCTCGAATTCTGGCCAAAATATCTGCCTGCCCGCCAGTTCCTGGGATTCCCCCATGGCCTTGAATTCATAATCGGACCTTTCATTTTTGCGCCGGTCGGCATTCTTCTCGGCTTCCTGTTCGTCTGGGCCATGAGAAAAAAACTTTGATGCGCTTTGTTGGCGCTCTCATCTTGTTGTTACTCGCAATGCCCGCACCGGCGTTGGCCTGTCGCTGCGCGCAATTGCCGTTCGCCGACTATTTTCAGCGTGCGGAATTCGTGGCCACGGCAAAACTCGTCGTCGCTACAATAGAGGACGATCATCGTGCGCTCGAATTCGAGCTGCTGGCATCGCCCTACAAAGGCGGCAACCCGGCACAGGTGAAAGGGTCGATTGTCCGACTGGCAACGGAATCCTCCACAGCGGCTTGCGGCCTGCAACCCGACATCAACGCAATCTACGTGGTCTTTGCAGAACCCGACGAAAGCAACGCCGGGCACCTTTGGGTCAACAGCTGCAATGGCACGCGTGTGCATCTGTCTACCCGTCTTGACGAACCGGTCGGCTTTGTCGATGTGCCGGCGCGTTTTGTTGCAGGACAGCTGAATGCCTATTTTGGTCTCGAGGTACTGCGCGACGTTTCCGCAAATGCACCCGATGCATCGGACCCGGAGAACGAAAAATTCATCGGCCTTTTGGATCTGAAGGCGCTCGCCCACGGTGGATTTGTCGAGGTTTACGCGCAACCGGCGCGGTCATCGTCGCGGGTCGAAGCGATCCATTCCTACGATGATGTCGCGTCAAGAGAATTTGCCTATGAACAGCCAGGCGCGGTCGTCGTTGCGAAGCTTCCCGGCTGGTACCGAGTGCAACTCAACGACGGGTTCGGCTGGATCGCCGCGGAAGACGCCGGCACCTGGTTTCCCTACCCGCAATTGCCTGTGCGACGCCTTGCCTACCTGACCAGTGAGTGGAGCGGCCTGGTCTGGCCCGAGGCCGGCGCAGGAATCCCGGTCCGCAAGGTATTAGCCACCGGCGACGAGCGCCACGAATCCTCGCTCGACGTCCTGGAGGTTGCTGAAATTGGGGGCATGCCCTGGTTCCGGGTCGAGGTGCTCGTAACAGACCCCTGTTTGGGAGGCGAATCGAAACCGGGCCTCACCGGTTGGGTGCCCGCCTATGGTCGGCAGGGCAAGCCCAACGCCTGGTTCTATTCACGTGGCTGCTAGAAAGACGGCGGGCCCGAAGGCCCGCCCGCTTTGCTACTCAAACGTCAAAGTCGCGCCATCCAGATCGAAGGGACTCGCGATGAAGTCGAACAGTTCGTAGGTCGAGTTAGCGACTGGCCAGGTCGTACTGGTGGACAAGTCAACCGCTGTACCCGGCGTACCGCCACCCGCCGCAACGCCCGTCAGGCCTTCCGGCGCCGTCAGTCCGGAGAAGGACATTGATACGCTGCCACTGGAATCCAGTGTTACCGAGAAGGTATTTGAGCCACCGAAGAAATACTCCGGAACACCGATATAGCTCACGGTCAGGGAGCCCGTATCGCTTGACGCCAGGATCATGCCGGCGCTGCTTTGATCCAGGTCAATCCATAGCGGCGCAATTCGAGGCAGGCCGGTCTCCAGACCCGCGACACTGGGGATGTAATTGAAAATCTCACCGTCGCCGAAAGTCAGGTAGCCGTTCGAGTTGACGAACACACTGTTGTACGTCGATCCCTGGAACGGGAAATCGAAGCCCAGAGCAACCTCCTGGAACGATTCGTCGCCGAGTTCGAGCAGCACGCCATCGATGACGAATGCATCCAGCACGTAGCGACCACCATCGAGCGGGTCACCCTGCCCGGGATCGACGCCGTCGAAATCATAGTCACAGCAGAACGTGACCGCCAGCGCATAAGTACCATCTTCCGGAACTTCGTAGACGATGCGCGACAGGAGATTGTTGCCACCGTCGTCGTCAAAAGCAACAAGCTCTGCGGTCGATGCATCACAGCGCGGCTTCGGCTTGTACCACCAGCCGCTGCTGCCTCGCGATGTCGTCTCGCAGCGATACAAGCCCATGACGCTATCGATCTGACCTGTCAGGACTTCGGCAACCAGTGTCGTACCGGCTTCAAGTTCATCACTGAACTGGTAGAAATCGATATCGTCAGCCGATGGCGCGATACTCGTAAACTTCCATGCCGTATTAATGCTGTCGAACGGCAGTGACACTCTCGCGGCCCGGTCGATGCTGTCATTGTGCTCGAAGCGATCGCGGAAACGATTGCCGACACCAATAAAGCTGATATGTCCATTCGCGACATCGACATCACTTTCTGTGAATTGTTCATAGACTGCCGCGTCGAAATACATGCTCAGCGGCCTGCGGCCATCTCGGCTACGACTGCTCAGATCGACCTCTTCTTCAAAGCCGCTGGTCGCAAACGCACCGGAGCTGACGCCAACCAGGCCATCAGTAGAAGAAATCTCGCCGTGCGATATTTTCACATCGTTACCGAAGAAATAGCCGTGGTGATTACCGCCACCGAATGAACCGAATCCATTCTCAAGGTCGTCGTCGTCACCACTCCCGCCGGTAGTACACCGCGAGCTATTGTCACGCATCGTTACGGTCGCCGAGTTTGCGCCACCCAGGGCGTATTCTGGCACCGAGTCCCAGCTGACGGTGAATGTACGGTCGGTTTGCTCATAAATGACGCTGCCGCCCTCTTCCGGGTTCAGGTCATCCCAGAATGCGGCCACACGCGGTGGGCCACTCAGGAAATCCGCGGGATTTTCGAAGAACGTCGAGACGGTTGCCGCCGTACCCAGCGTCAGGAAACCGTTGCCATTGATAAACACCGAATCGTAAGCCTGACCCGCAACACAGAATTCAAAGGGCAGTGGAATTTGTACATTGCCGTCGTCCGAGATCGGCAGGGGCAGCCCCGGCGGCGGCGTGTTGAACAGGATATCGATACCGTTCACCGGCGCGCCAGCCGCTGCCGTTATAGCCTCAAACTCAGTTGCGATATCCGTGAGTGAATTACTGGATTCATTGGCACCGTTCCAGAATTCTTCTTCACCGGGCAACGGTGTACTGAGCGGCGTACTAAAACCACCTGCAAGAATCTCGTCGACGTAAACCGCGTACTGTGCACCGGGCGTCAGGTTGCCAAGATTGTAAAGACCGGTGAAGGGATTTGCCTGGGAGAAGTCATCAGTCTGATCACTGCTGATTCCGGAAACCGCATCGACGAACGGGTCATCAATGTTTCTCGCGATGACGTTCACACCGGTCACCCTGCTGCTACCCAGGTAAATGCTGCCGTTTATGCTACCGGTTGTCGCTGCATAGTCGGCTGTCGGATAGATACGCGAAAGACTGGCGATGTCATCGGCATGCGGCGTTCTTGATCGCTGATCAATATTGCTGAACAGGAAGGGATACATCGTCTCGATGATATCGGCAGGATCCGGAAACGGCGGATTGCCAAACGTATTCGAGACACCGGGGCCGCTGCTGTCGCCGACACCGATGAATAGCTGGCCATTGACTTCCGAATGCGCGAGATTCGAGTAGTGACCAAACTCGTGCACCATCAGATCGAGCAGCCCTTCAAGCGTGCCGATCGCAGGTCCGTTCAGGAACGACACACCTTCAAGGATTTCGCAGCTGGCAAAGTTCAGCCATTCGGGTCCTGCAAAGCCGAGGATGCCGGAGCCGGGTCCGAACAAGGTGTCAAAGATTTCTCCGGTGTCATCGAACACAATCGCCGATACACCGTCGGGTGCGGCGGGCGAATAGTAGGGGCCGAAGTTTGTCACATCGACATCGACAGCCAGCGTGCCGGCATTCTGGTAGCTGATGGTCGCCGTGGCTACGTCGCCCCAGGCCTGAAACGCGTCACTGACGGCCTGGGTTGCCATCGCGTTGTCGAGAACGCCGAGACTGCCCTGGTCCGGATTAAACGGCACATTGGATCCGCCATTAGGCCAGGCAAAAGGCTGGCCCGTATTACATACCGCCAGTGGGCCACCCGCCAGCGCAGTCGAGGAAACAACGAGTCCGACAATTGCGATCGCGGAGCGAATCATGTTTTTTGTAGTTGTGAGTTTCATTGTGCGCCCCCCTAGTTAGCTGTCAGGCTGCGGATACGCTCGGCAATCGCCGAGTACGGTATCGCCCCGCGTTCGGGCATTCCGGTACTGTCCATGTCTCTGAACAGGCCCGAATTCTTGGCGTCGTTGAGCACAAAGTCGCCATCGAGAAAACGGAATGTGCCCTGGCCTACGCCGACGGTCATCGACAACCCCAATGCGCTGGGAGCAGTCGTGAACAGCAGGTATTCCTTGCCGTTCTCGAGGTTCGGCGGCCGAAAAGGAACGAAGCGTCGGATGTCGCCATCGACGTTTGCGGACTTGATCTCGCCCAGCATTGTGACGACGACAACGTCGCCAGCCTTGCCACCGGGCGCACGGGTATTACCTTTGAAGGTTTCAGTAACACGCAGCGTGTAGCTAACCGTCGGAAGTTCGCTGCCACCGGCAGTGACCGTACCGCTTTTCACAGAGACCACGGTGCCGCGAAAAATCTTGTCTGCGTTGATGGTCATTTCGCCGAGATTCATTTGTTGAACCATCGTCGCGTTCGCGGTCATACAACCGCACAGCGCCAGGAACAGCGCTACCGTTTTGTAAGTCGTCGATAATTGCATTGCCAGTTTGCTCCAAAGTTTGAATGACTCGGGGCCCGACCGGTAAGGCAACCAGATGCGAAAAACCTACGGTCGGCGTTCTTGCTTGGAATTGCGGATCGTTTTTGTTTTTGTTTGTTGACTGGCAGCATAGCAATGCTGGCTTCGGATCTGGAGGCCGCCCAAACGACGCATTTTTGCTATGTAAGGGTTTTCAGCGATTTGCAGAGAAAGCTTGATCAAATTTCCCATATACAGTGGTGTCAGTTGCCGGCGATTTTCCGCGACCGTCCGAACCGGATCTACCATTGACAGCGAGGTGCGACACAAATTGCTCGGCCGAATTCCGCCAGCTACGCGACTCCGCATAACGCCGACACTCCCCGGCATCGAGTCCCAGCGCCGACTTGCAGGCGTGCTTGAGATTGGTGTTCAGAACACCCGTCTGCCCGTGGCGAACCACGTCTATCGGTCCGGTAACCGGAAATGCGGCCACCGGCAAGCCGCAGGCCATAGCTTCCAGCATGACGATACCGTAAGTATCCGTCTTGCTCGGGAATACGAACACGTCGGCGCCGGCAATGTGTCGAGCAAGATCACGACCGAATTTATAGCCGGGAAAATGGCACTGCGGATACGCCTCGGCAAGGCGCTTGCGATCCGGTCCATCGCCGACAATAACCTTGCTGCCCGGCAGGTCCAGGTCCAGGAATTCGCCGATATTCTTCTCCACAGCAACACGGCCGGTGTATATCCAGATCGGCCTGGGCAGGTCGTAAGCGAACGGATCGTCCGGGCTGAAAACATCGCAGCGAACGCCGCGAGTCCAGATCACTACGTTGTCGAATCCCCGCTCTTCCAATAGCCGTTGCACGCCCGGTGTGGGGACCATGGTTCGTGCCGCGGGGCCGTGAAACCAGCGCAGCACTCTGACGGTCAAACCCACGGGTACCGGCACGCGCGCCCGAACGTATTCCGGGAATTGCGTGTGATAGGCCGTCGTAAACTGCAGACCGCGAACCCGACAATAACGGCGCACTATCAGTCCAATTGGACCTTCGGTCGCGATATGTATGCAGTCCGGCTGAAACGAATCAAGATCTCTGCCAATGCGCCGCCCGGCGAACAGCGCGAGTCGAATCTCGGGATAGGTCGGGCAGGCTATTGTCCTGCGCCCCTCGGGGGTAATCATCAGTACCTCATGTCCCTGCGCGATCAATTCCTCGCGTGTCTGGCTGAGCGTTGTGACGACACCGTTGACCTGGGGCGACCAGGCATCTGTCGCGATGGCTATACGCATGCCGTGGGATTCTCGACACACTTTGTGACGGTGTCTTTTCAGCCTCATGAACTTTTGGTAACCGGGACCGGCGGGTGTCATGCAAGTGTCACGGCACCTTCATCGAACTTTCGCATGGCACCGCGAAACTTGCCGCACTGCAGGACTCTGGAAACACCCATGTACCCGGTTATCAACTATTTCAACGACATCGAAGGTGAGCTATGCCTTTCTATCAACAAACTCAGTCATCGCTTGTGGATACGCCGTTTTTTCTCAGCAGTCAGTCGTCTTGGCGACGGTGGCTTCTGGGCGGCACTGGCGGGTCTGTTGGTCGTCCTGCAGGGCCCCCGGGCCTTAACGCCAGTCCTGCAGATGGCAGTAACTGGTGCCGCCGGGGTATTTCTCTACAAGCGGATGAAGAATCGCATGGTCCGGGAGCGGCCTTTTATCAACCATAGCGACATCCTTTGCGGAACTGCGCCGCTTGACCGCTACAGTTTTCCGTCCGGCCACACCTTGCACGCCACCAGCTTCACGATTCTGTTGTCACAGTTCGAGCCGGCTCTTGCGCCGATCGCTATTAGTTTCGCGATGCTGGTCGCCGCATCGCGCGTCATCCTTGGCTTGCACTACCCGAGCGACGTCGTCGTCGGCGCGGCAATGGGCGCGCTGCTGGCCAGTGTGAGCCTCGCGATACTTTAGCTCGCGGTGCTTGTGCCGTAACACAAGCGAAATATTGGACAGCCGCAGGCGGATTACCTAGCATGAAATCCACTATAAGAAGATCTGAGTGGACAGCAGATGACACAACAAGAGACCAACGCGAACGACGGCGAGATGTCCGGCAACTCGGGCAATCTGCAGGGCGAACAACAGGTACAATCTTGCGGTGAGTCAGCCATCGATTGGGTTGATCGGTTGAACCGGATTTCGTATCAACGCGCCCTGATCAAGCGGCTGGATGGACGTTACTCGAGCCGCTCTCGAACGTAGTTGCGAATATCCAGGCTCAGGTCTTCCATCGGCCCGTAGAACCCCGATGTAAACGAAGACGATCCCATGCCTCGCTGCACGCTTTCGCAGATTTTCCAGTCCTGCCGGTTTACCAGGTCCCAGAACTCCACCGCATCCATTGCATCGAAATCCTCGCGAGTCATCTCGTCAGGATGAAACAGGAACTCACATCGAATTTCGGTTCGCCCAGGTGAGCGCGGCCACAGATAAAAAGCAGCGGCATGATCCATTGACAGGCTGAGCATGAAGTTTGGGTAAATCAGCTCTCCCTTGTGGCGCTGTTGCTCATTGCTGTCGAGACCCGGAAGCGGTGCCCGATTGGTCGTGCCGGACAACGTGAATGTGTTGGTGCCATCCTTTTGTGGAATGCCGGCCTCCCAGTCGAGATCCGCACCGCCCTGCATGCGAAATGCCGGTACTATCCTGCAGAGTTCAGGGTGCACACCGCCGCAGTGGTAACACTCGTTGTAGTTCTCCAGGATCACCTTCCAGTTGCTCGCGACGTCGTAGTCAATAGTGTGTCCAACGCGCAAGGCGCCGAGGTCGTAGTTCTTTACCCGACGCGGGATCGCATCCAGAGATTCGAGCAGGGATTGCTTGCCGGGTACCAGTCGCAAAAACAGGAAGCCGGCCCAGACATCGACCTCCACGGGACGCAAGCCGAGGCAGGCCTTGTCGACGTCCAGGTGCGGCGTACTGTGCAACTCACCGTTCAAACGATAGTTCCAGGAGTGGTAGGGGCAACGAATGCCAGCTGCAAATCGCCCGCTTTGTTCTCTTGCATCAGGGCTTGGCACGAGTTCCGCACCGCGGTGCCGGCACACATTGTGAAACGCATGCAGCGCAGTATCCCGAACCACGAGGATACTTTCGCCCGCGACGTTAACGAGGCGGTAGTCGCCACGTTGGTCGAGCCCTTCTACGCGTCCGGCACAGAACCATTCCGCATGAAAAATGCGCGCACTTTCGAGCGAAAAATGCGCATCGTCCAGGTAGTAGCTGCCCGGCAGTGTGGCTTCGAGTTGCTGATGTTCGGAAGTCATATATGCTGTGACATTCAACCCCTTTGAGCGTAACTATGCAATACGATATTGCCATCGTCGGTGCTGGTCACAACGGACTTACAGCGGCCGCTTATCTTGCCCGGGCTGGCAAGCGAGTGGTTGTATTGGAACGACGACACATTGTCGGCGGCTGCGCCGTCACGGAGGAAGTCGATCCCGATCTTGCACCGGGTTGCCGTGTATCGACTGCATCCTACATCGCCAGTATGTTGCGACCGGAAATCATCCGCGATCTGAAGCTCGCCAGTTACGGATTGAAAATGGTGGCCTGCAGTCCGGGGGTGCAAGCCGCCTTTGAAGACCGGGACGTTGTGTCCTGGTGGTCCGACATGACGCGAATGCGGCAGGAGTTGCAGCGCGTCGCACCGCATGATGTCGATCGCTTCTTTGCCGTCGAGGAAGAACTGAAGCAACTGGCGTCCTACCTGCAGCCGTTCTTTCTTGAGCCACCGCCCGATGTCTACGCGAAGGGTGCCCGCAAACTGACCGAAGGCTGGCGCCTGTTGCGGCGCTTCAAGGGACTCTCCGGCGAAGACATCAGCGGCCTTGTACGTTTCCTGACCGGCTCGCTCGGGGAATTTCTTGACCGAAATTTCGAATCCGACAAGCTTAAACGGCTGATCCTCTCGAACAGCCTGTACGGCAAACATGGCGGCCCGTACCAGCCGGGGACCGCCATGGGACTGTTGTTTCATTTGCTGAGCGGCGGCGATGCCGGACAACAGGCCTGGCAGGGCCATGTCATCGGGGGCATGGGTGCGATCACCGAAGCGATGAGGGCTGCCTGTGTTGATTTGGGCGTCGAGATTCGAACCGATGCGGCAGTCAGGAGCATCAATGTAGCGAATCGGCGCGCAAGCGGCGTGACACTCGAGTCAGGTGACAGCATTGACGCAAACATCGTGATGTCGAATGCCGATCCGAAGCGAACATTTCTCGGGCTGGTCGATGCTTTTGAACTGGATGCGGATTTTCGAAAAAGTATCGCCGATATCCGGATGGACGGGCCAGCCGGCAAAGTTAATTTCGTGTTGTCGGAAGAGCCGCGTGTGCAGGGCATGCCGGACAGTCACAGCAAGTCTGAGCGCTCATTGTTTACCCTGATCCCGACGCTGGCGGAAGCCGAGGACATCTACAATACAGCCGCTCGCGGACAATTACCGGATCACCTGTGGGTAGACTGCGTGTTGGCATCCAATGTCGACGATACGCTTGCGCCCCAGGGGCGACACATGCTGACCTGTTTTGTGCAGTACCTTCCCTACCGGCTGCAGAACGGCAACTGGGACACGCAGCGCGAATTACTGGGCGACAGAGTCACCGAAATTATCGGGCGCTATGCACCCAACGTTCCCGGCGCGATCATCGCCCGGCGCGTATTCGCACCACCCGACCTCGAAGCCCGCTTTGGCATTAGCGAGGGCAATATTTTTCACGGCGATATCTCGCTGGAGCAGATGTTTTTCATGCGTCCCTTGCCGAAGTGGTCGCACTACAAGACACCGATCGACGGCTTGTATTTGTGCGGCGCAGGCACACATCCAGGCGGCGGAGTGACCGGTGCACCCGGCTTCAATGCCGCGAGGATGGTGCTATCGCGCCGTCACTAGATTGTGAACGGACCCTCGCAAGATCGCCGGTGAAACTAGGCTACCTTGCCTTTCGCCATTGAATGAACATCCGCCGCTGACAGGCGTTGTCCACCGATAGCCCAGTCACCGCTCTCGAACTCGTTAATGCGCACCCAGGTTACAGGACGCATGTTTTCGCCCTCAACCTCGATCATCGCAGCGGTCACTTTTTCGATCAGCCGCTCTTTTTGCTGCGGCGTGAATACGTCTTTAATTACGTCAATGGTTACTAGTGGCATGAATGTCTCCTTTAAGTTGCCAGTTTCTTGTTCAGGTGGTCTATCACTTCGCCCATCGCCTCACTCGGGCTGAATTCGATGGACTCATAGTCCTCGTCCACCCTGACCGTGTGCCCAGGGGGCCAGTAGTAAACTTCCCCGGCGCGAACCGTTTCCTCATGCCCGTCCTCGTAGCGAACGTGGATGGATCCTTTCAGGACGGCCCCCCAGTGCGGGCACTGGCAATGATCGCGTGGCAATCCCTCGAGCAATGGCTTGGCATCGGCTCCTTTTGGCAGTCGGATACGGGCAATATTCATATCGCCCCAATCCTGTGCCTGGATACAGATGTCACCTTCGTGAAGGCGCGTCGGTAATTCGTTTCGAAGATGCTTCATATCGTGATCCTTTCTGCTGTCATGGCAGTCGTCCCGCCGATGGACCTATTTGACACCCACCGCTTCACACAAGCTTGGAGACCGCATGGAGATTTCATGGAGGTTTCTAGGCGTTGGTTGGCAAGTGTTCTATGCTCAATGCGATGAACTACCGCTTTGGTACATTCGAGCTCGACATGGCGCTGTTTGAGCTGCGCAAAAATGGCGTCCCATGCCCGCTGGAACCCCAGGTATTCGCACTCCTGGCCTACCTGATCGAACACCGCGAGCGGCTCATACCCAAGGCCGAGCTTTTTGAGAAGCTATGGGACGGGCGCGTCGTTACCGACGCCGCGCTGGCAAGCCGTATCAAATCAGCACGGCGCGTCATCGACGATGACGGCAAGGCACAGCGATGTATCAAGACAATCCATGGACGGGGATTTCGCTTTGTCGCCGAGGTTCGCGCCGCGCCTGATACCAGTACCGTTTCGACAAGCGATAACAATGTGGATTCGGCCGCTTCAGAGCCAACATCACCAACGCGACCCGCAATCGCCATTTTGCCGTTTCACGTGGTCGGTCAATCCGGCCCCTATGACACGCTCGCCGACGGTTTGCCACATGAACTGATTACAGAACTCGCTCGGCTGCGCTGGTTGCTTGTCATTGCCCGAGGGTCATCTTTTCGCTTTCGGGATCCCGACCAGGACCTGCGAGAAGTCGGCGCCCTGCTCAACGTACGCTACTGCCTCGCCGGCAATGTCGAGATCAAGGGGAAACAGCTTGTCGTTTACACTGAATTGGTCGACACGCGTAGTGGCGAGGTCGTCTGGGGAGAGCGTTATTCCGGCTACCTGGATGACGTTCATGCGGTGCGCGAGGAGATTCGATCAAAAATCCTGACCTCGCTTGAAATCCATATACCCTTGCACGAAGCGGCAAACGCGCGGCTGGTTACAAGCGCCAATCTGGATGCATGGTCTGCGTATCACCTTGGCTTGCAACATCTGTATCGATTTAATCAGAGTGACAACGCAGCAGCGGCCAATTTGTTTGCGCATGCCGTAGAGAGAGATCCGGAATTTGCACGGGCGCACGCCGGCCTTTCATTCGTACATTTTCAAACGGCATTTATGCGCCAGACCAATGACATCCCGGGCGAGGTCCGACTCGCACGCAGCTGCGCGCAGCGCGGCTTCGATATCGATCCGCTGGACCCGTTTGTTAATTTCACCATGGGACGAAGTTTTTGGTTGCAGTCTGACCTGGAACGGGCTCGCTCCTGGCTGGAGCGCGCAACCACACTCAGTCCGAACTACGCTCAGGGTTTCTATGCACTGGCCTGGACAAACACCCTCGGTGGAGCCGAGCTGGAAGGCCGCAACCAGGTCGACCATGCAATGTGCCTGAGTCCTTTGGACCCGCTGTATTACGCCATGCTGGGGACGCGCGGCTTCTCGCATATCGCGCTGGGCGAAGAGGCTGAAGCAATTGTCTGGACCGAGCGTGCCGCACGATCGCCGGGTGCGCATGTACTGATCGCAATGATTGCTGCCGGCGCACAGATGCTGGTCGGCAACAAGGCAGAAGCGCAAGCGTGGGCTGCGGATGTTCGCAAACGTAACCCGCTACTGCGACGCACGGATTTCTTTCGCTCGTTTCCGATGCAGTCCGAACCAATGCGTTCACGGTTTAACGATGCATTGCAGCAACTCGGATTCTAGACTTTAAAACGTATCCTCCAGGGCCGAGTCGGCGGGATCGCGAAATACGGCAAGCGCGAGTGCCGTGGCCAATACGCTGTGTCGCAACTCTTCGCCGAGATCGGGCAACACCAGCAATGTCGGATTAACATCCGTCAACTCCAATGCGGCTACGAGCTGTTCACCGCTCAGAAGGAGATAGCCAACCGCCGCCGGGGACTGAAATTTGGAGCCCTTGTAGCGATGCACCGATTCAACCAGTAGCGGCTGGTCGAAAAGCGTTGCTTCTCCACGACGAAGATCCTTCGCAAACAGCTTTTCTTTGGTGCCGACAGCTTTGGGTTGACCCAGGACAAGTCGCGGCCCGAGGGACTGCCCGGCAGAAACGAACTCGCATTGATACGACAGCTTCTTTGGATCGAAGGTGACAATGCCGATCGTCACGGCGTTTTTTCGCATGATGCAATTGGCACTGACGATTTCCGTCGCATTCGCATCGCGCAGCGTGAATGACGACTTGCCCTTGTTCGAAACGAATGCCGTGTCCTTGATACTGAAACGTGATTCGCCGCGAGTGAACTCGCCGTGGAACTGCTCGACTTCAAACCGGCCCTTGTTATGGCCACCGAAACCGGCAATTTTGTGGCGCTCAGCCTGCAGTGCAAAATCCGATGGCAAATGCATCTGTGCCGTCGACAACGCAAAGGCTGAAATGCCGAGAAGAACGGGAACAGAAATCAAATGAGTCATTGCGGCCTCCGGTGGTCGACGGTTGCTTTGCCGCCGTTTGCGGGCGGCCGGGGAGCACGATTTTACGCCTGCGCCGGACCTGAGCAACGCCTTTAAACTTATATATTTCAATGATTTGTCGATTTCACCGGACAGGCCGTGGCGAAACCGGGTACATTTGCACGATGGTCGACGACAGCTGGCAAGTACTTGAATCCGCGTTTCAGCGCGCGGTCGCCCTCGACGGCGACGAGCGCGAATCTTTTCTCAGGGAATTTGCCGAGAACGAACCGGAACTCGCGTCGCAATTGCGCGATTTGCTGGCCGCCGATGCCAACAATGGCGACGGCTCGCGCTCCCCGCTTTCGATAACCGTTAATTCGTTGGCGGGCGCCGCGAAAGATCCGTTTATTGGTCGCGCGTTCGGCGTATGGACAATTACCAGGCGGCTCGCGGGCGGTGGCATGGGAGCCGTGTTCCTGGCTGAGCGTGCCGACAGGCAATATGCACAGACAGTAGCAATAAAAGTCATGGCAGCGCAGCTATTGGCGACCGAAGCAATTGGTCGTTTCCGCGCCGAGCGCCAGATTCTCGCGAATCTCAATCATCCCTACATCGCGCAGTTGATTGATGGCGGCTCGACCGACGATGGTCTTCCCTACCTTGTCATGGAATACGTTGACGGCTTGCCAATCGATCAACACTGTGACGATAACAAGCTGTCCATTGACCAGCGCCTCGGCTTGTTCCGCAAAGTCTGTGCTGCGGTGGACTACGCGCACCGCAATCTCGTCGTACATCGCGACTTGAAGCCGAACAATATCCTGGTTGATGCCAATGGCAATCCGAAGCTTCTCGACTTCGGCATCGCCAAGCTCCTCGAGGCCGAGGCATACCAGCAAACGATGGCCGTCACGCGCGAGGGCATGCGCGCAATGACGCCGGAGTATGCGAGTCCGGAACAGGTTCGTGGCGAACCGATCTCGGTTGCAACCGATGTCTACGCGCTTGGCATTCTGCTTTACAAATTGATGACCGGCGCATCACCGTACGGCGTGCCACTGGTAACCGCGCGCGACTATGAGGCGGCAATTATCGAAAGTGATCCTCGAAAGCCGAGCACGGCCGTTTCGGCCGCCGGGACGCCGGACACTATTTTTACCAGCCGCAGCGTTTCGCTCGACCGGCTTCGCAAGCAGCTCGCTGGCGATCTGGACAACATTGCATTGAAAGCGCTGCAAAAAGAACCCGAGCGCCGCTACGCCACGGCGAGCACGTTGTCAGACGATATCGGGCGCTATCTTGCGCACGAGCCGATTCTGGCGCGCGGTGACGACTGGGCCTATAAAGCGCGCAAGTTCATGGTGCGAAATGCCAGGGGGCTGGCAGTCGCCGTCACCGTTGTTGCCACAATTGCCGCGTTGACACTTTTCTATACCGAACGCCTTGCCGATGAGCGAGATCGGGCAAATCTCGCTGCAGCACAAGCAAGTGAAGTATCGGATTTTCTCACAGCGCTTTTTGAGAGCGCGTCGCCACATGAATCGAAAGGCGAAGTGGTCAGTGCTGTCGACCTCTTGCTGCAAGGCAGCGAACGCATCGAAACGCTTGAGCAACAACCGAAGGTCAAGGCGGAGCTGATGCGAATCATGGCAAGCAGCATGACCGCTCTCGGTCACCTCGAGCAGTCAACACCGATGCTGCAACGCGTGCTGGCCTACAAGGAGGCGGAAGACCCGCCAAACCTCATATCGATCTCGCAGACAACCCATGACCTCGCAGAGGCAATGCGCCAGAACCACGACCTTGAGCAAGCAGAACATTACGAACGCCGAACGCTGGCGATCGCCCAACAGGAGCTTGGCGAAACCGACAGCAACACAGCCTTCGTTATGTCACGACTCGGCGTCATACTCTTTGAGGCTCGCAAGATTGATGAAGCGCTGGAACTGGAGCAGCGCGCGCTGGATATCCTGGTTGCAAACGGTGACGGGGAAACGTCGAACGCCATCGACATACGCGGCAATATGGCTAACGTACTCGCTTACCAGGGGCGATATACCGAAGCCGAAGCACTGCACCGCGAAACCCTGGAGTTATCATTGCGCGTCGATGGTGAACTGCACCCGAACACCATCATTCGACGATCGAATCTCGCCCTCGTGCTGACGCATCTCGGCAAGCTTGAAGAGGCCGTCGAATTATTTGGCATCAGTATCGAGGCAGGCGGCAGGGTCTGGCCCGAGAATTACGAGCAGATTTCGTCCATGATCGGCTCAAGGGCCGGGGCGCTGAAACAACTCGGGCGCCTGGACGATGCCCTGGCAGCCTACCGTGTCGCCCAGGCAATGACACAGAGCAATGTCGGCGAGGATCACCGTAGTTACGTCAACCGCATGCGTGGCACGGCCAGCGCACTGATGGACATGCGGCGCTACGATGAAGCCGATTCCCTGCTTTCCGACGCGATGGAAAAAGCGACGAGACTGCAGGGTAATGATGGCGATCTTGTATTCCAGCTGTGCATGTACTTGGGCCAGTTGAATAACGACCAGAAGCGCTATGTCGATGCGGAGCACTATCTACGCCGGGCGCTGCGGCACGGCAACCAACTTTCGAGCGCCGATCGGCTGCGCGCCATGCGCGAACTGGGTCGTTCTCTCAGCGCTCAAGCCAGGGTCGATGATGCCGAACCGCTGCTGCTGGACGCACTTTCTGAAAAGACAATCTCGACCGGCTTCGAGGATATGACCCTCCTGCCTTTCCTCAGCGCATTGACTGTGCATTATCGCCGATCGGGTAACCTCGACGAGTCGCTCCGCTACGGCGAGCAAATTGCCGACATCGTCGCGCGCAACGGGCAACCACTTCTCTGGAATGGCGCGATGGCGCTGGCGGAATACGGTGCCACATTGCAAGCCACGGGCGATGACAGCGCCGACGACGTCCTGCATCGCGCCAATACCGTGCTTGACGAGGTTTTCGGTCAATGAGGCGGCTATTGGCGAACCTGGCTGCCGCCCTGCTCTGCGCCGTCCCCGTCGCCGCGCTCGGCACCAACAGTGAGGATGCCAACCAGTGCAATATCGAATTCATCGTCCTTGGCATCGGCCAGGACGGCGGCGCGCCGCAGATCGGCCATCACGACGATCCCGCCTGGGAAACCCCATCCCTGCGATTGCTCGCGGCATCCGGCGCCCTGGTTGATCACCGCAATGGCCGCCGTTTCCTGTTCGAGGCAACTCCCGATATTCGTGAGCAGCTTTTCGCGCTGAACGATACAGCCGGCATCGTGAATAACGACGATCCTTTGGGACTTGCCGGCGTATTCCTGACGCATGCCCACATCGGTCACTATGCCGGTCTTCTTTTTGCCGGCCACGAGTCGGCCGGCAGCGAGAATCTCAGGGTTTTTGCGATGCCGCGGATGAAAAGCTTCCTGGAGTCGAATGGACCCTGGGACCAGCTCGTACGCTACTCGAACATCACACTGTCTCCACTTCAGGACAAATATCCAGTGACGTTCGGCGAGTCGTTATCTGTGACTCCACATCGTGTACCGCACCGGGACGAGTACTCGGAAACGGTTGGTTTTGTCATCGCCGGGCCATCGAAAAGCATCCTGTTCCTGCCGGATATCGATGCCTGGGATCGCTGGGAGACCGAATTCGGGAAGCGCATCGAAGACATGATCGCTGCGGTCGACATTGCCTACCTCGATGCAACCTTTTTCGATGACAACGAGTTGCCCGGGCGCGATATGTCCGGTTTCCCGCATCCCCGCCTGTTCGATTCAATGCAACGCTTCTCCAGCCTGCCGGAGGAGGAGCAAGCCAAGGTTCGTTTCTTTCATATCAACCACACCAACAAGGTTCGATTCGAGCGCTCCGAGCAATACCAGGCCATGAAAAGCCGCGGCTTCAGCCTTGCCAGGCAGAACGAGCGAGTCTGCCTGGACTGATCCTGGCTCCGGCTTGCGTTCTGCTCGACACCGAACCTCACTAGGTAATTTCCACGACACCGATAAAATCTCTGCTTTCTACAATGAGCGAAGCCCCAAGAACTCATTCATCCGATAATCAGGGGAGCAATTGCTCATGCAGAGACTGCGACTGATGGCACTGCTTGCTGCCGTGCCAATTTTCTTCAGCGCGAATGATTCGTTCGCTCAGCGTGCCGCCGAGGACGCGCTAAATACCCAGAATGCGAGCCTGCAAACCAGTATCGATGCACAAAAGCGCATCAACTCACTGGACGACGCAACCCGGGACCTGCTCAATGAGTACCGCTCGACAATGGCACAGGTGCAGGACCTGGGTGCTTACAACGATCAACTTGAGCAACTGGTAGCAACGCAACGCGTGGAAATCGCCGACTACGAACGGCAATTTCAGGAAATAGAAATTACCAAACGCCGGATCCTGCCGCTCATCGTCCGCATGATCGACGTACTCGACGAATTTGTCGGTATCGATATTCCTTACCTCGAAACCGAGCGCGGTATGCGCATTGCCGAACTCAGGAAACTCATGGCGCGACCGGAAGTCCCCACTTCCGAAAAATATCGCCGCGTCACCGAGGCCTACCAGATCGAACTGGAATACGGCCATACGATTGAGGCCTACGAAGGGGAAATGACATTTGACAATGAGACCCGCACGGTCGCTTTTCTGCGCTTCGGGCGTCTTGGCCTCTACTACCTGACACTCGACGGCCTGGAAATCGGTTATTGGGACAATGCCAGCGACCAATGGGTCGTCCTGGATAACGATTACCGTCAGTCGCTCGACCGGGCCATCCGCATTGCCCGCAAGCAGTTGCCGCCCGACCTGATACGCCTTCCCATCCCTGCGCCGGAGGATCGAACATGAAAAAGCTGACGATTCTCGCCCTGTTACTGGCGCCGGCTATTTCGTGGTCGGATACCCGTGATGTTGATGCGCTGGTCGAATCCGTGCGTCAGGAAGCCCTTAAAGAAGCCGAGCACGATGAGCAGCGTATCAATCGCTTCCTCGCCGACCGCCAGCAGCAAAAACAGCTGCTCGAGGACGCAAAAGCCCAGTTGAAAGCCGCGAACCTTCGTGCCGATCGGTTGCGAGCCGACTATGAAGGCAACGAAGCGACGCTGACCGAGTACGAGGCCACACTTGAAGAACGCGCTGGTGACCTGAATGACCTGTTTGCCATCGTGCGACAAGCGGCACTCAGCGCCGACAATGTCCTGGAAACTTCGCTGGTTGCCGCCGAGGAAGCCGAGCGCTCCGATTTCCTGCAAAGTATCGGCAAAGGCGAAACGACGCCGACCATCGACGATATCAAACGCCTTTGGACCACGGTACTCACAGAAATCAGTGAATCGGGCAAGGTCGTGCGATTCAATGCGACTGTCATCAGGCCGCAGGGTGACGAACAACAGCAGGTCGTTACGCGCGCTGGCGTATTTACATCGGTCAGCAATGGCGCGTTTCTGCGCTATCTCCCCGAGAGCGGAAAACTGGTGGAGCTGAGTCGACAACCTGCGCTGCGATTCCAGCGAATGGCGCAAGACCTTCAGGACGCGACATCCGGCATGGTTGCGATGGCGCTTGACCCGTCGAAAGGCGCCATTCTCAGCCTGATGGTGCAGTCGCCGGACGTCAAAGAGCGTATTCGCCAGGGCGGCAGCATCGGTTACCTGATCCTGGTACTTGGTGCGGTCGGTTTGATCATTGTCATCCGTCGTGCGGTCTCTTTGCTGTCGGCACGTCGACGCATCGACAAGCAGGCGATAAGCAAAGACGCCAGTGACAAGAATGCGTTGGGGCGCCTGAAGCTGATCGCTGCCGCGAAGGACGATGAAAGCATGACGTCGCTGGGCATTCGCCTTGACGAGGCGCTTGCGGAGGAAGCGTCCTACCTGAACCGCGGGCTGGCGACGGTTGCCGTGCTGGCGGCCGTCAGCCCGTTGCTTGGTTTGCTCGGTACAGTGACCGGCATGATCGAAACCTTCCAGTCGATCACCCTGTTCGGAACCGGCGATCCCAAACTGATGTCCGGCGGTATCTCGCAGGCGTTGATCACCACTCAACTTGGGCTCGCGGTCGCTATTCCCCTGGTGCTGTTTCACAGCCTTCTGACGGGACGTGCGAACCGGCTTATCGAGCGCCTCGGCAAGTACAGTAGCGACCTGTTGACCGACAATGAACTGGACTGAGTACAAAGACGGACTGGCGGCACTCTTTGAACAGGGCGGTCTCACCCTTTGGGCGATCCTGTTCGCTTCGATTCTGCTTTGGATACTGATCATTGAGCGCTACTGGTTTCACTGGCGGCAGATGGGCGATGTCCGCAGTCGCCTGCGGGCCGACTGGCAAGCCACGCGCACCGATCTCGATGACGAAATGCGCTTTCGCCGCATTCGAGCGATTGTTGCCGAACTCACCGCCGAATCGAATCGCAATCTGCCGGCTCTTCAGGCGTTGACCGGCATTCTGCCCTTGCTGGGACTGCTGGGAACGGTGTCCGGGATGATCAAGGTTTTCGAGGTCATCACGGTATTCGGTACCGGCAATACTCGCGGCATGGCATCGGGCATCTCTGAGGCGCTTGTGACAACAATGGCCGGGCTATTTACCGCATTGTCCGGCTTGTATTTTGTGGCCGACCTCGAAAGCCGCTCGGAAAACCTTGCGCTGCGTTTCGAAACCGAACTGGTGGAGGGGGAATAGATGGCAACACGAGACCATTTAAAATCGGAAGCCGGTCCTTCGGCGATGAACATCACGCCACTTATCGACATGGTCTTTATCCTGTTGATCTTCTTCGCGGTCAACGCTTCCTTCGTAAAGGAATCCGGTGTCGAGATAGAGCGGCCCAGCGCCCGAACTGCAGAAATTCAGCAAAAAGCCAACATCATGATTGCTGTCACTTCGAACGACGAGGTCTGGATAGACCGGCAGCGCGTCGACCCCCGCAGCGTACGCGGTCATGTCGAGCGGCTGCATGCCGAGAATCCCGAGGGAGCCGTTGTCATTCTTGCCGATGACAACTCGAAGACGGGCCTCGTCATCGAGGTTCTCGACCAGACGCGCCTTGCGGGAGTCGAGAACGTCGCGGTCGCCGCGACCCCGGACGGCATGTAATGCGAACGGCGTCGACTCGCTTGCCGGTCATCATCATTGCGGCGATCGTCGTCAACATCCTGATGTTTACAGCCATCGAAATGATGGTCGGCATGAAACGGATGCGGCTCACTGACGCGAGTGACATCGATATCGCGAACTTCATTCGTATGGCCGAGCAATCGCGCGAGGTGCGATCACGGCGCGATCCAAAAGCCCCGGAAAAGCCGCCACAGGAAATGCAGCAGGATTTGCGGCGACTCAATGCGGCGACCGACTCGGGCCTGACCGGTATGTCGATTGACATACCGGACATTGATATTGATATCGGCATCGGGTCCGACATTGCGATCGCCCGAGAGCTCACGCCGTTGGTTCGTGTGCCGCCGGAATACCCGATCAACGCGCTCAAGAACGAAACGGAGGGTTACGTTCTCCTGCGATTCACTGTGACCGAAACGGGCGCAGTGGCTGACCCCGAGGTCCTGCGCTCCGAGCCACCGGGCGTTTTTGACCGAGCGGCAATTCGGGCAGTTGTGCGATTCAAATACCAGCCACAATTTGTCGACGGCAAGCCCGTTCGAGTCAAGACCTATACCCGACTTCGGTTTGTATTGGCGAAAGAATAGATGCGAAAGTTACTCACAATTGTACTCTGCCTTGCGTTGCTGATATCCGTGACCACGCTCGCGGCCACGGATCGTGCGTCCAACAAGACTTACCTCAAGATGATGGACGTGCAGGAGCTATGGAATGAGCAACGTTACACCGAAGCGCTTGGCGTCTTGCGGGAATACGAACCCAAAATGGCTCGTGACCCATACGATCACGCCATTGTGTTGCAGTACATCGCACATACCTATGTCTTTCTGGATCAAATTGACGGAGCACGAGAAGCACTGCAGAAAGCCCTGCAACTGCCGGATATTGGCGTTCCGTTGACCGCAGATCTGAATCTCGTCTATGGCCAGATCGTGCTGAGTGACGATCGCTTCGTGGAGGGACGGGACGCAATCGAGTATTGGTACGCGAACACGGAATCCCTGAAACAGCCCGGGCAGATTTTTACGCTGGCATACGCGAATTTCATGACGGAACGCATGGAGCGGGCGGAAGAACTGCTCGCTATTGCTATCGCCGCGGAAAGTTCGCCGAAAGAGTCATGGTACCGGCTCTACTACCAGGCGCTGTTTGAGCAAAAGAAATACGCCGAGGCCGAAGAGGTGTTGTTCGGCATGATTGCGCGCAAGCCCTACGAAAACGACAACTGGCGCCTGCTGGCCAATCACCACATGCAACTGGAAGACAGCCGCCAGGCGGTCGCGGCAATAACGATCGCCTACAACGCCGGTTTGCTTGAAGGCGCCGATGACCTGAAACGCATGATCGCGCTCTACAGTGTCATTGAGGCACCGGAAAAAGCGGCGCGGCTCCTCGATAAACACCTGGCCGACGAAACTATCGAAGCTGACTCGGAATCGCTGAAGCGCCTCGCCGACCTGTGGCTGATGTCCAGGGAGCGCCCGCAGGCCCGGGCTGCACTGCGAAAAGCCGCCGCCGTCGCACCGGATGGCCGGACTTATGAAATGTTGGGAAATATCTATTTCGAAGACGAAGCCTGGAAGGAAGCACACGATGCGTACCTGCGAGCCATCGACCTCGGGGGTCTCGACGAGCCGGAAAGAATCTATCTGCTGGCCGGTATGAGTGCCGCAGAAGCCGGCATGAAAGGCGAAGCCCGAGCCGCGTTCCGCGAAGCACGACGCTCCGAAAAACTGCGCGGACAGGCCGACGCCCTGATGCGTCGCCTGGACAGAAAGCCGCCGCAACCAAACTAGGTTGACCGCCACCCCTTCTCGCAATCACTGCGCTTTATCGAACAGTTTCACCGGGCAACCGGCGCACAACATTCGCCCCAATCTTGCGGCCGAGTTCATAACCGGCGGTCGAGTCGTAACGGAAGTGAATTCCCAGGTAAACGCGTGACAGTGCACACTCCATCGCGGCGTCGGAGAAGCGACCAAAATTGCGCGTGGCCGGATGCATTTCGATTTTGCCCGAGAACGGTCCAGCAACATCAACCATCGGTGTTCGCATGGTAAATCGGTAGTCGTCACCGAGTACATCTGCAAACGCTGACATTGCGGCAGCACACGCCGTGCCATGTGCTGACGGATAGGAAGGAAATGCGTAGGTATGCCGGTGCAGGTTAGTCCAGGTTTCTTCCGGCATCGTTTTGGGATTGTTGTCGTTCGCCGCCCAGCGGATTGCCGTGTATGGTCGCCAATGATTGTAGAAAAACTTGTTATTGAAGCTGCTCACATAAGCATCAAAAATCGCCATGTTCAGCAATGCGAAAAGTCGATTCGCCGTCGCAAGGTCCAGCTCTTCTTTTGCAATCAGATCGCGTGCCAGTCGATTGTGTGAATTTTCGGCAAAATCCTTCCACCACAAGGCAAGGTGTGTTTGATCCGGAGTTCGAGAGAGGCTCTGGAAGCGACCGAGTTTCCTGACTTCATCAAACGCCTCGGCGTACTCGTCCGACTCGATGCCAGGTGGTGGAGGCGAACGGAACTGGTCGGCGCTTTCAAGTGCGAATCCCCTCGCCTTGCCCCAGCCGGCACCGAAGACAAAGCCTTCGGGTGTTCCGCTGTGCTCGTTGAACTCCGCATACACGCCCGGCGCCATCGGGTGCCAGTGATATTCAGCCTCCGTATCCCAGCCATCACCATCACGATCTTCGAGAATTTTTTGCGCTGCGGCGTTTCCCAGCTCAAGGCCTGCCCGCCATTTTTCATCGCCTGAGCTGGTACCGATTCGACGGTCGCGAAGCAAGGCGAATTCCTTTTCATGTTGTGGGTACTGGTCAACCGCAATGACATAGGCCGCCTGTGAGACGGCCGCGATCGGATCCGCCTGTGGAATTCGGCCGGTGTACGCATACTCGCGGAATCGTCCGTCAATGCCGGTCAAGGCGTCGTGCATCGCGAGGTGCATCATCGTTACGGTACGCAAACCCCTGAGCGTCAGGAAGCCGTCTTCACCCTCGGCAACGCGCAACACGGTTTCGTTCCACTGCATGGCTGGTGTCGCGTCCAACTCCGCTGCGGACGTCTCGACAGCCCCGGCGCCAAACAACAGGATTACAGCAAGATAAGTAGAATATCTGATCGACATCACCCCGTCTCCGCTTGATAGTGTGTCGAATGTAGCCAACGAGCTGTCGGCGAACTACTATTAATTCTGTAGTAAACGCTGGAAGCGGAACATGCCGGAAAAGCTCAATTCCAACAGCAGTTATGGTCAGTATTGCCCGCTCGCACTTGCCGCCGAGCTGCTGTGCCGTCGCTGGACCATCCTGATCATCAGTCGCCTGATTGACGGTTGCACGAGCTTTAATGAAATTCACGCGGGCGTGCCGCGAATTTCTCCTTCGTTGCTGTCGACCCGGCTTTCGGAACTGATACAGGCCGGCATTGTGAAGCGACGAAGGCCGGGCGGTACAGGGCGGTATATTTACGAAGTAACCCAGGCGGGACAAGATCTGGAAAACATCATTACCAATATGGCCATCTGGGGACAGCATTGGGCACGCGACAACGAGATGGAAGATCTCGACCTGGCCTTCCTCGCCTGGAGCATGAGCCTCAGAATTAACAGTGAGCAAATGCCCCCAGGACGAACGGTTTTGGAGTTTGATTTCTCCGGGGCTCCTACAGAGTTCCGTCGATTCTGGCTTGTCAGCGAAGACGGACAAATAGACATGTGCATCAAGCACCCGGGATTTGACACCGACCTGTTAGTGCGTGCTGACCTGCGAACATTTGTCGAAACATGGCGTGGCTTTCGCGACTTGCGAACCGAAATCAGGGCGTCTCGCATTCGCCTGACGGGCCGGCAAGCGCTCAAACAGGCGTTTCCCGATTGGCTGTTGTTGAGCATGTTTGCCGACATTCCGCGCAAGGCGCCCGGCAAGGAGCGGCGCCTGTGCAGCCGCTAGTGCCAGAGACAATCAGATAAACAACGACAAAACCAGCATCGCAACGAATTGAAACCATGACTCCAATAGCGTTACGTCCGCCGCGTCACGGTGAGGTCGCGGCAAAGACCGATGCCAATCCGGACGGCAAGGGTGCCAACGGTTTCATGCTCGACTGGTACCAGAGCGCACCACGAAGCGTCGTCGCCAAACCGCAAAGACAGGTACTTGCTGAATTCTTTACTTCCATGCTCGTGCTGTCGGCCACCTTCAAATACAAACCGGTCGTCGGCGTGCCGAATTATCTTTACTGGATCAACGGCGAGTGGAACCTGAGCCTGATCGCACCGGACGAGTGGTCGCAGGAGCGACGTGAAAACTTCGCCGGTACCTGCATTTTACAGGCCGACAGGACATGGACGATTGCGCCGTGTGAAGTCCTCGCCGGGCGTAATCCGGTTTCGGACGCAGTCCGTCGATTCTACGAGGCGTTCGAGCAAATGCTGCATACGAACCTGACGCTTGAAGAAGTGCTTCCCTTCTGCGTCTGGCAAATGCCTTACTATCAGCGACTCAACGCCAATGCGCTGAGCCGCTCGATTCGAAGCACGATCATACTTGGCAATCAAACATCGATCAGTTGCAGGGAATGGCAGCGGCTATTGCCTGGACTGGAACAAATGCTGCTCGGTAGCAGCGCCTGACAACACTAAACGGGATATTAAATGCACCGAATAAACGTCAATCGTCTAAGCACCGAAAATCTGAGCGGTGATCTGTTCGGCGGTGTTACGGCTGCTGTAATCGCGCTTCCGCTTGCGCTGGCATTCGGCGTCGCATCGGGCATGGGCCCGATTGCCGGACTGTACGGTGCGATTTGTGTTGGCCTGTTCGCGGCGCTTTTTGGCGGCACGAGCTCACAAATTTCCGGCCCGACCGGCCCGATGACGATTGTTGCGGCGAGCGTATTCACCCAGTTCGCTGACCGGCCGGCGGTCGCTTTCACGGTGGTAATGATGTCGGGCGGGTTCCAGATCCTGTTTGGCTACCTGCGAGTCGGGCGTTACATCAACCTGATGCCCTATCCCGTCATATCCGGGTTTATGACCGGCATTGGCCTGATTATTATTATCCTGCAGCTCGAACCGCTGATCGGTCACGTTGCGGCACCCAACGTCGTCAACGCGCTGACCGCTTTGCCAAGCGACATCAAAACGCTCAATGTGCACGCAGCGGGACTCGGTGTCCTGTCGCTGGCAATATGTTTCTGGCTGCCGAAGCCAATAGCCAGGGTATTTCCATCACCGCTGTTTGCCCTGATCGCCTGTACTGCAGTGGCGACTTTCTTTGCGGACATTCCTTTGCTCGGAGCAGTCCCGTCAGGCCTGCCGTCCTGGCAAATCCCGAGCATCGAAATCACGCAGCTCAGTTACATGCTGGTCAGTGCGGCAATCCTGGCGGCCCTCGGGTCAATTGACAGCCTGTTGACCTCACTCGTTGCCGACAATATGAGTCGCACATTTCACGACTCTGACAAGGAGCTTGTTGGCCAGGGTATTGGCAACCTCGTCGCCGGACTGGCCGGCGGATTAGCCGGTGCAGGCGCAACTGTGCGCACACTCGCGAACATCAAAGCTGGCGGTCGCACGCCATTGTCCGGAGTCGTTCATGCCATAGTCTTGCTGCTGGTCGTACTCGGGCTCGGGCCGGTGGTCAGCATTGTTCCCCATGCGGCACTGGCCGGCATACTGCTCAAAGTCGGCATCGATGTCATCGACTGGCGATTTTTGAAGCGCTGGCATCGGGCGCCGCGAACAGATCTTGTTCTCATGCTGGTTGTACTCGTCCTTACCGTATTCGTTGATGTTGTTACCGCCGTCGGAGTCGGCATCGTCCTGGCCAGCCTGGTATTCGTCAAGGAAATGGCGGACGTACAGGTCCAATCCATCAATACCATCGTCGACGACGGCGACTACGAGCTGCTGACAGCCGATGAGACCTCTGAATTTCGAAAGTGCGGTGGGCGTGCGGCCATCCTGCACTTATCGGGTGCCATGAGTTTTGGTGCAGCCAATGAAATGATGCGTCGTATTGTCTCAGTCCGGCCGGTTGAGGTATTGATCGTCGACCTTACGGACGTGCCGAGCATCGACGGAAGTGCTGCGCTGACGCTTGAAGAAATTATCGTTCGCGCCAAACGGGCCGACCAGAAAGTATTGACCGTCGGGATGCAGTTTAATGTGGCGCGAGTTCTCAGCCGACTCGGCATACTCGACGACCTCAGAGAAACAACTCGTTTCGCCTCCCGGCTGGATGCCATTGTCGCTGCTCAAGAACTCTGCTCGGTTGAGCAACAATAGGGCCAGGCACTGATGTGCCATTTCAGTGCAAGAAAATGGCGATCTGCACCCAGTTTGTGCCGCAAGCCTCAATATGCCGAATCTCAAACCTTTCAAATTCAAAGATTTGGGCTGTTTGTCGTTGGCTTGCCTGGTGGCACGTTTAGTGCAACGACGCTGGTAAGTGGCTATCCTTACGCCCGCCGTATCCTATGTCACTTTAGCCACAGAGAGCAGCATGCTTACATCCGACACACAGGCTCGAGATCGCTTTTGCAAAGAACTGAGCCAGCGCTTTGATGGCCAGCTTCGGGTCATCGCGAAACAGGCCGTAACAGTTTGGTTTAATCGCGAACGGCTCGATCGGCTGCTCGCCGGTTACGTCAGCGTGCTGGATGGATGTGAACTTCTGTATGCAATTGATCTCGGTGGGCGCCAGGTTAGCTCGAACATTTTGAATGACGCCATCGACGCCGATGCTTATGGTCAGGACCTGTCCGACCGTCCTTATTCCTTGAGCCTGTCCATGCTCGGCAATATCGAATCCATCGGCGCTTTTGCCGGCACAGCCTACACGAGCCGCGCGACTCAACATGACTGCGTAACGGTCTTGTACAGCGTCAGCTCGGGATCGACGACCCTCGGCTACCTGGCGGCAGATTTCAAACTCTAAAGCCGGGCCCTGGCCAAGGGCAACAGCGGCCAGATCCGTCGGTGTCGAGCACGTGCTGCGTGCGCTGTGTTAATGTCCCTGTCACCAGAAAACCTACCGGGAATGCCCATGAACACGTTCCTTCGTTTTGCCTGCGCTGAGGCCTAGGTCATGCCCACGCCGGTAAAGGGCCTTCGCTGGATCGTACTTGCGGTCATCTTCCTGGGCGGCCTGGTGCTTTACATGCTGCGCACGAATCTCTCGATTGTCAGTGTCGAGATGATGCACGACCTTGGCATGAACGAGTACCAGCTTGGGCTGGTGTTCTCGTCGCTGGCACTCGGATACGCCCTGTTCCAGTTCCCCGGCGGCATCGTCGGTGACCGCTTCGGTCCGCGCCTGACGATCACTGTCATGGCAATCGCCTGGACCGTTCTAACCGTTGTCACAGCCATCGTTCCTGGAGTTGATACCTGGGCGGTTACAACCATCGTCGGTTTACTCATCGTTGTCCGGTTTGTCCTTGGTGCGGTTCAGGCGCCATTTTTTCCGGTCACCATCGGTGGCACCGTAGAACGGTGGTTTCCGGTTCGGCAGTGGGGATTACCGAATGGCTTGACCAGCACCGGCCTGACCCTGGGCGGCGCGTTGACTGCGCCTTTGCTTGTGTGGCTAATGGAGAGTTACGGGTGGAGGGGTGCACTTCTGATCACAGCGCCGACCGGCCTGATCGCCGCATTGACATACTACTGGTTTGTTCGCGATGACCCGGCAAGCCACCCGAAAATCACGGCGTCAGAACTCGACTTCATTCAGTCGGATCGCCCCGCCATCGACGCGTCGGTCGAAAAAGCAAGCTGGAAACACGCGCTGAAGAATCGCAACATCCTGATGCTGACGGGCAGCTACTTCTGCATGAATTACGTGTTCTACCTGTTTTTCAGCTGGTTCTATTTTTACCTGGTCGAGATCCGCGGCTTCTCGGCTTCGGACGCCGGCCTTTTCACCGCCGCCCAATGGATACTCGGTGCGGTTGGCGCGACGGCAGGGGGATTTAGTTGTGACATGCTGGTGCGGCATTTCGGTGTCCACCTTGGCACTCGCTACCAGGCAATGACCGGCCTGATCCTGTCCGGGTTGTTTCTCTACCTTGGCGCGACGGCCGACAACGTCACCGTGGCGGTGGTTCTGCTGTGTTGCAGTTTTGGTTTTACGCAGATCACAGAGTCACCATTCTGGGTTGCAGCGATGGGCGTTGCCGGACGTCACGCACAGGTTGCAACAGGCGTCATGAACACCGGCGGAAACTTTCCCGGTGCAGTCGGTGGAATGATGGTACCGGTGATTGCCAACTGGTTCGGCTGGACGATCGCGATTGTCAGCAGTGCCGCCATTGTCTTGATCGGCGCGCTACTCTGGCTTCTTCTCCGTGCCGACGAACCAATGGTTCAGGCAACCGACGTATCCTGAGCCGAGCCGCCCCCTGTAGCAGCATCGTGTAACGTTTTGCCCACCTCGTCGTCATTAACCTCATAGACGAGAGATTCTTATGCAGGCTGTGACAGACGAACAACTGATTCAATGGGTCGCCGATGGCGATACATCCTGTCTCGCAACGCTGTTTGAACGACATCACAGGGCGGTGTATCGATTCTGCCTGCAAATGACGCGGCGCCGTTCGCAAAGCGAAGACCTCGTGCAGGATGTGTTTCTCAAAATCCTTAAAAAGGCCGACAGCTTCCGTGGCGATGGTCTTTTCAAATCCTGGATGTTCAATATCGCACGTAACGTGACGCTGGATCATATCCGCAAAGCCAGGCGCTATCCCGGCGAGTCCATGGACGACGACGTTTTGGACCAGCATGCAAGCGACCAACGATCCGCCGAACAGTCCGCAGCGGGCTCAGAGAAGATGAATTTCGTTATGCAGGCGCTTGCCGCCTTGCCGACCGCTGCACAGCAAGTCATCTGGCTCGGGTGGTTTCAGTTCGAAAATTACGATGAGTTGGGTCGCGCACTCGGCTGCAATGCCGGCACAGCGCGGGTCCGTATGCACCGGGCAATGGCGCTACTGAACTCGACCTATACCAGTATTCATGGAGTACCTATCGATGCCTGACAACAAGACACCCGAATTGCCCTACGACGCTGATAATCCGGCGGAGCGACAACTCTGGGACGCATTGGGCGATGTCTCCGCCGAAGAGCCATCACCGCGACTTCGACAGGAATTCTATCGAAAGCTGGCGCATGCGAGCCGACCCACTATTGCGATGAAACTCCGTGAATGGCTGGGCTTCAGCGGCAATACGGGCTGGCTCACGGCAACCGCCTGCGTATTGCTGGGATTAGGGGCAGGCCAGCTTTTTAGCCCGCCAGGTCACGACAATGGACGGCTGGCCGCGCTCGAAGAAAACGTATTGATGCTCAATCGCAGCTTGATTCTCGATCGACTGGAAAATGACACGGCCAGCAAACGCCTGCGTGGCGTGATGGATGCCGCGTTCATCGCCGGCAACGATGCTGAAATTGCCACCGCGCTCCTGCAGCGCGCAACACAGGACCGTGTCCCCTCCGTACGCAGCGCCGCAATAACAGCGCTGGGTACACAAGTTAAGACGCCCGAAGTTGGCGCGCGCCTGATGGAGCTTCTCGAACAGGCGGAATCACCGCTGGTGCAAATGGCCCTGGCGGACCTGGTTCTGCGAAATGGCAGCGCTGAGCAGATGACCCGACTTCAGCAGCTGGCTGACAACGGCTCGCTGCATCCGGACATTGCCCGGCATGTCACTACTTCACTGACAAGAGAAATGATATGAAAATCGCAACCAGCTTTTTTGTTGCCGTCTTGCTGATAACCACATCAGCAGAGGCCGCCGCGGCCGTTACCGGCGAACGTACCTGGGCAGAATCCTGGGCCGTGCAGACAGAATCACCGAGCATTCGCATCGACAACATCTGGGGTAACGTCATTGTACGGACCGGTGTCGCCGGCCAGGTGTCGGTGTCTGCAGTCGAACTGCGATCTGCACCCGACCAGGAGCGATTTGCCCGTTCCTTTGTTGTACTGAAGCCTGATATCAATGCCGATGCCGACGGCGTGTCCATTGTTGTTGGCAACCGCGACGAGCGCTCGCACCAGCCACAGGACTGCGACGGTTGTCGTCTGGATATTCAATTCGAAATCACCGTGCCACCGGCATCGATCATTGACGTCAGCACTGTCATGGACGGGCACGTCGCGGTGGAAGGTGTCACCGGCAGCGTGACTGCTGCCAATGTGAATGGCTCAGTACGCGTCGAGAACATCGAACATTGCGACTCGATTAAGAACGTCAATGGCAAGATTGACGTCAGCTTCTCTCGCAGTCCCGCACAGGCCTGCAAGATCGGCACGGTGAATGGTGACATTACGCTCGGTCTGCCACCGGGCGCCGGGCTCGATCTCGCGCTGGACCTGTTCAACGGGGAGGCCGTCTCGGAGCTGCCTGCCGGCCCGATGAATTTGCCGGCTACGGTCGAGCATCGCATCGAAAACGGCCGCAATCGATATCACATTGAAAAACTCAGCGGCCTTCGCATCGGTGATGGCGGCCCTACTTACTCGATCTCGTCTATCAATGGCGATGTTCGGATCAAGAAATACTGGTAACGGAGAGATTTATGAGCATTTTCACACAACGAATCACGGCTCGAGCGGCGCTGCTGGTCGCACTGCTTCTCGGGGCGACGCCTGCCCTGGCCCAAGTAGCGCCGCAGGTCATTAACATCCCGCTTTCGAGGCCGGGCGAACCGATTTCACTGGAGATAGGCATCATATCCGCCCACATCGAAATTATCGGTGAAGATCGCGACGATGCGTCTTTCGAAGTCACCGTCGCCACTAGCGGCCGGAAGATCGTTACGCCATCCGGTACGAAGGAACTCGCAAATGCCGGCTATTCCCTGGAAGTCGACGAGGAAGATAACGAGATCTCTTTCGACACAGACTGGCGAAACAATCATGTCAAAGTCGTCGCTCGCATACCGAAGCGCGCGGATCTTGATATCAGCACCCACAACGACGGCGTCATTATCGTCCGCGATATCACCGGCAACCTGGAGCTCAGCAACACCAATGGGCCGATAACGGCGTCCGGCATCTCGGGCTCGGTCATCGCCGAGAGCGTCAATGACACGATCGATCTCGGCTTTGTTGCGATCGACGACGTCAATCCGTCATCACTCGAGTCGATCAACGGCAACCTGAATCTTCGCCTGCCCGCCAGCGCTGGTGCGCAGGTTCACCTGGATACATCACGAGGCGAGATCATCTCCGACTTCGAAGTGGAAGTACTCCCGAGCACGCCCAGGGTCGAGCGCAATGAAGATCACGGCGGCGTCGAAGTCCGGGTCGAAAGTGTCATTATCGCGAACATTAATGGTGGTGGCCCGATTTTTCGCATGAAGACAATGAACGGAAACATCAACATTCTTAAAGCGAAGTAGCTCCGTTATACTCGCGGGAGTTTGCCTCATATCGAGATAACAACTCCCGCATGATATCGAAAATACCTTACGGCACAGGCGACGCATCGTTCCGCGCCGCCGGTGGTCAGGCCGGCATCTTCAGGCTGGTTGACGATTTCTTCGATCGTATGGGAAGTGATCCGCGCTTCGAGACGATCTGGAACATGCACCCGGAAAACAACGAGGAATCGCGCGACAAGCTCGCGCGATTCCTCTGCGGATGGCTTGGTGGGCCCAAGCTCTACACGGAGAAATACGGATCCATTGGCATTCCGCGAGTGCATGCCCACCTGGCGATCGCAACGCCGGAGCGCGATCAGTGGCTGACTTGCATGGCAGAGTCTGTCGCCGAACAGGCCTTCGATGAAGACTTCAAAATCTACCTGATGGAGCAGCTATTCGTACCGGCGGAGGCCGTCAGGCGTCGCTGCGATATCCAAAAGTGATATTCTGGCGCGACCGCCCGAATCGTTCGACAACAAGGGAAAGAATAATGAAAAGATTGGCTGTCCTGATCACCCTCTTCGTAATATCGCCTGCTGTATTCGCCGACGAAGAAGCGCCTGCCAAGGTACCTGAAGCCAGGACCTGGGTTACGGATCAATCCGCAAGAGTCGGCGGCAAGAACATCGCGTATACGGTCACCGCCGGTACGATGCTGATGAAGAATGACAAGGACGAGGCGACCGCGCTGTTTGGCTACACAGCCTATGTCGCCAAGGGCAGCAACAGAGGCGAGCGTCCCATCATGTTCGCCTACAACGGCGGACCCGGTTCGGCCTCGATCTGGCTGCATATGGGTGTCCTCGGACCACAACGCGCCGTTGTTGAAGACGCGGGCTGGTCCGACAACGGACCCTACCGGCGCGTTAACAATGAATACAGCATCATTGACGAGGTTGACCTGGTGATGATCGATCCCGTCGGCACAGGGTTCTCGAAACCGGTTGGTGTCGGAAAGGGAGAGGACTTCTGGGGTGTCGATCAGGACATCAAGTCGGTCTCCGAATTCATCGTGCAGTACCTGACCGAGAACAAGCGCTGGGCATCACCCAAGTACATTCTCGGTGAAAGTTATGGCGGCATTCGTTCGGGCGGCGTTGCGTACTACCTGCTGACCAACCACATGGTGGCACTGGACGGTGTCATTCTTGTATCACCGTTCATGGAATTCGCAACCGGGTTTGCAGGTATGGGCATCGATCTGCCACACGTCATGTTCCTGCCGACATTTGCGTCGACTGCGAATTATCATGGCGCATTGTCCGAGAAGCGCGACGACCTTCCGGCATTCATGCAGGAAGTCGCGGACTTCGCACTGAATGAGTACGCACCGGCCCTGCTTAAAGGCAGTCGACTAGCCGGTGAAGAGCGTGCGTACGTGCTGGAACGGCTTTCGCACTACACAGGCCTGTCGGAAGACTACTGGGACCGCGCTGACCTGAGGATTAACGAAGGCCAGTTCAACAAAGAGCTCGCGAGGGCAACAGGAACCACGATCGGCCGCATCGATTCACGATTCAGCGGTCACATGATCAATCGGCTTGGCGAAACGATGAACTACGATCCGATGTCAAGTTCAATCGGGCCCGGTTACCTCGCAGCATTCATGGACTATTACCAGAATGACCTCGGCGTCGAAGACGTTGGCAACTACACGGTGTTCGGCAATTTGTTTCTGCAATGGGACTGGAGCCACGCACAGCCAGACTTGCAAGGTTTTAAATTGCCAATACCGAATACATCAATCGATCTCGCCATGACAATGCAGCAAAACCCGTCAATGCGCGTCCTTGTGCAACAGGGCTACTACGATCTCGCGACACCGCACCTGGCAACTGAGTACTATGTCGACCACCTGCGAATCCCGGACGAGCTTCGCAAGAACATCAGCATCGAATATTACGAGGCCGGACACATGATGTACGTGCACGAGCCGTCGCTGGTGAAGTACAAAAAGGATCTCGCGGAGTTTATTCGCAGCCAAGGCGGCAATTGAAGCTGGTCGATGAACTAGCGGCCAAGCAAAAGTCGTCCGCCGTCGATGGTTAGCTCGGTGCCCAATTCTGCGCTGCGTTGACGCAATCGCTCAAGGATATACGCGCCCTTGTCGCCGCTCGCGATTCTTGGTCTGCCGCGAGTTTCGAGGTGATGCGTCGCATTGTCACCGATTTCGTTGAGCGCGATCGGTGCGGCAGTCAACTGCTTTAGCCCGTCAGCGTCGAAATCGAGATGCACGATTGCGCTTTGCCAGACCTCGGGCAGGTAGTATCCCGGCTCGGTATGTGAGTGAAAAACGAGACTGCCCAGTCCGTACATCAGAGGTTTGCCCTTAAAAATCTCGATGCCGTGCAACAGGGGCGCTCCATGACTGGCGAAGACATCGGCGCCGGCAGCAGCACAGTCTTTGGCGAACTCCCTTACCCACGTCCGGGTGACCGTCATATCACCGCGCCACTGGTGGTTATGCAGGTAGGCAATGACGTAATCTGATTCAATCGCTGCTTTTTCGATTGAACTCATTATCCGATGGTGGTCGTCCGGTTCGACGACATCATCGTCCGACAAACGCACTTCATTGACGCCGGGACGCGTCTCTGTCGCCGCCCCACCCTCGACGATTTTGCCGCTTGCCATGGAGACGAGTGCGACCCTTGCGGCCCCGTCCCAAGTGCCAGCGGCACTGGCTTCATCGAGGTTCGCCCCGGTTCCGGCGTGCGCGAATCCTGCATCCGCCACCGCATCGCGAGTCGCCAGTATGCCGGCTGTACCAAGATCCCAGGCGTGATTATTGCTCAGAGCGAGAAGATCAAAGCCCATGTCACGAAGACACTCCAGTACCACTGGCGATGTCGCATGCAGAAAACTGTTATTGCGTGTCGGTGCGCCCGAGCGCGGCGTTTGAATCGCGACTTCGAGGTCGGTAAACGCCATGTCGCCGCGTTGAATCTCGGCGACGATGTCGGCAAATCCGTCGTACGGCATGTCGCACAGCGGATGTTTCATCAGTGCCTGGCCAGTCAAGGTCATGCTCAAGGGCGGCCGGCTCAATGCCGGTCCTCGTTGCGCGGCAAAACCAGCCTGCGCGAAAAGCGGAAGCGATGCGATGCTTCGTAATACGTCACGGCGACTAACCGGCATTAGTGGCTCCTTCATCCTGTGCGATTGGCAACCTGATTTGAGACGGATACTCCGCGCAACACCAGACGCGATTCTCCGCAACTACCGCAGGACTCGCGTGGCCAACAGGTGCGGCTGTGTTCGGATTAATATCGAAATGCGGATAGTTGCTGCTGGAGACATCAATTCGCAGTCGGTGTCCTTTTTGAAACAGATTACTCGTCGCAAACGGTTCGATCAGTATCCGGTAAATCTCGCCGGCATTCGCGAACGTTTCGCGGTCCCATCCCTCGCGGTAGCGCAGGCGAAATATTCCATCGGTGATGTTCATCGCATAGCCCTCCGGGTAGTCGTCACTCGGCGGGTACCAGTCTATGAGCTTCACGGTAAAGTCCGTGTCCGGGCAATCCGTGGACACCCATAGTTCAACCTGCGGGACACCGGTTACGACCAGGTCTGCAGTAAGCTCAGGTGTCGCGAAAACCAGTACATCCTGCCTGTCTGCCAGCGGTCCAATGGCGGAATCGACGTTGTACCTGAAGAGGTCCGGATGGGTGCGCTGGTCGAATGCGCCGCCCTCCATAACGGGCTGGCCGGACGTCAGCGCGCCGCCAATCGTAGGGACCGGATCGCTGGGGTCGAAGCGGTACTCAAGGTACATTGCGTCGCCCTCACCCGGCTCGCCTGCCAGGCTGCCGCTCGCATCCAAAAAGAAGGTATTCATGACGACGTTTTGCGGCGGCCATTGCTGCGACCGGCGCCAGCGGCCACCGTGCTGCATTCGACCGGATGCCAGGCGCCGGCCATTGCCGCCGCCCATTTGAAAATAGGTCACGCTATTGAACGTGCTGTCGCCTTCGTCGGCGGAATCACGCAAATGACGATTGAACCAACTCAGGCGCAGCTGCAGGTAATCTGCCGCAACATTGCCGTCCATGACGGCATCAGGGCCGAAGTCCACATCGCCGGCATATCTAACCGACCGATCACCGTGCGTCCACGGGCCCATCAGCAACGTGACCGGTGATTTCTTTCTTCGTGCGAGTTCAACAAAATTACCGGTGCAGCTTCCGACGTAGGGGTCGTACCAACTGCCAACGATTGCCGTCGGTACGTCGGGAAAGCGATCGTAATAGCCTTCCGCGTACAAGCCCGGCTGTCGCCAGTAGTCGGTAAAGGTTCCGGCTCGCCATTGCTCGAACAGGTAGGCCTCGTATTCCGGTGCTGCGCTCAGCGGCGAATGGCCCGGCTCCCATGGCATATTTCGGAACCATTCGACGATATCGGTTTGGCGCAGGGCTTCGGCGCGCACCGGGTCGGCCAGCGTCGCCGGACTCAGCAATGCATGTTTGTAAGCCCAGGTCGCCTGCTTCAGCTCAAACGCACCCCCGCGACGAATCCCGCCTTGATATGCATTTGCAAAACCACCTGAATCCATGAACATGCAGGCAAGGCCGGGTGGATTCAGGCTGGCCAGTGCACACTGCGTGTGCGCACCGTAAGACACGCCCATGGTGCCAACCGTTCCGTCGCACCAGTCCTGCTCAATGAGCCAGGCCATGGTATCGAATCCGTCCTCCGCCTCATTCACATACTTGGTGAAGCGGCCCTCCGAGGCATACCGTCCGCGACAATCCTGCATCACGACGACGAAGCCTTCGCGCGCAAAAAAAGCGGCCACTTCCGGGCGCACAGCCGCTTCCTGCTGTTCACTGCTGCGCTCGGAGCGGTTGACCCGCCGCTTGCCGTAAGGTGTTCGCTCCATGATGACCGGCAATGGGCGGTCCACAGCCCGGCCATCAACCATTGGTCGATACACGTCGGTCGCAAGATGAATGCCGTCACGCATGGGAACCATGATGTCCTGGTCCACCGTGAATTCAGCACCCAGATCCGGACTCGACGTCGACACGGTCAGAACCCGATCTTCACAGCGACAAAGAGCAGCACGAGTGCTGTCGCTATGCAAACCAGCCAGAGCGAGAACACGAACTTCGCCCATTCGACCCAGCCGACCTTGGCGGTCGCCAGGTAGGCCAGCAAAGTGCCGGACGTTGGCGTCAGGATGTTCGTGATGCCATTGCCGAAAAGGAACGTCAGCACGGTCGTTTGCGGTTGCACGCCGGAAAGCTGCCCGAGCGGCCCCAGAATCGGCATGCTGATTGCCGCCTGGCCCGAGGTCGATGGAATGACGAAGTCGATGAGCAGCTGCGACGCAAACATCCCGACCGCCGAACCGAAAGGCCCGTGATCGTCCGCCAAACGCGTTAATCCGTGCACGATCGAATCGAGCACCTGGCCGTGTTCCAGTGTGATGGCGACAGCCGAGGCGACACCGATCAGCATGCTTGCCATCAGCACTTTTTTCATGCCTTCGACGAAAGCCGACGCCGCTTCGCTCGCGCCAATGCCGCCGACGATCGCGAGCGCGACACTCAGTGCAATGTAGTACGCCGACAGCTCGTGGTGTTGCCAATGCCATCGGTTAGACCCGAAGACCAGGAATGCAACGCCGCCAGCGACCGCCAGTAACACAAGTGTGTGCCGCGTCGACAGCGCGCTGGCGTGGAATTCTGGCGTCACGTTCGAACTCGTGCTCTCCTGCCGAACCTTCAACAGTACAAACGCAATTCCGATCGTCAGGAAAACGAAGTAACACACCAACCGAAAGCCGGCTCCGCTAAAAATTTGTAGTCCAACAAGCGGCTGAGCAATAGTCAGCGGAACCGGGTTACTAACGGAGGCGATATAACCGGCCTTCACCGCGACGGTAACGATCGCGAGACCGACCAGGTTCGACATGCCCAGTCGATTCGCCATCATGACCATTAGCGGAATGATCAGCAGGTACTCGGAGGCGAGACCCAGAAACGTACTGCCAGCCGAGAAGACGAGCATCAAGATGGGTACAAGTATGTAGAGATTACCGCTGACACTGGATAGCAGTTTTTCAAGTCCGGCATCGATCGCACCGGTATGCGTCATGACGCCAAACATGCCGCCGATAATCAGCACCATGAAAATCAGGCCGGCCATGCGCTGCAAACCCTGCGGGATACTCAAGACTGCACCGATCGCACTCACCGGCCGGGCAATGCCATCCTCGCTTTCTGACTCCAGGCGAAACAGGTTCATCAACGAACGATCTTTTTGCATCGTTTCGTAGCTGCCCGGGACCACCAGTGTGCCGTCGCGCTCGTACTGGCCAGAGTCGAGCACATAGGTCAGCGCCGTGGCCAGCCCAAGAATGCCAAGTAGGACAATGACAGGATGAACTTTCTTGATATCAACGTTGCGGGTCACAGTATTTCTCAGTTCGTTTCCGTCGGCACAGTATCGCCCAGGTGCTCAGCCAACCAGTCCGATATTTCAGCCGCCTGGTGCAACACCGATTCGCGAGCCAGGTAGGAATGCCCTTCGAGTGGCAGCATGACAAGCCGGGCGTCTCCACCCAGTCCTTTTAATGCAGCGAACAGGCGCTCGCTTTGCAAGGGATGTGTGCCGGAATTCTCGTCGTCCGCTCCGTGGATCAGGAGCAACGGCTCGTTGATCTTGTCGGCCTGCATAAAAGGTGACATTCGCCGGTAAAGATCGGGCGCTTCCCAAACCGTTCGCTCCTCGCGCTGGAATCCAAACGGCGTCAACGAGCGATTGTAAGCGCCACTTCTTGCAATGCCGGTACGGAACAGGTCCGAGTAAGCCAGCAAATGCGCCGTCATGAATGCACCATAAGAGTGACCGGCTATAGCGACACGATTCGGATCAACAATATTTCTTCGCACGCCCTCATCGATTGCTGCCGCGGCGCTGGCAACCAACTGCTCGACAAAAGTGTCGTTCGGCTGTGCGTCTCCCTCACCGACAATTGGCATCGAGACATTGTCCATGATGACGTAGCCGGCGGTCAGCCACGGAACCATCGAGCGCAACGACACGGTGGGAAAGCGATACGGTGACCCGCTGACCTGTCCCGCTTCCGCCGCATCGCGGTATTCCA
>CAXBKH010000019.1:0-91337 GCA_963976365.1 uncultured bacterium | reverse complement strand
TTGGCCTCGGCCACTTCCATGCCGCCGTACTTGGCCTTCCACGTATAGATCGTGCCCTCGGCAAAACCGTGCTCGCGAGTCAGTTCGGCCAGCGGCACACCAGCTTCGTGGGCCTGCAGAATTTTGATTATTTGTTCTTCTGTAAATCGCTTGCGCTTCATCTCGGACCTCCCAAGGGTCAATAATATCGGGAAATCCTAGTGAGTTCTTGGAGCGGTTTACGGGGGTAACGTCACCCTCAGTACCTGGACCTTTGCATGCATGTCGGACTCGACCGTGTAGAAGCCGGCGAAGGATTTGTGCGTACGAAAATCAACCCCTCCGAACTGATTCAAATGGCAAATGACCGAAATTTGCAGGTACAGTTTGAACTGGGCGAAAAACATGCCGGCGCTTTCGATGGGCCAGTGGTCGACGGACTTATTCGACAAGGACTTGAGTGGCTGAATGCCGGTGCAAAGCAACTTGTAATTGAAGCGCGCGAGAGCGCGCTGGGTGTGGGCTTATTCGATGACGGTGGGCGATTGAACGAAAAGCTGGCGAAACGGTTTATGGACAGTTTCGGCGAGGACCATGTCGTTTTCGAAGCGCCGGTGAAAAAAAGTCAGTTCGCACTGCTGGACTTCTTCGGACCCGGCGTTTACCTGGGCAATGTTCGACTGGAAGAACTCCTCCGAGTCGAAATATATCGACGCGGCCTGCATTCCGACGCGTTCGCCAAAGAAAACCTGCGTCCTTTGGGCCCTAAGTAGGCTTCGGGAACCGCCATGCCACGGGTCATCATTGATTCACTGCCTGAGTGCGCCGAAAAATACGTCGACAAATGGACCATTGTCGTCGTCGACGTAATTCGGTTTACAACCACAGCGGCAACAGCACTCTCAATGGGACGGAAAGTCTATCCTGCCCGGTCGTCGGACCAGGCCTTTGCCATCGCCCAAAGGCTTGAAAATCCATTGCTCGCTGGCGAGCTCGGCGGCAACGTCCCCTATGGCTTTGATATGACAAACAGCCCCGTCGAAGTTACCGCGCTTAGACAGATTCCGAGTGGCTCGTTTACCTCGCCTGAAAGACCCATAGTGCTTGTTTCATCTTCCGGAGTGCAGTTACTACTAAACTGTACGGCGGCGGCCGATGTTTACCTTGGCTGCCTGCGAAACATATCGGCACTGGTTGAACACGTCGCGCAGCGACACGAAAATATTGCCGTACTGGGTGCTGGCACGCGAGGCGCCTTTCGCAGGGAAGATCAGATTGGCTGCGCCTGGATTGCGGAGCGCCTGATTGAGTATGGTTTCGAATGCGCGAATGCCGAGACCTCCGCATTGATCGATAAATGGCATGCGACCGACCCCGGAATCATTCGCGACGGGCGCAGTGCCGATTACCTGCGACGCACAGGTCAGGTACATGATCTTGAATTTGTTCTGCATTACCGGGAAGACCTGAACGTCGTTCCCAAACTGGCGCCCGACGGCTCCCTGATCGACGCATTGAAATCGTAGTCAATAATAAGCGATTCTGCGCCCACCCTCTCGATTCGAATTACACGACGCCCCGAGCCTATTTTCGGCCAAGACCTATCTTGCGCAGGAAGTTTCTGCTGCCAACATCCTGGTAGAATTTCATCGGGTTCGCAGTAAGGTACTTTAACGACCGAGTCGTCTTCGCACGATGCATCATTGCACTAAAATAGGTGTTACTCAGGTTTTGCCAGAAGCTATCTGATTTACGCGCGAAACCGCGAGCTCCGGCTTCTACAAATCGTCTCGTTCGATTGGCAAGCCATCCGTGCATCAGACGTGGAACCTCCTCGCATATCTCAACTGGATGGATCTCAATATCGTGAACCCGATGATCATCAAGTCTGACAACAAGAGCGAAGCTGATGTTTGAAAACCTGAACGGTTCGTCGAAAATGAAATTGCCCAGACTGTACACGATGCACCCGTCCCGATAGCGTTCAATCGGCTGAACGTAGTGCGGTCCATGTCCAATAATGAGTTGAGCACCAGCGTCAACCAGGCTACGGGCCGCACGTTGGATGTAAGGCAGTGGGTAGAACGAGTACTCAAGACCCCAGTGCACTGAGACAACGACAATATCCACTCTCGCTTTAAGGTCTTTCACAGACTGGGTTAGCTTGCGGAGCTGAAAGTCCGCTGCCCCTGGGCTCTTACGACCTGCCTTTCTCGTGCTTGCGGAAAATATGAAATTGCTACCGACAAAACCGACCTTGTAGGCACCGATCTGCTGTACGAGCGGTTCATTCGCCTCGGCTGCATTTGCTCCCGCTCCGAAGCGTGCAATCTGTGCGTCATCAAGAATCGACAGGGTCCGATACAGCGCATCATGACCGTAGTCCAGGACATGGTTATTGGCCAGACTGACACTCGAAACGGCCAATCTACTCAGCACGTCAACCATGCCCGGATCGGCGCGAAAACAAACGTTGGGATCCTGCCTGGGATCGGGAGAACCAGTGTCACTTACGGGCGACTCCAGGTTTGCGTGAATATGATCACAATCGGCCAGGCACGCGCGAATGTCCTGCATCTCGAAGTCGTCGGGCTTCTGAAGGAAATGTCGCTGGACTCCACGCGCCAGCATGATATCGCCCAGAAACCCAATTGCGACTGGCGGATTCTCAGGCATTAGTCTCGAGCATTGACACTACGATGTCACGCGCAACCGCCGGATAACTTTCATTTCTCGCATTGTAATGATGGTGGAGTGCCGGGGTCGTGTTGACCTCGTTGACTACTCCCCCGGACGCCTTCAGTGTTCGTCCAATATCGGCAGTAATGATATCCACTCCAGCAAATTCGGAGCCAACCAGTTCCGCAGCCAGGCACGCCTGTTCCCGAATATCGTCACAGACTTCCGCCGTCACGTCAGCATCGTAAATGGTCCGCAACTCACTGCCGGCGCGATACGTGCGTCCTACACACTTTACGAGTGCCGTGCCATCACTCGGCAGTATCGACCTTCTCTCTAGACCTAAATGCGACAAGCAAAATGTCAGGTCCGGATCGCTGCCGTTTTGATTCTCCTGGCTCAGCAATTCTCCAACCGATCGCGTTCCGTCACCGACCAGCCGAAGTCCCGTTCGCCTAACAGCACTCATGACCTGCCCTTTGTATACCAGCAAGCGATAGCATTCACCGTATACCTGGTTCTCAACCAGAATATTTCGGTCATACAACGAAGCAGTCAGAATTGCGTCCTTGAGCTTTTTGGCGTCTGTTATGTGGGTAGTCACACCCTTGCCACCGTATCCGGCGTTGGGCTTAACGACTACACCGGCCGGAAATCTCTGTAAGAATTCGAGAGCCGGGCCAATATCATTAAATGGGATAACAATAAATTCCGGAGTAGGGATACCGTGCTCTATCATCATGTTATGTACGGCGGCCTTTCTTGAAGCCACCTCAAGTACCACAGGGTTGTCGAGGGGCAACTGGTATTGGCAAAATCGAATCGCTGAGCCATTGTTCGAAATCTGCCAAATATCATCATCTATTTTCTCAAACGATGCGCCTATATCCGTGGCGATATTTTTCCAAACCGACTCATACTCTTTTATCCGGTCTCCGAAATAGATCTGATCTGCATGCCTCGGAACTAACCTGAGCTTTAGCTGCCTGAGCTTGCGATGAAGGCGATACTTAGCATCGCCCAGTTTCTTGGCCTGGTTCGTCAGGCTTTTTGCTGCCAGCGTTACCCCGCGCTTGAACAGCGACCAGTAGACTTGTACCGCTGGCCGTTTATCCCGCCAGTCAAACCAGGCGAGTTCATTCACAGTCCACAATGATCGAAACCATTCCCATACGGTCAACGAGCCTTCCTGCATATAGTGCGCTGATGATACAAGGTCGTAATCTTCGATCATCCACCGTCGCCCTTCCAGTGGCGCAACTCCCTCCGGCGCTTCCTGTCCGGTTGCATCGAGATAAAGGCACTTGACGACATCAATGTCGCGTTCGGCGACGAATATACGGAATGCCTGGCCCACTCGTGGGTTGATATCCAGAACTTTGTACAGGCCATCCCTTTCGTCGAAACGGTAACCAATATCGAGGATACCGCGGTAACCAATGGCTTTCATGAACTCGGTCGTTTGTTTCGCAACCTGTTCGTTCCAAACACATTCTCCGAGCGAAGCGGCACCTACATGAATTGGAAACTGCCGAATCTTCTTGCCCGTAAATGGGTGCTGGCAGTCAGAATTCTTGTCGAAGTATCCGTTGAAAATCCAAACCTGATCGTCGCCACCCGGTATTAACTCCTGCAACATGATATTGGGGAATTCCGGGTCCTCCAGTTCTCGAAACGTCGACAACATCTCGGACATGGTGTCTGCGCGCGCCATTTTGCGGCCCGACCTTGCTTGCATACGATTCCCGAATACGGCTTTAAGCATGACCGGAAACTGCAATTCAGCGGCCATCTCCCGCGCCTCGTCGTACGAGGTCGGTAGCAGCGTTTTTGGACTTGGCAGGTTGTGCGCCTCGGCGAGACGGAACATCTGCATTTTGTCAGCCAGGTTCCTGGTCAGCCCGCCCGTATTCTGAGCGATCAGGTAATAATCGCTTAGTCGTTCGTGATGCTCGGCAACCATTATTGCGAGCTCGTCACTGGTCGCAATCAGAATCGGCTTCTGAGCGATTTTCTTACTGATCGATTGCAGTAGTTCGATGAGTGAATCCTGCTCATCATCGGCCAGTGAGTGATCGAAATGAGCCTTGCAATATCGGCTGCGAAGAACCGGCGACTCCGGATTATTCGCGACGACGTAAACATCCACTCCAAGCTTCCCAAGCGTCCGCATAATTGCAAGAGTCCCAAGACCCGCAAATATGGCAACAACCGGTGTAGTGTTATCGATTTTTATTGTCATGATGTCATTCGGTACAAAAACTATGGATAGAGTTATGCTGCGTGAGCAAGCAACGTGAGGAAACGGCGCTTCATGTTGAGCGCCCTTTGAATCTTGACCACAATCGCAGACATTTCATGTAGATTTGAAACTTGATCTGCGTGGCGCTTAGCCTGCTCAGATATTGTCGGGCGGCCCGGTCTCCTCGAAGCGCCCCGCGGAGCAACGGCATTATGCTGGATGCCCACATCCGCCCGTCGCTTCGAGATTCCCGGCGCCACTCGGGATTCGTCGTAAGATTGATCGCTGCGTCGATAAAATTCAGGCCGTCGATCAGGCAAGCCATGCTACGGCCCCAGAATCTGGGATTTACTTCGATGAGTAGAATCTTGTTGTCGGATCTTCGAATACGAAGATCGATGTTCAACGGCCCTGTGTAGTTCGACTTGCGAACGATTTCATTTCCCAGGCTGGATATCTCGGGGTGCCTGACAAAGTCTGTCAAGCTGACTTCTTTATTATCGTGGCGATAGAAAGTCGTTCGCATGACCGACTCGACCTGGACCACGCCATTGAGTGCATAGCCATTGAAGTCGATGTCTTCACCGTCGAACCACTCCTGAGCAAGTACAGGGAAAAAATCGGCGCTCGCCGTCGCCACACGTTGCCTGAGTTCATCGCTTGTCTCGAATCGTTCAATACCCTCGGCTGCGCCGAAAATGGGTTTCGTCAGCAGCGGGAATCTCAGATCTTGAAGCTCCTGCTTATTGAGATCGTCACTGGAGCTGAGCAGGCACGAAGCCGGGTGCGGTAATCCGTGCTCGACGCAAAACTTGAAAAAACTGTGCTTGTCATCGAGTAAATTGACAATATCCATCGTCGCCAGCGGAATAAGCATTGCTGCCTCTTCGAGCTTCTGCCGTTCGCTGATTGCAAACTTGACTGACTCGAAACTGGTCGGAACGATGACGTCGACCGACAGGCTTCGGGCAAGATCTGCAATCCCTATTGCCAGCTCTGGGAAGGACTCGGTCGCGACAAAGGAAGTATCCTCGGGTAAAGGCAGGAACTTTTTGCACTTCGGATTAACCGATACCGTAGGATTTCGCGACAGTACACCGGTAACGTAGACATCGTGACCACCGGTGCTCGCGCCCCACAGCAGGCCCACAGCCTCCTCGTCACTGATTAGCAATATTCGCGCCACCACATGTCCTCGTTAACTTGCTGCCTACTCGTATATCGGTTTCAACGACAGGCGCTGAAATGTTGCGGGAATTGCCCCTGCCTCGCTATTGGCTGCGTCTCAGAATTGAGATTAGCCTGGCCTTACCGTCAAAATATGGGTCGTTTCGATAAGCCACGAATGTCCACAGCAGCATGAAAAACGCCACGTAAATTGATCCGGTCAGCGCCAGCCCGACAACCGTGTCGACTACCAGGTATTCCCCTAACAGCACAAGCAACAACGCCAGTGGAACTGCCAGTAGCAACGGACGAAACAGTACATAAGTCAAATATTCTGAAACGCTTACTCCAATTTCTTTACATGACAGGAAAACGATATAGGCTGCCAGAAGGATATTCGGTATTGCAGTGCCGAGGGCAACGCCGACAAGGCCGTAGCTGCCAACCAATGAAGCGCTTAGCGCCAGGTTCATCAGCCCCGCAATCAGGTGCGCCATTGTCAGACCGGTCGGTCGGGTAAGGCCCAGAAGAAACCTGAAGCCAACGGCACTTGCCGGCAGAAGAACGACAAACGATAGAATCAGAATTCTAAGAATGTCCGCGACCTGCTCGCCAAACTCAGGATTGATCCACCACGACACAAATTCTGGTCCCAGTACCACGAGGTACAGACCAATCAGGAGCGCAATTGACATCGTGAGCTTCGACCACTTCAGGAATAATTTTCGTAACTCGACTTCATCGCCACTCTGACGCAATCGAGTTGCCATTGGCATGAGCGGCTCTGCAACGCCATTGACCAGTCTTGACAGGTAGAGCGCCAGCGTATTGCCAACTGCGTACACGGAAACGGCGGCCATCGGCATAGCCAAACCTATAACGAGCGCATCGGTCTTGTAGGCGAGCCGTGCGCCAACGGCCATCAGAAGAACGACGGTGCTGAAACTGAACAGGCTCTTCACAGTGGACCGGTCCCAACCTCGCATACTAATTTTGACCGCGCTGTGACTTCGCTTGACGAACACTACGAGCAGCACCAGGGCGCAGATTTCGGCAATGAAAGCCGAAATGCCAACGACTGTCAGGACAGGGCTCCACATTACAAGAACGACGGTCAATATGGTCCGAATGACTGTCGCACCCATTTCGATCAGGTTGCGTGCCACATAACTGCCATGCGCTTCCAGCACGGTCATGATCGGATTGCACAACAGTGTCGTCGACACGGCCAGGGTTGCGAAAAGAAATGCGAGCTGACCGTCGGACGCCCATCGTTGCGGAATGTCGTAGGTCAAGGCGGCGATTGCAGCCAAAACAACGCCAGCCAAAACTGTCGCAATGGCAACGGTAGCGAACAAGACCAGGGAACTCGCGAGAGTCCGGTTAAACCCGGTGTAATCGCCACCCCTTAACTGTTCCGCAAGATGACGCAGCGACGAAGCCGGCAAACCAGCCTGTACCAGGCTGAGGTAACCAACGACCGCATTCAGGAAAATCCATATTCCATACCCTTCTGCACCGATCGTGTTTATCAGAAATGGGGTCAGCGCCAAGGCGGCGACGATTCTGAGCAGTATGTTGCCCCACTGGGACCCGATAATCCGCAGCATCCGCACGGTCTCCGTTAAAGGCTTACTGCCGCGAGGCCGGCAGACACCACCCGTGTGAGCGCTGGCGCAAGACCCGGTTTTTAACGACACCAGTGTATGAAATGCAATGTACGGGCCAATCCATAACTATATGATTTTTATGACTTTTGAACAATGAAACGCCGCAAACTGTAAGGAATATCGACACCACTCTGCCGAATACCGGCACACGGATGATCAAAACCGTCCGAGGCCTGAGCTTTGCTTGCGCTGGATCGAATCACCATTCAAACACCTCTGCCCTGTGCAGGCGAAACCGGACGCAGGCGAACCTGGCGTCCTGAGGTGCTTTTGTACCTGAGATTGCAATCGGTCGACTCCGATTGCGTCTCAATTTCGTGCTTATGTAAACAGCCGGCCAGGCCGCCCGACAGGATGCGCTCTCCTGCGACCGGGGGCCTCAGGCCGCCCGGCCACAGGTGATGTCGCTTACTCGACCGCGCCGATATCGTTGGTTGAAACCCGCTCTATTGTGCCGCCGATCTGCCCATTTGGCTGGAACTCGACCGGATGCATATAGCTTGGCAATGGTTGAGCTGCGCCAACGGGGTCGGTAACGATCGTACCTTCATACCGAACGTCAACATCCGGATCGTCGCCAGGGTTTTCGAAGTTGGCATACGCATCTGACTCGGCGAATATTGTCAACGACGCGGTATCGAGCAAGTTCGCGCCTCTGAACAATGTCGTGCCACTGCGGTTCATCACGCCAATTCTCGAATTACCGACGAACCGGAAGATGTTGTTCCACGCCTCGACAGTTCCAGGAATCGGAGTCGGGCCGTTGCTGTTGTTATTCTCGGCGTCAAAAAGATTGCCACGATATCCGCCATGGTTCATGCGGAATGAGTTGTAGTAAAAGTAGGTTGGCGAGCCGTCACCACGCATCGCAGACTCGTTCGGTCGTGAACCCGTGCCCCACGTTGCATCATGGTCCAGGGTATCTGCACCAAAGTGTAAGGGTCGAGAGGCAGCGCCTTCGTTATTAATCACGTTGCCATACACATGACTGGATCGGTAGTAGTCGAGAATGTTCTGCGCAGTATAGTTGCGGTACATCCACTCCGGAATCGCGTCCTGAGCTTCGACTATGTCGAGTGTCCGTGCGGCCGATTCGAAATAGTTGTAGCGAATAACGACGCCCGTTGATCGAGTTTTCAATTGCGCACAAACGCAAGTCGAGGTGGCGGGCCCGAAATAGTTGCCTTCAACAATGTTGTATCGGCCCGGATCGGAGACAGCCTGGAAATAGATCTGGTGATCGCGAGATCCGTTGCCATTGTTCTCAAATTTTGAGCCTCTTATTTCCCAGTGCTTCGACAGTGCACCCGGATCATCGGCAGCCTGAATAAATATGCCGCTGCCATTGTCTTCAATAATCATGCCTTCGAGCGAAATCTCCTGTCCTCCCGCAGACCAGATCCCGCGGCTGCTATCCAGGTAGGACTCGCTTCCGCCGTCGTGAATAAAGGAGTTTCTGGCACGTGCGCCGGTAATTCGAAGGTTCTTGATAACGTAGTGCTGGGCATTCACGCCGTACGACCCCGTCACCTGGCTCTTGTTGATCAGGATGATCGTGGTTCGATAGGCAGGATGCCAATGTGACGGATTAATTGTCCTGGCTCCAGCACCGTCGATTGTTGGCCGATTGCCATTGGCATCGGTGACACCGTTGATGACAATGGGGTTCGCCGCCGTGCCGCGTTCCGACAGCAGAATTTTGTGCCGGTAGGGCTCAGGACGGTAGAAAATATTGACGACATCACCTGGTTTTAGTGACTGCCAGGGAACCACTGTCAGTTCGTCCGAGGGTGTAACGTCGTATCGTGTTCCATTGCCGGTCGGGTCGAGGGCTGTCGTTACCGCGGTGAACCCGGGAATCGCCACGTCGGCACCGCCTGGAGGCGGTGGCGCTGGTGGCGGCGGCTCAACAATCTCGCCGTCGAGAATGGGCGGATTGGGCACTTGCGCCGAGGCTGTCGACGCCAGGATCAATGTCGTCAGCAAAACGTGGAAACAGGTGTAGGCAGATTTTCTCGTCATCTTGGTTCTCTCTTAGAATTCTTTACTTGCGTCGAACAGCTGCAACTTTGGCACACTGGCCTCGACCCTAAATATCTTGGTATCAGCTCGCGTCTTTTATCGCATAGCCGGATTGCTCGCTTTCGACACCGTCGGAATTGATTGACGTCGCCACTACGTAGTAAGTCCCGGGCACCAGGTTCTCGACCAGGATCGTCGTTGTTCCGGCTGTATTGACCTCAACCATGTTCGGATAGTTGCCCTCTTCGAGTCCGTAGTAGATTCGATAGCCGGCAAGATTCATCAATGGTGAGCCGTCCGTATTTTCAGTCGGCGCGGTCCATGAAATGGACATCGAAGCGTCGGCAGATTGCGAAACAGCAATTGAAAATGCGCTTAGAGTCGCAGTCGCATTGCCATCCGACACAGAAATCCTGATATTGCTGAACGAGCCGATATCCCCAAGCAATGGCGTTCCTGAGACAGAACCATTCGATGCATCAAAACTTGCCCAGGCAGGCAGATTCTGAACACTAAAGCTCAATGTGTCGCCATCCGGGTCACTGGCGGTCGGCGTAAACGAGTAGCGGTTTCCGACCAGTACTGCCGAAGCAGGATTGCCGGAGATGGTTGGCGCTGAATTTACAACAACAGGATCATCGTCATCCGTTGCCGTTTGTTGGACCTCTTCTTCCAGGCAGCCAGCCATACCTACCGTCAGTACTACCCACGTCAGAACTGCCGCCTTTCGAATACCTGATAAATGCATTTTTCTTACTTCCTCGGGCGACAAGTATCGCCACTGTCTTTGGTCGTCAAACTCGATTTGCCACACGCTTTACACATGGCAATCGCCTTGTTGGCGCCACAGGTCATTGAGGATTTATTGTCGATGCGGGGCAGAGAAACCCATACGGGTGTCTAGATCGATGAGCATCGAATCTAGTCTCTGGCGGCCCCGCTGTCGTAGGTAAATCACCCCGTAGACCGGTAGCTTTGCGTCCCCGCCTTTCGGTGGGTTTGCCTTTGTCAAAAGAACTCAGACACGCCTTGCATCTTTATATATGCAGATGCCGTGCCAAAACTTTTTATCCGTTTGGTATCCGCGAGTTACAGGCATTTTTTACAATAAATCTTCCCGCCTGATGTCCATATCCCGGTGAAACTGTCGTCGCAGAACGACAGCTTCGGTGAAAGGCTATTCAGATAGTCCCGTAAACCCGCGGAATTACTGCCAATACCAGGTGTCGCCGTTTCCAGACATCTTGATATTTCCAAAATGTGATTCATATTCGCCAGTAGAATTTCTTCGCCTTATACACTCTGACTTGTATATCTCTTCACATTTTGTGCACCGGATTATTTAAAATGCCCGATCGAATGTTCGCTATTTCCATAACCCTGAGTCTTCTCCTCACCGGATGCTCCAGCACCGGTGACGACAGCGGGCCCGGTGATGTTGTCGATAGCGTGCCACCGAAGCTGTCAGCAGGCGCACCGAGCGGGCAACTCAGTGCCGGCACCTCCCAGATTTCGATGTCATTGACCAGTGATGAACAAGCAAGCTGTCGGCACGGCGTACAATCCGGCGTGAGTTATGCAGATCTTCCTGAAGTTTTCTCAAATACCGGAGGCACTAGCCACTCAACCACAATCAGCGGGCTGGTCGATGACCAGCAGTACACTTTCTACGTTCGCTGCGAAGATTCATCCGGTAACGCAAACGTCTCGGATTACATGATTCGATTTACAACCGCCGCGCCCTCTGCCGATACAACACCACCGTCGCGGTCAAACGGGGCGCCGACCGGCGTTCTCTTATCCGGCACGCAGTCGGCAGAGCTGTCGTTGTCAACCAACGAGAACGCAACCTGCCGTTACGGTACGACCCCGGGGACGGCATTTTCACAACTTCCGGATCAGTTCAATGGGACTGGCGGACTGTCGCATGTAACGACCGTCGGTGGGTTGTCGAATGGACAACAGTATGCCTATTACATCCGTTGTGAAGATTTCTCGGCGAACACCAATAGCAACGACTACGAAATTCGATTCTCAGTTTCGCAGCCATCCACAGGAACAAGCGTTTCCGACAACTTTGATGGCAACGGTTCGCTACTCAATTACACAACCAATAACGCATCGGCACTTCCCAATGTTGCCAGGGTCAACGGTCGATACCGTGCCGAACTGACGGACAACTCCAATAACAAAACATTGCACTACCACAATGATCAGGGCCGCCTCGATGCGAAAGTAGTCAGCTTCCCGTTCGAATACATTGCACGAAACATCGGCATCGGTACGATTGCCGATTCCCAGTCACCGCCGCCAGCTAGTGGGTCTCCCTACATTTTTGCCGGTATACAGGTGCATGTGCTGGATCTGGATAGTCGCAATAGCGCTCACTTCGTCGTCGGCCACAGGGGATCGACTTATTTCACGGCGGAAGGAAAAAATACGGTTAATGGTTCATCGTCGGTCAATGACGACGGGCCGAACATTCTCCCGGAAGGTCGAGCCGACCTTCGTGTAGTGGGACAGGCAGACCGGACTCTCAAGTGGTACTGGCAACGGCCCAATCCGAATCCCGGGGTACAGGCAGACAGTTGGAACGCCTATCGTGGCACCGGCAATTTTCCGGGCAATCAAGCCTCTTTCGGTAGTGATGTCTATGTTGGGCTGATCACCTATGCGTACAACGAGGCAGGCATTCCGTTTGTCGGAACCGCGGACAGCGTGGAACTGGTCGGCGAATAAGTCCGCCACCCGATGCGCTCAGGAAGCATCGGAATGACAGTCAGGCGCGCAAATTTCCTGCGATCCGTCCGATTCCAGGACAATAACGCAAAAAATCGCCGCTAATGTTGACCCGCGGTCTGTCCACTCTCGAGCAGCGAATTGTGCGAAAGACGTGCAACAGTAGCGAGTGAAGAAATGACGGCAACGGTCTGAAATTGCTGAGGTATACCAAGTCGCAATATCCAGTGTGACGCAGTCGATTGTGATTCGAAATGCACGCTCCAATAATATGATCCGGGCAGCGGGACTACACGATTCGGCCATCTGATTTTCTCGATTCCCAAATTCGATCAAAACCCGATACGATAGGCAAAAAAGGACCATATGTTGCGGCACCAGCACGCACGTAGCCGCGAGGTAACGACGGCAGGCGGGGGGAAACCAGAGCTGAATACCAAGCCGAATGACAATTCGGAGACTGGTTACGGGGGCCAGGAACACGAGCCGGCGACGCCGACGCAGCAGTCAATCTGGCTCATGAACCAATTGGAAACTGATAGTGGTTTTGCCAATGCCAGTACCGCGTACCGCATACGTGGCCGCTTATCGAAATCGCAGATTGCTGCGGCGATTGATGGCTTCTGGCAGCGCCATCCGGAAACACAAACTCTCTACCGGATGATCGATTCGGAGATTCGGAGAATTCCGAACTCTGTCGCTCCAAAATTTGAGTACGCGGATCTTCGCGAGCTTAACGAAGCTGAATGTCGCGATTTCATTACCGAAGTACACAGCCGTCCGTTTGATTTATGCCGCGAATCACCTTTTCGTCCTGCAGCATTCCGAATATCGGACGACGAACACGTCGTTTTGCTCGCATCCAATCATATCGCATCGGACGAATGGACTGGAGCCATCGCTTTTCAGGACACACTCACCGCGCTGGCTCACGGTCAGGATTCAGCGGCCTTTCAGAAGCGCGCCCCGACGGCAACATTCAGCGAATTTGTCGCTGACCTGAACCAGTTTGTTGCCGGATCCGACGGCATATCGATGCTGGACGCATGGCGGCGACACCTTGAGGGTGTGGATGCACATATTGACCTGCCGACCGACAATCCCAGGCCGGATAATATTCAGTATGACGGCGAGTCAACCGGATACGCGCTGTTACCCGATATCGCGGCAGCTGTAAGAGAAACGTCCCGCTCGCTAGGCGTCACCCCATTTGTTCTGCTGTACAGCGCCTGGCAGTTGTTTTTGTCACGACTGTGCAACCAAGATGTCATTGCACAGGCAATCCCATTGCTCGGCCGCCCCAAAAAGCACCTGCGAACTGTGGGTTGCTTCAGTAACCTGGCTGTGTTGAAAGTCGATGTTGGCGCCGCAGGCAGTTTCGCGGAATTGGCATCCCAGGTTCACGAAGAACTCGCATTTGCGAATTCAAATTCGCAAATTCCGTTTGAAACGGTGCTGGACTCCCTTGACGTCAAACGCAAGTCCAAGATTCAGCCCTTCCGGCAGGTTGGTTTTACCTTCAGGCGGCTGTCAACGAACCGGGGCATTGGCGCCATCCTGAATCCACTTCATGTCGACACGTGGTATCCGGAGGGATCGGTCGAAATTGCTGGCTATGGACTGAGGCAGCAGGAAGGTCAACATGAACTCGGGCTCGAAATTTTTGATACCGGTGACACAATGCAGTGCTTGTGGAAGTACCGGTCGGCTCTATGGAACAGGGAAACGATCGATAATATCGGTCGGGCGTTTAACGCGTTACTCGCGAACTGCCTTCGGTCTCCGAATGACAAGCTGAGTTCGCTTTCCCTGACCGACGCCAGTTGTCGAGCTGCCGTAGCGACCGGACCTCGCATGCCCAAGTCCGCAAAGTCTACGCTGGTTGGCACCGTACTCGCGATGGCCAAAAGGCTTGGCGACTCGCCCGCAATTACCGAGACAACAAGCGATCGTGTTTTAACCTACTCGCAATTGGCAGAATACACCGGGCAGTTGGCAACTCTGTTGAAAGACAGGGGCATTGGCGCCGGAAGTGTTGTTGGCATCAGCATGCCTCGTGGTATCGATATGGTCATTGCGGTGATCGGCACGCTGCGATCCGGCGCTGCATTTTTACCACTCGATCACCAGCTCCCGCAAAAGAGAATGGCATTCATGTGCCAGGACGCCGACGTCAAATGCGTTCTCGCCACGACGTCGCTTGCAGAACGGTTCCCGGCAAACCTCGATGTCATTCCACTGGACGATGACGAGCTTAAACAAAGCATTGAGCAGCTGCCAGTCTTGAAAAAGTGCCCGGCGACGCCCGAAGACCTCGCGTATATCATCTATACATCCGGCTCCACCGGGCGCCCGAAAGGGGTTGCCGTCGAACACGGCCCGATTTTGGACGACGTAAGATCCCTGGCCTCCATCGTCAAAGCAGATTCCGGCACCATCGTTCTGGCCACTACCTCACTTTCATTCGACCCCTCCATTGAAGAAATATTCCTGCCGCTCACCGTCGGCGCAAAGTTATTGGTAGTCGATGAGATGACGGTTCGAGACGGCAGTCTTCTGGGCAAGAGGATTGACGATACCGAACCGAGCGTGATGCAAATGACGCCGTCGCACTGGCGGCTTCTACTGGAAACAGGCTGGCCAGGTAAGTCGAACCTAACTGCGATCAGCGGTGGCGAAGCGCTGCAATCCTCTTTTGCACGCCTGCTGCGCAACAAAGTGGGCACATTGTTGAATGTATATGGCCCTACCGAAGGGGTTGTAAGCTGCACGTATCACAATGTCGAGGAGACACCCGATGACAGTTCGATCATCGCCATCGGGGCGCCAAAGCACAATACCAAGTTGTTTGTGCTGGACCAGCACCATCAACCTTTGCCGGTTGGCATCGCAGGCGAACTCTGCATTGGTGGTCGATCCATTGCACGAGGCTATATCAATCTTGATGAAGTCACTCGAGAACATTTTATCAATGCAGTGATCGAGGGGGACAATCATCGCATCTATCGCACCGGGGATCGCGCACGATTGCTGAACAATGGCCAGATCGAGTTTCTCGGCCGACTCGACGATCAAATAAAGATCCGTGGTTTTCGGATAGAACTGGGAGAGATCGAATCCGCCTTGAGAGCTGTGCCAGGCGTACAGAATGCCGCGGTTGCACCAAAACTGTTTGCGGGCTCTGAAGTTCGGCTGTTCGCTTTTGTCACTCTGTCTGATGACAGCGAACCGGACATTGCGGAAATTCAGAAACATCTTTCGAAGACTCTGCCGAGTTATATGCTGCCGCATCGAATCGCGACGCTGCAGAGCCTGCCGCTGAATATCAATCAGAAAGTCGATCGACAGGCACTGGCCGAGATTCCTTTGGGCGACGTTCGCTCCGCCGATGCTGTTCCGCCCGAACCCGGCGTTGAGCAGACGCTGGCGTCGATTTGGTCTGAAATTCTGGGTGTCTCGATTGTCGATCGGAAAGCTGACTTTTTTGACTTGGGCGGTCACTCGTTGCTCGCAATGCGCAGTATCGACAGGATTTATAATCAGTTCGGTTCCTCCATATCGATGGTTGAATTCTTTGCCAACCCTTGCCTTTATCAGCAGGCCGCATTGCTGGAACGGCAAGCATCGGGTAACGCACCGCAAGAAATATATCCAGCACGGCTTGGTCACGAGGAAGCCCCGTTATCATTTACGCAAGAACGGCTCTGGGTTCTCGGTCAGCTCGACGAGGCATCAATTGCCTACAACATTGTAGGTGGCATCGAGATTACCGGTAATCTCGACATGAACTGCATCAACGTCGCTCTTCGCGACGTCGTTAAACGACACCGAATCATGCGTTCCTACTATGTAATGACGGACGATGGTTTGAAGCAGCGCTTCAACGACGATGTCGATGAATTGGTGGTCGAACAGGTTGATTATTCCGACCGTCCAGCCGGTGATGCCGAGCTAGCCGCAGACGAGTTGATTCGGCGAATAAGCCGGGAAGCGTTTGATCTGGCCCGATACCCGCTGTTTCGGCTGGTCGCAATTCAGATTGCGCCGCGACGTGCACAACTCGTCGGTGTATTTCAACACATTATCTTTGACGGCTGGTCCGCGCGGCTTTTTGTCAATGAACTTCAGAAACGCTATCGTGAAGCTCAACTTGGTATAAGCAATACGCTCCCTGCTCCGGCTATCGAATTTGCCGACTATGCTGCTTGGCAGCGTGACCAGTTTGAGTCAAAAGGGGCCAGCAACAAGCATCTCGCATACTGGCTCGAAAAATTGCAGGGCGATCCCACACTGTTAAGGCTGCCCTACGACAGACCACGGCCAATGCAGCCAAACTATGATGGCGACTCGATCATCCGGTTTCTTCCCAGCGACCTTACTCGGAGAATAAAAAATCTCGCCCGCTCCCAGGATGCGTCGGTTTTCATGTTGCTACTGGCCGCTTTCAAGGTCCTGCTGTTTCGATACTCGGGCGAACGTGAGATTACGGTTGGGAGCCCAGTTGCAGGGCGACGCACCAAAGAGCTTGAAGAACTCATCGGATGCTTTATCAACACGCTTCCACTACGGACCGAACTGGATGGCGACCAAAAATTCCTTGACGTACTTTCGAACGTAAAACAGACCTGCCTCGATGGCCTGGACCATCAGGACATGCCGCTAACCTATCTCGCTGCTGAACTTTCGCGGCGTGGGGCCGACGGAGTTATACCACTCTTCCAGACCCTGCTGGTTTTTCAGAATTTTGAGCTCCCCACATTCGGAGTTCCCGGGCTCGGCGTGGAGCCACTATCGCTCGCTAACGGCGGCGCTCAGTTTGAACTAAGTCTTTTCATGGCGGAGCAGGATGGTCGAATCCAGGTTGTCTTACAGTACAACTCGAATCTATTTGACGAAACCACTGCGGAACGCATTTTTGAACACTACAGCACGCTGCTGAATCACGTTACTCACTTTCCTCTTGCGATCGTCAATCAGACGCCCGTGTTGCCGGAAGCTGAGCGAAGCAGGATTCTCAGAGAATGGAATCGCGCCAACGACGAGGCAATCGAAGCAGATACTTTGCCGCAGTTGTTTGAGAGTTCGATCGAGGCAAACGCCAGGCGCATTGCGGTCGAGAATCGCGGACAGAGCGTTACCTATCGGGAGCTGGACAAACGCGCTAAATCCATCGCCGCGACACTTGTTCGTCATGGAATCAAGCCTGGGGAACTCGTTGGTATTTCGATGCAACGTGGTCCTGACATGGTGGCATCAATTCTTGGCATTCATCGCGCCGGCGCCGCCTATCTGCCGCTGGACCCGGGGTTCCCGGCATCTCGCCTCGATTACATGATCTCCGACTCCGGGACAAGACTCGTTCTCGTCGATTATTTTGCCGCGCAGCGCCTGAATGAACTGACCGCACCGATCGACAAGATTGATGTTGAGGACATCGGCCCAGCTAAATGGCGCCAGGACATGGTTCCAAAGCAGCCGGACGATGATTCGCTTGCCTACGTACTCTATACCTCTGGTTCAACGGGCGCACCGAAGGGTGTCGCCGTCGGACACAAGTCTGTCATCAACCTCTTGCAGTCCATGCGAGAGGAGCCCGGTCTGACACGTGACGATCAATTGGTCGCCGTCACAACGCTTGGCTTTGATATTTCAGTGCTAGAACTGCTGTTGCCACTGCTTGTCGGTGCCCGCGTTATAGTTGCCGATACGACAGAGCAAACGGATGGCAGAGCGCTGGCCGAGTTAATCAAGACCAGTCGTGCGACGGTAATGCAGGCCACACCATCAACCTGGCGCATGCTTCTGGATTGTGGCTGGGAGGCGCCGGCCGGATTCAAGATACTCTGCGGGGGTGAAGCATTGAGCCCGTCCCTTGCCGAACAGTTATTGTCCAATGGCGCCGAGGTCTGGAATATGTACGGGCCGACGGAAACAACCGTTTGGTCGACCTGCTCCCGGGTCAACAAGGGAGACCCGATCAGTATCGGCAAACCGATTTCGAACACGACCACCTATGTTCTGGACGATCGACATGAGCCTGTACCGATTGGCACAGTCGGTGAGCTTTTTATTGGAGGCAAAGGCTTGTCTCTGGGCTATGTGAATCGCCCCGACCTGAACGACATGCGCTTCGTTGCGGACCCCTACTCCGACGTGGAAGGCGCCAAGATGTACCGCACCGGTGATGAAGTTTTCATGACCACTGACGGCAATATTTACTGGGTACGCCGAAAAGACAGCCAAATCAAACTTCGTGGATTCCGAATTGAGCTCGGTGAGATTGAGCATGTCATTGGTCAGCACCCCAGCATTAAACAATGCGTTGTCGCTTTGACTGAAAATACCGACAACGATGAGCAGTTTATTTTCGCTTTCGCCACGAGTGAAAACAACAAACCGTTTTCCGCTGTGGAGTTGCGTCGCCACATTCTGAAATCGCTTCCGCACTACATGATACCGCACAAGTTTGTTCAGCTAGATGAAATACCCCTGACCCTGAATGGCAAAGTCGACAACAAGACACTGATGTCTATGGTGTCACTGGACCGACAAAGTTCAGCCGAGTACGTACCACCTGAGGATGGCCATGAACAAATTCTCGCTGACATCTGGATGAAGGCAGTACGCGTTGAGGAAGTCAGTCGATTTGACAACTTCTTTGAGCTGGGCGGCGACTCGCTGGCTGCAGTGCGAACAATCACCGAATATGCTCGCGAAACACATCACATTATCAAACCGCAGTATTTGCTCATGAATACTCTCAGTGAGGTCGTGAAGATTGCGGCGGATGATGCGGATCGATGAAATCCGACTTTAGGGACATTACTCGCCGATCGCTCGACCTGCTTGATGCAAGCAATCGACGGCGCGTCTACTTTCTACTGGTCCTGACGTTTCTCAGCGCGGCCGTCGAGGTCATTGGCATCGGATCAGTCGCTCCATTTATTGCCGTGTTGACCAATCCGGACGTTATAGAGAGCAATCGCCACCTCAAGCTACTCAGTACCTATTTTGCCATCACTGACCCAAAGACCATCCTGCTAATTCTCGGCACTATGGTCATATCAATATCATTGACCAGAAATGGCTTGTTCCTGTTTCACCAGCGTATGAATGCCAAGTATCTTGCGCTTTTTAAGCACCACATATCCAGTCAACTTCTTCGGACATACTTGTTACAGCCCTATACATTCTTCCTGACGAACAGCACCGTTGAGCTTCAGCGAAACGTTATCGAAGAAACATCCAACGTCGTAGAAGGCGTATTGCAACCGATCATAACGGGCATTACCAAGTTTATTATGTGCGTAACGATCGTTGTCTTTTTGGTCTTCCTACAACCAATGGTCGCCCTGGTAACGCTCCTGGTTCTAGGCGGTTTCTATGTCCTGACGTACTTTTTCGTTCACCTTCGGCTACTGGCATTAAGTAAACGTCGCCGCGAGTACCGCAGCATGCGGTTCAAGTTGACCAGCGAAGGACTCAACGGAATTAAGCCACTTATCCTGTCCGGCCAACGCAACACATACCCCGATGCGTTCGCCAAGGTTTCGACTAAGAATGCACTGGCTGATGCAAAGGGCCAGATTATTTCTGCGATACCGCGCTACGGAATAGAAAGCATCGCACTGATTGGGTTGATTTGCTTTGCCGTATTTGAATTCAATAGATCCGACGGGCAATCAAATAGCCTCCCTTTAATGGCGCTGTACCTACTTGCCGGTTACCGATTTTTGCCGGCGCTGCAGGAATTGTACGCCAGTGTCAGTCGAATCCAATTTGACAGCGCATCATTGAATGCTGTTCACGAACACCTTTTTTCACTACGAAAGAACCAGGTGGTATCTGACGAGGCAAGCGTTGACGAATTCAGCGGCGCAATTGAGGTGCAGAACGTGAGCTACACCTACCCTGAAGCCAACCGGCCTGCAGTATCGTCGGTTGACCTGAATATTGCCGCGAAGAGTACTGTCGGCTTTGTCGGTCGAAGTGGTTCCGGAAAATCGACGCTCGTCGACTTGCTGCTCGGCTTAATTCAGCCGCAAGACGGCAATATCATCGTTGATGGATTTTCGTTAGACACGGTACGAACTCAGTGGCAGCGGCAGATCGGCTACGTACCCCAGCAGATTTACCTTGCCGATGACTCGGTTGCCCAGAATATCGCGTTTGGCATCGAGCAGGATGCAATCGACTATGACGCTGTTGTACGAGCCGCGAAAATTGCGGACATACACGATCACGTCGTAAACGAACTTGCAGAGGGATACGACACGATTATCGGTGAACGCGGCGTCAAGCTAAGTGGCGGCCAATGTCAGCGAATTGGAATTGCGCGAGCATTGTATAACGACCCTAGCGTCCTGATTCTTGACGAAGCGACCAGCGCATTGGATCGAACAACAGAGAATATTATTCTTGATGCAATTCAACGTCTTGGCAATGACGTAACAATCATACTGATTGCGCACCGGATAACGACAGTGGAACCTTGCGATAAAATATACGTGCTCGCCGACGGATGTATTGTTGCTCAGGGCGACTACCCGACTCTCGTTGCCGAATCAGCCGCATTCAGGGACCTGGCTGTCGCGCAGGACAGCTGAATCCTACGGCCCGTCGGGCACGATAATATGCCAAGCTGAGGGTTTTGCGGCGCACGGCGGTCTGGAGCCAAGCTGCCCTGGCGGCGACAATGGCGAGATGCGTGGTTCCAAACGGCTTGCGTATACTTGGAAAGAAGAACGGATTTCCCGATCTGGGCCAGATTCACGTAGTCATGCGCGGCTCACCCGACTCTCAGTCTGTTGCAGCCTCCCGAATGACCGAGAAAATTGTCGACAGTTTCGGGGACGACTCGCGCGATGATAACCGGGACTAGTTCAGGGCAAGGTTAGCTCTGCGACAACTTCCGCCTGGGCTGGAGATTTGCTCCAATGCTCGCTTTCCGCCAAAACGTCTGCGTTATTGTTAGAACAAGGTGTAAATAAAGGGCGCAATTGCTGATCCCTCCGCAAGGACTATGAGGGCACCCAACATTAGCAGGATGATTATTATCGGCGCCATCCAGAGCTTCTTACGCTCACGCATGAATGCCCAAATGTCACGCAGGAAGTCGATCATCAGAAAGGTCTCTCCATATTCTTTGCAGGCCCTTTGCTGCAAATTTTTCGATAGCTGCTGTCGTCGCTCAGGCGCCTCTCCAACGGGTCCCTTGCAAACAGCCTCCGAATCAGCCCCGTAGGAACAATCAATAGGTAATAGACGACTGCCATAATTATCGGTGTCGTTACCTTGCTGAGAAGCATTCCGAGACGCATCCAGGCCCTATACACAGGCCGTAACATGTCCGGCACGATCAGGCCACTGATGGCAAGCAGTCCTGCAAGTATGAACGGCCAAAACGGTGTTGACGCGTCAAAAAGCCATGGAAGAAATACCCCGAACAGGATGACAAACACACTCGCTGTAACCAAAGCGAAGTTTCGGAGGCCTGCACTGTCAAGCTCGGGTATTTTGCTCGTCGATTGCATCATCAATCCAATTCAAACTCAGTCATCCAGGATTCATCTCGTTCCATGACTGGCTGTTGTGATTTCTTTAAGACAAAGTTTTCAATAACGAGGTAGTCCATGTCCGTACGCATGAAACACCGATATGCATCGGACGGCGTACAAACTATCGGCTCCCCTCGAACATTGAACGATGTGTTAACCAGAACGCTGCATCCCGTTCGACGCTTAAACGCGCTTAGCAGTGCATAGTATCGAGGGTTTGTTTCTCGGTGTACCGTCTGCACGCGGGCCGAGTAATCGACGTGCGTTACGGCCGGCAACTCGGAACGCCTGGTCTTCAACTTATCGATGCCAAACAGATTCTTTGAATCTTCCGACAATGCAACTCTTATATCCTCGCGTACCGGCGCGACTATGAGCATGTACGGACTCGGCGACTCAAGCTCAAAGTATTCAGAGACATCCTCGGCAAGCACAGAAGGAGCAAACGGACGGAAAGACTCTCGATACTTAATTTTGAGATTCATCACAGATTGCATTTGCGAGTTGCGTGCGTCGCCGATAATCGAGCGGCCACCGAGTGCACGAGGTCCAAACTCCATTCGACCCTGAAACCACCCGATGATCTGTCCATCGTCCAAGACCTCGGCGAGATGCTCTAACAACGCTTTGTCGTCCATTACCTCGTAAACCGCGGCATGTTGATCGAGCTGCTCGCGAATTTCTTCGTGATCGAAGCTGGGTCCAAGATAACTTCCGAACATCTTGTCCGCCCCATTGACATGACGCTCTCTGCCAAGATATTCATGCCAAACAACCGACGCCGCCCCGATCGAGCCGCCGGCATCACCGGCGGCCGGTTGAATCCAGATTTCCTCGAACGGACCCTCCCGCAAGATGCGCCCGTTGGCGACACAGTTCAACGCAACGCCGCCAGCCAGGCAGAGATTCTTCATCCCGGTTTCGGCATGGAGGCTCCGGGCAAGCCGAAGCACGACTTCTTCGGTTACAACCTGGATCGATGCGGCCAGGTCCATTTCCCGTTGCGTGACGTTTGACTCAGGCTGCCGTGGCGGACCACCGAACAAGTCATCAAAACGGCTATTGGTCATCGTCAAACCGGTACAGTAATTAAAATACTGCATATCGAGCCGGAACGTCCCGTCATCCTTCAAATCAATCAACTTGTCCAGAATCAGGTCGACATACACTGGATTGCCGTAAGGAGCGAGCCCCATTAACTTGTATTCGCCGGAGTTCACTCGAAACCCGGTGAAATAGGTAAATGCCGAGTAAAGCAGGCCAAGCGAATGCGGAAAGTCAATTTCCCACAATGGGGTCAGGACGTTCTTATCACCGATCCAGGCCGTCGTAGTCGCCCATTCCCCAACGCCATCCAGGCACAGGACTGCCGATGCCTCGAACGGGCTAAAATAAAATGCTGATGCCGCATGGGATTGGTGGTGCTCGGCAAACAGTAGCGGTGGCTGTTCTGACCAGTCGCCGCTTCCAAGGTTTGCTATTTCCTTCTTCAGCGTATTCTTCAGGTACAGTTTTTCTTTCAACCAGACCGGCATCGCCGCCACGAACGAACGAAATCCTTTCGGCGCGTAACTCAAATACGTCTCGAGAAGCCGCTCAAACTTAACCAGCGGTTTGTCGTAGAAAACGACGTGGTCAATATCGGCAATTCCTATACCGCACTCAGCGAGACAGTACTCTATCGCCAGCTTCGGAAATTGCGCATCGTGCTTCTTGCGGGTGAATCGCTCTTCCTGTGCAGCACAAACAACCTGTCCGTCGCGCAACAGGGAGGCAGCGGCATCGTGGTAGTACGCAGATATCCCCAAGACATAGGTCGGATCCGGTGCGTTCAAGGTTCTTGCCGTTTTATGTACATCCAGTGCCCCCACTATGGACTTACGTAGCCTCGGTCTGTCAGCACGGAGATTGCACCCTCCTGGCGACAAGGTCCCACATTATAGATAATTCTTAAATTACGTTAGTGAATTTCTGGCCACTCAATGCATTAAGTTAATTCGCAACGATTCGTCATTGCACCGCGAGCAAGCCGGAGTCAGCGATTTTTTTATAGATGAACTCTGCAACGAGCGCATTGCCGTTTTCACCAAAATGACCCACACACTGCTCAGGATTGGTCAGCACATCGCACAGTGGACGATTGCCGAGATGCGCTCGAAACGGTGCGTGCAAGTCCAGAACCTCGATGTCGTTTTCAGAAATTATATCGAGAAGCGGTTGATACGCGATCTGCCCAGTGTCCAAATAGACCTGGTAGGACTTCGCTGTCGGAAAAACCACAACTAGTGTTGACTGCTTTCGGTCATCGGCCACCTTCGAAAACTCTGCGACGATCGCAGCGGTCAGTTCCAGTGCGCCCAGATCGTGCCCAGGACGGACAAATGCGGTCCAGCTAGGCCAACCGGAGACGAAGCTCTTGACGCGATCTGAGCTCAGATACCTGAGCAGGACAACTGTGTACGGGAACGAAGGCGTAATCGGTCCGGATTTCGTGTCCGGGACAAAGCCCTCATGCGGATAGTATTGGCGCGGCACTTCGAAAGAATCGACTAACTCCTCGTAGCTGAAATCCGGCATCGGGATTCGTTTCAGCTCATCATTCTCCAGAACGAATCTCGGCTTCAGCCCGAACCGGTTCCTGCCATTCAAAAAATACCGATTCTGATTCACGTTTCGCATGAGATTGTGCGGATAAATGCCCAGAATCGCGAACCTGGCGGGCCCGGCAGGCATGTCCTGATACCGCATCAAAGCCTGATCCGTCCCAAAAGCGGAAACGCCGTAGTTTGCGACCCGGCAATGAAGCTTGTTTGAGAGCACGTTACTCCATGCCTCGGAGTGCCCTACCTCATCGCCGTAAATAAACGAATCACCAAATGCGATTCCGCATTCCTCGCCCGGATCGGGAAAGGACGGGATGTGGCGCGAGCCACTTGAATCTGCATGCTCATTCGCGGAATCGACGAACGGCAACCAACCAAGTGTTGCATGCCGATCATGCAGGTATTGCTCGTAATCATGGCGACTGATCTCCGGCGGGATATAAAACGCAGATTCGTCCCTCGGGAACACGAAGTATCGGAAAGCGACGTAGCTTCCTAGCTCGAGGACCAGAATGACGAGGATAGCCACAATCAGCAGCCCTGCGACCTGAACTGATCGCTTTGGATTATTTAGATCACTCAATCAGGAACTCGCCAGCGGAATGCTGTTCTTCTTTTTATTTAAAATCGCGTTAGATTCAGGGTATCAGCAAGTTTATTTAATGGGAAGCCTCACCCAGTATGCCGTTCGTCGCCACTCCGAATGAGGGTTGCCGGCCGCTGGTTGTACTACCAATAGCGAAGCAACAAGATGCCCATCGATTGATGACGTTTTACTGAGCTGAAAACTTCCGCTACGGCTGAACCTCAGCGGCAGAATAAACAATCTTACCGTTGAAAACTGTTGTCAGGACCTTGGTGTCCAGAAGTTCTGCAGGCTCGATTTTCCGGATGTCTTTCGACAGCACAACCATGTCGGCGAGTCTGCCGACGCTAATCGAACCTTTGCTGCCTTCTTCCCAGGACGAATAGGCGGGATTAATTGTGTATGCCTCGATTGCCTGGTCGATCGTCAGCGATTCTTCTGGATTGAACGACCCACTCGGCCCATCCCCGACCCGGCGCCGGGTAATCGCGTAGTAAATATTTTCCAGCGGATTCAGCGGTGCGGCGTGGCTGCCGTCATAGCTGCCTGGCCAGTCAGAAACTATATTAATGCGCCATCCTTCGCTGATCATTGTCTTCCAGGCAAACGCCGTGGAAATCTGATCCGGATGCAGCTTCTTTGTCATTCCGCTCATTTCGCGAATCAAGTGATAGGGCGTAATGTCACCGATCAGTCCCAGTTTGCCTCCACGCCGGATCTCAGCCATGCGCGGGTACCAGGCATGTACGGCCCGGTCTCGCCGTTCGCGCGATTCGTTGCTTTGTCTGGCACCCTCGAAATAGTCGAGTACCATCGCGTGGCCTTTATCTCCCGTGACATGTGCCGCGATGTCCCAGCCTGCTGCATCGGCAGCAACAACCTCTCGACCGAGTTGTGCTCCGTCAATATTGCGAAAGCTGAGAGAGCCAGAAAATTGCGGGTTATTCGCGAAAGGGCGGAACATGAGAAAACCGTCCAGGAACATTTTTAATGCACCAAATCGGATCATGTCGTCACCGCTACGCGGAGTAATTGCGACGTCGGTCAGCGAGTCCCAAGTCCGCAGTGTCAGCACCGGGTATACCCGAACGGACAGCTGATTTTCGGCTCGAAGCTGGGTAAAGATGGACAAGTCACTTGCACTGCGCTCGACATTGGTCTGGAAAACCTGCTTGTCGGAAATCTCCGGTACGCGCGCGATATCATGAATACCGACAATGCCGTGGCGACTGAGTTTTTTTACCATCGCTTGTGCGCCGATCATGATTTTTGCCCGCGAGGCAGGAGGCAGCGCTTTAACGAGCCTTGGCCCTGCCGTTCCGTACATCATTCCGGTCAGCTCACCCGTCACAGGATCGTGCTCGTAGTGCCCTCCAGCGGTATCCGGCGTATCCCTCGTGATATGCATCCGCTCGAATCCAGCGGTATTCATGAAATACGCACCGTCGTAGCGGGCAAGCAAAACGGGGCGATCAGGCGTCAGACGGTCTACCAACTCGAGTGAGGGCGAAAAACTGGCATTGCCTTTCGCCGCTCCTCCATGACCGCGCCCGAAGGCCGCGGACCAGTCACCCCCGGTAATCCAGAATACTTCCGGAACCTCGGCGGCACGCTTTTCGAGCAGCTCGAGCAATGACTTTTCATCATTGACGTCGTTCAGCCTCATATGAAAGAAATCCAGTACCGCGTTTTCAAAATGCGTATGAGCGTCGATGAATCCGGGCATCAGAAACTGCCCGTCTAGATCAATTGTTTCCGTCGTCGAAGTCTTCAATCCCAGGACTTCAGTGTTTGAGCCAACCCTGACTATCCGGTTTCCACTAATGGCCACTGCCTGAGCCGTTGGCTGGCTACTGTCGACGGTCCAGATATTTGCATTGTGAATTATAAGATCGGCCGACTGATCGCTGGCAACGCAGTCGGCGGTTGAGAGACAAATTGCCGCGAGGCTTAGCGGCATGCAGATCGACCGGACGAACTTTAGAATCATGTTGGCTCCTCAGATCAGGTAGGTAGCTATACGGTCGAAGGTGGTCGTTCCAGATGATTTCACTTCTGTTGGGTACGATGCTATCCGTCGCAAGCATCAACCCGCCGGCTGTGCATAGGTCATTCGACCTAGACCAAGGAATCGGGCGCATAAACAAAAAGACCCGCACAAGGCGGGTCTTTTTGTTTATATGGCGTCCCCAAGGGGATTCGAACCCCTGTTGCCGCCGTGAAAGGGCAGTGTCCTAGGCCTCTAGACGATGGGGACGCAGAACTGTTTCCGGTATCCGAAAGGACTTGGTGGAGCTAGGCGGGATCGAACCGCCGACCTCTTGCATGCCATGCAAGCGCTCTCCCAGCTGAGCTATAGCCCCAACGGAGCAGCGCACTATAGTTAGGCTGGCCGGGGCTGTCAACCTTTTGAATTCCGGCCATTCAGGACCGCACAGCGTAGCGAAATCCTGTCAAAAATTGGCGCTTTTCCTATGGACATGCGCTGATTGAATTCACCCAGTCTGTCAGCAACTGAATGCCATCACTGTCGACAATCGTACTACCCAACGGCGGCATGCCGTGCGCATCCCGTCGGCTTGGCCGCTCGATCAACAGGGACAGACTCGGATTGGACGGCGTCAATATCGTAGCGCCCGAAATGCCAAGATCGCCCGACACCGGGACGACATTGCAGGTTCCGGTCGACGCGAAATCCGTATCGTGCCGCAGGTCCATATTCGACGGAGTGGGACCACCCGGTCGATGACAACCGGCACAATTCGAGTGCAGGTATGCACGAGCGCGCGCATCGAGACTTGCGGAAACATCGTCCGTTGGCGCAAAGGAAACCAGCGTATCCGGCGTACCGGGTAAGGGATCGGTCAACAGGTCGACCGCATCGGCGGTATACAATTGATTTGCCGTAATACCTGTACTTGGATACGTCAGGTCACTGTTCAGCTGGCCATGTTCCAGTCCCAGGCTGAAGTTTGCTGATGCCGTATGACATTGCATGCACTCTGAGCCGCTCGGATAGATCCACGACTGCCCTGCTTTATCAGCGACTTTCCCGCCGTTGACCCGGGTCGCCTCGGTTTGTGTATCGTTCCACTCGTAAGTGTAGCCGGCCCACTCTCCGTCCGTATGCCGCATGAAAAGGCGGGTTTCGATCAGCGCGCTATTCAGCCGGAAGTTTTTGACGAGTACGGTACCGATCGGGAACAACCAGTCACCGTCCGCTGCGACATCAATCGTCTGACTGTCGGGAATCGCATACCACCGCTCTTTCGACGCACCGTCAGACCAGAACGGCGCATTCACATCGTAGGGAACGAGTCCGCTGGCCGGTACCGTTGGATCCGTAGGATCGACGCAGCCGGTCGCTGACAGCAAGGTCGGAACCAGATCAACTGACGTGCCACCGCCCTGGATAATACGACGTACTTCCCCGCCACCGTAATTCAGGTACAGGAGTTCACCATTGGGCTCGACGGCAAAGGCGGAAATGAAATGTGGGCCATCCAGCAATTGCTGGTAGTCGTAGGTGCCGCCACCGGCATCCACACTGGCAAAAATCACCCCGCGCACGTAGTCGGCAAAAACATATCGTCCGGTCAACTCCGGTATCGCTGTTCCACGGTAGACATATCCTCCGGTAATCGAATCCCCAACAGCGCTGCTGTACTCAATCACGGGGTCGATCAAACCCGGCGGGCATGTCCCGGAGGTATTGAAGTTGTGCGCGCCCTCACGGCAGCGCCAGCCATAGTTTCCGCCGAGTTCAATGATATCGACTTCTTCCCAGGCGTCCTGGCCGACGTCGGCAAGCCACAGCTGGTTGGTGTCACTGTCAAACGACCACTTCCAGGGATTGCGAAGTCCCCAGGCGTAGGTTTCCGGGCATGCCGCGGCACCGGAGCCGTTGTTGCACAGGCTGTTCATCGCAAAAGGATTGTCAGGGGGTATCGCGTACGGGCTGCCGGCATCAACATCGATTCGCAACATTGAACCGAACAGATTGCTCGGGTTCTGCGATCGGTCGCCTGGATCTCCGCCGGACCCGCCGTCGCCAAACCCTATATATAAGTATCCGTCCGGACCGAACGCAATATTGCCGCCGTTGTGATTGTCGAAGGGTTGCGCCAGGCGGATCAGCTCGACGTGATCGGTGGCGTCCAGTGTAGCGCCATTGTCCTTGCTCTCGAATCGCGCTATGACTGACGTATAGGCGACACCTTCCGCCGCCCCGTCAATCATGTAGGACAAATAGACATACCAGTTACTGGCGCCATAGCCTGGATGGAAAGCCATCCCCAGTAACCCGGCTTCATTCGCGAATGATTTCACGTTGATCGGATCGGTCGCTTCGCGAATATCGATAAAAGGCGTAACCGCCGAGGCGCTTGGGGAGTTTGTAAACCTCAGGACCCGGCCGGGCTTCTCGACGACGTACCAGGCACTGTCATCACCAGGCGCACGTAGCAGTGCCACCGGATCAGTAAATGACGGAAGGCTGGGAAACGCCGCCTCCGTACTAATCGCCGTACTGGTCGTCGGACGGTCCGGCGCAAGGCATGTCAGGTTGCTTGGCCGTGACGACAAGCCAGACACGAGTCCCGAATCGTCGTCGACTATGGCTCCCGTTGCCAGTGCATCGATTAAAACACCGTTGCTGGGATTGCTTATTGAAAGGCTGAAAGTCTCGTCGCTCTCCTGATCTGCATCGCCATTAATCAGCACCGAAATATCCAGCGTGGCACTTCCTGCCGGAATTACAGTGCTTCCAGTAACTGCAACATAGTCCGAGCCGGCAGCTGCCGAGCCATCGCTAGTCGCATAATCAAAGCCGACATCAAATGCCGACAAGCGGTCCAGCTCCACCGTGAACAACATGGCGCTTTGGCCGCTGTCGCCCTCCGCCACGCTCGCGTCCAGCACACTGATTCCCGGCACGCTGTCATCGTTGTTGATAACACCACTCGCCGTTGACACAAGCAAGGTCGCGTTGGTCGGGTTACTCAACGTGAGCGTAAAATCTTCGTCGGACTCGGTTGTCGTATCCGCCAGAACAACAACATCAACTGTGGTCGATGTATTGCCCGCTGTAATCGTCGCTGTCCCAGTCGCTGACTGGTAATCCTCGCCGGCCAACGCCGTGCCATCCGATGTCGCGTAGTCAAAACTAACGTCCGCACTCGAGACACCGTCCAGCTCAATTGTGAAGACGATCGTGCTTTGCCCGCTATCGCCCTCCGTCGTCGATGCATCCAGAACACTGAGTCCCGGCAGCCCGTCATCATTGATAATTGTGCCTGTCGCGCTGGAAACCGAGACTGACGCGTTCGTGGGGTTGCTCAAGACCAGTGAAAGGCCCTCGTCCGCTTCAGTTGTTGTATCGCCGAGGACCACAACATTGACGACTGTCGACGTACTTCCGGCCGGGATCGTTGCAGTTCCGGCAGTTGCCTGATAATCGGCACCCGCGGTCGCGGTACCATCGGCTGTCGCGTAGTTCACGGTGATGCCCTGCCACGACGGATTGCTGGCGGAAACAGAGAACGCAAGATTAGCTTGTCCACTGTTACCTTCAGTAACAGACGCGGGCTGAACCGAAATTGCGGGTAAAGGGTCATCGTCAAGAATCGTTCCGGTGCCGCTCGCCGTACCAATTGACCCGGATGAAACAGAGATCAGGTTAACGCTAAGAGATTCGTCTGGCTCGTCAGTCGAATCATCGATGATGGCGATACCGATACTTGCGCTCAGTGATCCGGCAGGCACTGTAACCGACGTCGCCTGTGGAACAAAGTCGACACCTGATGTTGCAGATCCACTTTGAGTCTGAAACTGAACAACAATATCGACCGAGCTGGCTGTATCGAGCGTGACCGGGTAAACCAGTGTCGCGCTTGCCGCCCCCTCAACAACGCCAACGGCGTTTCCGATCGAAACCACAGATGGCGGACCCTGCACAGAATCGTCATTGGCAATCGTGCCAGTAGCGACACCTGACGCGATGCTGGCGTTGGCAGGGTTGGACAAGACAACAGTAAACGTCTCGTCGGCTTCAACGGTTGCGTCGCCATTGACGGCCACCGAAACCGCCATCGTGGCGGTGCCGGGCGGAATATTCAGAATACCCGCAATCGCGGTATAGTCTTGCGGCGCTATAGCGGACCCGTTCTGTGTATCAAAAGCCACACTGACGTCAAAGCCTGATATCGAGCTAAGATCGACGTCGAAGACCAGGTTGCTGGTACCCGCATTGCCCTCGGCAATCATCGCGTCGCGAATACTGATAGTCGGGGGTGAATCGTCATCGATAATGGTTGCCGTCCCGACAGCGACGCCTACCTGACCTGACGATACTGATGTGATGACCAAGGTAAACGCTTCGTTCGGCTCATCAATGGCATCATTGATCACGGGCACTGATACAGAACCGGACACGTTGCCTGCCGGAATGGATACTGACCCCGAATTGTCAGTAAAGTCCGCGCCCAGGGTAGCGGTACCGGACCGCACTTCGAAATTCACCGTGATCGCAGCGGATGACGCAGCGGAAAGGGAAATCGCAAACTGAGCCTGGCCCCCCAGTATCCCTTCATCGACAGATCCCGCACCGGCGACCGAAATCGTGACCGGCGTCACCGGCGGATCCGGGTCAACTGGTTCAGTTTCAGTACTCTCAACACAGCCAACCAGGAAAACCAACAAGATGCCTGGCAAAAAGCGAACGGAGGTAAGGGTCATGGCTGGTTCGATTCCTTTGGAATTACGGCACCAGTATACTGGCGCCTGCGCATCGATAAAGCTGGATTGTCATAATCATAAAGTTAAAATTTGACCCAGTCGGTAGCGCAAACCGGACAGTTCGGCGTGTTTGGCAGGTTTCGGCTTTTTTTGCCCGTGTCCCGGGGACAACAGGCGGACGGCACCGGCGCGGAGTGCAGGTCGCTTCTGGCCTGGTGACGCCGGACACCCACTGGCTCACGAACCCCGTCACGTTTTAACTTTGCCCTTGCACCTATAATCGCGGGATACAACAAGAAATTAACCTAGATGGACATAAACGATGTCAGAAAACTCGAAACTTAGCTGTTACATAATCGGCGGACAATCGCTGCTGATTCGGTGTGCAGATGCCCTTCTGCAGCGGCACCATGAAATTTTGGGCGTTATCACCGCGGACCCCTCGGTCCGGGAATGGTCCGAGTCCCAGGGCATCGCGGTAATTGACCCGAAATCCGACCTGGTTGCAGCGCTCTCGGGACGTCCTTTTGACTACCTGTTCAGCATCGCCAATTTCCGAATCATTTCTGACGAAATCCTGTCCCTGCCAAAGCTTGGCGCAATCAACTTTCATGACGGTCCTTTACCCGACTACGCCGGGCTGAATACACCGACATGGGCTCTGATCAACGGGGAATCGGAGCATGCGATCAACTGGCACGTCATCACCAGCGGCATCGACAAGGGCGATATTCTCGAATCCAGAAGCTTCCCTATCGATGAAAACGAAATTGCATTCACGCTCAACGCCAAATGTTTCGACCATGGTGTGACCGGATTTTCCGACCTTGTCGATGCACTGGCAGACGGTACAGCCGCCCCGCAACAGCAGGAACTCGGCGAATACCGCTACTTTGCCAAAGATGCTCGGCCGGAGGCTGCGTCCCTGATCGACTGGAGCAGCAGCGCGGACGCGATCAGCGGGCTTGTCCGCAGCCTTGACTATGGCCCGTACTGGACGCCAATGGGGCTACCAAAAATCAAGACCGATCAGGGAGTTTTTACGGTTGGTCAGGCATCAGTCACCGACAATCCGTCAACGAAACCACCCGGAACCATAGTTGAAGTCGGCGACAAGCTGACAATTTCTACCGGCAGCAACGATATTGCGGTATCGCGACTCAGAACCTTTGCCGGTGAGGAGCTAACCGACGCCGGAGCGCTGCGTGGCGCCGGGTTCGTCGCCGGAAACGCGATCCCCAGCGTCGAAGCCGACGACGCCGACGAGCTGTCACAACTTGACAAGAAGGCCTGCAAAACCGAATCGCTGTGGCGTGATCGCCTCACCGAGTTACGGCCGTTGGAGCTGCCTTACACATCGCACCCGATTGACAAGACGGCCAGTGATGCGCTCTCGGTAGCGGAATTCCCGGTACCAGACCAGGCGAGCAAGCTGGTCGGCACAGACGAACCTGCCGAGCGACTACTCGGCGCTCTACTCGTTTACTTTTCCCAGATCAGTGACAAGTCGACGTTCGATGTCGCGACCTGGGCTAACCGGAATCAACCGACCGCGACAGCAGCCGAGTTCTTTGAAACCCGTGTTCCTTTCCGGGCCGAAGTTGACAACGAAGCTGCAGCCGTCGATGCGTTGGAACAATTGGCAGATCAAATTGCGTCGATCCACGAGCGGGCACTCTACCCGCGCGACCTGTTCCTGCGCGACCCTGGCTTAACAGCCGTCGCAACGCACAACACAAGTGACAAGCTACCCATCGCATTGATTGCAGCTGAAGATGCCATCGAGGCGAGCGATCTTGACCGGCGCGACCTGACGATTGCCGTTTCAGGAAATCCTCTGCGTTGCCAGTGGATTTTTAATCCCGATACGGTTGACGCTGAGTCAATTTCGCGAATGCATGGCCAGTTCTCGGCCATGATCGAAAACCTCGCATCCAATCCGAAGCTTGCCGTCAAAGAACTGCAAACCATGACAGCAGCAGAAAGGATGCAGCTGCTGAAGGACTGGAGTGGACCGGAGGTTCAATACGACAAAAATGCGTGTATCCACCAGCTCATCGAAAAAACGGCCGCCGAATCACCGGATTCGATTGCACTCTCTGTTGGACATACCGAAATTTCGTATCAGGAATTGAATGAGCGAGCGAATCGTATTGCTCATTATCTGATTTCCACAGGAGCTCAACCGGACTCTCTCGTCGGTGTATTGATGGATCGTTCCGCGCAGATGGTCATTGCCATGCTGGGAGTGCTGAAATCCGGCGCGGCCTACCTGCCGCTGGACCCGGACTATCCGGCGGACCGCATTCATTACATGATCGACGACGGCAAAGTTCACGCAGTCATTTCCCAGCGCGCGCATGCACAATTTACCAATGCGCTTTCCGTTCCGGTATTGATGATCGACTCGAAGACCGATCAGCTCAGTGAACAACCGACTTCGAATCCAGAGACGAAAGTAGCGCCATCGAATATTGCGTATACAATCTATACGTCGGGTTCAACGGGCAAACCGAAAGGCGTAATGGTTGAGCACCGAAACGTCGTGAATTTCTTCGCCGGTATGGATGACCTGATTACCGCCGATGACCGCAAGAACTGGCTGGCCGTCACTAGCAATGCGTTCGACATCTCCGTCCTGGAACTGCTTTGGACGCTGGCCCGTGGTTATAACGTAACTATCGCTGGAGCCTCGAGCGACGTAAGTGACGAGGAATCGGACAAACGCCGTAAGATGGGTTTTAGCCTGTTCTACTTCGCCAGTGACCCAGGTGGCTCAGGCAGGGAAAAATACGACCTGGTCTTAAAGGGCGCCGAGTTCGCCGACAAGCATGGATTCGATGCAATTTGGACACCGGAACGGCATTTCCATGCCTTCGGCGGCTTGTATCCCAATCCGTCGGTCATTGGCGCTGCGGTCGCGGCAATCACCAACAACATCGGAATTCGTGCGGGCAGCGTCGTCGTTCCTTTGCATCATCCGCTGCGGGTCGTGGAAGAGTGGTCGGTCGTCGACAACCTTTGCAACGGCAGGGTCGGCTTGTCCGTGGCTTCCGGGTGGCAGCCAAACGATTTCGTCCTGGCCCCGGATCGGTACGAGACACGTCGTGAAAGCATGTATGACGACATCGAAACCGTACGCAAGCTTTGGCGGGGTGAGGCACTGCCCTTCAAGAACCCAAAGGGTGATGAAGTCAAGTTAACGACCTTACCGAGGCCGGTACAAGCCGAAGTCCCGATTTGGGTAACGGCGGCGGGCAGCCCCGATACTTTCAGAAAGGCCGGTGAAATCGGCGCCAATCTATTAACGCACCTGCTCGGTCAAACCATCGATGAGGTTGCCGAAAAGATCAAGATTTATCAGCAGGCCTGGCGCGACAATGGCCACGGCGCAGATGGCGGCCACGTTACGATGATGCTCCATACGATGATCGGTGTGGACAATGACCAGGTTCGTGAACAGGTACGCGAACCGATGAAAAACTACCTGCGCAGTGCCGCCAGCCTTGTCGCGCAGTACGCGGATTCATGGGCTGCTTACAAACAGGGTTCAGGGGAAATCAAAGAAAAGGAATTCAAAGATCTCAGTGAAGATGAGATGGAAAGCCTTCTCGATTTTTCTTTTGAGCGATACTTCGACAACAACTCCCTGTTTGGAACCGTTGACAAGTGCCTGGGCCTCGTCGAATCCGTTCATGCCATTGGTGTCGATGAGATTGCCTGCCTCATCGACTTCGGCGTTGACTCGAATGTCGTACTGGAAAGCCTAGAGCACCTGAATGCGCTGAAAGTTAGGTCGCACCGCAATGCAATTGCCCGGAACATCTCAGTATCCGAACTGATCGTGAAACACGATATCAGCCACATGCAGTGCACGCCCAGTGGCGCTCGGACTATTCTCAGTGAGGAAAACTTCTCTGCAGCACTCGGAAAGCTCGATCAGATGCTGGTTGGTGGCGAGGCTTTTCCGCCGGACCTGTGGCAAAGCCTGTCAAAGCATGTCAAGGGCGACGTCATCAATATGTACGGCCCGACCGAGACAACGATCTGGTCTACAACCAGCCGGCTTAAGAAAGATTCCAATGTTGTGCCCATCGGAAAGCCTATCGCGAATACCCAGTGTTACATCCTGGACTCATCGAACAGGCTTGCGCCTCCCGGCATTGCAGGAGAACTCTACCTTGCGGGCGACGGTGTTACGCGCGGTTATTTCGGACGTCAGTCCCTGACGGACGAACGATTTGTCGACGACACGGTGAGCGGCCTTCCCGGCCGGAAGCTGTACCGAACCGGCGATATCGCGAAATGGGACGAGTCCGGTGACCTCCACTTCCTGGGCCGCGTCGATCACCAGGTAAAAATTCGTGGCTTCCGAATTGAACTGGGCGAAATTGAAACGCGATTGTTGCAGGACAAAGACATTGAACAGGCGGTCGTGGTGGCACACGCCGGCCCCGATGGCGCGCAACAGCTGGTCGCGTACTGCAAGGCAGCCGCCGGCGCCGAACTCGTGACCGAGAAAATTGTTTCGCACCTGGCAGAGACCTTGCCGGACTATATGATTCCGTCGCAGATCCTGATTCTTGAGCGTTTTCCGCTCACACCGAACAAGAAGATTGATCGCAACAATCTTCCGGACCCTGCCGAAGTATTCAAATCGCGGAATATTGCCGAATCAAGTGCAGGCCCGGCCAACGAGATAGAAGAGAAAATCAGGAAGGTTTGGGAAAACGTTCTGGGTATCAGCCCAATCAGTCTGACCGATAACTTCTTCGATATTGGCGGACACTCGCTGCGTGCCGTGCAGGTCCAGGGGCAACTGCGAGAAACACTGGAGATCAACGTGCCGATTACCGATCTGTTTCGGTTTCCGACAATCCGGGCCTTTGCCGCCAGTGTTCAGGCACCGTCGACAGACTCGAGCGACAAGGCGATTGATCGGGCAAAACGACGACGCGCGGCGCGTGGCCGAAGGAGAACCCGTACGGGATAAACTGTTGACTGGCTCGTTGAGTTGCGGCTAATTGAATCGCCGAACGCAAAAGTCGGCGATAGTCGCAACGAGCTTGTCTCGATGAAACTTGAGTGGATAAGTGTGTTCCGCGGACTTGAAGAAAACCTCTTCGACGCTATCGCGAATGTCCTTCAAATCGAATCCCTGAACAAGCTGTCCCTTGTGGTTGTAGTAGTAGCTGACGCCACCTGTAAATACGCATAGCGACGCACCGCCCTTGGCGTGCATTTTGCGGAACGCGGCGCCAGCCTCCTCGCGGGTCGGAAATTCCCGAATAGCGCCAAGATCGAGGCCCGGGCCTTCTGCCTTTGCTTGCCTCATGGACGTTATTTTTCTGCTAATGAAACGGAACCACTTGGGCAAGCTCAGGGCCCGCGGGAAAATGTGATGAAAGAGGAAGCCCGTCGTTCGCGGTGCAACCGGATCCATCAGCAAGCTGCCTGTCACATCATCAGTTGCTGCGATGTGGCGCAGCGCATCGTCCGCGCCCGAACAGAGCCCGGCGAGCACAACAGACTCGGCGCCTGAGTTTGAACGCAGCGCGTCTTTAGCCAGATTGATATCGAGATTCGCCGCTTCTACAACAGTGACTCCTGACCGCCGTTCGCTATCGCCGCGGGCCGATTGATCGAACCGCAAAACCGGAAACCCACGGGCAGCCAGCTCACGCGATATTTCCACGCCCATGCGAAACGGGCCGCTGCGGTGAACCAACCCGGAATTCAAAATCAGCACCCCGGTCTTGCGAGGTTCAACGTCTGTCGGCTCGGCAAGGATGCCGAACAATTGATGCTCGTCGCCAAAAAAGAACGGTGTTTCGGTCACAGACATGAGGCCAGCTCCTTAAGCACCGGTGCGGGATTCAAGATGGCCTCCGGCGAAGCCTCCCAGGCACAGTCAAAATCGATCTGCTTGCAAATAACCTTCCTGCCCTCACGCTGCCAGCGACTTTCAATATCTGACAAGGTCGGACACCCAATGGTCGTAACCAACCGGATCGTCTCGACACTTTCAGGAATATCCTGCGGCAAGGAAAAGCTTTCGAGTTCGTCGCTAATCCAGGGCACGCGATCGAAGCCGCAGGATTCTTTTTCTGCCTGTTGTTTTTCCGGCTTCGACAGTCCGATATGCAAGTGCACAAGATTCGAATGAATTCTGTCGAGACTGGATCGGTAGCTGCGTCCATCGGATATCGGATCCCAGAGAATTAACGATTGCGGATTTATTTCTGCAGCCGCATGCAGAGCCAGCAACCCACCGAAACGAATGCCCAGTAAGGTCATTGACTCGGCGCCGGAAATTTCACTTAACTCTTCGGCAGCCTTGCCGATGTCCTTGACCCAATTACGTGGTCCTGCGTTCGCCCACTCTCCAAACGAATCACTTGTGCCTGAATAGTCAAACCGCAGTACGTGGTAGCCGGCTTCGGCACACTTTTCCGCAAGCACTCTGATGCTCTGGTAGCTTCGGCTCAGGTCCGTCAGTAATGGCGGGCAAATTACCATGCCTCGCCGGGAATTCTGGTCTGCAGCCGGGTGGTAGATACCGAGAAGCTCGATATCTCGCGACTCGAAATAAAATGGTTCCATATCAATTATTCTTTGACGCAATGGCTGCCGACTCTTCAATTTCCCGAGCTATCTCCGAAAGTGGCTGCATCACAATCAACCTCGGATTCAGGCGAATGCCTGTGCTCTTTTCGATCATCGCAATGACTTTTACGGCCAGCAAGGAATGCCCGCCGATATCGAAGAAATGATCGTCGCTGAATACCTGCTTTTCACCAAGTATTTCAGCCCATATTGCCGCTACCTGTTTTTCAGTATCGGTTTTCGGCGCCTCCTTGACAACACTCCGCTTCAACCCGATAGGTGACGGCAGTGATTTGCGGTCGATTTTACCGTTTGCCGTCATCGGAAACTCTTTCATCTCGACAAAGTTCTGAGGAATCATGTAGTCAGGCAGGCGAGCCCGGAGCGCTTTCCTCAATTGGATTGCGTTGATTTTTCCCTTCTTGGGTATCACGTAGGCAACCAGTCGCTGATCGCCATAACCGCTGTCCCAGATATTGGCGACTACCCCGGCAACACTTGCGACATCTGACAGGACAGACTCGATTTCGCCCAGCTCAATTCTGAATCCACGCAATTTCACCTGACCATCGAGTCGATGCAAGTACTCCAATTCACCGTTCGAGTGCATTCGAACCAGGTCGCCTGTTTCATAGACCAGCGTGTCCTGATCCGTCGGCAGACGGAAGAATCGCTGTTCGGTCAGATCATCACGACCGAGGTATCCGGTGCTCAAGCCATCGCCTGATATGTGCAATGCACCCGGAACCCCGATCGGTACCGGCAAGCCGGCCTCATTGAGGACATGAATGCCTGTGTTGTCGATCGGCGTGCCGATTCTTGTGTCGAGGTTGGACGCATCGAGGCGCTTGCATGCCGACCAGACGGTTGTTTCGGTCGGGCCATACATGTTCCACACACTTCCAACTCCTTCCGCCAAGGTCCTGGCCAGATCAAACGGGAAAGCTTCACCGCCGCAAAGGGCCGTGAAAGCCGACCAGTCTTCGTCGATTTCGAACCAGCCCTCGGCGAGCATGAGTCGCCAGGTCGACGGAGTTGCCTGCATGATCGATATGCGGCTCTCCCGGATCATGCGCAGCAATTCCTTTCCATCTCCGGACTGCTGAGACGTTGCGATGACGGTGGTCGCTCCGACAGTGAGCGGCAGGAAAAGCTCGAGCACCGAAATATCGAACGACAGCGTGGTTACGGCCAGTAGCCTGTCGTCACTCTTGATTCCGGGCCGTTTCGCCATGGATTGCAGGAAGTTCACGGCCGCACGGTGTGAAATTTGTACGCCCTTCGGATTCCCGGTCGACCCGGAGGTGAATATTACGTAGGCAATGTCTTCACCGCCGCTCGCCGCAAGGGGCTTGTCCGGTTCCGCTGACACAATCGTATCCCAGTCATCATCCAACAGTACCCGTGTGCAGGCATGCTTCGGAATTCGCGCGTCGAGCGATGACTGCGTAACCAACATACTGATGTTTGCCGTTTGCATCATGTAGGCGAGCCGGTCCTCTGGATATTCCGGGTCGAGCGGCACATAAGCCGCACCGGCCTTCCATATGCCGAGAAGTGCTACCAGCATTCGTGATCCGCGGTCGACCGCGACTCCGACAAGATCTCCGTGTGCGACACCCTGTGTCACCAGATGGTGGGCAAAAGCGGTTGAGTACGTATCGAGTTGCTCGTACGTCAGCTCGCCGTCACTTCCACAAACCGCTACCTTCGTGCCGTGTTCCGCCACACTGTCCTGCACCAGCTTAAACACTGCAGATTCACGAGAAAACGGCGTACTGGTCTGGTTAACGCGATTCAGAAGATCGCGGTCCGAATCACTCAGCATCGGAACTTTTTGTATCTCAGTATCGGGGTTTTGGATTAGCTGGCAGGTCGCATTCTCGAACGTCGCCAGAAATCGCGAAACAAACTCGTCATCGAACAGGTCGGAGTTTGCGGTGACGACACCCCCGATGACGTCACCGGCATCCCACATGAACGTGTGAATGTCGTACATCGCCCCGAAGTTTGGCAGCTCCATGACACTAACGCTTGCGTCAGGGAGGCTGAAACTCATCGGTGGTTCCTGAAATACGAACCCAACCTGGAAAAGCGGTGTTCTCGACGGATCCCGTTTCAGGCCCAGGGAGTGAACGATTTCTTCCAGTGGCACAACCTGGTTTTCGTAGGCATCCATCATCACGCCCTTGACCTGGGCAAGCAGCCCCGAAAACGTCATGCCTTCTGTAAACAGTGTTGCCAGGGGCAAGGTGTTGATAAAACAACCGAGCACCTGCTCAAGACTTTCGTCCTGATTTCGATCGCTGAAAGGCGTGCCGATGATGATGTCCGACTGACCTGAATATCGCTGGTAAAGTGCCTTCAGACACGCCAGCATCGTAAAGAACAGGGACAAGCCCCGTTGCTTGCTGAATTCACGGACCAGGCGCGAAGTTTCGGGTGAGAACGAAAAGTAGTGGTCGCGGCCGCTGAAAGTCTGAAATTTCGGTCTTGGCAAGGCGGTTGGCAAATCGAGCACGCCGGAAAACGGCTTCAGCTTTAATGTCCATGCCTCCAGTTGCTTCCCGGCCTCCGGGCCGCTGACCTGCTCGTTCTGCCAAATGACGTAGTCTGCATACTGCAGTTCCGGCTCGGCATTGAGTACGTCATCACCGGCAACAAGCCTGGAGTAGTTCTGTGCCATTTCTTCGAGCAAAAGCCCGAACGCCATATGGTCGAAAGCAATATGGTGAGCAACGATCAGAAAAACGTTGTCGTCGGGTGCAATGCTGTACAGGCGGCCCCGAAGTACCGGTTCTTTATCGATCAGAACCGGGCGGTGAAACTCTTGTTCCAGCAGTTCGTCGAGGTGCTGTTCTTTCTCCGCTTTGCTGCTTCCCGGCAATTCAATTGCCTCAAAAGGAAGCTTCAATCCACTCTCAATGTATTGAACCAGCTTCCCCGCATCCATTTCGCGATACCGGGTCCGCAGAATCTCATGCCGTTGGACGACTGCCTCAAGAGCCTGCCGAAAGTAGTCCGCGTTCAGCGGGCCCCGGATTCTAAATCCCAGCGGGATGGAGTACGCCGTACTCGACGGATCCATCTGGTACATGTACCAGAACGTCGCCTGGGTTGCGGAAACCGGAAACTCGAAAGCTTCGCCAGCAGTTGAATCAGACATTGTTTGCGAACTCCAACATTTTCTTTCCAGCCATCAGCCGGCGACGACTATGTAGCGCGATACGAATCACGGGACACTCTCTTGATTGGACTGGATTTTTCAACTGCGGCCGTTTCACCTTTTTCCTGCGAGATGTTCGACCACGCGGCTATCGTCGGACTTTCAAACAACAGCGAAACTTTCGGGTTCACATTAAGCTCCTTCTTCATTCGACTCGCAAGCTGTGTGAGCAGCAGCGAGTGCCCGCCGAGCTGGAAGAAATTATCGTTAATTCCAACCCGGTCAATTCCCAGACCTTTCTGCCAAATTTCTGCCAGCGACTTTTGAAATGCCGTTTGCGGGGCTTCGTACTCGCTCGACAAATCGCTTTCTTCAGTTTGCGAGCCTTCCTTGGTGGCTGGTTTCTTCACCCGCTTGGACTGCTGATAAATCGGACCAAAACTCAATGGCGAAACGAGTATTTGCGAGTACACGACATTGCCAATCAGGTCGCCCAGCACCGCATCGCCGTCAGCCGGTGAAATTCCCCCACTGAAATCGAGGTAGGCGCCGCTATCAGCACTGCCCGCCGAAACGTCGAGGGTCGACTGATTGCCGATTTTCATCGAGAATCGGCTTACCGAAACCAGCAACGTGCCGTCGGTACTGTAGATCCGAATGTCAAAGTCCCGCCGGTCCTGCTCGTTGGATTCCAGAAACCTTACGTGGCTGAGTATCTTGCCTGGAAGCGGCCCATAGAAATCAATCGATTCGTAGCTCATCGGAATCAGGAACTCGCCCGGATGACTCGCATGGTGCTGAATCGATTGCAGACCGGCAACGGCGTTGTCTAACAGAGCCGGATGCAGGGGGTTCGATTCCAGATCGCCGGCGTAGCGCTCGTTTATTTCAAGTTCGGCAAACAGCTCCTCGTCGCCTGACCAATACGTACTCAGGCAAGCCCAGCGATCGCCAAAGTCCATGAATGGCGACGTCAGCCCCTCTTTCGCGACTCCGGGTTCGTTCTTGAGCCTGGCTTTGATCGACTCCGGATCAATCGGCGCAGGTGGCGCAGCATCGACCCATGCGATCCGACCTTGCACGTGTTCACTTTCCCAGTCGTCGGCTTCTGCCGCGAGCGGACTGGTGGCACTGACGATCTCAAAGTCGACCGGTGATCCACTGCCAAGCAGTTTGACACCCGCAACCAATTGCGCTCCGTCCTGCAATGACAGGGGAGCAAAGAGCGACATGTTTTCAATCTGCAGGTGCTGGCTGCCGGCCGGCTTCACAGACTCGCTTGCGGCTGAGTAGACGAGCTGAATCAATGCGGTCCCGGGTACGATTGCGAGGCCCGCCTTTGTCCTGTGTTCGTTCAGAATCCATTCGGCCGTACTCAGGCAAACCTCGTAGACATTGCTCCTGAGCCTGGGGGTAAACGGCGAGAAACCGGCACCCTGCACTTTGCGACCTTCGGCGAGGTCGGCAGCCATACCAACGTCCTGCCATATCGACCAGTTTACCGATATTGCCGGCAGACCCTTCGCCGCCAGGTCACGGGCAAAAGAGTCCAGGAAAGCATTCGCTGCGGCGTAGTCAGTTTGACCCTGTGCACCGAGGTAGGCGCTGGTGGACGAATAAAAGACGATGAATTCGACCGGGTCGTCGAGCGTCGCTTCGACCAGGTTTATCGCACCAAGGACCTTGGGCGATATCACCGCCTCTGCCTCGCCGCGGCTCTTGAGCTGCAACAGGCGGTCATCCAGTGCGCCCGCCGCATGAATCACGCCGGTAACCGGCCCACGGGACGCCCGGGCACCCGACAATGCAGCATTGAGGCTTTCCGCGTCCGACACATCAGCCACCAACACGTCGACGGCGACACCGGCCGCCTCCAGTGCTTTGATCGCGTTGATTCGCCGCGATATCGCAGAATCCTTGCGATCATAACTGGGCCAGTCGCCGCGCAGCGGCAAGGCCGAACGCCCGATCAAACTGATTTTGGTGCAACCTCGCCCTGCGAGATACGCTGCGGCCTGCAGCCCAAGTCCGCCCAGGCCGCCGGTTACGACGACGTGAGAGCCCTTGAGGTCTTCCGGTACTGTTGGCGTGATCGCGTCACGTCGCACACTGGAGAAGCATTCTTCGAAGCGCTGTCCGCGTCGGTAGCACGATACGGATACCCTCTCGTAGTCTTCATCCTGCGTTCTGGGTTGTTGCTCGACCTCAATCTTGAACCCGTCCAGGACATCGGCGGCAACGGTTTTGAGCGTCGTGCTGATGATGGCCTCACTTGCCTGTGAATCCAGGTCAATGTAACGGACTGACAGGGCCGGCATTTCCTTTGGCAATACGCGTAACATTCCCAGCATCGTCGCCGCGACAGCACCGGGCACCGGCTCGCCCGGCGCGAACTGCAGCGAATTCGAACAGACGACGGCAAGCCTTGCCGCTTCGACTTCGATTTCAACCAGCGCTCTCGCGAGCTCCCAGAAACGAAAAAATGAACCGTCCAATCCGTCTTTGCTGGCCGGCTCAACCTTTAATCCGCCAAGATAAACGACGGCAAGCCCTTTCGGGTACTTCGTCGCCGCGCGGCCGAGAACGTCGGCGAAATTACCGGCCGATTTCTCAATGCCTGCCAATTCGACCGGATAGCCGCATGATTCGAAATTTGTTTTCAGCGTCTGTGCTTCAGCATCGCCGTCGGAAAAAATCAGTACGCCCGCCTCGTCCGGCACACCCGATACCCGGGCCGAAACGGCTGCCGATTGCCAGGCCGGTTGATAGAACCAGTCATCGGGTGAACCCGGCTCGTTCCTGGCACCCGTTGTCGACAACAACTTGTTGCCAGGTTTCACCCAGTAGTCGCGATGTTCGAACGGATACGTTGGAAGACTTATGCGTCCGACAGGCAAATCCTCGTAGAACTTGTCCCAGTTCACATCCGCATGGTTCAACCACAGGTTTGCCATTGCCGAGAAAAGGAATGCGTTGTCGTCAACAACATCTTTTCGATGTCGTGATGACGCGAATACCGCTCGACCGGCCGCACCGGGCTGCTGTTTCATCAGCGAGGTAAGAACGTTTGCCGGACCGACCTCCAGGAACACCCGGTCAGGACTGCTCTCCAGCAGCAGCTTCGCTGCGTCAGAGAATTTCACCGTGTTCCGCAATTGCTGAACCCAATAGTCGACACTGGTTGCCTGCTCGTCAGTCAGCCACGTTCCGGAATACGTCGAAGCGATCGGAATATTCGGCTTCTTGAAGTTAATGGTTTCCAAATGCTCCCTGAACGCCGGAAGAATCGGGTCCAGCATCGGCGAGTGCGCGGCAACATTGATACGGATGCGCGCGCATTGAATATCGTCTTTGTCCAACTTGGTCTGTAGCGCGTTGATCTGCTCGACCGGTCCCGAAACAACACACATTTCGGGCCCGTTAATGACCCCGATCGACAGCTCTCCGGTCAACTGCGATGCAAGCGACTCCGGTGTGGCCAGAACGCTCAACATTCCGCCAGGAGGCGCCGTCTCCTGCAGTCGGCCACGCGTCGCGACGAACGACAGTCCTTCTCTTAAGGTGATCGCCCCGGCAACACAAAGGGCCGTATTCTCGCCCATCGAATGACCGATCAGAGCCTCGGGCTCGACACCCATGGAAAGCCATAACATCGACTGCGCGTACTGCATGGAGAAAAGGCACGGCAAAGACCGCGATGGCTTTTCCATTTCAATCGCTGCCGCCTCAATATCCTCCGGTGCCGGAAACATCAGCTCGAGAAGATCGTAGTCGACGAACTGTCGCAGCTCGCGCGCGCATTCTTCCAATGCCGCACGAAAAACCGGTTGCGAGTCGAATAGGTCCCGACCCATTCCAGGATACTGGGCACCCCCACCCGCATACATGAATACCGTGCCGCACGGGCCGGTGTCCGGCCCTGTCGCGCGAAGCCAACGCTCTGACTTGGCATCGTCAAGTACCGACATCGCATCGCTGGCATCGCGAACAATTGCAGCGCGCCGATGTTCCATCGGCTGGCGACCACGTAACAGCGTGAACTCGCAATCGGTCATGTTCAGATCAGGATTGCCGGCCAGGTGATCCTTCAAACGGACCATCGAATTGCCGAGCGCTGTCGGGGTTTTGGCTGAAAGTGCAAGAATGTTCCAGTCACGCGATGCCCTTTCGTGCTCGACGTCCGGTGCCTACTCCAGTATGACGTGCGCATTGGTACCGCCGACACCAAGCGAACTTATCCCGGCTCGTCGCGGCCCATCGACCTGCCACTCCGTGAGCTGGTTGCAAACGTAGAATGGTGAGTTCTGGAAGTCGATTTCCGCATTCGGGCTCTGGTAGTGTGCCGTCGGCGCGATTTTCGCCGACTTAATCGACATCACAGACTTGATGAGACCGAGGACTCCCGCCGCCGTATCCGTATGTCCGATATTCGATTTCACCGAGCCAATGGCGCAATACTGTTTTCGGGAATTATTCAGTCCGTATGCCTGGGTCAGGGCCGCAACCTCGATTGGGTCGCCAATTTTCGTGCCGGTGCCGTGACATTCGATATAGCCGACGCTATCCCGCTCAATCTCGGCGATTTCTATCGCCTCAGAGATCGCGGCCGACTGGCCATCGACACTCGGTGCCAGGTAGTTGACCTTGTTGAAGCCATCGTTATTGACGGCACTGCCAATGATGACTGCATGAATTTCATCTCTGTCAGCAATCGCATCGTCGAGACGCTTCAGCAGCACGACACCGCCTCCGCTGCTGAGAATCGTTCCTGTCGACTCGGCGTCGAACGGGCGGCAGAATCCATCCCTGGAGAGAATCCCACCCTCTTCATGCAGGTAGCCATGATCAAGCGGCAATATGATCGTAATAGCTCCGGCCAGAGCCGTATCGCACTCACCGCTCAACAGGGACTGAGTTGCAGTATGAATCGACACCAGGGACGTTGAGCACGCCGTCTGAATGTTCAGGCTCGGGCCGCGCAGGTTGAAGTTGTACGATACCCGAGTCGTCAGAAAATCTTTGTCATTGCCGGTATGTCGCAACAGGAAAAAACCGACTTCGTCCTCGAGTTCGGGATTCGACAGGAGGTTGTACGGCATGTACGAATTGTGGCCTGATCCGCCGAACACGCCGATGGAACCTTCGTAGGCATAGGGATTAATTCCCCCGTCCTCCAGTGCCTCCCAGCAGAGCTCCAGAAAGTGCCGGTGTTGAGGATCGAGAATGCCGGCATCCCGGGGACTGAATCCAAAAAAGGCCGCGTCGAACCCGCGTGGCTCGTCGAGAATCATCGTTGCCTTGACATAGGCCGGGTTCTTTAACTGCGACTCCGGCACGCCGGCTGCGAGCAGCTCCTCGTCTGAAAGCCGCCGCAGTGCAACATCCCCCTGTTGAATATTGTTCCAGAACCCTGCCACCGTGTTGGCGCCGGGTACTCGGCAGGACATTCCAATAATAGCGATCGCGCTATCAAGCTCATCTTCCAGTCTGTTATCGGTCATTTCTTGTCCACGGGGGGGAGAATCAGGGGCTCTTACGCTTATTTTTCATGAGCTTACCGAGCCGGCACCTATATTGACATGAACTATGTATCATAACCAAGACACAATTAACTCGATCGCCTGAGACACAGGTCCTTGTCCTTTGCGTGATTCTGGGCGTGTTCGACAATCGAACGTCGGGGTCAAAATGCCGGCCGCTTCGGCCGCTATTTCAGGATCGATATTTCAACGGGCAATTACCCCGGATCGGGGGGAGCCAGGTCGTTCAATACGTCATCCGGCGCCTGGACCAGCTCGATCAAGACACCTTCACCACTCAATGGGAATTCGTCATTCCCCTTGGGGTGCAGGAAGCAAACATCGTGACCCGAGGCACCCTTGCGAATTCCACCGGGGGTGAATCGAACGCCTTGGCGCGTTAACCAGTCCACCGCCAGTCGCAGATCGTCTACCCAGAGTCCGATGTGGTTGAGTGCCGGCGACTGCACTTTTGGGGAGCGATCCGGGTCAATCGGCTGCATAAGGTCGATCTCGACCTGCCTGGCACCATCGCCGAGGTAGGCAATATCTTCGTCGACGTTTTCGGTAACACTTTGGTAACTTCCGACGGGTGTCAGACCAAGCAAATCAATCCAGAGAGCGCGCAAACGGTTCTTGTCGGAACCGCCAATCGCGACCTGTTGAATACCGATAATCCTGAACGGCCGATCAGTCACACTTCTTCCTCTTGGTTGCCTTCGTCTTTTCCGCAGTCCCGGCTCCGTACGTTTGCAGCACTCGATCCGCGGCATCCGGCGGCAACAGGCTGCGCTCTGTAATGGCCGCCTCCAGACCCTGGATATACCCGGCCACCGATTCGTCCTCGCTGAGCCTCGTCATTAAACCCTCCTTGAGGTCGGACCACATCCAGCCCCGGGCCTGCTCCAGCCGGCGCGCCGCCAGTTGTCCGCTGCTCCTCAGAAATTCGTCGTGGCGCTGAATCTGTTCCCAGACTGCGGGTATTCCGGTGCCTTCAACTGCAGAGCAGGCACTCACTGAAACCGACCAGCCTCGGGTTCTGGATGAAAGAAACTGAAGTGCCCTCTGGCAATCGCCCGCCGAACGTTCGGCAAGCTCCTTCATTTTGCCGTCGGCTTTATTGACAACCACAAGGTCTGCCAACTCCATGATTCCGCGCTTGATACCTTGCAGCTCGTCGCCCGATCCCGGCAACAACATTAGCAAGAACATATCCGTCATCTCGGCGACCCGCGTTTCAGATTGCCCAACGCCGACAGTTTCAACCAGCACCACATCGTACCCGGCTGCTTCGCACAACAGCAGCGACTCGCGGCTCCGGCGCGTCACCCCGCCCAGCTCATTGCAGGCCGGCGACGGCCGAATAAAGGCTTCCGGTCTTCTTGCCAGCGTTTCCATACGAGTCTTGTCGCCAAGAATTGACCCGCCGCTTGTCGCCGACGACGGGTCAACTGCCAGGACTGCAACGCGCAGCCCGGCATCGACAATGTGATTACCAAGCGCCTCAATAAACGTCGACTTTCCGACACCAGGCGCTCCCGAAATGCCAACCCTTACGGACCGGTTTGATACCGCACCCAGCGAATTCAGGAGTTCGGCGGCAACAGTGCGATGCTCGCTGCGTGTCGATTCGACAATTGTGATCGCCTTGGCAAGTGCATGGCGGTCGCCCCGAATCAATGACCCTGCAAGATCCGCGGCATTGTCACCGATTGCCGGGTTCTTCTTACCGCCGGTCATTGACTGGTTCGCCGCTCAATGATTTTGTCGAGTACGGTTTGTGCCGCAGTAAGAATATTTGTGCCGGGACCAAAAATTGCGGCAACGCCCATCTCGTACAGTTCCGAATGATCTTGTTCTGGAATAACGCCGCCGACGACAACAACAATATCCTTCGCCCCGGACTTTTCGAGCGCGGAAATTACGCCGGGCACAAGCGTGCGATGCCCTGCAGCCTGCGATGAGATTCCGATCGCGTGCACATCATTGTCAATTGCATCGCGAACGACTTCGTCCGGAGTCTGAAACAGCGGGCCAATGTCGACATCGAATCCGATATCCGCGAATGCTGTCGATATGATTTTGGCACCGCGATCGTGCCCGTCCTGACCCAGCTTGCAAACCAGGATACGCGGTCGCCGGCCTTCGCTGCCGGCAAATTTTTCTACGTTCGCCTTAACTGACATAAACTTCCTGTCATCACCAAACTCGGCGCCGAAAACGCCCGACACGGATTGTGTCACAGCCTTGTATCGGCCGTATTGCTTTTCCAGGGCCGACGAAATTTCACCGACTGTTGCACGCGCCCTGGCCGCGTTAACAGCAAGCGCCAGAAGATTGTCATCACCGCTTCGAGCGGAATCCGTCAATTCAGCCAATGCTTTCTTGCAGATACTTTCGTCGCGTTCCTGGCGGACTTTTTTCAGTCGCTCAATTTGTGCATCGCGCACCGCAGAATTATCAATATCGCGGATATTAACTTCGACTTTGCTATCGTCACGATACTTGTTAACACCGACGACGACCTCTTCGCCTTTCTCTATTCGTGCCTGGCGGATTGCGGCAGCTTTCTCGATTTGGAGTTTCGGCAGTCCCGCCTCGACGGCTTTCGTCATTCCGCCCATCGCCTCGATTTCATCGATTAGCGACCTGGCTTCGGCGATCAGCTGGTCTGTCAATTTTTCAACGTAGTACGAGCCTCCCAGCGGGTCGATGACGTCTGTGATGCCGGACTCCTCTCTCAAAATCAACTGCGTATTGCGCGCAATAGCTGCGGAGAACTCAGTTGGCAATGCGAGGGCCTCATCGAATGAGTTGGTATGCAACGACTGAGTCCCGCCCAGTGTAGCCGCCAACGCCTCAAGTGTAACGCGGACAATATTGTTGTAAGGACTGTCCGCTGTCAGACTCACTCCGGACGTCTGGCAATGCGTTCTGAGCATTAAAGATCGTTCGTCATTGGGTTTGAATTTCTCGGCCATGAGCGTTGACCAAAGAACTCGAGCCGCCCGAAGCTTCGCCGCTTCTTTGAAAAAATTCATTCCAATGCCGAAAAAGAACGAAAGGCGTGGCGCGAATGCATCGACATCAAGCCCACGATTCACGGCCGTCCGGACATACTCAATGCCGTCGGCTATCGTAAAGGCAAGTTCCTGTGACGCTGTCGCACCGGCTTCCTGCATGTGATAACCGGAGATCGAAACGGAATTGAATCGCGGCATGCAGGACGCGGTATAAGCAATGATATCTGCAACAATCCGCATTGAAGGTTCCGGCGGATAGATATAGGTATTGCGAACCATAAATTCTTTCAAGATATCGTTCTGCAATGTTCCGGCCAATTGCTCCTGCGACACACCCTGCTCTTCACCAGCAACTATGTACATGGCCATGATCGGCAGTACTGCTCCGTTCATGGTCATCGAAACCGATGTCTTGTCCAGTGGAATGCTGTCGAAGAGGATTTTCATATCCGCTACACTGTCGATTGCGACGCCAGCCTTGCCGACATCGCCGGTCACCCTTGGGTGATCCGAGTCATAACCACGATGTGTTGCGAGGTCGAATGCAACCGACAATCCGGTTTGGCCGGATTCCAAATTCTTGCGGTAAAAAGCGTTGGATTCTTCAGCCGTGGAGAACCCGGCATACTGGCGGATCGTCCACGGACGCCCGGTGTACATCGTTGCCTTGGGGCCGCGCAAAAACGGTGCCGATCCCGGCATCGAGTCCAGGTGCGCTATAGCCTCCAGATCGGAGGACGTATACAGGCCCCGGGCATTCTTGCCGTCATTCGATAACTCGGAATCCGGGTCGCGCTTCGATTCCCTGGCCGCGCGAATCTCCCATTCCCGAACCTCCTTGTCTCGCAACTCATTCATTCTGGTACCCGCGATTCATGGCCTGAATTGGCCAAGCTCCTCATTTTGGCACGATAAAATGTGCCGAACCAGACTGCGGTTCACACTCCGGCTGTTGTGTTCGACGCATTGATCACGAACAGCGCTTGAACGTGCCCATCAATCACGTCGACATAGCCCTTTCCGCCATCGATGAATTGAAGTGTTTCGGGGTCCTCTGAATAGACGACCTCAAACTCTTTCTCAGATTGCAGGAGCCGGATTTCCAACTGGTGAAAATCAAGAAAAGTCCGGGTCGTTGGAAACGCGGCTTTGTAAACGGCTTCCTTACAGCAAAATATTTGGGTAGGTACAATTTGGTCGTCTGAACTGCAAATAAAATCGAGTTCGCCTCTGATAAAAAGCCGGTCGTACAGGTCTTGGGTAACTGATCCAACCGGCTCAAGATCAATCCCTATGCCTGAAATTCTCGCGGACCTCGCAATGGCAACGCCGACATGTGACCTCGTATGACTGATACTTCCACTGACACCATCCGGCCAGATCGGACATCGGTCCGAATCGGTTGGAATGGATCCGCTCCAGGGTAGTATCTCGGTGATCACCTCCCGGGCCAAAGTCCTGGCTGCCGTGTATTCGCGTACTCGCACGTCAGCCGAGTTCGACAGTGTCGCCTGCTCCTCTGCGGTTAGCTCCCCCTGGTACGCATCAATCGCCTCAATACGAATCAGGACTTCGTGCGAATTGGGCTCCGGGATCAGGGTCTGCATGGACTATTCATGCCCTAACAATTGAGTTCGTAGACCTGCATCCGGAGCCATCACGCCCGATGAAGAGAGCGATACAGGTCCTCGTACTGCCGGGCCATGTCTTTTACCGAATAATTGTCCAACGCGTTGCGCTGTGCTTTTTGGCCCATGCGGCGGCATTCGTCTTTGTTGTTGGCGAGAAAGGTCATGCGCTCGGCGAGCGCTTGCTGATCCTGTGACTTAACCAGGAATCCTGTTTCTCCCTCATCGATCATTGCTCGCAATCCACCGACATCAGTAGCAATAACCGGGCATCCGGCAGCCATGGCTTCGATAACTACCAGCGGCGTCCCTTCTGATAACGAACTCAGGACGAAACAGTCGACACCCGACAACTGTTCGGGGATGTCAGAGCGATAGCCAGCCAGATCGACTTCATCCTCAATATCGAGCTCTTTGACAAGAGCGGCCAGTTCCGCCCGCTTGGAGCCATCACCGACAATGACCAGTCTTGCACCTGGAACCGACTTTTGAACCTGGGAAAACGCTCGAATCAACAAGCCCTGGTTCTTTACTGTCGAAAGCCGTCCAATGTGTCCGAAGACAAACTCCGAACGATCCGCTCGCCGTTCGGCTGCCCGGACATAAGGATCAAGTCCAACCCCGTTGATTATGGTCCTCAATTTGCGCTCAGGTACCCATTCAAGATCGTGGCATAAGCTCTTCACATCGTCCGATACCGCAACAACGATATCCGTCAACATGGACGACAGCCTGTTCCTGATCACCGATTTCTTGTTATCCGGTGTTCCACGACCATGCTTTGTATGAATGATTGGACGCGGCTTCAATAACAACCTGTTCGCGAGTGTCGCATAGAAACTTGCCGTTTCATTGTGGGTATGAATCAAGTCAATTCCCTCTTGCTTGATCAACCCTCTCAATTTCAAAACGCACCGCATACTCAGGCCTGGTCCCTTTTGCAGAGGTATAAGGCGGGTACCGGAAGCCACAAGACTGTCCGCCAACTGACCGGGATCCTCAATTGTACAAAGCAACGACTCGAACTGATCCCGGTCAATCGAATTGACCAGCTCAATAATCATTCTCTCCATGCCCCCGACATCGAGATTCCTGACAACTAGGAGTATCTTCGCTCTTGCCATTGGTACATCCCTGGACCGCTGCTATTTGTAAACAATAAAAAACCTAACGGTAATTCGGCTTGGGAATCAAGAAATCGCGGTAATCATTCGGATCGCCTGCTTTACCGGCTTCCGCGGCTTTGATTATGTTGTAGACCTCGCGGGCCGAAGCATAATGCAAACAGTAGTTCTCACCGTCGTTGTATCGCGATTCCAGGTAGCTGTACATCTCATCACAAGGAGCCCCGAGGTTGGCATCCATATCGCCTCCCTGTGCACCGTGCGTATGCACTTTTACGAATACCCATTCGGGGCGGCCGGACACATGAACGCCGGTATCTACCCACAGGTCGACGCGATCCGGTGACGGCCGGTAGTCGTTTTTGATATCGCCGTTTTCGATCGATGGAATAATTCCCTTCTTGCGGCGGCGCCAGTTCAGTCCCAATGGTCCCTGCACTACCATCAAATCGCCGGACGGTTGTCCCCCAACCCGGACCTCCACGCCAGTGTCGTGCGACTTCGGGCGCCCGGGCACGTCTTCTGCATAATAGATACTGTTGATTGTGCTGGTCTGCGCAGTCGACGGCGCGCAGGGGAGCGTCATATCGCAATAGCAACCAAGATCACGAAGTATGGGTAGCTCCGCATCGATTCCACAGAATCGGCCGTCCGCGAGTGAGTTGCACAGTGCCCAGTTTCCGTGAACAAACGCCCACGCAAGCTTGCCGGTTTCGGGATGCCGTTGAAAAGCGCCGTGCTTTTCATGAAGTGTGTCTACAAACTTTTCCAGCGTTGCCGAGAAATTTTCTGCGGTATCGTTGTCGTGATGAAGATGAACCTCGATTTCGCCGTATCCGCGCCGGCAAATATCCGCAACCAATGACAGATGCTCTTCCCGGTACTCTTCTTCAGGATAGAAGAATGTGTGTTGCGGGTGAACACCGTCCGCGTCAACGTGCTTCTCCGCCAGTTTCGGGTATTCCTCGTGCCAGCGACGAACCCGTTCGCATTCCTCTTCGTAGGAAGGTCTCAACCACTGTGGCTCAAAGTGATCGACGAAACAGAAGATAACGTGAGTCGGTCCCTCATGCGCACTTCTGCCCGGCGACATCTTTTGTTTCAGGTATGACCAGAACCACAGGTCCATGTTTTTGCGCTTGATAATCAAGCCAAAAACGACCAGTCCTGCTACACCAAGAATTAATAATACACTTACGATTTCTGTCACCGTCTCAATCTTCCAATAATTACCAACTGTAAACTCACGCCCTGGTGCTGCTTTCCATGGTCTTATGCTTTATACGCCGCGCCGACGATATCCAGAATCTCCCGGGCGTTTGCGTCCCAGTCAAACTGGTTGGAAAACCTTCGAATTTCGTCGGGGTTCCAGTCCGAGCCCAGTACTTCGAGAATAGCACCCGCCAGCGCATCAATATCACCCGCTTCCGCCAGAATCCCATTGTCCTTGTTTACGATTTCGGGGATTCCGCCAACCCGAGTCGCTACGACAGGTTTTCCGCAAGACATGGCTTCAAGCAGCACATTCGGAACACCTTCGCTGTAGCTTGGAAGGCATACAAGATCTGATGCATTAATCCAGTCATTCAACTGATCATGCGGCACACGCCCGGCTAATCGAATGTCTGCACCCGGGAACTGATTGATCGTTTGCCTTGCCTCCGCCTCGACAAGATGTCGATCGACATCGTCACCGACGAGGACCAAAGCGTACTTGTCGCTTCCGCCGGACTCGATAATGCGGCGAAATGCGGTTACTACATCGACTGCACCTTTGGCTCGCTTGAGATTGCCAATAAATAGGACAATCTTTGCATCGCTGACCATGCCCAGCGCCTTTCGAGCGCCAGCCATGCTTTTTGGAAAGAACTTCTCTCCGTTGACGCCATTGTATACAACGTGAATCTTGGCTTCGGGCAGTCCGCATTCTACCAGAACCGCTTTCAATGCTTCGCTGACGCAGACAACGGCGCTCGCTTTTTCCAGAGCCTCGACGATCTGAACTCTAAGCTCCGGTATCTGGCAGTAAAGATTGACGTCTGAGCCAATTACTTTGGCGACAAAAGGCACGCCATAGGGCTCCGCGAGCCTGGCTACAGCCACCACGTCCGGATACGCCCAGCAAACCAGAATCACATCCGGTTTGTGCTTCATCAACGCACTGAAACGAGCCCGAGCCGACAGGTACATCAGCCAACCGTACAGGCGTCGAAATACTTTTGGCGTATAAAAGTACGGAAAATATTCTGCGTCCAGATCCGTGTCGGTTTCCCTTCCGGCAGGGCCGCGCTTGAACCAGTCTATCCATCCGACCCCTGCGCAAATCTTCAGCTCACAATACTTGGCGATATACTCAAGTTGCTGACGGTTGTACAGCGCAACATTCGGTGCGGCCTTGGATGGAAAGTGGTGAGAAAAGAAAAGCAGCTTAGTTTGCATCATGGACAACACCACAACAGCATCAAACTCTTCGATTTTCCGACGGCATACATGGCTTAGACGTTTCCGGCTGGCCGCGGAGTGCAGTAGGTGAACACTTCCGGACAGGCCACGATCGACGCAAACATGTCCAGCTGATGAAAATTATCGATACCCGTTCTCTTGAGCTCGAACTTTCGGTCAAAAGGAACCTCGTTGACACCGTTCTCGTACACACAGGCCAGTTCGTATCCGGCATCCTGAACCGCCTTCAGGACCCGTTCGTCATAGGAGTCCCAGCGGCCCACCGGATAGGCGATGACCGGACAATTCGCCTTGATGTTTTCTTCAATCAACTTCTTCGGCGTACTGATTTCTCCCTCGACCTGTTCATAGGTCTCAAGCGTCGACAAGATAGGGTGTGTGTGCGAATGCGAAAGTATATCCATACCATTGTTATGCATCTCGACGAGGTGCTCCCAGTTCATCGGAAAATTAATCGCATCAATTTTTTCCGGGTCGAAGGCTTCGCTCTCAACGCGGAGGTGCTCGATCTCCCGGACCCTGGCTTCGTTAGGCAAATCCTTCATCAACTTCAAGAGGCGCTTTAGTGTCGGCCCTCGGTCCGTTTCGGGAATCTCGATACTGCTGCCGTCCAACAACGTCCAGCTTTGCTTCTTGGTTTTTCTCATGATGAAGCCAAGCTCTTCAAACCAGAAAAGCTGATTCGATCCAATGTGGCTTGTCGAGACAAAGAATGCCGCAGAGAGTCCATGCGACTTCAATATCGGAAAGGCAAACTCGTAGTTGTCCATGTATCCATCGTCGAAGGTCAGGATCAACGGCCGACGAGGACAGCTCATTGTTCCGTTGGCAATCTCGATCAGATCGGAGAACCTGATCAGGTCATAGTTCTTCTTCAGATAGGCCAATTGCCGGTCGAATTCCTCTGGTGTCGCACTGACATTCGCCAGGTCGTATGCGCGACTCAGGTCTACCACTCTATGGTAGGTCAAAATTCTGACCTCCTTACGCCGCCGCGATCGCAGCCGAAGGAACAGCCAGGCCAATCCCAACTTCGAAAATAATTCCGCAGCGACAAGTCTTTTCGATTGAACCATGTTTTTACCCTACTCTTTGTCGATAGTGGGGATTGCGAACAAGCCCTTTATCCACCATTCGCCTGGTAAAGTTGGCGATCGGCGAATCGAGATTCCCCAGCAGCTGTTTCAAACCAAGATAGTCCTCTCGTTCAAGACTATCGAACACAAACAGGAGACTTAAAAAGACGACAAGACAAATCGTCCCTCCAACAAGAAAGCTCAGGTTGAACGACACGAAATGATCGAAGCAGATTGTGACTGCCGCAGCCAACAGGCCCGCCGACACCGTTTTTGCCGTCTTCCAGCCACCCGGCCATTGTTTGAGTATTGAAAAGGTATAAACCGACACGACTATCGTCACCGCCAGATCCACGGCGGCATACGCGAGTACCGCACCCCAAAGGCCGTAGGTGCTGATCAGGTAGTAGTCGAGCGCAATTGTCGACACAGCAGCAATCGTCAGGATCTTTAGTATCGAGAGCTGCCTGTCGGCGCTCATCAGGTATGCGTTCGTCGTATCTCTAATGCCTTTAAAAATTGAAAGAAAGGTCATCACCTGCAGCACTCTGGCCGCCGGCAAATAACTTTCGCCATAGAAAAGCAAAATAACATCGTCCGCGTAAATGATAATCGGGATGCTTATCAACGATCCCAGCAAGAGCATGTGCCTGGCTGAAGTAATCACCGCATCGCCTGCCGAGGTTTCTGAATCTGCAACCGAAAAGGAGATCTTCGACAGCAGGAGATTGTCGTAGACGCCGGGAACCATGGCTGTCGCCGCGGCAGCCAGCGTATAGCCAACGCTAAAGTAGGCAATGTCGCTGGGAATTGAGAAGTGTTTCAAAAACATCAGCTCGGACTGTCCGAATATCACGAAGCTAAAGAAGACAATTAAACTGACAATCCGAAGATGACTGGAAATCCTTCGTCGAAGATCCGCTTTGAGCTCGACGGGTTCCGCAGGAACCTCATGAACAGAGGCAATTGCACTGCGCCTGGCCGAACTTGAGGCCAGCCAGAAAAGAATGCTCGCCACGAGAAAAACCGTCAGGAAACCTTCGACCGAGGGAACCAGGTAATAGACCACAAAGACCAGGGTCAGGTTGATTGGAGAAACGATGAAAGCAATTTTTGCAAGATAGCCGAAGTCCTGGAGCCCCTTGATTACGCCCACCTGGTACATGTAGTAACTTCGCAGAAAAACTGCGGGCCCAACAAACCAAAGTACACTGGAGTAAGACGGCAGGACCAGCAGGTCTGGCGACAGCAGGACCAGTAACGAGAAAGCCGCAACGAAAATTACCGCCCGAATAACCTGAATCCGGGACAGGTGGGCATGCAATGCTCCAATTTCGTCATTTCGCTTGCGACCCAGCAAGTCGGCGAAAAACTTGATTGCGCCGATACTGACTCCGGCGTTCACCATAATTACGCCGAAAGCGACTAGCCAGATTACAAATGCATAGACGCCAAACTCTTCGGGACCAAGCGACCGGGCTACGATAATTGAAACCAGCAGTCCGAGAACGTACTCGGCGTATACGTTTGCAGACGAGTAAGCAAGGTTTCGCAGTGTTTTGGCAGGACTTTTCATGATCAGAGAAAAATCTTCGCAACCAGGTAGACGGTTATAATCGAACCAAAATAGGTTGCGACGAAAACTCCGGAATACTCGCGCAGAGTTATCGATCGCCCTCCTGGCTCACGCGGCACCGCGATGTAGAATGATGCCACCATCAGACCGCAAAAAATATACAGAATCAGCGAATACGAACGACTCAGAAAGAAGCCCGTAACCGCGAATGCGAGCATGGAATACGTCAGCGCCCGCCCCGCGTCGCGATCGAACTTTTGGGCGTTCTCGGCAATCAGTCCACCGATTTTCTTGTTCCACAAGGTGACCGGGCCCAGGGTGCTGAAGAACACAAATCCATACCAGCACAGGTAACCAAGCAACCCCAGCTCCGCAAGAACCAGCACAATCGAATTATGGGCGGTGAGGTAGTGGTAATCGAGGAATGCACCCTGCCGTACGCCGAATATGGGGTTGGAAAAGAGCATCTGAAACCCCTCGTACCAGGCCTCGAGGCGCTGTGACGCAGACTGCTCATCCGGGTCGATCGCACGAAACTTTGACATCGCCAGTAGCGCAGCGGGAACCACAAACGCCCCCAAAGCAATCGACTTCGCCATTCCGTAGCGCTGCAGAAACCAGAATCCAAGCAGGGCGAAGACACCCAGTAAGCCGCCGCGGGAGTTTGTCAGGTATACACCATAGACAATTGCGACCATCCCGACGATCAGAAGCGGTTTGACCAGCTTGCTGGCCCTTGTAAACAGGAATGCCACCAGCGGCAGCACCATGATCAGGTACATGCTCAGGTCATTGGGGTCATTGAATATCCCGAGGTAGGCTGCCCGGTTGCCGCCCTGCATGGGTACACCGGCCCAACCGATTCCATCAATTGACGCTACCTGACTGAGGCTGTTGCTAACCATAAACATTGCGGCGACCAGCAGTGCCACAAACGTAGCGACGAGCTTTGCCCGGGTACTAACAGCGTTTACGACAATAAAGAATGGCAGAACCGCAGTTGTCAGCATTTCCACCGACGAAAATATGCCGCCGCCGACCCATCCGTTAAGAACCGCCGAGACGAAAATGACGACAAGCAGGAACAGCAAGAAAACTGACTGCGGTCCGTCGTATCTCTTATTTTTCTGAAGTAGCTGCAGCAGCGCAGCACAGATCAGGGCGACGCGCACGACCGGCGCATTGTGCAATGCCGGAATAAATTCCTGAGGCCGAATCAGCACAAAGACCAGGTATGCCAGAAATGCTGCGAAAGCCATTAGTTTGTACGACCGCTGGCATTGCCCGCTTTTTTACGGGGCGAATGGTTGACTGGACTAGACGGTATCATGGAAGACCGTGCTACCTGGAGCCTTTCCCAAACAGTACAACTTCCAGAGTTTGCAGCATCAACACGGCGTCCAGGGTAACGGACTGGTTCTTGATGTAATACAAGTCAAACTGCAGTTTCTGAAGCGCGTCCTCATCGGACGAACCGTAGGGATAACGAAGCTGGGCCCAACCTGTTATTCCCGGTTTAACCATGTGTCGCTCGATATAGTACGGGATTTCCTTCGCCAGCTTTTTTACAAACTCCGGTCGTTCCGGCCGGGGCCCAACAAAACTCATATCGCCACGCAACACATTGATCAACTGTGGCAACTCGTCCAGCCGCGCCTTACGTATAAATTTGCCGACGCGCGTCACTCGGCTGTCGTTCTCCTGAGCCCAAACCGCGCCAGTGCCACTTTCCGCATCCACGGACATGCTGCGAAACTTGAATATCGAAAAATCGGCACCCTTGTACCCAACCCGGACCTGTCGATAAATCACCGGCGCACGAAACCCGTCCTCAATGAGAATTGCTATTGCGACGCAAAGCATCAACGGCCATGCAACCAGCAAAATGGCGCTGCAAATGACGAGGTCGAATGCGCGCTTGAAATATCTCCGAGCCGTTGATGTTCTGAATCCGGGTGAGAAAATTAATGAACTCGGGTTGATCAGATCGGTGCGGATCTTCCCCGATTCCCGTTCGAGGAAATCGGGCAATTCAATAACGTTGATGTCGTGAAAAACACAATCCAGCAGCTCCCGGAACGGCAAGCTTCCGCGCCGGTCCTCCAGCGCTACAACAATTTCATCCGCAGCGTAACTCTTGGCTAGTTTGGTCAGTCTGTCCTTGGCGGAGGCCTGGCCGTTCTCCGCAATGGACTTCATGTGTTCAGCAGCATCAACTGTTCCGACGACGACAAAGCCCCTGCGGTCGGACCTGCGCCGCAAGTCCGATACGGTTGCGATTCCATCGCCGGTGCCAAATATCAATGTACGGCGCCGGAAAATACTGGTATCGAAATGCCGGAAAAAATAAAAGCGAACCACCAGAATCGCCATAAATGCAACCAACACGGCGATGATCGCGACATCATTGGGCAGCGCGATAGACGGACGTAAAAAGAATAAGACGGCGAGTACGACGATCGCGAGCACGATCGCGACAAAAACGCGAACCAGAATTTCTCGAAAGTAGAGCCTTTGATGAAAGTGATAGAGACCCATCGACAACTGCGTCGCAAACAGAACGACCGCAACAATGCCCGCCTCCAGCGATACCAATGAATGGGCAGCCGCCACCACTTGCCCGCTCGGCACGACAAGTGTTGAGGTACCGGCAACGGCAAAATAGGCAATCGCGGTTTCGACCACTGCCAGTAATGTCAGCGGCAATCGCGCGGTATTCAGGTTCATTAGAATCGGCATTGATTTTTGGTCTTGTTCGAACTCATTGCATCATTCCTGCCAAAAGACTGTACAACAGCCCACCTCGGCACCGGATTATCTTTTTTGATCAGTGACATACAGCGCACTGCCAATTCTATTCAACGCATTAGTGACTTAATGTGACGATGCTCTCACATCATGGCGCGCCTAGCATCGAAATTCACTCAATTGCCGTGAATGACCTTGTATTCGCTGTGCCTGGCACCGAATATTCCGCCGACAGTGCCCACCGCCGAACTCAGTCGAAAAAGGCCGTTTACCAGCCTGGACTTGTTCGCTGTGGCCAGACCCAGTAGCAAATAGCCGATCCCGCGAGCAAATCGAACGCCGGCCATGAGCATACAGCGCCCAACCGCCTTCACGATCGGCTCTTCGATCATATGTGCCCGCGTGTATCCGGCGCCCGAACGGAAGCCCCTGAGCAAGAACCAGCGAACGGACGCGCGAGATTTCGGAACTTCCTCAACAACCGGCGCATCGACAAACGCTGCCTTGAATCCGGCTTTATGACACTTCAGTGAAAAATGGTAGTCACTCCCCCCGGTCATCGCGAAGCGACTATCGAATGCTGGCTGAACTCTGGCCATCACCTCACGATCGATAAGCAGGTTTGACGTATAGAATGTCGCAGTTGCTGTGCCAGCAGCCACTCCTCCTACATCGTGAATGATGTGATTGGCCCATTCCGTACCCTCTACCTCGCTCACCGGGAGAACCGAGCCGGTGACGATATCGACGGCAAACTGTTGCTTTTGCGCCAGCATCCTTTGCGCCCAGTTATCGTCTCGAGGCCATTCATCATCGTCAATAAAAAGCAGGTGCTTTGAATCGGACTCAAGAAACAGATCGACACATTTGTTTCGCGCCGCAACGATACCTTTGATGGGCTCCTCTTCGTAGCGCACCGGAAACACCGACTTCGCTGCAAAGTCTTCGACAATTCTCCGCGCTTCCTCGTCACAAGCGTTGTCAACGACGACGATATCCAGCGTCACGCCGGGATCAAGCTTCTGCAACATCAGCGCCGCCAGCAGTCGGTGCAGTCCCTTCGGCCTACTGTGCGTAATAATTGATACGGTAATATCCATTCGAGAAAATTCCTGCCGGTCTGTTTATTGACGCTGACTAACGGGTCGCTAACTAAATAATCGGAATCAGCCTGGCGCTTGATCCCTGATGAAGGCTGCCGACTCCTTCATCGCATCCTGCAGTGGAATGCAAGGAGTCCACCCCAGCACCGTTTTCGCATGTGCGTTCGTAAACTCAAATCGCCGGTACATCGATCTGGTCTTATACGCCGAAAAGATTGCAGGAAAATTTCCATTAGACAGTCGATGCAGCAAATTATATGACCAGGAGGCGAAGAGAAACAGCGGATATGGAAGCGGCAGCTTGTTCTTGATTTTGCCAATATGTTCTTCGTAGAGCGCCAGATACTCCCTCTGCGTCGGGCAGTCATCGTCCACCGCATTGAATACATCGTCACGCACACTGTCCATGAGTGCCGCTTTGGCGATTAAGTCGGCACAATTATCGACGTGTGTCAGCGGGACCTTGGCGCGTCCGCCAATTTTCAGGAATATCGGCAGCCCGGGCAGTTGCATGCCAACGCGCGGAGACAGCAGACCCTGATCTTCGCCATAAATCACACCCGGCCTGACAATGACGAGATCGATGTTCTTCGCATGCGATTTAATCCACCGCTCCTGGTAATACTTGCACCATGCATACGGATCACGCTGGTTTGGCTTCGGCTCAACCGGGCAGTTCTCATCGAACGTCGCTCCGGTTGGCAGCTGGCTCGACCCGTACACCGAAAACGAACTGCAGAACACAAGTTTCCGGACACCTGAATTCGCGATGCACGACATCAATTTCTCGGTGCTCACGACCGTCTCGGCGAACATGCCCATTGGGCTGCCGCCTTTCGATGCGGCCAGATGCACGACAATGTCGACGCTATCCAGCACACCGGGAATCGCATTCGCATCGTCCAGGCTGGCGCGGACAATCTCGACCTTGTTCGGGTCCAACCCGTTCAGCTGACTGCCAACACGGACGAGACAGCGAATGCTGTAATCCGCCCCTTTCTGTGCCAGCAACTGCGCGACCACGTAGCGCCCCAGGAATCCATTGGCGCCGGTAACGAGGATCCGCGTATTTTTTTTATCGGTCGTCATCTGGCCTGCCAATTTGTTTGTTTACTTCATCGATAATCAGCGATGCCCTCAGTATGTCCGACTCAGGGACGGGCGCCGGCCCCTTGCCGTCGATCGAGTCGTAGAATGCTCGAAACAACTCGTTCATGTCGGTGAAAAATGTGTCCTGACCGAAAACAAATCGTCGCAGAGACCGCCGAAACTGCTTTGCCAGGACCTTCGCCATCGCTCTCACTGCAAAGATATTGCCCAACGTACCCGGAATCTTGGATGGCTCGCTCTCCACCAGCGTATTCTGATTGTTATCGAGGAACAGTGTCTTGCGCCGGCCAAAATACGAAACACGAAATGCGCCGGGTTTCACATTGGATGAAAAAACGATGTGGGCCGTAAACTTGTTCGCGCGGTCAAAAATCTCCACTCGCAATTCGTCGAAAACGACGCCATTGTCACTCCAGTCGTCAGCCCATGCCCTGACCTGAAAATCATCACTCAAGAACGGCACTACCGTCGCGAGCGGGTGATTCAGGTTGTTCTGAAATATCTGCCCTGGAAGTTTGCTGATCCAGTGTTCCGGATTGGAAAGAACCTGCTTGCCAAATATTCCCTGCAGATCGTAGGTGAAGATCGCGTCGACGTGGGTGAGCTGCCCAAGCTCGCCCGCCTTGATCTTCGTGATCGCTGCACTTTGTGCCCGAGCAAACAGTCGGTTTGTACCGATGCAGACCTGCTTGTCAGCCGCCTTTGCAGCCGCAAACAGTTCAACGGCTTCGGCGTGAGTCACAGTCAAGGGCTTTTCAATATAGACATGCGCACCGCCCGCCAGCGCCTGTTTTGCGAGAAACAGGTGAGACGTTGGTGGTGTGGTGATATGCACTACATCGGGCCGGGCCAATTCCATTAATCGCACGAAATCCGTGTCAACGTGGGGTATGGCGTACTTCTCTTTCAGCGCGAGAAGTGGCGACTCAAAAAGATCACAAAGGCCCACCACCGATGCGGATTTGATCTTTCCAACCTCAATAATATGAGCATCGGCTATTTGACCTGCCCCGACGACTACAACCTTCATTTCGATTCCTTGAGAGCTAGCCGCTGGCCTGCAAAGACGAGTCAAGAGCTGCGTTCGACCGCCGGCACGACTGGACGCGAATTGCAAAATTCAGAATTCAGTCCCGGACCAAATTGGAACTAGCGTGAAGCCCGCGATTATCACCTAGAAGCCGCGCCGCTACAACGTTCGCGCGGAAAATTAGGTAGCCGGAACTGAAAACTAAGAGATCGATCACAGAAACAGGTGTCGAACGGTCGGTACTTGCGGCTGATGCTTGCGTCGTTGCTTCTCCAATCCCAGGCTGCATGCTATAAGCTACGTTCTGGACCTGATCGCAAAATAGAGATTCTCATTCGGTGACTTCCCTGGTTGTTTTAGTTCTTTCGGGAATATTGATCGCGTACACCTATATTGGATACCCCCTGCTTTTAAGGCTGAGCGTCCGATTGAGAGGGGCCCGCTACGAACCACCGGCCCTCCTCATGGATGAGCAATGCCCTTCGGTCGCGATATTGATTTGCGCACACAACGAATCAGATCGAATCGGTAAGAAGATCGAGAATTGCCTGTCTCAGGACTACCCGGGCGAGAAACTCCGTATTGTGATTGTATCCGACGGCTGCACCGACTCGACGAACGACCAGGTACTGGCCTACAGCAACAAGAACGTCACGCTCGTTGAAAACCCGGCGCGTTCCGGAAAAGCAACCTGTCTGAATCTCGGCATGGAGAAAATCGACGAAGATGTCGTAATACTCGCTGACGTTCGACAGCGCCTGTCACGCGATGCCGCCAGGCGGCTGGTGAGCCACTTCGAACACCCTGACATTGCCGCAGTGTCGGGTGAGTTGCGCTTTGAGACATCGACCAGCGGGGATGACGATGTTGAGCAGGACGTATCGACCTACTGGCGGTATGAGGTGGCATTGCGTCGTGCGGAAGCCGCCGCAAACTCGGTAATTGGCGTTACCGGCGCGCTGTACGCATTGCGCCGGTCCGCGTTCTCACCGATACCGGACGGTACTATTCTTGACGATGTACTGATTCCCATGAACGCCGTTCTTTCCGGCCACAAGGTCAAATTCGATTCAGAGGCCGTTGCATACGACCAACCGTCGACGCACCCGGGAGTTGAACGAAACAGAAAAGTGCGAACACTGGCAGGAAACTTTCAGCTACTCGCCCTGCGGCCACAGCTCCTGAGTCCGCGCAGGAACCCGGCTTTCTGGCTATTTTTGTCACACAAGGTCCTGCGGCTACTCGTGCCATTGGCCATGCTGGCTGCATTTGTATCCAACGCCTTTCTCGCTACCACGAACGCCTTTTTTCTCGCCACGTTCGTTGCACAGATTATCGCCTATGCAGTGGCCGCACTCCCGGAGACTTACTTCAACATCGTTTCCAATGCGCCTTTTCGGCTCATTCGCACCTTCGTCCATATGCACTGGTACGTTGTACTAGGGCTGAAGGAGTTCATCGTCAACAGGAAAGCGCACCTATGGAATGTTTCGACAGTATGATGTGCTAACCAGCACGTCTCCGCGTCAACTGCTGTCGAACTTGCATTCCGCCTGATTCGATTCCATTCTAGGAGCATCGCGCTACACCACTTTGTCATTGAAGAGCTGGTTAAATGAAGTATTCGAACCCGATTGTCGCGCTGCTATTCGTTGTCCTTACCTACGCCTGTGTCGCAGTTGGCGAGGAACAGGACGAACGGCCGGGAACTGACACCGTCGAGTCGGGCATCCCGGGATTTACTGAAGTCACGCATGCGGTCAGCCCGGCCGGGCGTGGTCGCCAGTTTGATATTGGCGGCGGCAACCAGCATGGCGACGAACTGGACGATGTCCCGTGGCAATCGCTGCGCCCGGGCGACGTCGTCAATATCTACTACCGCGAAAGTCCTTACCGAAGCAAGATTCTGCTGTCGGAACAAGGCACGAAAAAGCGCCCCATCATCATAAACGGTGTGACGGACGAGCATGGCAACAGGCCGACAATCGATGCAGCCGGAGCTCGCTCGATCAATCCGCATGAATGGGATATCGACTACTCGAATACCTTGCTCCTTATCAACAAGCGCCATCGATCCGGACGCTATGGACAGAATGCAAAGCACTATCAAATTAAAAACTTGCGCCTTACCGGTGTGCGTGCATCCAATTGGTATATTCACGACAAGAAAACCGAAAACTACGATCCGCGCAGCCGGGCAATCTGGTCCGCCGGTGGACAAAACATCGTCCTTGAAGGAATGATTATCGAGGACAACGGCGCCGGTCTGTTTATCCAGGCTGGCGACGACCCGGGCTCGCTGTCCAGCACCTGGACGATCAGGGGCTGCAAGTTCGAGAACAACGGCCACGGGGCGAGAGATCATCAAATCTACTTGCAGGCTGTATCCGGCCCTGGTGAATACAATATTGTCGAAGGTAACTACTTCGGACCACCGACTGCCGGGCAATCGAGTGTTGCGCAGTTGAAAGCCCGTGCGACCGGGGTCATTGTCCGTTACAACTGGTTCAACTCGTCACACCGGACCCTGGATATTGTCGAAGCGCAAGACGCCATCCCGGACTGGATGTACCGCAACTATTCGCCCGAGGAGATCAAGCGTCTGTATCGATCGAGTTACGTCTACGGCAACGTTTTTGTCAACGATTTCGATGCGACATCCGGTCAAACTGCTTCCCGGCCGCTGCATTTCGGGGCCGATACACTCGATGCAGACGCCACCTGGGGCAATCGAAGCGGCGCCGCCCCACCGACCGAGTCAGGCATGCGCGGCTACGAGTCCCCGACCTATTTCTTCCACAATACCTTTTACATGCGTGCCGACTCTTCCGACCTTTGGCGAGGGGTCCTGTTCGATGCCGAGAATAACAACAGTGACAAAACCCCCAGTCCCGGAACGGTAGAGGCCTGGAACAACATTATCGAATTTGCCGGCGACACGCGCATCGGCGTGATGAACAGAAGCGGCAAGACAATCTGGCGCGGTACCAATCTGCTGTACACAAAGAGTCTTGATACCTTTGCTGAATCCGACGCGTATGCCAATTACGAGCGACGCGGCGACGACAAGAACGTCGATGTCGTCTATGAGTCCCAGATCATCCCGGAATCGGCAGGATTTGTGGATGCGGGTAACCCGACACTTGAACTGAAGGACTTCAGGCTGAGCGGAAAATCACCCGCTATCGGAAAAGCCTCTCCGCTGCCGGCGGTACTCGCTTCGTTTCCCGTTCTATACCAACCAAACGGCACCCGAGGCGGGACCATACCGCGTCCATCGACGGCTGACCTGGGCGCTATCGCGGCAGACTCTAGTCAATGACCGTTGCGGTTGGATCCGCGACTCGCTGCATCGAAAGCTTATAGCTAAACGCCAGCCGGATTGACTTTCTTAGCACCCTGTCCAGCATCGATATAATCGGTCGCATCGCGGTAATCGACCAGACTTGCTTGGGTATTGCGCAGGTACCCGCCGGGGTGCCGCCGGCAAAGCCTTCCGCTTCAAATGCCTCTTTGACAGCGCGCGGCCCCGGAATATTCCGGCGTCGAAATAAAGCGGCGTAAAAATGATCGATGTTTTCTTCGAAAAGAAATACGCGGGCGTCTGGCCGGGACAACTTCGACAGTTTTTTTACTGTGTCTTGCAACGGCAAGATATAAGAAAAAGCCGACATACTGAAGACCGCATCAATACTTGACTCCCGGTCCGCCGAGCTGAACTCTGCAAAATTTTCGCAAAGAAATTCTATATCGAGTTTCTGGCCGAACCGCTCCTCGAAGTATTGCTTTCGCTTGTTGCACAGCGCGATGCAGCTTGGGCGAATATCCACCGCGATCACCCTGCACCCCGCCAGCGCGAAGATAATTGACTGCATACCCAGGCCACAACCAAGATCCAGTACTGTGGCGGGCCCGTTGGCCGTCACGTAGTTCACCGCTGCGGCGATCGGCGGGATGACGGTTTGTTCGAAGTAGTACCGGGTGCCGGGCTTCAGGTAGCGGCCATAATACATGACCGTATCACGCATCATCTCCAGCTCAGCACTCGAGTACTGCGCGTCGTCCACTTCGTCCAACATTACAGAGTAGATCTGCGAAACAAATTGGGTCGCTGTTTCAATATCGGGGTGCTCACCCAGACTTGGCGGAGGAATCTGATTCATTAAGTTAAGTTCTTGTGTCCGTCATTCTGAAATAAATCATTCCCGCGACATGATGCTGATGCCGAAACCGATATGCAACTGATTTGTAATTGTCGTAGACGACGGGAAATATCATCGCCATACTACCCGCCACGATGATTTGGCCAAGCAACAAGAAGTTTGCGTTTACGGTTTTCGACGATACCGATCGTTCGACACTTGATAATGCACCGCAGATTTATGCGTTCCTGAACGATCTCGGATTCAAGACGACAAAATCCGTCTGGCCGATATCGGGTCGCGGTCCGGCATTGATACCCGGCGATACCTGTGAGAACAAGCAGTATCTGAAGTGGGTGCTAGACATACAAAAGCAGGGATTCGAGATCGGACTCCACAATGCAACTTATCGTTCATCCTCCCGTAACGAAACCATTCGGGCCTTCGATGAGTTCAAGGCAATGTTCGGGCACGACCCGTACACTCTTGCAAATCACGCGTCGAATGAAGAGGCGATGTATTGGGGCCGCGCCCGATTGAGCGGCCCTCAGGCCGTGGCATACGACGTGCTACGCGGGTTCCCGCCGCGCGACCGATTTCGCGGCCACATCGAAAACGATGCGTTGTTCTGGGGCGATATTTGCCGGGATCGCGTGCGTTACGTTCGCAACTTCGTCTTTCGAAATATCAATACGCTGCTGCATTGCCCAACGCTGCCCTACCATGACCCCGATCGACCGTTCGTCAAGCTTTGGTTTGCGTCCTCCGAAGGCGCTACGGCTGACAGCTTTTGCGATACGATTGAGGAGGTTCATCAGGAATCGCTCGAGCAACAGGGTGGTGCATGTATCATGTACACCCATTTTGGCAAGGGTTTTGTCGAGGATGGCAAACTGGACCCAAGGTTCAGGGACCTGATGACAAAATTGGCCGACCGGGACGGCTGGTTCCCGACGACAGTCGAACTCCTCGATTATCTGCAAGAGCAACAGCCGGAACAGACGCTCGCGAGAAAGGATATCGCTAAAATGGAACGGCGCTGGTTGCTCGACAGTGCCTCCCGCCGCATCCGGGGCCTGCTAAAAAAATAGCGGCAGGGGGCGGGCTCCAAAGTTGCTCCGCCCGATTGTGCTTCTGGTACACTGCTCCGCTTTCAAAGCGTACCCACTCGACTGATATGCCCATTCGAACACGATTTGCACCGAGCCCCACGGGCGTTCTTCACCTTGGCAGCATTCGTACCGCATTGTTCTCCTGGCTCTATGCCCGCCACAGCGGCGGCGAGTTCGTACTGCGGATTGAGGATACGGACCGCGAGCGCTCAACCGCCGAGAACGTCGACGCGATCATTGATGGTCTCGATTGGCTGGGCCTGGACTATGACGAAGGCCCGTACTTTCAGTCGGAACGATTCGACCGCTACGCTGAGGTTATCGAGCAATGGCTTGAAGCTGGTATTGCGTACCATTGCTATTGTACGAAAGACGAGCTTGAGTCTGTGCGGGCCGAGCAAATGCAACGCGGCGAAAAGACCCGCTACAACGGTGCGTGCCGGAGTCGAAAGGAACCGCGCGCCGGCATTCCGCCGGTCGTCCGATTCCGAAACCCGGATGAAGGTTCGGTCACCGTGCTTGACTCAGTCCGCGGACACGTCGTATTTCAAAACCGAGAACTGGATGATCTGATCATTGCAAGATCGGACGGCACACCCACCTACAATTTTTCAGTTGTCGTCGACGATCATGACATGAAAATTTCTCACGTCATTCGCGGTGACGATCACCTCAACAATACGCCGCGGCAGATGAACATGCTGACGGCAATGGGCGCAACGCCACCGAGCTACGCACATCTCCCGATGATTCTCGGACCGGACGGCGCCAAGCTCTCCAAACGACACGGCGCGGTCGATATTCGGGACTATCGCGCGCAGGGCTACCTTCCCAGTGCCATGCTTAACTACCTGGTACGACTAGGCTGGTCGCATGGCGATACGGAGCTTTTTACATTGCAGGAAATGATCGAATTGTTTGATGTTGCTGACGTCAATCAATCCGCCTCGTCGTTTAACCCTGAAAAGCTCCTGTGGGTCAATCAACAACATATCAAGATGCTGCCGGCCGCCGAACTTGGCCAGGCGGTATGTCCCTACCTGGAGGCAATAGGTCTCGACCCGGACAATGGGCCCGACCTCGGTGACCTCGCCGAGGGATACCGTGAACGCGCTACCACGCTGCAGGAATTGGCCACCAGCGCGCGCTATTGTTTCGAGGATACCGGCGAGATTGACGCCAAGAGCGCGAAGAAGCATCTACGGCCTGTCGTTCTGGAACCGATGCAAGCCGCGCTCGAGCGATTTCGAGACTTGCCCTCATGGGAGCGTCACCCGATCAACGAGGTCGTCGAATCGGTCGCCGAACAATTCGACATGAACCTGGGAAAGCTTGGGCAGCCCATTCGAGTCGCTGTGACGGGAGGTCCCGTTTCGCCGCCGATTGACACGACAATTTGGCTGGTCGGCCAACGGCGAACTGTCAGTCGCCTGGAGGCCGCAATCGAGCTAATCAAAAAGCGGATTGCAGACGCCGGTTAGAGCGCGCCATTGATCCTCTGGCACTTATCCGGGCAGCAGGCTACTGCCCTTGCCCCCGTCCCCACTTCGGCACATACGCGAAACTCAGGAACGTTCGGTTCTCGGTAAAATCGGCTGCGGGCGTCGAACTGTCGCGTCGGAATTGCCGGTGTTCGAGCGATATACTGAATCCCGGGGTCAACCTGAAACCCACCCCGACGCCCAGAATCGTATCGTCATCCTCGCGATTTGCGCCTGGGAATTCACGACGGGAGAATCCCACGCCTCCCTCGACGTAAACAGTGCGCGACAAATCCCGACGAATCCGTGCATCGCCTCGATAGAGATCGCGATCGGCACCCAGTCCGGCTTCATAGTCCTCATTGACCCAGTCGGCGGTCAACTCGAACAAGGTTCGATCCGTTTCCAGGACATAGCCCGCGGTCAGTGAGCGGTTCTGGAAAGGCGACGCACCCGTGCTTCCATCGACTGTCGAAGTCAGGTCGGTCGAGAGATCACCGTAGAACTGAAAAATATCGCCCTGATTGGAATACTGCGAACCGGCAGTCAAACTCAAAACGCCGTTAGCCGATACACGCCTGACCCAGCTAAGGCGAATCAATACTCCGTCACCCTCGAAACCGCTCTGTTCAACCTCGGTATAGCCCAGGTCAACCGATACCTCATTTCGGGCGCCGGTAACTTCGTACCGAATAAACGCCTCATAAAGCTCGACTGGAGAAAAGATTGTGTCTTCGTCAAAGACGATTCGCTGATTCGACAGATTAAGGGAAAGCATTGATTCGCGTCGCAGGGCACGGCCGATGCTCAGCGCGGCGGAAAGCCGGTCATGGTCCTGGGGTCGTCGTTCAAAATTAACGCGTGTAAATGCCAAGTCCAGGTCTACTGGCGTCCTGACGCTGGGCACGAATGTTATCGTTGGCCCGGTTGTGAAAAAGTTCACGTCCTCACGGTTTTGCGGCACTTCAGGCTGCAGCGGGTCGAAAAGCTGCTGCCCGTAGATGTCCATGATATTCCACCGGAGGCGTTCATCGATTAGCGTGAAAGCGGCCTCGCCGCGAAGTCCCCCGATCCATTCCGAGTCAAAACTTCCGTCTTGATAGTCGACATACTCAATGTTCGACTGCAGGTCCAGCATCATTCGCCGGGTGTTTTCAGTCAGCGCAAAGTCGAAACCGGTACTGACAATGGTTTCGTCTATTTCGTTGTTTGGAACGCGAGAAATGTTGTCGCTTTTGCCTACAGACGCACGTACCTCTGCCTCAACCTCTACCGCTTTCAATGGTGTTGCGAACCCCAAAAGCGCAACAGTCGCTAGCATGGCAATTCTTGGTGTTTTAATCACTTTCCCCTCCAGCGTCCCGATTCGACGATACATTTTTCAATTTGGAATATCGGTCCGACGATTTCCCATAGCCATAACCATAGCCGTAGCGGTAGTCACCGAAGCCATCACGGGCCTGATTCAAAATTAGATTTACTGCCTTGTCTTCGTCAATCGCGGCCAACGCGCTCATGACAGCTTCCCGGGAGGTTTCCTCCGCCCGAACCACCATGACAACCTGCCCGGCAAGTGTTGCCAGCGTCTTGGCTTCGCTGGTTTGCAACAAAGGTGGCGAATCAAGAATGACCAGCTGTCGCTCGCTCATGCGCTTGAGAGTCTCACAAACGCTCTCCATTGCAGCACTCGCGAGCAGCTCGGTCGCATTGTCTCGCGGATGACCTGCCGGCAGAATACTCAGGTTCTTGACATCGGTCGGTAGAATCAAAGAACGAACAGACCTGCTGGGGTCCTCAAGACAATCCAGCAATCCATCTTCTTCAGCGGCACCGAACATTTGGCTGGTGTGTGGCTTGGCTACGTCCGCATCGACGAGCAAGACCAAATAATCCCTCTCGTTTGCCAAACTAAAAGCAAGATTGATGCTGGTAAAGGTCTTCCCTTCGCCCGACATTGCGCTGCTCACCATGATGAGGTTGCCGCCGTCAATTTTTGTCGCTCGCTTGCCGAATGCATGCGCTATCAAGGGCCGTTTGATATCGCGATACTGGTCTGCCAACAATTGTTCGTGGTACTCCGGCGCAATCAGTCCGGCCTGGCGCAGGGCTTCATTGTCGACCCGCAGCAACTTTTTGTTACTCGGGAAAGCCGGGTCCGGCTCTTCGTGCTCCGTAAGCTTCGCCAGCACAATTGAGTCCTCAATGTCCGGAAAACTACGAACTTTCCTGGCCGTTGCAGCACTCTTCCCCTGGATCTTACCCAAGGCATCCTGAATTTTGCTCATTCGATTACCACTTCTAGGTCGCTGACTGCCACAGTAATGCGTGCATGAGTTCCGCCAACTGGTTCTTCAACAGTACCGCGAGAACAAAAACGGAAAACAATGCAATACCTGCAACCGCGAAAGACGAAATATCGACACGTGATTTCACTTTATATCGCTCAAGCCAGGTCATACTGACAACACCGAGAACTGGCCTGCCTGTGATTCGTTGCAATGAACGGGAATCATGAAAAACCGGCTTGAGCTGATGCAGTCCGAACGCAACTGCACCACCGGCGCCGAGTCCAGCCACCAGCACGGCAAAAAGCAACAAGAAACGCCGGGGAGATACGGGCACTAGCGAAGCGGCCGGAGGATCGATGATATTGAAGCTGACGACGTCTCGCTGCTCGCCTACGGTGCCCAACCGCTCGCGCTCACGACGCAGTAATAACTCGTCATAGAGAGACTTGTATTGATCGTAGTCGCGATTCAATTCGGCAAACTTGGCTTCGACTTCTGGAATCGTGTCGACCTGGCTGTTCAATTGTCTGACCGCCGCCTCACGTTGAGCGATCTGGCTTTGCAAGGAAGCAATTTCAACAGCGGTTTCGTTCAGCGTAATTTGCACGCTTTGATAAACCGGATTGGTCGAATTTCGAGCACCTTCAATTCCGCCTCCCCCTGCGAGCATTGCGGCTCTTTCGGCATCCCTCTTGGCCCGCAATTGAACGAGCTGCTCGTCAATTGCGATCACGTCCGGATGACGTTCGGTGAAGGTTAGCAATAAACTCGCGCGGCGTGATTCCAGGTCAGAAATCGTTGCCTCCGTAGGATTTCGAACCACCATCGGCGAGCCGGCGGCTGGTTCCGCGGAGTCGTCTGCATATGGCGACTCGTTGGTCAGCTGACGACGCAATTCATCGCGCCGATCTTGCTCAATCTGTAATTCGTAGCGCAGCTGTTTCAATTGGTCCATCTCAACCTGGAGACGCTCAAACACACCGCCGTTTTCGCCGGGCAATAAGCCGACGTACATTTTCTTGAAGTCGGCGAGTTCTCGCTCTGACTTGGAAAGCAGGCCCGCGTAATGAGAAAGCTGATCTGAAAGGTAGCTTGATACGTCCTCAGTTCCCTTCTCTTTCAGCTTCAGGACATCTTCCACGAATGTGTCAAGAAGTGACGTAACAACTGCCAATGCCATATTCCGGTCACGGTCTTGAAAAGTGATCGTGAACAGATTTTGCGATTCACGAGCCCGGCCCGACTCGACAGAAATCAGCTTCAAAAGGTCTTTGATGAGTTCGTCTTGTTCCAATGCGGTCTTGGCTCGCGCATCAAGTCCTGTCTCGCTTGCCACCCGCTCAAGCAGGGGTCGACCGAGCATCGCCTGGCGTACGATAAAGACACGTGAACCAACGCCCGGTTCAACACCCACTTCGCCGATGACCTCGGCAAGGCGGGAGTCGGCATCGACAAATACCTGCGCCCGCGCCTCGAACATATCCGGCATGGTGAAAACGGCCATCCAGCCGACAAGGCATATCGCCCAGGCAACGATCATGGCCCACCAACGGTAGCGCCACGCACCACGGATTTCGGTCCGAATGAGGTGAAATAAATCCTGCACTAGAATCGGGTCTCCGGAACAACGACCACATCACCGGGAAATACCACTATATTCTGCGACATATCGCCGGCCAAAAGATCCTTCAACTTGACCCGGCATTCGTACTGTCCAGTCTGTGTCTGCCGCACCAGGTTAGCGCGATTACCGGCTGCGAATTCAGTAAGGCCACCGACGGCCACGACCACGTCAAGCAACTTCAACCCATCGCGGTAGGACAATGCCTGTGGATTGGTCACCTCACCGATTATCTGGATCTGGTTCGCCGCACCCTGCCCGGTCACGATAATGCTGACTTCCGGCGTGCGCAGATATTCCGACAGAACCTTTTCCATATCCTCGCCCAGCTCGGAGGGAGTCTTGCCGGACGCCTGCATATCGTCGATTAACGGGGTCGACACGCGACCATCCGGCCGGACCGGCACCACGGCCGAGAGCTCGTCGTTGCGCCACACAACGATATTCAGCGTGTCACCCGGACCGATCAAATAGTCAGAGGAGCGGTTGTTCGGCTGCGGACAATCGGCTGCCGACACAGCCTTGCCAACCGGGCTTCCGGCACATCCTGCCAAGGCAATTGCTGCTGCAATTACAACTAATCTTGTCATACCAATAAATCCTCTAACAGCTTGTCGGCACTGTCTCGCGACGGATACAGGGCACCTGGATCATGCACCAATTGTAATAATTTTCGGGCCTTGACCTTATCACCATTTCTACTGGCCACGACGGCGCAGCGGTACAAAATCTCGCCATACCCGGTCGATCGGGTACTCGCTTGCTCAAGCGCTCCGTCTACCCGCTCCATGGCCCTATACGGAGCAGAATAACGCCCGCCATGATATCGCAGCAATTGTGGTGTGTCGTCGGCCCGCCCTGTGTGAGTTGGATTCTGTGACACAGTTCACTCTCAGTGACCGCGTACTGTTCGCAGAAGCCTGGTGACAGGGCAATTTCGGACGAAATCCGTTTTTTTGTCGTGAGAATCGAAGCCTATTCCGGCTGAATATCCGATTCGAGGACAGCAAGCAATTCGGCGGTTTTTTGTTGCAACAATTCCTGATTGGCTCGCGATTCAACATTCAGGCGTACGACAGGCTCGGTATTCGACATCCGGATATTGAACCGCCAATCGGCAAACTCGAAACTGTAGCCGTCGGTATCGTCCACATGCAACGCGTCCGGCGCGTAGGCATCGTGCAGCTTTTGCAGCATCGCGGCGGCGTCACCGACCTTGCGATTGATCTCGCCACTGGCCGGGTACAATCGCATGCGTTCGCCGACAAGCTCTGACAAAGACTTGCCAGAAACTGAAATCAATTCCGCGGCGAGCAGCCACGGGATCATGCCGCTATCTGCGTATGAGAAATCGCGGAAGTAGTGGTGCGCGCTCATTTCGCCGCCGTATGCGGCATCAACCTTGCGCATCGTTTCCTTGATGAATGAGTGGCCAGACTTGCTCGAAACGGCGGTGCCGCCCGCCTGTTCGACAATATCCAAAGTATTCCATGTCATGCGCGGATCGTGAACAATCCTGGCCCCCGGATTCTTCGCGATGATGCTTTCGGCCAGCATTCCGACGATGTAGTAGCCCTCGATAAACGTGCCGTGCTCGTCAAACAAAAAGCATCGGTCGAAATCGCCGTCCCAGGCAATACCCATATCGGCCTTGTGTTGCACGACCGCTTCGGCTGTAACTGCCTGATTTTCCTCTAACATTGGATTCGGAATGCCGTTTGGAAACTTGCCGTCAGGTTCGTTGTAGAGCTTGACCAGATCAAACGGCAAATGAGGTTCCAGTGCATCCGATGCGATGCTGGCGCAGCCGTTGCCGACGTTAACGACCAGCTTCAGCGGCTTGAGTTTGCTGGTGTCGATGTAACTCAGCATGTGGTCGACGTAGGGCTCGAGCACATCGATCGCCGTACGCTTGCCACCGCTTGCCAGCGTCCGATCGTCCGCTTCCGCCAGCAACCGAATGTCCGCAAGCCCGGAGTCGGCACTGATCGGTCTGGCCTCCTCGCGCACCAGCTTCAAGCCGTTGTAGTCGGCAGGATTATGGCTGGCGGTGACCATAATGCCGCCGTCGGTTTGCAGATGGCTCGTTCCGAAATAGACCATTTCCGTCCCGCACATCCCGATATCGAAGACTTCGATCCCGGCATCGGTCAGGCCACGGATCACGGCATCAGCAAACTCTGAGCTTGTGAGGCGCATGTCGCGCCCGACCACCATTGTCTTGGCTTGCAGAAACTCGCCGGTGGCATTGCCGATGCGATAGCAGATGTCCGCATTGATTTGATTCGGAATCTGCCCACGTATGTCGTAGGCCTTAAAGCTTTCGATCTTGATCGGCATGTCAGCTTCTTCCGCGTCCAATTGCGTAGTACTTGAGACCCAGCGCCTCCACATTCTTCGGCTCGTACAGGTTCCTGCCGTCGAATATTACCGCATCGGCAAGGCTGTCTTTCAGCGCGGTGAAGTCCGGACTCCTGAACTCCTGCCACTCCGTGATTATGACCAGCGCATCGGACCCATCGACGGCCTCAAACGCGGTGTCGCACAGCTGCAATCCATCCTGGTCGGGGTAGAGCCGTGCGGCCTCCTCCATGGCCTCAGGATCATAGGCGCGAACCCGGGCACCTGCATCCCACAGTGCCTCCATGATCACGCGGCTGGGCGCCGCACGCATGTCGTCAGTGCTGGGCTTGAATGACAGCCCCCAGAGGGCGATGGTCTTGCCATTGAGGTCTTTGCCGTAGTGCGACTGTATTTTTTCGAATACGCGCCGCTTTTGTCGATGATTGACCGCCTCAACGGCGTTCAGCAAGGTGGCTTCGTAACCTGCATCGGAAGCCGATTTTGCCAGCGCCTGCACGTCCTTCGGGAAGCACGACCCGCCGTAGCCAGCACCGGGATAGATAAAATGATAGCCAATGCGCGGGTCCGAGCCGATGCCCAGGCGGACTTTCTCGATATCCGCACCGAATCGCTCGGCGAGATTGGCCACTTCGTTCATGAAGCTGATCTTGGTCGCGAGCATGGCATTTGCTGCGTACTTGGTGAGCTCAGCCGAGCGAATATCCATGCTGATCAATCGATCGTGGTTGCGATTGAAGGGTTCGTAGAGTGATCGCAGAAGCTCCGTCGTTCTCGGGTTGTCCGTACCAACGATAATCCTGTCCGGCTTCATGAAGTCGCCGATCGCAGCGCCTTCTTTGAGAAATTCAGGGTTCGATACGACGTCGAATTCCAGTGCCTCACCACGAGTATCCAGCGTCTTTTGCACTTCGGCTTTTACTTTATCTGCAGTACCAACCGGGACTGTCGACTTGTCGATGATCACGCGATAATCGTCCATGTGCTCGCCGATAGTGCGAGCGACAGCCAAGACGTGCTTCAGGTCGGCAGAGCCATCTTCGTCGGGCGGGGTGCCCACTGAAATGAACTGGAACAGGCCGTGATCGACCGCTTTTTTCGGATCTGTTGTGAATTCCAGGCGGCCCGATTCGACATTCCGCTCAATGTAGGCATCGAGACCCGGCTCGTAGATCGGAACGTCACCGTTCTTGAGGCGGGCGATTTTGTCCTTGTCGATGTCATAGCAGACAACGTGGTTGCCCATCTCCGCCATGCAGGCGCCTGTGACGAGGCCGACGTAGCCGGAGCCGAAGATTGTTAGTCGCATTGGTGGTCCATTCCCTGAGCAAAGTCAGGAAATTATACAGGCCGGGATAGCAGAGTCACTATGAACCACGCGTACCTAGCGGAGCGCGCGAGCTCTCGCTTGGCGATACGGACCGAGACCACCAGCCCTCAACTGCCTGAATAGGTACAATCGGTGACGCAAGGAAATACTTTTTATAACCCATCGCTGTGTTAGTCCGAGCAAACTCCACGTTACAAATAATGCGACATCAAAAACACCGAGGTAGTGGGCAACAATGGCTAGTATCGCGTAAAACATCTGCAATCCGCTCAATATTCCCAGAGTTTGGCGAACACCGAACCCACCCCGTTTTAGCGTATGATGAAAGTGATCTCGCCCTGGCTGAAATGGTGATTTCCCAGCTATTAAGCGCATCACAAAGCATGTAAGACTATCGAAAACAGGAATCGCCGCAAACCAGAGGCCAATTACCGGGCTTATGATTGCACTTTCACCCTGACTGATACTCAGAGTCACCCAGAAAATTGTAAAGCCCAATAATGTGCTACCAGCATCGCCCATAAACGAACGAACAGCACGGTTCGCAATCACTGGAAAATTGAAGAGAAGAAACGCGCCTATCGAGGAAGCTACTATTAATGCAACGTATGTTGAAATAGCAGAAAATCCGCCTACCACCGCAACGGCGATTAATGCGATTACTGCAAGCATTCCGGCTAATCCATCAACACCGTCGACGAGGTTATAAGCATTGATCACCGTTAGCGCGACAATAATCGTGCTAGCCAGAGTAAGCGGCCCTAAATGAATTTCTCCGACCCCGAATGGATCACCGATGCTAAATAAGAAGGACTCGGAACCGTAAGCCATAATCAATATGGCGGCAATTTGTACAACGACGCGAACTAGCGCAGACACTGAATATCTGTCATCAAACGCGCCAATCATCACCAACAGAAAAAGTGAAAATACCAGGCTAACGGATGCACGGCTAACGACACCAATTGCAACAAGTCCCGCGACAATTCCTAGAAACATCGCAAGTCCACCGATTATTGGAATATTTCCAATATGCAGCTTGCGGCCGCCAGGGCGATCAACAAGACCAATGCTCATTGCAACCGGACGCAATGCCACCATAAATGCGGCTGTGACAGCGAAAGCAATCGCGCTTGCTGGAAGAATATGTAGTTCGCTCATTGCTATTACTTTTTCTTGTTAGGCTGACTGCAGGCTACTGACTTGTAACGACCGACCCTCGGACAGGTTGACTCGGCAGCCGCAATATTATCGCAAAGAACATGTAATTGGTAGAAAATTACCATATCGACAACTCAACGATCTCGCTATAATTAAGCAGCTTTGGAAATCGACTCTAGCTTTCCATTTTTCGGAATCGATACTTGATCAATCTTAGTACAAACACAACTAGTCCCAGCTGTCGCTTCAACCGCCAAGGCTCCTGAGCCAACCGATACGCCCATTCCAAACCATTGTTTACAAAGAACTCTGGCGCTCGCTTCTTGACTCCGGCCATGATGTCTAAGCTTCCTCCGCCCCCGACGAAAATCGCGCCCAACTCAGATGCATACTTTGCCGCAAATTCTTCCTGCTTCGGCGACCCCAACGCGATCAACACAAGATCTGGATTCGCGCCTCGCAACGCGCTCACTGCGTCAGTCTCGTCTACGTACCCATGCTCACTACCGCAAACCACCAAAGCCGGAAACCGACGGCCAATCGCCTCCATGGCAAGCGCATGTACTTCCGGTTTCGCACCGTATACAAACACTCGAGATCCCGTCTCAGCTGCCACGTCTAAACAAAGCACCGGCATGTTAATTTTTTCACACGCCTTCTTAGCCAAAAACTTAGCGGCCAGTGTTGCGCCCGCCCCGTCAGGGTAAGGAAAAATACTGCCGTCAATTATTTTCCTAAATTCAGCATCGCGCAAATATCTGTTGATTTTCTCCGCGTTAATGGCAACACAATAACCGAACTCGTCTCCAATCAATTTATCCCGAAGCATCTCCGAAGCTTGAGCAGAATTCACCGGATACATCGGGCAAGTCATTACTTGTATTTTTTCAATCACAGTCATCGACTCTTTTCCGGTAACATTCTCATAAATGCTGATACCAGCCCAAAAAGTAAACCTGCCTTAAGCAATACCACAATCGTATATGGGATTTCCATCTGATAACCATGCACATACAGAAAAGGCAATAACATTGCCAAATTGAATGGTGCAAGCTCAGAAACCCGCATCGAGAGTGAAAGTATCGACAACAATACGACCTGGAGAATTAACGGGAACAGTAGCCCTCCAGCCAAAACAGATTCGCCAATTACCCCGTAATTAATTCCAACAACATAGTTGCTGGGCGAAATGTACCCCATATATCTGCCAAACTCGTTCGTGGTGCTCAGATACTGAACTCCACCGAAATTCTCCATTATGCGATCACCAACTTGTGACCACGTCTGAGGATCAAAGTCGGGCTGTAAAAGGAGAATATCGTTCAAAGCAATAGCTGGCCAAAACACCCTTGAAAACAACATTTCAATTACAAACGCGGAACCTGTTCTGATTGACGTTACTATTGCAAACGCTGTTATCAGCACCGTCGCAATTGCACCAGCACGCAACAGTCTTCTTATAGATGCCCCATCCTTACCAAGCGCAAGAAATACCAAAAACACGAAAGGAAGAATAGCAGCAGTCCTACGCCCCTCGATGACGCCAACTAAGACACTCTGAGCAATTAGAAAAATTGCCACCACGAAGGTCCACCTCGACGCCACCGTAACATAACCGGTCAACAAGAGTGCCGCCATCCAACTCAACATTAGGTGAACTATCAAAAGTCTTTCCCAAATAGATTCAACTCGCACCGATTCCGATGTTAAGCGAATGCCGGACAGATCTAGATTGATCAAACAGAGAATAACCACAAATTGGAGGAAGACGATTAGTAAAACTTCGAAGTTTCGCAACTCTCGCACCTCGATTGTTCGTCTCGACAAGAACGGAATCGTCACAAGAACCACACCGAGGAGTACCGGCAAATACAAACTACTGGTTTGTTTGCCGGTAAGCACTAGGAACAAAAAACCTAGGATATAGTATGTCGCAATCGGAAAAACAAGAAGATAATTAAAGAACATCTCTTGGACTACGTGTGTATAGATAGAAGAAGTAGTACGCAACAATCGTGGAAATGACTAGTTGAATTGCTACGAAGACTTGGTAGTTCAACAATTCATCACTAACTGCCAACGCATTAGCCACAAGCAAGACCAGGAAGGCCGCTTGAATTACCAAGCCAATCGCCAACTTTCGTGAAAATGCTAATGCGTGCGTTAACAGATTAGAAGCAAATCGCGCGACAACTCCTGCGACAACCAACATCACAAGAACGCTAGAGATCGAGCGCTCTTCTTGTAAAAAAAGGAGATAAATCGACACTGCCGCAGTCATGCTCACCAATGCGCCGCCAACCAGTGTCAAACTTAGCGTTGGATTAAGCGTATCGCTCTTCGCGTGAAAATACACTTTCCATGACCATGGTTTGCTGAGAAACATGGGAATAAAGTTCGCTGACCTCCAGAAAAAAAGCATTGGAGCCAAAAACTCCGATTGGAGAAAAAACAGCCCCTGTAGAGGCAGCCAATTCTGATTAACTATCGCGATTACCGCTGACGACCAATTGAGTTGTAGCGGGCGGTCGGCTAAGAAATTTCGCTGGAATGAACGGAACGCACCTTCCCAAAACCCCGCATATCGCCACTGCCCAGCCGATTGATGAATAGCGAAAAACAGAACCGGCAATCCCGTAGAAAACGCAGCACTACTTACAGTCCGGAAAACTAAATAGGGCATTATGGAAAGGACGCAGAGTAATACTACATCCCACCTGCGCTCTCGCGAATAAAGTAACTTGTTTGCATACCCCTGAAGCGCGTTTGATGCCATCAGGATGCCAAAAAAGTGGTACCCAGAAAAAAACCAAACCGCAATTTCAAATGCTGTCGCGATTAAACATACTAGTCCAATATAGTTGCCAATAGTATCAACGCTGTTTTCCCAATACTCGCACCGGAAGGAAGCGATTACTCCGGCAACGATCGCCAAAGATGCATAGTAAGAAAACTGAACGAAGGAGTCCGGTTCGACAAAATATAGCGATAAAAGGACCGATGCTTGAACTACTGAGAATGGCACGAGTGCACCACAATTCGGAGTACGTCAATCACCGCGACAGTAACATCGACACAATTCGATCACCTGCGTCACCAGTGCCAAATAAGTTTGGCCATTCGTTCGACATGTTCTGCACATTAAACGCAGCCTTGATATTCTTGGCATCCGCACCCGCCAATATATTATGTCCCGTCTGGACAGTCTCTACCCACTCTGTTTCATCGCGAATCGTAATACATGGCACATTAAAGAAGTAAGCCTCCTTCTGAACACCTCCCGAGTCCGTAACAATCGTTCTGGAATACTTCTCAAGTACAAGCATATCCAAATAGGAAAGTGGTTCGACCACCTGAACATTCCCTAGGTGGCAAGACAAGCCAAACTCATCAATCTTGAGTTTTGTCCTTGGGTGAATCGGAAGGACGACGCTGCCGACCTCAGCGAGTTGAGAAAGTCCGACTAGTATTTCTCGAAGTCTCTCGGGATCATCTGTATTTTCCTGCCGGTGGCATGTCGCCAAGACATAATCGCCTTTCCGCAGCATACAGTGTTCAAGCACTTTCGACTCTTTTTCGGCGACCTCTGCATAGAATTTACTTGCGTCAAACATTACATCGCCAACGTTGTGAACTCCATCGCTTACACCCTCTCGATCAAGGTTTTCCACTGCGGTACTAGTCGGGCAGAATAAGTATCGCGACACGTGATCTGTTAACACTCGGTTGATCTCTTCCGGCATGCGTTTGTTAAACGATCTTAACCCAGCTTCAACATGCGCAATGTCGATGTGCAGCTTCGCAGCGGCAATTGCCGCTGCAAGCGTTGAGTTTGTATCGCCATAGACTATGACAACGTCAGGTCGTACTTCGACCATCAAGTCTTCAAGTGCTGCAATCATTTCACCGGTACTATGGCCGTGACTTTTCCCTCCAACTCCAAGATTCGAAGTGGGTCGAGGTATTTGCAGCTGATCAAAAAACACTCCGGACATATTCTCATCAAAATGCTGGCCGGTGTGAACTATGTGTTCAACGATACCTTGACTCGCAACATTTTTTATAGCCCTCGAAACTACTGCAGCCTTTACAAACTGAGGCCGAGCGCCTACTACCGTCATTATTGTTACTTTAGCCACTATTGACCGCATCCATTACGCAGGTAGACACCGTCAAAATCTCTTCATCACTCAAGTAGGGGTGCATTGGAAGGCTGATTATTGATTTAGATACCGATTCACAAACATCCAAATGGAGGTCCGCCACTTGCATCGCCGGCTGCTTATAAACCGGCATAGGATAGTGAATGGCATAAGGAATCTCCTTTGAGTCAAGCACATCGATCACTCTCCCGCGATTGGGGACGCGAATTGAGTACTGTGCCCAGGCGCTCGTATTACTGTTCTGAACAATCGGAATTTTTACGTCGGGACATTCGGAAAAGTACGCATTATACTTCTCCGCAACCATCTGCCGCTCTTCGATCTCCTTGTCTAGAATCTGTAACTTCTGCAATACGATCGCTGCTTGAAGGGTATCGAGGCGACTATTCACCCCTAACCGAATGTGATGATATCGCCGGTCTTGTCCATGCCGAGCTATTTGTCGAATGATTGCGGCGTCATTCTCATCCTGTGCGAAAATTGCGCCTCCATCTCCATAGCAACCCAAAGGTTTACTGGGAAAAAAGCTCGTACATGCGAATTTCGACAGGTTTGTCGATCGCAACCCTGATTGGCGAGCACCGAAACTCTGTGCAGCATCTTCAATAACAGGCACGTTAAATCGTTCCGCAATTTCGTTTATGCCGCTAAAATCTGCGCATTGCCCGAACATCGAAACAGGAATTATCGCTTTAGTCCGTGGACTAATAGATTCAACTAGCTTTTCGGCACAAAGATTGTAGTCGGTATCCGAGACGTCAACATAAATCGGCGTTGCTCCCAAACCTAGCACGGTCTCCGCAGTTGCAACATATGTGAACCCCGGGACGATAACTTCATCACCAGCCGAAATGCCCAGGAACATCTGGACAATTTGCAGCGCATCCGTGCCATTCGCAACGCTGACGCAATTTGAAGCTCCAGAGAACTTTGCTAACGCGGCTTCGAGTTCGAGCACCTCAGGGCCAAGAATATACCGCCCGTGATTCAATACCTTTGCGATCGCATCATCGACGCCCCTTCTAATTCTTTGGCGCTGCGCATCTAAATCTACGAACTTCATGTTTCGTCTACCTTTCTAACACCTTCCGCGTCCAAACTGTATCTCTCACTACTGCCTTTGCATTCAGTATGGCCGCGCCCAACCAAAGGTAAGTCGAGCTTTTCTCCATATTCGCTCATCCATCCGATCTGTTTCGCGGGAACGCCAGCCACCAGCGCGTACGGTTTAACATCCTTGGTTATTACAGCGCCCGCAGCGACAAAAGCAAACTTACCAATGGTAACGCCACATACGATTGTGCAGTTGGCACCAAGAGTTGCTCCCTCGCGAACATTCGTATCCAAGTATTCTGATTTCCTTTCCACAAATGACCGCGGATTGTAGACATTTGTAAAAACCATGCTAGGTCCGCAAAAAACTCCTTTCTCTAAGAAAACTCGATCGTATACAGAAACATTGTTCTGAATTTTGCAATCATCGCCTATAGTCACATCATTTCCGACAAAAACACCCTGCCCAAGAGAAACATTGTTTCCAATAATTGCGCGGCCACATACATGAGCAAAATGCCACACTCGGCTACCGTCGCCAATTACGGCACCCTCGTCGACAATCGCCGACTCATGAATATAAATACTCATTCGGAGCAATTCGGTACGAATGGGTGAAAATCACCGGTTGCGCCGATAGGTTTCATGGATCGAATTGCAGCCACGGTTTCGATTGCTACTCGATTCTCCTCGATGCCAAATCCACCTTCGTCCAAGATATGCCGGTAGCTCAAAGTGTGCAGATCTGTAAACCCGCCAGAGAATTCGATTTCGTCACCATCGACAGTAATGGAGCGAAAGGTTCTTTGGCCATTTTCGCGAATTTCGGCTGGCACATCATTGGTATCAATCGACAAGAACCAACGGACACGCGCGTGCTGATACTCAAGGTAGCCGGCCGCTTTGGTCGCGCTTGAATAGTGAACAACATTCTCTTGCAGCTCACCGAAGACAAAGTGGAGCATGTCATAGAAATGCACGCCTATATTTGTTGCAATTCCACCGGACTTTTTTTCATCTCCTTTCCAGGACTGCAAATACCACCGACCTCGCGAAGTAATATAGGTCAGGTCGACGTCATGCTTCGTAACCTTGTCAGACTTAGCGACCCTCTCTTTGAGCGCCTTGATCGCCGGATGAAGCCTTAGCTGGAGAATGGTGCTTACTTTTCCGTCGAGAGATTTTTCGATGTCAATAAGCGGGTCTATATTCCACGGGTTGAGTACCAAAGGCTTTTCACAGATCGCATTTGCACCGGAACGTAGCGCGAAACGGATGTGTGAGTCATGCAAGTAATTGGGAGAACAAATTGAAATGAACTCAACCGGGTCTTGGTCTGGCTCCCTACGCAATTTGTCTATATGTCGATCGAAGCGTTCGAACTCTGTAAAAAACCTAGCGTCTGGAGAGTAGCTATCAATAATCCCTACTGAATCTGATGTATCGAGTGCGGCGACCAACTTGTTGTTCGTTTCTTTAATAGCATTCATGTGCCGCGGAGCTATGTAGCCAGCCGCACCAATAATGGCAAATGTCCTCAATTCCTTCTCTCCAGGGTGGTCCATGCAGATATTTCCCTATGTTAAATAATCGTGCTTCCTGCGACAAAACCGAGCAACCGTCAGGCGCCCATCTCATTCAGAATCTCGTCGCTCCAAGAACGATCGAAACAACGATAAACTCATCATCGAAAACAGGCTCAATACTAATGTGAATAACGCATACTTAATACGAGCCGGTCCAGATTTTTCCTCGGCAACAACTGCAGGATCGATTGTCTGAAAAACATACTCCGGCGATACCTTTGCCAAAACAAGCGTCTGAGTCTGCTCTTCAATCAGCCTGAAAAATACAGCACGAAGATCTGCGAGAGACGTGCCTTCAATCTGGGACTGCAAGTAGTCGATGGCATTCTCTGCTTGTTGTACATCTCGTTCTAGAACAACGCGATTTAGTTCCGACACCAACTCATCGACCCAACGCTTAGCAACGACAGGAGACAAGTGCTCAATGCTTACCCGGACAAATCCAGTCTCGGCATCGCGCCACACTCTGAGAAGCTCCGAGAATGCCTCATAGGCTTCATTAGGCGACGGTACCGGCGATTTAGGCGGACGGACATCTCTAACCCACTGTCTCCGATCAGAGTCGTATTTGCTTTGATCAATAGCCAATTGGCCTGTCTCTGCGTTCCAACTGTCCGCAGCAAGAAGTGGAATAAGTGCATTTCGCGATTCGATAAAATCCGTAATGAATCGCCTCGAACGCAAAATTTCAATCGCCAACTTCGTTTTGTCTGATGATTCGCCGCCTACAGATATACCAGCCAAACTAGCGAGGTCCGAATAGCGGCCAGCTAGCGCAGCCAAGCCACTAGATGATCCCTGTACTTTGGGCGCCAGCAATGCTTCGGCCCTATAGGAGTCGGGCACGAACTGAAGAACGACAATCACTAAAACTGTAATTGAAAGTGAAACAACCGAAATTGCTACCCGGTCCTTCCACAATATTCTTGCTACTTGGAAGAAATCAACATCGCCGTTTCTAGAGGTCATCGTCGAATAGTCTGTCTTACGCAAGAAAAATAAATGAGGTTAGTTGTCAAAAGTCTTAATAGCCGCAACTGCAATAGCACCCTGGTAAAGTATCTGCGTCACATTACCCCAGAATGTCAGTGGCCTCATCCGGTCGATATCCAATGGCACAACTATTGTGTCGCCTGGTCGAATATCGACATTTCCGCGCCGACCAAACCATTTTGAGCGATTTGCTGCAACAACCGCACCATTCGCGCGGACAACGTAAATCAGTTTTCTATCCGCGCGCCGCGTAAGGCCGCCACTCAAATTGATATACTCATCACGCGAGAGGTTCGGTCGATATAAATGCGATGTATTCTGTTGGGTCTCGCCGAGCACAGATACGACTTGCGGTTTCGTAGGGACCAGCAATCGATCACCATCGCGCAATTCAACGGTCGCAGCGTCGGTCTTCCCAAGGTCACGATAGTCACTGATATCGATTACGAGCCTGCCGACTGCCTCAGTTCCGCGTAACTGCTGCAACAAGACTCGCCCTGTCGATAGAGTATCTGACCCATTAGTTGATGCCGATTGTAAAGACAACGAACCGAGATCAGCTTCCAGTCGCCGTGCAAGATCTTCGATCTGTTGCTGCTCGCGCTCTTTCAGGGCTTCCCGAAGAAATACCGCACCCTCAACGAATGCGTCGTTAGTGAATCCGCCCGCGCGCTCAATTACCTCTGCAAGGGTCTCGCCTCGACGGACACGATAGTCGCCGGGAAACTGTAGCTCACCTTCGAGCGCAACGGTCCAGGCCGAATCCCAGTCTGGCATCTGCTTGACGATCAAATAGTCGTGTTCTTGTAAAATGAGGTCAGCAGACTCAATTCCGAGCCGCAGGGAGTTTAAGTCGACCTTCACGACTTCAATAGTCCGTCGCGAATCATCGTCGACAGAGTAGCGAGTCAACTCCGCCTCCAGTGCGTATGCCGCCTCACTGAGCTGGCCGCCAGCGCGAATCAAGTCACTGATCCGCATGCCATCTTCGAGCGGATAGGTGCCGGGCGCCCGGACGCGACCTGTAATTTCAACTTTGCGTACTGGCGAATCAACGCTCGATCGCAGCGCGAGTTCCTCCAATAGCGGCTGAACCACCCGTTGTCTTCCCAGCTCAAGACTAAAGATGTGCACCGTATCCGATGCCTGAAGCGCTATATCATCCGCCCCGCCCGGTGATTGAAGCGCTGCACCCAGGTTCGCCGAAAGGACTTCTATCGGTTGACCGCGATTAAGCTCGCGCCGAATCAGTACATAGTCCATATCGACGCTGGGCTTTAGCTCATTACTCGAATTGACCAGATCACTAAGGCGCATGCCGTTTCGCCATGGGTATTTACCAGGTCGATAGACATGGCCGGCAAGCGTCACGGCATTATCTACCTCCGGTAGGACTTCCGGCACGAGCAACGTATCGCCGGCTCGTACAATGATCGTATTTGCCGAAGAACTGCTTAAATCGACCGACAACACTGTTCGCTCGCCGCCCTCATTAATTCGCTCAAGACTGGCGCCAGCGGCAAACGCTTCCGGCCGAAGTCCACCAACCAGCCCGACCAAATCGGCAGCCGTTGTTCGCCGCTTTACTTCGTAAATAGCGGGGCGATTCACTGCACCACCAACCGCAACGGTTGTACTGATCGGCGGGACAAATATGACGTCACCTGGCTGCAATCGACTATCGCCGGAACTATCCCCACGTATCAATAAGTCGTATACATCAAGAGTTGATATCACCTGACCGTTGCGCTTTAGCTGGATACCACGCAATGAACCAACTCTGCTCACACCGCCACTACGATAAAGCGCACTGCTGATCGTCGACAATCCGCCGACGACATAAGAACCAGGCTCATTAACATCGCCCAAAACAAAAACGCGGATCGTACGTAACTGCCCCATCGACACACTTGCCTGCGTTCCGATAAGCATTCGACTCACGCGTTGGTTTACATCGTTTCGAAACTCGGCAAACGAGATTCCCGCAACGGATATAGGACCGATCTCCGGCAAATTTAGAACACCATCGCGAGACACTTCGTGTTCGTAGTTTCCGTTCACGTTGCCAAACAGTTGTATGCGTACCGAGTCTCCTGGACCCAATACGTAATCGGGCGGAACCGGCCCACTCCCCGGGGCGTCGAAAGTGGCATCCCGAGATTCAAACAAGTCGTAGCCGAATGCTTCAAGCGCCTCGACACCAATCGGCTTTTGCCCGAGGATCCTTGCATCAATTTCAAAAAAGGACAGGTTTGGCTCCGCGGAAAGTCGACGCGTAATATCGGCCTCTGATAATCCCAGCAGAGGAATCATCTCAAGACCCATCAACGACAAAACGCCCGAGTCATCCAGGACGAACAGGTGGCTCCCTACAAGTTTCAAAAGGGCAGGATCACTGTCAAGTGACCGCCGCTGAGTTGCAGAAAGTGTTGAGACCGGCGTAAAGCTAATGACTACGCGACTGCGCGGGGCCGCAACCTTCTCTGCAGACGCTAGAATCGCCTCAATTTCAGATTGATTAGCAGATGGCGCTGTCGGTATTACATCTTCATTTATCGACGATTGAGTGGCTTGCGATTGCTGCGACTCCAACTGTCGAATCGCGTCCATCGCTTGCTGGCGCTGCGCCGCAGGTAAAGAGTTCAGCATCTGCTGCTGTGTCGGTGATAATTGTATGCCCTGTGCCAGCGTTGCGGATGCCAGCAACGCGAGGAAGGGAATGGCCGCCAGTCTCATGCGCCAAAACCTCATCGCGAGCTCCACTGCAGGAAGGCTGCGACATCTGACGCAACGTGCTCGTCCACCACACCATCGATGTCACTTATACCGAGTCCAAATCGAAACTGTCCGATCCGCGTGGCTCTGTTGTGGGTGAGCTGCAGGTCCGTAATCTGCACGGGGACCGATGACAAGGTGTGACGACCGATATCGGCACCAATTCGATTGATTTCCATGTAACGCAACGAAATATTCCATGAATGACCGGCGGATTGTACCAGTGTTGACCCGAATGAGTAGGACAAGCCGTCGCCATCGATTGGATGACCGATTGAGCGGCCGTCATAGCGGTACCCCGTGCGATAGATCGAATGCTCGTAGCCGCAATTCGGCACTGCACCACTGAACCCAAACCCGCCCTGTCGGCAGGTCGTATCCGCGATCTCGAAATGCGTCCTGTGTGACAGACCGGCAATCGAGCCCCAGGTCTCTACCCCAAGCTGGCGCAACCACGCCCCTATCGCACCGCCGCCACCGCGGCCATCCTCGCCGATCCATTGCATATACAGGGCAGCCGGAATTTTTTTCGGCAGGCTCCAGCGTATGTCGAAACCGCCAAGCTGGTTGCCCGGCTCATCCTCGATAGTCACATTGACGCCGCGGTTGTCGTTGCCGACAAGCAGGTCACCAAAGGTTTCGAGATCGCACGGCCGGTCGTCCCCACACCACTGCGCCGTTCGTGATATACCGATCTCGAGACCTGTGTTCGGCGGTCGAAAACTTCCGCGAATCCCGAAAAGCCTGGCGCCATTCACAATTCTCGAATCATCCAGTTCTGCCATGAAAGTGCTGAGTGTCCACGGCCCGATCCAGCGCAGCCATTTCGATTCGAATGGTGAACTCAAGATTCTCTGGATCGCAATTCCGGGTGCGGGCCGCGCATTCGTCGACAGTATCAAGCTTCCATCTCGGCCCGGACCCCACCAGCGTTCCTGCCATCCAGCCGAAATACTCCAGTTCCCAAGTGCCATAGCGACGTAGGATCCGTCCGGTCGAAAATCATCGCCATCAAACGGGTTCGCAACGGCCGTAGCCGACAACCTGATAGCGAATCGATCTCCCAACCACGACGCAGTCGCATTCAGATCGCCCTCGTCCCTCGGTGTGGTTTCAAAGG
>CAXBKH010000018.1:0-92075 GCA_963976365.1 uncultured bacterium | reverse complement strand
ACACCGGCGGAATGTTTTAATGAATGTGTTGCGACGACCGGTTGAATCCGCAGCCAATAGCGGCCGGCGGTCTACAGATTACTTTCCGAGATTCGATAGGAAATCTCTTGACCTTCCACGAAACAGTGAAAGGTGTATTCCACACCTGCAGCTAGTGGCATTTTGTAAGTAGGGTACTCATTGGGATGCCCCCAGAATACGCACTTGTTTCGAACCTCATCAAGCGGATTTTGGCATGCAACTGAAATAGCATATCGCCCCGGCTCTACGAGAACGGGCCCGAATCGGTCCTTGAGTACGAGTGTGCTATCAGAATCTAGATTGGTAACGCCGTCGATTCGAACAGCTGGACGATCACATCCCTCCTCGGTAGCAGTTGCGATGACGGCGTGAGTTTCAGAATCGCGGACCTCGACAGTCGGCGCACAAGCGCAAACAAGCGGCAATATGGCTATCGCAATTGTTATGCGCACCGTGTAACTCTCCGATAAATCGAGCGGCCGCAATGGATCATTTGCGGAACTCAATGATACCCCGAATGAAGCTGCTTGAGCGGTCGGTATCGCGGACGTAGCAGACATCACCATTCGCCGAAAGCGGCCGTTCGTGAGCGGAAAGTTCCAGGAAGCAACCGGGGAGCACGAGCAGCGAGTATCGGCCGAAACTCGGCCCACGTGCTCCCGATAGGTTGCGATAAAAATTGGCGGGGTTACGTCCCGAGGTTCACCGCGCGACCAGTACTACCCGTCGGTTCCTGGCACGACCGTTATCGTCTCTGTTGGATGCCTGAGGTGCCAACGGACCAACGCCGTGTCCTTCCATACGATCACGGCTAACACCATAATTTGTTGCCAATTCACTGACCACGGCCTGCGCCCGATTTTCTGACAGCGTCATGTTGTGCGCGAACGTACCCTGGGAGTCGGTATGGCCGACAACCCAGACGTTAAGGTCCGGACGTTCGACCAATAATCTGGCGACTTCCGATAACGCCGATTCCGACGTCGACTTGAGTGTCGCCTTGTCGGTATCGAAGTAAATGCCTTCAACTATCACATAGCCATTGACGTCGATTCCCTGGCCCAGGGCGGCCGCGTCGAGGGTCACCATACCCTCATCCATTTTCTTTACTTCGACAACATGGATATCAGTGAAGGTTTGCCCGACAACGATGGCGACGTATGCTGTCTGCTCACCTTGCTCAATTTTTGCCAGCAAGTAACGCCCTACCGTGTTTGCCATCGCATGCAACCCGGAGAATTTCTGCAGCGCCGGACCTGCATAGGCTTTCACGCATTCGTATTTTTCCTGGTTGCAGGTGTACAGGATGGTTGCGCCCGCCTGTTTGACCGCAGTCTCGTAGTTTCTAAACACCTCGAGGATCGAGCGGTCTTTCGGTTTGGTGTAAAAAAGCCGCGTGACACGACCTTCAAGCGCGAGCCCGGTTGGCTCTTTGCCACTTTCGTCCGTACCCATGAACGCGTTGTATTCGTCGAACTCCTTAACGTCTTTTCGACGAAGGTCCGAGCCCTCGTAAGGCGATACCAGCGGATGGTCGGTCAGGTCCGCACGTCCCTGCGCGTTGGCATCAATCATCAGGACTGACAGCGCTATGAGTAAAATTATTCTTTTCATTCGGATTTCCTCTTCTTCTGTCTAACTATCAATATTACACAAGCTCAATCGCTCGGGCGTACCCACGTCAGCCCAGTTGCCGTCATAGTGCGACCCTTGCAGGAGTCCTGCATCGGCTGCTTGCTGCAACATCGGGACGATCGAAAAACGACCCGGCTCCGCATTCGAAAAAAACTCCGGCCGATAAACAGCGACGCCACTGTAAGTCAGTAACGGTTCCCTGGCATTCTTCACCTTGCCGTCAACAAGATCGAAATCGCCGTGACGACGGTACTCGGGTGTATCAACGAGCACCAAGTGTCCGACAGCATCGCCAGGCAACCCAATTTCCGGGATCGGCATATCGGTAAAAATATCGGCATTGACAACCAGGAACGGTTCGTCGCCCAGCATTGGCAAAGCACGAAAAATACCACCGCCGGTTTCGAGAACGTTCTCGCCCTCGTCGCTGTAGTGAACACCCAGCCCATAGGCGTCACCATTCCCGACCCGGTCACGGATTGCCTCACCGAGCCAGCCGAGGTTGATCACGACATCGCGAATTCCACCGGCATGCAGTGCCCGCAAGTGCCGTTCAAGCAGGCTCTGTCCACGTACCTCGATCAGGGCTTTTGGCGTACTGTCGGTAAGCGGTCGCAGACGCTCACCGCGTCCGGCTGCCAGTATCATCGCTCTCACGTCTCGGCATCCCAACCGGGCAGTATTTGCTGGTCAATCAAGCGCGTCAGGAAGTTAAGTTCGGGATAGCGCGGACCGACTTCGACGATGTACTCGAGCGTACGCGGCACATCGTCCAGGTAGGCCTGCTTGCCATCGCGATGACTGAGGCGGCAAAAAATGCCGGCGGCTTTCAGGTGGCGATGGACACCCATTAATTCAAAGTGTCGAAGAAAGCGTTCTTCGTCAATCAGCGTGCGCGTTTCGTCGCCCAGCCGCGCATAAAAGTTCAACGCCCACTCCCGAACCTGATTGGCCGGCCAGTTCACATAGCAATCTTTCAACAAGGAGACGAGGTCATAAGTTAACGGACCTTCAACGGCATCCTGAAAGTCCAGAATTCCGGGATTGTCCTGCTTCAATACCATCAGGTTGCGAGAATGGTAGTCACGATGCACAAAAACCTGCGGTTGCAAGATCGCATTTGCCACCAGCAAGTCGCAACAGGCCTGCCAGTTTGCCTCATCGGCCGTACTAAACAGGAACTCCATGTGCGTGCCGCACAACCAGTCCCGAAACAACGACAACTCGGAACGCAACAGGGCTTCGTCGTAAGGTGGCAGCAAGCCCTGGAAGTCAACGCCCATTGTCTGCATGTGCAACAGTGCACCGGTTGCATCGTGATACATCGACTCGGCCAGAGCCGGGCGACGCTGCAGGCGTTCGAGGTACTGCTCACTGCCGAGATCAGTCAGCAGCAGAAATCCCATATCAAGGTCCGCTTCGATGACTCGCGGCGCTGCAAGCTGCATCGCTTCGAGGTAACCGGCGATCGTTACGAACGGCAAACATTCCTCTTGTTCCGGCGGCGCATCCATCGCGATGAAACTTTTGTCGCCCTTTCGCAATCGAAAATAACGTCGAAAGCTGGCATCCGAGGATGCCGGGACGGGCTGTGCTCCGCTGACCGCGTCGATACCGCTGAGCCAGTCATTCAGGGCGAGCAGGCGGGTATCGGCAGAGGGATCGGCTGACTTGATGTGGCATCTCCGTAACGCGTTGAAGCACTTAGAAAACTATGCGAAGGTAACAAATAAGAATGCCTGATAACATCCCGTCCCTAGTGGCTTCGGCCGAAACCTGATCCGAACAGCGATTTGTCCTCCAAACTCCTGATATCAGCATGCTTGCTGCTGGCCTACGCGAACGCCAACGCAGACGAGCCGCTGTCCTGCCGGACGTCATTGCTGGAGCCGCTGGACGCCGAATCCTTGCTGCCGGTCGAGCCTTTGAACAATCCCTCCGCCATTCAGCTGGAGGCGGGGCATGTCGAGGCGCAACTCGGGGAATTACCAACAGCCAGTATGTCCGGCGGTGTCGTGCTTCGAAGCGGCGACAAGCTCGCCGGCGCGGACACGGCGCGGTACGAACCCAATACCCGGGCGCTGCACCTGGAAGGCGGAGTGCGCTATGAGGACCCGAGCACCCAGATACGGAGCCAGTCCGCTGAATTCGCCTACCTCACCGGTCGCATTCGCTTCGAAGGCGCCGAGTTCTCGATGGGTAGCAGCAATGCACGCGGTGGTGCCGACGCAATGGAAATCAACCAGGACGGCATGCTGATTCTCGATGGAGTCCGGTACACGACCTGCCCACCCGGATCGGAAGATTGGTTGATGCAGGGCAGCTCCATCAAACTCGACACGCAGAAGGGCGTTGGCACCGCCAAGGGGGTCAAACTCGAATTCAAGGGTGTGCCGATACTTTACGCCCCATACCTGTCATTTCCGATCGGCGACGCGCGCAAGACCGGATTGCTGACACCGGAAATTGGCAGCTCCGGCCGCAGCGGCAATGAGCTGCGCGTGCCGTGGTACTGGAACATTGCGCCCAACTACGACGCGACGATCACGCCCCGCCTGCTGACGAGCCGCGGTTTGCAGGTCGCGACCGAATTCCGCTACCTGACCGAGCGCAACAGTGGCACCGTCAATGTCGACTACCTGCCGAACGACGACATCATCGATACATCGCGGCAGCGGCTGCATTTCGACCACCAGACCCTGTTTGGCGGCGGCTTTCGCGGCCAGCTCAATTTCAGCGAAGTTTCCGACAGCCAATACTACGAAGATCTGGGCGGCAGTCTCAGCATTTCCAGTATCACCCATTTGAACCGCAGCGTTCGACTGGACTACTACTCAAGAAACCTTACGATGCTGGCGCGATTGCAGGACTATCAGACCATCGACGACGCCATTACCGCGGACCTGGAACCTTACCAGCGCCTGCCCCAGGTGGTGCTGAGCGGTCTATGGGCCATGCCGCTGGGACTACGAATCGGCGTCGACAGCGAGGTCGTCAACTTCGATCGTGACGTAGGCGTTACCGGCTGGCGATTCAACGCCACTCCACGCGTCGAACTCGCACTGGAGCAACCGGGCTGGTTCATCAAACCGGCGATTGAATACGACTACACGGAATACAGCCTGCAAGACACAGTGCCCGGTGAGCCGACAACGCATTCTCGTCACCTGCCAATTTCGAGCATGGACATCGGGTTGATACTCGAACGCGGCTTGACCAATTCCAATCATTTGCAAACGATCGAGCCACGGCTGTTGTACGTCAATATCCCGTTCCGCGACCAGGACGACTTGCCGGTCTTCGATACGATTTCGCCCGACATCAATCTCGTTCAGTTGTACCGCAAGAATCGCTACCTCGGTATCGATCGCATTGGCGATACGAAACAGCTCAGCGCGGGTATTACAACGCGTGTACTCGATCTCGAAACCGGCCGCGAAGTAATGAGTGCAACTGTTGGACAAACCCGTTACTACGACAATCGCATGGTGACGCTGCCGGGTGCCGCGACCGAGACGGCCGAGACCTCAGACTACATCGCACAACTTCGTGTTTCCGTTTTCAAGAACGTCAACGTCGCCCTGGGTCACCAGTGGGGGTCCGACACGACCAAGTCCGAAGCGCGCGTGCAGTACCGTCCGGCCGACAGCAAGATCGTCAATCTCGCCTACCGCTTCCGTCGCGACTCGCTGGAGCAAGGTGATCTGTCCTGGTCCTGGCCCATTGCCAGGCAGTGGAACTTTGTTGGTCGCTATAACTTCTCATTGCGGGACGACGCCGTGCTCGAACAGTTTTTCGGCCTTGAATACGAGAGCTGCTGCTGGGGACTACGCCTTGTGTCACGTCGACATATTTCCACTCGTGACGGAACTCGCGATTCATCCTTTGGTCTGCAACTGGTACTGAAAGGTATGACGAGTGTCGGCACTGCTGCTGACAAACTCCTTGAACGTGGTATTCTTGGCTATTCCGCAGATCTCCGGTAGTAAATAGTGTTGAAAATTAATAACTTATGCGCAATCGTCGCATTGGTCGCCGCGCCCGTGGTGTTCGCCGATGAACTCTCCGACAGCGGAGAATTTCTCGACGGCGTCGCCGCCGTGGTCAATGAGGGTGTGGTTCTCAAGAGCCAATTCGAGAAGCAACTTGAAGCAGTTCGGCTGAATGCACAGCAACAAGGCATGCAACTGCCGCCGGAGGATATTCTGCGCGAGCAGGTTCTCGAGCGTCTGATCGTCAACCAGATTCAACTACAACGTGCCGAACGCATCGGCCTGTCCGCGCAGATTTCTGACCAGGTTGTCAACGCTGCCATCCAGCGACTTGCCGATCAAAACCAGGTTCGATTCGAAGATATTCCGGCGATGCTCGCGCAGGACGGCGTCAACTATGCCGAGTTTCGTGAGGGCTTGCGCGAAGATCTCACTTTGAACGAACTAAAAAGCATCGAAGTTCTCCGCCGGATTCGTGTATCGGATCGTGAAATCGCACAGTGCATCGTCGACTTGGAAACCAATGTCGTGGTCAATTCGGACTGGCAGTTGTCGCATATCCTCCTGTCCATCAGCGAGGGGGCCAGTGCCGAGGCCGTTGCCGAAATTGAAGCCAAGGCACGCGAGATCTACCAAAGCCTGCAAGACGGCGCCGATTTCCGGCAGCTCGCCGCACGGCATTCAGAAGGGCGAACGGCGCTTGAAGGCGGTTCACTCGGCTGGCTGAACGGCCAGCAGGTGCCTTCAATCTTCACCGATGTTTTGCAGGACATGAAACCGGGCGATATTTCGGAGCCATTCCGAACATCCAATAGCCTGCACATTGTCAAGGTCGACAATCTTCGCAGTGCTGTTGAGCGCAGTGAAATCAATCAAGCCAAGATTCGGCACATCCTGATTTCACCCAACGAAATTATCGATGACGCGACAGCGAAACAGCGCCTCGAAGATGCCGCTGAGTCGATTGCCGCCGGTGCGGACTTCGGCGAGCAAGCCAAGTTGTTGTCGGACGATCCGGGTTCCGCAAACCTTGGTGGCGATCTTGGCTGGTCAGAAACGTCTGCGTTTGCACCGGAGTTTAAAGCAGCCGCAGACGCAGCGGAGATCGGAGCAATCACGCCGCCATTTCGAACTCAATTCGGCTGGCACATCCTTGAAGTGCTGGACCGCCGTGTGTACGACAACACCGATGAGATGAAACAGCGCAATTGTGTTGCTCGTATTCGTACCAGCAAGCTGGAAGAAGAGACACTGCTTTGGCTGCAACGTATGCGCGACGAGGCCTTCGTCGATACGCGCATATAATCGTGTATCGTTCGAGTGACACCTGACAAACCCCTTGTTGTTACCGCCGGAGAGCCGGCCGGTATCGGGCCAGAACTTTGCAATGCGCTGGCCGAGACAGGTATTGCGAAACATATCGTCGTCATCGGCGACGCGTCGTTGCTCGATGAACGCCTGCAGATCGTTGACACACCGTTCCCGGCACCCGTCATCGCCGGCCAACCGAACCCGGATAATGCGGAAACCCTGCTCGACGGTCTGAAGCTGGCGGTTAGCGGCTGCCTGCAAGGCAAGTACTCCGGACTGGTCACTGCACCGCTGGCGAAAAACGTCATCGCCGAATCGGGCGTTGCATTTACCGGCCACACCGAGTTTCTCGCCGAGCTGACGCAGTCGGAGTTGCCGGTCATGTTGCTGGTTGCCGGCGACCTGCGCGTTGCACTGGCAAGCACCCACCTGCCGCTGCGCGAGGTCGCGGACTACATCACAACCGATCGGCTCGTGAGCGTCATTGAAGTCTTGCACGTCGGACTGCAATCGCGCTTTGGTATCGACGAGCCTGAAGTCATTGTCTGCGGCTTGAACCCACACGCCGGCGAAAGTGGCCATCTCGGGAGCGAAGACAACGCGATTATTGCGCCCGCGGTCGAGGCGATGAGGCATCGTGGATGGAATGTCCGCGGCCCGTTGCCGGCAGACACCGCGTTTACTCCGGCGGCGGGAAACGCGGACGCCGTGCTCGCCATGTATCACGACCAGGGACTCCCGGTCATCAAGTACGCCGGCTTCGGCCGGGCCGTGAATGTCACGCTGGGTCTGCCCATTATTCGAACGTCAGTCGATCACGGCACAGCCTTCGACATTGCCGGCAAGGGTCTCGCGGATCCCGGGAGTCTGCTGGCGGCCGTCGAACTGGCGGCCACCATGGCCGCGCGCTGATGCCCGGCCATCGGGCCAGGAAACGTTTCGGTCAGCACTTCCTGGTCGACCCCGGCGTCATCGACGCGATATTGCGTGCCGTTCACGCCCTGAGTGATGACGTGGTTGTCGAAATCGGACCCGGACGCGGTGCAATCACCGACGCATTGGCTGCCGTCGCCGGTCACCTGCACGCCATCGAACTCGATCGGGACCTGGCGGGACGCCTGCGCCGCCAGTATGCCGACAACCCGAAGGTTACGATTCACGAAGCCGACGCATTGGCGTTCGACTTCTCTGCTCTGGGCGAGCGCCTGCGCATTGTCGGCAACCTGCCCTACAACATTTCGACGCCGCTGTTGTTTCACTTGCTCGACGCCCGCGCACACATCGTCGACATGCATTTCATGCTGCAAAAGGAGGTGGTCGACAGGATGGCCGCCCACCCGGGCAGCAAGTCCTATGGCCGCCTCGGCATCATGATCGGCTGTCACCTGAACGTGGAAGCGCTGTTTGACGTCGAGCCAACCGCTTTTGACCCGCCGCCCGAGGTCATGTCCGCCGTTGTGCGCCTGGATCCATTGCCGCCGAACACTTTCGATATACGCGACCCGAAGCTGCTGTCGGCTATCGTGTCCGCTGCTTTCATGAAGCGCCGTAAAACGCTGAGAAACGCCTTGCGCGATCAGGCCGAGATTGTCGATTTCGAGGCAGTCGGTATTGACCCGGGATTGCGACCCGAACAGATCAGCATTGGTCAATACGTTGAACTCAGCAACCATCTGGCCGCCTCCTTACGATAGAATAGCCCAATGGATCACAAGCACTGCAACATCAATATTCACGTCGCGACGAGTTATATCGACGAGCAATCGGAACCTGACTCCGGTCGCTACGTTTTTGCCTACACGATCACAATTACCAACAGCGGCGAGGTAGCAGCACAGTTGATCAGTCGCCACTGGATCATTACCGATGCCAATGGCAAGGTTCAGGAGGTCAGCGGTGACGGTGTTGTTGGCGAGCAGCCGCACCTCGGTCCCGGCGAAGAGTTCCGCTATTCAAGCGGCGCTGTACTTGAAACGCCGGTCGGTGCCATGCAGGGGCTCTATCGGATGGAAGCGGATGACGGTATTGCTTTCGATGCACCGATTGCACCCTTTACACTCGCGGTTCCCGGCCTGTTGAACTAGGTGCGCTATGGCGATTTATGCTATTGGCGACTTGCAGGGTTGCTACGACCCGTTTCGCCACCTGCTGGACGAGATCGATTTCGACCCATCCAGTGACACGCTATGGCTGGTTGGCGACCTGGTTAACCGGGGCCCCAAGTCACTGAAGACATTGCGATTTGTCAAAAGTCTCGGTGATTCGGCAATCACCGTACTGGGCAACCACGACCTGCACTTGCTGGCCCTGTGGGCCAAGCTTATACCGACCGACAAGCGATTCGACTCGCTCGCCAAATTATTGCGTGCACCGGATGTCGATGAACTCTGCGACTGGCTTCGCGCGCGCCCGCTCGCGCACTACGACGAAAATCTGAACACACTGCTGGTGCATGCCGGAACGCACCCGGCATGGAACGTCAGGAAAACGCTTGCGCGTGCGACCGAGGTGGAGCTAGAGCTTCGCGGCAGTGAATACGCGACGCTCCTGGGGCAAATGTACGGCAATACACCGGCTGCCTGGTCCGGAAAACTGGCCGGCTACAAGCGGCTGCGTTTTATCATCAACTGCTTCACCCGGATGCGCATGATCACGCCCAAACAAAAACTCAATTTCTCGCACAGTGGCGGCGCATGGCCGGTACGCAAAAACCTGCTGCCATGGTTTCAAGGCGAGCATGCGACGCTTGCCGAGGCACGCATTGTGTTTGGCCACTGGTCGCAGCTCGGCCTGATTGTGTTACCCAACCTGATCAGTCTCGACACAGGCTGCGTCTGGGGGCGTCAGCTTACCGCGGCACGACTTGACAAGCGGCTGCCCAGAATCATCCAGGTTGAAGGGCAGCATTGATGCAGTCGCTGACGGAATTCGACGTAGAGGCCTGTATTGCTGCACACAGGCAAGCGGCTCGACTCAGAGTTCGACCGAACGCAGGCGCAGCGCATTGCCAATGACAGATACTGAACTCAGGCTCATCGCCGCCGCTGCAATCATCGGGCTCAGCAATAGACCGAAAACCGGGTAAAGAAGTCCGGCTGCAATGGGGATGCCAGCCGTGTTGTATGCAAAAGCGAAGAACAGGTTCTGCCGGATATTTCGCATGGTTGACTGACTCAACACACGAGCTTTGGCGACGCCGAGCAAGTCACCTCGCACCAGCGTGACGCCCGCACTTTCCATCGCAACATCCGCACCGGTTCCCATGGCAATTCCTACGTCCGCCTGGGCCAGTGCCGGTGCGTCGTTGATGCCATCGCCCGCCATCGCAACGACCGACCCGGCGTCCTGAAGTTCGCGGACGACACGGTGCTTGTCCTGCGGCGACACGTCAGCGTGCACCTCGTCGATGCCCACCTGTTTTGCAACCGCTTGCGCCGTGGCCAGGCTGTCACCGGTCAGCATGACGACTTTCAGTCCCGCGGCATGGAGCATGTCGATCGCTTTCGGTGTCGTTGATTTGATTGGGTCCGCAACACCGATAATGCCAGCCGCCCGTCCGTCGACCGCAACGAACATGACCGTTTGCCCGTCGCCGCGATAACGTTCCGCCGCGTCCTGGAGCGTCGAATCGCTGGCATTCAGGCGGTTCATGAATTTGCTGTTACCGATCGCGACCTCGGTATCGCGCACTCGTGCCCGCACGCCCTCGCCGGTTACCGACTCGAAATCGAGTGCCTCGTCCAGTTCGATCGATCGCTGTTCGGCTGCCGTGACAATGGCCTGTGCGAGAGGATGTTCACTGGCGTTTTCCACCGACGCGGCAAGGCCCAGCAGACGAGTCTCGTCAAACCCGTCCAGAGCTTCGAGCACGGTGAGGGTTGGCCGCCCTTCTGTCAGCGTGCCGGTTTTATCCACTACGATCGTATCGACTTTTTCGAGAACTTCGAGTGCCTCGGCATTTTTTATCAGGATGCCGTGCTGCGCACCTTTGCCGGTGCCCACCATGATCGACATCGGTGTGGCGAGGCCGAGCGCACAGGGACAGGCAATGATCAGCACTGCAACCGCGTTGACCGTCGCGTACGCCATGGCTGGCGCCGGACCCCAAACAGCCCAGATCAGGAACGTGAGCACCGAGATCACGACGACGGACGGCACAAACCACGAAGCGACCTGGTCTGCAAGCTTCTGAATCGGCGCCCGACTGCGTTGTGCCTCCGCGACCATGCGTACAATTTGCGACAGGACCGTGTCGTCACCGACCTTGGTCGCAATCATGACGAAGCTTCCGGTGCCGTTGACGGTGCCGCCGATGACCGCATCGGCTTTTTGCTTTTTAACCGGCATTGGCTCGCCACTGATCATGGATTCATCGACCACACTGCGACCTTCATCGACGGTGCCATCGACCGGTACCTTCTCGCCCGGGCGCACTCTCAGCCTGTCGCCGGCCGACAATGCGTCCAGAGACACCTCTTCTTCTTCGCCATCGGACTTGATTCGGCGTGCCGTCGGTGGGGCCAGCTCCAGCAATGCTCGAATGGCGCCGGAAGTCTGGCTGCGCGCCTTGAGTTCAAGCACCTGGCCGAGCAACACCAGCGTTGTAATCACCGCCGCCGCTTCGTAATAAACGGCAACTTCACCGACCGCATTTCGGAACGCGTCAGGGAATACGCCGGGAGACACCGTGGCAACAACCGAGTAGAGAAACGCCACACCGACACCCACTGCAATGAGCGTGAACATGTTCAGGTTCATCGTGCGGACCGATTGCCAGCCGCGAACGAAAAACGGCCAGCCACCCCAAAGCACGACGGGCGTCGATAACAGGAACTGTCCCCACTGGCGCCAGGCAACCGGCACAAGCTGTTCCAGCGGTCGACCCGGGATCATGTCGCCCATCGCGTAAATAAATACGGGCAATGTGAGTGCGGCACTGATCCAGAACCGGCGCGTCATATCGTCGAGTTCACTGGTGTCCTCGTCGGCACTGATCATAACCGCCTCGAGGGCCATGCCACAGATCGGGCAACTGCCCGGTTCATCGCGCAGCACCTCCGGATGCATTGGGCAGGTGTACTGGTGCCTGGGGGCCGCGATGCTCGCGCGCTCAAGCGCCATGCCGCATTTCGGACAGGCGCCGGGCTGGCTGGCCTGGACCTCAGGATGCATCGGGCAGGTCCATTCAGTGCTCATTTTTCTTCTCCTTGCAGCTCGAGCAATATCGGGCAATCCGGTCGTTCGCCGCCATCGCAGCGTGAGGCAAGATCCTGGAGTGTCGTCACCATCGCCTGCATTTCGTCGATTTTCTCGCGCAGCTCGTCCACGTGCTCGAGCGCCACTTTTTTGACATCGGCACTGCTGCGTTCTTGGTCGCGCCACAACGCAAGCAAGGTGCTGATTTGGGCCATTGAAAATCCCAGTCGACGCGCACGGCGCACAAATCGCAGGGTGTTGACGTCACGTACGTCATAGCGGCGATAACCGGCATCGCTACGGGCGGCTGGCGCGATCAGTCCGATTTGCTCGTAATACCGAATGCGTTTGGCGGGAATACCCGACACCCTTGCTGCTTGCCCGATGTTCATCTCAGACTGCCTCCACTCAGCAGATACCAATGTACAACATCGTAAACCTTCCCATAGTGGGAAGGTCAAGCGATATTACGAGATCGTCAGGGTGACGCGGCGCGTTCGTATGTCCGGAAATCGAAATCGAACTCGTTACCGTCACCGGCCACGTGCGATTCGACATCGACCAGGACCCAGGCCGCCGGATCCAGCTCGGGAAACCGGGCGTCGCCTTCGATCTCGGTGTGCACCCGTGTCAGGTAAACGCGTTCGGCCTTGGGCAGGAACAGATCGTAGATCTGGCCGCCGCCAATAATCATGACTTCGTCGACTTCGCCGGCTCTCTGAAGTGCCTCGGCCGGCGAGGCAACGACGTCGCAGCCCTGCGCTTTGAAATCCCGCCTGCGCGAAATGACAATATTCTTCCGGCCCGGCAACGCACGTCCGATCGACTCCCACGTCAGGCGGCCCATGACGATGGGCTTGCCCATGGTCAGCGCCTTAAAGCGTTTCAGATCAGCCGACAACCGCCAGGGCAGTTGGCCCTGAACGCCGATGACGTTGTTGGTCGACGCCGCAACAATGAGACTGAGGGCCCCGCGCTGAGACTGAGACTGGAATTTGGACATGCTGCTGTGCACACTTAATCGCGGTAAGCGGGGTGCGAGCGATCGTCTCTGAGTCCTTTCGAGTTCGCCCTGCACTCAGAGTTTAACGCTGAAACACAATCTCCCCGTTCACGATGGTCATGACCGGCTGAATAGAACGAATCTGCGCAGCCGGAACGCTGAAAATATCGTCGGACAATACGAGCATATCGGCAAGCTTGCCAACTTCGATCGTGCCCCACTTGTCTTCAGCAAAGATGCCGTAGGTTCCATTGGCGGTATACATGCGCAAGACATCATCCCTCGCAAGGATCTGATCCGGCCGGCCGACTCGCCCATCGACATCTTCTCTTACGATGAATGACCAAAACCCGATGAAGGGGTCGATCGGTCGGTTATCCGACCCTGCTTTCACGTAGGGGTGGCCCAGTGCGTCCAGCCAGCTCCGGTTCGGCGCAAACGTCGAACCTCGCTCTTCTCCCCAGGTCTCCTTGAACGTCTTGCCGATGCTCCAGCCCATGGCCTGCTGCGTCGACACCAGGAGTTCGAATTCCTTAACCTGGCGCAAATTCTCCGCGGTAGGTTCGGTGCTCGCATGCTCAAGTGTCCAACGACGGCCTGCCAGACTGTACTTGTCATTGACGGCATCCATCGTTTCCAGGACATCGTCGAGCGCCCGGTCACCGGCGACGTGCACAAACACCTGAATATCGTTCGCCGCACAGACCTCCATAACGGCCTGCATGCTTTCCTGGTCCCAGAACGCAACGCCTTTCCAGCCCTCACCGAAGCGGTCTTCAAGGTATTCATCGTGCATGTATGCGGCCTCGGCGAATCCGTCATAAATAATCTTCACACCATTGACTGTCACCCAGTCCGACTCGGAATCGTCCGGCAAACCGAATTCTTTCAACAGACCTTCAATTTCCGAAAGTGACTTGCCCTTGAAGACTTCGGGTGCCAGGCGATAAACCATCGACCACCGGACGGTGAGTTCGTTTGCCTTTTCGAGCTGCCGCAGCACGGCAAGGTTTTCCGGTTCCGCCCACAGGTTGACGACGGTCGTAATGCCGAGTCGGCTGAAGACCTTGTCGGCCTCCCGGACGGCGTTCACGCGAACATCAAAATTGTAGGGGGGCAGGTGGCGCAAGAAAGGCGTGAACGCCGGGAACTCGTACATCGTGCCATCAAGCTCACCGGTTTCCGGATCATGCACGTAGATCCCGTTCTCGGGATTCGGCGTGTCTTTCGTGACGCCGCTCAGCGCGATTGCCGCGCTATTTACGACGCCGACATGGCCTTGCATATTGATGAACACCGGATTCAGTGGCGCGACAATATCGAGTTCCTTCCGGTTCGGCAGTCGCCCTTCTTCGACAAAATCGAGGCTGTAGGGACCACGAACGTAAACCCATTGTCCCGCCTCAAGCTGCTTCGCTCTCGCCTCAATGCCATCCAGCATATCCTGGACCGTCAGCCGTTCGCCGGTTGAAAACATGACGTGTTGCGAGATGTGCAGGCCGTAGCCGAGAGCATGGATGTGAGAATCCACAATGCCCGGAATGACCACCTTGCCGTCGAGGTCGATGATTGTCGTTTCAGGACCGGCCCGTTCGCTGACTTGCTCGTCATTGCCAACTGCCAGAATCTTGCCATCGGCGATGGCAACCGCCGAGACGGTGTCCGACGTGTTGTTCACCGTTGCGATGCTACCGTTTCGCAAAATAAAATCCGCTGCCTGCACGTCGGCAGCAGGAGCATTATCGGACGCCTGGTTACAAGCAGCCATTGTTGCAAGCGCTGCGATGGTCAGAATCGGAAGCATTCGCTGAATCATAGATTTATATCCCTTAATCTCACTCAAAAAAATCAGGCAAAAGGCGTTTTACCGCCTTTTGCCTGTGGATCAAACTACCAGATGGCGCGATCTATTCAAATGAATAGCGTGCTCTCAAATACCATAAGCCGTTGTCCAGGCCATTGGGCTGTGTTGTCGGAAACTTGGAGCCAACGATAAAGTCCCAGGGATTTCGCATGGGTTCTTCGCCAAGCAAGTTATCCGCGCCGACGGCAAGTTCAATCTTGTCCGTCACATTGAGAGCAAACTCCGCGTCGACGGTCAGCGTCGAAGATGCATTGATCGGCAAATTGCCGTTGACATGCATTTCGGTAAAACTGCCGTAGTGATTCACACGCACATGTGAGCGCCAACGATCTCGTGTGTGACGAAGTGTGATGTTGCCGCGAGTTTCGGGGTAGTTCTTCTCGATCTGCGCAATTCTGACTGCATCGAGCAATTCGTTCGGATCGTTCGGATCAAATGACGTGACTTCCGTCTTGGTGTAGTTAAACGCAAGTGCGAGTTCCGTATCACCACCCGAGAAGAGGTCCAGCGGCATGGTCGCGATTAGATCAACACCTTTTGTTTCCGTCGCAAAGTCATTGGTAAAGAACCGGAAAGAACCGATGCCAGCGGCAGCCTGAAAGCCCTGATCAATGAGTTCCTGCCGCTGCTGATCGGTCAGACTTTGGCTCGCTGACAGGGTTACACGGTCATCAACTTCGATATAGTAAGTATCGAGCGTCAGCGTGAGCTTGTCGGTCTCAAATACGATACCCGCCGTTATACTGTCTGACGTCTCCGGACGAAGTGGCATTGCCCCAACGGCCAATGCCGTCGGACTCGTTGGTGGGATCTGACCCGATTCAAGGAGGTTGCCGTTATCGTCAAACTCCGTTGTTGTTGTGGAAAATCGAGTCTGGCCGATCGTCGGTGCGTGGAAGCCCGTTGAATAGGTGGCACGAAATGCCAAATCATCGGTGAACCTGAACATTCCTGAAACCTTGTAGGTGGTTTCACTTCCGGTGTCGTCGGAAAAATCCTCGGTCCGCACCGCGGCGCCCAACGTCAGGGCACGCGTAATGTCTGCCTCGAGGTCGACGTAGGCGGCGACGTTATGCCGCCCGAATTCACCGGAAATCAGCGGCGAAAAGCCCGGGATCGCCTCTTCACCAATCAGGAAGCCCTGGTTGGCAAGGACGCCTGCCTGGAATGAAGCTTGTTCACCTGCGAGAATCTCGAAATCTTCATCCTGCCACGCGAGTCCGAACGCCACGTTCAGCGGCGATTCGAAACCTTGAATAGCAACCGGATACGCGAAATCGGCATTGACGAATTTCTCGGCCATGATCTGGTCGCCCACACGCGGAAAGACGGTTGGCGACAGTGAGCCCATGCTTGGGTTCGGGACATTGCTGGCAAAAAACCCGATTCGACTGCTACCGGCCGTCGCGCTGAAGTCATAAGTCAGCCCCGAAGCCAGTTCGCCGCGGATACCGGCCGAGCCGTAGAAATCCTCAACGTCTGCGCCGAATCGAGGCGTGTAGCCGCCGGGGAAAAACTCAAGGAATGAGAAACAGTTCGGATCGGCGAATACCGCCTGCATCCGCGTTACGACATCGGGATCATTAACACCGATCGGGTTGTTGACTACGCCGGTACCACCAAAGTCGATGCCGCCATCGCATGTCATTCCATCATTCGGCGTCATGTCCCCGACCAGGAAGTTTCCGCCGTCGTCATCATCAGTAAATACGCCGAATCGGCCGGTCGGATTGCGGAAAAAGAAATCGCCTTCGACCGTGCGTTTTGCCATCGTCCCGAACGCGTAGAATTCACTGCTGGAGCTGATTTCCGCACCCACGTTGATCGCAAGCTTCAACTCGTCTTCGATTTTCGGAATGCCGTAGTTTGTCACCGGATCCTTGATCGAACTCCCGGGAATCAACGGGTGTGAACCGTTCTGCAATGCGAGGGCATCGGGTCTTTGGATCGAGCGTATTGATTCATCCTGTTCGCTGAATTCGGCACTGAGCCTGACAAACCCGGAGCCGCCCAGCGGCATACCGTAGGTACCGCCAACAAGATATCGGGTTCCGTCCCCGTCGTAGGTGTCGGCGTACTTTGCTTCGACCCGACCACCCTCGGTGGAATCATCGAGGATAAAGTTGATGACGCCCGCGATCGCGTCAGACCCGTACTGAGCGGCTGCGCCGTCTCGAAGCACCTGGATCTGCTTCAGTGCGATGGCAGGAATCGCCGAAATATCCGGCCCCTGTGCGCCATCCGTATTGCCACCCGAAAAGGTCGCAATATTCGATCCGCGGTGGCGTCGCTTGCCGTTCATCAAAACCAGCACATGGTCAGGCGAGAGTCCGCGTAGCGAGACCGGCCGCATATAGGTCGGCGTTCCACTCAATGGATTTGCATCGGAATTGAACGATGGCACCGTCGATCGAATCAGGTTGATCGTATCGATGTCGCCCTGGTTTTGAAGCTGTTCGGCTCCAATAATGTCAACGGGTGACGAAACGTCGGTCGGCGAGCGACCCAACCTTCGCGAACCGGTAACAATCACCTCTTCAATCTCGGCTTTGGCAGCGTCCTGTGCATGAACTACGGCCGTTGGTGCCACCGAAAATAACAATGCTGCTGTGGTACCCAGGACTGCACTTGCAATCAGTTGCCGCAGTTTCGTCACCGAAACCATTGAGCAATACTCATTATTTTTGTCTAACACTTTTCTCTCTCCTTATTTGCCGGCGCGCGAAAGGTCTCCCCCAACCTCCAGAGAAATCTGGTGAGTTAGCACACGTTTGGATCTGAACCAGCGGATCGGCAAGCGATCGGATGGCTTCAAATGATTTGAGCGGGTGGGTATGGAAAGCGCCATGCGGCGCAGGACTGCAGCGTTTCGTGACCAGGGGGACAGGTTCGGATGACATGCCGAGAGCCGGAACAGCGCCCGTATCGAACAAAGCACGCAGGTTGCATTTTTTCTCGGATTGCCCGCCAACCAACGAATCGTTCACTGCGTTTCCCCCCGGAATTCAGAATCAGCGCTAGGGCTGATAGTGTCTACTGTCTACGATCTACAATATTTGTCAAGTACCCAGATTAATCCTACTGTGGATAAAATCTGCGGAATACTGTAACTTTTTGTTTTAACAGGCCTTTGTTTACGATCCATCACGACATTGTGAGCTAAAGTAATCATGTGATTTTCGTATACTGTGTGCAATATGCCTGGCGGCGCAGATTTACCCAACGAAGGCGATTCAAGGAACACGGCGCAATGGAAGAATTTTTGGTATTGGCCGCCCTGCCACTGGCCCTGGCGCTGTTCACGGTGCTGGTCGCCTCGGTGGTGCAGACGAGCAGTGGTATCGGATTCGGCATGGTCGCGGCGCCCATTCTTATCCTTATCGACACCCGACTGGTACCCGGCCCCATCCTGCTGCTGTCCCTGATCGTGTCGGCCATGGCGGCATTTCGCGAACGACACGACATCGACTACCGCGGCCTGGTGGTGGCGCTCGGCGGTCGCGTTCCGGGAACCGTTCTCGCAGGCCTGACGATTACGCTCATTCCGGCCGCGATGTTCGGCCTCGTTTTTGGAATCCTCGTCCTTCTCGCAGTGATCCTGAGCGTACTGGCCGGGAAAATAGCCCCAACACCCAGGGTGTTGCTGCCTGCCGGTTTTGTCTCCGGCTACATGGGGACCCTGACCTCAATCGGCGCACCGCCGATGGCACTGGCTTATCAGCACGGATCGCCCGCAACCATTCGGTCGACAATGGCCATTTACTTCGTGATTGGTGCCGCGTTTTCGATTGCGACGCTGGCATGGTACGGGCGTTTTGGACGAGACGAAATCGTGGCGAGCGTCATCTTCCTGCCGCCATTGTTTCTTGGGTTCTGGTTATCAAACTTTGTCCTGCGTCGTTTGAAAAAAGAACGCGTCCGGCAAATTATTCTCGCGCTTTGTGCTTCGGCCTCGAGTGTCCTGGTTATCAAGTCCTGGCTGGCACTTAACGCGGTGCCTCCTGTTCTTGCTACTGCACTGCCGTAGACAGCCACGTAGCCATTCCCGGAAATGCCGTCAGTAAGACGATCATCAGGGCCATGATCAGGAACATCGGGAATGCAGCGCGCGAAATGTAATTTATCTGGTGCCCGGTCATTCCCTGCATGACAAACAGGTTGAACCCGACGGGCGGCGTAATCTGTGCCATTTCAACAACGACGACAATGAAAATTCCGAACCAGATAATGTCGATGCCTGCCGTTCTTACCAATGGCTCAACCACGGCCATGGTCAGTACAATCGACGAAATCCCATCGAGAAACATGCCAATGATGATGTACAGGAGCGCCAGGGCACCGAGAAGCATCACGGGCGTCAGTCCCAGGCTGCCTATGTACTCCGCGAGGTCCCGCGGCAGGCCGGTGAAACCCATGACCACCGAAAGATAGGACGCGCCCATCAGAATCAGCGCGATCAGGGCCGACGTACGAACGGCACCAAGCAGGCTTTCCTGAAACGCAGAGAAGGTCAACTCGCGCTGAAATGCAGATAGCGCCAGTGCGCCGGTGACACCGACCGCCGCCGCCTCGGTAGCGGTCGCAAGACCGGTATACATTGAGCCGATGACCGTGCTGATCAGAATCAGCAGCGGCAACAGCAGTTGCATGTTTTGCAGGGTGGTTGTTGCAGGTGTCTGTTCATTGGTTTTTTCCGTGCCGGCGTCCGGTACCTTGACGGACAATGCCACGTAGGCCATGAACATGCCGGCAAGCACCAGTCCGGGGATTATTCCGGCCATGAACAGCTTGGTGATGGATTCGTTTACGGTGACACCGTAAACGATGAGGGTCAGCGACGGTGGAATCATCAATCCGAGCGTCGCCGCACCCGCGAGTGTTCCGATAATTTTCTTCTCCGGGTAGTTTCGTCGGCGCAACTCCGGAATCGACATTTTGCCAACCGTTGTCAGCGTCGCCGCGGACGAACCCGACACGGCCGCAAACAAGGTACTGCCAACAATATTTGTATGTAACAGCCCACCGGGAAGTTTTTGCATGAGCGGCGCTAGTGCCCGGAACAGATCTTCCGAAAGCCGTGTGCGGTAGAGAATTTCTCCCATCAGGATAAACAGCGGCAGCGCCGTCAGAGTCCAGCTTGTCGAACTCGACCAGACGGCCGTGATCAGGATATCGCCGGCCGGCCTGTCGGAGAACAGGGTCAGGATGACGCCACCGACACCCATAAGGGCCAGGCCAACCCAGACGCCGGAACCGAGCAGCAAGATCAGAACGAACAGGAATACCGCAAGCAGATAAGTCAGCTCCATGGTCAGGTCCTCACCACGTCGCTTGGCAGGTCCTTGTAGTCATACCCCGGCGAACGTATGCAGCCATAAAGCCTGTCCAGAAGAGCGATCAGCAGAACCAGCGTCCCTATGCTCATCGCGAGCTGTGGAATCCAGACAGCAATCGCATCCTGACCCTGGCTCTTTTCGCCGAGCACGAATGAAATGTAATTTGCCTTGATGGCAAACCCCGCAAAGGCAGCAGCAATCATTGCAGATACTCCCGTGCAGATAATTTCCGCCAGGCGTCGGTCGGACGTCATTCCGGACAGCACCAACTCGACCCTGATATGCGAGTTCCTGCTCATCGCGTAACCGAGACCGAAGAACGAGGTTGCCGCCATGCAGTAGCCCGCGATGTCGGTCAGACCGGCAACGACGATACCGGACCAGCGTGCCACCATCTGAATGACGATCATTAGCAAAATGCAGAACAGGAAAAATGCGGCAATGGCGCCCGATAATTGATACAGCCTGTCCAGTACTTTCCTCATTTCTGCGAGTCCTTTTGTTTGTTGTATGTTTGCAGAATCCGCTTGCCTTCTTCACCGGTCTGGTCTGCCCATTCTTCGGCAAGTGTCGCGCCGATTTCCGATAGCTGTCGCGCAAATTCCTCGCCCGGCAATACGACGTTCATGCCATTTGCCCGGAGCTGCTCGATGTACCAGTCGGTCATGTACTGCGCTCTTTCTGTACCGCTTCTGGCGGCGACGATCGCTGACTCTCGAATGCATTGTTGCGCTTTTTCGGACAGCGCTGACAATTCCTTGCTGTTCGCAATGATAGAGTTTCGTGGTAACCATGCCTTGACATCATAGTAATAGTTGACGTGTTCCCAGGCCTTCGCGTCGTACCCTGAGGAGCCGGACGCCATGAACGAGCGAACGACGCCGGTCGCCAGTGCCTGGTTCATTTCTGCCGCCTCAATTTGCACCGGTATCATTCCTGCCAATTCCGCAATCCTCGCAGTCGTTGCATTGTAGGATCGAAATTTCATGCCGCGAATTTCGGCGGTGTCCTCAACAGCGTCAACAAAGTAGATTCCCTGCGGCGGCCAGATAACGCTGTAGAGCAGCGTCAGTCCAAGCTCGTTCAGTACGCGCTCAAGAGCCGGACTGGATATTTGCCAAAGCGCCTCGGCAGACTCGAAGCTGCTGGCCACAAACGGAATCGAATCCACAGCAAACATCTGATTGTCATTGGAGTGAACCGATAGCAGTCGTTCACCGAGTGGTACCTGCCCGGTCTCCACCGCACGCTTGATTTCGTTGCCTTTGAACAATGAGCCGCCAGGATGGACTACGATCCTGATCTCGCCATCCACGCAGGCGTTCACCTCGTCTGCAAACAACTGCGCAGTCTGGGACTGGTAGTTGTCGGCAGGATACGCAGTGGGCATATCCCAAACTCGGGTCGCCGGTTTTGGGCCTGAACCAAGCCCAATTGCCGCAACGCCAAGGCCAAGAAGAAACATGATCGATAGCCAGCTTTTGAGTCTCAATTGCGTATCCCCGGGGTTAGATTTTGAATCGTTGCGGCAGTAATTTTTGGGACATCGCAGTACCTGCATTCCCCTCAATTGCATCTGCCAGCACAACGGCAGTGCCGGTCGACGTACTCATCCCAATGTGCTGATGGCCGAAATTAAACCAGATTCCCCGGTGCCGCGGCGCCGCGCCGATGATCGGCAGGCCATCGGGTAGCGTTGGCCTGGACCCCAGCCATGGAACTTCGTCCGTCATTTTGCCGACTGGTGCCGCCGATTTTGCGTTGCGGTACGCCCGCTGTATTTGTGAATAATCCGGTGGTGCATCCCGGTGTGCGAACTCGACGCCGGACGTAATTCGCGTTGTTTTGCCCTGCGGCGCCATAACAAACCCACGCTGTACATCACAGACCGGTCGATTGAGCGGCGTCGACGGAGACTCGACGTTTACATGATATCCCCGCTCCCACGCCATCGGAATCTTGTAGCCAAGCAGCCTGCAGACGTCGACGGACCAGGGCCCACAGGCGATGACAATATTATCGGATCGCAATTCCGTCGACGCATCGTCTGACCTTATTCTGTAGGTCCCCGCATTTTCAGCGACCGCAGCAACATCGATCAGTTCGAACCGACCACCGCGTTTTTTAAAAAGTTCAAAGTAGGCTTTGCACAAGAGATACGGGTCCGATACCGAACAGGTTGCGCTGAGAAGAAGGCCGGAGTGATAGATCGGGTGCAAGCCCGGCTCAAGCCCTCGCAATTCGTCCGCCGACAGTCGCTGAAACGGAATATCCAGTTCCTCAAGAAGTCGCCTTTCCAGCGCGCTTGAGTCGAATCCGCGTTGATCCTGGAATACCTTGAGCCAGCCCCGTGCTTGATACAGACCGTCGGCATCGGCCGACGATATGAATTGCGAGTGACGCGCCAGCGACAAAGCCTGAAGTTCGTGCAGGCTATTGGCAGTTGAGAGCGTGTATCGTCTTGACCCACGATGCAAAAACTTCAACAGCCAGGGCAATCGTGAGATCGCGTAGGCCAAGTCGTAGCGAAAGTACGGCGCAGTTCCGAGAATCAAGGCTGGCAGCGCCCGCCACAACCCCGGGTTATTCACATTCAATACAGTCGAAGCGGAAAGTACCCCTGCATTGCCAAACGAGGTCTGCCGCCCGAACTGCTGTTTGTCGACAAGCACGACATCCGCGCCACGCGCTTGCAATTCCAGCGCCGATACGATGCCAACCACACCTGCGCCAATCACGCAAATGTCAGCTTTCATTGCGACACGCTCCAGACGATCGTTGCGATATCATTACTTTTCGGCTTTGGTAGCCGCTCGGCGAATCGTATAACCTGAGACCATTCAGAGACCTCAAAGCGGAGAAGACATTCATGGCCGAACTGGCAATTCTTGTTACGGGTGCGTCAAGTGGTATTGGCGCTGCAGTTTGTCGTCGACTGGCGAAGCCGGGAAATCGATTGCTAATACACGCGAGAGGGGGTGCCGATGGCGCCGATACTGCGCCGCTGGAAGCGATGGCATCCGAGATACGGGATCGCGGCGCCAAGGCCGAAACGATCTTTGCTGACCTCGCCATCCCCGGTGCCGGGGAAAATCTGGTCGATGAAGCGCTGCAAAAATTCGGCGCGCTCGACCAGATCGTCAGTAACGCTGGATTTGCCGACAAGCGACTTCTCGGGGACGTTGATCGCGCAACACTGGACAGGTCTCTAAGTGCGATGACAGGCACCTTCTTTGAAATGGCTACTACCGCACAGGATGCACTCAAAGCGTCCGAATGCGGACGTGTTGTTGCAGTCAGCTCGTTTGCCGCGCACTACTATACATCGCATACCCTGTTTCCCGTTACCGCTGCCGCCAAAGCGGCGGTTGAAGCTTTGGCCAAGTCTCTCGCTGTTCAACTCGGCCCCGCTGGAGTCACCGTGAATTGTGTCGCACCTGGTTATACCCAAAAAGATGAAGGTACGCATCGCGCCATTTCACCCGACGCCCTCAAGGCGGCTGCTGGCAGTGCCTTGACGGGGCGCATTGCACAAACGGATGACATCGCCGCTGTCATCGAGTTTCTGTTATCGAACGACGCAAGACAAATCACAGGACAGGTGTTGCGCGTCGACGGCGGACTGGGTGTTACCTGACGTCCGGAGCAGGGTCGCAACTACATCAGGTAAATTGCCAGGAACGTAATGACGATCAGCCCGGTGACAACCGGGACAAAATTTCGTCGAACCAGGTCCGACGGGTTGATGCCCGAAATTCCGGCATCAGCGCACGCACCAAACGCCCATGCAACCAGTGTGCCGCCACCGGTAAAAATTGCCGCTACCTGGCCCAGTGCTGCCAGTACCGCAATGTTCACCCCGGTCCCGGTCCCGATTGCACCCGCCAGAGAACCCGCAAGCGGCAATCCGGAGAAACCGGAACCGTCCATTCCGGTCAGCATTCCAATGATCGTCATACCAAAACCGATTGCATAGTTATTACCGTCGAGGTGTTTGCCGATGTAATTACCAACATCGAACAAATAGCCGGGCGTACCCTCGCCAATCACCGCTGCTGCGTGGTCCGGGTTTCCCAAGAAGAAAAATCCGGCTATCGGGATAATCGGTGCAAATATCTTGATAGAGAAATAAAACCCGCTGCGGAGATAGTCGGTGATCCCTTCCAGTGCATGGATGCCATGCTTGGCGAATGTGGCGAGCACCAGCAGTACAGTCGCGGCACCACCCAGCAGTGCCGTCGCATCACCGCCACGAATTGCCTTGGCCGGATTGAAAATACCGCGATAAATCATCAGGCCGGCAATACAACCGAGTGTGATCGGGACTCCGATCGCGAGCAGTTTTGCGTACTTTCCGGGGGCGAGCTCGTCGTGTCCCGAGTGCTCGTCACCGTGATGCGGTTCGGCATCGGACATCGCCGCAATTTCCTCTTCGGTTGCAGCCTTGAGTACGCCAGATTTCATGTCACGCCGGATCGTATACACGGCAATACTGATTGCGGTCAGTCCGGTGACCAGGGAAAACAGCACCGTGTAGGGCAGGAGCTCCTGACTATCAATACCAGCGGCGCCGGCCGTGAGGCGTGTAGCGCCCTGAATAATGGGATCCGCTGACAAGGCCATGCCGTGCCCGGCAAGATTGATCGCGACGGCAGCGGCCAATGCAGGTAAGCCGACGCGAACGGCCACCGGCACCAGCACGGTACCAACCAGTGCGACCGCGGGTGTCGGCCAGAAAAAAGCAGCGGCGGTATACATAGTCGCAGCGAGGACAAAAAACGCAGTCATCGGACTGCGCATCAACTTTTTCATCGGTGCGACCATGATCTGGTCAGCTCCTTGCGCCCGCAGTGAGTGCAACATCGACACCATCAACGCGATGACAGCCATAATGCCAAACAACTCGCCGCCCGCATTCAGCAGTGCATTGAAAAGCACCTGAACGCCAAATACGATCTGATCGAGTACCGGGTGGTCCGGATCCGAAGACAGGACACCGATCAGGAACGTGCCTCCCAGTGCCGGAATGATCACCCCGCGACGAAAGCCGATCGCGATAAATATCGCGAGGACTGTCAGAAGAAAGACGTAGTGTGGAACCGTCAGTTGAATCATCGTATCCATGCGCGTCCTTTCCTTTTCTTATCGAACGTCAATGCATTACCCGAAAGATAATACGTCAGCGGATACGTTGCACCTATTGGCTGTCTCCGATTTGGTCTACCTGTACCCTCAATCAAACTCGAAAGTCACGCCCTGGGCCAGCGGCAACTCTGTCGAATAGTTGATCGTATTGGTCGCACGACGCATATACGCCTTCCACGAATCGGAACCGGATTCACGACCACCACCGGTTTCTTTTTCACCGCCAAACGCACCACCGATTTCGGCGCCAGACGTACCGATATTGACATTTGCAATACCGCAGTCAGAGCCTGCGGCGCCAAGGAATAATTCCGATTCACGCATGTTCAGCGTGAAGATCGACGACGACAATCCTGCGCCAACCGCATTGTGCATCGACAGCGCATCCTGCAAGTTGGTGTAGCGGACTGTATAAAGTATCGGCGCGAAAGTTTCCTCCAGCATGGGTCCGGCCTGTTCCTTCATCTCGACCAGTGCCGGCCGAACATAGTAGGCGTCCGGGTATTTATCTGCCAACACTCGTTCGCCGCCTGTGACGGTGGCGCCCAGCTCACGTGAGTCCTGCAGCGCTTTTTGCATGTAGTCATAGGCTGATTTGTCGATCAACGGACCGACGAGGGAATTGTCCGCGAGCGGGTTGCCGACCGTAACTGTGCCATAAGCTTTTTTCACACTCGATACGAAATCATCATAGATGGCATCGTGAACCAGGAGCCGACGCATTGACGTGCACCGCTGGCCCGTCGTTCCTACCGCGCTGAATACAATCGCTCGCAGCGCAATGTCGAGGTCCGCCTGATCGCTAACAATACCGGCGTTGTTACCGCCGAGTTCAAGAATCGTCCGCCCGAATCGTTCCGCAACCCGTGGACCCACCTGGCGACCCATCGCTGTCGACCCGGTGGCCGAGATCAGCGGGACTTGAGGGCTGTCGACCAGCGCAGCGCCCGCATGTCGATCAACAAGCGCGAGTTCGTGCAAGCCGTCCGGCGCATCACCGAATCGTTCCAAGGCGCGCTCCAGAATGGCGGCGCAGGCCAGTGCACTCAGCGGGGTCTTGTCGGATGGCTTCCAGATAACACTGTTGCCACAAACAAACGCAAGCGCAGTATTCCAGGACCATACGGCCACCGGGAAATTGAACGCGCTGATGACACCTGTGACGCCGAGCGGGTGCCATACCTCCGTCATTCTGTGGCCGGGACGCTCGCTGGCGATGGTCAGTCCGTAGAGCTGGCGCGACAGGCCGACGGCAAAGTCACAAATGTCGATCATCTCCTGCACTTCGCCGAGGCCTTCCGACACCACCTTACCGACTTCGATGCTCACCAGTCGACCAAGGTCTTCTTTTGACTTGCGAAGCTCATCACCCAGCAGACGCACGAGCTCGCCTCGTCTCGGTGCGGGGACGACCCTCCATTTGAGGAACGCTTCATGCGCCTTGTCAATCTGCACGTTGACACTGTCCAGTGTGTCTTTTTCAACCGACCCGATTTCCTCACCGGTCAACGGCGTGAACACCTTCAATGAGCCCGTATCACTCACGGACGGCGGAACGCCTAACTTGCCAAGCAGCTCTTGAACTTCGATTTTCATTGTCATCGTTTTATCCGCCGTTAACTTTCATTTGTCTGAATCCTGCAAGGGCTACTTCGCAAAGCCGGTCAATTTCCGCCTCACCCATGGCCGTCGATAACATGCCGGTACCGGTTCCGATCAGCAGCACGCCATTGTCCGTTGTGTAGTCGAGAAAATTCCGCAACGTCTGAACCTCTTCGTCGCTCGCATACCCGGACCGATAATCCGTCGGGGGTTCCGGCTTCATCAGAATACGGAACATGGAGCCGCGGCCGGTAACACAGGCGGCAACACCGGCGATGGCAATCGCTTCCGTCAGTTGGCGTCGCACACGATTACCGAGCGCGTTCAGCCGGCTAACTGCATCCTGGTCAAATAACTGCATCGCCACCCTGCCCGCCGTCATCGTAACCGGGTTTGCTGAGAAGGTACCGGAGTGCGGAAACAGTACCGGCTTCTTCAACGGGTCCATTACGCTCATGACGTCACGTGAGCCAGCGATTGCTCCGACAGGGAATCCACCACCGATCATTTTCCCCATCGCGGTCAGGTCCGGCTTAATGCCCAGCGATTCCTGCGCACCCTGGTAACCGCAACGAAAGGTAATCACCTCATCGCAAACCAGCAGTATTCCATTTCGTTGGGTCCACTGCCTCAGCGCCGTCACGTACTCTCGCTCCGCAGGGATCAGGCCAATTCGATGTGGCACCAGGTCCAGCAGGACGCAGGCAAGGCTGTCGACTTCGCGCTCGAGAATTTCGATTGCTCGTGCCGCATTGTTGAAGGGTATGACCACCACGTCATTCAGCGTGGATTCCGGTGTTCCGTATGAAACGGGGACTTTTGCCGGACTGTCCGCATCACCCCAGTTACCCGGATTGGATGTCTGGCTGACTTCGGCATAGTCGTAAAGCCCATGGTAGGCACCTTCGACTTTGGCTATCTTTGGCCGACCCGTATACGCGCGAGCAGCCTTCAGGCAACTCATCACCGCTTCGGTGCCGGAGTTTACGAATCGAATGTTCTCGAATGCATCGACACGGCTGATCATGTCTTCCGCGTACAGAACCTCCTGCTCCGTCGCCAGCGTAAATGCCGTGCCACGACGGAGCTGTGCGCTTACCGCCGCCACTATTGCCGGATGAGCATGCCCATGAATCAGTGAGGCCATGTTGTTGGCAAAGTCGATGCGCTCATTGCCTTCGATGTCGGTAACGTAACAACCGTTGCCATGATCAACATAAAACGGGTGCGGTTGCCTGAGTACGGTGTTTCGGCTGCATCCACCGGGCATGACCCGCAGGGCGCGCTGATAGAGCGCCTCACTGCGCGACGGTGACCCTTCGCCGTCTGCCGGTTGTGGAATTGTCGTATTCATAGTGACGCGGCCATGCCGGTTTCGGCATGGCCCGGAACGACGATCGCCGCACCGGTATTGTCCTGCAGGGTCTGCAAATCGATGCCTGGCGCGAGTTCGACCAGTTCAAAGGCACCGTTACGGATATCAAGAATTGCCATATCGGTATAGACGCGCGAGACAACGGCAAGGCCGGTCGCCGGCAGAGTGATGGATTCGACCAGCTTGGGTTGACCGGCCTTTGTGCAGTGCTGTGTCGCAACGAAGATTTGCTTCGCGCCGGCAACCAGGTCCATGGCACCGCCGACCGCTGGTGCGGCGTCGGCTTCGCCAATCGACCAGTTGGCCAGGTCCCCGGTTCGCGAAACCTGCATCGCTCCGAGTACGCAGATGTCGATGTGCCCACCCCGGATCATTGCGAAACTGTCGGCATGGTGAAAAAACGATGCCCCCGTAATCGCCGTTACGTGCCTTTTTCCGGCATTGATCAGCTCCGGGTCTTCCTCACCTGCCGGTGGAGCCGGCCCCATACCGAGCAGTCCGTTCTCGGTATGAAAAATCACTTCCCTGCCATCTGGAATGTGGTTCACGACGCTCTCCGGCATGCCGATACCCAGGTTCACGAAAGCACCGTCGGGTATGTCAGCCGCAATTTTTCTTGCGATGTCCTGACGACTCCAGCCTGCCACCGTATTCGCACCTGCTGTCATGGGTATTGCACTCCTGCCGCAACCAGGTCGGATTCCTGAAGCGGCGTAGCAACTTCGACAATTCTGTCGACATAAATCGCCGGCGTAACGATCGACTCCGGATCGAGCTCACCGGCAAGAACGCAGTTGTCCGCCTGTACAATCGTGGTTTGCGCAGCCGTTGCCATGACCGGTGAAAAGTTTCTTGCCGTCTTATTGTAGACGAGATTGCCCAGACGATCGGCACGCCGGCATTTGATCAATGCGAAGTCTGCGGTCAGCGCATGTTCGAGCACATAGTCGCGCCCGTTGAACTGCCTGTGCTCTTTTCCTTCAGCGAGCTGGGTACCGACCGACGTCGCAGTATAAAATGCCGGAACGCCCGCACCACCGGCGCGTATTCTTTCCGCAAGCGTGCCCTGTGGTACCAATTCGAGTTCAATCTCATTCCTGGAGTAAAGGTCCGGGAATACCGTTGAGTTCGCCGTTCGTGGAAAAGAGCAGATCATTTTCGCAACCCGGCCATTCTCGATCAGCGCCGCCAAGCCGACATGCCCGCTCCCGGTATTGTTATTGACGACCGTCAGCCCGCGTGCTCCCTGGTCGATCAACGCGTGAACCAGCTCGATCGGGCTCCCTGCCTCGCCAAACCCGCCGATCAGCACAGTGGCGCCATCAAATACGTCAGCTACCGCCGATGCGGCCGAATCATAGAGTTTGCGAATCATAAAATTGCGTCACTAATGCGTGATCTAGCGCTCCAAATACTTAAGCTTTCCTTCGACACCGCTCCATTTGGCCGCATCCGGCAGAGGGTCTTTTTTCTCCGTGATGTTCGGCCATATTTCAGCAAGTTCTGCATTGAGTTTCAGAAATACCTTTTGCTCCACAGGAAGATCGTCCTCTGAGTATATGGCGTCTTCAGGGCATACCGGTACGCAGTCCTCACAGTCGATACACTCATCCGGATTGATCACAAGAAAGTTCGGTCCTTCGTAAAAACAGTCGACCGGGCACACCTCGACGCAGTCTGTGTCTTTGCATTGAATGCAGTTTTCGCCAACAACGAATGTCATTTCTTCATACCTCGAATCGATCAGGCTTGTTGCAGCAGTGGCTTGGGTTCTTGCTTCTCGCCGACGTGGGTATACAAACCCGCTTCGTCGAAGATCACACGGTCATCGTAACCACTGAACCAGATCGCATCCGGATTGCGACCAACGATCGTCACCTTGCCCCGGTCCGGAGCATCCGCAGCGCCGCGCAAGAGTTTGAGTACGACGAAGCCATTCTCCGTTCCCGGAATACCTGCCAGCGGTTCATTTGTGACTGCCGCCACTTCCGTCTTGCCCCGGTAATGGGTAATGGACAGCCGCGCATGGCTCTCAACACCGGACAGGCCTTTCTGGGACTCGTTCAGAATGCGCCAAACCTCCTCAATCGGAAGATTGAACGCCTTGTGGCCGATAATGTCCCGGCCACAGAAGAAATAGTGGTTCTCGACCCTGTTACGGCGAAGCTCTCGCTGCATGATGCGCAACGCGTCCGGGTCGCCATTAATTCCCTTGATAATCGGAGCCTGGTTATCGATGCTGATCCACTCCCGCTTGCCAAGTTCTTTGATACTCCGTTTGGTATTCGGCACCCACTCAAGTCCGCCGTCCGGATCGTCGATATAATTCCCGTCGGCATCCTTGAGCAGGAACTCGTCCGGATGATTGAAGTGAACCATCAGGCGTATTTGCGTTGACGGGTACGCCTCGTGAAATTTATCAACCATGTCGAAGAACGTTTCATCGAAGCGATCAGGGTAAAACGCCAGCTCCTTGGTTCCCAGTCTGATCGACTCGATTCCGGCGTCCGCCAGGGCAGACCACCACTCAGCAATATTGTTGTTTCCCAGCACCATCGGATCGCCGCCGGACATCAAGATTTCGCGGAGCTTCTCACGCCCGGTTTCAGGATGACGCCCACCATTGGCAGCAACCTCTTCGTTGTGCTTGAGAATATAGTTGACGATATCCGGAATTTGCGCCAAGCCTTTTGGCGCGATCGTTCCGTCGGGGCGGGAAACATCTTTTTTGGCAATCAGTTCTTCGCGATAACAGAATCTGCAATGCGCGGAACACGTCGATGCGACGTAAATCAGCCCAAGTTCGTACTTGTGAATCAGGCCTTCTACCGGACTGTAGTCCATTTGATTACCGGGATCCGGTGCGCCTTCCAGATCATAGGTTTCTTTCGGGCTGGCTTTGACCAGCGTCTGAATCGCCGCACTGGTTTTCGCCAGCTCAAAATAGTGGCGCGTGATCTTGACCGGCATCCGCGACTCAACGTCCTGCTTTGTTCCGCGCAGGTCGACAAGCGTCTGCAGCTCGGACTTGGAATAAAAGCCCTGCATTTCTTCGGGTACTTTATTGGCGAGAAACTTGCCGAGCCCGGTGATGATTTCTCGCTTGTACTTACCCTTTTGCACTGACGCCAGGAAGGCCTGTGCTTTTTCCGATGCTTGATACTTCTCTTGATTTGCCATGACTGCCGCCAGTTGGGTTACCGTTATTAGACGGTTCCATAGTGCTGCCAAATCAAGGAGTCGACAATCGAGAATTCGTCACTTCTTTGTGAGTTCTTGTAATGGCAATTTGACGATGGTCACCGGTGAGCGGCGCCCGATTGCGGCGTCAGATTCTGACGAATTCCGAACACGTTCTCATCCGGATCGCGAAAAAATGCAAGCCTGACCCAGTCGCCGAGTTCGACAATTTCGTCGACATCAACGCCCTTGGTGACGAGGCCTTCCCGAACCGCCTTGATATCGGTGACGACGAACGTCACTTTTTTGCCGCCAAGACCGGCGCCGTCGGGATTCAGGTACAGGCCCAATGCGGTGTTGGGCAGGGCATCCAGGGTCAGCTGTCGCCATGACCCTGCGCTGTGATTGTCGTCAAGCTTGAAGCCCAGCTTATCCTGGTACCAGGCCAAACTGCGATCCAGGTCGGTCACATCGACCTTGACGACAAATCCATAATCACTCAGAAAACCAGCCAGACTCACATCTTTCTCCTCGCTTGTCAGGATTTTGAGTTCGGGAACCTTGAGCGTCTGCATTCTGCCGGCCGCCTCGACCAGCGGCTCGACCGGGCGCAGGCGATATTTACGTTTCGGCAGGCGCTCCGGACTGATCGTAATGGGTCGGTAAATCTCAACCCGGTCACCGTCGTTGAGCACGGTATCCCTGCTCGCGATCTTGCCGAAAATGCCGATCTTGTTGGCGGCAAGATCGATGGCCGGAAATTCGGCAAGAACGCCCGATGCATTGATCGCGTCAATCGCGGTCGCGCCGGCAGGGCAGTCGAGATATCGCCAGAAATTCTTGTGCGGTGTCGCGTAGGCGACGCTGACCCTCAGTTTGGGCTGATCATTACCTGATGTCATGCAACATCACCCACTATTTTGACTTGGCTGTCGACAGATTTCCGACAAAAATCTTGGCGGCGGAGCGATTTTCCAGCCATTTGTCCAGCATTCGCTTGCCCGCCAGGATAAAGCCCAGCGCGATGAAACCACCGGACGGCAGAGCGAATAACAAGAATCCGCGATAGTCTTCGATCAAGGTCGTTTCGAGGAACGAGAAACCGCTGCCCAGCAGAATGGATGCGTTGGCGAACAGCGTACCGCTGCCCAGCACCTCCCGGCTCGCTCCCAGTATCACCAGTACAAACGTAAAGCCCAAACCCATCATCAGGCCATCGAATATGGACGGTGCCACAGAATTCTTCGAGGCAAACGCTTCCGCGCGTCCAAGAATTGCACAGTTGGTGACGATCAGCGGAATAAACAAGCCGAGCACTTTGTACAACTCGTGCATCCAGGCGTTCATTGCCATATCCACCAGCGTCACCACGGTCGCAATAATAAGCACGAAATCCGGGATTCGAACTTCCGGCGTAATTATGTTTCTGAACAGGGACACCGTCGCATTCGACAACACCAGAACGACCACCGTTGCAATACCCATTCCCAGGCCATTGGTCGCCGTGCCCGTGACAGCGAGCAGCGGGCATAGCGCCAGCAATTGTGCGAACACAATATTATTGGTCCAAAGGCCTTCGCGTGCATTTTCTTTGTAATTGATACTCATTGTTGGCTTTCCGTATTTACATGCAGCAGCACCTGCTTCTTTTCTTCAAAAAACTCGAGGCCGGCGCGAATCGATTTCACCACGGCTCGCGGAGTAATCGTCGCTCCGGTGAACTGGTCGAACTGGCCGCCGTCTTTTCGCACAGCCCAGCCGCTCCGGCTCGGATTATTTATCGACAAGCCATCGAAACCAAGCACCCAGTCATCTTTTTGAACCTCAATTTTGTCACCCAATCCGGGTGTTTCGCTATGCGATAGTATGCGCACGCCCAGTATGCTTCCATCCGGAGCAACCGCAATTATCGATCGGATCACGCCGCTGTAACCGTTTTCGCTGACCTCGAAAATCACTGCGGTCACCGCGTTGTTCCGCGTTGCCTGATATACCAGTACCGGCTCGCCTTGCGAATTCTCCGCTGTAACGGTGCTTGCGAGTAAGTCGTTGTCATACAAGGTGTCGGGCACGACCTGCGATATCGATGCTTTCAGGTCTTCTTCAATCCGCAGCGCGATCTCGTCTTTTGTCAGAAGGTTGCCGAAGCTCAGCAGCGTCGTCGCGGCGAGTGTGCTGGCGCCGAGCAGGATCGCCTGGTACGCGACAGTCTCTCGAAACTTGCTCTTGTTCCCGGTTTTCCTATCCATTTATTGGCGCGACAGACCTAGTGGGTCGCCCTTGTTGGTTCGGCCGAAAATTCTCGGTCGCATGTAACGATTGATCAGGGGTGTGACCGCATTCATTAACAATATTGCAAAAGACATTCCCTCCGGGTACTGCGCCCAGGTACGTATCAGGTAGATAAGCACGCCGAGTGATGCACCGAAAAACAGCTGACCTTTAGGTGACGTTGGCGATGTAACCGGATCTGTGGCGATGAAAAAAGCACCCAGCAAAGCCGACCCGGTGAACAGGTGGATCGTGGCATCAGGATACGCCGCAGGATCGATCCAGTTGAAGACGGTCGCAATCAGCGCCAGCGACAATAGTGTGCTGACCGGTATGAACCAGCGAATGACGCGTGTGAATATGAGAAATATTCCACCAATCAGTAACAGGACGTCCGCACCCTCCGCCATGCTTCCGGCGTTGTTGCCAGCCAGCCACAGGCCGAGATTGCGCCCGCCGACAAGACCATCGTCGACGACACCGCCGTGGCCGACGGCCACCTTGACGGAGTCAAGGACCGTCGCCCCTGTATAGGCATCGATACTCATACCGCCAAAGACAATCTGTATGCCCTGCAGAAATCCCGGTGCGTCGGCGCTGAATAATGGTAGCGGATTGACAAATGCAGTCATTTCAAGGGGAAACGACAGCAGCAGCACAACGCGACCGACCATCGCCGGGTTGAAGACGTTTTGCCCCAGGCCGCCGAACACATGTTTGCCGATAATAATCGCGATGGCCGAGCCGAGCACGGCAACCCACCACGGTGCCCACGGCGGCAAACTGATCGCCAATAACCACGCGGTCAGCATGGCAGAACCATCGCTGACAAACCGGACGACAGGCTTTTTCGCGATCAGCAAAGACAGGATTTCGAAAAGCAATGCTGATGCAATTGCGAGAGTAAACAGAATGATCGCCGGCCACCCGTAGAGATAAAGGCCATAGGCTGTCGCCGGCACCAGCGCCAGCATGACCAGCGTCATTGTTCGCGTGACGCTTTTTTCCTTGCGAACATACGGCCCGCTCATTTCGGGAATGGTATGCATCACGACCCCTGCTTTTCGAGTCGCTTCTCACGGGCTTCCGTAAGAACCTTGATCTTGTCGTGCCTGCGTTTGTCGGTGTCCTGCTCCTTGAGCCGCCCTTTTCCATAGTTGAAAAACTGCACGAGTGGAATGTGCGACGGGCAAACATAGTTGCAGGATCCGCAGCTAATACAATCGCGGAGCCCGATCTCGTCCGCGCCATCCACATCCTCGTGGTCGATTCGATTCATCATTTCCATCGGTAGCAGGCCGGCAGGACAAACCGCGACGCAGCTTCCGCAGCCTATGCAGGGCATGATGTTCTGTTCGGGGATTTCGGTACCCCGGAGCGCCAGTATTCCGGAAGTACCTTTGACGATCGGCACCTCAAGATTCGGCAGCGGCTGTCCCATCATCGGGCCGCCCATCAACAGTTGTTTCGGCTCCTCAATCAGGCCACCGCTTTGTTTCATCAGATCGGAGGCCGGCGTGCCCACCAGCACTTCGTAGTTGGCAGGCCGTTTTACCGCCTCACCGCTTAAGGTGACAATCCGGGAAATTAATGGGCGCCCCAGCTTACAGGCCTCATACACGGCGAATGCCGTTGCGACATTATTAACAATGACTCCGAGGTCGGCCGTTCTGCCGCTAGCCGGTGTCTCGCGTCCGGTAATCGCCTGCACGAGATGCGCCGATGATCCCATGGGATATCGAGCAGGCACATAAACCACCTCGATTCCGGAGTCCTGCCCTGCTGCGACCTGCATTGAAATGAATGACGAAGGCTTGTTGTCCTCAATGGCGATATAAGCCTTTTCGACGCCCAGTGCCTTCATCATGTAACGAGTCCCGATGATCGTCTCGGCCGCGCGTTCCCGCATCAGGCGATCGTCACATGTCAGGTAGGGTTCACACTCGGCGCCATTCAGTATCAGGCTGTCGAGGGAGTATTTTTCACCCATTGACAGTTTGACGGCGGATGGAAAAGCGGCCCCTCCCATGCCGACGACGCCCGCCTCCGATACACGCTCGGCGATTTCCTTGGGACTGGCCGTCTCAAGCTCCAGGGGTTCCGGAAGTTTGCACCACTCATCGCGGCCGTCCGGTTCCATCGACAAGGTCAGGACGGGCAGTCCGGACGGATGGGGTGCGAGATGGTTTCCAATTCGCGTAACGAAACCCGATGTCGGGGCATGGACCGGCGCCGAAACCGTACCCTTGCTTTCGGCAATGAGTTGCCCTTTCTTGACCCGGCTGCCGACCGTCACAATGGGCACCGCGGGGGAGCCAACATGCTGTTGCAACGGAACATGCAACAGGCGCGGCATCGGCAGCTTCTCAACGGGTGTTTCGGCCGTCAGCTCTTTTCGGCCACTGACCTTCGCACCGCCGCGGATACCGAAAATGTTCATCGTGTGCGGGCCTGGTGGCCTGGCGAAGCCGGCTTGTGCCAGTGCCAGGTCTGAACAGTGGTTTCAATCGGGACCATGCGAAGCGCCCCGGTCGGACACATCGGAATACATTCTTCGCAGGATGTACAGACTTCGGGAATAACCGTATGAATCTGCTGCGGTGCACCCAGCAAGGAATCGGTCGGGCAGACCTGGAAGCACCGGGTACAACCGATGCACAGGGATTCATCGACGAAGGCAATCGTCTTTTCCTTTTCCTCCATCGACGACAGGTCCAGATCCACACCCATCTTCTCGGCCAGTAATGCGGCGGTTGACATCCCGCCTGGCGGGCATTTCGTGACCACGTCACCATCGTTCACGATTGCCTCGGCATAAGGTCTGCAGCCCGGGTAGCCGCACTGCGCACATTGAATCCCAGGCAAAATCGCTTCGACTTCATCGATCAGCGGATTGCCTTCGACCTTGAAGTAACGGGCCGCCAATCCAAGCACAACGCCAAGCACAACTCCGAGCGCGGTTAATGAGAGTACTGCCTCAATCATCGTCGTTCTCCATCAGCTTGCGAGTCCCGCAAAACCGAGAAAAGCCAGCGCCAGCAGACCAGCCGTCACGAATCCAATCGGTGCCCCCTCGAAACTTTCCGGTACATCGGCTGATGCCAGTCGTTCTCGCAAGCCGGCAAAAATTACCATCACCAATGTGAAACCCAGTGCCGAAGCAAGGCCGTACACGAGGCTCTGCATGAATGTATGCGACTCCTGTGTGTTCAATAAAGCGACGCCCAGTACCGCGCAATTGGTTGTAATCAGCGGCAAGAAAATGCCAAGTACCTGGTAGAGCATCGGCGACACTTTTTTAATAAACACTTCCGTGAACTGCACGACAGCGGCGATCACCAGAATAAACGTGAGAATTCGTAAAAACTCGACGTTCAGAGGCTCAAGGACAAAGGTATTCAACGCCCAGCTGGCCACTGCCGACAATGTCAGGACGAAGGTCGTCGCAAATCCCATACCGATCGCCGTATCGATTTTATTCGACACACCCATGAACGGGCACAGGCCCAGGAACTTCACCAGGACAACATTGTTGACCAGGGCCGTGGCGATTACGAGCAGAGCATATTCTTTCATCAACGTCTCCTGTAATCCCTAGCCGAGCGACTTCAATTCGACGTATTGCTCATCGCCGGACGAGACCAGCCGCATGCAAACAGGAAGAATCTCCCGCTCCCATCGCTCGGAGCTATAGAGATGGCGACTGTACGCAAATCCGATCCCAAGGCCGCACAGCCCCAGGCCGAGCGCTACGATGTCGCTGGTCTCTGCTACCGCACTCAACGCACCGCCACCCAGCAATCCGATGATCGGCAAAAGATACGACAGTGCCGATAGTTTCAGGATCTTGTTGTGCTCGATACCGATTTCAATCTGGTCACCGACCCTGGCGCCAAGATTGTTGTCCAGAACAAGCGGCATCGCCTTGTTGCCAAAGATCGCCAGCAGAGACTTGGTTCCACAACCGCCGGAGCCTGCACACCGACTGCAGGCAGCACCTCCGGCTGACTCAACATGAACTCGGTCGCCGTCAACCGAAACCACGGTCACAACGGCGCGCGCCAGGTCTTGTTCGCACGAGTGTTCTTGCTCAGTGTCGGTACAATCAACAGTTTTCATCGGGTCCCGAATTCCTCCTGGCCTAGCTATACCACACCGCATCAGCCTTATTCGACAACGGGTCTTTGCCGCGCTTTTTCAACCACGAATACACCGGCGGCACGCGTTCAGCCAACGATTCAACGACAATATCGATCAGGCAAGGACCATCATAGGCGAAGGCTTCGTCCATAGCAGTCTCCAGCTCATCCATGTCCGTAACGTGCCAGGCTTTCATTCCAAATGCTTCCGCCACGGCACTGGCCTTCGTCGCGTCGAAATCGACCGAGTAGCAGTTATCATTATCATAGCCGTCGAGTCTTTGCAGACCCTTGATCCACCCGAAGCACGCATTGTTGAAGTGGATGAGCAACGCAGGACACTTCAACCGAACCAGCGTCTCGAGTTCACCGGCCGTCATGCCGAGTGATCCATCGCCGAACAATCCGATTGGCCGTTTTTCCGGTTCCGCCATCCACGCGCCAACAACCGCCGGTATTGCATAGCCCAGGCCTCCGAACGCACGCGGAATAATGAAGCGAGACCCCGGGTCCGCAAGCCTGAGAAACCGGGTCATGTAGGGCGTGGGGGTACCGGCATCCGACAAAATATTCACTGCGCCTGTGATGCGGTCGTTGAATGCTTTTACGACAGGCTCAGGTCGTACCGGTTTTGTGCGTTCGTTGAATAGCGGCTGGGCATTAATCCAGAAGTTACTTCTCCAACCATTCACCTCGGTAACCCACGCTGAATAGTCACCCAGCTCAATGTCGTCAATCTTCAGGAGTTCCGCCAATACCGCCTTGACATCGCCGAAGATGGAGAGCGTATTTCGCGTATTATTTGAGAGCACGTCAGCGTCTATATCAACCTGGACAATCTTTCTTTCAGGTCGTTCGCTCGGAAAGGTCCAGCCGATTGTGACGACCGAGCCGACTTTTGATCCGAGATAAATCGTCAGGTCCGATTCGTCAAGCGCCTTGTTTGCATGCGGATGAAATCCGTTGTCACCGATCACACCGATCTCCAGCGGATGGTTCGGTTCAATCGCGCCCTGGCCGGTAATCGTGCTGACAACCGGAACCTGGAATCGATTGATGAACTCGAGGAGTTCGGGCTGTGCCATCGAGCGATTGACGCCTCCGCCCGCAACCAGCAAAGGTCGTTCTGCCTGCGACAACAGGGTCATCAATTCCCGCAGCGTATCCGATGGTGCGACCGACCGAATCGCCGGAAACATTTTGCACTCTTCCTCTACGTGCAGGGAAACCTTGCCAAGATCAATTTCGGCCTTCAGCATGTCTTCAGGAACGACCACGTGAACGGCGCCCGGCTTGCCGGTTGTCGCAATACGGAACGCCCGACGAACGATTTCCGGAATTTTCTCGGCTGACTTTACCTGTATGGATGCTTTCGAGACCGGGTCAAACAGCGTCTTGCAGTCCAGTTCTGTAATGACTCCCCTGCCTTCGCAGATCAGCGGTACGTCGATCGTAAAGAGTATGACCGCAACGGACGACGCATTTGATTCGGCGAGCGGTGGCAACGAATACATTGCGCCTGCACCAGAGGGTGCTTCGAATACGCCAACCTTGTTCGAGACCCGGGCATAGGCATCGGCCATGAATCCGGCACCGCGCTCATCTCGTGCCATGACATGCCGAATCTCACCCCTGGCATCATCCAGGGCCGTGTAAAGCGGAACATTCGTATCGCCGGGAACACCGAAAATGGTGTCGACCCCGTACCCCGTTAACATCTTTACCAGTACTTCAGAACCTAACATCCTTTTACTTCTCCATGATTTACAGGCTTTCCGCTCGGACCGTGGGCACCGAGCAGGCTCGTTTCTAATCCGACAGCACCCTCCCGCCGACTGAATCACCGTCTTTGAATACCACTGGCTTCACGCCCTTCGCGACCATGGTCGCGGCGCGAGCGAGATAGGTTTCCCGTTCGGGGATACACGCATTGACAGGGCAGGCCCATTTGCAACGAGCCTCTTCAAAATAGCCCACACAATCAACGCAGACGTTCGGGTCGATGACGTACTGGTCCGCTGCTGCAGAGATTGCCTGTACGGGGCACTCCTGCTCACAGGCACTGCAGTTAACGCACTCGGCGGTGATCATGTATGCCATGACTAGGCGACCTTTTGCGCTAAAACTCCGGTCAATCCGGCTTTTGCCACGCGCTTCTTGATGGCTTCTACATCGGTGGTGTAGAGGTTCTTGTCTTTCATGCGATTGAAGTAGACGGAACCCGAGAACGTGTATTTCTTGCCCATGCCACCTTCCTGGTCCATTTCTTCACGGACGTTCTTGATCGCGTCGCCAACGGCCAGTTTCGTGGAAACCTGCAATAGTTCCTTGCCTGCCATTGCTCGAACGGCGTTGTGTGCGCCGATTGCGCCGGTCACCATCGCTTCCGTGTGACCCACAAGCAATCCGGCCTTCTCGCCGCCACAGAACAGATTGTCGATATCGCCAATTACCTGAAGCGCATCATCGCGAGGCGAAATATTCGCAAAGCGCATGGAGTTGCCCACTGTTCCTGCATAGGGGTCAACATATTTGACCTCCTCCATGCCGGGTAACTGTCTGAGTTCATGGAGCGGTGTGAAAGGTGTCATCAGCTTGACGTGACCAGTATCGAGCAGAATGACGTTTTCGGCGTATTCTTTCAGTGCGTATTGGGCACAGGCCTTTGACCCAAGCTTGCTTTCATTGACCATTTCTTTCGGCAGCGGAATCATCGCCAGGCCGGTACGTTCAAGCTCTTCAATGATTTTTGGATCGATGGTTTCCTTGCTGAGTTTGCAGGATCCGCTCATCGCACCGTAAGAGCCATCGGGTTTCCTGCCATCACGTTCCTCGATTCCGCACAGGCCAGCGAGACTGACTCGTGGCCCGTACGTCGGGCAGCGGATGACACACATTACGCATCCATTGCCGTTGTCAGTGCACAGGGTTTGTGCGCCACAGGTTCCGGTGGTATCCATGAACACATCACCTTCAACCCGGGTGCCACCCTCGAGAAATACGGCTGTAATGGAACCGTTGCTTATTTCAACGTCTGTGGTTCGACTGAAAGTCCAGACTTCCACGCCGTTCTCGACGAGGCAGCGTTTAACCGCCGCTTCGATCTTGTTGACGTCGTAAATCGACGCATGCTTGTGGCCGGGAAACGCCATATTGACGTGGCGTGAATTGTCGTCACAGACCTTGAACAAATCACCACCGCCAAGCTGAATCATCTCTTCGGTCGCGGTGAAACGACCGTTATTCCGCATGATGCCGCCGACCAGCCCGGTGCCCAGCAGGCTGTCCGTCCGTTCAAGAAGTATCACTTCATCGGCACCGGCCTTGCGAGCGCTCACGGCTGCAGCTGATCCGGCCCATCCACCACCCACGATAACGACGCGATTGCCCATCAGGATCCCCCCTACATATCTGGCCCCAGGACTGTGGGCCTACCAATCAAATTGTCCATTGTATACAATATTGCAGTAGGGCTCGGGGTTTTGCAACCAATGCACGGCGCCCAACGGCCGAGTTATCGTATACAATGTTCACTATGATCACATCGGGACCCGATAAACGGCCTAAACCGCCGACGATTGGCCAAAAACAAACGCAACCCATTACCAATCATCATGAAATAAGCCGGGCGGCAGGCCTGATCACCCCGGCGGATGGACCATCGAGCAAACGGAATGACTGACGAACGACCTGAAAACGATCAAGTAGAGCCTGACTTTGCGGCCGCCTGGGCCGGCATTGGCAGTTCACACAAATCCATCAATATGGCGATCACCGAAACGCTGCGAGCGGCCATTCTTAGCGGCAAGTTCAAGGCTGGCGAGCGGCTGACCGAAGTGGGCCTTGCCAAAGCCTTTGATGTCTCCCGCAACCCGGTCCGGGAGGCTTTGCGCGTCCTGGAGGTCGAAGGCCTGGTGGAAATCAATCCGAGGAAAGGCGCACGCGTCGCACTGCTCTCGGTCGATGAAGTGCAGGAAATTATCGAACTGCGAGCCGAGCTCGAAGGCATGAGCGCGAAATATGCCGCCCGGCGGTGCAGTGACGAAGTCCGGGCCAATCTTCGACAATTGCTGGAGGAAGGCAACCGCGCGGATGCGACGAACGACATTGAGGTCCTGACCGAGCTCAACAACACGTTCCACAACCAGATCGCCGTGGCGGGCAAGAATCGATTCCTCGTTGGCTTTATGAAGGCCCTCAACGAAAAAACACAATGGATCTTCGCGAATCGCCCGGAACCCAACATGGCTGGCAATTGGAAGGAGCATGCAGCGATCCTGGAGGCTGTGATCGCCGCCGATGATGAACTGGCATCGGTGCTCGCCAAACGACATGTCGAAGACATCGGCAAGGAGATCGCGAAGGCCACAGAGGAGCAAGAGCGCTGAGAAACCCGGGCCTCTCCTGGATCGCATCATGTCCTATCATCGACGACTACTTCCCAGCATCAGTATGCTCATGTCATACGATGCCGCCGCAAGAGCAGGAAGCTTTACCGCGGCAGCGCACGAACTGAACGTGACCCAGGGCGCTGTCAGTCGCCAGATCAGTGCACTTGAGAACCAACTCGGCATCGAACTTTTCAAGCGAGATCACAAACCGCTGCAACTGACCAGCGTCGGCAGAACCTATGCACAGGAAATCAGCACCGCATTACAGCTGATTCGCAAAGCATCACTGACCGCGATAACCAAGCCTCGCACCGGCGCTTTGAACCTGGCCATATTGCCGACGTTCGGTACCCGCTGGCTGATGCCGAAATTCCCATCTTTTCTCGAGCAGAACCCGGATATCACGGTAAATTTCGTGACGAAATTATCGCCCTTCGATTTCGCCAACGAAAACATTCACGTCGCCATACATTACGGTTTGCCAGACTGGCCCGGCACCCGCAGTACGTTTTTGATGGGTGAAATGTCGGTACCGGTTTGTTCACCCAGGATGCTGGAGAATCACCCGATTGAGACCGTCGGTGACATTGCGAAACTGCCCCTGCTGCATCTCGCAAGTCGCCCGGATGCCTGGGAATCGTGGTTCCGTGCAATCGATTCCTCTGTCACCGTCGAGCACGGTCTCGTGTTCGAGCAGTTTTCAACAATCTCCCAGGCGGCGGTGGCCGGACTCGGCGCGGGCTTGCTGCCGAAGTTCCTGATTGAAAGAGAACTTCAGAACAACGAACTCGAGATCATCGTCGACGAGCCGTCGCAAAGCGACTATGGCTACTATTTGATCTCGCCCAACAATCAGTATGAGTACGAGCCGGTCGTCGCGTTTCGCAACTGGATATTGACCCTTATCGAATCCTACCAGGCGGAGGTGTCAGCAAGAGGTTGAGCCGCCCGGCAACTCGTCTGCGCTGGCCAAGCCAGGTGGTGAACCCGCAGCGTGACAGGCACCTGACGGGCGCCTGAATTGATGATTGGTAATGATTTTGTGTGTTATGGGGATTGGTCACGCCAAGTCTACTGTGCCAAATTGTCGACATGGCCAGTAGCAAACGTTACTCCGGGTCGAATCAGTCGAGCCGGTGTTTTTGTTCAAACCACGAGAAGGTAAGAGATGGCGAGTAAGAAAGTGCGGGGGTCCTTCGTTGCGTTGATAACGCCAATGAATGCAAACGGGTCAGTCGATTTTGAAGGCTTTAGAACGCTCCTCGACTTTCAGGCCAGGAACGGTACGTCTGCAGTTCTGATAATGGGCTCGACCGGTGAAGTCTCGATGTTGACGCCAAAGGAGCGAGCGCAGATTGTCGAGCGAACGATGCCGATGAAGCCAGCGGGACTTGAGATGTGGTACGGGTGCACAGGCCCAAACACTGAACAAACCCTGCGGTATTGCAATATAGCCGCATCGCACGGTGCCGACGGAGCGATCGTTGCGGCGCCGCCCTACATCTCCGCGCCCGAGGCCGACATCACCGAGTACTTTCTCGAAATTGCCGATGCGAGTGAAATACCCATCGGCATTTACAACAACCCGCCGAGAGTGAACACCGATCTTTCGCATACCTCATTGCTGCGTCTGGCCAGGCACGAAAATATCGTGGTAAGCAAGGAGTCGACATCGCGCGTTGGCCAGGTGGCTCAGACCGCGGCTGGCGATCCCGATATTTCATTAATGTGTTGCGACAGTCCGAATCTTGGGCTCGTTATTCCACTCATGGCGCTGGGCGGGCATGGCACCGCGAATATGTCGGGAAATATTATCCCTAAGGAAATGACGGTTATTTCAACGCCGTGGACCTCCTGGGAAGACGCGACAGCGTGCAGGATTGAATGGCTGAAAAACCTTCAGCTACTGCACTTTGTTTACTCCGCCATCAACCCGGTAGCGCTGAAGTCCTTGATGGGTGCGGTGGGTTTGCCTGCCGGACCGCTTCGCAAACCGCTGAGCTCACTGTCCGAAAAACGACTGGTGATCGGCCTGGAAATATGCCGGGAGCTGGGTCTGGGCGACAAATACGGATACGTTTTGAATGGCTGAGAAATATCTTGTGTTTTGTCGCGACCAACCCGGCTCTGAACATCCACGTGCTCAGGCGCTCGCGGATCACCTGAAACATCTCGATTCAGTGATGGACCGTGTCGCATTGGCCGCCGGTCTGAAAGACGAGAGCGGGCGCCCGTCTGGCTCAATCATGATCGTAAAAGCAGACAGTCCGGTCGATGCGGAACGATTCGTAATGCGCGATCCGTTTTTCAGCGCCGGCGTCTGGGAAAGCCTGGAAGTGCATCACATGGGGCGCGCCGTCGGAAACTGGGTTGTCGACAGCGAGGTCCAGGCCAGGCGTTAAACGGCAACTGCGGCCTTGATGTGCGGATGCGACTGGTAGTTGAGAATCTCAAAGTCATCGTAGCGATAGTCGAAGATGCTGTCCGGTCGGCGTTTGATCGCCAGTCGAGGCAATGGCAATGGCGTCCGGCTGAGCTGCTCGTCGGCTTGATCCAGGTGATTGGAATACAGGTGGCAGTCGCCGCCTGTCCAGACGAAATCGCCCACACCGAGGTCTGCCTGTTGCGCCAGCATGTGAGTCAATAATGCGTACGATGCGATGTTGAACGGCACACCAAGAAAAATATCGCAGCTTCGCTGGTATAGCTGGCACGACAATTTTCCATCGGCTACATAGAACTGGAACAGGCAATGGCACGGCGGCAACGCCATGTTGTCGATCTCGGCAACGTTCCAGGCGCTTAGCAGGATGCGCCTGGAATCGGGCGTGTCGCGCAATTGCTGCATGATTTGTGCAATCTGGTCGACATTTTTGCCGTCGGGCGTCGGCCAGCTACGCCATTGAACGCCGTAAACCGGGCCGAGTTCACCGTTCTCATCCGCCCAGTCGTCCCAGATCGAAACGCCATTATCCTGCAGGTAGGCAATATTGCTGTCGCCGCTCAGGAACCACAGGAGCTCGTGAATGATCGAGCGAACATGCAGTTTCTTGGTCGTAACCAGCGGAAAACCCTCGCTCAGGTCGAATCGCATCTGGTGGCCGAAAATACTCAGCGTGCCGGTGCCGGTGCGATCGCTCTTGACGTTACCGTGATCGCGAACATGGCGCATCAGGTCGAGATAGGCACGCATGTCAGGCCTCAGCCACTTTATTGTCGTTGCGATACGCCACGACGACGAGCATCAGGCCGGCGAGAATCATCGGGGCGCTCAATACCTGGCCCATCGTGACCCAGCCGAGTGCCAGGTAGTCGAGATGTGCGTCGGGTATACGGTAGAACTCGACGAAAAATCGGAATATCCCGTAGAACAGCAGGAACATGCCGGATACCGCGAGGTATGGTCGCGGTTTTGCCGAATACCACCAGAGAATAATAAACAACACGAGACCCTCGAGAATGGCTTCGTAGAGTTGCGACGCGTGCACGCCAACACCATCAACGATAAATCCCCAGGGTACATCAGTGGGCTTGCCCCACAATTCGCCGTTGATGAAATTGCCGATGCGACCGAAGCCGAGTCCGAGCGGCACAATGGGCGCGACAAAGTCCGTCATACGCCAGATCGAATGGCCCAGCTTGCGCCCGTACAACCACATCGCGGTCATGACGCCCAGCAAACCGCCATGAAACGACATTCCGCCCTGCGTGATTTTGAAGAGATACAAGGGATCGCTGGTGAGCTGGTCCCAGCCGTAGACCAGTGCATAGCCCACTCGCCCGCCAACAATGACACCCAGCATGCCGTAGAACATCAGGTCGTCGACCTGCTCGGCATTGACCGGTGAGTCACTGCGATTGCAACGCCTTTTCGCCAGCCACCAGGCCAGCAGGAAGGCGATCACGTACATCAGTCCGTACCAGCGTATCTTTAATATCCAGATCGAGAAAATGACCGGGTCGATCTCGGGGTATGTCAGCATCGATTCCTGCCAGCTGGCTCAATAAGATGGGTATCATAGTCAAGATGAAGAGCCGGTCATAGTGGCGGGCGCCAGCCAGATGCGAGAATGCCGAATCACCTGTCCACAGAGACCAGTCCCTACCTGCTGCAGCACGCGGAGAACCCGGTTGACTGGTATCCGTGGGGACCCGAGGCATTTCGGCTAGCAAAAGACGGCGGCAAACCCGTATTGCTGTCGATCGGCTACTCGGCCTGCCACTGGTGCCACGTCATGGCACACGAATCCTTTGAAAACGAACGAATCGCCGATGTCATGAATCGCCTGTTCGTCAATATCAAGGTGGATCGGGAGGAGCGACCCGACGTCGACAAGATTTATCAGCTGGCGCACCAACTACTGACACAGCGTGGCGGCGGCTGGCCTTTGACGATGTTTCTGGACGGCGAAACCCAGAAGCCGTTTTTCGGCGGCACCTATTTTCCTGACAAGCCACGTCATGGCATGCCGGCATTTGATGATCTGCTGGAAAAAGTGGCGGCTTACTACCAGGAACAGCGCGAGGAAGTCAGAGCACAGGGCGACCGGCTGGTCGGAGTGTTCAAGAAACTGGAACCGACCGTGTCGCCCGACCTGGCGGAATTGCACGCCGGTCCATTGCAGAAAGCGCGCGATACATTTGCGGGTACGTTCGACCGCCAGTTCGGTGGTTTTGGTTCGGCGCCAAAGTTTCCGCACGCAACGACCATCGATCGTTTACTGCGGCACTGGCGTGCAAGCGCCGCCGGCGACGACCCCGATCTCGATGCCCTGTACATGGCGACGCTGACATTGACGCGCATGGCCGACGGTGGAATCTTCGACCACGTTGGCGGCGGATTCTGTCGCTATACCGTCGATCGCTACTGGCAAATTCCGCATTTCGAAAAAATGCTGTACGACAACGGACCGCTGCTGGCAATGTACGCGCAGGCGGCCCTTGCAACCGGTGATCCTTTGTTTGCCTACACGGCAAACGCAACGGCGGACTGGATGCTTGACGACATGCTGGCACCGAATGGCGGCTTTTACTCAACGCGTGATGCGGATTCCGAGGGCGAGGAAGGCCTGTACTATCTCTGGACTCCGGATCAGGTCGAGGCACTGCTGGGCGAGGATTACCCGGTGTTCGCAAAACGCTTCGGGTTGGATCGCGAGGCGAATTTCGAGGGCAAGCATCACCTGACGGTTCACGAGCCGCTCGAGAATGACGATGCGCATGAACTCGTCGAACGCGCCAAGAAAATTCTCCTGGCGGAGCGCGCAAAACGGGTAGCCCCCGCACGCGACGAGAAGCAGCTGACGTCGTGGAACGCGCTGGCCATTCGTGGTCTCGCCATCGCCGGTCGCACCCTTGATCGCCCGGAGCTGGTCGACGCAGCATCGAATGCCACCGACTTCATACGCAAGCATTTGCTAACAGACGGACGCCTGCTGGCGAGCTACAAGGATGGCAAGGCGCGATTTCCGGCCTATCTCGATGATCATGCATTCCTGCTCGATGCGATTCTCGAATTACTGCAGTCGCGATGGAACAGCGCCCAACTGGCATTTGCCGTGCAACTTGCGGAGCTGATGCTGGATCACTTTGAAGACCGTACGCGCGGTGCGTTTTACTTTACCGCCAACGATCATGAACAACTGATTCACCGGCCAAAACCGCTCGCAGATGAAGCGGTACCCTCCGGCAATGGTATTGCCGCTTTTGCGCTGCAGCGACTCGGCTTTCTGCTGGGCGAGTCGCGCTACCTGGATGCAGCCGAGCGCACGATACGCGGTGCCTGGCAGGCTATCGAAGAATATCCGCACGGCCACGTGAGCCTGATCACCGCCCTCGAGGAATACCTGCAACACCCCGAGGTGATTGTCATCCGCGGCGACGCCGAGGAGACCACACGCTGGCGCGACTCCGCCGCCCGGCTGTATGCACCGAGACGCATGGTCTTCGCGATCGATGCTGACGAAGATGTCCTGCCCGGTGCACTCGCCGATCGCAAAGCGGTTGAAGGCGAAACGCTCGCGTATCGCTGCATCGGTACGCACTGCGACCTGCCCGTCACCCGTTGGGAGGCCCTGGCGGCTGAACTCAGCGAGACAAAAACTAAGCCGTAGCTTCAGCCTCGCGCATTTGCGCCGCCTCATGGATGCGCTGCAAAGCGTCTTTCCAGTGGCGGCGATCAAGACTCTCCAGCGGCAATTCCATCACCTGCTCGATCCGCGACCGAAGTTGCTGGTAGGTGCGATCGAATGCAGCGTCAGCCTCGGCAGCACTCGCATGGGCCGGATCGGGAATACCCCAGTGCACGGTAATCGGGCTGCCGTACCAAAGCGGACAGGACTCGCCTGCGGCACTGTCGCATACGGTTATGACGATATCGACCGGTACGGCGCCGGGACCGCTGAACTCGTCCCAGGACTTCGATCTGAGGCCGTCCGTGCGGTGGCCTTCATTGGCCAGCTTTTTCAGTGCGCCGGGATTCACGGTACCTGACGGCTGGCTGCCGGCGCTATAGGCAAGAAATCGCTCGCCTCCGAGTTCGTTGAACAATACCTCGGCAAGAATACTGCGGCAGGAGTTCCCGGTACACAGTACTAGCACCGACAACGGAGCTTCGTTTTTTTTCAATGCAAATCCTTTGTGGCCGGCCCTGCTTTTTTGCACTCAAACGTGCAGCGGGCCAAATTGGGTCATTACATGGTTCATTGCGACGACGAAGCAAAATTGATGCTTGGCTTTGCCGGTCAGGGGTATATTAACATCCAACGTCCTTTAGAAAACGCCTCGGTGGCACACCGAAAAGGCAGAGGTAATTACTATGTTGAAATACATTCCTGGACTGGTAGGTGCCCTTGCAGCGATGGCTGTTTACCGGCTGCTGGGCATGCTCGAATTCTCGGTCAGAATCCTGATTTTCTTCGCAATTTATCTTGCGGTAACAATATTCGTCGACAAGGCGATGGCCCGCTACGGACGGAAGGGCTCCTGACAGAATAATACCTGGGACGCAATTGACAGTTTGAGGCGCACGATGAACACCTACGAATACGTCGCCGTACTCACCTCGATAATTATCGGCCTGAGTATCACTCAGTTGCTTTACGGACTGGCACAGATCGTTCAGCACCCGGGACGCGAGTCCGTGTACTGGACGCATATCATCTGGGTCGCCTACATGTTCTTTACCGTCGTCTGGTGGTGGGGGTGGCAAATTGCGCTGAGTTCTGTCGAGGTCTGGTCTCTCGGCCTTTACCTTTACGTCACCTGCTACGCGGTCATCCTGTACTTCATCTGCGCGCTGCTGTTCCCAGGCGATATGGGCGACTATGACGGGTACCGGGATTATTTCCTGTCAATGCGCCAATGGTTTTTCGGCCTGCTCGCAGCCGCTTACGTTCTGGACCTTGGGGATACCCTTCTGAAAGGCAGTGATTATTTCAGGGGCCTGGGAATATCCTATCCGTTGATTGTAATTGTCGTCCTGATGGGATGCGCGATCGCCGCCTTTACCCGAAACGAGCAGTTTCAACGCGGGTTTGCCATCGTGGCGCTGGGAACCCAGGTCTACCAGGCAGTCGCCTACAACGCGACTATTGGCTAACGAACACATTCCGGCGCCTCGCCCGCCTACTCGACAATCGCTTTGATGGCCAGTTGCAAGCTCGGATTGCCGCTGCCCGTATTTCCCTGCAGAGCGCCTTTGGGGTTGATTCGAATATGCGTCACTGATGTATCGTTGCCATCCCCGTCAGGAGTCGGCGCATAGTCAAATGTCGCACCGCCATCGTCTGAAAACTCAACGTCGTCTGTAATGTCGTCGAGTGCGACGAACGTGTAGCTCAGCCCACTGGAGGTTGCACCATCGACAAACTGCACCGGGCCGGGTGTCGAGCCGTCGAAGTCGGCAACTCGGAGGGCCACGCCTGCCGGAATCGGGTCTATCACTTGCAGCGAGTCGGTATCGACCGATCCTGCGCCCGAGTTCGTGGTCACGATCAGGTACAGGACTGTTGCACCCGGTATGGCCTTGGGCGCTGTCGTGCCGTTCACGGGGTCATCGAGCGTCATCATCGTCTTCAGGACGGTCAGACTCGGAGTGCCCTGCGGCGCAATGTCGACCATTGCAATGTCGTTGCTGGAATTCGGATCGTTCTGGCTGAGAAAATCGACGCTCGCCGTGTTGGTGATGGTTGAGCCGCCCGTGCCAGCGTCAACGCTGGCCTGCAATAGTAGCGAAACGCTGCTGCCGACGGCGAGGCTGCCAACGTACCAGTCGCCCGACATCGAGTCGTAGGTGCCCTGGCCAGGTGTCGCCGACACCAGCGTGACACCTGGCGGAAGCAAGTCCGTCAACTGCACGACACTCGCAGGACCCGGTCCCGCATTTGCTACGGTTACCGTGTAACTTACAGTTCCACCTTCGCTTGGCGTTGCATCGTCGACAGCTTTTGTAACACCCAGGTCGGATGACACGCTCGGCGATATGGCATAGCAGTCAACAGCTTCGTAATCATCGCCATTGTTTATCTGTCGGCCATTGGAACCGACACCGGTTGCCTTGTTAATCTCGTAGAGAACGCCCTGCGTGCCGCTGGTGCCCCAGAGCTGGCCGCTGGGATCGGTGCCTAGCCCTTCGATGTCGGGAACGGTGATCAACGCCACGTTCGTTGTCAAGCCGGTCGCTTTGTCAACGATAACCAGGCGGTCAGTGCTGCCACCGCTGTTCATCGTCGCATACATTGTGCCCGTCGTCGGATCGATCGCAATGTCGTCGACAAGCGTGTTACCGAATACCGGCACGATGGCCACATAGTCAATGCCGGCTCCGAAAGCATTGGGTACATGGGCCCCCGTGGCCATGTTGATCTGAAACAGCACATCGCTGCCGCTGCGCCGATGCGACCCGTAGAGGACACCGGTTACCGAATCGTAGGCAAGACCGTCCACGTCACCAAACGTCACGCTGCCAAATGCACCGCCGCCCGTGCCGAAACTTTGCGGCAAGGCCTGAAACAATCCGCTTGTTGTGCTGAGAGTGCCGAGCCGGTTGCCGTTGGCCGCATAGACAAGCCCCGTTGCGGAGTTAAACGCGATAGCTTCAATCGAGGACGTGCCGGTACCGGATCCGATGTTTGTTTCATTGGTTGCCGGATTGAAATCAGCGGTATCAATTCGGGTGAACAGGTCGTTGCCACCATTGCCACCGCCCGAGTCAGCCACCAGGTAGCAAAGCTGATTGACGTTGAGATTTTGTACCAGCGTCGTTTCGACACTCGTATTGTTCGGGAGAAAGGGATCGATCTCGTTGCCGGCGACCACTGCCGTATTGACAATCGTGCCGGTAACAAACGGTGCGCCGACGGCAATATTGATCGTGGCGTTTGCTCCGCTGGCGATGTTGCCAAGCACGCAGGTGACAATTCCAAGGTTTTCAGCACAGCTGCCCTGTGTCGCCGAAGCAGAGCGAAAGGTGACGCCAGCCGGCAACGTGTCGGTAACAACAACACCCGTGGCACTGTCCGGTCCTGCGTTGGCAACGGTCAGTGTATAGGCCAGGCTGTTGACGACGTTGACCGGGTCCGGGGTGTCGGATTGGGTAACCGACAGTTCGGTGCCCGTTGCCGAAAATTCGATTTCCACGTAATCAACCAGAAACGATTCATTTCCCGCGTTGTAACGTTCGTTGACGCGAAATCGAATCTGCGTGTTGGCTGTTGCGAATGCCAGGATGTTAAACGATCGTGTGCCAGTGTTCGCGCCATTGATGCCCGTGAAATTTTCCAGCGTCGTCCAGGAGCCGCCGCCGTTCGCGGAAATTTCCACGACCACTGAGTCGTTGTTATCAACGCCATTTGTTGTCGCCCAGGCGAAAGATAATGTCGCTGTTACCGCGCCACTGAGATTGACTTGGCGGGCAACACTTGGCTCGCCGTTGGTATTTGGCTGGTCATCGAGGTCCAGGCGCCCGCTGGTATCGATGAAGACGTTGCCGCTCGTGGGGCTCGGCGGCGTCGAGTTACCGTCGACCTCTATCCAGTCGCCACTCCAGGTGACCGTTCCGTCGTTGTTGCTCCAGGTTCTCTGTGAAAAATCGTCGCGCACGGTCGCCGCATCGCTGGCCACCGACCAGGTGGCAAACGCGCACAGCAGCCCGGTGCACAGCCCGACAGGGCGGCGCACGGCAGCTCGATGCGATTGTCGTGTGGCAGACATCATTGTCTTGGTTTCTTCGGTGACCGGCAGATTCATTCTGCGAGGCGTATCAACGCATTTGCGACAATTGAAATCTTGGAACTGCATCAACATACGGCTTTCCGAGTCGCCGAAAATCACCGATTAGTGAGCTACTTCACACTAATTGAGCACAGTCCACTCATAAATTGAGACGGACCGCAGGGACGTTCGCCAGACAACGGACGATACTGGCGCCATGACAGACGACCGCAACAACGTGCCCGACGATATCGTCAACGAAAAGCGCATCGAAAAAGCGCTCAAGTACAAGTACAAAGGCGCCATTCTGGGCGGCTTGCGAAATTTCCGGGCACTCCGTCAACAGGCCCCCGGTATCATCGCCGAGTTCATGCTCGGTACGCTCATCAGCATCGTTGCCTTGTTAATCCTGTTCTATAACCTGGATGCGACGGGTCTGCTGCCGACCATTGCCGCGTGCATCAAGATCGTCGTCATCATCGGACTCAGCTTCTGGGCCGCCGGGCGAATCTGGCGCGCGATAGGGCTGGCCAATCGCAACCGTATCCGCTTCGTCGTCAACAACATGTGGTCGCTTGCCGCAACGGGCATCGTGCTCCTGAGCCTGATCTTGAGTGTTTTCCACCCGGACTTTGGCAAACCCACCGAAGTTCGGCCGACTTCGGCGAATCCAGCGGTGACCACCAAGCCATAGGCCGCGCCACCCAGAAAGCCCAACTCCAAACGTGATTGCTTTGTGAACGCCGATGGCAACTCGCAGTTTCGATGCGCGTTGTCCGGAAACGATACCCGACGCATCGTGCTCTGCGTCTTGGCGATAGCAATTTAGCGACGTCACTTGCCATCCCCGGTCAGCGTTCCATAATAGTGATTCCCACCCGACACAAGGAATCGAGATGGCTGGTTCGAGACAGGCTTATTACGAAAACAGTTACGAAAAAACGCTCGCTGCCCGTGTCACTGCCGTCGACGGTGACTGGATCGAACTGGATCAGACGATTTTCTACCCAATGGGTGGCGGACAGCCCGGCGACACCGGCGTTTTTACTTCGGCAGACGGCACCAGTCTTCGTGTGCTCGACACCCGCAAAGCCGGGGCGTCCGGCGCGATAAGACACCAGCTCGAGAGGACCGACCATGCATTGCAGGTCGGCGATACTGTCGAGACTGCGATTGACTGGGAGCGCCGCTTCAAACACATGCGCATGCACACCTGCATGCATCTCCTCGGCTCACTCATCCCGGTGCCTGTCACTGGCGGCTCAGTCGGCGCGGACAAAAGCCGGCTCGACTTCGATCTCGGCGATCACCAGATTGACAAAGAGGACCTGACCCGGCGCATCAACGATCTCGTCACCAATGCCCATCCCGTCATTTTTGGCACCATAAGCGAGGCCGAGCTCGACGAACGACCGGAACTGGTCAGAACGATGTCGGTACAGCCGCCGCGCGGCGCCGGTGACATACGGACCGTGCGCATTGGCGACGTCGACTTCCAGCCCTGTGGCGGTACGCACGTCAATAACACGCGTGAAATCGGTACGGTGCGCGTTAGCAAGATTGAGAACAAAGGCAAACGCAATCGCCGCGTCCACCTGGTGTTTGACTAGGCGACGCGTCAGAAGCTCTCGTTCAGAGCTGGTCCTCCTGTTCGAAGCGATCGCTGCGCCTCTGCAACGCATTGCCCAGCTCCCTGGATACCAGGAAATCAATCGGGTCATTGCCACGTAATTGAAAATGCTGCTTGTCCTGCTTGTCGGCCCGATAGCGAACGCAGTCCCAGGGGATCAACAGGCAGGCGCGCACTTGTCCCGCGTTCGGGCCGGTAATGAGAATCCAGAATCCCTCATCGTCAAGGTGGGCATCGATCTGCGTCAGTCCAAGCAATCCGACTTGCACGTGCTCGGCCGTAAACGAGACGGACGGCGGCCGGCGCGGTGTACCGTAGCGCTTCGCGAGTTCGCGCCATTCCCCGGTCAACGCCGAGGGTTCGAACATGAACGCTGCCGTCGCGACGACACCGAGCAGCAGAAAAACGAACAGCGGGGAGGTGATAAATTCCATGCCGCGTATCTTGGGACCTTAGCGAAAACCGGTCAACATCTCGCCTGAAACAGGAGTCCGGCGCGCATTGTTCGGACCACGAAAAGCGATTGGCAACGACTCGACACGAAACCCTGCATTGCGGAGTACCGCGAAGTGCAGATGTGGCCCGCTGGAAAAGCCGGTGTTGCCGGAATCCGCGATGTACTGTCCCGCTTTGACCCGATCCCCGGGTTTGACGCGAATGGAATTCCAGTTGAGGTGAGCATAAACAGAGAATGTGCCGTCGTCGTGCAGGATCCGCACGACATTCGCCCGCTCACCTTTTTGTATCGCCTCCAGGCCGCCGCGGTAATTCTGTGACGCAACGTCAAACACGATGCCACCGCGCGCTGCAAAAATATCGGTACCTATCGGCATCGCGATGTCGACTGCACGGGCGCTGTCCGGGCCCTTGTGAGTTATTGAGTCCGGGTAGGCCTGCGTAATGGGGAAACTCTGACCGGCCGAAAACGGCACCTGGTAGCCGTCGTCCGCCCTGTGTTGCGATGACGGGTCACCCGGCAGGTAGCGAAACTGGAACCTGATCGACGGCGCTGCAACATCGTTCAGAAACTCGAGGTTCAACAGTCGCTGATCACTGCGCGCAGCGACGACCCAGCGCAGCTCATCATCCGGATGTGGAAATTCAACGCCGACGATCTCAACGATTTCCAGCTGAACTTCCATCGGGGCATAAAAACTGTTGTGTGCAACAAACTCGATATTCGAACCCACGGTTTCACTGGTGATCGAAAACTCCGGACGCAGGAACGACTTCTCGAGCTCGCGGGTCTCGACAATAACCTCGTCTGCAAGCATTCGGTCTGTGTAAATCCACTCGCCATTCGCGCCGCGGTATTTGTACAAAGTGTCGGCGCCGGATTCTCCGCACAGCACGACTAACAGCGCGCAACAGGCTGTCAGCTGCAGAACAGCCCTATGTACCAAGGCCGATGCGCCTCCAGCCATTCTCGTCACGGCGAATCTCGTACGCCGGCCAATACTGGTTGTCGATTTTCAGCGTGATGACCTCTTCCGTGCCATTCCAGGTGACTGTCTTCAGGCGCACAGACTGCCGGTGCTGGATGTTCCTGACGGCATCGATAAAAGCCTGCAAATCAGGCGTCTCGGTGTCGTTGACTTCCGTCACCCGACGACCGGCCCAAAGCCCGTAACGAGTCGACGGGGAACCATAGCTGAACGATGCAATATAGACACCGTCCGTCGAAATACCTCGCTGCGCCGCCATCGCCCGGTGTGGGTCCTGCAACAGGGCACCAGCCCAGGACACGGCACGATCGATGCCACGACCACTCAGCGCGACGGTCTGCACATTGAGTTCAAGCTCGGCATCATTGCGCCAGACCGTTACCCGGACTTCCGGCTTTTGCACGGCGCGCTCGAGCTCGCGATAGGAAGTGACGACGTTGCCATCGACCGCCAGCACAATATCGCCATTTTCAAGAACGTCGGCGGCCGGTGTGTCCGCGACAAGCCGCATGATACTCAGTGCGCGTCGGCGGGCCGGATTGTGTTTCTCTAGTCGTTCCAGCCAGTCTTCGTCGACGCCAAGTTTGCGTGCGGCGAATAAAGGTGCGTAAACGAACTCAGCCTCGAGCGAATAGAACGGTCTCTTCTCGCGCACCGTTTCCAGGAACTGCTTTATGATTTCACTGCTAACACCGCGATTGACCTGCGAATTATCGCCACCGGACTGCACGACGAAACTCGACCAGCTCGCGGCGACACGTCCCTTGTCATCGATCAGCACGCCATCGTAGTCGGTCGGTGCCGTGACCAGGTCGATGCCTTCTATGTTCGAATCGCGAAACCGCAAGGTCCGGGACAGGGGTAATAGCAGCGGGTCGACCGACGACACAGTGCTGTGCTGATGCACCAGCTGGTGATCGCCCTTGATACCCACGACCCAGACATCGTCCCCGGGCTGCAGTGGCGTCGTATTGAATTTCGCTTCCTTGACCGGTGTATTGCCGATGCTCTTCGGATCATAGGAAACCATCGCGAAATTGTGCAGCGGGTGCAGCTGTTCGATTCTGCCGTCGACCTCGAGCGATCCGGCAAACGTGATCTTTACATCGCCTATCGCGATCGGCACGGTATTGCGATCCACGACCACGTAGCCGCGCTCCTTGTCGACGATCACCCCGGTGCCGTAATAGTGCCGATCACCAACGCCCGACAGGATGTAGGGCAGGTCGAACGTAACAACGACCAGCGACGGCGCGATCGCATTGATTCGAGGATCCTTGTACTGGGAAATACGAGTCTCACCGACCGACGGGGGTTCCGGCGGCGGACCGTCGCCGAGGTCGCGGCAATGCCAGCCCTCCGGTCCGTCATGGCGCGAGCAGCGGCGAACCGGAAACCAGACTCGATCCATTTCGAGTACGCGAACAGTCAGGTTTTGCGGGTTATCCATGTCGACGTATCGAATCGTGGCCCGTTCTCCGTCCGCCAGCTCGTTCAATGCCGCTTCGAAATCGTCGAGGTCAGCGACCGGCGTGCCCGCCACGTCCAGGATGACCGCACCGCGCGGAATCGCCGCTTTGGAGAGCAAGTAGCCGGCATTCGCGACATACACGCCCTCCGCCTTGCGGTTGTAGTGGCGGGCCTGCTGATACGACAACCGATTGACTATGGCGTCGCCAAATTCGATGTATTCATCCGGTGTAATGGAGTGCAGGTCATCGATGCGAATGGTGTGCAGCATGGACTTGCCACCGCGTTCGACTTCGATCTCAATGTCCTTGCCCACATTGCTGTCAAGCACCGACTCAAGTGGCACAAACTCGGTAATCAGTTCGCCGTTCACGCGAATGAGGACATCGCCGGAGGTCAGCTTGCCGTAGGCAGGAGAGCCCGGAATAACATGGCCGACCGTCAACATGCTCGTCTGCTCGGGATTTCGTAGCCGCGCCAGGCGCTCTGATTCAACCGTCAGGCCGAGTCGACGCAACTCGTCGTAGGTGTTGCTTTGAAAGGTGGTCTGCAAGGTACCGCGCGACACGTCCCTGCCTTGCTGAATTTCTTTCAGGGCCCTGTCGATACGGTCCAGTGGCAGGAAGAAACTGCTTGCCGCGCTGCTTGCCGCCCCTGCGTTCAGTGCGACCACCTGTCCCTTGATATCAATAACCGGCGAACCGGATGAGCCGCCTGAGGTTCCCGATGCGGCCTGGTAGTAAAAGGTATTGAAGTCATTGTACTTGCCGCGACCGTATACCGGAGCGCGGCGGTCAAGGCGCGCTATGGTGCCCGAGAGAATCGAAAGCTGTTCGCCGGCATCATTGCCAACGACGCGAATTTCCTTGCCGATGCCGGCGCCGTCAGGTACCAGCGGCAGTTCCGCCGGCTCAATGTACTTGAGTTCTGCCGGATCGTAGCGGTAAAAGCCGAAATCATGCACCGGATCCCTGTAGATGGGCGTCAGTTGCACCTCTTCGTTGTTCTGGAAAATCGCCTCGGCAATGACCGGGCCTGTCGTTACAACGTGACGATTCGTCAACAGGATGCCGCGTTTCGCATCGACAACGAATCCGGTTGCCTGCGACGAGGTGTTCCACTCGGTATCGAACGCCCGCGTCGCATCGACACGAATGGATACAACCCCCGACGAGATGCGTTCCAGCGTTTCGTTCCACAGAGATTCGTTTGCCGCGTTCAACGGTACGTTGAGTAGCAGCAATAGCGCTGCCGCCAGAATTCTGACCTTTGTCATAGCATTCCTGATCGATGGCCAGGCTGAGTGCCCGACAGTACTATTCTCGACTGCCTGCGTCGGCAGCGGTTCACTATTTCATCAAATTGAACTGGCTGCCGCGACTACCAGAGTCACGTTTCTTCAGGGCGATAAGCGAGATCGAGCTGGCGAGCCGCTTTGACGTCGTCGAGGCGCCTGACCGGCATTGTGTAGGGTGCGTCTTTGAACTGCGTGCCGTCTTTCGCGGCCGCTACAATCTCGATCATGGCCGCCACGAAATTGTCCAGCGTTTCCTTGCTCTCGGTCTCGGTCGGCTCGATCAGCAGGCATTCCGGGACCAGCAGCGGAAAGTAGGTGGTCGGCGCATGGTAGTTCTTGTCCAGCAGGGCCTTGGCGATATCCATCGCCGTCAGGTCGAATGTCTTCGCTTCGCGTTTGAGCGTGACGATAAACTCGTGGCTCGCCCGGCGCGTAGGAAACGCCAGTTCGAAACCGGCATCACGCAATCGGGCCGCCAGGTAGTTTGCATTCAACGTCGCATATTCGGATACGCGCTGCATGCCGGCATGCCCAAGCATGCGCATGTAGACATAGGCGCGCAGCAAGACGCCCGAATTTCCCATGAAGCCCGACAGCCGCCCGATGCTTTGTGGCAGGTCGTCCTCAGTCAGCCAGTAATAATAGTCAGCACCGTTTTCCTTGCGTACGCCGACGATCGGGATCGGCATGAAAGGCAGCAGGCGCTTGTTTACGCCCACGGCACCGGAGCCTGGACCGCCGCCGCCGTGTGGCGTTGAAAAGGTCTTGTGCAGGTTCATGTGAATTACGTCGAAATCCATGTCGCCCGGCCGTACCTTGCCGAGGATGGCATTGAGATTCGCGCCGTCGTAATACAGCAGGCCGCCGGCATCGTGCACGAGATCTGCCACTTCCTTGATACGCCGCTCGAAAACGCCCAGCGTTGACGGATTGGTCAACATGATACCGGCGGTCTTTGGGCCGACCGCGTTCTTCAATGCATCAAAATCGATATCCCCTTCCGGGCCCGTCGGGACTTCAACCACCGTGCAACCGCACATCGTTGCCGTCGCCGGATTCGTGCCATGCGCGGCATCGGGACAAATAATTTCAGTTCGACCGTGATCGCCGCGCGCGTCATGGTAAGCCTTGATCATCGCAACGCCGGCAAATTCGCCCTGTGCGCCCGCCATTGGCGTCAGCGACACACCTTTCATGCCGGTCACATCTTTCAGCATTTCCTGCAATTCGTACATGCAGGTCAGGAATCCCTGGCCGTGGCTGACCGGACCCAGCGGGTGCCGACCGGCAAACTCCGGCAACAGTGCCAGCGCGTTGCAGGCGCGCGGGTTGTATTTCATCGTGCAGGAACCGAGCGGGTAAAACTGCGTATCAATCGAAAAATTCATCTGCGACAGACGCGTGAAATGACGCACCGTCTGCAACTCCGACGCCTCCGGCAAACGCGGCTTGTCGCTGCGCAAGAGTTCGGCAGGAATGCTTGCCGTAGCCGCGTGCGCCGGCGCCTGCGCGAAGGCGCGGCGACCCGAACGTGACTTGTCGAATATCAGGTTCTTGTCCATCTGCTTAATCATCGATCTTGATTCCAAGCGCGCGGAATGCCGCGCGGTAGTCAGGTTCACGGGTGATATCTTCGATATGTTCCTGGTGCACCACAGTGTTGTTTTCATCCAGTACCACGACCGCTCGGGAAAACATACCGGCGAGCGGTCCTTCGATAATTTGCACGCCGTAGTTCTCACCAAAGCCCGCATGCCGAATCGCCGACAATCCGACGACGTTCTGCAGCTTATTGGTGTCCAGAAATCGTTTGTGTGCGAACGGCAAATCGTACGACACCATCAGCAGAACGATGTCGTCAGTCTCGCCTGCGTAGCGATCAAACTCGATCACCGACTTTGCGCACACCTCGGTATCGATGCTGACAAAAATGTTGAGGATTTTTCGTTTCCCCATCCAGTGAGCAAACGTAACGTTCTGCAGCTCGGTATTCACCAGCGAAACATCGGGTGCACGGCTGCCGATTGCGGGCAGGTCGCCGTGTGTTCGATAACTGGTGTTGTTGTATAGGATCTTAGGCAAGTGAATTCCTGTCAGGCTCTTTGTCGTTTATCGGCAGCCATCACATCGCTGAATGCAGCCACAAAGCTTGCGATGTCGCTTGCGGTCTTGGTTTCCGTCGCACATACCAGCAAGGCATGCGAGCCGGCAAATTCGCTCAGGTCAAAGCCACCCAGAATGTCCCGCTCCGCGAGTGCGCGCAGCAGGGGCGCGACCGGTCGGTCGAGCTTTAATGCAACTTCGTGAAAGTAGGGTCCGCTGAACAATCGTTCGACACCGTCGATCGCACACAAGCCTTCGACCAGGGCCGAGGTATTCGCATGCGACGTTTCGGCGACGCGTACCAGCCCGTCGAAACCGAGCAACGACATGTAAATCGTCGCGGCCGTCACCATCAGGCCCTGGTTTGTGCAAATATTTGACGTCGCTTTTGAGCGCCGAATGTGTTGCTCTCGCGCCTGCAGGGTCAGTGCAAAGCCCGGGTTGCCATCGAGGTCGGTTGTCCGGCCGACGATGCGGCCCGGCATCTGCCGGACGTGGCTTTGCTGGCAGGTCATGAAACCGAAATACGGTCCGCCGGAGGACATCGGCACGCCAAGCGGCTGGCCTTCGCCACAGGCAATGTCGGCGCCGTTCTTGCCCCATTGACCCGGCGGCTTGAGCAGCGCCAGCGAAATCGGATTGACGATTCCGATTGCCAGGGCACCCTGTTCATGCGCCCAGTCCGTCAGCCGATCGACATCATCGAGAGTGCCGGCGAATGACGGTTGTTGCAGCACAACCGCAACCGGGTCGCGCTTGTCCGGCAACGCATCGAAATCGATCGTGCCGGTTGCCGCATCAAGCGGTAGCCGTTCAAAGGTGAGGCCCTGGGCACCGGCGATGGCAGCCGCAACCTTTTCGTAGACAGGATTGACACCCGGCGCCAGCAAAACGCGTCCCGACTTGACGCGACGATTCGTGCGCACCGCCATCAGCGATGCCTCAGCCAGCGCCGACGCGCCGTCGTACAGCGATGCGTTGCTGACATCCAGGCCAGTCAGCTCGGTAATCATCGTCTGGTACTCGTAGATCGTCTGTAGCGTGCCCTGGCTTGCCTCGGCCTGGTAGGGTGTATACGCGCTGTAAAACTCGCCACGAGTTGCGATATCCCAAACAGCGGTCGGAATATGGTGCTCGTAGGCGCCTGCACCGATAAAACACATCGGCGTCCCGTCCATTTTTGCTCGTTGACGCATCAGGCGTGAAATTTCCATTTCGGTCACGGCCTCAGGCACGTGTGTCAGCGAATCGATTTTGAGCTCGGCGGGAATCTCGTCGAACAGCGCATCAATCGATTTCGCACCGATCGCGTCGAGCATTTCGCGCGTATCTTTTTCGGTATGCGGTATGAAAGGCATCGGGTCTCTCAGTCGTCCAGCTCGTCAATAAATTCCTGATAGTCGTCCGGTGACAGCAAGGCATCTTCATCAATGCCGTCGCTCGGCTCCATACGTACTATCCAGCCCTCCCCGTATGGGTCAGAATTAATTTTCTCAGGGTCGTCTGCGAGCTCGTCGTTGACTTCGACAATCTCGCCGCTGATCGGCGCGTACACGTCAGACGCCGCCTTAACGGATTCGACGACGGCCATCTCACCCGCTTCACTGACCACCTGGCCGACTTCCGGCAATTCAACGTACACGAGGTCGCCCAGTGCGTGTTGCGCATGGTCTGTAATACCAATCGTGACCGATCCATCGTCTTCGCGCCGCAGCCATTCGTGGTCACGGGTGTACAAGAGATCCCCAGGTAATTCACTCATTGTTTTTCTCCCACTGTATCAATTCGAATTTCTCCGTTGCGAACGAACGGCGTCTTGACGATTCGCACGTTCAATAATTTTCCTCGTACATCGACTTTGGCCCGGTCGTAATCTCCGGCCGGCAGGCGCGCCAGCGCGATCGAGCGATCAATGGTCGGTGAAAAGCCGCCGCTGGTGATTTCTCCTTCACCAAAACCATCGACGATCACTTTCTGGTGGTTCCGCAACACGCCGCGATCGTCAAGCAACAAACCGACAAAGCGCCGGTTGTCCGCCCTCGCCCTTTGCGCCTCGAGCGCCTTGCGACCAATGAAGTTCCGGTCCGCCGGCTCCCAGGCGACGGTCCAGTTCAACCCGGCCTCAAGCGGCGAAATAGACTCGTCCATGTCCGTGCCGTACAGGTTCATTGCTGCTTCAAGTCGCAGCGTATCGCGCGCCCCGAGGCCACACGGTACAACGCCCGCGGCGAGCAGGCAGCCCCAAATGCCAGGCGCATCCGCTGCGGGCACGCAGATTTCCCAGCCGTCCTCGCCGGTGTAGCCGGTTCGGGCGATAAACGTGTCGCCCGCCTGCAAGCCAGTGAAGGGTTTCAGGGCGAGCGCTGCATCACGAAACTTCGCATCGATACACTCTGCCGCCAGCTCCCTCGCGTTCGGACCCTGAACCGCGAGCATGCCGAGTTCGGCCCGTTCGAACACCACGACGTCGTATTCGGCCGCCTGTTGTCGAATCCACGCAAGGTCCTTCTCGCGCGTCGCCGCATTAACAATGAGACGGTAATCGGTGTCCGTCATGAAATAGACAATCAGGTCGTCGATGACGCCACCGTCCGCATTCAGCATGCAGGTGTAAAGAGCTTTGCCATGATCTTTTAGCTTGGCGACATCGTTCGCTACGAGATATTGCAGAAATTCGCGCACGCGTGTGCCCGAAAGATCGACAATGGTCATATGCGACACGTCAAAAACGCCGGCATTTAGTCGAACGGCGTGATGTTCTTCTTTCTGCGAGCCGTAATGAAGCGGCATGTCCCAGCCGCCGAAATCAACGATGCGGGCGTTGGCGGCGACGTGCTGGTCGTACAATGGCGTTCTGGATCCCATCGGTTCTTGTCTCTAGTCAGCAAAAAAAAAGGCGGCAGATCCTGTCGATCTGCCGCCCCTCTGTCCTTTGCTACCTGAGAGATCAATGCCTCTTGCGAGCCACATACCCCTTCGGTGGGCCGTGCCGACCTCTCTCCAGAGCTAATCAGCGTACTCAGTCCTTCTGCCTGAGCGTTTCCGGGCGTGTTGCGCCTTCGGCGCCTCGATCGAACGAGGTCTCTTCTGGGCACGCTATTGATTAGTGCGCGCAATCATAGCCAAGTGTGTCCCGAGTTGCCAGCAGCGGCCCGGAACGTAACAATGCGGCCAACTAATTCGGGGACTTTGGTCATGAGACTAAGAGAATTGATGTTTGGCGTGGCACTCGCCGCTGTATCGATGGCGGCATTCGCCGATGCCGACTCGGAATTTTCCGCGCTGCTGGACGAGCATTGGGAATGGCGCTTGTCGAGCTCGCCGGTGCTGGCATCCATGCTCGGTGACCGCCGCTTCAACCGAGAGTGGCAGGACGACAGCCCTGGCGCGATTGAAGAGCGCCACAAGGCAACGCGCGACTTTCTGCGTCGCGCGTACGCCATCGATCGCAGCGCGCTGTCGGTTGAGGATCAGCTGAATCACGAATTGTTCAGGCGCCAGCTGCAAGACGATGTCGATGCGCACCAGTTCGGCGAATTTCTGATGCCGTTTTCATCCCGAGGTGGCATACAGACGCCCGAAAACCTGACCAACCAGCTGCCACTGGTAACGATCCAGGATTACGAGGACTGGCTCGCCCGAATCGAGAAATTGCCGATTGTCATCGATCAGCAAATCAAGCTGGCAGAAGAAGGTCGCAAGCGCGGCATCGTGGCGCCGAAAATCCTGATGCAGCGAGTGCCCGATCAATTGGCGACACAGCTCGTTGACTACGCCAATGAAAGCCCGTTGTTCCGGGTTTTCGACAACCTGCCGGAGACCTTCGGCGCCGCCGATCGGGAGCGACTTCGCGCCGAGGCGACCGATATCATCGACAAGCGCGTATTGCCGGCATACAGAAAACTGGACCGGTACTTCAGGCAGCAGTATTTGCCGGCCAGCAGGGACAGCGTGGGTCTATCCGAATTGCCCAACGGCAATGCCTGGTACGAGCACCTCGCGCGCTCGTTCACGACAACGCGCATGACGCCGGACGAAATTCACCGACTCGGGCTCGAAGAGGTCAAGCGCATTCGTGACGAAATGCAAGGCATCATCGCCGCTGTCGAATTTGACGGCGACTTCCAGGAATTCCTCGCCTATCTTCGCACTGACCCGCAGTTTTACTACGACTCGCCAGAAGCCCTGTACGATGCCTACCTTGCAACCTGCAAGCGTATCGATCCCGAACTCGTCAACCTGTTCGGCAAGCTGCCGCGCATGCCCTACGGTGTCAAACCGATTCCGGATTCCATCGCGCCGGACACAACCACGGCGTACTACACCAGGCCGGCAGCCGACGGCAGCCGCGCCGGAATCTACTGGGTGAATCTTTACCGGCCCGAAGTGCGCCCAAAATACGAAATTGAAGTACTAAGCGTCCACGAAGCGATGCCGGGCCACCATTTGCAAATCGCCCTCCAGCAGGAACTCAGTGACATGCCGAACTTCCGTCGCTTTCTTGGCTTCACCGCCTTTGTCGAGGGTTGGGGCCTGTACAGCGAACGACTTGGCTACGACATCGGTCTTTATACCGATCCCTACTCCCGCTTCGGCCAGCTGACCTACGACATGTGGCGTGCAGTGCGTCTCGTTGTCGATACCGGAATGCACTACAAGGGCTGGACGCGACAACAGGCGATCGATTTTTTTAAGGACAACGCTGCGAAAGCCGAACACGATATCGTCAATGAGATCGATCGCTACATTGGCAATCCGGGCCAGGCGCTGGCCTACAAGATCGGCCAGTTGAAAATGCTGTCATTACGCGAACGCGCGGAAAACCACCTCGGCGAGCGCTTCGACATTCGCGCATTTCATGACGAACTGCTGGGTGCCGGCGCACTGCCGCTGGACCTGCTGGAACTCAGAATGGATGCCTGGTTAGCGGAGCAGCTTAAAGCGATTGCACCATGAAACGGCTGAACGGATCTTCCTTGTAGTCGGCGAAGGGACCGCAATAGTCAAAGCCGGCCTTGCAATATAAGGCATGGGCCGGCCCGAATTCAGGCGATGAGCCGGTTTCGAGGTACAACTCGCGGTATTGCCGCTCGCGAGCGACAGCAATGATGTGCTGCAGGATTTCACTCGCATAACCGCGACCCCGATGGGCACTTGCTGTGCGCATGGATTTGATCTCACCGCTTCGTTCGTCGAGTTCCTTGAGGGCGCCACAGGCAATCAGTTCGGTCCCCAGCCACGCTGTCCACAGCGTGATTTGCGGCGACCGCAGAGCCTCCAGGCTGAGGGTGTGGACGCTGTCAACGGGCGATATGTCGCGCATGGACTGCACGTGTTCAGAAAGCAGCGCGGCTATCTCGGGCCCGCTCAGATCATCCTGCACAATGCGTAGCATCGGAGACTGCCTCAACGGCTCAGGTTTGAAACTCGCGACGGGCTGCGGCTGCCCGTTCGGCCGGCGCCGCTTGCGCATCGAAGATCTGGTCAATGCGCGCAACACGCCCGGCCAGCCCCGTGGCATTGGCGATCTGGATGTTCAAGCCAGGCCGGGCATTCATCTCGAGAATCAGCGGACCCAGGTGGTTGTCGATCACCATGTCTACGCCCAGGTAGCCGAGACCGGTAACTTCATAGCCACGCGCTGACGATTCGAGGATAAAGTCCCACTGCGGAATTTCGATGCCGGCGACCAGCGCTCCGGTGTCCGGGTGGTCCTCGACAATTTCGTTGTGGTGCACACCCGTCAATGTCTTGCCTGTCGCGATACAAACGCCGGCACCGACTGCGCCCTGGTGCAAGTTGGCCTTGCCATCGGATGCACGGGTCGGCAGGCGCACCATCGCCATCGCCGGATATCCGCGATAAACGACCACCCGGATGTCCGGTACGCCCTGGTAGCTGACAGCGGCAAAAGTTGGATCAAATTGCACACAGTATTCGATCAGCGCTTTGTCGCGCGTTCCGCTGAGACTGTATTGACCGCCAACGATATTGGAAATGTGGTGCTGTATTTCTTCATCGGTAATCAAAACGCCGCTGCTAAGGCGAAAGCAGTCGCGCTTGCGTTCACTGCGACCGGTTATGACCAGGATACCGTCGCCGCCGCTACCCTGGGCCGGTTTCACGACGAAACTGGTCTGATTGCGAACGATCTCGGAAAAGTCTTTGACTTCGGCCTGGTGGACGATGACGCCGTACAGGTCAGGAACCGCCATTCCTGCGGCCAACGCAAGCTCTTTGGTTAGCGCCTTGTCATCGACGCGCGGGTAAAAGCGTCGCGGGTTGAGTCGCATAATGTAATTGGCATTGCGCTCATTGAGACCGAGCACACCGTTCTTGCGAAGTTTTCTGGCGACCGAAAACATCAGTCCCTCGCGAGTTCTTTGAAGCGACGCAGTTCCGTCAGGCGGTAGCCCGTGTATCGACCTGCCAGCATGACAATGGCCAGCACGATCAAGAGCACTTCCGGAAACGTGAATATCAGGTGTTCGAGCCACTTCAGGCCCATGAACAAATACGCTGCCACTGCGACAAACAGACTGCCTATCCCGGCTCGAATGGCATCTGCAGGACCGCGCTCCTCCCAGACAACTGACATGCGTTCAATAGTCATCGCAATAATGACCATCGGGAACAATGCTACGGAAAGGCCGGAGTTAAGACCCAGGCGATGCGATGTCAGGCTGATAATCAGCATCAGCAGCACGACGACGATCAGCACAGCACTGAGCCGGGGAACGAGCAACAGCCGCAATCGATCCAGCAGGAATCGAATGGTAAGGCCGAGCGTCACCAGCAACGTGAACAGGATGACCCCCCAAAGCAGCTTGGTCTCTCTGAAAGCAAGCGCTATCAACACGGGCATGAAGGTACCGAACGCATCGATACCGACCATGTTTCGCATCACCACCATCACCAGCGCCCCGATCGGAATCATCAGCAACACCGCGTATACAGCCTGCGTACGAATCGGCAGGCTGTACAGTGAAAAATCAAACGCACTGGCACCCTGCTCCGCCGCCTGTGTTTCAGCGATAGCAATCGCGTCGAGAAAATTTTGCTGGATGGAAAAGTCGACGTTGACCTTGCTACCACCTTCGACGCTGACCAGCGGTTCGTTACCTCGCCACCAGACAAAAAACCGCTTCGGCAGGTTTTCTTCGCCGGTCGCCGGGTTGAAGTACAACCAGCGATCCCCGTCGTGGACTTCCAGCCAGGAAACCAGTCTTGCGCTACGCTGCCGATCAGACAGCGCAAATCCGTGAACGGTTCGCGCAGGAATACGTGCCGCAGCCAGCAGCATCGTCGCCCGATCGACAAACTCGGCATCGCTCGAAACACCCGAACGCAGCAATTCGACGTTTGTGTCCGGTGTGGGGTCATTCAATCGGCGCAGCAGTTCTGTCGTGAAAGATGCCGTGTCCGCAGAGTGTTCACGCACATCGCTGACCAATACCTCAACGGCCGTATTCATCGGCTCGTTGATTACCGGTCGCGGTGGAAATGGCGGTGTCGTATCCGTCTCATCGACGCTGTCGTCCTCATAGACCGACAATCGATAGTAGATCGTTTGCTCACCGTCAGCGCGTCGAATCGCCCACTGCGCCTCCCGGCCGCCGCTGCCGTAGTTCAGGCTAAACCCGTAACCCCGGGAAACCGAATTTTCGTTAAGCATGCGAAAACCCGGCGTCAGCGTCGGCACGTGCAACTGCACTTTTATTGACCCCGGTCCGCTCTGGAAACTGATGGCGGCTTCAATCGTCCAAACCGGCGCTTCCTGGTCTTCCGTTAACGGAAAGCCCAAAACCTGCCATTTGTAATAGAAGACCGACAGGCCGATCATTGTCAGCAATGCCGCCAACACGTACACGTATCGCTGCTTCATAGTCCCCCTTGGCGGCGTCAGCTGACGCCCAGCGCGACCTTTACGGCGCGTTCTTTTATCGGCCCGCTGCGGTTAAACATGCGCATACCGGCCGTTCTTAATTCTCTTACAAGCGCCGAGTCTGTCGTAAACAGGCGATTGAGGCCAGTCATGAAATGCAACATCGTTAGATTATCGCCCTTTCGTGCGCGCTCAAAACGTCGCAATACCGGCCGGTCACCCGGATGCAGGCCCTCGTCGAGTGCCGCTGTGATCACGCTCGCCAGTTCGGCCGCATCCTGCAGGCCCAGATTGGCCCCTTGCCCAGCGAGCGGATGTATCGCATGGGCCGCATCGCCAATCAGCGCGAGGCCGGGCCGGACGTATTCATCGGCGTGTTGTGCGGACAATGGAAATGCACCTTTCGGCCCAGCTACCCGCAACTCGCCAAGCACGCGGTCCGACGCCGTCGTCAACATGCTGGCAAGCTCCGCATCCGTCGCGGCCATAGCCTGTTTGGCAATGTCGGGTGTTGTCGACCAGACCACTGAAATACGGCCGTCAGCCAGCGGCAACATGCCGAGCGGGCCCGCTCGCAGAAAGCGTTGCCAGGCCGTCGCGCCATGTGGCTTTTCGGTCTCCAGGTGAGTGACGACTGCGGTTTGTTGATACGGCCAGCGATGAGTCTTGATACCAGCCTGTTCGCGAACGAAGGATCGCGCACCGTCGGCGCCAATGAGTAGATCCGCCGTCGGCAATCCGTCCAGCCTGGATTCAAACTCGAGTCGCGCATCGGTTGTTTCGAGCCTGTCGAGCAGTGCCTTTTGCAACAAGACATTCTCGACGATGAAGCCCAATTGCGGCACCGCGAACTCCGCGGCGTCAAACGTCAGTGCCGAGGCACTGTCCGGCAGGTCGCTTTCGTCCCATACGCGCATGTGCTCGTACGGTGAGATCCGCGCTGCCGTGACGGCATTCCAGACGCCGATAGAGTCGAATAATTCGGCGGAACCGTTCGCAATGGCTGAAACGCGCAGCGCAATATCACTGTCGGAACGAAACGCCGGTCGCTTTGCCGCATCGATGACCGTCACGTGGAGACTGTCGGCATGACGACTTGTCGCAAGCAGCGCCGCCAGAGTAAGACCGGCAATTCCGCCGCCAACAATTGTGATATCGAAGCTCGATTTCATTCTATTGGCACGCCGCGTGACAGGCGAGGCAACTCGCCAGCAAGACCCATCGTATGTTTCGCGAACACGTTTCGCACGCCGGGGACGAGGTCGAAACCCAACATCCCGATATTGCGCAAGGTTCGGATACCGGCACGCTTGCTGCCAAACAGTCGCACCAGGTTGTCCGTAAAATGCACCAGCTTTTTCTGGTCACTGCGCCGCCAGTCAGCATAGCGCCGCAATACGTCGCTGGCTCCTGGATCGAACTCGGCTCCCGGTTGCTTTGCCGCACGGCTGTCAATAATGCAGTCGCACAACGCTGCAACATCACGCATGCCGAGATTGAATCCCTGTGCCGAAACCGGGTGCAAGCCGTGAGCCGCGTTGCCAATGAGCACGCTTCGATTCGCAGTGAGTCGAACCGCTTTGCTCAGTACCAGCGGGTAACCGGCTCGCGCACCAACACGCGAGAATTCACCGAGCCGCCAGCCGAATTCAGTCTGCAGTGCAGCAATAAAATCGGGATCATTCAGGCCAAGCACACGATCTGCGTCCCGGTCCGAAACCGTCCAGATGAAACCGGCCCGCTCGCCCGCGATGGGCAGAATAGCGAGTGGCCCCTGTGACGTGAAGCGCTCGTAGGCACGATTAAGAACGGGCTTCTCGGTTAGCAGGTTTCCGACGATAGCCCGCTGATTGTAGGCACGCCTTTGCGCCGAGATACCCATCATGTCCCGGACAGCGGAGTTAGCACCATCTGCCGCAACCAGGAGTTTCCCGCCAAGCTCGAGCTTGCTGCCGTTGGCGTCCATCGTCGCCATCGCCAGCTCTGGCCCCAGCGACAGCGATTCGATGCGAGCCGGACAGAACTGCTGCACACAGGAGAATTCGTCAAGCCGCGATTGCAGGACTTCGCCGAGTACGCGGTTGATCACGACGTAGCCCAGCGCCTCCACACCCTGCTCACGCGCATCGATATGCGAGAAACCGAATCGCCCCTTATCTGAAACGTGGATATGCTTGATCGGCGTCGACGCTGCCCGGACATCGTCCCATAGACCCATCGCTTCAAACATTCGTTGCGTGCTGCGCGACAATGCCGTCGACCGGTCGTCAAAACTCGGCTGCAATGTGTCCTTTCGCGCAACTGCCTCGACGACCGCAATTCGCATGCCGAGTGGCGCCAGCGCCAGCGCGAGGCTCGTGCCGATCATGCCGCCACCGGCAATGACGATGTCAAATTCCGGCGCCTTGCGATTCATGGTGTCAGGCTGACGCATTCATCAGTGCCTCGATTCCTTCAGGGTCCGATACCAGCCCCTTGCTGAGCACATCGGGACCCTTGCGGGTTACCGCTACATCGTCTTCGATTCGAATACCGATGTTTCGAAATCGCTTCGGAACCTTGCGGCTGTGACCCGTGTAAATTCCAGGCTCAACGGTTGTGACCATACCAGGCTCGAGCATGCGCCATTCATCGCCAACCTTGTAATCGCCGACATCGTGCACATCCATGCCAATCCAGTGCCCGGTGCGATGCATGTAAAATTGCTGGTAGGCCTCGTCCTTGAGCAGCCGCGCGACCGAACCCTCCAGCAAACCGAGTTTCTTCAAGCCTTTGGTAATCGCCTTGACCGCGGCATCGTGCGGTTCATTCCAGTGGTTACCCACAACGGTTTTCGCAATAGCGGCTTGCTGCGCGTCCAGTACAACCTGGTACAGCGCACGCTGCTCCGGCGAAAAGCGTCCGTTCACCGGGAACGTTCGTGTGATATCTGACGCGTAGTAGTCGATCTCGCAGCCTGCATCAATCAACAACAGGTCGCCGTCGTTGAGCGGTTGATTGTTTTCGACGTAGTGCAGAATGCAGGCGTTGGCACCGCCACCGACGATCGGGTTGTAGGATACCCCGCCGCCGTTGCGGCGAAACTCGTAGCGCAGCTCCGCCTCGACTTCGTATTCATAGAGCCCGGGGCGCACCATGCGCATCGCACGTTTATGCGCTTCGACCGCGACTCTGGCGGATTTTCGCATTGCCGAAATCTCGCCCTTGCTTTTGAACAGGCGCATGTCGTGCAACAGATGGTCGAGAGCAACGAACTCATGCGGCGATTGGACACCCCGCGACAGCTTCGCGCGCAGCGTGTTAACCCAGTCCGCCATACGCGCATCGAACTCAGCGTACATCCCCATGGTGTAGTAGACACGCTCGCAGGATTCCATGATGCCGGGCAGGATGTCATCGAGATCCTCGATGGGAAATGCGTCATCGGCGCCGAATGCTTCGATCGCGCCGTCCTGCCCGGTGCGCTGGCCATCCCAAAGTTCTCGCGCGGGGTCTTTCTCGCGACAGAACAACAGGTACTCGCCATTGTCCCGACCGGGGACCAATACCGCGACCGCCTCCGGCTCCGGAAAACCAGTCAGATAATAGAAGTCGCTGTCCTGGCGAAAGCGATACTCAACGTCACGACTCCGCGTCCTGACGGGTGCGGACGGCAAAATTGCAATGCCGCCCGGCCCCACCATTTTCATCAGCTGCTTGCGGCGCTTTTCAAACTCCGTGTTGTTCATTGTTTCTCACCATCGGCATGCCGGATGTCGGCAAGCTCTTCATAGCAGAGCTGGGCCGCAACACGCAGATATTCGACCAGCTCGGCGTAGGCTGCCTCATTTTCCTCAACGTCCGACTCTGTATCCAGGCCAGCACGGGTTATCTGCAACATGTCTTTGATAATGTCAGCCAGTGGTTCGGCAGCCAATCGTGCCTTCAAGGCCTCACCATGTTGCGTCGAGACGAGGCCGTGCAGGAATCCTTCGCACCAGTGCCCCAGCGCTTCGGTACGAATACCGACATCGTCACTATCGCCTGGCAACAGGGCTTCAAACTCTGACAGGCGCTCGCTGAGCTGCCAAAATGTCGATTGGTAGAGCGCGTCCAGGTGTTTGCGGCATTCGGTACACGCCGCATTATTCTCGTCGGTACCGTCGAGGATTTGCAGCAACCAGTCCGGTCCGGCCGGAACGCCCGCAATAGCCAGCCGTCCGGTCAAAAGCCCATGGGTTTGCGCAGCGTCCCAGTTTGACCCGCACCGCTTGAGCGCATCGTCAAGGGTGTCGAACTCGATCTTTTCATCCATTCAGGTGCTAACCTTATCAATTCCAACAGCCTCTTATGATCCCATGGACTGCCGCTACAGGCCATGTCGGCCTGAGTCGCGATTATGTGACGATTGCTTCTAGCCGGAGGCGTGACTATATTCACCCTATGGCTGACAACACCAACTCAACCTTTGAACACGAACTCAAGCGGCTCGAGAAGCGCGTGGATGCGCTCGTCAGGGTCTGCGACCAGTTACAGGACGAGAATCGATCGCTGAAGCAGCGCCAGGATGTGCTGACGTCGGAACGCGCCAACCTGCTGCAAAAGAACGAGCAGGTCAGAGCCCGGGTTGAAGCGATGATTGGTCGGCTGAAAGCGATGGAGCAAGGGTCTTGAAATCACAGTTTGGAGTACGCTCGGAATGACCGAACAACACGCCCAGGTAAGCGTCAGAATTCTAGACAAGGAATACCAGGTAGCCTGCCCCGCCAGCGAGCGCACTAACCTGCTCGACTCGGCAGAAATACTGAATGCAAAAATGCGAGAGATTCGTGATACCGGCAGAATCGTCGGCCTGGATCGCATCGCAGTAATGGCCGCGCTGAACATGGCAAATGATTTGATTCATGCCAATGCGCGCGACCAGGAACTGGAAGGCGGCATTAGCAACCGCCTTAAAATTATTTCCGACCGCGTTGACCATGTGCTGAGCGGCACGCAGCAGCTCGACCTTTGATCTATACGCGATCGTTGTAGTCAGAAAAACGAGATTGGCGTCTCCTGCGGTGTTCGATACCGACCTGGAAACCTCCCGACCCTAAATTTTCACCTCGGGGTCGCTGCCTGTCGGTTACATGTGTGCAAAACCGTTTCGACGGTAAGCCTGTTGCAACCACGGTTGACCCCACCTTTAGCTCCGGTTCGAGAGCGAAGGTCTGTGACGGCACAGGCGGGAGGCGCCTCCTATCTCCGCAATCATTCATCGGCAGGAATTGGTGCGTGAATTGCGACCCAAACTATCGCTACCCGGTCATGCAATGAGTGCAAAAAATCGCGCTGTTGTTTCACGAAGCTTTCAAGAATCGACATTCGTTCGAACGTTTTTTCGGTTGACGAATTGCCTGCCGGCAACCTTACCGCTGCGGCACATGATTGGCACCCGGATCATCACTGAGCGCACGCGGTGCGCAATTAAGCGCATTTTTGTCCTGATTTTGCGCACCGCAGGGAAATTTTTGTTTCGCGAAATTCGTCCGAATCCGACCCTTGCGTGAAACTCAACAGCGGTTTGGAAGCCGGTTATGGTCGAACTGACTTGCACTCGCGCACTGCAGTTGGTCGCTACATTGAGGGTGGTACTCGACCTTTCCGACCGTCGAAACGGAGTACGTAGTGCTTGCAATCACCGTTCGCAATACGCGGTTCACTGCTGCAAACGACGCTGCAATCCGAAGCACCCGCGAACCGCAATCGTGTGCCGGAAAATCAAGAAAATAATGGCAAATCCTTAGGATATACGGCTTTACAGGGCTTTTTGCGAATCGGACTGATGTACTTTTTCGCGTCAACCCTGGCTGCGTCGGCGACCTGCGCTTGTGGTATCCCAATCGGCGCCTGTTTCTATTCTGCGACATACGGAGTTTGTGTTCGACCAGCCGATCCATGTGTTTGTCCATGTTTCGGAAGACACATGATCGTGATGACGTTCACAAAAAAACTTTCGTGCGGTATGACGAGAACCCGAAATCGCGTTTCCCGCCAATGGTTTGAACCTGTAGTGGTTGCTGGATTTTCCAATCTTCTTGTATATACTCAGCCCCGGGTACCCGACACGGAGATAAGCATGGCTACCAAAAAGAAGTCTAGGAAAAAAGCTTCGAAGCGCAAAGTCGCCAAGAAGCGAAAAGTAACAGCAAAGAAAAAAGCAGCGCCTAAAAAACGCCGCGTAGCAAAGAAGAAAGTCGCCAAGAAAAAGGCGAAGAAAAAAGTAGCAAAGAAGAAGGCCAAGAAGAAAGTCGCTAAGCGTAAGACAAAGAAAAAAGCGACTAAGAAGAAAGCCAAACGTAAAGCTAAAAAGAAAGTAGCCAAACGTAAGGCGAAGAAAAAGGCGAAGAAAAAGGTAGCCAAGAAAAAGGCTAAAAAGAAAGCCGCGAAACGCAAGACTAAGAAGAAGGCCAAGCGCAAAGCCAAGAAGAAAGTAGCTAAGCGCAAGACCAAGAAAAAGGCTACGAAGCGGAAGACCAAGAAAAAGGCTTCCAAACGTAAGACCAAGAAAAAAGCGACTAAGCGGAAGACCAAGAAAAAGGCTTCCAAAAGGAAGTCCAAGAAAAAATAGGACGACCTGAGTCGTAAAAGGTGGCTACGGAACTAATCACATAGTGACTGACCACCCGGAAGAGCCTTCTTCCGAAGCAAAGCAAAAGAGCCCGCAATAGCGGGCTCTTTTCATTTGTGGCGAAATCTCTATAGTACGGAGCTTATGAACGTATCGGATAAGAAACGGAACGCAGCAACGGCCTCCCTGGAGTTCATCAAGCCAGGTACGTCACTTGGTGTCGGTACGGGTTCCACAGTCAATTTTCTTATTGAGCTGTTGCCCCAGGTACGCGACAAAATTGACAGTATTGTATCGAGTTCAAAAGCCTCGACTGCGCTGCTGGAGGATCTCGGCTTCAGGGTTTCGACCTTGAACGAGGTCGGCGACATAGACCTCTACATCGATGGTGCGGACGAAAGCAACAAGAGACTCCAGCTGATCAAGGGTGGTGGCGGCGCGCTGACGCGAGAAAAGGTGCTGGCGGCTGCAGCAAGGCGATTCGTCTGCATTGCCGATGACTCCAAATTGGTCGGCATGCTCGGCGCCTTTCCGCTGCCGATTGAAGTGCTGCCAATGGCGCAGGAACTGGTTTCTCGCCGCATCCTGAAAATGCGCGGACACCCAATCTGGCGGGAAGGTTTTGTCACTGACAATGGCAATCACATTCTTGATGTCAGCGATCTGCAGATTTCCAATCCGATCGAGATGGAAGCGCGTATCAACCGAATCCCGGGCGTCGTGACGGTCGGTATTTTTGCTGACCGCCCTGCCGATGTTCTGCTGCTCGGCGACGATGACGGCGTGCGGGAGATGCGTGTTTAAGGCAACGTCGATGATCAAGCCGACAATATTTGATCCAGCAACGGATACCGTCGGCCTGAACCCTGCGCTCTCGGCTTCGCTGGTGCCCCAAGAGGCTTAAGTCCCCAGAGTGATTCTCGCGCGCCGACCCCGGGATTGACTCGTCGCTTCGCTCCTCGCCCTGCGGGCGCACTGCGTGCGTCATCCCTCTCCCCCAGCCAAAAAAAACCCCGCATCGGCGGGGTTTTGTTTGGCTGGGGGAGAGGGATTCGAACCCCCGTTGGCGGAGTCAGAGTCCGCAGTCCTACCACTAGACGATCCCCCAAAAAGGATCGTGGTGTCGCGCCTAGCGCTTCGAGAACTGGGTTGCGCGACGAGCTTTGCGCAGACCGACTTTCTTCCGCTCAACCTCGCGTGCATCACGCGTGACAAATCCGGCTTTACGCAGCGGCGGACGCAGTGATTCGTCGTACTTCATCAACGCGCGCGTCAGGCCATGGCGAATTGCGCCTGCCTGGCCGGTCGTGCCGCCACCTTTCACTGTCACTTTGACATTGAATCGCTCACCGAGCTGGGTCAGCTCGAGCGGTTGGCGCACGATCATCTGGGCTGTCTTACGACCGAAGAAGACATCCAACGGACGATTGTTGACCGTGATCTCGCCACCACTACCCGGCGTCAAGAATACGCGGGCTGTTGATGTCTTGCGACGTCCGGTTCCGTAGTAAATAGTTTCACTCATAATTTCGTCTCAATGCGATAAGGCCAGGACCTTAAGCGTTAACTTCCAGAGGAATTGGCTGTTGTGCTGCATGACTGTGTTCGGGCCCTGCAAATACTTTCAGCTTGCTGTACATCTGGCGTCCAAGCGGGCCACGCGGCAGCATGCCTTTCACCGCTTTCTCGATGACGCGCTCAGGCGCCTTGTCGATCAGCTTCTCCAGCGATATCGACCTGAGATTGCCGATGAACCCGGTGTGGTGATGATAGATCTTGTCCTTCATCTTGTTACCGGTAACGCGCACTTTCTCAGCGTTAACGACGACAATGTAGTCGCCCGTATCAACGTGCGGTGTATATTCGGGCTTGTGCTTGCCACGCAAACGACGCGCGATTTCAGTCGACAGGCGACCCAGGGTCTTGCCTGTTGCATCCACCACGTACCAATCGCGGCGAACCTCTGCCGGCTTTGCAGAAAACGTGTTCATAATTCTGGTTTCCGTTGGGAAAAATCTTGTTATCCGGAGCGAGTTTGCTAGAAACCCTGCCCCGCTTACCATCCGGGCGCACAAATGCTTCGCTGGATTGGCGAAAGGCGCGAAATTCTACTTGACGCCCCGCCCCATTGCAAACAATCAGGCGTTTTATTTTTCCATATCTAATTCAGCAACTTATGCGCCCCTTGGCGGCGCCATTCGGGCTAGAACGCGTACTCCAGTGACAAAGCCGTGTAGCGGTCTGATTTTTCGGTCAAAGCCGGCACGTCGGAGTTGTGCTTGATCGTATACGACGCCACCAGTGCCAGGTCACCCAGCAGTTTCGCCGAAATCGCCGTTACCGACTCCGAGTAGGTGTTCTCACTGCCGGATTCGGCCTTCAACTCTTGCCGAAATTGCGCCGTCTCACTGAACTGCCAGGCGTAGTAGAGGCCACCCGTATACACGGTCTCATTCTCTTTGGTGGTGTCCTGCAGCTCCGATTGCCGCGCACCGACACCGATTTCGGCGTTGAGCTTGTGTACGTCGGTATTGATCAGTCGTCGGCCATAGCCGACTGTTTGTGAAAACTGCGTCGCGTAGGCGCCGAAAAGATCCTTGCGCCACTGCACCCTACCGTACAAGAAGTCATTCTCGGTGAGCTTGCGCTCGCTCTTCCAGCCGAGTTCGTACGCTTCAGCCGAGGTAATCTTGTTTTCCGAAGCGGATAGCGCAAACGCCCGTGCTGCATGCACCCAGTTGCCACTGCTATAGCTCACCTCAACCGCCGTATTGAGCGTAGAATTTTCGGTATTGCCAGACGTCGCTAGATAACCCAGCGATGCTTTGCCTGCCCAAGGACTGCTTTCTTCAGCGTCCTGCGCGATTGATGCCAGCGGCGTCAGCAGCAGGACGGACGTCAGTATCAGACGTAAATTCATTAGTAAACTCCTGGTTTCGGACCGGGCCCGGTAAAAATGGCCGCGGAGTATACCGTCGGGCGACGGCCAAAGGCTATACTTCTCAATATGCTTGAACGCCAACTCAGCCCGATCGACAGATTGCTCATCAGTGCGAACAACGCACTGCGCACCGTCGCTGCCCCCGCTGGCCGAACCGCGCGACCCGTACCGTCGGCAGGCGTCGAAGAAGGTAATCTCGATGCCAGCGCGCGAGCGCATGCTGCCGGCCTGATGCGGGTCAATCACGCCGGCGAAATTGCAGCACAGGCTTTATACCAGGGCCACGCAGTGGTGGCGCGAGATGCAAACCTGCGAGCGCAGATGAAGCAGGCGGCTGACGAGGAATTCGATCACCTCTCATGGTGCGAACAACGCATTCATGAACTCGGGTCTGAACCGAGTCGCCTCAGTCCGCTCTGGTACGCTGGTGCCTACGCCATCGGCGCGGCCAGCGGTGTCATTGGCGACAAATGGAGTCTCGGATTTATCGCGGAAACAGAAAACCAGGTGTGTGCCCACCTCGAATCGCATCTCGAGCACCTGCCGAAAGACGACGCGAAAAGTCGAGCCATTGTCGAGACGATGCGAGATGAAGAGGCGGAGCACGGTGAAAATGCCATCAATGCAGGCGCAGCCAGTTTACCGCCGCCGGTTGTCCACCTGATGCGTGCGACCGCCAAAATAATGACAAAAACGGCGTATTGGTTTTAGAAACACGGACTTAGCTTGCCCTCACGGGCGATCTGTATTAAAAGTGGTCCGCACACGGGCGAGGATTAAGTAATGCAGACTACAGCTAAAAACCTGAGCGATGTTCCGGCGATCAATCGATTCTTGAGTTATTGCCGGGTACGGACTGTCCCTTCCAAGACCGTCATGATTCATGCGGGCGATCTGCCGGATGTCCTGTACTACATCGTCGACGGTTCGGTCGAGGTCATGATCGAAGACGAAGATGGCAATGAAATGGTCCTTGCCTACCTGAACAAGGGGCAGTTCTTCGGGGAAATGGGGCTTTTCTACGAGCAACCCACCCGCAGTGCCTGGGTGCGCACCCGAACGGAATGTGAAATCGCCGAGATGACCTATCCTCGTTTTCGGCAGATTGCCAGCGAAAGCCCAGGTCTCGTGTTTGAACTCGCGACACAGCTCGCCACCCGCCTCGATCGTACTAACCGCAAGCTTGGCGATCTCGCCTTTGTCGATGTGACCGGTCGGGTAGCGCACGCGATTATGGATCTTTGCAACGAGCCGGATGCGATGACGCATCCGGACGGTATGCAGATCAAGGTGAGTCGGCAGGAGTTGAGTCGGCTGGTTGGGTGTTCGCGGGAGATGGCTGGACGAGTGCTGAAGGTGCTTGAAGAGCAGGGATTGGTCTCTGCCAGCGGCAAGACGATTGTTGTATATGGGGCTCGGCCGAACCGAAACCTGTAGTTCTATTCCGTCCCTGGGCCGACAGGCCTTTCTGGGAATGGCTCCCTGCGGTCCCGTCAAGCGGGATCGAGATCCGCTTTATTTCCTCGAAAGACCTATCGGCCCAGGGACTCAATTTTAGGTCGCGTTCGCGATCGCTTCTTTCATGGCCGTAATCGTGGCTTCGTAATTGTCGCTGCCGAAGATGGCTGAGCCGGCGACGAAGGTGTCGGCGCCGGCGGCGGCGATTTCTCCGATATTGTCGATCTTGACGCCGCCGTCGATTTCGAGACGGATTTCCTGACCGCTTGCTTCGATGATCTGACGGGCCTGGCGCAGTTTGGTCAGGGCGGAAGGAATGAATTTCTGGCCGCCGAAGCCGGGGTTCACCGACATCAGCAGCACCATGTCCACTTTGTCGATGACGTGCGTAAGCCAGTCCAGCGGCGTTGCCGGGTTGAATACCAGGCCTGCCTTGCAACCCTGTTCCCGAATCAGTCCCAGTGAGCGGTCGACATGGCGGCTCGCTTCCGGGTGGAAGGTAATATAGCTTGCGCCCGCTTTCGCGAAGTCGGGAATTATCCGGTCGACCGGCTCAACCATCAGGTGCACATCGATCGGCGCTTCGATGCCGTAATTCCGGAGCGCGTCGCAAATCATCGGACCAATGGTCAGGTTCGGTACAAAATGATTATCCATCACATCGAAATGCACGATGTCGGCGCCCGCATCGAGGACCGCCTTGACGTCGTCGCCCAGGCGGGCGAAATCAGCAGACAATATAGAAGGCGCAATTAGTGGTTTCACTTCAACTCCCGGTTTTTTTCTGCACTGTACACATCAACGAATCGATCGGCGAGCCTTGAGCATTTCATAGGCCGAACGAACTTCCCGCGTGCGGCGTTGTGCTTCAGCCATCACATCCGCACCCGGGTCACTGCCGGATATCTTGTCCGGGTGATTCTTGTTCATCAAACGGCGATACGCCCTCTTGACCTCGTCATTGCTGGCATCCGGCGACACGCCGAGTGCGGCGTATGCCTTTCGAACGCGGATTGCGTCGGCGCCACCCTCTGGTGATCGTTTGAATCCCTTCTGCGCCCGGATCATTGCCTCAAGCTGCGCCAGCTCGACGCGGCCTATCTGAAGCTCGGTGCAGATTTTCCAGATCAGCGCCCGCTCTTCCCTTTTCAGGCTGGCTTTCGACAGCACAACCTCGAGCAGCAATCGTACAAACGTCAGACGTTCCGAGGCCCCGCGTGCGTGGACGCGCCGAAGTTCTCGCATTGTCTTGAGCAACTGAAACCCGGGTACCTTGCCATCGTCAAACCAGCCGATCGCTCGTCGAACCTGTGCAGGATTCAGGCTCAGACGGTGCATTACCATACGCGCCGATCGAATCTCATCTTCGCTGACGCGGCCATCGACTTTCGCGAGATGGCCCATCGTCTGGAACAACGCCTTGACGAAATCCTCCGATACACGAGGCATCTCGGCGCCCTGCTTTTCGAATACCCGATAGCGCGCCTGAAAGCCCCGATCGAATTGATGACCGAGAATAAAACCCGCCACGGCCGCCCAGGGATTGCGCGCAGCCAATCCAATCAAGGTGCCGATGATTTTGCCCCAATACAAGCTGTAGGCCCGCCCGATGCGATCTGAATGATCCAATCCTAACCGGTGTCATCGGTCATTCCCATGGTCATTGCTTGCGAGTCCCGGCCGGAACGGCGATCATCCCGTGATGAATTCAGGTGACGCCTTGTTTGAAACCCTTATCCCGGACCTGGCGCTGATCGGGCGCGGTAAAGTCCGCGATATTTACAGTGTCGACGACGACCATCTCCTGATCGTCACGACAGACCGACTTTCAGCCTATGACGTCGTCCTCCCCGACCCGATTGCCGGCAAGGGCGAAGTCCTGACGCAAATATCGTTGTTCTGGTTTCGCATGATGTCGGACCTGATCGACAACCAGCTAACCGATCTTGTCATCGACGATATCGTCAAGGATGCGGCGTTGTGCGAGAAACTTCGCCGCCAGTCGCTGGTCGTAAAGCGCCTCAAGCCATTGCCGATTGAAGCGGTCGTGCGCGGTTACCTGATTGGTTCGGGCTGGCGCGACTACCAGGACAGCGGCAAGGTCTGCGGTATCGAATTGCCGCAAGGCATGCAACAGGCGGAAAAGCTGCCGCATCCAATATTCACTCCGGCCAGTAAAGCCGATGCCGGCGACCACGACGAAAACATTAGCTATGAGCAGGTGGTTGAACTGATCGGAGAGAAGCTGGCGTCGCGCGTGCGTGATGTCACCATCCAGATTTACGAACGCGCGTCCAGCTATGCACTGTCGCGCGGCATCATTATCGCCGATACCAAGTTCGAATTCGGCCTTGACGACGAAGGCAGGCTGCATCTGATCGACGAAGTGCTGACACCCGACTCATCGCGATTCTGGCCTGTCAACCAGTACCAGGTCGGTAGCAGCCCGCCGAGCTTCGACAAACAGTTCGTGCGTGATTACCTCGATACCCTGGATTGGGACAAGACCGCGCCCGGCCCGGAATTACCCGCCGAGATTCTCGAACGCACGGCTGAAAAATATCGCGAGGCGCTGACACGGATGACAGTCGAGGCGGATGATTAACGTCGCAAAAAACTGGATCGAATCGGTAATCTGGAGCGACACGCTCCGTACCTATGGCTTGCCGGGTCGCATCGTGATGAGCGTATTGCGCAACGCATATGCTGTTTTGCGTGATATCGTTTCCGGGCAACTGACGCTGCGAGCGATGAGTCTTGTGTACACGACCCTGCTCTCGATCGTGCCGTTGATTGCGTTCAGCTTCTCGGTACTCAAGGGGCTGGGTGTCGACAAGCTGCTGGAAGAACGTCTCTACACAGTCCTGGAACCCCTCGGCTCCAAAGGCGCCGATATCACCGACCAGGTCATGCAGGTCGTGCACAGCGTCAATGGCAGTGTACTCGGCGGTATTGGTCTGACCTTTTTCATCTATACCGCCATCACGATGGTGCAAAAGATCGAGGAGGCCTTCAACTACGTCTGGTACGTCTCCAAGCCACGAAATTTTGCGAAGCGCATGACCGAATACATGTTGGTACTGTTGATCGGGCCTCTGGTCGTCGCACTCGCACTTGGTGCGATTGCATCCCTGGGCAACGAAGGCATCGTTCTGTGGTTCACACAAAACTCCGTGCTCGGTCCGTTATTCGCGGCAACCAGTAAACTGACGCCCTATATTCTGATCACCGGAATGTTTACGTTCCTTTACTGGTTCATGCCAAACACAAAGGTCAACCTGCGCTCCGCGCTGGTCGGCGGGCTTGCCGGCGGCATCATGTGGGCAACATTAAGTATTGTCGTGGCTGCATTTCTGGCCGGCTCCGCGCGGACGCAGGCAGTCTACGCAAGCTTTGCAATTGCGATTACAACATTGATCTGGCTCTACCTGAACTGGCTGATCTTGCTGATCGGTGCGCAAATCGCATTCTATTTTCAGAACCCGGCCTATCTGAAAATAGGCCGCCGCGAGCCGCGACTTTCAAACGCAATGCGCGAACGCATCGCATTGAATGTCATGTTCCTGGTCGGCAAGGAATTTCGCAAACCGGTGCTCGGTGTCAATCTCGAAAGCCTGAGTCGAGCGCTCAGAATTCCGTCTATCGCACTCGTGCCGATCACCGGCGGGCTTGAGGCTGCGGGTATCCTGACGACTAACGAACGTGAAGAACTGCTACCCGGACGGGAAATGGCCCGAATCAGCCTCGAAGACATCCTCGAGGTCGTTCGAGTGGATGGCGAAACCGGCTCACACCAGGTACCGCGATGGGACACTTCGATCGAAAAACTCGGCACCAACATCGATGACGCCGTGAGCAAAACCATGAGCAAGAAAACCCTGTCCGATCTCCTGGACGAAGCAGACCAGTAGCCGCGCCGCTGCTAGGCGCCGGCGATCGTCATTTCCTCAACCAGCAGCGACCCGACCAGCAGGCTGCTTCGCAAGTCCTGGTCATTACCAATTGCGGCGATCCGTTGATACAGGTCTTTCAGGTTGCCGGCGATGGTCACTTCATGAACCGCGTGCTGGATTTCGCCGTTTTCCACCCAGTGCCCGACTGCACCGCGTGAATAGTCGCCGGTTACCGGATTCACGCCCTGCCCGATCAGCTCTTCGACAATGAAGCCGGTGCCCATCTCCCGCGTCAGACCCGCCAGGTCGATGTCACGGCCCGGCACGATCAGGTTTTGCGCGCCACCGGCATTGGCCGTTGTTTGAAGGCCCAACCTGCGCGCCGAGTAGCTGCTCAGCAGGTAGCCCTGCAGCACGCCATCCTTGAACACCTCGCGGTCATACGTGGCAACCCCTTCGCTGTCGTAGGCGCGGCTCGCCATGCCTTGCGGAATATGCGGACGCTCCTGCACATCGAGCCACTCGGGAAACACCTGGTCACCGATTGCATCGAGGAGAAACGACGAACGACGGTACTGTGCACCGCCGGAGATTGCCCCGATCGCATGGCCGATAAAGCTACGCGCCAATTCCGGAACGAACAGTACCGGGGCCGTTGTCGTTTTTATCTTGCGCGCATTCAGTCGCTCGAGCGTTTTTTCCGCCGCGCGGATACCGACCGAGGCGGCATCTTCGAGATTGTCCGGCACGCGTGATGACGTGAAGTGATAATCCCGCTCCATTGCGCCATTGGCCTCCGCCAGCACAACGCAAGTGATGCTGTGGCTGGTTCGCGTATGGCTGCCGATAAACCCGTGCGTATTGCCATAGGCGCGCGAGCTGCGGTGAGTCGAGACGGTGCCACCCTCGGAATTGCTGATTCGCTTGTCATGCGACATGGCTGCCTGTTCGGACCTGATTGCCAGTGCGATCGCCTCATTCACATCGAGATCCCACGGGTGATCAAGATCCAGGTCGATAGGGTCCGTCGCCATCCGGTCCGCGTCGGCCAAACCAGAGTACGGATCGCTGGCGGTCAGCTTCGCAAATGAACAGGCCTTCGCAACGGCTTCGCGGATCGCACCCGGCGTGATGTCAGAGGTGCTTGCATTGCCCTTGCACGAGTTCTTGTAGACGGTAATGCCGATGCCGCGATCATTGGTGAACTCCAGGTTCTCGATGTCGCCCAGTCGCGCCGTTGCCGATAATCCGGTGTCCTGACTGGCAGCGACTTCGGCCTGATCAACGCCGAGACGCCTTGCTTCCTCGAGTGCCAGCTCGACCAGGGCTTCAAGCTCCGGTCGTCCCAGCGCCTCCCGTTTTGAAATTTCCGCCATTATTGGAACAATCCTTGTGCGTGTTAGACTCGCGCCGCTGATCAATAGAGTGACCGCGTGGAGTACTGTAACCAGTGACTGAATTAAAGCCCAGCAAAAGCGCAATAAAACGCGAGTACCTGGCGCTACAGCAACTGGGCGAGGAACTCATCACGCTGAGGCAAAGCGAGATCGACAGCCTGCCGCTTGACGAGGATCTTCGCGAAGCCATTATGGAAGCACGGCAAATCAAGGCGCGCGGTGCGCTGCGGCGCCAAAAGCAATACATCGGCAAGCTGATGCGCAATATAGACCCTGAACCGCTGAAACAGGAGCTTGCGAAGCTCCGCCGCTAGATGACCTGGAGTGATAGACTTTCTCGATGAATATTGATGTCGGCATCATCATGGGCTCACGCTCCGACTGGGAGACGATGCAGCACGCCTCTGAAACGCTCCAGGAACTCGGCGTGAGTTTCGAAGTCAAGGTCGTCTCGGCTCATCGCACGCCGGATTTGCTGTTTGACTACGCCGGCAGCGCTGTCGAGCGTGGACTGAAAGTCATTATCGCCGGTGCCGGCGGAGCGGCGCATCTTCCCGGCATGGCTGCCTCCAAGACCCGACTGCCGGTTCTGGGTGTGCCCGTCCAATCGAAAGCTCTGCGCGGCATCGACTCCTTGTTGTCGATTGCGCAAATGCCGGCAGGCGTACCCGTCGCTTGTATGGCGATCGGCAAGGCCGGCGCCGTCAACGCCGCATTGCTGGCTGCCGCAATTCTTGCTAACTCAGATACCGCGGTCGCTAGAGCTCTCGACACCTATCGCGATAACCAGACCAGCAGGGTTCTGGCCGACAGCGACCCTTCCAAGTAAACCAATGCGTATCGGTATTATCGGCGCCGGGCAACTTGGCCAAATGCTCGGATTTGCCGCCCGCGATCTTGGCATCGAGGTTCGCTTTATCGACCCGTCGTCAAAGCCACCAGCCGCTGTCTGCGGCAAAGTCATCCAGAGTAAGTTCGACGATCCGGTCGCCCTGGTCGCGCTCGCAGAAACCTGCGACGTGATCACCTACGAATTTGAAAACGTACCCGTTGCAGCCTTGCAGCATATCGACGGTATCGCTCCGATCTATCCGCCGGCCGCCGCATTGAGCTTTTCGCAAGACCGACTGCACGAAAAGCAATTGTTTGAATCGCTCGGAATTCCGCTTGCCGCATCACACGCAATCGATTCACGCGCGGATCTCGACGCTGCTGCTCATGAACTCGGTTTGCCAATGCTAGTCAAGACCCGGCGGCTGGGATACGACGGCAAGGGGCAGTGCGTTGTCAAAGATGCCAGCGATCTCGATACCGCATGGGAGTCTCTCGGCGGCCAGCCCCTGATTGCCGAACAGTGGATCGCGTTCGACTATGAAATTTCCTGCATCGGCGTTCGCAGCGTCAGCGGCGAGATAGCCATCTATCCGATCAGTAAAAACGTGCATGTCGACGGCATACTGCGCACATCCCGTTCTCCGCTGGCTGAGCCGCGACTCGCAGAAACGGCCTCTGACTATGTCCATCGCCTGCTCGATCACCTGAACTATGTGGGTGTGCTGGCCCTGGAACTGTTTGTCGTCGATGACCAACTGCTCGCGAACGAATTCGCGCCTCGAGTCCACAATTCCGGGCACTGGACGATTGAAGGCGCCACGACCAGCCAGTTCGAAAATCACCTGCGCGCGATACTCGACATGCCGCTGGGTTCAACCGCAAGCATTGATCATGCCGGTATGGTCAACCTGATCGGCAAAATTCCGGATGCAATTCGGTCTCAATCACCGGGCGTTTTGCACGACTACGGAAAAACGCCACGACCCGGCCGCAAGCTTGGGCATTTCACGGTGATCGCCAACACAGCGACCGAATGCGATGAGCTTGTCGAAAAAATTGACAAAAGTGTGAACCAGTCGACCTAAACGGCTGAGAACGTTGCGTACCCGACGCCGGTAAAAAGCAGGTAAACTTAGGCCCTGCAATGTCTTATCTCAAACACTTTCACTTGACGGAGCAGCCATTTCGGCTGACACCAGACCCGGACTTCCTTTATTGGAGCAAGCAGCACGCGCGTGCCAAGGCTTACATGGAGTCCACTATCTGGCTGGCCGACGGCTTCGTCGTCATTACCGGCGAAATTGGCTCCGGTAAAACCACATTGTTGCAGTCCTTTCTTGGGGAGCTCGACGACGATGTGGTTTACGCCGTCGTATCGCAGACGCAACTGACGCCCACTGAATTCCTGCAGGCGGTGCTAACCGAGTTTGGCTTCAAACCGTTCAACAAGCGCAAAGTCGAGCTTCTCGACATGCTTAACATGTTCCTGATCGAGCAGTATTCCAACGGTAAGAAGGTCGTGCTCATTATCGACGAGGCACAGAACCTGTCGAAGAAAGTCCTCGAAGAGGTGCGCATGATTTCCGGCATTGAAACGCACAAGGAAAAAGTACTGCGCATCATCCTGGCTGGCCAACCCGAACTCAAGGAAACGCTGGATTCGCCGAGCCTCAAACAATTGGTGCAGCGGGTTCGCCTGCGTTTCCATATCGGCCCGCTGGATCGCCGCGAAATGCGCGAATACATTGAGCGTCGGCTCGCTGTCGCCGGACACGTGGACACGGACTTGTTTGCAGACGACAGCTTCGATGTCATTTATCGTTTTTCCGGCGGCGTCCCGCGACTCATCAACACGCTTTGCGATACGGCACTTTTGTGCGCCTTTGCGGATGAAAAGCAAAGCGTAGAGGCAGTTGACGTTATTGCCGCTGCACAGGAACTGAGTTGGAAAGAACACGAAAGCAACACAGGAATTTACGACCAGTTGCGTCAGCTGGAAATGGATCGAAATCCCGATGCCGACTCGCATGTCACGCGCATCGAGGTTCGCACCGATGACGAGACCGTTGCCGAGCTGACATTTCCGCTTGGCCGGGTGATCGTCGGACGCTCACCCGACAATGAGATCTATATCAAGAGCAAGTTTGTCAGCCGTCACCATGCACAACTCATCAGTGATGAGAACGGTTGTGTCATCGAAGACCTGAACAGCACGAACGGCGTTTTCCTCGGTGAAAAACAGGTGAAGAAATATCGTTTGCGAGACGGTGACAAAATTTCACTGGGTGTGCACGAGCTTATCTATCACGACTTGCGGCAGGCACCGAGCGAGGAACAGCACGATGAAGCGGATGATACGGGTACCGCGGATTCGGCAGTCAACGAGACCTAATAGTCCTGGCGTTGCCCGGCGCGACGATCGGTGACTCGGTAGTCACGTCGTTTCAGAAACACCACCATTCCCGCAACCAGGCAAATAAGGCCCACGGCAAAACAGATTGTCGGCCAGTGCCAGTGATTAACGTACATGGAGGCGCTCAGGCAGAGCGCTCCTACCAGCAGGTAGAAGTAGGGCAGACTTTCGTAGATTGGCTTTGAGACCCACATAGCAACACAGTTTTCTTCCCCAGGGTCAATTCATTGTCCATAGCCCGGGGCACTTGTAAAGCGGATCAGAAGCTTTTCTTAAGATCTACCGCCCCCAAACAGCCCCATAATGCGCGAAAGTATTGATTCTGAAAGGCCGTCTACGGAAAGGTCCGGCTCGCTATCGCCATAATCTCCGCGTAATCCCTGCACGAATTGTTGCGAATTCGCGTCCATATCCTGCTCTGTTATTGTATTTTCGAATGCCATGGCTCTCTGCCTCCTTGAGATAAACGACAAGGTAGCGCAGCACTATGTTGAATGAAGTGAGCTAACTCACACTGTGGCACGTGAATTGGCCAATTTTGAGCTTATGTAAAAGCCGTTCCGCCTAGCCGGTTCCACCGACCGTGATCTCATCGATCTTCAGCGTCGGTTGGCCGACACCGACAGGAACGGACTGACCTTCCTTACCACAGGTCCCGACGCCCGAGTCGAGTTGCAGGTCATTGCCAACCATCGAGATCTTGTTGAGAGCTTCCGGACCGTCGCCGATCAGCATTGCGCCCTTGACCGGCACCGTAATCTTGCCGTTCTCGATCAAGTACGCCTCGCTGGCCGAGAAGACGAACTTGCCGGAAGTGATGTCGACCTGTCCGCCACCGAAATTCGGTGCATAGATACCCTTGTCGACCGATGCGATAATTTCTTCCGGATCATGCGGACCCGCGAGCATGTAAGTATTGGTCATGCGCGGCATCGGCACGTGAGCAAAGGATTCCCGGCGACCATTGCCGGTCGCTTCCACGCCCATCAGGCGAGCATTCAGTTTGTCCTGCATGTAGCCTTTCAGGACACCGTTTTCGACCAGCACCGTGTTGCGACCGGGTGTTCCTTCATCGTCAACGGCGAGCGAACCGCGCCGATCGGCAAGCGTTGCATCATCGACGATCGTACACAGAGGTGACGCGACCTTTTGCCCAACCTTGCCGCTGAAGGCCGACGTGCCCTTGCGATTGAAGTCACCCTCGAGACCATGTCCAACGGCCTCATGCAGCAGGATCCCGGGCCAGCCCGGTCCGAGCACGATGGGCATCGTCCCGGCCGGCGCGGCGACCGCTTCCATTTGCACGATCGCCTGACGAACGGCCTCGCTGGCAAACCCCATCGGAATATCGCCGTCTAAAAAGTAGTTGAGCCCGGTACGCGCACCGCCGCCGGCATAGCCTTGTTCGCGGCGGCCGTCCTGCTCAAGAATCACACTGATATTGAGTCGGATCAGGGGCCGAATATCGGCAGCGAGTGTGCCATCGGACGCTGCGATCAGGACCAGGTCCTGGCTGCTGGCGAGACTGATGATGACCTGCTCGACGCGCTTATCCATGGCGCGCGTTGCCACGTCAATTTCCCTGAGCATGGCTGTCTTCTGTTCGTCATCGATGCTGGTTGTCGGATCGTCACGCGGGTACAGCGGCTTGACATCGCGACGACTCCAGGCCTGAACGGCAAGATCCTGACCCTGCCGTGCGATCGCGCGAGCGGCACCGGCCGCCTGTTGCAGCGCGGGCATGACGAGCTCGTCTGAATACGCGAAGCCGGTTTTCTCACCGCTGGTCGCCCGGACTCCCACCCCCTGGTCGAGACTGAAACTGCCCTCGCGAATAATGCCGTCTTCGAGCGTCCAGCTTTCCTGGCGACTCACCTGGAAGTAGAGGTCGGCGTAATCGACACCGCCCTTCATCATGCTGCCCAGTGTCGCATTGAGATTGCGTTCATCGAGTCCCGCCGGTTCGAGCATGCGGGACATGAGTGTGTCGATCGAATTTTCGTTCATAGTCGTCTGTTGGCGAGCGCCGGAAACTCGCTGCGTAATTTAGTAACCCGTGTCGTATCGATCTCTGCAGCGACGTAGCCATTGCCACCGCGCGCCTCGGCAAGGACCTGACCCCAGGGATCAATGATAAGTGAATGGCCGTACGTGGATCGACCATCAGGATGCTTGCCAGTTTGCCCGGGCGCAATCACATAGGCCAGGTTTTCAATCGCGCGGGCGCGAAGCAGCGTGTGCCAGTGCGCCTCGCCCGTGGTTGCTGTAAATGCGGCCGGAACCGTGAAGACTGTAGCACCCGCATCGACGAGTTGCCGAAAAAGTTCGGGAAAACGCAGGTCATAACAAATGCTCAGACCAATACGGCCGCAGGGGGTATCGACACTGACCACCTCGTCGCCCGGATACATCGAGTGCGATTCACGGTAGGACTCCTGCTTGTCGACCAGGTCGACATCGAACAGGTGAATCTTGCGGTAAACAGCCTGCACGTTGCCACGGGCATCGTAAACGGGGCAAGCGCCATACACACGACCTTCTGCAATCTTCGGCGACACCATCGGCATGCTGCCGCCAACGATCCAGAGTCCATGACGTGCCGAGGCCTCACGTAAATAGTCCTGTATCGGCCCCTCACCCGGCTTCTCTGCGACGATCACCTTGTCTCGCCCTCGCTCTCCCATCAGCGCAAAATTTTCCGGCAGAACCGCCAGTGTGCAGCCGTCGGCGGCGGCGTCCGTAAGCAATCGATCGGCAAGCGCCAGGTTTTCACTGACATCTGCTCCGCTGTTCATCTGGATGGCTGCGACGCGCATTACGATCTCCTATTGTCCGTCCGGCAAGCAGCCAGCCAGTTCGCCGCTGGCAACGAACGCATCGGAATCGGATGACTCGACATCCGGCTCATCCCAGGAACCGCTGATGCCGTAATAGACCTGCCCGACCTCTTGCAAGGGTTTCTTGAAGATCTGCGAAAAAATCAGCAGTGCCGCAGCGACCTGCGGTCCCGCGACAACTGCACCAACGATCGGCAGGCTATTGCCAACGTTAGCCGCCACAACGGCCGTTTGATCGTAGGTCCGGTTTGTAAGATCGGCAACGCCAACGATGCCGATGTCCGCTGCCGGACCTTCCAGCGACAGGTTGCAGGTGTAGGTCCGGCCATCGTCAATCCTGAAAGTCCCGGTGATCGTGTCGAAACCGAAACCCTTGTTGAACACATCGCGAAAATCAAATGACAACCGTCGCGGCAGCGCCGTGATACTCATCAGGCCGAAGACCCGACCGGCCCCGGGCTTGATTTCTTCGAGCTGGCCATCAACAACACGAACTTCAACATTGCCGTCCAGTACGTCGAAAAAATCGCCGCGCGGACTTCCGGACCAGTCCAAATCGAAAACCATGCGCAATTCGTCGCTGACGATTCCGAGCTGGTAGTTCAGTCGTTCCATGGTTTTCTTGACGTCACGGCTTGTCAGCACCGCAGATATATAGCTGTGGCTGCCCAGCGGATCGTCTGCATCGGCCTCCCAGCGACCGGTTCCGACAATTTCAGAGCTCTCGTCCTTGCTGGTGATGCTGACCGCATTTAATCCCAGTGGCGTCTTCTCAAGATTTGCCTCAACCTGGCCGAGGTAGCGATCACCAAATGCGAATTCTTCTGCCGCGAGCTGTATTGGCGGCAACCGCCGGGGATCCAGCGTCCCGATTGCGGATACGCCTTCTTCATCGCCGGGCAGGCGGAGCTTTTGCATCTCAAGAACCATGGCGCGATCGCTGCCAAAATCATAGGGAACGAATACCGAACCGGAAATATCATCGCCCTCAAACTGCACCAGCCAGTCCAGCGCACTGCGATCAACCTGGACTCTGTGATTCTTCAGGTGCTGTCCAATCAGGTAGAGATTGTCGATTTGCACATCGATCGAGCGAATTCTGTCAGCGGCACCGAGGTTTTTTTCGCCGCTTCGTGACAGGTCCAGCCAGTCCTGAAGTCTCACGGTGTCCGTTCGGCCGCGGATATGCAATCCGCGGGTCTCGGCC
>CAXBKH010000017.1:0-108039 GCA_963976365.1 uncultured bacterium | reverse complement strand
AGCATCATCGATCAGCTGGCTGGCAAACGAGGAGGAGTCCATATACGGTCACATGGTTTACACCTTGTTCCGGAGACATAGTTAACATTTTGGAGTTCCCCCGTTCAGACGGACACAGCTCCGCTGCATTTCGAGGCTTGCTCAAATGCCTCTGGACTGACGTCACCGAGATGGCTGTGACGACGTCTTCGATTGTAGAACATTTCTATATAGTCGAAGATGTCGGCACGCGCCTGATCTCGGGCGATGCCAAAACGCTTGGCTGTAACGCCTTCAACAAGCCCGCCATGTTCCACTGCGGCGCGGATGTCGGGCGCTGCTAGCTGGAGAAGAGCAACGGTGAGAGTCCCTTGACGCACGGTGCAATATTGGTGCATTATTGCACCAATATCAGCTTCTTGGAGCACACGCCATGTCACGACAAAGCATTTCCTTCACCGACCCCAACACCGAATGGCTCAAGCATAAGGTGGACGTCGAAGGCGAATACAAGAGCAACAGTGAAGCTGTCAACGATTTGATCCGTAAGGCGCGCGAAATCGAGTTTGTCCGAGCCCGGTTGATTCACGCCGAACAGAGCGGGTTTACGCCCATGACCGCCGACGAGATCCTGGCACAATCCAAGGACGAGTTGCGGAAGAATGGGGAGCCATAAACTCAGTGAAGATGCGAAGGCCGATCTAATCCGTATTCACCAACATGGCATTCGTCGGTTTGGAGAAGCCCAGGGCGACAAATACTACTACGCACTATTTGATCGTTTCGAACAAATTGCCGAACAGCCGCTGTTGTACCAAGCGGTCGATGAGTTCCGCGAAGGCTACCGACGCAGCGTGTGCGGTGTAGACAGTATCTATTATCGAATGGACGGGGATGTTGTCGAAATCATGGCAATCATTGGTCAACAAGACGCAGACGAATGGCTCTAATACGGCGCCCCGGCCCCATCCGAAAACTCATCTTTCTTATTCAGACACGCTCAGCCGATTGCCTATTCTCGACGACGTTACATCGGTCCGGGAGTCAATCGTATTTCCGACATATTTCCGACATCAGCTATGCATTGTTCTGCATTGTAAGGCGAAATTGCAACGAACGCCGTCTATTAGGCTATATAAATCAAATACCTGTATGTGTAAACCATGTGTCCGGAACAATCTGTAAGCTATGTATCGAGTAGCTCAAAGGGTCCCCAACGGGGGCCCTTTTTCGTTTTGTGTGTTTGGACTGAGATGAGAGCCTCTGTTCGAGAAAACGCACCAGCGTTTTAGACGCGCAAAGCGGGCCCCGCAGGGGTGAAGATCGCCCAAAGGCGATCTGAATCCATCCTTCCGGGGGGGGCATCTCCTCCTCGGTGTTAACCCCAAGCCCTCTACTGATGCCAGGCTGACGGCTGCGTTTACATCGATTCCGTAAAGAAACGTCAAGACTAAGATCATCGAAAGTGCGCTAGCAGTGTTGCCTATAGATGTCAGCGAACCGCTTGATTTCTTAACACATCTTGACATTCAGAGCGTCAACCAAGGCGTTCGTGAGGCGTTGATGGCGAGCATTTAACCTAAAAAGGACAATTACATGCGGTTAACCAATCGACTTCCCCTCCTGATTAGTCTCATTCCCATCCTGTTCAGCGGGTGCTCAAGTTCTCACAACGACACTGTTACTGGAAAGGGGTCAATCAGAGCGATGAACGCAGCGCCAGATATCGGCGTCGTAAATTTCATGATCGAAGAGACGTTGCTCGGCAGCCTCGACTTTAAAGAGATCTCCGGCACGAGCGAGTACGACGATCTCCAGTACAATTTCAACTTCGACCTCCTTCTCCCTGGCGATGTCGAAGCGACGCGAGTGCTTACGCACACGCTGCAAGTCAGGACAGACCAGGAATACACGTTCGTTCTCACCGGCTCGTATGCCAACCCGGAGCTCTTTCTCTGGGAACAATTCGGTAGAGACTGGTTGACGGAGCTGACAACTGCGGACGAAAACGGCACAGAGGTCACCGTCTTGGAGGTTTCGTTCGGTCACGTGGCGAGCAACTTCGGCGCGGTTGATGTCTATCTCGAGGCGCCAGGTACGTCGCCAGAGTTCGCAACGCCGCGGGGCTCGATGACTTATGGAGAATTTCTTTCGGCAGTTGAGATCTCATCCGGCACCTACCAGCTTGTGCTGACCGAGCCGGGTGATCCAACGACGATCGTTTTTGCATCCGATCCCATTGGGTTAAACGCGGCTGTGAGCAATCTGATCACGATTATGGACAGTGGGGGAACGAGTACGGCGGATATCAGCGTGCGACTGATGGGGCAGGGTGTCAATTCTGAGATCGTCGATATCAATCTCGGAGCAAAGTTTCGAGTGGTCCATGCAGCGTTTGGTACTGATGATGTCGACCTGTATCTCGATGGCAACTTCACAACCCCTGTAGTCCGGGATTTATCCTTCGCCTCAGTCTCCGATGAAATCGAAGTGGATGGCGGACAGACCAACATCAACATCACGCCGGCCGGGAACGTCGGAGTTTTCCTCGAGCAGGATCAGCTAACGCTAAATAGCGGTTCACTCTACTCGATGTATCTCGTAGGCCTGCCTGGCGATCCGTCGAATCTTGTGCTTCAGGACAATCAGCGACGACTCGCCAACTTCGCGAAGTTCCGGATCATCCAGGGGGCGATTCGTTTTACTGCTGTGGATATCTACTTGCTCCAGGAAGGGAGCGACATCGGTCTTGTATCGCCGAGCATATCGTCAATTCTCTATGCGCAGAACACTGGCTACCTCAGCGTTTCGCCTGGTACTTACGATCTTACATTGACGTTACCCGGGTCAAAGACAGTCATTGGTGGGCCTTATCGAATGCAACTCGATGGTTCCGGAATCTACACAGTGGTTTCCGTCGAAGAGAACGACATTTCGATGGTCGATCTCGTTCAGCTTGATGACTTCTTGAATAACTAAGTCTTGCGTCTGCATCGTGAATTGATGCGTTAGGGTATGGCCTTATTCAGACACCCAACTATCAGACTGTAGTCTTTCGTATCGATCGTGGTGCAGGCGTACTCTTGTTCTTCTGATACGTGATCCCAGCAATTTCGCTGCCCTGGAACGTACACATCGTCGAAAACCGTACCGCTCACGGGATGTTGCGCCCGCAGATAGTCGGTGAAGATCGCCCGTCGGCGATCTGAATCCACCGACGAGCGAAGCGAGGACGGGCCGAAGGCCCATCCTTCCGGGCGCGCCATCTCCTTTGTGTTAACCGGTCACAGGGTTTACATCTAGTTCCGGACACATGGTGAACGCTTTGTCCGGCATGAACGGCGAAAGCTTCCCGCATTTATCACAGGCTGACCAGAGTAAATCGCGCCAATATTCTGTAGAATCATTGACAGAACAACAAATAGAAGCATTAGACAAATGACGAAAATCTCCGCGACTCGACGGTTATTGTTACTTGCATTGCTTTTTCTGCCAGTAGTTGCGGGCATCGAAATCTCGCACCCCAATACCGACTATATTTCCCCGCTCGCCAACAATATTCCGGTCGACCCGAACGATGGTCTGGTGCCAGTTCTCAGGCGACCAGACATAACTCCAGAATTCGCTCATGATCAGGTTCTTGTGAAATTCAAGAAAGGGGTTTCCGCCAAAGAAATCGATGCGCATGTCGCTACTTTCGGTGGCGCTGTTGCGTCAACCTATCGCCAAGAAGGACTTGTTGCTGTACGGCTGCGAGATGGGCGCAACGTAGATGATGCTCACGCGTATTTCGCGGCCCTGGATTCTGTTGCGCTAGTTGAAAAAGATGTTATCTACTTCCTGACCGACTTTCCGGACGACCCGGATTTTTCCGAACAATGGGCGCTCCACAACATAGGGCAGGCGGAAGGACTTGCTGACAATGACATCGATGCGCCCGAAGCCTGGGTTGAGATTGTTGCAGCAAGAGACAACGTTGTCGTTGGGATTATCGATAGCGGTGTATGGCTCGAGCATCCGGACTTGGTTGGCAGCTTGTGGATTAATCCGTTCGAAATCGCTGACAACGGTATTGATGATGACGGCAATGGATACGTCGATGATATCAATGGTATTGACAGAATCGGATTTGACTCAGTTCCCAATGATGAGAACGGTCATGGTAGTCATGTCGCTGGGATAATTGGTGCTACCGGCAACAACGGCGTCGGCGTCAGCGGAGTACTCTGGGAAGCGGATTTGCTTCATTGCAAGGTCTTCAGCAAATTCGGTTGGACAACGCTATCACGAATTCTGACCTGCATGGACTACCAGGTGTGGGCCAAGCAGGCGGGCGTAAACCTGATTGCCGTCAATGCGTCCTGGTCCGGGGGCTATTCGCAGCTGCTTGAAGATGCGGTTCGTGAGTTTAGGGACAACGATATTTTGCTCATTGCCGCGGCCGGAAACGACAATATTAGCCTCGACGATTTTCAGCTTTATCCCGTCTCTTACCCGTACGACAACATTATCGGGGTGACGGCGATTGACCGTTTCGGTGAGCCGGCGTACTGGTCAAATCGAAGCACGACGCATGCAGATATCGCCGCGCCAGGTGTGAACATCCTGAGTACCTGGAATCGCCCTGATGGGGAGTACGCGTATTTGAGCGGCACTTCAATGGCGACGCCAATCGTTGCCGGGGTGGTGGCCATGATCAAGTCTGCCGCTCCCAGCATGACCCCCGCGGAAGTGCGCGATCACGTATTGTCCACAGGTGTCCCTGATCCCGCGTTGACCGACCTGGTGGCGACGGGCAGTCGGGTCAGAATTCAGCTTCCTGTCGTTGATGCCGACGCAGATGGCATTTCGGACATTTGGGAAATTCGCTATGGATTGGACCCACTTGATGCGGGTGACGCATCACTGGATTTCGATGGCGATGGTCTGAACAACGCGGATGAGTACGTTAGCCAGTCTGACCCCAATGATTCCGACTCTGACAATGATGGCCTAAGTGACGGTGATGAAGTCAATCTTTATGGCAGCAATCCAATAGATGCTGACACAGATAAGGATGGGTTGTCGGACCTTGAGGAAGCCTTGACGACCGGTACGGATCCGCTTTCGGCCGACAGCGATCAAGACGGTATTTCAGATTTCGACGAGCTGAACTCGACACTTACTGATCCGCTTATGGCAGATACAGATGGTGATGGGCTATTGGACGGCTTCGAGGTCTCCAATGGCTACGATCCCTTCGTTGCCGATAATGCATCCAATGACGACGACGGCGATGGCTTAACGACGCTGCAAGAACAGCTGGCGGGAACTGATCCCTTCACTTCGGATACGGACCAGGACGGGTTGAATGATTTTCTTGAAGTCAACACGTGGTCTACCGATCCGCTCAATCGAGATACAGATGACGACGATCTCGACGATGGTTGGGAGGTCTCATACAGCCTAAACCCTCTCCAGATCGCTGACGGCACGCAAGATCCTGATGTCGACGGTTACACAAATCGCGAGGAGTTTCGTGGCGGTCGGTCAGACCCGACGGATGCGAGCTCGTTACCGTCCCAGTCGCCGTGGAGCACGGTTCAGGGAGACGTAGGCCATTCGGGATTCGTGCCTATTCATACGAACGAAGACAATTTCTCTCTGCGCTGGTCGCAGCTTATTAGTGTTGATCATCGATCACGTGTTCCTATTCTCGCTCGAGATCGCTTCTACAATGTCACAGGCGACACAAGCGCCGTTGGCGTTGGACGATTTGATACCCGGGACGGACGCCGTATTTGGGATACGTTACTTCCTGGTGCGACGGTTCCTTCTGAAATGCAAATAGCCGGTGGCAATCTGTTTTTTCCTGGCTATTTATCTGCAAACAATTGGCAGATAAACGTTGTCGATGCTGAAACCGGTGTTGCGACGCTGAGTCCAATAATCCCAACAGGGGAAGGCAAAAAGTGGCTCACGGGCGATGATGATGCTTTGTACGTTGTGGATGGCAATGATCTGATTCGATTTGACGGACGCGATGGCAGCGAGATTTGGCGGGGTACTTACCCCAGCTTGGTCGAGCATGGTGCGTCGACCCCGCCGATGGTTCATGGTGACCTGGTTGTCCGGAATTGGAGCACGCATGTGCTCGTTTTCGATCGCAATGACGGTTCCTTGCTGCAGGATATCGATTTGCCAAATGCGTGTAACGGTAATGTTACCTTTGCAGCTACCGACCCCGGGAAAGCGATTGCCTATTGTTTCAACCATCTGTATGGCCTCGACATAGAAAATGGGACAGTGAGCTGGGAATTCTTTCTATCGTCGACGGAGAACTTCGCGGTCGATGCGGAACATGTCTATTTCACATCCGGGTTTACGTTACACGCGTTAGACCGACGTACCGGTCAACGTGTATGGAAGTGGGAGCACCCGGATTCCGACAATGTACTACTCTGGAATAATGTTGTTGTGACGTTGGACCATGTATTTACTTCCGATTTTCAGAACACCTATGCGATCGACCTCCAATCTCATGATTTAGTCTGGACGTATGCAGACAGTGGTTACATGTCGATTAGTCGTGATGGTGCGTTGATGATCCGCAATGAATTCGCGGCGCATGTGCTGATGCTCGATTTGACGGGTGACCTCGACGGGGACGGCATAGACGACTGGTGGGAAAAGTACTATGGCCTGCAGTTTGCAAGCGCGGTAGACCGAAACCTGGACTTGGACGGAGACGGGCTGACCAACTTTGAAGAATTCGTGCTACGAATTGACCCCGGAGAATCGGATACTGATGGGGATGGCCTATCGGATGGCAATGAAGTGAACGTTGTCGGTACGAATCCGTCGTATCCGGATACCGACGGTGACGGACTCACAGACTTCGATGAAATTTCAAGCTACGGGACGAATCCGCTCAGTACGGACTCTGACGGCGATGGATATGATGACGGCGATGAGATTCTCAGATTCGCCAGCGATCCGACCGACGCGAATAATGTGCCGGCACTACTGAACGCGTATGCCGAGTCATTTGAGTCAGGAGTGCCGGCCAGCTGGACGAACGGTACTTCGGCCGATGTCGGATTTGCGACGGTCACGGGTGATGCTACCGAAGGCGCGGTTTCTTTGCGGAGTGACGCGATGCCGACAAACTTCGGAACAGCAGCAATCGAATGGCAGGAAAACTTTTCTGCAGGCGAGGTTCATGTTGATGCCAAGTTCGAAAATCGCGGTAGCAATGATGAAATCACAGTGCTTGTCGATGGCGATCGTGTCGACTATCTTAGGGACGACGGATGGGAGACGCTGAAAGCCTACGTTCCTCACGGTCAGCATACCGTGCGTATTGAATTTCGTGCCGTGGCCAGCAATGCTCGCGCATTGATCGACAACATACGATACGTAAAACCGGCGCCGTTCGGATCCAATGTCAACAACATGCTTGCCGTATTCAGCAATCGATTGATTGAGATTCGACCGGACGGAACATTGGCCCGTGCTCCAATAACGCTTCCAGCCGGTGCAACAGCTATAGAGCTCGTTGTCACGGACGATCACAAGATCATTCTGACCTCCGCGCCAGACATGTATATTTACGATCCTTTTCGAGAGACATTCAAATCGTTCCTTGAGTTGAATCCGTCACTTACTTCAGCGATGCGTAACCGCAGTGCTGCGGTAATTGGCGATCAGGTCTACGTGCTCGCTGACGGTAGCGAAAGCATTGTTTATACCCTGGATAATACCGGCAAGTTCCAATCTGCGACGCCATCTAAGTCGAACATCGGAAAGCTAATCGCTGGCCGAGATGGTCGCCTCTACGGGCTTACCTATTCTTGGGCACAATTATATGAGTTGGACCAAACATCATTGGAAGTACTCGATACTATTCGTTTTGAGGGTGCAGAAACGACCGGTGTCGCAATCGCTGAAGACGGCACAATTTTTTCGACGCGCCAGATGGGAAAAATCGATGTAATGGATAGGACAGGCACACGTACCGATGTTGTCGTTTTTGAATCTGATACTCATCTCTTCGATCTGGAGCTCTCCGAATCGGGAATGTTCTTCGTCGGTGGTAGCGAAGGTGTTCTTCACAGATTATCCAACGATTTTCGGTGGTTCACGAATTTGGCACCCAAACCGGTCGGCTCGGGAAATGATGCCTGGGTGACCTCGCTGCCGATGACCGGGCCGGATGGCGACAATGATGGTATTGCCGACTGGTGGGAACTCGTGCACGGATTTGACCCACGGGATGCGTCGGATGGAGCTCAGGATACCGATATCGATGGCCTCGTCAATTTCGAAGAGTTTCTTGCGAACGGCAACCCGCGAGTAGCCGACACGGATGGTGACGGCCTCACTGATGATGTCGAGTATCGCGTACACGGTTCCGACCCTTCAAACCGCGACACAGACTTTGACGACATTGATGATGCGGATGAAGTCACGATCTATGCGTCAAACCCGACGAATGCAGACAGTGACGCGGACGGTATTTCTGACGGCGACGAAGTAAGCATTACGGGTACGAACCCGGTGTCAAATGATTCGGACAACGATGGACTATCTGACCGCGTCGAGTTCGAGTTAAGGCTTGACCCAAATCAGCCAACCGACGCGTCGGCCGACATGGACGGCGATGGCTTAAGCAACCTCGAGGAAGTGCAAGCTGGAACCCGACACGACGATTTTGATACTGACCGAGACGGCTTGTCAGATGGTGATGAAGTTCTGGTTCATGGCTCGGATCCGACTGCAAACGATACAGATGGCGATCGCATGATTGACGGGTGGGAAAGCCGTTTTGGAATGCAGTTGCTGGTTGATGACGGTGCCGCTGACCTGGATGGCGATGGCTTCGATAACGTCATCGAATTCCATGCGCTGAGCGATCCGACCAGTCCGATCTCGGTACCTGTACCGACGCAATGGACCGGTGATCAGGGCGGAGGTTGGCATAGGGGTTATGTGCCCGTCCAAATCGACGTGAACGATATTCAGCAGATGTGGTCAGTCGACGCTCTTCCAGATTCGGACGAGGCAATCAAGCAGGTCACATTGTCGCGAGACTATGTATTTTTGACAACTCAAACTCCGAACCTTTGGTATCAGCAGGCAATAGCATTGAATCGTGTTGATGGTTCGATGCACTGGCAGAATTCCTTTCCGGACGTAGGATTCTTGTCAGCGCCGGCGAATGATGATGATGGCGTGTTCTATGCGTCAGGACATCATGGCAATTCATATGCGATCGGAATAGATCAAGACAGTGGGGCAGTGCGTTTTCAAACGCCATTGGACGTGCAGATTCTTAATCAACGTTCATTGACTGTAAATGAGGATGCGATTTTCGGCACAAATGGATTCTACGGCGGTATCGGACGAATTGATAAACGAACCGGCATTACAGATTGGGTGTCGCACCAGGATTTCGGTGACAATTTCGCGCCGCTAATATTAGGTGACAAAATTTATGGTTACACGATGGATCCGGGCAAGATCGTCGAATTGGACTTGCAATCAGGCGCTTCGCTTCGAGAGATTATTGATGAACAGTTCGTGTGGGGTTCGCGGTCTACCGACAGTTCTATGATCAAAGGACACGGTGACAATATTCTATTCTTCTATGGAGGTGCGATAACATCAATTGATTTATTTAGGGAACAGACCAAGTGGCGTATTGCCTTGGGGAACTGGTCGCAAAAGTCTATCGCAGTCGGCAATGGTCAAATTGTTTATGTTTTGCCGAGGTCGATTGTGGCAGTTGACGAAAGGGATGGCAATGAGTTGTGGCATTGGAATTCAGAGCGTTATATCGAAAGCGATCCAGTCATGACAGAGGACTATGTATTTTTAACGACGGATGTCGAGACATACGCCATTGATATTCAGACTGGAGCATCTGTATGGGTCTATCCAACGGGCGGGCGCATCAGTATCAGCGATAATCAAGAGCTTTACATAGCAGGATTTGACGGTCAGATCACAGCATTCAGAACGTACGTCGATTCCGACAATGACAAGATTTCTGACACGTGGGAGATACGATTCGGGTTCAATCCGAATGATTCGGCTGATGCTTCGACGGATGTGGATCAAGATACGTTGTCGCAGATGGACGAATTTCTGGCGCGGACAGATCCGAACAAGCTCGATACAGATGGCGATTCAGTTAGCGACGATCAGGAAATTCTCGTTCATCGAACTGATCCGCTTCAAGGCGATTCAGATGCCGATGGGTTATCAGACGATTTCGAAATATTTACGTTGGGAACGAATCCACTGTCGGTCGATAGCGATGGGGACGGCCTGCGGGACGGTGCCGAGTATGCAATGCTGGGGACTAGTCCGGTCGCGATTGACTCCGATGGCGATGGTTATCGAGATTCCTTCGAGATTACTCGGGGGAGTGATCCGAGCTCGATGACTTCGATACCGACCGCTGTTACCAGCTTTTTCGAGTCGTTCGAAGCTGGAAACATGCCGGCCGAGTTTGACAATGGTGGCGGCGGGCAGGCGGGGTGGCGGGTCGCCCGTTGGACAGCTTCACATGGAAAATTTGTTGCTCGACCGATGTGGGTCGACAGTTTCCGAACAGCAGAGTTTTCTTGGGAGGACAATTTCGCAGACGGATTGCTTTCGTTCGATGTTTTCCAGCAGGTACCTTTCTGCTGTGACGATCTTGAGTTACTCATAGACGGTCAACAGGCCGCTATCTTTGACAGTGAATCGGACTGGACACAAATTGCAGTGGCTGTTCCGGCGGGGCACCACAACATCACTTGGCGATTCACACGGCAAGTTGGGAATTCGATCAATGAGCTAAGAACAATGATCGATTCGATTCGATTCACCGTTGCTGATGCAGACGGTGATGGCATGCCCGGATTATGGGAGATTCAATACGGATTGAATCCTGACGATTCCGCCGATGCATCCGAAGATGCTGATGGTGACGCGCTTAACAACCTGCAGGAGTATCAGCTAGGGACATCGCCACTGGACAGCGACAGCGACGGCGATGCGATGCCGGACGGTTGGGAAGCATCGAATAGCCTGGATCCGACGGATCCTGCTGACGCGAGCGATGACTTGGACGGCGATGCGCTGAGCAACTCCGGCGAATTTGGGGCTGGCACGAATCCTCAGGACAGCGATTCGGATAATGATCAGATGCCAGATGGCTGGGAGGTTTCCAACAATTTGGATCCACTATCAAATGATGCTGCTCAGGATCCGGACGCGGATGGTTGGAGCAATATTCAGGAATACAATGCAGGTACCAATCCACAAGATGCATCGTCAAGTCCAACTCCGCCACCACCACCACCGCCCCCCACGCCGTCAGGTGGCGGAGGAGGGGGAGCTATGAGCCCGGGCTTTGTATTTATTGGGCTTGCGGCCCTGTTATCACGGAGGCGGCGTGGTCGAAAGTATGGAGCGGAATTGACAGCGAAGTTTCCGACAGGTCTCCGACAACAACGATGCATTGTCGTGTATAGTGAAGCGAATCGGCAACGTACACCGTTTTTTGGCCTATAATTTCCAATTAGTCACAAAGGCCTTTCAAGCGTCGATCCAGGTGGTCGGAGGTTCGCACCGACGAGCGAAGCGAGGACAGACCGAAGGCCCATCCTTCCGGGCGCGCACCAAATTCGTCAAAGTCATCAAAGTAAAATTAAGCAGTTGGTGCTATTCGGGGCTAACTGCTTTGTTCTTTAGCAACACTCGCCACTTTCTACTGCTCCATTCGTTACTGCAAACCATGAAATGTGAAACACGAAGCAAGCGCCTTTCCACGGCATGGTCGGCCACTGATTTCGTCTAACAGGCATACTTGTACCTTCCCCTGTAACTTGAGTTCTTGACTTTGAGACGAACTGACGGAAGGATCGCAACGCCCACAGCTGAACCTTTGCTGGCGATTGAGTTTGTCGACCCGCATTGAATCGCCTCAGACTATTCCTGAGCGGGGTCGGTGTGACCTATATGTAACTGGACGAATCGACCTATCGTTTGAAGCGCTTGTCGCCGATTATCAAACTTGAACCAAGTGCCATCTTCATCCGCGACGTCAAGCCAATGTACATCCTTGTCGTTGATGACCAATCTTGAGTACATCTGCCTACTTTGTACGATGGAGTCAGTTGGGCTCGTGTCTCCGTTGATCAATAGCACTGCACTGTTAATTCTGTCGACGTTCTGCAAAGGCGAGAGCGCCCGGAGGCGCTGGGACTCCTTGCCAAATCGATCTATTAATCTGCTGAAAAAGCCGGATGCGGTACGATCGCGTTTTGCAAGTGCACGATGCGCGTCGCTGAGATCCGTAATCCCATCGATAGAAACTATGCAGTTGTATTGAAATGATGAGAACGCCGCGGCGCTAAACGCCGTGTGTGCACTGTACCTTTGGCCGATTAGGCAAACTCTTTCCGAGTCGATGATGTCGGCGTCAATCAGCGACTGAACCCCGGAATCGAGGTCTTGCCACAACGAACTTATGTATTGCTCAAGATCATTCGCGACAAAGTCCTGTTTTGGGCGGCGCGCTCGCTGTTGTAATACGGCGTATCCACTATATGCCAGGTACTGAACCATTGGATCAAAGCCGACTTGCACGGGGCGCTCCGAGACGCTATCGGGCATTACGATCAGAGGAGCAGGCCCGGCTTTTTGTACATCTTCTCGAATCGTTAGTAAGGCTTGTAATGTCGTGCCGTCACTTGCTTTGAAGTTGATCACGTTAGTGGGAGAAAGATAGCCGGGCATAATTTCGGGCATGTTGCGAGCGAGTAAAGTTGGCTCAAGTGTGTCCCCCGGGAACTTCAAGAATTCGCCGGAACTGTGGGCGCCGGTAACGTACATGACAATTGTCTGGCGATCGGGCGTCACGTCGGCAACGTAAGCTGCAGCGCCAGGATAGAGTGCCTGGAGTTTTTGCACGCGACGCGTAAGGCTGTCGTCGAGAAACTCGTATTCAGGATACAAGCCGGCGAACTGGGCACCTACCACAATGCCGTTTGGATCAACCAGAAGCCAATCGACGAAACGCCCCTCTCGCTGAAACAACGGGCCGGAAACAGAACCATCCGACAATTTTATCTCATTACAGCAGTGCCACTGGCCGGATACCGATTCAGTCTCCACGATTAGTGCGTCACGATTCGGCGTCAGACCAAACACAAAGATCCTGGGCGAATTGTCATTCACGTCGTGGATAAGAGTTTCTTTGCCGTCGCCGTAGCTCCAAATTCGCGTTTCGTACTCAAGTTCGTCACGTTCCAGAGAAGCGACGGGAAATCCATTGGCGTCAATGAATACGGTATTGGCGAAAGGGTTGATGGTCGAAACGACTCTGGGGTATTTCGTATCAGGAGAAGCGGCGACCACTACCGGGTTGCGGCGCTGGCCACTGGCTCGGGCTGCTTCAGGTAGGCCCACAGGTATGACTGTGTGCGGTCGTCGCTTTGACCGAGAAAGGGTTGGTAACCGCCCTGCCATGGCTCGAGCTTGCGGCCGGAGCGAAACAGGAGTCGAGAATCTGCATTGGAAACGTCGAGCGCCACAGGGGAGTAAAAACGAGAGTATAAAATTCCTGACGGCGAGCTCCGAAAATCGGTGCGCAACAACAGGAGCACGTCGCCGGAAGTGAATAGAGGAAGGAAGCTAGAAGCCTTTTCCAGGTTAGCTACGATCCTGCTGTCTCCGGATGACTGGTTGAAGACAACCAGCACCGGTATTCCGTCGTACAAACCCAGAATGAAGGCGCGGTCATCAAATGGAGACAAAGCGACGGCAGCAACCCCTTGTTCCGCGCTAAAGATATCTTCGGGCGAGGGTGAATCGGCATGCGCGCCCAGTGGCGGCAATGCGCAGCCAAGCGCCAGAATTGCCGCCACGTGGGGTTTGTCGACGAGCTTACGCCTAATGGTCAAATCTTATCCATTCTGACATACGTCTATCTTAGAAGTGCGCCACCGAACTCATTATGGTACATCGAGCTCAGTTGGCAAATAAGATTTCCTTATCGTCAGTTGTCAGAAACTGTGGCGATGTTCAGATAAGTGTCCAGTATCCGCTCGGCTCAGTAATGCAGAACTCCGATATTAAGCGGCAAGCGTCTTAGGCGGTAGTAGAACCGGAAATAAACGCAGCCAGCTTCGAGCCCTTACAAAAACGCATATTTGAGGCCGAAGATCAGCGCTATCGCGAATGACGCAATGCTGCAGTCTCGAATTCTGCCGCTGACGATTTTGATCAGCACGTAACTGATAAATCCCAGGCCAATGCCATCTGCAATTGAAAACGACAATGGCATTGTGATTGCTGCGACAACCGCAGGCGCGCTCCCCGTGATGTCCTGCCAGTCAAGGCCGGCAAGTCTGCGTGCCATCAGGCACGCGACGAACAGAAGCGCTGAGGCTGTTGCGAACGCCGGCACGCTTTGCGCCAAATGAAGACATCGCATGGTACGTACTTAGTGCATTCATATTTCCGAGGTGTAGGGTCTCAAGACCCCGATTTGATCCCGGCCCGACGAATTGCGCCACTTATGAGCCATCATTGCTCGTTGATACTCCGAATTGTCGCCGCTCGTTCTTCGAGCGCAAGTGCGTCCGCCTCATTTCCGAGTGCCCGTTCCGCTGTTGCGTATAACTCAAGTGTGCCTGCTACGAAAGGGTGTTCCGGCCCCAGCGTTTTCTCGCGAATGGCGAGGCAGCGCTCAACGCTGTCGCGAGCGTCATCGGGATTGCCCTCTGCGAGTTGAAGTCGAGCCAGGTTGAAAAGGCTGGTGGCGACCTCGTCGTGCTCCGGACCCAGAACGGATTCACGAATGCGCAGCGACTCTACAATTCTTGGACGTGCCTCATCAAGGCGTTCCATCGTGAGTAGCAACAGACCAAGATTGTTCATGATGCTGGCGGTGTTGCGGTGCTCGGCGCCAAGTGTCCGTTCGAGATTCGCCAGCTCGCGTTCGAACATCGGGCGAGCTGCTTCGTAGTCACCAAGATTGTAGTTCAGGATCGCCAATGCGTTGACTACGTAAGACACCTCCGGATGACCGTCTTCCAGTACCTGATCGTAGACTTCCAGCGACTCCTCGTAATAGGGTCGTGCCATGTCGATATTCTGTTGGCTCCAGTGCGCCATACCGATATTTCGCACCACTCGCGCATATTCGCTGCTGATACCATTGCCGGAATTCTGCAGTAGCTGCTGCGACGCTTCGTAGGCATTGATCGCGTCGTCCGGCTGTCCCAGCGTATCCAGCACACCGCCCAGGCTGCGATACACGGTTGCCAGCCACAGCGGATCCGTCTCGCCAGCCGCATTTTGTTCCATTGCTATCACTTCACGATACAGCTCAACCGAGCGCTCATGTTCCCCCGCCAGGTGCATGACGCCGGCGATGCTTGATACCACCTCTGCAACGGCATGTGGATTCGCGCCACTGCTATTTTCCCGAATACCCCGGGCATCGTTTAGAAGCATCTCGGCCTCTTCCAGTAGGCCGAGCTGAGCGTAGACATTACCCATGATCAGCATCAACCGGCCTTGCACTTCCGGCTCCTCCGACAGCTCGTCGCGTATACGCTCGACTCCGCGATCCAGCACCTCGCGCGCCGTAATCGAATCGACATCGACGGCACTCGGCTCCGAGACACGGAACAGCCCGGACAGGAACTCGGAAACCTCATCGGAAGTTCGCGCTTCCGTGACGGCCACCGCTTCGGCCTGTTGCGCACGTATCAGCCCGTAGGTCGCAGCAGCGACACCGGCAATCAGAGAGAATGCGACGACGCCTGCCGCTGCAACACCGAGCTTGTTGCGACGAACGAATTTGCCAAATCGGTAAGTGGCCGACGGCGGGCCTGCCTCAACCGGCTGCTCTTCAATATGTCGGCGGATGTCCGCCGCCAGCTCGGACGGCGTCGCGTAACGACGCTCGGGTGTTTTCTCCAGCGCCCGCATGGTGATCCAGTCCAGGTCACCACGAAGCAGGCGCGCCAGTGACTGTCGATCTGTGCGTCGCAATCTCGCCAGTTCATCAGCATTGGCCTGCAGGGTGCTGAGTTTGAGGCTGGGTCGTGATGGTTCGTCTTCCCGTATGCACCGGCAAATCTCATCGTATGCGGCGCGCCTTAGCTCGTCCGGCTCGAACGGCAGCGCTCCTATCAGCAGCTCATAAAGCAGCACCCCAAGAGAATAGACATCCGTACGCGTATCGACGTTCTGGTCGGACAGCGTTGCCTGCTCGGGGCTCATGTACTCCGGCGTGCCGATGAGCACCCCCGCCTGCGTAAACATCGTTCGTTCCGCTGTTCGCTGCGCAGTCGCCTTGGCGATGCCGAAGTCGATGATCTTCGGGACAGGCTTGCCATCCTCCTGTGTGATCAGAACATTGGTCGGCTTCAGATCGCGATGAATGATGCCCTTCTGGTGAGCGTGCTGGACGCCTTCGCAAACCGAGAGAAAAAGCGCGAGACGTTCATCGGTATCCAGTTGATGGGAATCGCAGTAGTCCGTTATCGGCTCACCGTCGATAAACTCCATCACGAAATACGGCCGACCAGCATCCGTCGCACCGGCATCCATTACACGAGCGATGTTCGGATGGTTCATCAGCGCGAGCGCCTGTTGCTCCGCCTGGAAACGGGCAACGACTTGCTGTGTGTCCATACCGAGCCGGATCAGCTTTAAGGCAACACGACGTTCCAGCTCTGCTTGCTCTGCTTCGTAGACAACGCCCATGCCGCCTTCGCCCACAACGGACTGGATGCGATAGCCGTTGACAGATTCACCTATCAGGCTTTCCGGATCCAGCTCACTGTCCAGTCCGACCGACGTCAGCGCAGACTCGTCAAGAATCGGGTTTGTGGAGTCGTGGGCTTCAAGAAGTTTTCGAACGGCCGCTTCAAGTTCCTCATCGTCCGCACATTGTGCGGCGACAAACGCGTCTCGCTCTGCGGCGTCTTGATCAAGTGCAGCGTGAAAAATATCCCACTGCCGCTGCCAGGGATCATCAGCCATGGTCGTGCCCGCGCACATCCAAATTCTGCGTCAGCCAGGCTCGCGCCGCCGTCCAGTGACGATTGACGGCGCGCGGCGAGATGTCGAGTGCGGCGGCGGTTTCGTCCACCGTCAGGCCTGCAAAAAAACGCAGCTTCACGACATCGGCCATGGATTGATCCAGTGATTCGAGTCGGGTGAGTGCGGCATCAAGATCGAGCATATCGGCGGATTGAGCGGCTTCGATGTTGATGTCATCGAGTGGCGTTTCGGTCTTGCGTTGGTCGCCGCCATGACGTTGCCGGGACTTTCGCCGAGCTTGTTCGATGAGGATGCGACGCATGGCTTCCGCGGCCGCCGAGAAAAAATGACGTCGGTTCTGAAACTCGGACGCATCGCCGACCAGCCGCAGGAAAGCCTCGTGCACGAGTGCCGTCGCCTGCAGTGTCTGGCCGGGCTTCTCGGCCGCCATTTTGCGGCGGGCGATGGCGCGAAGCTCTGAGTATACGAGCGGCAACAACTCCTCGGCCGGATTGGGGGAGGAGTTGAGTATGCGTGTGATCTGTCTTGCCTTGTCGTCTGACACGACGGCTCCCGTCTTTTCGACTGAGTATAACCGCGCGTGGCAACTATCAGCATCTTCGAAAGGGCCCTGATTAGAACCAACTCGCAAAAAGATCGTACAGGTAGCCCTGCGAACCGGGCTTCGGCAGGTTATCCATCTTGCGTGTTTTCAGCATCTTCCGCCGTTCCGCTATGAGCCTTCTTTTTTCCCACAGGTCACCTCTGGCCATTGAGTAGAACGTGCCGGCAGCCCCGCTAACAAAGTTAGCCGCGGTGCCGAGCCAGCCGCCATTCTCGACGATGTCGCCGGCAAGATTATCGAAGGGTTTCAAATTGCCTGCCGCAGCAGAATCGATGCCAGCGGAAGCAATATTTACGACACCGTTCACGGCCGCATCGGTAACGCCGGTCGTCTTACCGGTTGCCCCGAAAGACACGCCATCGATGATGGTGCCGGCGAGCACGGCAGGTCCAAGGTATACGCCATATGCCGTATTACTCACTGTTTGTAGCGCGGCTCCACTTACCCGTCCGGCCTCGGTCTCATACACGTCACTGTTATACCGGTTGACCCCGGCAATAACGCCACCGAGACCGCTCAGAATCGGCGAGGTAACACCTGGCGCTCTGCCGAACGAATAGGGATTAGAGCTCTTAATATTAATCTTGAACGGGTAGCCCCCGATTTCCTGCATGATCTTCTGACGAACGGCGCGATTGCGAAGATTGCCTTCCACAACCGGAACCATCCAACCAAGGAAGTTGATTCCTATATCTCTCCCAATGGCCCGTGATTTTTCCAGATCCTGTTGCGTCATATCGTAAGCGACGCTGCGGGATACATCCGTATCGCCGGGTACAGCCTGTTTGACATCACCAGTGAGCAGGTCCTGTCCACCCGTCGCGCCGCGCTCCTGGTTCTTTTGCCCGTTCTCGTGATTGGCAGCATTACCGCCTGGTGTTATCAAAATATCTCCAGTGACATTCATGGCACCGAACTCCGCAAGCGTCCTGAACAGGTTGTCTACATTTCCGGACTCGTTAAGCAGCGCTCCTACCGGGCTGTAAGCGTAGGTTTGCACCACCGTTCCGTCATCGTCGGTCATAAAGACCGTGTTGCCGCGCTCGTCAAAGTGATAATACTGACGAATGCCTTCCGGGCTGATGCGATAAAGTAGTTCACCAGTCGGTGTCTGCACGTAGTACCAGAGATCGCGACCACTCGAGTCGCGTTCAACAGCGACGCGTGGCGCCGGGAACGCGTAGTTGTTCGCATACTGTCTCAGGCCAAGCTCATCAGAACGACTCACAACAGAGCCGAAAGCATCGTAGTCGAGTTCGACTGTCGATCCATCGACTGCTACTGAGGTCAGTCGATCCAGAATGTCGTATTCAAATGTGTGGCTGCCGTCGAAAGTCAGGTTGCCGCGCGCGTCGTATAGCGAGCCATTCTCACGTGAGGCGACGTCGAAATCGAACACGAGGTCCTGATTCTGAATTTCGACGTCCCCAGGAAGATTCCTGTCGGCGGAATCGATACGGCCGTTCAGTGGTGAACGATTCAGCACAATCGAGCCAAGAGCGCCGTGGTTGATAGCGACGAGGCGATCTCGATCATCAAATCGATAATCCGTCGTGATTCCGTTCGGGTAGCTGATATCGTCTCGCTGGCCGACAGGCGTGGGCGTGATAGTCGTCTCACCACCGACCCAGTCCCTGACTGTTGTCAGGTTGCCCGCCTGATCGTAGAGATACTCCAATACCAGGCCCGGACCCAAGGTCACGCGCCATGGCCGATCACTGGAATCGTATTCGACTCCAATACCGTTCGTGGCTTGAAGCCTGCCATCGGTAAGCGAGTAGTCAAACCAAAAGCCCGTACCGTTGAGCAGCTTGCCTTCTGGCGTTGAATAGATATCCAGCGATGTTCCGTCGGAACCGTTCAAGGATTGGACCAGGCCACTGGGCGCGTAACCGAGATCAATTGTCGCCCCGTTGGAATCGATTGTGCGTTCAACACGATTCAACTCGTCGCGAGCCACCGTCGTGGTTTCGTTTGCAGCATTGGTCTTCGATCGCAGCAAACCGTTGTTGCCGAAATCCTGCACCCACTCACCGCCATTGGGGTCCACGTAGCGCTCAATCTGGCCAATGTCATTTCGTTCGTAGGTTTTATTGATGGCCGCAGGCAAGATCGATGCACTCGTCAGTGCGCCCCTGTCATCGCGACTTCCCTGGAACACGCGCTCAAGCGGATCCGTGATGCTTTGCAACCGGGAGCGGTTGTCGTACGTGAAGCGAGTGGTTTCCGAGCCGCGGGTCTGTGACGTCATCAGTCCACGAGGATCGTCGCTGTAGTCAAAGAGCTGTTGCTCGCCGCTCGGGCTGATTATTTCACGCAGTGTATCGTCCGCGTTGTAGTCCAGTAGCCACTCATTTGATTCCGGGTCGACATACTTGACCAGCCGATTCGCAGCATCGTATTCGAATCGCTCGAAATAGAGGTCCGGTGGCACAATGCGGTCAACATTGCGTCGTGCATCGTAACGGAACGTGGTTACCTTGTTGCGTGGCAGTTCGATACTGGATACATCGCCAGCTTCATCGTAGGTGTAACTTTCGAAGCCGCCGTCTGAATAGTCGATCCGGGAAATGCGATCACCGGCACCGTAGGTGTAGTTCTCCACGGCGCCCGACTTGTACGTTACCTGGTCTGGCACAAAGCGAGTCGAGTACACCAGAGAAGCCTGGGTAGCATCGGGGTAGAACACCCGGACCAGTCGTTGGAACAGATCGTATCGGTATTCTGTCACGTTCAACGCAGGATCCGTGACCGTCTGAACCAGGCCATCCAGCGTACGCGTGTATACGGTTGTGCCGCCCAATGGGTTGGAAACCTGGAGTAGGTTGCCGCTGGCGTCGTAAGAGAAGTCCCAGATAACAACATTTTCATCGATGTAGCGGGTCATGTTGCCATTTGAGTCGTAGCCGAGTATCTCGGTCGTCGAATCGGGGTGTTCGATGCCTGTCAGATTGAAGAAGGTAACGCCCAGAGCAGATGACCCCGCCTCGTAGGCCAGCCTGGTAACGAAATTGCCAGGCTCGGTAATTGTCTGCAGTTTCCTGCTGACCGGGTCATAGTCCCACGAAGTAACCCGGTTCATGCCGTCCGTAACGGATGTGCGTCGACCGTCGCTGTCATAGCCGAAGCCCAAGGTCGTATTAACGCCATTGGTCATGCTTAGCAATCGACCCTCGTCGTCATGCACATAGCGGCGTGTCGTTGCGCCCGGCTCGGTGACAAGAAACTCGCTACCGTTATAGGTGTATATGAACGGCCCACCGCCGGCCAGCGTAGTAGCGATAACACGATCCTGGCTGCCGTAATCCCAGACTTGGCGAGTTGCGCCCCCGACACTTACCGACGTTAACAGCGCGGCACCAGTGTACGCGTACTCCGTAACAGCTCCGCTGCTCTTGGTTGCCGCGGTTAGTTCAGTGCCACTATAGGTAAAAGCGACCTCGAGCTCCTCGCCGCCTTCGGGAACGAAGACCCGCGCGAGCTTGCCACCTTGCGTATATTCGAACGCAATCTGATTTTCCTTGCCGTTAATGACAGACGTAAGATAGCCCTGGTTGTAGATCAGCGTATGGCGATTCCCGTTTCGGTCCTCGATCCAAAGCAGACCGTTGGTGTCGACGGCGTACATGCGTTCTTCTTCATGATCAACCAGAATGTAGGTGCCATTGTTGATTGTCAGTGAAACGTTTGCCCAGGTCGGCGAGACTTGCGTGTTGGACGTTGCACCGACATCAAAAACGTACTCGGTGCCACGATAGTCCGTAATCCGAACTCGATCGCTTATACCCTCATAGTTAGTATCCAGGCGCCATTCGTAGATATGCGTCCAGTTGTCACCCAGTCGTTCGCCGACCGTCCCCTGGTCCCAGAGGCTTGACGTGTAGTAGCGCCTGAATTCCAGAGGGTCGCTACCGATTGCAAAATCCACCGTTTCGTAGACGACCTCGCCGGTGTACGCATTGACGTTGCCTTCCGCTGTCCCCGAGTAGGGGTAATTCGCGGCCGTCGGGCCGGCCTCAGGTGTCGACAGGCGATAGATCGTACCGAGATTGCCAACAACCAGCACGTTGCCCGAATCAACACCGTCAATGCCATTGAACGGTCGGAAGCTTTCGGTGACCTCAATAGACCAGGTGTTCTCGGCGTTACCGTCGAAATAGGTGATACGGCCATACGTCGTGTCGCCACCAACCGCCCAGATGTTTTGTGGGTCAGCACCCCAGACGCCACGTGGTGGCAAACCGACGCCATAATTCTGCCAGTTTGCGGATGAGCCGTTTGTCGGGTCGCCACCGTCCATCAGGCGAGTACCTCCGCCGACGGCCAGCATGAAGCTGTCGTCATACACCCAGACGTCCTCAAGGCCAAAGGTATTGAGGCCGACCCAATCAAAGTTGACAAAGAGTCCGGTATCGGTACCAAACGCGCCATTGGAGGTTAGTACGAGGTAGTTTTCAGAACCTCGTATGGCTGTGAAATTCTGGATCGGATCGAGCGTGACTGAGATATTGGATACCTTGATACCCTGTTTTGCCCAACCGCTGCCACTGTCATACCAGACGCCCAGCGTGCCAACGATGTAGACAGTCTCACCAGCGCCACGTGTCCAGACATCATTCAGAGATGCGTTGCCGGCTCCGATGTCGACAGGCGTCCAGCCAGTGCCGTCGTAGTGCCGGACCGTACCGCGCGCGCCGACTATCCAGACATCATTTGCGCCGGTACCCCAGACACCGTTGAGATTCTCCGTTGTTCCCACATCAACCGGCGTCCATACCGCACCGTCGTACTGCACGACAGTGCCCAGATCACCTATGGCATAGGCCAGCGTTAACGACTGCATCCAGACGTCGTTCAGATTCTGGTCCGTGCCGGAGGCTTCGTTAAACCAGGTTTGTGCGTTTGCGCTGCCGGCAAGGATAAGCAGGAGTAGCGGCAGTGCAGAGCGGACATTCCGTGCCAGCAGCCAGGCGGCCCCCAGTAGCGGCAGAAGAAACATTGCGCCACCGCCACCGCCGGAGCCTCCACCTGAACCGCCCGTCGGTGCGGCCGCCACGGTAACCACGACGCTGTCCGGCGTGGGGTCGGCCAGTCCGTCGGCATCGGACACCGTCAGTGTCACGGTGTACGTGCCAGTTGTTGCAAACGTTGTGTTGCCGGGATCTTGTGCGGTCGAGTTAGTCGCACCTCCGCCGAAATCCCAGGCGTAGCTTAAGGGTGTTGCGCCATCCGGATCCGTGCCCGTCGCGGTGAAGTTGACGGATTGGCCGGCCTGGATGCTCACGTCGCCCGTTGGCGTATCGATGACACCGTTCGGTGGTACGGGATTAACAGTTATGACGACAGTGTCGGGCGAGGGATCCGCAAGATTTGTCGCATCCGATACCGTGAATTCCACCGTGTAGGCTCCCGCCGATGCGAACGTGACATCGCCCGGATCCTCATCATTCGAGTTGGGTGCGGCACCGTCAAAATCCCATAAGAACGTCAGTGGGACTGCACCATCCGGGTCGGAGCCGGTGCCTGTGAAATTCACGGACTGACCCGCATCAATGGTGACATCATCGGCGGGAGTGTCGATAACACCATCAGGCGGAAGCGCTTCCGGCGCAGCGATATATTGCACGCGCGTAATGTTGCTTGCGGCATCGTATTCGTAGCGAATGCTCGCGCCGTCGGCATATAGAGCAGCCGTCAACCGACCGGCATTGTCATATTGAAACTGTTGCGCGGCAGCTGGCGCGGACGCAAGCGTCGTTGCGAATACACATAGGAACAGAAGCACGAATCGCATGGCGGGATCCCCTGATTTCTTGGTTGTCCCTGATACATGCGACAAATGCGAGAAAACTGCGCCAAGATAGTCGCGATTGACCTTGGGCGGAGCGGACTCGACATGCGAAAAACTTTGCGGCCGGCAGTGGTGCTATGCCGTCCAAGCATCATTCGAATAGCTATTGATCCAGTTGAGAATCAGGTTTTGCAAGCGCCGGCCAGGCTCCTGTCCGCAGAGTTGGGCTCGGTTCGATCACTTACAAAAACGCATATTTGAGGCCGAAGATCAGCGCTATCGCAAATGACGCAATGCTGCAGTCTCGAATTCTGCCGCTGACGATTTTGATCAGCACGTAACTGATAAATCCCAGGCCAATACCATCTGCAATTGAAAACGACAATGGCATTGTGATTGCAGCGACAACCGCAGGCGCACTCTCCGTGATGTCCTGCCAGTCAAGGTCGGCAAGACTGCGTGCCATCAGGCAGGCGACGAACAGAAGCGCTGAGGCCGTCGCAAACGCTGGCACGCTTTGCGCCAGCGGCGCAAAAAACAGGCAGGCCAGGAACAGCAGACCGCAAACTACGGCGGTAAGACCCGTGCGGCCACCTGCCTCAACACCGGCGGCACTTTCGACATAGCTTGTTGTTGACGACGTGCCGGCCAATGCGCCAACCACGGTTGCGCCGGAATCCGAGAGCAGAGCACGTCGTAAGCGTGGCAATTTGCCATCATCGCCAAGGAGGTTGGCGCGCGTTGCGACGCCAATCAGCGTGCCCGCTGTGTCGAATATATCGACAATTAACATCGACAAAATTGGCGTTACCATGGAAAGTTGCAAGGCGCCGACTATATCCAGTTGCAACAATACCGGCGCAAGCGACGGCGGCATCGATACGAAACCCTTGAATTCCGTACTACCGAAAGTCCAGCCCAGAAAGGTGGCAAACAGTATGCCGATGAGCACAGCACCGGTTATTTTTCTTGCGGACAGTGCCACCATGACCACAAAACCAAGAATACAGACAAGCGGTTCAAAACTGGACAGGTCACCCAATGCAACCAGTGTTGCCGGATGAGCGATGACGATGCCTGCGTTTTTCAATGCAATGAAACCGAGAAACAGGCCAATTCCGGCTGCCATACCCAATTTCAAGTTGCGTGGAATTGCATTGACCAGCCATTCCCGCACCGGCAATAGGCTGAGTGCCACGAAAATCACTCCGGACACAAATACGGCGCCAAGCGCGGTCTGCCATGCATGACCCATTCCGAGCACGATACTAAAAGTGAAAAATGCGTTTTGACCCATGCCGGGCGCTTGCGCGATGGGGAAATTGGCATGTAAGCCCATCACGATGGAACCGAACGCGGCGGAAATGCAGGTGGCAACAAATACGGCGCCAAAATCCATGCCGGCCTGGGACAATATCGACGGATTCACGACAGTGATGTAGGCCATCGCGAGAAACGTAGTCACTCCGCCGAGCGACTCTGCTCGAACATTCGAGCCGTGTTTTTTCAGTTCGAAAAACGATTCCAGTGATGGCATGTTACTCATCGGCTCCAAATTCACGTGCATAGTCTGTTACGCATTTTATATGAGCGGATTTTTCGTCCGAGCTCAGAAACGAGCCAAGAAAGCTATTGACGGCTAGAGTGGCCAGGTCTTCCTTCGAAAGCGCCAGGGCGCCTGCGACTGCCCGGTAGTTATCGTTCAGATACCCGCCAAAATAGGACGGGTCATCGGAATTGATGGTCGCACGGAGGCCACTATCCAGCATTTCCTTCAGCGGGTGATCAGCCATCTCCTTGACGACGCATAACTTGGCGTTCGAAAGAGGGCAGACTGTCAGAGTCATTTTGGTGTCTGCCAGCCGGGCAACGAGCTTTGAGTCCTCCAATGCCCGATTGCCGTGATCAATCCTGTCGACTTCCAACAGATCAATCGCTTCCCAGACGTAACTTGGCGGCCCTTCCTCTCCGGCATGAGCCACGCGACAAAGCCCCATGTCACCAGCACGTTTAAAAACGTTGATGAACTTCGACGGAGGGTGCCCAACCTCGCTGGAATCGAGCCCCACTCCTGTGATTCGGTCCAAATACGGTTCTGCAAGATCGAGCGTTTCGACCGCTGCTTCGTCCGACAAATGGCGCAAAAAACACATGATCAGTTTCGACGTCATTCCGAGTTCGTTTTCAGCGACGCGAAGTGCCCCCGCTATACCGTCGATGACTACCTGGAAAGGAATGCCACGCTCTGTATGACCCTGAGGGTCAAAAAAAACTTCAACATGTCGACAATTGTCGGCTTGCACACGGCGGCAATAGGCCATCGTCAGGTCAAAGAAGTCCTGCTCCGTTCTCAGGACCTTCATTCCCTGGTAGTAGATGTCGAGAAAATCCTGCAGATTGGCGAAGTTGTATGCAGCGCGAACCTCGTCAATTGTTTGAAACGGGATGTCGAGCTTGTTTCGACCGGCGAGATCAAACAATTGCTCCGGTTCAAGGCTGCCCTCCAGGTGCATATGCAGTTCGGCCTTTGGCAGCCCTTCTATGAAAGAGTCAATACATTTCATATCATCTTGTCTCTGGTTACTGCTGGATAAGCGATCGCGAAATGTCCGCTCGAACGTGCGACCGGAATCGGGCGTAGTCCTTGCAGGTACACTTCAATCCTATAGGTGACGAAGTGATAGTTCTACTGTTGCGACGTGAACGTACCGGTCATGAATCGCCGCTTTCAGGGTATCATCGAGTGCCGCCAATGATTCGAAGCGGACAATTACGCCAGCATAGGCATGGATGCAACAAATCTGAAAAGGTGCAGCATGAATCTTCAATACTTAATCAGTGGACGATCTATTGGCGTAATTGTTGGATTGCTAGGCTGTTGGGGCGCGATCCCCTGTGCGAATGCAGATTCATCCATTAGTGCCAATCAAATGGCTACAGCAGCTACCACGTTGGCTGAATCACTTGATGACAGCCAAAGAGAGGTCGCACTATTACCCTTGGACACGGACGAGCGTGCGAGCTGGTCTAATCTACCTATTGTCATGTTCGAACCCAGTGGTTTGCTGATCCGGGATATGAGCGACGAACAGCGTAAGGCAACGCACGCGCTTCTGCGTGCGTCACTGTCGAGCCAGGGATACGCCAAGGTTGCCGGTGTCATGTGGCTCGACGACGTTTTGGGAGAGATCGAGCAACTCTCTATCGATAACGAAACGGGTGCATCCAATACCCGGTACCGCCAGGCCATGGCCGATTCCAGGAGTTCAGGCAACTATGCGGTCGCCATATTTGGCGATCCCGGCGACGGTAACTGGGGCTGGAAGCTGGCCGGGCACCATCTTGCCGTGAACTTCACGGTTTCCGGTGATCGAGTTGGTTTCACCCCGACCTTTCTGGGTAGTAGCCCGATGGCTATCGATAGTGGTCGCTACTCTGGTCGTATGGTGCTCTCCCATGAAGGTGAACGCGGTATCCAGTTAATGCAGTCGCTCAGCGAATCGCAACAGCAATCGGCCATCATCGCTCCTGAATTAGCCAGAGACATTTTCGAAGGCCCAGGCAGGCGGGCGAGCCTGGCCAGGTTTGAAGGGCTAAAGACCGACGAATTGTCCAGTCGTCAAATGCACTTACTGCGAAATCTAATCCGCGAATACTTGGGCAATGTTGACTATGACGCTGCTGCTGCACAGCTCAAGTTAATTGAAGAACATGGGTGGGGCGAGCTGTGGTTTTCGTGGCGTGGCCCGGTCGATGTTGCCGGGAAATTTTATTACCGGGTTCACGGCCCGCGATTGTTGATCGAATACAACCGGCAAAACGAGAACCATGACCACAGCATCATGCGTGATCCTGCGAATGACTATGGGGAAGACTGGCTGGAGGAGCACTACAAAGAGAATCATCCCACTCTGGAGCAAGCGATAAGGGATACTCGGCGTCGTGTTGAAGATCAGCACCGTCATTAGCATGCAATGCACTTTTCTCGTTGTTAGACAAATAATTTCTGGACTTGAAAATTGAAGTAAATCTATAAATTGGGATGGCGGAATATGATGAATAGGACGATCTTGACAGGGGTTATCGCTCTACTGTTTGCGCTCACAAACGTGCACGCAGGCAACGCTGAAGAAGTGGACTTAATCGTAAAAAACGGCATTGTTTTGACGATGAACGCTGGCAATGAAACTTTCAGCGGTGGGGTTGTCATTGTTGATGGCAACAAAATTGTTGCGGTTGGCGGTGCCGAGATCCTGCAGAAGTATTCATCTGACCGTGTAATAGATGCAAACGGCGGCATCATCATGCCGGGGATGATAAATACTCATACCCATGCATCCATGAGCGTATTCAGGAGTTTGGCCGACGACGTTCCCGATCGATTGAACAGATATATATTTCCGCTCGAGAATAAAATGGTGTCCGAAGAGATGGTGTATATCGGGGCATTTCATGCGGCCATCGAGATGGCCAAGGCAGGGGTTACCACGATGGTGGACATGTATTTGTTTGAAGAAAGCGCCGCACGAGCTGTAAAGGAAATTGGTCTTCGCGGCGTAATGACACAGAATATTATCAAGTATCCCACCGCTGACGGAGAAGATGGCGACGCCAAGCTGAGGCTGGCAACGGCGTTTGTCGAAAAATACAATGATGACGAATTAATTACACCCGGGTACGGGCCTCACGCTCCGCATACGGTAACGAAGGAAAACCTGGAGCAAATTGCAGCCTTATCTGAAAAATACGATGTTCCTGTGTCCATGCACGTCGCGGAGACTCAGCAGGAATTTGATAAGTTTCAATCGGACTTTGACATGACGCCTGTCGAATACCTGGATTCCGTGGGGCTACTCAATGAGAGATTTATTGCAGCCCATTGCATCTTTGTGACAGACAGCGATCTTGAGCTGATGAAGCGACGAGGTGTAGGGGTCGCCCATAACATGGTGGCCAACATAAAGTCTGCAAAGGGTGTTTCACCGGCGCTTAAGATGTTCGACGATGGCCTGAACATTGGTCTTGGTACCGATGGTCCAATGAGCGGCAATACCCTGGATATCATTGGCCAAATGGGATACGTCGCTAAGTTACACAAGCTGGTCAATAACGATAGATCGGCGATGCCACCGTACAAGGTGGTTGAGATGGCAACGATGGGCGGCGCGAGAGCTATTCACAGGGAGGACGAATTGGGCTCCCTGGAACCCGGCAAATTAGCGGATGTCGTAGTTGTCGAAACAACATCGACCAACATGCAGCCCATGTTTGACCCTTATTCGGTATTGGTTTATTCGGCCAATGCCTCGAACGTGGACACCGTAATTGTCAATGGAAAGATCGTTGTGTCGAACAAAACGCTGCGGACTCAAGATGAGGGAGAAAGCAGAGCAGCTATTAAGGAGTTTTCCAAAAAAGTTGCAGAAATTTCGGAAACTTTATGAGCCCAACAGGTGCGTAATTTAGCGATCTCGTTAACAACGTTGAACCCTGTACCGGACTCATCCCCCTTGGTGGCCAGCGTTCCACCCGTTACACTCCCCGACTGATCGAGAAATAAAACAATAAAAGGTATCTCGATGGTTGCGAGAGAAACGTTTACCTCACGATTTTCCACCATTCTGACGATGGTTGGCGTTGCCGTTGGCCTTGGCAATGTGTGGCGATTTCCTTACATGATGGGTGAGTATGGCGGCTCAGCCTTTCTCATCGTCTACCTGGTCTTTACGCTCTTGCTCGCTATTCCGGCAATGACGGCGGAGTGGGCGCTGGGTCGCGAAACCAGAAAAGGGCCGATTGGCGCGCTCTCGAACGTTTGGGGCTCGAAATGGGGCAAGCGTATCGGCGCGCTGTTAGTGTTCACGATGGTTATTTCCACGTCCTACTACATCGTCGTCATCGGCAATATCGCCTTTTCGGCCTCTTTTTCAATTCTGAATGGTTTTACGAACTCCACGTTTACAACGTTCGACCAGCAGATTTCGAACGGTTGGTTGCAATACGGCTTTAGCGTCGGCGTTTTGAGTTTCATCATGTTCGTTTTGTACCGCGGGCTGAACAAGGGAATTGAAGCCGTCAGTCGAATTTTTGTGCCGTTTTTCGCGCTGGTAATTTTTTATCTGGTCGTAAACGCATTCTTTCTTCCAGGTGCGCCGGCAAAGATAGCCGAATTTCTAAAGCCCGACTTCTCAGTGCTGGAGGTGGAACACGTATTCGCCGCACTCGGCCAGGCGTTTTTCTCGTTAGGACTTGCAGGAACGATAATGGTCATTTACGGCTCGTACATGGGCGACGACCAGAATATTCCGAGAGTCGCTGTATTCACTGCACTTGGCGATGTTGGCGCGGCATTCCTGGCATCGTTATTTATTGTGCCGACAATTCTGGTGTTTGAGTTGGACCTTTCGCAAGGGCCAACGCTGGTTTTCGCCACGCTGCCGAAATTGTTCAGTGTGATGCCGGGTGGTCGGATTCTCGGAAGCTGTTTCCTGCTTGCGCTTACGCTGATTGCTGTCTTGTCCGCAATGGCGGCGATCGAAGCCATTGTCGGCAGTATCAGTGAGGAGCTTCACATCCGTTCCAGCCGTACAAGAACGATCATTGCCGTTTTATTCGTAGAGGCGGCTGTTATGTTGCCGAGCGCCCTCGATCCAAGCATTGTTGGAACTCTCGATCTAATCTTTGGCTCGGGCATGCAGATGCTGGGTAGCGTAATTGCCATCATCACGGTGACATGGGGATTGGGACAGCTTAAAACCAGGTTGCAAATATTCGGAGAAACCAGTCTTGGCTGGCACGCGAACTATTTCTTTTGGTTGAAATGGGTGGTCCCAGGTGTGATGTTGGTCGTACTCGGCGGTTATGTGGCGAGCAACATCTAGTTTTAACTCAATAATCAGGAATATCTATGGCTCGCAAGTTTTCAACTCGTGCAATTCACGATGGTGAAGGGTGGGATAAGTCGACCGGCGCTCACAACACCCCTATTTATCAAACAGCTACATTCGCGTTCGACACTGCCCAGGACATGGCGGCCGCCATTATGAACCCGTTGGAAAGTTTCTTTTACTCGAGAACATCCAATCCAACGACCGCGGCGCTTGAGAATAAACTGGCATCTTTGGAAGGCGCTGAGGCGGCATTGGTTACGTCATCAGGAATGGCTGCCGTCGCAATCTCAATTCTCACTTCGGCGAGAGCGGGCGAGCACGTCATCGTGACGAATGACCTTTTTGTGATAAGCCGCCAGTTTTTCGAAGAAGACTGCCCGGCAATGGGCATCGAAGTATCGATGGTTGACGTGCGAAATTTGAAGGAAGTCGAAGATGCCATCCGACCCAACACAAAGGCGTTGTTCGTCGAGACGATAACCAACCCCAATATACACATCACAGATATCGCGGCCTTTCGTTCGATCGCTGACAAGCACAATCTGGTATTGATCGCCGACAATACGTTCCTGAGTCCGTACCTATGCAGACCCGTTGAGCAGGGCGCCGATATCGTGTTGCATTCAGCAACCAAATACATCAGCGGACACGGCGACACCGTTGCCGGAGTTTTGGCCGGCTCGAAGAAGCGCATGGACAAAGCGCGATTGAAGCTGGATTCGTTCGGTCAATGCCTGAGCCCAATCGCATCGTGGCTGGTGATGCGTGGTGTGCGTACGTTACCGCTGCGAATGCGTCAGCATTCCGCCAACGCCCAGGCTCTGGCGGAGTATCTGGAAGGCCACGAGCTTGTAGAGTGGGTGAAGTATCCCGGATTGAAGAGCCATCCGCAGTATTCACTCGCTAAATCTTCTTTGCCCAATGGCTGTGGTGGAATCGTCAGTTTTCGGCTTAAAGGCGGGGCAGACGAAATGAACCGGTTTGCGAATAGCCATAAACTTTTTGGCAAGGGAGTGAGTTTGGGCGACGTGTTCACGCTGGTGTATCCGCAGCCCTGGCGAGACAATCTGATTCGGATTTCCGTCGGGTGTGAAGACGCGAGCGATATTATTGAGGAGTTCGAAAAGGCATTCGCCGCCGTCTAAGGCCTCATAAATCGAAGGACTCAAGTTAAGGATGGACGCTGTTTCATGCTGGCAACCGCGGCGATGGCCGCGGGTTGCTCTCGAACGACTGAGACAGCGGTGGCGGGAATGACCAGAACCGCCCCTTGGGCATGCAGCTGTATCGCCGTCTAACTATTCGAAAGCTTTTCCGCCAGTCGCAGCCCACCACACCGCGCCCAAAATATGCTGTCGATACCAAGGCTCTTCATAAATTCCTTCCGGATGCCCCAAACCAGTATGAAAAGATCTTCCGCCTTCAAAATCGTCCTGATACCAGGCCATTGGATGGTAGTCCGGCATTTTGCCCCCGGGATAGGTCGTTTCATCGACAGTCAAGACAACTTCGATATTGTCCGATAGTTCTAAATAGTTGTACCACTCTTCAGTCACTACCCATTTCTTCGGTAAATGGGAGGTTGACGGATGATCCGGTTTTTCATTGTTCGCAATCGCCGTCCAGATACCCGGGTTTGGGTGACGGTTCCACACACCACCAACGAGTCTTACATACCAGGGCCATTCCATCATTGTGAATGACGCCGAGTGGATCGCTACGAAATTTCCGCCCTGATGTATGTAATTCTGAAGCGCCTTTCTTTGATTATCATCAAGAATATCGCCGGATGTATTCATGAAAACAATTACATCCATACTATTCAGTTGTGCTTGATCGTCAAAGAAATCCGATTGTTCAGTCCAGGTGAGTCCAAAGTGATTGTCCTGGCTCAACTCTTTGAACATCTGCACGCCACTCGGAACCGAAAGGTGCTGATAGTCCAGAGATTTGGTAAACAAAAGAACCTGGAACTGTTCCTGATTCTGTTGCAAGCGTTGCGCATGCGAATTGGCGCTAACGAAAGTAAGCAGTCCAACTAGAGTAACCATCAGTTTCTTGGACATGACTTTTTTGTTTGAATGTTTTTTCATCATCATAATTTTACTTTAGTAGGAGTCAGTTTGTTTTCAGATGAACGAGTTCCAAGTTTACCGGCGTCACCATCGCCCCAACAGTAAACTTCATCATTCGAAGAAATTCCACATGCATGAGCATCGCCAATAGTAATGTCCTCGAAAGTCATGTCAGCTGAAACAGCTGCAGGCTCAACTCGCATTGTCGTTGTACCGTTGCCCAACTGGCCTGATCCGTTTCTTCCCCAACAATACGCCTTACCATCGGTTGCAATTCCGCAGGTTTGAAAGATTCCAGTAGTGACTAGGGTAAAGGTAATATTCCCTTTCACTTCTCTTGGTACCCGCAAATTTTCAAGTACTCCCAAGCCGTCTCCAGAACCAATGCCTAATTTTCCGTATCTGCCGCGTCCCCAGCAGACAGCCTTGTCCGCGGTACTAACAGCGCAGATATGATCAAGGCCAACGCTTATTGAGTCTGGTTTAAAATTGAACTCACCGGCGACAAGGCTGGGAGCGAGTTTTCGATCGCTATCTTCACCCAGACCTAACAAGTTGCCAAAATCACTGGCTCCCCAGCAATACGCATCCCCGTCGGTCGTTATGCCACAGGTTGTCGCCGATCCGGCATTAATTGAGCCAAAAATAAGTCCGCCAGAAACAGGTACGGGCACCGGTGAGCTCTCGATGGAATTAGTTCCGAGAATCCCGTCTTCTCCTCTTCCCCAGCAGAAGGCATCGCCAGCGGTCGTTATTCCACAGGTGTGAGCTAACCCGGCATTGACTGATTCGAAAGACAAGCCACCGGATACAGTCGTCGGAATCAGGCTGTTCTCAGAAGAACCGTTTCCGAGTCGTCCATATCTACCTCGCCCCCAACAATAAGCGTCGTTGTCAACTGAAACACCACAGGTGTGATCCCAGCCAACACTAATCGACTTGAATCGATGACCTCCTGAAACCGCGACGGGAGCCATACTGGATTTGGTAGTGCCGTTTCCCAACTGGCCTACTGAATTGTCCCCCCAGCAAAAGGTCTTTCCATTGGATTTCAGTATGCAAGTGTGGTCCTCGCCGGCTCTGATGGAAGTTTCAGCATAAGCTGGTACAGAAGCGATGGCTAATACTATCAATAAGTAACTTTTGCTAAATGTCGTGTTCATTATGGTAGGTTTCTGTCTGTTTGAATTATTGATTAAGGGCGAATATTTTTATCGTTAAGCCTTTATTTAGCAGCCTGTCGATTAAACCAAGACGATTGAGCCTTTAGGTGATTTTCAACCATCCTGCTTAAAGGACGTTACATCATCTACTTATGATGTAACGGAGTCAATCCGCGCTGCCACGAGTCAACTATTCCATACCTGGTGCATCTGCAGGACATGAGCGAAAATCACTTAATTAGCTTTAAGAAAAACGACTACGGCTTGCTATCACTTCCGCGTAACTTCATTGAACTGTTGTACCATCACCGACAAAGTGGATCGATTGTGTGTCCGCTCGAGTGCAGGGTGCTGTGTGCGCAAGACTGTGGCGTCGATTACATAGTTGTCCACGCACCGGTTCTGCGTTTCGTGTACGATCGCGGGGAGAAATTCCGATAGGTTGGCGTTGACGTTCGATCACTAATGTCGGAGCTGACAGCAAACAAAAAGGCGACTGGCAGGAACACTTTTAATTTCTACGGACTGATTTATGAACAAACTAGAGCAATTGCGACAAATGACCGATGTTGTTGCCGATACGGGTGACATCGAAGCCATCGCGAAATACAAACCGGTCGACGCGACGACCAATCCGTCACTATTACTGAAAGCCGCGGCGTTGCCACAATACTCTGATCTCATTGACGATACTGTCGCCGCGGTCAAGGCCGACAACGTCGCTGACAGTGATCTGATTGATGAACTCGCTGATCGCTATGCTGTGGCAATTGGATGCGAGATTCTGAAGATTGTGCCGGGTCGAATATCAACCGAAGTTGATGCGCGACTGTCATTCGATCGCGAAGCGTCCGTAGTCCGGGCACACAAACTGATCGACCTTTACGACTCGAAGGGTATCGGGCGCGAGCGCGTTTTGATCAAGCTGGCGTCGACCTGGGAGGGCATCGAAGCAGCACGTCAACTCGAGAGCGAGGGAATTAATTGCAATCTGACATTGTTGTTCTGCGATATTCAGGCCGTCGCAGCCGCCAAGGCGGGCGCGTTCCTGATTTCTCCTTTCGTGGGCCGGATTCTTGACTGGTACAAAAAAGCGGAAGGCGTGGACAGTTACGCGCGAAACGATGATCCGGGCGTTCTGTCCGTTCGCAATATCTACCAGCTCTTCAAGACCCGGGGTTTCACAACGATTGTCATGGGTGCGAGCTTCAGGAACGTGGGAGAAATTGAGGCGTTGGCTGGTTGCGACCGACTGACGATTGGCCCCAATTTCCTGCAGGAACTTGAGGACGACAATGATGAACTACGGCGAGTACTCGAGCCAAACCAGGAACTGGAGTTCGTCGATCATGATTTTGCAGATGAAGCCGATTTTCGACTGCAGCTCAACGCCAGTGCGATGGCTACTGAGAAGCTTGCAGAAGGAATCCGGGGGTTCATCGCCGACCAGGTCAAGCTGGAAGACCTGTTGCGGCAGCGAATTGCAAATAGCAAATAGGCAGTACGATGCGCATTCTTACAATTTGTTTCCTGATCGTTGTTGCACCATCCGTTGCCCTCGGGCAGACGACTCCGACCGAAATTGCGGCCGCCGCAGATGTCCTGACGCGAATCGAGGCGCTGCAGGCGCGAATTGACCCGGCAGGCCGAGCGGCACGGATCGTCGCAAGCAGCGATCCTGCAAGGGAAGAGATCATGCGCTCTGTCGGTACCTGGTGGGATGACGAGATGGAAGCGCTGTCAGACCACATCGGGAAAAATCCGGAAGTGGGTTGGCAGGAATTCGCCACGGTCGCCACTCTCGTGAAGGTTTTGCGCGCCAAGGGCTTCACTGTAGAGACCGGAGTCGCCAACCTCGAGACGGCCTTTGTTGCGAGTTGGGATTCTCCTGCCGGCACCGACGGTCCGACGCTGGGGCTGATAGGCGAGTACGACGCGCTCCGCGATGTCGAGGGTCCGTTCCACGGAGATCAACACAACGCCCAAACACCTGTAGCCATCGCGGCAGCGCTGGGGCTCAAGGCGCACATGACGGATGCCAGAATGCCGGGTTCGATCCGGCTCTATGGCACCCCGGCCGAGGAAGTCGGGCCGCCCGCCAAGACCATCATGTACGAGGCAGGCGTGTTCGAGGGCGCGGATATCCTGGTGCGCAGTCACTCCTCGGATCAGACCGCGCGCAGCCGTGCCGGCTTCGGCGTCTGCTGCCTGAACATAAACGAGGTGAAGTACACATTCACCGGCCGGCCTGCGCACCAACTGAGGTCGTGGAATGGCCGCAACGCGCTGTCCGCCGCCGTCCGGTTCTACACGTCCGTAGATGGTCTGCGGACGACGTTCAGGCCGGAAGCGTCCATACAGGGCGTCATTCCCGAAGGCGGCGTTGCACCGAATGTTGTGCCCGCCCACGCCGTGGTGGACTACTACATCCGCTACCCGGACGAGGTCTATCTCGAACACATCACGAACATGATCGATGACGCCGCTCGAGGTGCAGCATTGGCGACGGGTACGGAGGTCACGATCGATCGATATGGGGAATACCGGGACGGGATCACGCTCGGCACCCTGGACGAGCTCTACTTCGCGTATGCCAAAGCGCTCGGCGCTCCGAATTTGAACGAAGTTCCGCAGCGCCCTGCGGGCTACGAAGAGACCGGCTGGGTCACCCGCGAGATTCCCGGCGTTGGCGTCAGCGTTTATAGCTCACGCGAGACGTACCACACGAAAGGCATGGAGGCCGATGCACTGGGCGAGATCGGCCATAGAGGCTTTCGCATGGACGCGCAAATCATGGCGGCCATCCTGTACGACTACCTGACTAGTGAGTCACTCCGGAATGTGATAGCCGAGGAGCACTCGGAGCTTCAGGGGCTGCTGACCGAGTACCACCAGCGGCTGCGGGAGGTTTACGCACCCGAAATCGGGCGGTAGCAGGAGCGCGATCTTTTTCGTCGCCAATCGTATCCGGGTTAGTCGCCTGCAGGCTCCGACGCGGGTGCGTCCTTATTGCTGTGCGATGCCAGCGGTCGATAGGACCCCGAGCAGGACGGTCGTCATTAGTTTCATAGCGTTCACGTTGGCTTCTCCATTGACGGGCTGATGCCAGTATTGAGCGTGTAACAGGAACATTCTAATCCCAGGCCGAAATATTGTTTCACACGCAAGCAACTCGCGTGGTCAAGGCGTTAGCCCTCCATGTCCTCGAGTTCGATGCCACGGGTTTCGTGCACCATCTTCGTTACGAATACGATCGAGATCGCCGCACAGACTGTGTAGAAACCGTAAGCCCCCGCAAGTCCAATCGATGTCAGCATGATCGGGAACGTCAATGTAATGCCAAAGTTTGCCGACCACTGTGCCAATCCACTGACTGCAAGACCGGTACCCCGAATCTGGTTCGGGAACATTTCGCCGAGCATGACCCACATCACCGGTCCCCAGGATCCGTTGAAGAAAATCACGTAGATATTGGCAGCGATCAGGGCCAGCGGACCAAAAATGCCTTCAAGTGTCAGGGAGCCGTCCGCTGCAGTCGTCGCATTCAGAAACGCGATGACAAGCGTACCGAGTGATGCGGCCATGCCGACCGAACCAATAAGCAGTAAGGGCTTCCTACCGATTCTGTCGACCAGCAGCAGCGCAACGACTACCGCACCGATACTCAGTGCGCCGCTCAGAACATTAATTAGCAGCGCATCGCTTTCCGTGAAGCCAACCGATTGCCACAACACCGCGCCGTAATAGAACACGACGTTGATGCCAACCAATTGCTGGAAGGTCGCCAGCCCGATACCAACCCATGCGAGTTTGCGCAGGCGCCTGGTCTTCGGGTCAATCAGGTCCTTCAGCTTCGGAATGTGGTGGTCCGACGCAAGCGACGCATCGATTTCGCCCACCTTGGTCTTCGCCGCCGCGGCGCCAAGCAACTTGGTCAGCACTTGCTCCGCTTCGTCTTTCTTGCGCCGCAACACGAGGAAGCGCGGGCTTTCAGGAATGAAAAACAATGCGACGAAAAAGGTGGCGGCCGGCAGAATTTCAACCCAGTACATCCAGCGCCAGGCCTCGTAACCCAGCCAGAACTCGGTCATCGACGAGCCTGCTGCGTTTGCCAGCAGATAGTTGCTGAAGAATGCAATGAACAGGCCGGAGATGATTGCGATCTGTTGCACTGTAGCCAGCGAGCCGCGATAGCGCGCGGGTGAAACCTCACTGATGTAAGCCGGCGCAAGTACGCTGGCAGCACCAACCGCCAGCCCACCGAGTACTCGATAAAAAACAAACTCGAGCGAACCCGTTGCAATACCCGATCCCCAGGCGCTAATCACGAACAACACAGCAGCGACCCGCATGATGGCGCGGCGACCGAAGCGATCAGCCAGCCGACCGGCAAAATAGGCACCAACAGCACAGCCAAGAAGCATCGATGCAACATTAAAACCGGTTCCGACGCTGTCCGAATCGAACGCCGATTGCAGCCCATCAACTGTGCCGTTGATCACACCGCTGTCAAAGCCGAACAGAAAACCTCCCAGCGTCGCAATACAACTGATTAGAATGATGTACAACGTGTGGCTGTTTTCCTGATTTGATTGAGTCACAATTTCTTCCCTCAGGTTTTATTATTGTCCTTTTGGCGCTGCGTCAGACTTTCGCCGGAGCAATGCGAAGTCTACAACTTCGTCGCGGGTCTCTTTGTCCAAACCATCGGTCTTGCAGCGGCTACCAACGTGAGGCAATCGCGGATCGCATGCGTACGGTAAAGGGCAGTTGCTGCAGCAGTCGTTCAATCTCTCTACAACAAAAGGCGCCGCCCCTTGGCGGACAGCTTAATCCGCCTCAGCGATTTCCTTCATTCTCGCCAACGCCGTTGTAAAAGTTGTGCGGCGACGTTCAACGTCGGCTTTAATTTTGTCCTCGCTGTCCTGAGACGTATCCCACATCGTGGTGTAGATCAGTTTTGACGTGGTTTCGCTGACTGGCCTTGCTTCCATAAAGCCATGATAAAGGATGTAGTATTGGCCTTCGACCACGGGTTGGGTGTAGCCGTAGGCAAGCTCTGTCAGGGCAGTCATGGGCTCTACAATACTTCCATTCAGCACGCGAACGGTGCCAATACCACCGTCGCCCTGGGTGATCTCGCAATCCAGGTTCAGCCATTCGCCGATATCACAGTAGCCACCGATTTTCGACCAGACTTCAGTCGCAGGCTTTTGCACTGTGATTTCCAGTTCCAGGCGGTAGTAATTCGGTTGGGCGTACACCCAGCAAGAAGCTGTCAGGGCAAGCAGGCCAATCAGAAGGTGTCGCAAGTGCATGGTCATTCCCTTGTAGAGTTTCGTTGTTGTTAGAGTGTCGCGAGTATAGCGAAAATAATGTACTGGGGTTCCACCCGCCTGAGGTAAGAGTCTCTATACCTGTATATAATTCGACAACACCAACACATCGTAACTCGCTTGCAAGGGAACAGCATGACCGATCGTCGAGAGTTTCTTAAACACACTGGTACCGCGGCAATAGCTGCGCTTGTTCCTTCGCTAGCGATGGCACGTCAGCGGACATTGCCGACACGGCGAATCCCCGGAACCGATGAGCGGCTATCCGTGGTAGGCCTCGGCCAGTCGCGTGCATTCCGAGACAAAGACGTTGAATCGTCCAAGGTCCTGTTGAAAACGTTTTTCGAACACGGTGGCGGCTATATCGACTGTCGTGACAGCATGTTTCACGTTGCGAGCATATCGAAGTCGCTCGGCGCAAACGACTCGGCATTTATTGGCAGCTATTTCAGCGGCGGAAACCCGACCGAGTCAGAAGCCTCCGCGCGTCAACTGAGCGCGATCAGAGGCGCGCAATCGGTTGACCTGATGCAGACAGTGCCCGAAGACGGGGTGCCAAACTGGGATGTATTTCGACGGTGGAAGGATGAGGGGCTGACACGTTTTATTGGGTTAGCGCGCCACAACTCCAGTTATTACGATGCGATGATGAAAGTAATGGCGACGGGCACGATGGATTTCGTGCAAGTGAATTTGTCGTTACTCGAAACTGAGGCTGAGGACAGGCTGTTGCCGATGGCAATGGATAAGGGTGTCGCTGTTGCGATCAATCGGCCGTTTATCAACGGACGTTATTTTTCGATTGTGAAAGGCCACTCGCTGCCCGCCTGGGCAATCGATTTCGATTGCACCAGTTGGGCACAGTTTTCGATCAAGTACATTTTGTCGCATCCCGCCGTGACCTGTGTCCTCACCGAAACGGCGAATCCGGACCATTTGCTTGACAACCTTGGCGGTGGTATTGGTCGATTGCCTGATGCGAAAACCCGAATACGCATGCGGCAACTTGTTCAGGAGTTGGTCTGACCGGCCCCGGCGCACTCTAGACCGGTGCTACTCGCGTTCCAACGGTTTCTCAGGCGGGCCGCCTTCTGGCCGACAGGCCAATGGCTTGTCATCGGGGGCCTCGCAGGTGCCTTCCAGGGTCTCTCCACGTTTGCCCTCGAAAGAACAGGGATCGCCCTGCACCAGGATTGAACAGGCCTCCAGCGCCTCTGCGGGCGGGCCGCGATGTTCGCGACGTGGTTTGTTTTCTTCATCGGATTGGGCATTTACCGTACCCATGAGCAGTTGGGATGCGATCAGCGCAACGAGACTGCGATTCATGTGAGGCTCCTTCACTATCTGGTGATTTGAAGCCACCAGCATGACGCCGCTAATTGCAGCCACGGTGCAGGAAGTGTGAAGAAATGTTGGACTTTGTGGCTGGCCGGACGATTGTCAGGACGGAAATTGACGAGTCCGGCGGTCATACCAGCTTCGCCGTCGATGGTGTTGGCAAGTCCATCCCTGTATCACGCAAAATGTACTTGCCGGGGGATGCCCCAAAGGACGTCCCCTCAGGGCTACCCCGAGGGCAGTGCCCTGAGGGGCACGCCAGAGGTCAGGAGAAGAAAGCGCCAGGAACCGGGTCGAGTCCGAGTGCGTTTCGAAGCACGGCCCAGTGCATGGCCTCATCGGCCAGAATACTGGCTGCGGCCGACGACAGGTCCCGGTTCCCGAACAGCGGAATTGCACCGGCGTACGCGCTGACGGCACCCCGCTCGAGTCCGGCGGCAAACTGCAGGACGTCGGACTGGGCCTTTAGCTTTTCGACGGGGAAGTGGTATTCGCGCCGTGCATGCACATCGGTACCGCCGAGGCTACGAACCGCTTTGGCAAGTGCGTCAATGTGTTCCTTGTGATGGCCCTGGAATGCGACCGCCACTTTCAGGACGCCAGGTTCCAGCAATCCGCTTTCGGCGCCGAGCTGGTAGGCCGCGACCGCCTCGTGCTCCGCGGCAATGGCGGTGTTGAGGATGCGAACGTCCTGTTCAACCGCGTCATCGGTCGTGCCGGCCGCCAGGGCGGTTGATCGGCCGCCGAGCATGGCTACAGCGACGCCGGAGAATGTCAGTGCGCCCGCATTGGTTATGAAACGCCGTCGGGTCTGTTGTGCGGTATCCAACAGCAGGGCTGGTGTGTGTTGTTTGTCGTTGGTGGGCATGATGGTTTCCTTTTGCTTCTAAGCCGCCGGAGCGGCACGCCGTGATATCCGGTATTGCTCCCAAGATGCACGAGCGGGCAATAGGTTCCCGCTCGGCGGAAAAAATCCGATGTGGTAGCCGGTGCGCTTGCGAGGCCGGTGGTGGTGGGTCATTCTGGTATCGACTCGATACAACTATTGCAATTCACCGGTCGCACCGATATGCTGCAACGCCTGTCATTCGAATCCCAAGGCGTTGACCCATGAGAAGCCTTATTTCTACGCAATGTTGATGCGACCTGCACCGGAGTTGGACGTAAGTACCTGGCTTAATGCCGACAGGCCGATTACCTTGGCGTCACTTCGTGGACGCGTGGTGTTAATCGAGGCCTTCCAGATGCTGTGTCCGGGATGTGTCACGCACAGCTTGCCCCAGGCAAAGCGAGTCGCCTCCTATTTTCGCCCGTCCGACCTTGTAGTGCTCGGCTTACACACGGTTTTCGAGCACAAGGACGTGCAGGGAACGCCAGCAGCACTCAAGGCATTTCTTCACGAGTACGGAATCGATTTCCCGGTGGGTATTGACCGCCAGATGGGGGATGCTCGGATTCCCAGGACCATGTCGGAGTATCAAATGGAAGGTACGCCGACGACGATTCTCATTGACGCCGAAGGACTCATTCGTAAACAGGTTTTTGGCCGTGAAGAAGACCTGGTGCTTGGTGCACAGATCAGTGAACTGATCGCCGAAAATGATCCTGCGAATCAGGCGACAGTCAGTGCGTCCGCATTTTCCGGTGATTGTGATGAGCATGGATGCCCGGTTCCGAAATGACGAAGCCGAGCGACCACTGACGAGTCCAATAACACCAATTGATCACAGGCTACCCCCGGCCAAAATACATATCTGCGCCCGTCAGGAACATCTGGATTGCAATAGCAACGAGAATCATGCCCATGAGCCGTTCTATTGCGATCAAACCTCGCGACCCAAGGCGGTCGGCTACCTGACTTCCGAACAGGACGATAACTGCCGTCCCGGCCCATGCGGCGGTAATCGCCAAAAGCCAGACCAGCCATCGCGCCGGCTCGTTGCTCATCAGCAATAATTCGACCGCCAGGACCGATGGTCCGGCTATATAGGGTATGGCCAGCGGCACGATAAATGGTTCGCCGTCGAGTTCCTCTTGAGCATTCCGACCCCGAATGGGGAAAACCATCCGAAGCGCGATAAGGAACAAGATTACGCCGCCTGCAATGGTCAAAGCGGGGCCCGAAATACCCACTACCCGCAAAAAGGATTGCCCAAGAAAAAGGAACAAGACCATCACCGCATAAGCGATGAGGAGTTCTCGAATGATTACACGACGACGTCGCGCCGGTTCGACGTCCTTTAATGCGGACACGAAGAACGGGACGTTGCCGAACGGATCGATAACCATGAACAGCAAGACGATTGCCGATATAAGTGTCATCTATTGGCTCCGGTGTGGGCGGTCGATTTTATAGTACATCCAGATAGCATCTTGCAGCCTGGAACAGGACGGTGCAATCAACGTTGCAACCCGACTTGTCGGCGATTAGATTGGGTGTTCTTCTGTCAGCCTGGCAGATCCGGAGGGCAATGGATAATTTCGCGCAAGTCTTGCTATTACTGGCTGTGGCAATCACGGTCGTTGTTACGTTTCAGCGGCTGCATATCCCCACCAGTTTAGGCTACCTGTTGGTCGGCGTAATGCTTGGGCCGCATACAATGGGCCCGATCGTCTCGATGCCCGAACTGAGTGTGCTGGCGGATTTCGGCATCGTCTTCCTGATGTTCACGATAGGCCTCGATTTCTCGCTTCCCCAGTTGTATGCGTTGCGGCACCAGATTCTGGGACTGGGGTCCGGGCAGGTCGCGTTCACGACGCTGCTGGTCGCGGTAGTGGTCTGGTTAGCGGGAATTCCTGCAGCCGCTGCCTTTGTTGTCGGGGCCGTTTTCGCCCAGTCATCGACGACCATTATCGCCAGCCTGCTGAAGGAGCAGGGCGAGGAGAACCGTAGGCACGGCCGGCTCGGGTTGGCAATGTCGGTGTTTCAGGACGTAACCGCGGTCCCTTTCCTCGTTATTATTCCAGTGCTTGGAATGTCAGTCGGCGCGAGTGTTCTGGCCGGCATGCTTGGGTGGGCCATTGCGAAAGCGGCGTTGGCGTTCGCGCTTTTGTTCTTCGCGGGCCGGTGGTTGTTGCGTCCGCTCTTCCACCTGATCGCCGAACAGCGTTCATTCGAAATGTTCACGCTCGCTGTTTTGCTGGTCGCACTGTTAGCGGCGTGGACCACTAATAGCCTCGGCCTGTCGCTGGCGTTCGGCGGGTTTATCGCTGGCATGATGCTCGGAGAGACCGAGTTTCGTCACCAGGTTGCCTCGAGTATCAGCCCGTTCCGTGACGTGCTGCTGGGTCTCTTTTTCGTCGGTATTGGCATGCGGTTCGATCCCAGCGCGATACCGTCCATCTGGTACTGGACCGTACTCGGTGCCTTGCTCATTTTGACCAGCAAAACGCTGCTGGTCGCCACAATGGTGCGCTTGATCGGAGTGCACGGACGTGTCGCCTGGCGAACCGGCCTGATGTTGAGCGTCGGCGGTGAGTTCGGCCTGGCGCTCGTTGCGATCGCGCTGGACTTCGGCGTGATCGACATGCGGCTTGGTCAGATCGCCATAACCTCGGTGCTATTGTCCATGATTGCAGGTGCCGTGCTGATTCGATTCAATGTTGCAATTGCCGACTGGCTGGTTGGACCGGAGGGCGAGCAATCGTCGGGCGACCTGGAAATACCGGAGTCTCCGCAACGACAGGTGATGATCGGTGGATACGGGCGATTCGGTCACGCCGTCGCAACACTGTTGCAGTCGAGCAATATCTCTTTTGTGGCCATCGATTCGGACCCGAACCGGGTGGCAAAAGGACGGGCGGAGGGACACTCGGTATGGTTTGGTGATATCTCCGATCCGGTATTGCTGTCTTCCATTCACGTCGAGCGCGCGTCCCTGATTGTGATTGCTATTGACGAGCCAGCACCGTCTTTCAGTGCGATATCGTATTTGCAAAGAGCGTGCCCGCAGGTGCCAGTGATCGTTCGCGCACCTGATTTGGAAACCAGCGACCGGCTGCGGGCTGCCGGTGCGGCTCGTGCTTATCCGGAAACGATTGAAGCGAGTCTGCAACTGGGCGTCACGGCACTACAGATGCTCAATGTATCGGCCGAAGTGATCGACCAGGTTGTGCAAGACGTCAGGAACTGGGATTACCGGCCGGTCGCGGAGACGAAGCAAGGAAACTGATAAGCCCGGCATCACGGGCGTGGGTTCCTGCGTCGCTGGCCTGCTACCTAGAGAATCGGCCCGATCGTTACGACGACGTTGTTCCAAATGCGGCGAGGATAGCCCCACGCATTGACGTCTTCCAGCGTCACTCGATCAGATTGCTCAATGTACGCTTGTTGTCGATCGTAAATCTGCTGCGTAATGTCATCGTCCCGCAACAAAATATCATTCTCATAATTCAAATCGAAGCTGCGAAGGTCGAAATTGGTTGAGCCGATGAACGACATTCTTCGATCAATTGTAAAGGTCTTGGCATGCAGCAGGCCATCACGAAACTCGAATATCTTCACGCCGTGTTCCAATAGTCTCCGGTAGTAGCTATGACTGGCAGCGGCAACGACCCAAGAGTCATTGCGCTTGGGAAATATCATTGTGATGTCAATATTGCGAATAGCGGCGGCACAAATCGCATCAAGGACAGTGGAGTTGGGAACAAAGTACGGTGTCGAGATAACAACTTCTCTTCGGGCCAAAGCCAAAAGCGTGGCAAACAATTGAGGTGTTGCTCCACGGCGATCGGTCGGGCCGTCTGCGAAGATCTGAGCCGGGAATCCGGCTTCGTTTTTTTGCGCCTTCATTTCATAGCATTCAGGGACGTCCTCGCCACTGTTGAGCAACCAGTCTGATGCGAAAAGCAGCTGATTCTGAGCGACAATCGGTCCTTGCAGTCGCAACATGATGTCTACCCATGGCGCAAACTTCGCTTTTACCCGGAATTCCGGGTCAGCACAGTTCTGACTTCCGCACCAGGTGATACGGCTGTCTATGACGGTGATTTTACGGTGGTTCCGCAAGTCCAGTCGGCTGAACAAAATTGTATCGACCACCCATTTTATCGGCAGCGCAACAGTGAGCTTCACGCCAGCGTTCCGCATTTCAGACCAATGCTTCGACCGAACGAATCGCCGGGAACCGAGTCCGTCCGCGATCGCATGGACGACAACTCCGCGCCTGGCCGCCCGAATAAGCGCGTCTGCAACACCGCGTCCCGTCGTGTCGTCCAACCATATGTAGTACAGGCACTGAACGCTCTCTGTGGCATTGTCGATGTCTTCGATGAGGCGAAAGCGAGCGGTTGCGGCGTCAGGCAATAATTCGGCCTTGTTGCCCAGTGTCGTCTCAAAGCCATCAACCGATGCGGCCCGGAATGCAGTCTGATATTCAGGTTCTACATTGCCGTCAAGATTCTGGCTGCAGCTCCCGAGCGAACCCGATGCTATCGAATGCAACTTGGAAAAAATTTCGTTATGCCGTCGATGAATCGTTCGACCCAGACTGATTTCACCAAACAGCAGGTACAGCAGGACGCCGACGTATGGTACGAACAGCATGAACATGAACCACGCGAGCCGAGCAGCTGACGATAAATTGTCACGCAACAGTATCCGAATCGAGAATACGACCACGACCAGTGCATGAGCTATTGCCAGTCCCTGGATCAGCAAGGTGGTCTAACTCCCAATTCGATATTGCGGCAAGCATAACGCGGGCCACGCCGATGAGCAGTCCATCTCGTCGCACAGACGGTGTTTAGAAGTGCAGTCAAAAAGTCATTTGCACTGATGGAAACATGTATCGCTACGAGTCTTTGCTCGTGACGACTCGATAGGCCTCGTCGATGTCTGCCTGATTGGTCGTTGTGACATCGAGATCCCTGATCAGCCCATCCTGAACCGCGTAGATCCATCCGTGAACCGATAATTCCTGACCTCGTTCCCATGCCTCTTGCACAACGGTTGTATGACAAACGTTGCGGACCTGCTCGACGACATTGAGTTCGCAAAGGCGGTCGGCGCGGGCATTCTCGTCAGAGATTTTGCACAGGACCCCGTCATGCTTTTGCCTCACGTCGCGGATGTGCCTCAGCCAATTGTCGATCAGGCCCAGATGGTGGTTCTCTCCGGCTGCCCGGACACCACTGCAGCCGTAGTGGCCACACACGATCACGTGCTTTACCTTTAACACGTGAACGGCAAATTCGAGGACACTCAGGCAATTAAAGTCGCTATGGACGACGACATTGGCAATGTTGCGATGAACGAAGACCTCGCCCGGCTCTAGCCCCACGATCTGATTGGCGGGGACTCGACTGTCCGAGCAACCGATCCAGAGGAAATTCGGTTTCTGGTGATCGGCCAGCCGCGCGAAGTAGCCGGCATCATGCGCCACCATGTCTTTCGCCCAGCGGCGGTTGTTCTCAATCAGCTCTGGCAGAATTCTCATTCTAGTCGCGACTCCTGGGGAAAGGAGACGACTTTAATGGCGTCCCGTTTCCGAACTTCCCGTAAAAATCTGGTTCTTTTTTGCCACGGCTCTATCTTCTCAAGTAAGAGAGTCTCCGGCAAATCCGCGGCCACCTTATTACGGGCGCATCCTATGAGTGCAGCATTAGTACCGGGATATTTGCGCGATGCAGCATATGATCCGTGACGCCACCGAAGAAACGTTGTCGAAGTCGACTGCGACTGTAAGCACCCATGACGAGGAGGTCCGACTTTGTATCCTTAAAGGCCTTGGTAAGCGCTCTCGCATCATCCGACCCGCTCGCACGAACACGCTTGCTCTTGACACCCCAATAGCGAAGATAAGTCGCCAATTGGCTGGATTTCGGGCCGAGACCCGCCTCCGGGCCACAAGTAATAATATTGACCTGGTCCGCAAGCTGAAGGAGCGGCATGGCGGCAGACACGGCTTTTGCCGCTTCAGCCGTTTGATTCCACGCAATGCTGATACGCTGGCCAACTGTCTTCTTGCCGGACTGCGGCAGGACCAGTACAGGTCGCGACGAGTTCATCAATGCTGCGAGCAGGAACATCCCGGCGATCTTGCCACCTTTGGCGGCCGGACGGGAGACAATAATCATGTCTGAAACCGGGCCCATGATCGAAAGCACTTTGTCCGGCGATCCGACCTTTTCTTGCCAGATCGACCCCGGTGCGGATACGGGCTTATTAATCAGCGAATAGCCGTGGCTTTCAGAAACTTTTGCGAAGAGCGCTTTCGCCGCGTCACTCTGCTTTTGCGTTTTCTCGCCTCGCCAAGCAGATTCCCACGCGGCATCATTGCTGTCTAGGGAACCCAGGCCCGCTGGCAGTGCAATATCGGATCGGCGGTGAGGGCGAATGTGGCATCCGTTGACGTTGGCACCAAGTTTCTGACCCAGGGCAAAAGCCGTTTGAAGCGAGATCGCGCATTCCGGGCGGTCTGCTACAGGTACAAATATTACACGCATTTAATGTCTCCGTTGGTTTGCTACCGATCGTGTGTCGAACATGCTTTTTGCGTCTCGGTCATAAGGCTTGCGAAGCCCGGTATACGCGTCCGACGCTAACTAGAGAATCCGGCCGTTCAGGTCGCAGACCTCAATATCTTCGGGGTCGTGGTTCACAGCAGCGACGATGTTGCGATAGCCCTGTTGTTGTGTCGACTTTACAATCCCTGCCGGACAGGGGCAACTGTCTACCGTTTGTATTTGAGCCTCGCCTTCGGTCCCGGAATCGGTCAGCGCACGGTCGAGGTTCACCGGTCCTATGCAATGAATAACTCGGCGCGCGGACGCTTGCTGAATTGATGCGTATCAAAATCGCGGCTGATTCATTGCAAACTTCCGGCTAGCGACGTATCGATTTACCCTGGTTCATATTCGAAATACTTTTGAACAGGGTATCGACTGTAGCGTTGTCAGGGAACCGATTTCTTAACTCTTCAATAACGAGTGTCGTCCTTTCGCGCTCACCGCGGTCCCGCAATATTGTCGCGAGTGCAAATCCGATTTCAAGTTCGTTCGGAAACCTGAGCCAGGCATCGTCGAGTATACGTAGTGCCTCGTCGCTGTTTCCAATGGAGTTTTCAGCTATTCCATAAACGTACACGTAGCGCCAGTTTTCAGGATCAAATTCGGCGGCCATTCGAATGTGAGCAAGCGCAGATTCATGTTTCTGCTCTCGAACCAGGAAGAGTCCAAAAGCGTGATGGGCTGCTGCCAAATCCGGTTCCAGTCCGAGTGCGTGTTCGTAAAAACGTTTTGCTGCAGTCTTATTGCCCAGAAGTGATTCGAACTCCGCCAGTTGCAGGGCGGAGTTGGGGTTGGACGCATTGGTGAGGAGTGCGTCCCTGTATTCGTCGAGAACACCTGGGTACGCGCGTATATCGTCAAGCGGCAACAGGTCTCGCTGATCCTGGAACGCGAGAGCCGCTTCGATTCGAACACCCCGGACGGGGTCCCTGAGCAGGTGGCTTCCCGCCGTGCCGCGAAGTGTGACGGGGATGCTGCCGAGCGCTCGTAGCGCGCCGATTCTTACCAACGGGTCAGATTCACTGAAGCTACTCACTATCGCATCCAGTTCAGCCTTGTCCGCAGGCGACGCAATCAACGACAGCAATGTCGCTCGTGCAATTCCGGGGTTGGCTGGATTGGTGATTGCATGCACAAGTGCTTCGTTTGCGTACCCTGATCTTCCGGCTGCAATTGCGCTCCCATAGTGAGCGGCTTTCTCGCCGGCACCCGGAATTCGAAAACTGTGATCACGCCGATCATCAACTCCCATGTAAGTCGTTGCGGGCATATGGCAGCCCACGCAGTTGCCGATATCGACGCTGCTGTGTTCAGCGGTCGCGAATTTGGCGGGCAGGTGACACTGCGCGCATGTGTCATCCGGATTCGGGCCTGCGCGCAACCGTCCCGAATGTGGATTGTGGCAATCAGTGCATGTCACGCCGGCGGCGTACATCTTGCTTTGGATGAATGATCCATAGACGTAGACTTCGTCGAGTATACGGCCGTCTGCGTGATAGAGGTTTTCCTCAAGAAGGGAGACCATGTGCGTGTCCGCCAGCGGTTTACCGTACTCATAGCTTTCGCTGAGTACGCTGCGGCGAGAGTGACAACGGCCACAAGATTCAGGCTGTTGCTTATGCAGGTTTGGTTTGCTGCGTTCGGCGATGCCGGTGGAACCGTTCATGATCCACGCGGAGTCTTGCCGGTCGTCAAGATCTACAGGCAGCCCAAACATGGCATCAAATTGCTGTATTTCTGCCTGTTTCAGGTGCATTGAGCCCGGCCCGTGACAGGCCTCGCAGCCAACCGAGATTTCATCAAATGTCGTGTCGAACGAATCCGAGTCAATATCGTAGACAATTTTTAGATTCGTCGAATGACACTCGGCGCAAGAGGTATTCCATGTGAAGTAAGAGCCGGTCCAATGAAGCGGGTCATCAGGACGGATATATTCATCGGAGTACAAGTGATACCAGCGCTGCCCACCGCTTTTTTCCGGTCGGGCATCCCATATGAAGGGCAGGGCCTGTTTTCGGCCATCAGGAAAATCGGTCAGGTATTGCTGCAGCGGTTCGATTCCAAAAGTATGCGAAATTCCGAACTCCTGTAGCTCACCGTTCGCGCTTTCAGTGCGGACCCAATACGCTCCGTCTCTTCGGAAGAACAATGTTTTCGTATCAAAATACTCGAATTCGACATCGGAGAAATCGCCAAGCACGGTATCTTCGCTGGCAACCTGCATTGCCTGTTCGTGATGTGAACCTTGCCAAAGTTGGTACTCGTCCCGATGGCATGACGCACATTGCCGGCTGCCGACGAAACTCGTGTCGGGCGGGGGATCTATCGTTGCGATGGGCTGCTTCGAGCAGCCGGCCACAAGCAGAAGGAGTGCAATCGCAAATGCCCGATTGGTCAAGAAATAATTCCGTATGGTGAGTCCATGACGTAATGATATCAGCATGTTGTGCGGCGTCATCGGAATAGTCACCAAGCGGATAGCGTAGACGGACTAACGGCGCTTTATTTCACCCGCCTTCATATCTTCAAGGCTACAATTGCACCATGCCCCAATCCAGCAGTCGAATCGAAGTCCATCAACGCATCGAGACACCCGACATCCTGCCGGTCGATCTGCTTAGCCTGATCACGAAGTTGCCAAAGCAAAGAATTAAACTTGCGATGCAAAAGGGCGCCGTCTGGATAACGCGAGGTGCCAACACCCAGCGACTGCGTCGGGCAAAACGCCGATTGAAAGCTGGCGACGAAATTCACCTGTATTACGACACTGAAGTTCTGGATGAGCTGCCCGCAGAACCCGAGTTACTTGCCGATGCCGGCGAGTATTCTGTCTGGAACAAGCCCTTCGGATTGCGGTCACAAGGGTCGAAGTGGGGCGATCACTGTACTGTCGTTCGCTGGGCCGAACAGCATTTGCGACCCGAACGTCCGGCTTTCACTGTACATCGACTCGACCGCGCGGCCAATGGACTGATTATGGTGGCGCATACGAAAACTATGGCGGCGAAGTTATCCACGTTGTTTCGCAATCGTGAAGTTATGAAGCACTATCGTGCGACGGTGCACGGTGATTTTTCGTCGCAGCCCAACCCGCTGCGTATTGATCAGGCGATTGACGGCAAACAGGCGATCAGTCAGTTTTCGCTCCGGGAATTGCTTGATGGCGGCGCGAGATCGCTTCTTGATATCACGATCGAAACCGGAAGAAAGCACCAAATTCGCCGGCATCTCGCAACACTGGGGCATGCCATCGTCGGCGACAGACTGTATGGCACCGGCGATGCCGATGAATCCGACCTCCGGTTAACCGCGTGCAAACTGGCCTTTATCTGCCCACTAAGCGGAAGCATGGTTAACTACAGCTTGCCGCGGCATCGGGACGCCTGAGCTTTTCGCAAGCAGGTGTCGTCGCGGTTTCCCGACCTGTCGGTAATTTGCGACGCTTTCTGTACAGACGATCGCTGCACACCATTAATGAGAGAGTCGTCACATTAATGCGCCCGCCCAGGGTTATTATCGTCAAACGATCGAAATTCACCGGGCGCCATGAATAAACGCACTACAGTCAGGGTTCAATACGCGCGGGCTATTGTCGCGTTACTGTGCACGATGCTGTTTCTCGGTGCATGCTATGAAACAACCTACGATAAAGCAGTTGCAGCACTGAATGCCGGCGGCACAACAACGCCACCGGCACCGCCACCACCGACAGGCAGTTTTGGCCCCAACTTCTCGGAAATCCAGGCAAGCGTTTTTACACCGGACTGCGCGACTTCGGGTTGTCATTCCGGATCGAGTCCTGCTGCCAGCCTGAACCTCGAAGCAGCTAACAGCTACACGATGCTGGTCGGCGTCGCGAGTACACAGAGCGCAGGCACACAACGCGTTAGCCCCACGAACCCGAACGCCAGTTACCTCATACAGAAACTCGAAGGTGCGGGTGTGACCGGTAGCCAGATGCCGCCAGGCGGTCCGCTGTCGCAAGCCGACATTGACGTTCTTCGGCAATGGATTACCGCAGGTGCCGTCGACGACCGCGCCGCAGCGAGTTCTCCGATTCGTGTGACTTCGTTGTCTGTTGCACCTAGCAGTACACTGACGGCGACGCCGTCGCAGATCATTGCCGGGTTTGACCGGGAACTGGATGCGTCAACTGTCAATATAAATACATTCATTCTCGAGGCGAGCAACAACGATGGCACGTTCGGCGATGGCGATGACGTCATGGTCACGGCGGCGTCGATTAGCGTTCCAGGTGCGAATCCGCAAAGCGCAGTGTTTGACCTTACTGGTGTCACGTTGGTCGACGACACTTACCGTGTGCGGCTGTTAGGTTCGGGTGCTTCCCTGATTATGGACCTCGATGCGAACGCACTTGACGGTGAGTTTACCGGGACATTTCCATCCGGTAACGGGACGGCTGGCGGAGATTTTGCTACGCAATTTACAATCATGACGCCAGTCGTCCTGGGCCCGACGCTTGACGAAATTCAGGGTGCTGTGTTTACACCGTCGTGTGCAACGTCAACCTGTCACAGCAATACAGCGCAGGCTGCAGGACTGGCGCTCGGCGATGCCGATACCAGCTTCCTGGAACTGGTCGGGCAGTTCAGCAACCAGAACGGGCAGTCTGCCGTAATGCTGGTTGCTCCCAATGACCCGGATAACAGCTACCTGATCCGCAAACTCGAGAATACCGCCGGTATTACCGGTGCCAGGATGCCCCTGAACGCGGCACCGCTGCCACAGACCGATATTGACGTTATTCGTCAATGGATTTCTGACGGCGCCATGCGCTAGCGCATCTACACTTCAGGCAGTTACGGAATAATCAGAATTCGTCTTGGGCTTGTGCCGCTTGATCCCTGTCGTTATTACGGGAAGAATGAAGCCTTAATTCGACCGATAAAGCAGGGTCGATTTGTTCATTCTGGAGAAGAGCGTGCCCCCGACAAAAGTTTTCCTGTGTTTGGCAATATTGCTTCTTGCGACGTCACAACTATTCGGTTGCGCTGACGAGCACCGCCAGGGCGTGGATGCGGTACTAATCAACGCCAAGGTTTATACGGTCAATGCCGAACAACCTTTGGCAGAGGCAGTGGCCATCACCGGCGACTCGATCGTGTTTGTCGGGGACAGCGCTGCTGCGCTAGCCCTCGCGGGTGACGACACCATGGTTTCTGACCTCGGCGGCAAGTTGTTGCTGCCAGGCTTTATCGACACGCATGTCCATCCAATCATCGGCGGGGCCTTCGCACAGGCGCTGGCGCTCGATACTTTTGGTGACATTGAAACCTGGGTCGCAGCAATTGACAAATTTGCCAAGTCGAATCCCGACGATGCGGTGATTTTCGGCTACGGGTTCCTGGCGACAACGTTCGGTCCGGAGGGTCCCACCCGGCAGCTCATTGATGCTGTTGTAGCCGATCGCCCGGTTTTGATCATGGATGAAGGATTTCATGGTGCCTGGGCGAATACGGCGGCACTCGAAGCATTGAATATTACACAAGATACGGCCGACCCGGTGCCCGGTTACAGTTACTACAAGCGTGACGAGCACGGTGACGCGACCGGTTACCTGCTGGAGGGAACGGCGGGCATGGCGATGGATGCGCTCGATGTCGTTAACGACCAGACGACGATTGAGGGAGCCGCTATCATCATCGATATCATGAATGCTTACGGCGTGACGGCTGCGTTCGATGCCAGCGGCGACGACGATAATCCGGAGCACATGGCGAGTATCCTCAACCAGATCGACAACAATGGCGATCTCAACCTGCGTTTGGTGGGATCTGTGCGAGCCACAGCGAGCAAAACGCCGGATGAAAACGTTGATACCGCGGCTCGATGGCGGGAGGTCGTGAAGGGCCGTTCGTTTCATTACAACACCCTCAAGATTCCCGACGATGGCACGGTCGAGGGTCGAACCGCTGCAATGTTCGAGGACTATCAAGGCGAACCGGGTAACAACGGCGAGACGGTATTTAGCGAAGCGCAGGTTACCGAAATGATCACAGCGGCAGCCGCGCAGAATATTGATGTGCATATTCATGCACTCGGTGAACGGGCCATTCATGAAACCCTGAACGCGATTGAGGCAACTCGAAAGGCGCTGCCCGACACCGATAGTCGTTTTACGATCTGCCATCTGCAGGTCATCATTGACCAGGACGTGCCGAGATTCAGCGAACTCGACGTTATCGCGCAGAGTACGCCGCTTTGGGCATCGTACGATTCCTACGGCGAGCAGTTTGTCAGCAAAGACCAGTTTAATCGTTACTGGCGATACAAGGACCTTCAGGATGCCGGTGCGATTTTGACCTTCGGCAGCGATTTTCCCGCGAGCGGTGCCGGTACCCTGGGACTGTCACCGGTGGTACAGATTGAAATCGGGCATACGCGTCAGGAGCCTGGGACGCCGGATGCCCAGGTACAGCCACCGACGTCCCAGCGCATCAGCGTCGAGAGCCTGGTGCGAGGATTCACGCTGGATGCGGCTTACCAGCTTAGAATGGAAGACCGAATCGGTTCGATCGAGGTTGGCAAAAAAGCCGACCTGGTCGTTCTTGACCGGGACCTATTTACGATCGACCCATACACGATTCACGAAACGAATGTCGTCCGAACAATTCTTGGCGGCCGCACGGTATTTGAAGCTACAAGCGATCCTTGATCTTGTAGTACAGCATGCCCAGCGCAATGATTTGATTGCCCAGCCACTGCGAACCCGGAATCCGGAAGTGTTTCATGCCGGCGAACAGGTCGAAACGTTCCATCGTTCCGGCGACGGCATCGGCGACGATCTCGCCCATCAAATGGGTTGGACAAACGCCATGCCCGGAGTAGCCCTGGCAGTAGTAAATGTTGCCGTTTATTCGCCCCAGTGCAGGAATCCTGTTGAGCACGATGCCGATTTTCCCACCCCACTCAAAATCAATGCGGACATTCTTTAGCTGCGGGTAGATTTTGAGCATGCGCGGCAGGATGTAAGACTTGATACTCACGGGATCGCGCCCGGAGTAGTTGCATGCACCGCCGAACAGCAGGCGCTTGTCCGCGGAGAGTCGGTAATAGTCAACCACTTCATTGACGTCGCATACCGCCACATCGAGGGGATTGATTTCGTTGACGACCGCGTCGGCCAGCGGCTCGGTTGCGATTATGTAGCTGCCTGCCGGAAATACCAGGTTATCAAGATACCTGGGTTCCAGCCGGCTGTATGCATTGCCGGCCAGAACGACCGCGTCGGCTGTTATTGCGCCGTTCTCCGTTGTCACTTGTGGTCGGTCGCCGTGCACAATGTGGGTCACCGGCGATTGCTCGAATATCTTCACGCCGAGCTGATGTGCGGCACGAGCTTCGCCAATGCAAAGGTTGAGTGGGTGCAGGTGACCGTCTCGATTGCAGAGAAACGCGCCATGGAATGCGTCGGTACCAAGCATTGAGCGTGTTTTTTCACGATCCCAGACCTCGTAGTCGAAGGCGAAGCCGCGTCGTCGACGTTCCTCGGCAAAATCGTCGAACCAGGCGGTTTGCGAGGGCTTGGGCGCAACTTCGAGGAAACCATTTTTCAGGTCACACTCAATGCCGTATTTTTGAACGCGCTCACGAATAATGTCGTTGCCACGCCATTTCATGTTCCACAGCATGTCTGCGACGTCGCTACCGTGCTTTTTCTGTAGTTTTTCGAGGCCGCTGACGCCGTTGATGATCTGTCCACCGTTTCGGCCGGACGCACCCCAGCCAACTCGATTGGCTTCGAGCAGTGCAACGCTGTAGCCACGTTCTGCGAGTGTCAGCGCTGTCGCAACGCCGGTAAATCCGGCACCGACGATGCAAACATCCACCGACTCGCGACCGAGCAGTTCCGGATAGTCGGTAATCTCGTTTGCTGTGGCGGCGTAGTAGGAGCGCGTGTGCTCCTGTTTTTGCGTGCGATGAGTCATTGAATGGGGGCTACATCCGATCTTTGATTCGGTAATACAGCATGCCCAGCGACACCAGTGGTTTGCGCAACGCGAAGCTGCCCGGAATAATAAGCGGCCTGACGTCCGCAAACAGATCGAAACGTTCCGTGGTACCGGCAATAGCGTCGGCCATGATCTGGCCCGCAAGATGAGTCACGTTGACCCCGTGTCCGGAATACCCCTGGCAGTAGTAAACGCCGGGTGCAAGACGGCCCAGTTGAGGGACTCGAGTGAGTGGCACGCCGATCGTGCCACCCCAGGCGTAGTCGATTCGTACATCGGCCAATTCCGGGTAGATCCTGGCCATTTTCTTCCGGTGTCGTTTCCTGATGTATTCGGGGTCATCACCGAAATAGTTTAAGCGTGCGCCAAACAACAGACGTTTATCGGCGCTTAGACGAAAATACTCGAGCACGAAATTGGGGTCACAAACGGCCAGGTCGCGTGGATTGATTCTGGCAACCACTTCAGCCGACAATCGTTCGGTCGCTACGATGAAACTGTTGACCGGAAACATGATGTTGCGCAATTTGCGTTCGAGCCTGTGATAGGCATTGCCGGCAATGACAACGGCATCTGCCGTTACTGAACCCTCGGCCGTCACAACTCGAGGTCGACGTGACTTTTCTATTTTTTTGACAGGGGAGTGTTCGTAAATTGTCGCGCCCAGCGTGACTGCTGCACGTGCTTCACCAATGCATAGATTCAATGGGTGAAGATGGCCATTGCCCATATTCAGCAACGCGCCGATGTAGGCAGTGGTGCCAATGGTCTCGCAAGTCTCCTCGCGGGATAGTAAGCGAACTTCATGCGGGAAGTCAGCGCTTCTCAGGCGATCGTGATCCTGCTGAAATGCCGCAAGGTGACGTTTCCGGATCGCGACGTCGAGATAGCCAGATTTGAGGTCGCACTCGATGTTGTACTGATGCACGCGCTCGCGAATGATCCGATGCCCTTCCCAGCGAAGTTCGCAAAACAGGTCGTCCGGTTCCTTGTGCCAGTGTTTGGCAATATTTTTCTCGCCTGCGATCCCGCCAATCAGCTGTCCACCATTGCGTCCGGATGCACCCCAGCCAACCTTGTTCGCTTCGACGACCCGTACCTGGTATCCGCGCTCAGCCAGGCACAGTGCAGTTGAAATGCCTGTGAAACCCGCGCCAATGACGCACACGTCCGCATTCTGCGCGCCTTGCAACGTCGGGTAGTCAGTGGCGTGATTGACCGTGGCAGCGTAGTAGGAGCCGGTATGAGTATGGGAAAGAGTCACGTCTGGATACTATCCGAGTATCCAGCGTTAGTGAAAGAGTGTGTAATCGATAAAGTCTGCCCGCCGTTGGCGTGCCGCGGAACAGGCAGTGACCTCTAGTCGACCGTGATAATGCCGTGCCTGATCGCGTAATGGACGAGACCAGGAACATTGTTGATGTTGAGTTTCTGCATGATCTGACTGCGGTGCGTTTCGACGGTTTTCGGGCTGATGCACAGTATCTCAGCGATCTCGCGTGTGCTGCTGCCTTCGGCAATCGCCTGCAATATTTCGCGCTGGCGCGACGTAAGTGTGTCCTGCGACGTGGTTTCGGCAGACTTGCTAAGAATGTGTGTCCGCATCGTGTCGCCGATTGACGGGCTGAGATAGACGCCACCGCTGGCAACCTTGCGGATAGCGGCTTCGAGTTCTTCCGGTGCAGCGTTTTTGACCAGGTACCCTCGTGCGCCATTTTGCAGCGAACGAACGACATACTCCTCGCTGGCATGCATGGACAGCATGATGACCTTGGCATTCGCGTTGGCAGCCACAATTCGCTTCGTCGCTTCCAGCCCATTCAGGTCTGACATCGCAATATCCATAATGAATACATCTGCGACGTCTTTTCGCGCCAGGACGACGGCTTCCCGCCCACTGCCTGCCTGGGCAACGACCTCAATATCTTTGAGGGGCGCCAGCAGGGCAGACAGCCCGTCGCGGACGATCTGGTGGTCATCAACCAATGCTATTCGAATACCCGACATGCGTTTCGATCACTAATCGGCAAAACATACGGTGATATTCGTACCCTGTTTCGGTGCAGAAGTCATCTTGAATATGCCGCCAGCCAGCACGACTCGTTCGCGCATTGTAATCAGGCCGAGGCCGCTAGCCGTGGATCGCCCCAGCATGACGTCGTCGACGTTAAAGCCGCGGCCATCGTCGACTATTTCAATGCACAGATACTGGTCCTGCCCGTAGATGCTCACGACGAGGGATTGCGCATCGGCGTGTTCGAGAACGTTGCTAACCGCCTGTTGCACAACTCGAAAGCAGGCAATGGATACATCGGGCGAAAAGTCTTCGTCGTCGATATTTGCGTCAAAAACGATGTCGTAGTCGAAGAATTTTTGCTGACTGGTGAGATACCAACGCAGCGCCGAAACGAGGCCGAGATCATCCAGTGCCGCGGGCCGAAGCTCGAGTGACCAGTCACGAACGGAGTCCATCAGCGTATCAATACGTCCAATCGTATCTCGGACCGGGTCCGCGTAGTTTCGAGTCAACGCAGCCGAATGCAGGCTCATCTTGGTTGCAACCAGGTGCTGGGCGATGTCGTCCTGTAAACGGCGGGCAATGATCGCTCGATCGTCTTCGTGTGCCTTGAGAACCCGGGAGACCAGGTCTTTCATTTGATACTTGGCGTGAATTTTTTCCGTGATATCGACAAAAATTGCCGTAGCGCCGGAGATCTCGCCGCCCGCCGCCCGAATCGGCGCGAAACTGCCGCGAAGCCACCGTTCAGTATTGTCCGGCCGGACTATTCGGCAAACAAAACCGTCCGTGATCGTGGCATTCGTAAGGGCCTGGTACAAAGGCCCGGAACCGAACTCGAATTCGCTTCCATCTTCGGCAAAAAACCGAATGTGCTGCATGAATTTTTCGACGTTTGCCAATCCGGGCGGTAGCGACGCCAGGCCAAACGATTCGAGCCCGGCCGGGTTCACGCTGGTGATCTCATAGTCGTTCGTTATGACGACAATTGCTGCCGGTGAGTGCTCGACAGTGTTCGCGAGTTGCATGCGCACGCCATCGAGCTCTGAGGTTGCGTTTTGCAGTTGATGGGCCTTTTGATCGGCCTTTGCTGCGAGCACATCGCGTGCCTGTGTCAATTCGCTCTGGCTATGTGCAAGTGACGCGGCCAGGCGGACCAGCGTGTCCCTTCGATCGCCAATCAGTATGGCGATCCCCAGTGCGATCAGAATGCCGAAACTGAGCTGGAGTGTGCCGCCTGTCAGGCTGCTCGGCCCGTAACCGACAATCGAGCTATGAATAACGAAAGCGGCAACAATCAGGGCGGCGAAAATGCCCACGCGGCGTCCCGAGTATCCGGCCGCGAGCGCGACAACGGCATATAGCAGCAGGAAAGGAACCGGCAATGGATGGCCGATACGCCGGGCCGCCTCAATCGCCAGAACGCAAAGAACGACACCGAGTATCGTCACGACATCCACCCGCCATGAGCGTCTAAACGAAGTCGTCCCGGGCATGAACAGCTCGGTATTGAGGTCAGGCTGTAGCACTGGTCTGCACGACTCCCTGTGGCAGATTGACTGCGGATCAAACCAGAACCACGCGTTGCAGCAAGGCTGGTGTTTTCCACTGATCAATATGGCATTGCAGCCAATATGTCGATATCGGGAAATACCTTATTCGACCGCCATAACTGTGAGAATTTGGCATTGAATAACAATGGGTTGCGCGACGACTAAGGGATTTCCCTATGTGCTTTCAGAGAATTCCCTATATCTGGCTACCCGCGTTGTCCGCAGAATTCGCGATTCCGAGTCGTGGTTGGATCCCCGAATTGTTGCGGGGTATCCGGTTCGAGCATAGAGAAAATGATTCCAGAAATTACTCCTTACATTGTTGCCGCCGTCGTGGTGTTTGTCGTGGTGGTCGTACTGCTTGCCACATTACTGCTGAGGCCTGTAAACCGTTATGGCTACAAGCACCTTTTTGAGGCTCTGCGGGAAACGACTTTCGATTCTGTTTTCTTGATTGATGGTGATGGCCGGATCAAGGCGGCGAACGAAGTAGCCGTTGGCGCGTTCGGCCAGACGCTGGAAGTCATGCTCGACCAACCGCTCAGCAGTCTGTTTGTACGAGAAGACGAAGGCCAATACGCGGGTGTCGTCGAAGCGGATGCCGTTCTAGAGCGAGATTTTTATCGAAACTCCAGAACGATCCACGCAATGGCGGTTGGTCCCGGCCAGCAGGAGTTTCGTGCCGAGGTCAGAGTTCGACCGGTTTTCGGCAGTCTAAAGCCGAGATTCGTCGTTGTGATCCGCGAAGTAACGCCGTCGATTACCAGGCGCCGAAACATCGGCGCGACCGATCAAAAGTACCGGCGGATGTTCAACCAGGATCGCCGCCATGAGAGCGATCCTGTTGAGGTTCAACATCAAGCGGCGCAACAATAAATCCGGGCCGTACAGCCAGATACTTCGGCACTGTTGAGCGGCGCTCCTGATTCTAGGGTTTTCGGAACAGCAGCGTAAATCGGTCAGTATTGCCGCTCACGGATCGCCGACCGACTTCATATTCCAGCTCGTCGTCCGCGCGAAAGTGCAGATCAGAGTAGGCGACAAATTCAAAGCCTAAATCCAGCAGCTCTTTTATAGCCAGGACAGGATCAATGCGTCGGCGGTTTTCATCGTTAAGGGTTTCCATATGCCGCCGGGTATGGTCAACGACACCGTAAAGACCACCGCTCGCGAGTGAATTGAACACCTGCCGATTCATGATCTCACGCGAACGTTCATCAAAGTTGTGCAGGTTTCTAAACGTCAGGACCAGATCGAGATCGCTTACACCGAACTCGAATTCGTCCAGCGCGTAGAAGCGACTACCTTCAGGGCGCCGCAGATTATCGCTCGTTTCCAATACCTGCACGTTGCCAAATCCGGGTGACCCGGCAATGTTTTCTGCAACTCGCCCGGTACCGAGCGCAACGTAGAATTCACCGTTCTCTGCCAGGACCGGCGCCAGAACGCGCGTATACCAACCGCCGCCCGGCAACAGTTCAAGCACGCGCATATTGTCTTTCATGCCAAAGAAATTCAAAGTCTCCAGTGGCAGGCGATTTCCATCCCGGTCGCGATCAGCCTGTGGCCGCGATTCTGCCTGCAGCGCCGCGGTCACTTTGTCGTCAATCTCATTGGCCGCGATCGCGCCGACAGAAAAAGAAAATAGAAATACTGCAAGTAGAACTTTCATCAGGAATATCCCAGGCTAAACGAGAACGTAGCGTAGCAGTTTGGCAAATTGCCTTCTATTCAATTGGCTAGGAGAACACGCGACCAATTGCCTCCGGATTGGTGATCGCAACGAATATCAGTCCGCTGGCCGCGCCGCACAGGTGAGCGTCATGGTTGATCCGGCCGGTGTTCTGTACCGATGCCCAATAGGAATAGGCAACATAGCCAATAGCGAATAATACGGCCGGTATGGGCACTGGAATCGGAATGATCATTAGCGTGGTCGTCGGGAAGTAGACGATATACGCAAACAGCACGGCCGAAATGGCCCCGGACGCGCCGAGCGAGGCGTAGCCGGGATTATTGCGATGCTTGTACCAGGTGCAGGTATGGCTGACGACAAGCCCGAAAAAATACAGCGCGAGGAAAGGAATCGTTCCAATGTAGTTTTCCATCGGGAAGGCGAAAAAGTAGAACGTGAACATGTTGAACAGCAGGTGGCCGACATCGGCATGCACGAAGCCGCTCAAAATCATCGTGTCGTACTGCCGGCTGCGAAGAAAGTGATACGGTCGAAACAGGCACATTTCGATGATGCGTGGCGACTGGAACAAGCCCAGAAGGCTGATGCCAATCGTCAGAGCCATAATCAGGGGTGCTGCTATTTGCCCGTTTTCAAACATGATGAGAGTCGCCTTATTGGAATGTTTGCCAGCTAAGATCTTACATAATGCCAATCCAGCGTCCCCGTCAACAAAGGCGCTGTGATTTCCGGTTGGCCTGGATCAATGGCTAAAGATACGCGGGAAACCGCCGATGATATAGCCATGTGAATTATTGTTTCCGGGGCGAGGCCTGAGTGAGTCAGCCAAACTACATTCGGCCGGCATGTTACGTACTGCTGGCTTTGCTCCTTGCGACTTCGTCGCTGGCGGCAGACGGGTCTGCCGCAATGCCGTTTCGAAGCTATACGGTTCTTGACGGCCTGACTCAATCCAATGTTTCCGATATCAAGCAAGACCAGTCGGGATATCTCTGGATCACGACCGCTCGCGGCCTCAATCGCTACGATGGCAACATTTTCGAGCATTTCACGATTGCCGACGGTCTGCCCAACAATTGGCTGTCCACTGTCCACGTTGCTCCTGATAACCGTGTGTGGACTGGTGGCCAGAGCGGCAGCATCTCGATTCTCCAGGGTGCGCGGGTCTTGTACACGATTGCCCCGAGCGACGCGGCGCGCAGCCCGGTTCTGGCATTGGAGTCCGTGGGCGATGTGGTCTTCGCAGTTGTCGAAGGTTTTGGCATCCTGCAGATATCCCGGGACGGTGACATTTACAACGGCGAATATCTCGCTGGCAACGCTGCAACGGGCATCACCGATCTCGCAGTCGCCGGCGATGTCGTCTACGTCGAGTCCGCGACAGGGCTCTATCAGCTGCATTACCAATCCGAGGCCAAGCTTGAGCTTCTGGATGCAGATATACGAAGAATTCATGTCGGTAGCGATGGCGTCTTATACGCGGCTGACAAGCAACAGACGCTTGGAATATTTGGCGATGGACAGTTTCTCCCGAAGGCCACTATTCCGACCGATCTCGAACTGGTCAGCATCGCCACAGATAAGAATGGCATGCTATGGGTCGCATCGTCGTCGGAGCTTTTCCGCTTTGATCGCTTCGACGACGAAATGCATTCGGACCCTTCGCCAATGCGAAAATTTGATGGCCTGGATCGTGTAACCTCCATTTTTATCGATTCCGAGAACTCCCTGTGGTTGTCGACTGGCGCGGGCATGACGCGCTTCCTCGGCGACCGGTTTCGACATTACCGCTTGCGAACCAGTGACGACCTGGTAACCGTCTGGGGAGTTGCCGAAGACCAGCGCGGACGCTTCTGGTTCGTGACACAGAGCAACCTGCTGCTACGTCAACTGGACGAAACCCTGACCGTGGTCGGTCAAAAACACGGATTGCCGTCGGGTGCGGTGCGGGATGTGGTCATCGACTCCGAGAATACGGTCTGGGCCGGCATGACGCACCATGGCCTGTTCAGAATTGATGCGGAATCGCTGCAGGCGGTCTATGTCGAAGGAACCAAGGATCTGGAAATTCTCGATGTCGATATCGCAGAAAATGGTGCCATCTGGTTCTCGACCATTCGTTCGGGCGTTTTTCGATTTGACCCGGAAAGCACGACAGTCACCCAGTATCCAACGCCGAAACCGACTTCTGTTTATACGCTGGACGCCTGGGAGGACGGAAGCATCTGGTATGCCGCGGATGAGGTTGGCATCGTGCAGATGCAGCCCCGCAAAGGCGGGGGCTTCGATGAACGAATCATCGTCGATCCTGACAATAACTCTCGACGGCTGTTTAACCACCTGCGCCTGACCGGCCCCGATGCCGCCTGGATTTCGACTGAGGAGGGTGGCGTCTTCTACTACGAGTCCGGTCAATTCACCGACTATGGCTCGCACTCGCCACTCGCAGACCAGACCGCCTACCTGGTGGAGCCTCTGGAGAATGGCACGGTTGTCGTCGGTGGCGAGCAGGGCCTGTACCAATTCGTACCGGGAGAGCCGCGTTTCATCCACTATAGCCCCCAGTTGGGGTTCATTGGCATGGAGACCAATGTTCACTCAAGTTTTATCGACTCCACTGGCTGTCTCTGGATAGGCACGGTCGACGGCGCGACGCGTATGGACACGTCGCAGCTTATGCCGGAAATTCCCGAACCCACGCCGACCATTATTCGTATGGAGTCCGAATCGGACGGACGACAGATTCATGATCGGCAGGAACTTGAGCCGACCGACTTTGGCGCCCACATTGAGTTTGCGGCAATTTCCGTTTTGGCGCCGACAGCCATGCAATACAGCTACCGTCTTGTTGGCGCCGATCATGCGTGGGGAGCACCGACGACTAACCGCTCGGTCAACTATCCGAAAGTCCCACCGGGCAGCTATGAGTTTATGGTCAGAGCACGGTTCTCAGGCGGGGAGTGGAGTTCGCATGTTGCCAGCCAGCGTTTCACCGTGCTGCCGTATTTCTGGCAGCAGCCCTGGTTCATTCTGGCGTCGCTGATACTCGGATTGCTTATCGTGCGATACGTTATTGCCTATCGAACGCGCAATGTCGAATGGATGAACGAGACCCTGCGCGCCCAGGTGGAGGAACGAACCCGTTCCATCGAAACCGCTCGGCAGAATCTTCAAAAGACCAATGAGCGATTATCCCAGGAGGTCGAGGCCAGAGCCGAATTGGAGACGCGGTTTCGACAGGCATTTCAGAACGCGCCCATCGGTCTGGGCCTGATTGACGCCCGGGGTGAGCTATTTGATGCAAACCCCGCGCTGACCGGGATGTTCTGGCCGGATTGTGATGAATTGCCGGATGGAAAATTTGTCGACAATATTGCCGATGAAGACCGCGTTGAATTTGAGGCGCACTATGGTCAGCTCGTGCAAGGATCAATCAACGACCTGGATATAAATTTCACTTGCATCGGCCATGATGGCAGCGACCTCAAGGCTGTTGCCAGCCTGTCAGCCGTGCGCAACGAAGGCGGCGACTTTCTTTACACGGTTATCCAGATTCAGGACATTACCGAATCGCTCAAGTTGACGGTGCAGCTCGAGTATCAAGCCAGCTATGACGAATTGACAGAGCTGCTAAATCGACGCGCATTCGAGACGCAACTCGAAAAGGCCTGGCAGATCAGCTCCGAATCGGACAAGCAGAGCTATTTGATGTTTATGGACCTCGATCAGTTCAAGGTCGTCAACGATACGTCGGGACATACGGCGGGCGATCAACTGCTACGCGCGGTCAGCGAAATTCTGAACGACAGTGTTCGCGCCGATGACATCGTCGGCCGCCTCGGCGGCGACGAGTTTGGCATCATTCTCTGGGAGTGCCCAACGGAGGTCGCGCGGCGAATCGCGGAAACCATTCGTAGCCGGATTGAGACCTTTCGTTTTCACTGGGACACAGAGACCTACCGCATCGGCGTCAGTATCGGCGGCGTTCCGATCGACAAGAACGTCGGCGACATCAACGAACTGCAGCAGCTTGCAGATGCCGCTTGCTATGCGGCCAAGGAAGCAGGACGTAACCGGGTACACATGGTTGATGGCGATGCCGACTCTGCACGAGTACACCGTGGCGAAGTGCGATGGGTTCAACGCATTCGCGAGGCTATGGACAAGAATCGCTTCGCGATATATGCACAACCGATTCGCCCAATCATCGCAAACACCGACGAGCCTGAGCGCCTTGAGATTCTTCTCCGGCTCCGCGATCCTGAATCGAGAAAACTGATTCCACCCGGTGCATTCTTGCCAGCGGCCGAGCGTTATGGACTCAGCGTCGAACTTGACAAGTGGGTTGTGCAAAGTCTGCTGGATACTTTGTTTGTTCACAGCGTGTTCAAGGCCGATCAACGGAGTTATTGGATCAATCTGTCCGGCAGCAGTGTCGGCGACAAACGCTTCGCGGAGTTTTTGAAGGCCGCAATTGCACGGTCGCCGTTGCCTCCTGGAACCATTAACTTCGAGATAACCGAAACGGCAGTTATTCGCAGCGTTTCCGAGGCCGGAAGTCTGATGGCTGATCTGCGGGAGATGGGTTGCCAGTTTGCGCTCGATGATTTCGGCAGCGGCCTGTCGTCATTCGGCTACCTGAAAAAGCTGCCAGTTGACTACATCAAGATCGACGGCATGTTCGTTCGTGACCTGATTCATGATCACACAGACCGAATTTTCGTCAAGTCGATCATCGATATCGCAGAAACGCTGAATATCAAGACAATTGCGGAGTTTGTCGAGAACGACGAGACGCTGAAGATTGTCTCTGAACTGGGCGCCGGTTATGCGCAGGGCTTCGCGATTGGCCGGCCATTCGAACTGGCTCCACGATTCCCAAGGACGACAAACCCGGACGTGGCTATTTTTCAAGCGAAAACAGGTTGAGGAAACCAATGACGGCGGTAGCGAACAAGACAGATACGACAGATACGGCCACTCGGATTGCGGAGTCGATTGCCGTTCTGCCACCACTTCCTGTGACAGCACAGAAAATATTGACGTGCTTCGGCGATGAGTTTATCGATGTCGACAAAGTGGCTGAGGTCGTGGAGGGCGATCCGGGCATTTGCGCCAAACTGCTCGGACTCACCAACTCGGCGTATTTCGGCCTTGCGGAGCCACTCTACAATATACGCGAGGCAATCGCGCGGGTGTTGGGTGTGGACACCGTTCGATCGTTAGTCCTTGCGATGGCGATTCAACAATCATTTAACAGCAAGGACTGCCCGGGCTTTAAAGCCGAGCGATTCTGGGTTGATTCGCTGAAGGTTGCAGAATGCTGCAAGAAAATCTCGGCAATGGATGATGTCGCGCCTGACGCGGATCGTGACCTCGCCTACACGACGGGCCTCTGCTCCAACCTCGGGTTGATGGCGTTGGTGCATCTGGAGCCGAAACGCAGTGACACGGTACTGCGCGAGGCCACTGCGGAACCGGGTACGGGAACACTTGCGCGACTGCTAATCGATGCATTTGGTACCGACCACAGGGTCGTAACGGCCGAACTTGCTCGCACGTGGTCGTTGCCTGAACCAATGCTTGAAGCCTACCAGTGCCGAGCGCTCGGCGAAGTACAGTGCGTTTCGAGACTGGGGCTTATCCTCTGCGCCAGCGTTGCGGCAGTTGGCAAATCGACATTGTACTTGGAAGACCGCGGAAGTCTCGACAAATACGCCCGGCCGCTAGGGCTGCGGGATGAAGATCTGTGGAGCGCCATTGATCTTGGCGAGCGGCAGGAAGAGCGCGTGCTGTCACTGGCGAGCAACATGACCCGCTAGTGAATTACTGGTAGCCGCGTGCCTGTAAATTGAACAAGTGCGCGTACTGGCCATCCTCGGCCAGCAGACTTTCGTGATTGCCGCGTTCGAGGATTTTACCCTGGTGGATGACAACAATTTGCGCGGCTGCTCGCACCGTCGAAAAGCGGTGCGATATCAGGATAGTCATCTTGTTACTGCTGGCTGTACGAAAGTGTTCAAATACTTCAGCTTCCGACGATGCGTCCATAGCGGCGGTCGGTTCGTCAAGTACCAGGATATCGGCGTCGGTGCGCATGAAGGCGCGCGATAATGCAATTTTTTGCCATTGGCCGCCGGACAGTTCGCGCCCACCTTTAAACCACCGGCCAAGTTGCGTGTCATAGCTGTCCGGCATTTCCTCGATAAACGGTGCCGCAAGGCCTGTCGTTGCTGCAGCCTGCCAGCGGGCCTTGTCGTCTATGTGGCGCACATCACCGGCACCAATGTTTTCGCCCACCGAAAACTGGTAGCGACCAAAGTCCTGAAAAATGACCCCGACTCGACTGCGCAGGGTCTCGACATCCCACTCCTGGAGATCCAGACCATCGAGCAGTATGCGTCCTTCTGTGGGCTCATAGAGCCGGGTCAGAAGTTTAATCAAGGTTGTTTTGCCGGAACCGTTTTCACCGACCAGGGCGAGGCTTTCACCGGGTTTGATCTGCAAGCTGATGTCGGTCAGCGCATTCTGCTCTGCACCGGCATAGCGAAATGACACATTGTCAAACTCCAGGCCTCGCGCGGGGTCCGGGCCGCGGATAGCGGCGCCGGGTCGATGCGGTACTGGCTGTTCGAGGTATTCGTACAGGTTGGACAAATACAGATTATCTTCGTACATGCCGCTGACCGAGGTCAGTATCGCTGCGACTGCGGATTGTCCCTGGCGAAACAGCACCAGGTACATGGTCATGGCGCCCAGCGTAATGGCGCCACCGATGGCGGCAATGACGATCCAGCCGTACGCCCCGTACAATGCGGATATCGAGAGCAGGCCGAGAATGAATCCCCAGGTGTCTCGCCGTATCGTCAATTTGCGATCTTCAACAAACAACTTGGCAAAGATGTCACGGTAGCGTTGTAGCAATCGCGGTCCAAGCTGGAACAGCTTGACCTCTTTTACACCGTCTTCGCGCGCAATGACGGTTTCCAGGTACAGTTGCATGCGTGTATCGGGGGAGCGCCAGCGGAACAGGCGAAAAGCGTCGTTGGAAAACTTGGCTTCAGCAAAAAACGACGGCAGACCTGCCGCAACCAGAATCAATACTGCCCAGGGTGAGAACGCGAACAGCAGGACCGAATAGCTGGTCAGAGATATGGCGTTTTGCACCAGCCCAAAGGTCTTGTTTACCAGGCTTAATGGACGACTGGATGCTTCGCGGCGCGCTTGTGTCAGCTTGTCGTAGAATTCGGAATCTTCGAAATGTGCAAGCTCAAGCGTCATGGCTTTTTCGAGGATCATAACGTTGACGCGTTGTCCCAGTAGTGCGCGCAACAGAGACTGACTGGCCGAAATACCGCGCTGCGTTGCAGCGACACCGATAACGACAATCGCCTCGAGACCGACGAGCTGCAATATGCCGCGGGTATCGGGATTGGCAGCCTGGGACGCCTGCACAACGCCGTCGACGATCAGCTGGCCAATATAGGCGACCAATGCCGGCAAAACCCCACCGATGATCGTGAGCAGCGCCAGGCTGACCGTCAGGGACCGGCTGGTGGTCCAGACGAGTTCGATTGCGCGTCGACTGTAGCCGAATACGCCGAGCGCGCGCTGCAGGAAACCGGCGGTTGAGTTATCGTTATCGGCCATTGGTGCCTAGAATACTCGAATTGAATGGAGCGGATATGAAGATCATCGCGAGACTTGCAAGCACTTTGGTACTCATTGTTTTCGCGACAGCCTGTATCGCCGATGAAGCGTCGTCCGATGAGGCCGATCTCATGGTGCTGCTCGGGTGGTTCCTGGTTGAAGTCGATAAGGCGGAAACGCATGACGCGTTTTGGGCGGACGACCTGGTGTACACGTCATCCGATGGCACGAGGTTCGGCAAAGCCGAGATCATGGGTGGATTCAACGAGAGCGAGGAGCCTGGTGGCCCGGTTACTAACTATGTCGCCGAGGATGTTGATATACGGGTCTACGGAAAGACGGCCGTGGTTGCGTTCAAGCTTCGAGCGACGCGCTCTGACCATTCCGCCGTGCAGTTCTACCTCAATACCGGCACATTTCTCAAGCGCAGTGATACCTGGCAGGCTGTTGCCTGGCAGGCGACTAAAATGCCCCCTGCGGAATAAAAAAAAGGCGAGACCCGGAGGCCTCGCCTTTCTCGTTCAGCTTCGTTTCGCTACTAGAGCGGAACGATGTTCTCTGCCTGAGGACCTTTCTGGCCGTCAGTGACAGTGAACTCGACTTTCTGGCCTTCGGCCAGCGTCTTGAATCCGCTGCCTTGAATGTTGCTGAAATGAGCAAATACGTCAGGACCTGACTCTTGCTCGATGAAGCCAAAGCCTTTGGCTTCGTTAAACCATTTTACGGTTCCGGTTACTGTAGACATTTTTCTAATCCTAAATAGTCAAAAGTTATTGCCTTCTCTTGAAGGCGGTTACGCAAGAGATGTGCTTGAAACTTATGAAGATCAGGACGAGGTACTCTGTGGAACTTCGTAATGGTGGACATAAATTCAGCCGATCATTCTAGCTGCGGGCAGTATAGCCCTCGAAGCGCCTAAGTCAATGAATTCGGTCACTTATATTGCATGACGGCTGATACCGACTGCCCGGCCAGGATCGATAAAATAGCTGATTTATCAATTATTTATCATGTTTTTGTAGAAGGCCTATCAGGTAATGCCGCGAGGCCGGATTTGCCGCAACATGGCCTCCCACCGGCCGGGTGCGCTGCGCGCTCGGCGGATGCTAAGCTTTGTTCATGATTACCGTTCACCACCTCGAGAACTCCCGTTCACAACGCATCCTGTGGCTTTTGGAAGAACTCGAAATCGATTACGAGATCAGGAAATACAAAAGAGACCCGGTAACCAGCCTGGCGCCACCGGAACTCGCTGAACTGCATCCAATGGGAAAGGCTCCCGTCGTTGTTGACGGGGATATCGTCCTGGCGGAGTCAGCGGCGATCATAGAGTTCCTGGTTGACAAATACGGCCAGGGAAAACTGCGACCGGAAGCGGGGACGGACGAACACCGCTCCTACACCTACTGGTTGCATTTTGCGGAGGGATCTTTAATGCCGCTTATGCTGGTGTCCTTGATCGTTGCACGGATAGCCAATGCACCGATGCCTTTTTTCGCAAAGCCGGTCGCGCGTGGCATCGCGGGCAAAGTAAAGGCGGGCTACCTCGATCCGAACGTAAAACGCAGCCTCGACTTCATGGAAAAGACGCTCACGGCATCGCACTTTTTTTGCGGCAACGAACTTAGCGCTGCCGACATTCAGATGAGTTTCCCGATCGAAGCGGCGGCTGTGCGCAGCAATCTACAGTCTGATTACCCAAAGTTATCGGAATTCCTGGAGCGTATTCACGCACGGCCGGCCTACCAGCGTGCATTGGAAAAAGGCGGGCCCTACGAACTGATGGGCACCAGTACGAAGAAGTAAACGGAAACGAAATGGCAGGTGCTGCCGGCGATAACAAATACATGAAAAATCGCATGTCCGTAGGGGACCGCGCGAAGACTGTAAAATAACGCACCAACCGTGTAGGCGATGCCACCCGCGAACAACCAGATCAGCCCCTCTGCCGACAGACTGGCTATGAGCGGCTTTATCGCAAAAATAATGATCCAGCCCATGAAGACATACATCGCGGTTGATAACCTGTCATAGCGACCGGTGTGGAAAAGTTTGAGGACGATACCGGTAGCAGCCATGGCCCAGGTCAGTCCGAACAGCGACCAGCCGAGAGCGCCTTGCAGAACCACGAGGGTGAAAGGCGTATAGGTTCCGGCGATGAGCACGTAAATCATTGCGTGATCGACGGTCCGCATCCATGCCCGAAACACCGCGCTGTCGGCACTATGATAAATCGTCGACGCGGCATAGAGAGCGATCATGCTTGAGGCAAAGACCGCGACGCTGACTGTCTGCATCGCACCATTGGCCCTGAGCACCAGCAGGACCAGGGCTGCAACGCTGAAGAGCAGGCCCATGGCGTGCGATACCACGTTGATTCGCTCTTCTGCGATCGGGTAGCTTGCTGTTTCGTGCACTGCGGGCATGCGTGATTCCTGTAACGTCTGGATGCGGGCCAGGCTCGCACCCAGCCGCGTCAGGAGTGATAGTATCGGTAACTTGAGTTCGGGTACACCGGGCCGGGAGATTTCATGATTATCAGTAATACCGAGACTATTCCAGGCCGCCGCATCGTCGAGTTTTACGGCGTAGTGACGGGCAATACAGTTCGGGCCAAACATGTCGGACGCGACATAATGGCCGGCCTCAAGAACATTGTTGGCGGGGAGCTCAAAGGCTACACGGAGTTGCTGCAGGACTCGCGTACCGAAGCGACCGACCGCATGATCCAGCAGGCTCAGTCGATGGGTGCGAACGCTGTCGTTAATGTGCGATTCGCGACCAGTTCAATCTCGCAGGGCGCCGCCGAGCTGTTTGCTTACGGAACTGCAGTGAAAGTCGAATGACATGGAAACCTACTTTGACCTGATCAGCCTGTTTGGGAACATCCTGCTGCCGATCGCCGGATTGGTCTTTGCCTATTTCATCGGCAGCTTGCTGGAGAACAGACACTTCAAGAGTATTCGCGAACGAGAGGCTGCGACGCACGGGTTCCCGGTGGTCACATTCGACACCATGCCTGAGGCCTGGAAGGTGAATAGTGCCGACATGGTTACCGGCAGCATCGTGGTATCGCTTGACTATTTCAAACGGGTCATAGCCTGGTTGCGCGGAATTGTCGGCGGACGTATCAAGACTTACGAGCCACTGCTGGATCGGGCACGACGTGAGGCTGTGCTGCGCATGATCGAGAGTGCCAAAAGCCAGGGTTATGATGCGGTGTTCAATGTAAGACTTGAGACATCCCGACTCGCCAATGCGCGGCGCGATGGTAAAGGCATCGCTGGCGTCGAAATGCTTGCCTTTGGCACGGCCGTCAAGTTTGCGAGCAGGTTCAGCAACTCTCAATGAAGTTTGTCGCGCGGCAGCCGGCCGACGGCATCAACGTCAGCAAGACACATCCGCTGGTCGAAGCGAGCACGCTTGTCCTCGGACTTACGGCAATCTTCGTACTGATCACGGTGGCACTGGTTTTTCTGGTTGAAATTGCCTTGTACTTCGTGCCCGCCGAAAAAGAAGTCGCGTTCTTTGACGGCTGGCTACCTGACGATCTGGTGACAGTCGCGCACACTGACGAACGTCTAAACGAGACACAACAACTCGTTGACCGCCTCGCGGCGCACTGGCCGGAATCGCCGTATCATTTCCGTGTTGAGATCGATGATTCGGATGTCGCCAACGCCATGGCCTTGCCCGGCGGACTGATCATCGTCACGCAGGGTTTGCTGGATCAGGTCGAGTCGGAGAATGAGCTGGCGTTCGTGCTTGGCCATGAGTTAGGTCATTTCAAGAACAGGGATCACTTGCGTGCGCTGGGCCGCGGCGCGGTCTTGTCCTTGTTTTTCGCGGTAACAACGGGTGGCGACGTTGCCGGTATCGGGATCAATGCCGCTGATATCACGTTACGTGGATTCAGTCGCCGCCAGGAGTCGGACGCCGATGCCTTTGGGCTGGCGCTGGTGAATACGGAATTTGGCCACATCGCCGATTCCTGGCGCCTGTTTGAGCGCTGGGAGATTCAGGATGATTCCATCCTCCGGTTTGTTACCTACCTTTCGACTCACCCCGCGGCCGGCGAGCGTATCGCCGACATGAAGAATCTTGCGCGCAGTGAGGGTTGGAGCGTGGACGGCGAGGTCGCACCATTGAACTGGCAATGAAAAAGAAAACCCCGCCACCTTGCGGTAGCGGGGCAGAGCCATTCAGGCAGCGCGTGCAGGGGGGGCGCTACCTCGCGGTCAGGGCTCAATCAGGTAGACACCAATCTTGTAGGCGGTCAGGGTGTTCGTATTCGTATCGTAGTGGCCTCGAGCGTGCATCGACCGCGCTGTCGTTGCACCGTCGAGACTCTCAGTGAGGTCGCTTACAAAGTCTGCGAATGTTGAATACTGGCGCAAGCTGTCCGCTGACTTGATGTAGAAAAGCATTCTACCGGTCTGTCGTGGCACGATTGTCGTGTTGGAGTCCAGCGACGCCAGGTCGATCAGCAGTGGTCCGGTTTTAATGTAGTGACGCTGGTCGATTTCCGGGTTCTGGTTGTCCAGTAACAGGCTTTCGCTATCCATTGCGGCGAAGGGCGCCGTGGTTCCGTTTGATCCCCAGCCCACCCCGAGCGAACTTCGGACATCGGTGTAGTCGACAACCGTGCGTCCGGTGAAGTCGGGGGGTGCCATGCCAAAGGCCGTCGGAAAACCCCAGGCGACGATTGGCTTGCCGGCCGAAAAATTGGCAAGTGGCAAGAGGCCGGTCGCGACTTCATAGTTGTCGGGATCGGCATCGCTATCGGGCGATACGCCGGTGCCTCTGAAGTCGAACAAATCCACACGGCGGCGATCAATGCCATGCAGCGTTATGTCGGCCTGACCGGGCATAACCGTATTCACAATGCCGACGAGGTGCGTTACGTGCATGCGCACAGCACCCTGTGTCGCGTCGAACAGAATCTGTGGCGACGCGGCATCGGTGGCGGCCTGTGCCTTGTTGCCGCGAATCGTTACGCGCTGTCCAACAGAAATCGCGTCGATACCCAGGTCGCCGAACCGATAGCCATCTTTAAAAACCCGGGTTTCCGGACCGACTTCCACAACGACGTTATCGTGAAAGTGTGCGCGGCGATCTGAGCTGATCACGGTAGCACCTCGAACTGTCAGGAAGTTGCCATCCCGTGCAATCACGTTGCCTCGAACTGCGTCACGATCAATTCCGGGAACGCTGGAACCGGCCAGGACGATGTCCGCTGTAAACGTTCGGTCGCCGGTCGCGAGCGTACCGTGCGCAATCGTCGGCGTGCCAGTACCGGCTGCACTGAGCGCGCGCAATCCTTCGACACCGACGAACATTGACTCATCGACTTCAAATTGGGTTTCGTCCGTAACGAAAACTTTCATTCGCCCGAAGTCGCCGTCCCGGTCGTGGAATGGGCGCACCGCGATGGTATAGCTCATCTCGTCTTCGTTGACGCTGGCCAATGGGCCGCGTACCCGGATATCTTTTTCATCGACCGGCGATACTTCGGCAACGATGAACTGCTCTGATATCGCGGTAGCAGGCGTCGGCGCGATGTCGACGCTGTGGGAGGCCTCAAGATCAAAGTCAAGCTGTAATAGTGCAGAACGCCCGCGTACAACGGTCAGCCGGTCGCGGTTCGACAAGTTTATCTTGAGGTCTGTCTGCGTCAGCGCGTTGCCGTCAGCATCCGTTACAACAGCCGCCTTGGATCCGTCGCCAGCCTCAACGAAAACCTCCGAGTCCGCATAGTCGATGCTGATCGTGCCGGATACGTAGGTGGCTGGAGGAATCGATGCAATCGCAACGAGTTCGGTCAGGTCTACATAGTCGGTAAAGTTGATTCGCGTCTTGCCAGGCAGTGTCTCGACGATACGGCCATTTGCGGTTTCCAGCGTCAGTGACAATACGTCGACCGTGTAGTTGACGAAGTCGCCGTCGGCGTCGGTCAGGGCGACCAGCACCGTGCCACACTCCGCAAACGTGCTTTCATCATTGGGATCGCATTCGACTGCGGCGACTGGCGGACTGCTTTCCGCAGTCCCGGCGCCACCCCCGCAGGCCGACAGTGCGGCGAGCGTGATAAACATCGTCATCCAGATGACGAATTTGCTTAGGCCCGACGCTTGCGGCAGGCAGGCATTGCTGGCATTCATAGGTCTCTCCTTGAGCGAATGTGTTGCTTCTGGGCGTATTAACGTCCGCCATGGATTTTCGTTGACGAGGCCCTGCAGGCCAGCCGCTGGCGTCATCGCGGTGGCAGCACATAATGCAAAAAAATACAGCGACTTAGCTTGTATTCCTTCGACATCATGTCAAAATGTTTTCCCGTAATGACACATCCGTCCGACACGCATACTTCCACGGGAATCCAGCACCGGCGCCCACGTGCCGGCGAGCGTACCCGCGGCGCGGTTGACGCGCTGCAAACCAAGATCGCGGTTGGCTTGCAAAATCTCGATGTCCCCAGCTATCGACAGCAATTGCAGTCCATTGCCGATGAACTGCCCGAGGCGACGGGTGCAGATGCGGCCTTCGTTGCTTTGATCAGCGAAGATGGTGTCCAGATTGAGACCGTGTTCCCGTCGTGTAACGGATTCGCGCAATGCAGTCCCGGCGTACTGAAAGGTGAAAACCTCGAGGACTGGCCATGGCTCTGCAAGCGTTTGGGTCACCTGCGCGTCATCGAGGTTGCCGATACACTGGGTGGGCCAAAATCCGCGACCAGTGAACTGGGTCGATTAAGCGAGTTGCACATTGGCTCAGCGCTCATCATCGGATTTTCGGTTCAGGATGAAATTGCTGGTTTCCTCGGAATCGCAAACGAGCAGGCGGTCGACAGTTGGGACGCAAACCTCCACTTGTTGATGAAGTTATTCGGATCGTCGCTGTCGGTCGGCCTTGAGCGTGTCCGCGACCGGGAGTTATTGAGCGAACTCCAGGAACGCAATTCGCTGGTCGCGATGACGGCGAACGATGGCATCTGGGATTTCGACGGCGAAACCAAGCGCATCAATCTGTCGCGTCGCTGGAAGGTCATGCTGGGCTATGACCCGGACGAGGAAAACGTAATGCTGGACTGGTATCACCTGGTGCATCCGGATGATATCGCCCGCGTCCAGTCACAAATGCGGCAGCATCTGGAGGGTGAAACGCCGTTTTTCGAATCGGTGCATCGCATGAAGCATCAAAGCGGTGACTGGCGGTGGATGAAAAGCCGTGCCAAATCGGTGCTCGACAGCAACGGTCGTTTGCGGCGATTACTGGGCGTCGAAGTCGATATCACCGAGCGCAAGCTTTATGAAGACGCGTTGTTTCGCGAGAAAGAAAGTGCACAAATTACTCTGCAGTCGATCGGCGACGGTGTTATTACCACGGATGCCAACAGCAATGTTGAATACATCAACCCGGTCGCAGAGGACCTGACAGGCTGGAAGGTAGACGACGCCAGCGGTCGATCGATCGACGAGATTTTTCGTGGCTTTCACGAGGAAACCTGTGAGCCACTGGAGAATCCGCTGGCGGTGGCCATTCGGCGTGACCGCGCTATCAAGTCAGTGCGCCCAACCTTATTGATTCGCCGCGACGGCAACGAACTCTATATCGAAAGCACGGCATCGCCCATTCGTGATGGCAAGGGCAGTGTGACCGGTGGCGTCCTGGTATTCCATGATGTGAGTGAGTCGCGCGAGCTGAATCGCCGCCTTAGTTATCACGCGAGCCACGATATTCTCACCGGCCTGGTTAACCGCCGCGAGTTTGAAAACCGGCTTGAAAGAGCGCTCAAGAGTGCGCGTGCACGGGAAACGTCCTATGCATTGCTGTACCTCGACCTCGACCAGTTCAAGATTGTTAATGACTCCTGCGGCCACAGCGCCGGGGATGCTCTGCTCGGTCAGCTCGGTGCGCTGCTGAAGTCGAAGATTCGCTGGCGTGACACGCTGGCGCGCCTCGGCGGCGACGAATTCGGCGTATTGCTGGAAAGCTGCAGTCTCGAGGAGGCCATGAACACTGCGGAAACGCTGCGGATGGCGATTGGCGAGTACAAGTTTGTCTGGGAAGAACGCAACTTTCGTCTCGGGGTCAGTATCGGAGTCGTTCCGATAACCGCCGACAACGAAGACGTTGCGGCTTTGCTGAGCGCCGCCGACAGTGCCTGCGCAGCAGCCAAAGAGGCAGGTCGAAACCGCATCCACAGTTTCCAGGAAAACGATATCGACCTGATGCGGCGCCGCCGTGAAATGCAATGGGCAGCGCGTATTAATAATGCTCTCGAAGAGAATCGCTTCGAGCTTTTCCGCCAGACCATACAACCGCTTCAGGCCGAAGAGAGCGGCGCTCACTATGAGATTCTTTTGCGCATGCGCGATGAGAACGGTGGCATCATTTCGCCAGGACTTTTCATTGAGGCAGCCGAGCGATACGGCATTACGCCAAACATTGATCGCTGGGTAATTCGGGCAGCTTTCCGCTGGCTGGTATCCGAGGCGGATGAGCGCGAACGGCTTGCCTTGTGTTCGATCAACCTTTCGGGGCAAAGCCTGGGCGACGAGAAATTCCTGCCGTTCGTTATCGACCAATTCCAGATGAGCGGCATCGATGCAACCAAGATTTGCTTCGAGATCACCGAAACGGCAGCCATTGCCAGTTACTCCCAGGCAAATCGCTTCATTAACGCCTTGAAGGAACTGGGTTGCATGTTCGCACTGGATGATTTCGGTACCGGGCTGTCATCGTTCGGTTACCTCAAGCATTTCCCGGTGGACTTCCTGAAGATCGACGGCAGCTTTGTCAAGGAGATTCTGCATGACCCGATTGATCGGGAAATGGTGCGCTCCATCAATGAAATCGGCCACCTAACGGGCAAGAAAACGATTGCCGAGTTTGCCGAGAACGAAGAGATTATTACGATGCTTCGTGGCATGGGTATCGACTATGCGCAGGGTTACGGGGTCTCCGAGCCCAAGCGCGTCACTCGTGCGGTGGCCTAGTCGATCCTGAGCAGCATCGAAAGGTCGATCGCGGCGACGTTTTTTGTAATCGCGCCGGTTGATATGTAGTCCACGCCGGTTAGTGCGATTTCGCGAATAGAATCCAGCGTGATGTTGCCCGAAGCTTCAAGCTCGGCACCGAGGTATCCACTGTCCCGGTTGATCGCAACCGCCGCATGCAAATCGTCGAGCGAAAAATTGTCGAGCAGGACACGTTCGGCACCGGCTGCGAGTGCCTGGCGAAATTCGTCAAGAGTCTCAACCTCCACTTCGATCAGCACCCCGGCGTCGAGTTGTTGCGCCGATTTTACGGCGGCAGCGATGCCGCCGGCGCTCTTTATGTGGTTTTCCTTAATCAGAATCGCGTCGTAGAGCCCGACTCGATGGTTCAGGCCACCGCCACAGGTCACTGCATATTTTTGCGCGTGCCTTAAGCCCGGGATCGTCTTTCGGGTATCGAGTACGCGCGTCTTGGTACCGGCAATGGCATTGACATAGCGAGCGGTGGTCGTAGCGGTTGCCGAGAGGGTCTGCAGGAAATTCAGTGCTGTGCGCTCGCCGGTCAGCAACACCCGGGCCGGGCCGGTCAGCTTGCAGATGACGTCGCCCGAATCAGCGCTCTGGCCGTCACCAACATACCAGTCGACAACAACGCTGGTGTCGAGCTGGGCGAAGACTTCGTCGACCCATCGTTGCCCGCAAAGGATGAGCGATTCACGTGCGATGATTGTCGCACCCATAATGGTATCGGCGTCGATCAGCGATGCGGTGAGGTCGCCGCTGCCGACGTCTTCTTGCAGGGCATTCGCCACGCTGGGTCCGACGGAGGCTTGTTGTTCGCCGTTAGGTGTCATGTCGCAAATGAAAAGCCCGGCTGAAGAGCCGGGCTCAGTGAATCACCAATTCCAAATCTAGAGAAAGAATCCGCCGTGCCCGTAACCGACCATACTCATTAGCATCGGAATTGACAGCAGCGTATTCGTTCGCGATGCCGCGAACGCGACTGCCCGAGCCTTGGCCACTTCGGCATCGCTGGCTTCAACCATGCCGAGGATCTTTTTCTGGTTCGGCCAGATCAGTACCCAGACGTTGAACAACATAATCGTGCCCAGCCAGGCGCCAACGCCAATGACCATGTCCTGCGAGCTGCCACCGTCGGTCATGCCAAGCGTGAACGCATGGTGAAATCGACCCAGGTGTGCAAGATAGCCGGCACCGGACAGCCAGGTCAGTGCGGCCCCCCAACGAAACCACCAGAGCGCACGTGGCGCGACGTATTTTGTAATGCCAGCGCCCCCAGGTCCGCCTTCGTCGCTGGCAGCGTCTGCCAGCGCGGGTACCTGGACGAAGTTGAAATAGTAGAGAATACCGATCCAGGTGATACCGGCAAGGACGTGGATCCAGACGATCAGACTGCCGACGTTCAGGTGGATTCCCATGGTCGCTGCGGCGATGATTACGGCCAGAACAATGCCGCCGATGATTGTGCCTGCGACTGTCTTAAGCGGATTCATTTTTTTTCTCCATTGCTTATATTTTTTTGGGATCTGGAGTCATTGCGCCCCAGCGCAGTCGGTATTATAGAGACTGTGCGCAAAAAATCAGAAAATTTCGTAAATGTATGATTATCAATTAGAAAACGCTATGGCTGGCAAGCGATGAAGTTATCCGACAGTGAACGACCGTTATCGCCGTGTATCCGGTTATGCACACTTGACGAGCAGGGGATATGTCTAGGATGTCATCGTACTCTTGCCGAAATTTCTGCCTGGTCGTTGATGACGGCGGCCGAACAGTGGAAGCTGATCGATGATTTGACCGCTCGCAAGGCAGCAAATGCAGCTACAATGCCGCCGGCAGAGGGAGATTAATATGCGGAGCCTGGTTTTGTTGGTGGCCTTGGGACTGGTCTCAGGATGCACCGCGATGGTATTGGGTGGTGGTTCCAATTCATCGACTGCAAGCGGCGCAACGGCGACGGCTGATGCCGGGATTAGCGCAAGAATTCGAGAGGTATTTGCATCGGATTCAACGCTGGCCGGGTACAATCTGGGTGTCAGGACGTATTCGGGGAACGTAACGCTGTCGGGCTCTGTCAAAAATTACGTCGCCCGTGAACAGGCTGGCAGGTTGGCGAAAGCGACCAGCGGCGTACGGACTGTGACCAACCAGATAGTTGTGGAAAACTAAAGCGTCCCCATTCAGGACGCATTGAATTTGTAAATGACAGGAAACACCGTGGACATAAACGCTCGAATCGAAGAACAGCTCAAAGCACATGATGTATTGCTCTACATGAAAGGGACACCGGACTTTCCGCAGTGCGGGTTTTCGGGGCAAACCGTTGCGGCTTTAAATGCCGTCGGCAAGCCGTTTTCCTACGTCAATATTTTTGAGGATCCCGAGATTCGCGAAGGTTTGAAGACTTACTCGAACTGGCCGACCTTTCCGCAGCTCTACGTTAAGGGCGAACTCATCGGCGGCTGCGATATCGTCGTCGAAATGTACCATTCCGGCGAGCTGCAAAAGCTGCTCGAGGCCTGACGTATTCCTCGGCGCTAGTCGACGCGCCGCCGGGCTTCGAAGATATCGCGGTAGCGATTAACGACTTCGCAAAATACTTCCGCTGTCATCTCCGCATCATAGGCGGCGGAGTGCGCCTGCGATTCGTCCCATTCGAGGCCGGCTGCGGCCACCGCGCGTGCCAGGACGGTTTGCCCGAACGCAATGCCGCAAGCGGTTGCCGTGTCGAAGCAACTGAACGGATGAAACGGATTTCGCTTGATTTCTGATCGGGCGATTGCTTCGTTGACGAAGCCGAGGTCGAAGTGCGCATTGTGCCCGACCAGGATTGCCCGGCTGCATCGGTTCTCCTTGACTGAATGGCGAACCTCCCTGAACACCCTTTGCAGTGCGTCTTTTTCGTCGATGGCGGGTCGCAGCGGATGGTGCGGGTCTATGCCATTTACAGCGAGCGACGCCGGCTCAAGATTGGCTCCTGCGAATGGTTTGACGTGATATCGAACCGTCTCGCGGCGATGCAAAAGGCCTTCATCATCCATTTCGAGGAGTACGGCGGCGACTTCGAGCAAAGCGTCGGTTTTGCAATTGAATCCGCCGGTTTCCACGTCGACAACCACCGGTAGGAAACCGCGAAAGCGGTCCGCCATTCCTGCTTCTCTAGTCACTTAAATTGTCGCCTTGAACAGGTTGTCGTCGAGAATGACGCTCATGGTATAACGTACGCCGAATCCGGTGAACTTGGACGGAATGTGTGCGAGTCCCTCATCGCGGTCACTTGCGCTGAGATCCATGTGTACCCAGGGCGTGTTGTTCTCGACGAACTCGGCCAGGAAACTTGCCGCCAGGATATGATCGCCGGCCGCCGAAGGTGAGCATTGCCTGAGATCGGCGCTGTGGCATTTCAGCTCTTCCAGGAACTCATCGCCAATTGGAAAAGGCCAGACGCGTTCGCCGCTGTGTTGGCCGGTGCGTTTCAGCCGGGGATGCAGCGCCGCACGGTTTGTGAATACGCCGGAATAGCGGTTCGTTACGGCACTGATACAGGTACCGGTTAGCGTGGCGAAGTCCATCAACAGCTTCGGCTTGTCGCGGCTTGCCAGGACCAGCGTATCGGCGAGCGCCATGCGGCCTTCCGCATCCGTATGAATCGTCTGTATGGTTTTACCGTTCGCGGCTGTCACCACGTCGCGCGACTTGTAGGCGTTTGGTCCGGTTCGGTTCTCGGTTAACGCCAGCCAGCAATCGACAGCGATGGGCAATTGCAACTCGGAGATCGCAACCAGAATACCGATGGCGACGGCACTTCCCTGCATGTCGCCGTGCATGTCGAGCATCGACGAAAACGGCTTCAGGTTGGTGCCGCCGGTATCGAAAATAATGCCTTTGCCGACGAGGGACAAATCTGCGCGTACCGATTTTTTGCCAGGTCGGTATTTCAGGCGAACAATACTCGCGCTGTCGTTTTCGTTGCCCTGAGCGACAGCTAGAAATGCCCCGGCGCCGAGTTTGGTCAACTCACTGGTGGCGAATCGCTTGTACGTCCAGCCCCGGGCGTTGGCGAGATGCCGAGCAAGGTTGGCATATTGAAACGCATCCAACTTGTTTGGCGGCATCGATGTCAGCCAGCGCGCAAGATTGTTTCCCATCGCTTCGGCTTCGGTGCGCCTGGTATCGACGCGCGCCTGTACGCCGACGATTCGCAGGCTCTTGATCGTTGCGGGCGGCTGCTTGGATTTGTATGACGGCAGTACGAAGGCGGCGGCTAATGCTGCAGCGAGAATATTGTTCACGATGATCGCCTGGGCACCGTCGTCGAATCCCAGAACGCAAATGCCAACGCTACCGGCCTTTTCGTCCGCTAAAGCCGCGACCAGTTTGCGCCCCAGCGTCAATTGTTCAAAGGTGCTGGATTCTTTCTTTACAATGCCACCGACGACCAGGGTCACTTTCTTGTTCGACAGGCGTGTGCGTAGCGCTGGTGTTGAATCATCCGCTGTCGCGCGCAGAACGCGGTGCATTTTCGACCCTTCGGGGAGCTGCCTGAAAAGACTGGCTGCGGGCTTTTCCGGTAGTATCAAAAGCAACTGATCGCAGCTTTCCAGTGATTTCGCATCGATGCGGCCAAGCGATTGAAAGATACGAGGATTATTCAGATTGGGCGGGTTCAATTTCATACCTTTTTATTGGTCGCGTCAGACTTGACCCTGTGAGCTCAAACCCTGAAGATGACGGCCGCAGCGAAAATCGCACGGTCCGGTGCAATAGAGCGGTGATCCTAGCAGGACACCCCAACTAATTCACGCGACGCGCCAGATGACAATTGGCGTCCGCACAGTGGACGAATGTATGAGCAAGTTTAACCCGTTTGATGACATTGATCCGATTGAAACCACGGAGTGGTTGCAGTCGATTGACTCGGTACTGGCGCAGCATGGCCCCGAGCGAGCCCATTTTCTTTTGAATCACATGATCGACTACGCCCGCCGTTCTGGTGCGTATCTTCCCTACAGCCCGAACACGGCTTACCTGAATACAATTTCAACGGCGCATCAGCCGGAGTATCCCGGCGACCGTTCACTGGAACGCCGTATAGAGGCGTACATTCGCTGGAATGCGATGGCCATGGTCGTGCAGGCGAATCGCAAAAGCACGGAATATGGCGGCCACATCTCCAGCTACGCGTCGTCGGCAACCTTGTATGAAGTGGGTTTCAATCACTTCTGGCGCGCGGACTCCGAGAAGCAGGCCGGCGACATGATCTTCGTGCAGGGACATTCTTCTCCCGGTATTTATGCACGCGCCTTTCTGGAAGGTCGGCTTGACGAAGGCCAGCTGAATCGATTCAGGCAGGAAGTTGGCGGCGGTGGCTTGTCATCCTATCCGCACCCTTGGCTGATGCCCGACTTCTGGCAGTTCCCGACGGTTTCGATGGGGCTGGGACCGATGATGGCGATTTACCAGGCGCGATTCATGCGCTACATGGAAAACCGCGGCATGGTACCGGCAAGTGATCGCAAGGTCTGGGCGTTTCTCGGCGACGGCGAAATGGATGAGCCCGAATCGATGGGGGCCATTACGATGCCGGTGCGCGAGGGTCTGGATAACCTGGTGTTCGTCGTCAACTGCAACTTGCAACGCCTCGATGGCCCGGTGCGTGGCAATGGCAAGATCATCCAGGAGCTTGAAGCAGCATTCAGCGGTGCCGGATGGAATGTCGTCAAAGTTGTCTGGGGTTCCAAGTGGGATCCGTTGCTGGCAAAGGACCAATCCGGCAAGTTACGCCAGATCATGGAAGAGACCGTCGACGGTGAGTACCAGAAGATCAAGTCGATGGATGGCAAGTATGTTCGCGATACGTTCTTCGGCAAACACCCTGAAACGGCGGCAATGGTTGCCAATATGTCTGATGACGAGATATGGCGGTTGAATCGCGGCGGGCATGATTCGCGCAAGGTTTACGCAGCTTACGAAGCGGCGATGAACCACAAGGGGCGCCCTACAGTCATTCTGGCGAAAACGGTGAAGGGCTTTGGCATGGGCACAGCCGGTGAAGGTCAGAACACCGCCCATCAACAGAAAAAACTCGGCATCGAGGAACTGAAGAAGTTCCGCGATCGCTTCAATATCCCGATTCAGGACAAGGATATTGAGAATGTGCCGTATTACAAACCGGCGCCGGACAGCGCTGAACTCGAATACATGCTCGAACGCCGTCATTCGCTGGGTGGTTTTCTGCCCGCACGGCGTGCGAAGTCGACGTCGCTGCCGGTTCCCGCCCTCGAAACGTTCAAGACGCAGCTTGAGGGTACCGGTGAACGCGAAGCATCAACGACGATGGCTTTCGTCCGGATACTGACGGCGCTTTCTCGAGACAAACAGATTGGCAAGCACATCGTCCCAATCGTGCCCGACGAAGCACGAACGTTTGGCATGGAAGGCATGTTCCGGCAGATCGGCATCTATGCCTCCAAGGGCCAGCTCTACGAGCCCCAGGATTCCGGTGAGCTGATGTACTACCGCGAGGACAAGAAAGGCCAGATTATCGAGGAAGGTATTAACGAGGCCGGCGCCTTCTGCTCCTGGGCGGCCGCGGGTACGGCCTATTCGAATCACAATGTGCCGATGGTGCCATTCTATATTTACTATTCGATGTTCGGCTTTCAACGCATCGGTGATTTCATCTGGGCCGGCGGCGATCAACAGACGCGCGGCTTCCTGATCGGCGGTACTGCCGGGCGTACGACACTTGCCGGCGAGGGTCTGCAGCATCAGGACGGACACAGCCTGGTCAGCGCGTCGACGGTGCCGAATTGCCGGTCCTACGATCCAACCTACGCGTACGAGCTTGCCGTCATTATTCAAGACGGTTTGAGGCGCATGATCGGTGAGCAGGAGAACGTTTTCTATTACATCACCTGCATGAACGAAAACTACGTGCACCCGCCGATGCCCGCTGGCGTTGAAGACGGCATTCTGCGCGGAATGTACCTGCTGCAGGTGGGAGGACAGGGCAAAATACGAGCGCAATTAATGGGCTCCGGCACCATCCTACGCGAAGTTATCGGCGCGTCCGAGTTGCTGATGAAAGACTTCAGGATTCCGACCGATATCTGGTCGGTCACCAGCTTCAATGAATTGCGTCGCGATGCATTGCAGGTCGACCGCTGGAATCAACTGCATCCGAATGAGAAGCCAAAGAAATGCTACGTTGAGCAATGTTTTGACAAGCGTCCTGGCCCTTATATCGCAGCAACGGACTATATGAAGATTGTGGCTGACCAGATTCAGAGCTGGGTGCCCGGACGGTTTGTATCGCTAGGTACAGATGGTTACGGTCGAAGTGATGCCCGTAAGGAATTGCGCCAACACTTCGAAGTCGACAAACGCTACATCGCGGTGACTGCGCTCAAAGCCCTTGCGGACGATGGGGCGCTGGACCAGAAGACGGTTGGCGAGGCAATCAAGAAATACGGCATTGATCCGGATCGTCCTGATCCGGTGACATTGTAGGCGGAGTAGGACACGCATGGCGAATTCAATCGACATAGTGATTCCTGATCTCGGCGACTTCGAAAATGTTGAAGTCATCGAAATCCTCGTCAGCTCGGGTGACAAAGTTGAGCGCGAAGATGGGCTGATTACCGTCGAAACCGACAAAGCCTCAATGGATATTCCCGCGCCGCAAGACGGTGTCATTGACGCGCTCACAATTACGGCAGGCGACACTGTCTCGAGCGGCGATGTCATTGGCAAGATGACCGTTGAGGCTGGTGATACAGAGGAAAAAGCGGCTGACAATGAGCCGCACGCATCTTCGGATACGGTCACAGAACCTGCAGCGCCGAATTCGGAGCCGCCCAAAGAAAACGCACCAGCCGTTGCTGAAAAGCAGACCCTGGTGGTCCCCGCGTTGGGCGATTTTGACGACGTCGAGGTTATCGAGGTTCATATTGCCAAAGGCGATACCGTCGCTGTCGACGATTCGCTGGTGACCCTGGAAACGGACAAGGCCGCGATGGATGTTCCGGCCATTGTTGCCGGCAGTATCGAATCCGTGCTGGTCAAAGTGGGTGACAAAGTCTCCGAAGGGTCCACCCTGGCGACAATCAATGCCGTCGCGGCGAGCGAGCCAGCAGCGGAGAAACCTGAAACACCGGCACCGGCAGCCGCCGCTGCACCGCTCGCGCAATCACAGGCGCCGGCAACGCAGCCGGCAGCGAGGCCGCAAAGCTTGCCAGCGATTGATGAGACGAATTTCTCCAAGGCACACGCGAGTCCGTCGGTCAGAAAGCTGGCACGAGAGCTGGGCGTCAATCTTGCGCAGGTTACCGGCACTGGCATGAAGCAGCGCGTCCTCCACGACGATGTCAAAGCGTTTGTCAAAGCCATTCTCACCGGCCAGTCGACCCAGGCGCCTGCTGGCGCCGGACTGCCGAAAACACCGAGCGTGGATTTTTCAAAATTCGGCGAAATCGAAGTCCAGCAACTGACACGGATCCAGAAGATTTCCGGACCGCGCCTGCAGGCAAGCTGGATCAATCTGCCGCATGTGACACAACACGATCTGGCGGATATCACTGAGCTTGAGGCGCGGCGGCAGGAGCTGAAAGGGCCGGCGAAAGCGCGCGGAATTTCGTTGACGCCGCTGGCCTTCATCATGAAAGCCTGCGTGACGGCATTACAGGAGTTTCCGAAGGTAAATTCTTCTTTATCAGATGACGCTAGTGAGTTGATATTAAAGAAGTATTGCCACCTTGGATTCGCCGCTGATACGCCGCAGGGCCTGGTCGTACCGGTCATCCGTAACGCCGATACCAAAGACGTATACGAGCTTGCCGCCGAACTCGGTGAGCTCTCCGCGCTGGCTCGCGATGGCAAGTTGAAGGCACCGCAGTTGCAGGGGGCATCGTTTACGATTTCCAGCCTCGGCGGCATCGGCGGTACCGCATTTACGCCGATCGTTAATGCACCGGAAGTCGCCATCCTCGGTGTGTCGCGATCAAGCATGCAGCCGGTCTGGAACGGATCTGAATTCGAGCCGCGCCTGATGTTGCCGTTGTCGCTGTCCTACGATCATCGTGTCATTGACGGCGCGCAAGCTGTTCGATTTACGACCTTCCTCGGACGGGCGCTGGCCGACGTTGAGTCGCTGTTGAAGGCAATTCCATAGTGGCTGAAACGAAGAATCTGCTTGTCCCGGACCTGGGCGAATTCGAGGATGTTGAAATCATCGAAGTATTGGTCGCGGTCGGTGACACGGTCGCGATTGAAGACCCGCTGGTCACAATAGAAACTGACAAAGCTTCGATGGATGTTCCGGCTGACACTGCGGGCAAGATTATTTCCGTCGAAGTCTCAGTGGGTGACAAGGTATCGACCGGTAGCCTGGTGGCCAAGGTAGAGCCCAGCGATGCGGCTTCCGGGGCGCCGCCCGAGAATGTTGAGGAAACACGAAAAATGTCGGCGCCCGAAATCAAAGCCGCCAAACCGGTTCAGTCCACCGGCGACGCGACGCACTCGGCGCAGCTGGTCGTTATCGGATCGGGCCCAGGCGGATATACCGCGGCGTTTCGCGCGGCCGATCTTGGCATTGATGTCATTCTGATCGAGCGGCAGTCGGTACTCGGCGGTGTTTGCCTGAATGTCGGATGTATTCCGTCGAAGGCTTTATTGCATGCGGCCAAGGTTATTGACGACGCGGCGGCAATGGCCGATCACGGTGTTGTTTTCGGTGAGCCGAAAATAGACGCAGAGAAACTGCGCGGCTGGAAGAATGAAGTTGTCGGCAAATTGACGGGCGGACTGGCGGCACTGGCGAAGCAGCGCAATGTTCGTGTGCTTACGGCAGAGGCCAGGTTTGAGTCGCCGAATCGCCTGCGCCTCGACAACAATGAAACCGTTGATTTCGAGCATTGCATCATTGCCGCGGGCTCCGAGCCTGCCATGTTGCCAGGGCTGCCGGATGATATTCGGATTGTCGATTCAACGGGTGCACTTGAGCTGACGCCGCTGCCCAAGCGCCTGCTGGTCGTTGGTGGCGGCATCATCGGCCTGGAAATGGCCTGCGTATACAGTGCGCTTGGCACCGATGTCAGCGTCGTGGAATTGACAGATTCTCTGATGCCAGGCACGGACCCGGACTTGCTCCGACCATTCATGAAAATCGTAAAGCAACGATACGAAGCCATCATGGTGTCGACGAAAGTGACCGGCATGCGCGCGACCGTTCCCGGAATCGAGGTCAAGTTTGAGGGCGACAAGGCACCTTCGATCGGTGTTTATGACCGTGTACTGGTGGCAATCGGTCGTCGTGCGAACGGTGCTACCCTCGACGCGGACAAGGCGGGTGTTGCTGTCGATGAGCGAGGTATTATTGCGGTCGACAAGCAGATGCGTACCAATGTGCCGCACATTTTCGCTATCGGTGATCTCGCCGGCGGGCCGATGCTGGCCCATAAGGCAACGCACGAAGCAAAAGTTGCCGCCGAGGTCGTCGCGGGTGAGAAAAGCTACTTTGACGCCCGGGCGATTCCGTCGGTTGCCTACACGGATCCGGAGATCGCGTGGGTCGGTCTTACCGAGCTGGAAGCCAAGGCAAAGGGCATCGAGTACGAGAAAACCCAGATTCCGTGGGCAGCGAGCGGCCGAGCGCTGTCGCTGGGGCGCCCGGAAGGCTTCACAAAGCTTCTGTTCGACAAGAAGACCGAGCGTGTGCTCGGTGGCGCAATCGTCGGCCCTGGCGCGGGAGACCTGATTTCGGAAGTTTGCCTGGCCATCGAAATGGGCACGGACGCTGCCGACATCAGCCTGACAATTCATCCTCACCCGACCTTGTCAGAAACCGTTGCCTTCGCCGCGGAAGCTATGGACGGCACCCTGACTGATCTGTACATGCCCAAAAAGCGCGCCAAGAAAAGTTAAGGCAGCAACTGATCCAGACTCCGCAGCCGACTAAGGTGGGGATTGGGTACGGCGCTGTGCGGCCCAGTATTCGATCGCGTAGAACAGCCAGCCGATGGCGAGCAATAACAGTACGGCAATAAAAGACTGCAGCGAAGACTGCGCCAGTAGCCAAAAACACAGCGACAGGGCTGCGATCGGGACCAGGTAGCCGCCCTTTAGCCGGAATGCTGTCTTTCTGACCTCGGGCGTGGCCTGTCTGCGAATAGCGGGCAGGGACGCGATTGAGACGATGTACCCCAGGAGTCTGACGACCGAACTCGCTATCGCGAGTTGCACGAACGATCCGGTCAGCGCAAGGACAAGAATCATTGCTCCCGTTGCCAGGATTGCCCGGTTGGGTGTCGCGAATCGCGGATGAACGTGGGCGAACCAGCCCGGTAGCATGCGATTTTCCGCCATCGAATAGATGAGCCTCGGTGCGGCAAGGATGGAACCCGCCAGATTGCCGCCGATGGAAAATACTGCAGCCAGTGTAATCACTATCGCACCGAGTTGGCCGGCAAGCGTGCGGCCGACATCGACGAGTGTTCCGGAGCTGTAGTTTTCGGCCGGAATGACCGACACGAAGACCAGCACAATGAAAAAGTACAGCAATGCCGTGCCGAGGATACTGCTGACGTAAGCCAGCGGTAAGGTTTTTCGCGGGCGCGTTGTCTCACCGGCCGTGACACTGATCGTCTCGAATCCAACATATGCGTAAATCAGCAGCAGCACGGTGCTGCCCGGTTCAGTGAATTCGAATGGTGGCGCTGGCAACAACGTGGAATGGGTCACGTATTGGAGCCCAAACAAGATCATCAGGATTAGCGGCGTGACTTTCAGGAATGTAAAAACCGCCATCGTTCGCACGCCGTCACGAACACCGCACACATTTGCCCATGTGAGGCCGCTGGTAACAATGGTAATAATGGCGGCTCGTGCCACGGGGCCTGCGAACAGGTCATGAAGCGATGCCAGGTAAATGGCCATGACATTGGCGTTCGCGGCGAAGGCGGTTGCACGGCTCAGGTAGATTGCCCATCCCGTACTGAACCCGGCCAATGGACCGAATGCATCATTGGCATAGAGAACCGGCCCGCCGGTCCCTTTGTAGTAGCTTGCCAATTCGGCAAAACACAGGACGATCGTCAGGAAGAATACGCCGACAACCAGGAACAGCCAGGGCGTAAGCAGGCCCGCATTGACGGCAATTTTACCCGGGAGCGCAAAAATTCCGGCGCCAATCATTGCATTCAGCGCCAGGAAGGATGCGCCGAATATTCCGATATCGCGCCGTAGTGATGTGGCGTTCGCAAGGTTCGCCATGTGTTCTTCTTATTCGACCGGGAACCGTGCCGATACTAGCAAAAAGGCGCTACCGTGATGCGCCGATGTCCGGGTAGAGCTCATTGAGGGGAATCGACCGACCGTCATCTTGCACGATCCGGCAGTGGAATCGCCGTAGTCCTCGCGGTTCGGCCACGCCACAGGAATGCGCGATGATGCCAATCTCCTTCTGCAGGGATTCGCAGTAACGTTTGACGCGATGTGCTTTGTCTTCGGGAACCAGGCCACGTTGCAAACGCTTGTTGTGCGTCGTGACGCCAGTTGGGCAGGTATTCTTGTTGCATTGCAACGCCTGAATGCAACCCAGGGCGAACATGAAGCCGCGTGCCGTATTGATAAAATCCGCGCCCATACAAAGGGCCGCGGCCGCGTCGGAAGGGTTGACCAACTTGCCGCTGGCAATAACCCGAATGCGCTGTCTCAGGCCGTGCGTGCAGAGCATATCGACGACCAGCGGCAGGCTTTCCTTGATTTGCAGGCCGACATTGTCAATCAGGCTCATCGGCGCGGCGCCAGTACCGCCGTCACCGCTGTCGACGGTAATAAAATCCGGTGCTGACTCGATACCCCGTTTATTGATCTCTTCGAACAGCTCGTCAAGCCACCCGTATGCACCGATGACGGCCTTGAAGCCCACCGGCAATCCCGAAGCGTCGCGAATCCGGTTAATGACGTCCAACAGGTCACTCGCAGAATTGATTTCCGGATGCCGGTTGGGACTGATCGAGGCTTCGCCCACAGGAATGCCACGAATTTTCGCAATTTCGTCAGTCACTTTCTCGCCAGGCAGGATGCCACCTTTACCTGGCTTCGCACCCTGACTGAGCTTGAGTTCTATCATCTTCACCTGTTCGATTTCGCCGACTTCGCGCAGTTTTTCGTCGCTCAGGTTGCCCTCGTTATCGCGCGCCCCGTACTTGGCCGTGCCAATCTGGAAAACGACGTCGCAGCCGCCTTCCAGGTGCCAGGGCGAGATGCCGCCTTCCCCCGTATTGAGCCAGTTACCTGCCATGCGAGACCCATGCGACAGGGCCAGCACCGCAGGCTTTGAGAGTGCGCCATAACTCATCGCCGAGACATTAACGAGCGACCTGGCTTCATAGGGCTTGCGCGCATACGGCCCGATGAGCATCGGGCCGCTCGGCACAGAATCGCTATCCAGAGTCGGGTAAGGGCAGTTGACAAATATCGGTGTACCGGGTGGCGTCAAATTCAACGTGGAACCAAATGCGACCGTGCTGTCAACGCCCTTGGCCGCCCGATACACCCATGAACGTTGCGCACGGTTGAACGGCATTTCCTCACGATCCTGGGCATAAAAATACTGCCGCAGAAATTCGCCCATGCGTTCAAACACGTATCGAAATCGGCCGATGACCGGAAAATTTCGGCGAACCGTATGCGTAGTTTGCGTGACATCGATAACAAAAATCACGGCAATCGCGAGTAGAAATGCACCGACGACGAAAACAAAAATCGACGATAGGGTTTGTACCAGATCGAATGCGCCGTCCATCGCTTAGGAGAACCGCTTCGCGAGAATATGGTCGATACTAAGCTTGCCCGCACCGCTGAAAATCAGCGGGAATAGCATCGCTATGAACAGCAGCGGCAATCGATAATTGCCGAAGCCCTTGTTTGTGATCGCGTATCCTTTCCACAATTCCGACAAGCTGCTCCAGTCATCCGGCCAGTGCACACCCGAAATCGCAACGATCGACACAACGATGAGACTGAACGCCCAGAAGCGGGTGAATAGTCCGAAAAACAGCGCAATGCCACCCAGAATTTCAACCCAGGTCGCCATGAACCAGCTAATCTCTACGGGTATATGGTTGAACGGAAACAGGAAATTTTCCTGAACCCTGCCGAACCAGTTGGTCCCCTCAAGTTTCTTAAAACCGGCACTGCCGAACTCATAGGCCATCAGTAAGCGGATGGGCAGTAAGGCCAGGAAATCAGCAGCCGGGTTCAGGATCTCCAAAACCTGGTTCTTAAGGCTGACAAGTTTTTGCATGTTGTTCTCCGTCAGGTGTTGTTCCGGGTGCCGATGATTATTTGCAATTGCCGCATTTCGCGCAGCGTGTCCAGACCGTGTCGAACCAAAGCATCGACATCGGGGTACTGCACTTTTTCGGCGAGCGCGCGCAGCAGCTCTGCACCGCTTTGTCCGGAACTATTATTTTCGACCGCATCCAGCAAGGCAGCGGAGATGGCATTGAGTTCCAGGAACCGCACCTTGTCGTCGTCGCGTCGATAAACGGTCAAGTAAGCGGGTTGTTCGAGCTTCTCGCCAGGTTGGAAGTCTGCGGAGATTCGATGTACGGGATACTGGTAGGCAAACACCCAGGCGAGAGCGGACTTGACGGGTACTTCGGTTTGCAAATCACCCTCCGGGTTTACATCGGTAAAATCGTTCTCATCCGGGGACACCCGCAATGCGAGTTCCGCGTATTCATAATGCGCAAGCTCTGTTGTGAAAGGGTGCGCTTCATCCAGATCGCGGTACTCATTTTGCAGGAACGCCAGAAATTCTTCCGGCAGCTGCAGAAAGTATGGCGTCTTTGCGCGATGAATTTTCATGAACGCACGAATGGTCAACCGCCATTCGGTATCGGTCAGAACCTTTTGCAAAACCGGAAAAAAGGTCGACAACAGTTTCGACAAATTATTGAAGAACAACTCGCGATAGATCGCCATGCGCCGATCTTCAATGCCGTCCGGCGCGACAGTATGGTCGGGATCGCGAATATGCGCGGCGAATGCATACTGCTTGTCCTGGAAGGTTCGGTCGTTATCCATTGGCGGAGTTCATCAGTTGCATATCGGTCTGTAGTTGCTTGATGCGGCGGACTTCGCCCAGCAATTCCTCCATCGGTGGAAAATTGAAATCGCGCTCCAGCAAGGTCGGCACGGATCCAAAATGTCGGTACGCATCGGCGAGCAATTGCCAGGACTGGTTGTCGACGGTTGCACCGTGTGTATCGATACGTAAATCCGGCGCTTCGACGTAATGACCCGCAAGGTGAAAATATCGAATGCGCTCAGCCGGCATCGCACGCATAAACGCACCTGCGTCATAGCGATGATTAATGCTGTTCACAACAATATTATTGATGTCGAGCATCAGGTCGCAGTCAGATTCCTCAAGCACCGCCAGGAGAAAGTCCCGTTCATCCATCGACGCGTCGGTCGGGGCGTAGTAGGACACATTTTCGAGGGCAATTCGTTGCTCGAGGATGTCCTGAACACGGCGTACACGCCCGGCGACGTACTTGACGGCATCTTCGGTAAAAGGGATTGGCATCAGGTCGTACAGGTGGCCGTCGTCACCACAATAACTTAAGTGCTCTGAGTAAAGACGGATGTCGTGCTCCGACATGAATTCCTTGATATCGCGAACGAGTTGTTCGTCCAGCGGTGCCGGCGAGCCAATGGACAGGGACAGACCGTGAATCAGGAACGGGTAGCGCTCCGTAAAAAAACGCAGCTTCTTGCCGAGCGCGCCACCGACATGAATCCAGTTCTCCGGCGCGACCTCCATAAAGTCGACATCGGTCGGTGGATCGGCCATCAATTTGTCGGCGATCGGTCGGCGCAGCCCCAGGCCCGCACCTTGTACCGGGTATTGTGATTGTGGGTCGCTCATGAGTATCCCGTTTCGAGTTATCAGGAAGACCTGCAGGAACGTGATTTTATTACACGACTCAGACGTTCAGGCGTCGCAGGCGTTCAAGGTATTTTTGTTCGTCCGGTGCTCGATTCTGACTTTGCGCCTCCCACAGAGTTTCCGCAAGGCAATCAATCATGCGGTGCTCGGCGGAGTGCTGATCGCCGGTCCGGGCCAGCAAAGCGTTGTAAATGCTTCGGATGCCGGCCGGACGATCGGTTGCGACCTGCTCGCGGATTCCGAGGTGCAGGCCCATATGCAGGTAGGGATTGCTGCGTCCGATCTCGGGTGTGTAGTCGAAATCGAGCGCCTCATTGGCAATCTCGTCATGATATTCCGGGTGCCACTCGATGACAGCGGCAATCTGGCTTTCCAGCGGAGTCAATGGCCGGCTTTTGCAAAACTTTGCCCAGGCGTCCCGGTACATGTTGCGCAACTCGTCTCTGTCCTGACCAAAAATCATGCCATCACCTTTTTCCTGAACTCACACCACTCGATAATCGCGCAGTCATAGCACAAAGGTTTGCGCGCCTTGCAGGTATAACGACCGTGAAGGATCAGCCAATGGTGCGCATCTTTTTTGAATTCCTCCGGTGTCAGTTTGACGAGCCGCTTTTCCACCTCAAGCGGTGTTTTACCTTTCGCGAGACCCGTGCGATTGGCAACGCGGAAAATATGAGTGTCCACGGCAATCGTGGGCTCGCCGAATGCAGTGTTCAGAATGACGTTCGCAGTTTTTCTGCCAACGCCGGGCAAAGCCTCAAGCTCGTCGCGCGTTCTGGGAACAGCACTTTCGTGTTCGTCGATCAGGATGCGGCAAGTCTTGATGATATTGTTGGCTTTTGCATTGTATAGGCCGATGGTACGTATGTATTTCGCCAACCCGTTTACGCCGAGTTTAAGGATCGCTTCCGGAGTGTTTGCGACCCGGTACAACTTGTCGGTTGCTTTATTGACGCTGATATCCGTCGCTTGCGCCGAGAGGATTACAGCGATCAGCAATTCGAAAGGTGAGTCGTAGCGCAACTCGGTCGTTGGGGCCGGTATACGCTCGCGCAGGGCTTTGAATATGGCGGTGCGTTTTTCGGTGTTCACAGGAATCCTAGCGGTTCAGTTTGCGCGCACGGCGAGATATCGACGCTTTTGATTCCAGCCGGCGACGATCAATTGCGTTCTTGGCCGCGATAGCGAGTGCGAGACTGAAGAACGCACCGGGTGGCAGAACCAGCAGCAGCCAGCCCTGATCGGCAAGCACCAGGCCGCGCATGGGTTCGCCGCCGATCAGCATATCCATCCGCGCGAACAGTGTGCCTTGTCCAATGATTTCCCGGAACGCGCCGATTGTCATCAGCAGCATGGCAAAGCCGAGACCCATCGCAACACCGTCCAGAATGCTCGGCCCGATGGGGTTTCGTGAAGCGTACAGCTCCGCGCGTGCGACGATTGCACAGTTGGTGACGATCAGCGGAATAAATATGCCGAGCGTTCTGTCAAGATCCGGAAACCACGCCTTGAAAATCAGTTCGATGCAGGTGACGAGGCTGGCAATAATCAGGACGTAAATTGGTACGCGAATTTCGGGCTGAATCCATCGGCGCGTCGCGGACACCAGCGCATTCGACGCCACCAGAACCGCGAGTGTCGCGACCCCGAGACCGAGGCCATTGACGAAGGTCGCTGTGACGGCCAGCAGGGGACACAGCCCGAGCAACTGCACGAGCCCCGGGTTTTCGCGCCACAGGCCATTTTTCAATTGATTGATCACAGCGCCTGTCATTAGTCGTCATCCCCGGAGTCTTCGTCAACCGGGTCCGCTGGCGAGGTAAACAGCGCATCCCGATTCGCAGCGAAATAGGTCAGGGTAGTCTTGATCGCCTTGATGATTGCACGCGGTGTAATCGATGCGCCGGTCAACTGGTCGAACGATCCGCCGTCGCCCCTGATTTTCCAGGCGCCAGGCTCCGGATCCCGCAGCGAACGACCATCGAACTGCAGTACCCAGTCCGATTTATTGGTCTCAATACGGTCGCCCAGTCCCGGCGTCTCCCGATGTTCGAGAACGCGTACACCGGTGATACTTCCGTCCATTGCTACACCGATCAGCAATCGAATCGGGCCCGCATAACCGTCACGGGCTGAAACCACAAATAGCGCAGCAACAGGTTCTTCGCCTGCGTAAACGCGATAGACGATCGCTGCTTCCGATCCCGGCAGGTCATGCGGCTGTGGAAGGGTGAGCCTGGATTCGGTAACCGGACTGTCAAAAAAAAGTCCGGCGAGCGCGGGCTGTAAGTTGCGTTCCAGAAATGCCTTCTCATTGTCGGCAATGCGCTGCGCAGTCAACTGGAACGTCAATGCTACAAGCGCAGTGCAGATCGCTGCTATCAAAGCGAGCGTTACACCGCTTTTCCAGACCGGGCGATCAGTCACTGTCGTTGCCTCGATCGTTGTGGCCGATTATGTGGGGACGTGTCAGTTTATCGATGGCGGGCACCGCCATGTTCATCAGCAAGACGGCGAACGCGACGCCGTCAGCGTAGCTTCCCCAGCGGCGAATGCAATAAATGAGCAGTCCGATACCGATACCGTAAATCAATCGACCCCTGGGACTGGTTGCCGCTGAGACCGGGTCTGTAGCGATAAAAAATGCACACAGGATCGTGGCGCCACCGAACAGGTGAAAGCCAGGGCTGGCATGAGAACCCGGGTCGAACATGTACATGATGGTCGCCGGTACCAGCAGGCCGAGACCGACGCCAACCGGGATCTGCCAGCGGATGATCTTGCGGATCATTAACCAGAAACCACCGATAGCCAAAAAGTTGCCGATCCACTCCCAACCACGGCCGCCGAAATCGCCCATGATTGGAATGGCTCGTATCTCGGCCGCAGTACGCGCATTGTTGAGCCCCGATTTCATGACGTCCAGCGGCGTCGCGCGACTGATGGCGTCGAAGGAAATGGCATCGGGCAGTCCCCCGGTCAACGTGAACTGGAGCGTCTGCAAAATCGTCAGGTGTTGGTAGTCGAGATCGCCCATGCGCGGTGCGACCCACAGGTTCAGGTGCATTGGAAAGGCGACCAGGATGACGACGTAGCCGGCCATTGCGGGGTTAAAAATATTGAATCCCAGGCCTCCGTAAAGATGCTTGGCAACGACAACAGCAAATAATGCGCCGGTCGCTGTTACCCACCATGGCGTCAGCGACGGCAACGCGAATGCGAGCAGGGCCGCCGTTACCAGCGCACTGTAATCCGTGAGCCCTGTCTCGGGCCGCCGGCTGCGAAGGCTAAACATCAGCGCTTCGCCGGCGGTTGCAAAAATCGCCGCCACCAGAAGGTTAAGAATGAAGCCCGGACCAAAAAACCAGACATGCGCGATAGCGGCGGGCACGAGCGCCGCCAGCACTTGCAGCATCATCGATGAGACGCTGACGGCCGGAATCAGGAACGGGGCTTCGCGGCGCTCGAATTCCACTAGTCCTCGTCCCCCTTTTCCTGCTTCCTGCGTTTCAATATTTCGGCAATTGCGGCCGGGCCGGCACTCTTTGCCGACGCCTTCTGATCGGCCAGTTGCGACTCCCGTTCCATGCGTTCGCGCCGCAGGCGATCATTGCGCGCTTCGAATCGAAGTCGTGCCCGGGCAGCGCGCGCTTTTTCGTCGGCCAGCTCACGAATCCGGCCTTTCGCGACCCGAAAATCGGCAGTCAGCGGGATGTGACTCGGACAAACGACGTCACAACAGCCGCATTCGATGCAATCAGTCAGCCCGAATTCGCGTAGCTTGACCTCGTCATCGGCGCAGGCATACCAGAACAATTGCTGTGGCAGGAGCTGCACCGGGCAGACGACGGCGCATTCGCCGCATCGGATGCAGGGCAGTTCAGGCCCGGTCGAGGGTGTTTCGGATAACACCAGGATGCAGTTGGTCGCCTTGACCAGGGGAACGCGATCCGTTGTGACGGAGTTTCCGGTCATCGGGCCGCCGATAATCAGTTGCCTGGCACGGTCGCTGTAGCCGCCAGTGAAATTGATGATGTGCTCTATCGTCGTACCGACTCGGGCCCGAATATTCATGGGCTTGTTGACACCATCACCGGTGACCGTAGTTACGCGGGAAATCAGTGGCTGGCCGCAGACGATCCAGTCGTGAATCGCCGCAGCCGTGCCAACATTCTGAACCAGACACCCTACATCGGAGGGCAGGCCACCACTGGGAACTTCGCGATTGGTAACGAGCTGCACCAGTTGATCCTCGCCGCCGGACGGATAAATTGTCGGCACTTGCTTGATTACGATGCGCGTGTCACCCGACTCTGCCAAGGCGACTGCGAGTTGCCGGATTGCCTCAGGCTTATCGCTTTCGACAGCAATAAAACAGACATCGATTTGCAGTGCGTGCATCAAAATTTTCGCGCCGCTTATAATTTCGGTGGCACGTTCACGCATCAGCATGTCATCACAGCTGATGTAGGACTCGCACTCAACACCATTCAGCAACAGGTGATCGATTTCACAGGTGCGCGCCTGCATCAACTTTTGCGCAGTCGGAAAGACTGCACCGCCGAGGCCGACGATGCCGCCCTGCAGGATCTCGGCGAGCAGATCTTCAGGTGTCAGCTTCCTGTAGTCAGTTTTCCCGTCCGACGGTGCAGCCGCTTCATCCTTGCCGTCACACTCGATAATCACACAGGGCGCCGGCTCGCCATTTCGTCGTCCAACTGGCCATGGTTCGATGGCGAGCACGATACCGGACGACGACGCATGCACCGGCGCGCTCAGTGAACCTTCCGCGGCAGCGACCAGCTGACCTTTGAGGACCCGCTCGCCGATCGCCACGACGGGTTGCGCCGCATCGCCAACGTGTTGCGTAATGGGTAAAACCAGCTGTGCTGGTATCGGGACGTCCTGAATCGACTGTGCCGTTGATTCCGACTTGTGGCCCGGCAAGCGCAATCCGCCGTGCAACGTGCCAAGATCATAGGTTGGGGCGCTCATCCGAGGGGCCTCATGCTGATGCAGTCGACCGGGCAGGGCGCCACGCAGAGTTCACAACCCGTGCACTCGCTCTCAATGACGGTGTGCATCAGCTGATGGGCCCCGACAATGGCATCGACGGGACAGGCGTTCCGACAATGTGTGCAACCAATACACAGGGTCTCGTCGATAACCGCGACCGACGGCACCGTCGACACGGCGAGAGGCAGCGCCTCCCTGCCCAGCAGTGTGGCGAGGCGACGAACTGTCTCGTCGCCGCCAGGCGGGCACAGGTTGATCGCCGCCGAACCATCCACCACCGCCGCCGCATACGGCCGGCATCCGGGATAGCCGCACTGCGCGCATTGCGTTTGCGGCAGCAGTTCATTGACCTGCTCCACAAGATCTCCCTCGTCCGACGGCAGGCGGCGCGAGGCGAAGCTCAGACCAACGCCCGCGAGCAGGGCGATTGCAGCGATTGTGACGATGGCAGTCCACATACTGGTCCGTTATGGCCTCGCCATGCCAGCGAAACCCATGAATGCCAGGGACATGATACCGGCAGTGACAAGGGCGATGGCCGTGCCGCGAAAAATGGCCGGGACATCGGCCGCTTCCAGCCTCTCGCGTATTGCGGCAAACATGACCAGCACCAAGGCGAAACCGGCTGCCGCACCAACACCGAAAAACAGGGATTCGATAAAATTATTGGACTCCTGCACATTGAGCAGCGCGACGCCGAGGACGGCACAGTTGGTCGCAATAAGCGGAATGTATATGCCGAGAACCTGGTCGAGCATCGGGCTCATGCGGCGCACCATGATTTCGGTGAATTGCACACTGGCGGCGATTACCAGGATAAAACTGATTGTTCGCAGGTACTCGAGGTTCAAAGGCTGCAGGATGTACTCGTGTAAGAGGTAGGCGGTCGCTGACGACAGCGTCAAGACGAAGCCGGTTGCCAGTGACATGCCGATCGCAGCTTCCAGGCTGCGTGAAACGCCGAGAAACGGGCACAGACCGAGAAACCGGACCAACACGAAATTGTTGACCAGGACGGTACTGATTAGAATGAGAATGAGGTCGGTCATGCCTCTATTGTAAGGTCTACTTGACGCGCATGCCCGGCTTTGCGCCATCGTCCGACGATAACAGGAAAATATCCTCGCCGCCGGGACCAGCGGCCAGCACCATGCCTTCGGACACCCCGAAGCGCATTTTTCTTGGTGCCAGATTGGCGACAACGACAACGTGGCGGCCGATCAGTGTCGCCGGGTCGTAAGCCGCCTTGATTCCGGCAAATACGTTGCGTGTGTCACCACCAATATCCAGCGTAAGCGCGAGTAGCTTGTCTGCACCGTCCACAGGTTCTGCTTTCTCAATGCGCGCAATCCGCAGATCGACTTTCATGAAATCGTCGATGCTGATGGTGTTGTCCTGTGTCGCCGGCGCGACTTCGACTGGTTTTGTCAGTGAGCTTTTTGATTGCTCGACCATGGCATCTACCTGTTGTGTTTCGACGCGTGTCAGTAGTGGTTTGAATTTGTTGATGCGCGTATTCAGTAGTGGTGCCGCCGCATCACTCCAGCTCCAGGCGGACTCATTCAAAAATGCGCGGGCATCGGTGGCGACGCCCGGAATCACTGGCGACAAATAGATAATCAGGCTGCGAAACATGTTCAGTCCCTGCGTACAGACGGCCTGAACGGCATCCGCCTTGCTGTCGTCCTTGATCATCAGCCAGGGTTTGTATTCATCGATGTACCGATTGGCGCTGTCGGCGAGCGTCATGATCATGCGCATTGCCTTCGAATATTCTCGATTCTCGTAGTGCTCGGCGATCGATTCCGAACAATCGGCGAACTCCGCAAACAGTGCTTCATTTTCAAGCGCCGCGGAAAGTTGTCCATCGAACCGCTTGCTGATGAAGCCGGCACAGCGGCTGGCGATATTAACGAGCTTGCCGACAAGATCGGAGTTTACGCGCGCAACGAAGTCCTCGAGATTGAGGTCGATGTCTTCAATTGTCGGGCCAAGCTTGGCAGCGTAGTAGTAACGCAGGTGATTGGGATTAAGGTGGTCAAGATACGCCCGGCCGTTGATGAACGTGCCGCGTGCTTTGGACATTTTCTGGCCGTTCACGGTCAGAAATCCGTGCGCGAAAACACTGCTCGGTGTCCGATAGCCGGCGCCTTTCAAGACCGCTGGCCAGAACAAGGTGTGGAAATACATGATGTCCTTGCCAATGAAGTGGTAGAGCTCGGTATCGCTACCGGCTTTCCAGTAGTCGTCAAAAGAAAGGCTCGTATCGCGCGCGCACAAGTTCTTGAAACTCGCCATGTAGCCGACCGGCGCATCGAGCCAGACGTAAAAATACTTGTTCTCGGTTCCCGGGATCTTGAACCCGAAATAGGGCGCGTCACGGGAAATGTCCCAGTCCTGCAGTCCGGTTTCAAACCATTCCTCGAGTTTGGCGAGCATGTTCCGGTCAAGCGCGGCGCTGTCCATCCAGTCGCGCAGGCGCTCGGTGTATTCGCTTAATTTGAAAAAATAGTGCTCGGACTCCCGTTTTACCGGCGGTGTTCCCGACAGCACGGAGACGGGGTCGATCAGATCTTCAGGCGAGTAGGTTGCGCCGCATACCTCGCAGGCATCGCCATACTGATCGGCACTCTTGCAAATCGGGCAAGTGCCGCGGACAAAGCGATCCGGAAGAAACATGCCTTCTTTCTCGTCGTAAGACTGTTCGATGGTCCGCGTGTAAATATCGCCGGTATCGCGAAGCTTTGTGTAGATTTCCGCAACCAGCGCTTCGTTTTCAGGTGAGTGGGTACTGTGAAAATTATCAAACTCGATGTCGAAATCCGAAAAGTCGCGAATGAACTCCGCCGAAATTCGCTCGGTCAGCGCCTCGGGGGAAACACCCAGCTCGCGGGCCTTGAGCATGATCGGCGTACCGTGAGCATCCGAGGCGCACACGTAGGTGCAGGTGTGGCCGCGAAGTTTCTGGAATCGGACCCAGATATCGGTTTGCAGATACTCGACCAGGTGACCCATATGAATGGAGCCATTGGCGTAGGGTAACGCACTGGTAACGAGTATTTTTCTTTGTTTTTGGGGCATCGGGCGCGATTATGCCACGCCGGGAAAGAATTATTCGATGTCTTTGACGTTCTCGAATTTGTGCTTGTTATTGGCTTGCTGGTAGGCCTCCTGCCCTGACACCCAGCCTTTCTCGACCAGTTCCATCAGGGCGTTGTCCATCGTCTTCATGCCGATTCGACCGCCACTCTGAATCGCCGTTTCGAGCTGGTCCAGCTTGCCCTGGCGGATCAGATTGGCAACTGCCGGTGTGTTGATCATGATCTCAAGCGCCGCGGCACGACCTGGCTTATGAATGGTTGGCAGTAACTGCTGCGAGACAACGCCGCGCAGCGATGTCGAGATCATTGTTCGAATGTGGCTTTGCTTGTCAGCCGGGAAGGAGTTGATGATTCGATCCACGGTTTGAGCAGCGCCGTTTGTGTGCAGCGTACCCATGACGAGGATACCCATTTCCGCCGCGGTCACAGCGATGCCAATCGTTTCCAGGTCGCGCATTTCGCCCACCAGGATGACATCCGGATCCTCGCGCAATGCCGAATGCAGGGCATTGGCAAAACTCGCGCTGTGCACGCCGATCTCTCGCTGGCTGATCAGGCAGCTTTTCGCCGAATGAACAAACTCGATCGGGTCCTCGATGGTTACGATGTGGCCTTTCAATCGGCGGTTCATTTCATCGATCATCGCGGCAAGCGTTGTCGATTTCCCGGAGCCGGTTTTGCCGGTTACAAGAATCATGCCCTGGGTGTGGCGGCACAACTGGCGGACAACATCCGGCATATTCAGGTCATCAAGCGTCATCGCCTTTGACGGAATGGCGCGAAAAATGGCTCCGATTCCGTTGATGTGGCGAAACACATTGACTCGAAAGCGGGAAACACCGGTAATTTCGTAGGCGAAATCGGCGGCGTCGTTTTGATCGAAAGTGCGCTGGGTGGCACCGTCCATTATTTCTGCCATGGCTTCCTGCACGTGTTCAACCGACAGTCTTTCGTCCATGATGGCCATTAAATTGCCGTGTATCCGGGCGCGCACCGGGTCACCCGATATGAAATGCAGGTCGGATGCGCTTTGCCCCAGGGCGGCTTGAAGGTATTGGTCAATCTTTTTCATTGAGCTACAACTTTGACTCGTCGCCGATATCGATGATCGGGACAAGATCCGTGTCGGTTACGAAGCGCTGGAATTTCTTCTTGTCAATGGCGAACCGGATGGCATCATCCGGGTCAATTTCCTTCGCATTGATAAAGTCGAGCAGCGTTTGATCCATCATTTGCATGCCAAGCGCTTTCCCGGTTTGCATTTGCGAGGGAATCTGGTGCGTCTGATCCGACGTAATCAGCTTGGCGATCGCGCGGTTATTGACAAGAATTTCCAGCGCGGCGCGCCGTCCGCGTCCATCGGGTGTCTTGACAAGGACCTGGGTCACCACAGCTTTGAGGCTCATGGCAAGAAACCCCTTGGTCTGCTCGCGCAATTCTCCGGGCAGTGCGTCGATGATGCGATCAAGGGTTTTTACGGCGCCGGTCGTGTGCAAAGTGCCCAGCACCAGGTGGCCGGTTTCGGCTGCGGTCATTGCCATTGAAATCGTTTCAGCGTCCCGCAGCTCACCCACCAGGATAACGTCGGGGTCTTCACGCATTGCGGACCGGACGCCGTCGGCAAAACTTGCGACGTGAGTACCGAGCTCGCGCTGAATGACCTGGCTTTTCTTGCTTGGGTGCACGAATTCGATCGGGTCCTCAAGGCTGATGATGTTCAGCGACCGCGTTGAGTTGAGGTGATCGATCATCGCAGCCAGCGTTGTCGACTTACCGGTACCGGTCGAGCCGGTAACCAGCACCATACCCTGGTGATAGTCACAAAACTTTTTGAGGATGGGCGGCATGTGCAGCTGGTCCAGAGTTGGAACGTCACCCGGGATGTAACGAAACACTGCGCCGTAGCCGGTGGCTTTTCGAAATACATTGACTCGAAATCGTCCACCTTCGTCGGCAACATAGGAGAAGTCCAGGTCGTCGCCCTTCGACAGTATTTCCTTTTGTTTGGTGGTCAGGATCTCCTGGATGTAGGACTCCAGTTCGTTGTCAGATAATTCGCGAAACTTGATCGGCATCAGGTCGCCGTTCATTCGCAACATTGGAGGCACACCGACGGCCAGGTGGATGTCCGAGCATCCCTGTGCGAGACCGAGTTTCAGGAAGGCGTCTATTCGTGCCATGTCGTGCCTTAAAGTTTTATGGAGTCCAGACCTTCGGTCAACTCTTCCATTGACTGGTGGCGTTTGGTCTTGTCAACCGACATCGCCTTGATGATGAGTTCTGCGTAGTCGTCCGGCAAGTTCGGGTTGATTTCCTGGCAATGCTTGGCCTTGCCCTGGACGTGCTGATACATGACCGACATATGATCACCGCGACTGTAGGGCGGAATACCGGTTACCATTTCATACATAATGACGCCAACGCTATAGATATCGGCGGTCTGGTCGACTTTCTTGCCAAGAATCTGCTCGGGCGCCATGTATTTCGGTGAACCAATTACGTAGCCGGTCTTCGTCAGCTGAGTGTCGCCGCTGCTGGCAGCGGCCGCAACACCAAAGTCCACGATCTTCAGGAGTCCCTCGTCATTGACGAGGATATTCGCTGGCTTCAAATCACGATGAATGACACCCGCGAGGTGCGCAACGGTCATACCGGTTGCCATATCGCGCGAATATTTCAATGCCTTCTTCAGGTCCATCGGCTTGCTGTCGGGTATTTCGCCCGACAGTGTGTGCGACGGGAAATACTCCATTGATATCGCATAAGCTCCCTGCAAATGCAGGAAGTCGTAAATTCGAATGACGTTTCGATGTGTAATTTTTCGCGAGTACCGCAATTCGTGGACGAATCGCTTCATCATTTCTTCATCAGACGAAACGTTCGGGTTCAAAAACTTGAGAATCAGTTGCTCATCGACCACTTCATCGTGCATCAGCAGCACGGTACCGAATGCCCCTTTACCGATTTTTTCGATGTACTTGTATCGGCCATCGATAATGTCGCCCGGATTGAGCTGTGCGATGTCGAGGACCGGCAGCGCTGTCGGCGCTTCGGCGACGACCGGTGCTTCGGCCGCTTCCTGTTCCTTCGCCTGTGCACCAAGTAATTTTTCGAGGTCGGAATTGTCGAGTAACAAGGTCTTGGTATGTACGCCGATTTTTTCGGCACGTACGTTTTCCTCGATCACGGTCTCGGAATATCGGTCATCGAGGCTCTTGAGCGCGGTATCGGCAGCGTTGATGATTGTGTACTCATCAGATTGCTTGATTTTCTTTAAGACAGTGCGAATCGTCTCTGCGTGGTTTTCATCGGCAAGATGAGACAATGCCTTGATTGCCTCGATCTGTATGGCGCGATCCTGGCTTTGCAGCATTGGCACGATCTTGGAGATATGTTTCGCATTGCCCAGTTTGCCAAGGGCGCGGATAACGACCGTGTCGGTCTTCGGGTCGGCGCCGAGCATGGATTCAAGCTTCGGCAGGGCTTTGGGGCTGCCGATTTTTGACAGCGCATCGACGGCCCGTTCGCGAACCCACCAATCCGTATCGTCGGTCGCATTGATCAGTCCGTCAACGGCACGCTCGTCCTTGGTTGAGTTCAGAATTTCGATCGCCGAGCGACGGATTTCCTCGTCTTTGGATGTCACGAGCTTCAAAACAGAGTCGACGACTCTTGGCCCGCCGATTTCCGCGAGGGCGTCGCCAGCGCGCGAACGCACCCACCAGTCGGCGTCCTTGATTGCCGCCAGCAAGTCCTTCACCGATGATTCGTTGCCGACTTCGTTCAAGACCTCGACGGCCGCGCGACGCGAATATTCCGATTCGTCCTTCAGTGCGGGTATCAGGTACTTGACTGTATTCGGATGATTGATGCGGATCAGGACGTCGACTGCCTTGCTCTGCACGTCGAGGTCCGGATCCGTTAGCACCTCGGCCACTTTGGCAATATTGATGGATTTTTCCGGCCGGGTTGCCAGCGCAGACAATGCTGCAGCCCGGACCATCTTGTTCGGATCCTTGAGCTGCATCTCCATCGCGTTCGTAATTTCCGCCTTGTCAAATTTTGCCAGCAGCTGCATCAGGTGAATCTTGATCACCGGATCTTTGCCGCCCATCCGGGCAATAAGGTCCGGAATCATCTCGGGCTTAATCGTTTCCTGGATGATCTTGAAAATGGCGGCTTTTTCTTTCGGTTCACATTCGTAAGCGTGACGCAGCAGCTCGTGAACACTCAGGTCCTGTTTGTGTACGCGCAGGACTTCGATGAGCGCAGGCTTCGAAACTTCTTCGTCCTCGAAAAAGTCGAGCAGGTTATTGGCGTTGTAAGACGTGCTGCTGGACAGCGCCCACGCGGTACCCGAGACGACACGCTCGTTTCCGTCGGCGAGGCCTTCCTTGTACAGCGGCAGATTCTTGTCGTTGACCATCGATCCCAGGATGTCGACCAGCACCATGGTGTGGGTCTTGTCCGACATCGCGAGTGCATCGATGATTTTTGGCACGGCCTTGCTGCCGGCGCTTTTTAGCTTTGTAACCAGTTTTTGTGCGGCCGGCGATGCGGGATCCTGCTCCGCAATGAGCTGCCCAATAATCTGGTCCGAGCGGAATGTTGCGAGAAAACCCACTCAGTCCGTCCGTTGTGTCGTTGCGTTATGTAATACCAAGATCTAACTCGCCCATGCCCAAGCCAAGCGGCGCCGACGGGTGGCCCGAGGCCATCCAGTGATCGTTTCCGCTACTCCCGAACGCGGCATTATGCCACATCGGTTCCCGCACATCGCCCGCCATTACTGGCTTTCAGCGAGCCTCCAGCTCCGTTACAATGTGCTCGCGAATTTACCGGCAAGCCGATCCTTCGCAAGTAAATTTTACCTAATGCCAGCCAGCGAAGTGTGACGGTGTCATCAGAAACGGACGTGAATAAGTTCCTCAATTCCATTGAGTTAGCCGCGATTGGCCTGCCATTACATGAGGTTGGGCGGGTCGTCAGCGCCAGCGTCAATGGCACCAGGGCGAGCGCGACGATCGAGATCGGATTTCCGGCAAGCTCGATCCTCAACGATCTGCGCGCGCAAATTTCCGACGAATTGCGCACGCATTGCGGTGTGGAAACCGCCGAGGTCGACATCACAACGAAAATTACGGCGCACGCGGTCCAGGGCAGTCTCAAGCCGGTTGCTGGCATCAAGAACATTATAGCGATCGCGTCCGGCAAGGGCGGCGTGGGCAAATCGACGGTTGCTGTTAACGTTGCGCTGGCACTGGCGGCTGAGGGCGCTGCCGTGGGCATCCTCGATGCAGACATCTACGGGCCAAGCCAGCCCCATATGCTCGGACTGACAGGAGAACAACCCGTCAGCGAGGACGGCAAGACCATGTTGCCGCTTAAGGGTCACGGCCTTCAGGTCATGTCGATCGGCTTCCTGGTGAATCCCGACCAGCCGATGGTCTGGCGCGGTCCGATGGTGACATCCGCGTTGAACCAGCTAATGCACCAGACCCGTTGGGACGCCCTCGATTACCTGATCGTCGATATGCCCCCAGGAACCGGCGATATCCAGCTCACGCTGTCGCAAAAAGTGCCGGTTTCCGGCGCTGTCATCGTGACCACCCCACAAAATATCGCAACGCTTGATGCCCGCAAAGGACTTGCCATGTTCCGCAAGGTGTCGATTTCGGTGCTGGGTGTGGTCGAGAATATGAGCACTCATGTTTGTTCCTCCTGTGGACATGAGGAAGCGATTTTCGGGCGGGGCGGGGCCCAGCAGATCGTCGACGATTTCGACGTGCCGCTGCTCGGACAGTTACCGCTGGTGGCACATATCCGCGAGCAAACAGACAGCGGCGTGCCAACGGTTCTGTCAGATCCAACGTCAGCGGCTGCCAGTGCCTATCGGATGGTCGCGATGCGCATAGCGGCAGCACAGGCGGCGAAAAAGGCCGACTACCGCTCGAAATTCGGCAGTATCGTGGTTGAAGGAAAACAATGAGCATCAAGTCGGATCGATGGATTCGCCGCATGGCGAAGGAACACGGCATGATCGAGCCATTCGAACCGGGACAGGTCCGTGAACAAGGCGGCGAGCGCATCGTCTCATTCGGTACCTCGAGTTACGGCTATGACGTCAGATGCGCTGACGAATTCAAGGTGTTTACCAATATCAATTCGGCCGTCGTCGATCCGAAAGCCTTCGACGAATCGAGTTTCGTCGATATCAAGAGTGATGTTTGTGTCATCCCGCCAAACTCTTTCGCGCTGGCGCGAACCGTCGAGTTTTTTCGTATTCCGCGCACAGTGCTGACGATTTGCCTG
>CAXBKH010000016.1:0-117630 GCA_963976365.1 uncultured bacterium | reverse complement strand
AGCCGTTGATGGTGGTTGCCATTCTCGCTGCCCCGGTGAAGTTCACCGGCGATTTAGCAATGACCAGATCGATCTCTTGTCCGGACAGCACCGGGGCCGTACCTGAATGGGCAAATTCCGATTTGGCGCGTGCATAAAGCAGACCTGGCATCGCGGCCAGCACTCCACCGGCCGCCAGCCCTTGCACAAACCTTCGACGGGAAGTGTGGGGAAACGGCGACGGTATTTTGGGAATCTTCATGTGGGTGTGTTCTCCTCGACATCCTGCCCTGTCGGACGGCTGGCACTGAACAGACGCAACGTGCCAAACAGCGTGTTGATGTGACGATGCTCAATAACGTCCACAAAGCCCGCCTCTGAAAACAACGGCATCAACTTGCCTGCTGCGTTGTCCTGCGTATTGGAATAACCGTCCAGCCATTGCACCGGACGGAACGCTGCGCGCATCAGGCTATTGGCGGGCATACCCCAGTCCGCAACATGTAATTCACCGCCGGGTTTCAGCACACGCAGTATCTCGGCCGCAGTTCGCTGCTTGTCATCCCAACTCAAATGATGAAAAAACAGGCTGCTCAACAAACGATCAAAATGGGCATCGGGATATGGCAAATCCTGAGAAAACCCCTGGTCAAAGCGCAACGCGACACCGCGCTTACGTGCCTTGCGTTCAGCGATCGACAGGATGGCGGGATCTCCATCAATCGCAAATACTTCCTGCTCGGCGTAACGCTGCTTTATCAAGATCGAAAGCGTTCCGGTACCGCAGGCCAGGTCCAGCACCCGATGACGACGTTGAATGGTCGCCTGATCAATCAGCTCCGGCTTGAAATGCCGCTCTCGGGTTGTCGCCCGAACGACCGCATCGTACAAAGGCGTTAACCAGCGAAATCGAAGTGCTGAAATGTAGGGTGACGCCGCGTTCCCGTTCATAGAATTAAGCCCGTATGCGTTGCTCCTGGAGGAGCACAAGACGCGCTACTCTATACTCAGCGCCCTGACCGCAACCTGTCATATGCATTACAATCACGTAATGCTTCCGTCATCTTGTTGCCATCCCTTAGCGCGTACTCTGGTTACCGAGTCGGGTAAGACCCGGAGACGCCGACGTTGTCGCGTCAACCGAGACACAGCGGACCGTGTATGAAAATACTGATTGTCGAAGATGAGGCCAAAATCAGCGAGTACCTGCGGCAAGGCCTGACCGAAGCAGGGTTCCTGGTCGACCTCGCCCGCAACGGGCTGGATGGCCACCATCGGGCGATGACCGAATCGTACGATCTGGTGATTCTCGATGTCATGCTGCCGGACATTAACGGTTGGAAGATCCTGCAGGCGCTGCGCGATGCCGGCGACAAGGTCCCGGTGTTGTTTTTGACTGCCCGTGACACCGTGGATGACCGCGTCAAGGGGCTCGAACTGGGTGCCGACGATTATCTCGTCAAGCCCTTCGCGTTCGCCGAATTGCTAGCCCGAGTCCGCACATTGCTGCGGCGCGGCGCGGCACCCGCGATCGAAACAAGCCTCAACGTCGCCGACCTCGAACTTGACTTGATGCGTCGGCGCGTTATCCGTGCCGGGCGGCGCATCACCCTCACTGCCAAGGAGTTCGCGCTGCTGGAACTCCTCATCCGCCATGAGAACGAAGTGCTGCCCCGCTCCCTGATCGCCTCCCAGGTATGGGACATGAACTTCGACAGCAACACGAACGTCATCGATGTGGCAATTCGACGCCTTCGTGCCAAGGTCGATGATTCGTTTGACTGCAAGCTGATTCATACCGTCCGCGGCATGGGCTATATGCTCGAAGCCGCTGGCGAGTCCTGAGCCATCACGGTGCGGCGTCCGCTATCGCTTGCCCTGCGCCTCACGCTAATGTTCGGGATAGCGGCGGCGGTTGCCTTCACGATATTCGGTTGGGTCATTGTCCAGTCGACCGAGAATCACTTCAAAGATCAGGATAGCGACGAACTCGAGGTTATTGCCGATGCCGCCCAGGCGGTGCTCTCCGACAACCGCGCACGACTGGAACACGCGCTTCTCGAACGGCGGTTCGCCGACATTCTGGTCGGGCATCATGAAGCGTCGTTATATGTTAGCGGGCCCGACGGGCGGATCCTCTATGCGAGTGCGGGCCCAAATCTATCGCCGCTCGCCTCCGGAGTCCGCGAAGGCCCTGGCGCCAACGCGGTGCGGGACTGGAGCGATTCGGATCACAACTACCGTGTACTCACCGAGTTCGTGTACATCGGTGACGCAACCGCCAAGGTTCCGTATATGCTGGCAGTTGCGGTACCTATCGAACATCATCTGGTCTTTCTCGCTGATTTCCGCCGCAACCTGTTGCTGCTGATCGTGGCTAGCATTGCGCTGATGAGTCTGATGGGATGGATCGCGGTTCGCCGCGGTCATGCGCCGCTGCACGACATCGTTGAGCGGATCCGTCGCATCCGCGCGAACGAGTTGGACATTCGCTTGTCCCCGGACGCCGTGCCGGCCGAACTTCGGGAACTCGCAGTCTCTTTCAATGAGATGCTTGAGCGCGTCGATGAAGTATTTCATCGTTTGTCGGAATTCAATGCCGACATCGCGCATGAATTACGCACGCCTATCGCGACGCTAATGACACAGACTGAAGTAGGTTTATCGCGGGCACGCGCGGCCGATGAGTATCGCGAAATACTGTACTCAAACATGGAAGAATATGATCGTATGGCGAAGATGGTCGGCGATATGCTGTTTCTCGCGCAATCGGATAACCGCCGCCAGGAGCACAGTCTTACCGAGTTCAATCTGGCGAGCGAAGTCACCGCGTTGTTCGAGTTTTACGAGGGCTGGGCGGAAGAACGTGCCGTCACGCTCGCCCTGACCGGCGCCACCAGGGTCACTGGCGACCGACTGATGCTGCGCCGCGCGTTGAGCAACCTCCTGTCCAACGCGATCCGTTACACGCCAGCCGGCGGGACCGTGCAAGTGTCACTTGGTCCGTCGAATGAAGGGAGCATCCGCATTTCCGTCTCCAATCCTGGGCCTACGATTTCGCCCGAGCACATACCGAGGCTGTTCGACCGCTTTTATCGTATTGATCCGTCACGACAGCACGACGATCCGGGTGTGGGATTGGGGCTCGCGATCGTAAAGTCCGTCGTCAAATCGCACGACGGAACCGTCAGCGTCTTGTCAGCCGACGGCCGTACGTGCTTCGAGATTTCGCTACCTCGCAGCGGCGCCTGCGGGTCCTGATTCGTTCGTCGGTGTGATGATCCGTTTCTGCTAATAGCCGCTGAAAATCCGGATCAACGGGTGCCACAGTCGCGAGATAGATTTGTGCGCGATAGGCCTTGGTGTATGTCGTAGGCGCTTATAGGCCGGACTAAAGTTCTGCATTTAGGGGTGATTTTACTCATGCTGACATGATCGGTTGAATTTTGGCCGAAGACAGCATCGCCAGGCTAGGACGCCGACGAGGTATCGCCCAATATTTTTATTGCAAATGGTCCCAGTACTTCCTTGGGGACTTGCCGAACCGAAACAACTCACTTAGCATCTCACAATGCGAATAATTCTCATTGCGATTCTAGTTGGTTTCAGCGCTATCGCTGGTGCTCAGTCACAGCCGCCCACGCCCCCGGAATGGCAAACCAGCGCGCAGTCGATTGTCGCCGCATTGGACTACGTAGCGATCGACTATCCCGAAGCGGTACAAGCCGGGGCTGTCGTCAATGCGGTCGAGTATGCGGAGCAACGCGAGTTTCTCACCACAGTCAACGAACTCTTGTTCACGCTGCCCCCTAAAACGGAACGACAAGATTTACTTTCACAAGCTCAGGCTTTGGCGTCTCTGATAAATCGGCGCGCTCCCAGCGACAAGGTAGCGTCAGGTTCACGTCGTCTCGTCGCCAACTTAATCGAAGCTTACGATGTCGTCACCGCTCCTATCTTCGTGCCGGCTCCAGGCAGCGTTGCGTCCCTGTATGCCGAGCAATGTTCAGTTTGCCACGGTGATTCAGGACGTGGGGACGGCCTCGCGGGATTCGCGCTGGACCCGTCGCCAACGAATTTCCATGACGTCGGGCGAGCACGACAGCGCAGCCTGTACGGCCTTTACTCAACACTCACTTTGGGCGTTACAGGGACTGGCATGCCGTCATTCTCATCGTTGACAGAAAATCAGCGCTGGTCGCTCGCGTTTTACGTTGCTGGCCTGCGTGACGACCAGGACGCAATTGCACTGGGAAAAGGACTCTGGGATGACAACGCATGGCGTGACACACTGCCGAGTCTCGCAAATTTCACGTCAAGAACGCCCGCCGAGATGGAGGCGAACATGGAATTGCCCAGCCCGGTTCTCGCGTACCTTCGCCGGCACCCGGAGGCACTGACTGATTCGTCCGGCGATCCCATTCAACGTACGATTGCCGGTCTAAGAGATGTTGTCTCGGCTTACCGCAGTGGCAAGGCGGATACCGCCTCCCAACTGGCCTTATCCGCCTATCTCGAAGGCTACGAACTGATCGAAGCTCCGCTTCGAATGCTGGATGACCAGCTCGCGGTCGGCATCGAGAAGGACCTGTTGGTTCTGAGAAACATGATCCGCGACGGCGTACCTGAGGATGATCTCGCATCGTCGGCGGCCGGGCTTGAAATGCGCTTGCAGGAAGCCGCAGAAATACTATCGTCCAGCGGATCGTCAACAGCGACACTATTCGCAAGCGCCTTTCTGATCCTGTTGCGTGAAGGCCTCGAAGCTATCGTACTGCTTGCAGCGATGAGTTTGTATCTGAAGCGCACCGAACATCCTTCAGCAATGCAATACCTGCACTTCGGTTGGATAGGCGCTCTGACCGCAGGCGCACTGACCTGGATTGGTATCAAAACAGTGATCGATATCAGCGGTGCACAACGGGAACTTATCGAGGGTGTGGCTGCATTACTGGCGGCTATTGTTCTATTGTATGTCGGTATCTGGCTTCATCGTCACAGCCACGCGGCACACTGGCGGGCATTCCTTAGTGAACGACTCGGTAAAAGCTTGTCGGGCGGTACCTTGTGGGGCGTGGCCGCTCTGGCTTTCATTGCTGTTTATCGCGAAATTCTCGAGACAGTATTATTTTACGAGGCGCTCTGGCTGCAATCTCAAAATGCATCACCACTCATTGCGGGGGGCTCACTGGCGGCACTCGCACTGGCCGCCGCAGGTTGGGTGGTATTTCGCCTTGGAGCGCGCCTGCCGCTACGGCTCTTTTTTCGAGCCAACGGCGTGCTGATGTTCGTTCTCGCCGTGATATTCGCGGGTAAAGGCGTTGCGGCCCTCCAGGAAGCAGGCATGATCGGCGTGACCTTCGTCGGCGTGCCGAGAATCGACTGGCTCGGGATTTATCCCACCGTACAAGGCGTAAGCGCCCAATTGGCGATTGTCGGCGTGGGTGCACTTTCGTTGGCGTTTCTTTCGCGCCGCGAAACTGCCGCTTTGTGACGATTGAGAATAGACAACCCCGGAACATCCTGAGCTACCGGCCTCGGTAATCGCGCGTGTTATTTCTGCTACGCTCCGACAGCAGCTATCATCAGGGAGCTCGAATTCATGCCTGACCCACGCCGCACGTCGAAAAAAGAATCGCTGAATCTGCGCAGAACACCACAGCAACGCCGTGCGCAAGTGCGCAAGCAAGCAATCCTCGATATCACGGCGCGCCTGCTTGAGGAAGTAGGTATCGACAACCTTACGACGCTGATGATCGCCGACGAACTGAAAATTTCGGTCGGGTCACTGTATCACTACTTTCCCAACAAGCACGCGATCCTTAATAGGTTAGGAACCACGTGGCTCGATGAAATGACCACTGCGCTTGCAGCGATAGAGCGCATGAACGTGGAGCAGATGGAGCTGACGGAGTTCGTCGATGAGATTATCGATCAGCTCGTAGTCGTTTACCGTAACCAGCGCGCACTACTGCCACTTGCCCAAGCACTGTGCGCCATTCCCGAGCTGCGCCATCTCGACGCCGAGCACGATGACCTGATTATCTCCAAGATGATCAGCCTTTTTTTGCGACTCGGGTTTCGTGCGACAGAAAATGAACTGAATCGCCTCGGCCGCGCTTTTCTCGAGTTAAGCCACGTGTTGTTAATTGTTGTCGTCGAACAACGCCCGCGGCGATCCGAACGCACCTGTGCCGATCTCAAACTGATGGTCTTGACGCTGCTACGTTCACACCAGGACGACGACCCACACACGACACAGGCAGTTGAAGCACCTTAATCCGAACCTGCATCAAAATCGCGGCCGCTCCCACTCAATTGCCGAATAATTGAATAATCCTTCGGTTTATGCTGCAATTCAGTGAGTGATATTCGGGACCCAAGGGGTGGAACGACATGTCAAAGCGAGTCAAGAACAGTAAATGCCGGCACAACAAGGTCCGCCGTATCCGCCAAAAGTCACGCCGTAATACGCTCAGGAGTGGCGGTATCACAGCCATTGCCGCAGCTGGCGGCCTGGGCTTACAGTCGGCGCCGGCCTTAGCACAGGAGGCTCTCGAAGAAATCGTCGTTACGGCCACGCGGCGTTCGATGTCCATCCAGGATATTCCCTACAATATCAGCGCCATCTCGGGCGATGGCATCGAGAGAGCGGGCGTCGGTGACCTGGGCGATTTATTGCGCCTGGTGCCGGGCGTTGCCTTTCTCGATCAAGGTGCCCGCATCGGCGGTAACAACCCGAATATCATCCTACGCGGTATCAACGCCAACGCCATGATCGGTTCGTTTGACTTTCCGAACGTTGCGGTGGCCCCGATATCGACCTACCTGAATGAAACACCGGTGTTTTTCCCGTTGCAACTTAATGACCTCGAGCGCGTGGAAGTTCTGCGCGGCCCGCAGGGCACCATTTACGGCTCGGGCGCCATGGGCGGCACGCTGAAGCTGATGACCAAGCGACCGGACCCCGGCGTGACTTCTGTCGACATCCGCGGCGGGACGTTCTGGACGAAGGACTCCGACGAGCAAAGCTACAACCTGAATGGGACATTGAACGTCCCTCTCGGCGAAACTTGGACGTTGCGAGTCAACGCGGGCTACGAAAACGTTGGAGGATTTATCGACGCAAACGGTCGATATAGCCTGGACAGTGCGGGTGCGGCACTGCCGGCTGACTCCGCCGACCTCGTGAACTCGGCGCCGATCATCGAAAGCGTCGAAGATATAAGTGACACCCGCAGCCGCAACGCCCGAGCGGCACTTCGGTTTCAGCCGAACGATCGCGTGGACGCGGTCTTAACGTATCTTAACCAGCGCGATGAGTCCGACGGTCGCCAGATCCAGAACCCGTTCTCCGGCAGCGGCGAGGATTACGTCGAATATCACGCGACAAGTGAACCTTACGAACGCGAGGTCAATCTCGCGTCGCTGGAAGTTGACGTCGATTTCGGATTTGCGACGCTGACTTCCGCAACCTCCGTCTATGAAAATAAATCAGATCAGAGTATCGATTACACGGATTTTTGGACGGTCAACGTCGAGCCATACTACTACTCAGCATTCCCGCGCGTAATCGCACCGGAACAAAGTATTACCAAAGACGAAGGTCTCATTCAGGAATTGCGTCTGCGCTCGAACGGTGAAGGCAAGGTTGATTGGCTGGTCGGCGCGTTTTATTCTGACGTAAGAAATGACGTCTTGTCTCTGTACACGGTTCCTGGTGCGCCCGCGTGGAACGATCTGACAAGGGTTGCCGGCGATCCACCACCCTATTCCTTCGCCAATAATAGCGACGTCAACGCAATATTCGATCGCAAGATCGTCGTCAAGGATCTGGCCGCATTCGGCGAACTGACCTATCACGTCAGCGACCAATGGCAAGTTACGCTGGGCGCCAGAGTCTTCTCTTCGGACTTCGAGCAGGACCTCGTGGAGTTTCTGCCGCAGTGCGGCTATTACTGCGCGACCGACGGCGTTGATCCGAACGGTGCGATCCTCGCCAATGTTCAACAGGACGACAGTGACTCGATTTTCAAGCTGAACACGTCCTACGCGTTCAGCGACGACCTTATGCTGTACGGCACTTGGGTCGAAGGCTATAGACGCGGTGGCGGCAATATTGCCTTACTGACCCATCCGTTCTTGCCTGACCCACCCGAATTGCTCACCTACAGGCCGGATAGCGCCGATAACTGGGAAATCGGACTGAAGGGTCGAATTGAGGACCGGGTTCAATACACGCTGGCGGCATTTTACATCGACTGGGAAGACCCGCAGATTGATGCCTTTACGCCTTTCGGCAACCCGGCGGTGGTGAATGGCGAAGGTGCGCGAACACAAGGCCTGGAAATGGAGACGTTCGGTAACCTCACGGACCATCTCAGCTTCAGTTTTGGTTATGCCTATACCAGCGCAGAACTGACCGCAGATTTCACGGCACCCGATGGTAGTACCGGAAGCGACGGAGACTCCCTGCCCGGCGTACCGGAGCACATGACCAGCCTGACACTGGACTACCAACAGACACTGTCAAGCAACTTGTTTTCCGGCGTGAACTACCATTTGAACGGCTTTTACCGCAGCAAGGCAGATTCCGCATTCCAAGGAATTCGCTTATTCGAAATTGACGGATTCTCCATCTGGGATGTGTCCGCGACCTTCGCATCCCGCTCCGAATCTTGGTCAGTGACAGCGTTTGTCGATAATGTATTCGATGAACCGGGCGTGACCGGCGGCATTCCTGCTGCGAGGAACGGGCCCGCAGGTCAGTTCTACTTTGTCACCAGGCCGCGAAACTATGGAATCCGTTTTACCTATCACAGCAAGTAGCAAGTCGTGCGACGGCGGCTACGCGCCGCGGTTGTCGTTCCCCGCATGAGCGGTGCCCGTCGCGGCGATTTGGGCCGGGCTTCCGCTGAATATTCGGCAACGGTCCGTGCGCTACGACTGGGCGATGTGGCCAAAGCCAAGCAACTGGGTGACCGACTCGTGTCGCTGTTTCCGGAGTCGGTCGATGTATTGTCGCTGCAAGCCGCTATCGCCGTTGCGGCGAAGGACTACCGCGGGGCACTCAAACATATCGAGAACGCCGAAAAACTCGAGCCCGACAACGCCAGCCTGCTTGCTCACAAGGCCAGTAATCTGGCGTCGCTCAGAGATTTTGCAGCAGCGGTAACTGTGGCGGACCGTGCGATGGTCCTTGCGCCTGACCACGGCGATACGCTGGCAACACTCGGGGCCGTGTATACCCGTTGTGGCGCGCACGAAAAATCTCTAGCGTGTTTCCAGGGGGCAGTGAAACTTGCGCCGAAGGATGCCGGCCACCATTACAACCTTGGGACGGCGCTGCGTTTCGCTGGTGATTTTGAAGGTGCCGAACGCTGTTTCGACCGTACGATCAAACTCCGTCCGGACGACTATGAAACCTGCTATGCGCGAAGCGGCCTGCGCAAGCAGACGTCCGATAATAATCACGTGGCTGCCCTCACAGATAAGCTGTACGCGGACTCCCTGCCGTGGCGAGGCGAGATGCTACTTTGCTATGCGCTCTCAAAAGAATTGGAGGATCTCGAGGAATGGGATCGCTCTTTTGCCTGTTTGCAACGAGGTACCAATAAGCGGCGTGAAAACATGCGCTACGACGTGCAACAGGACGTCGCGAAGTTGCAGAAAATCGAGACTGCCTTTACTTCGGAAAGACTGAATGACAACGTCACCGGTTGTCCGTCTTCAGAGCCGGTATTCATTTTGGGACTACCGCGCGCAGGTTCGACGCTGGTCGAACGGATACTGACCAGCCATGCAGAAGTCACGTCGGCCGGCGAACTTGAAAACTTCGCAATAGAATTGATGCGGCCAATCTACGCGAAAATGCGCACGACACAGGTGCCAATTGATACGCTAGTTGACGAAACTCTATGCCTTGATTTCTCATCTCTTGGCGCGGCCTATGTCGACAGTACGCGCCATCTCACCGGCGGCACGCGGATGTTCACCGACAAGATGCCACTGAATTTCCTGTATACCGGCCTGATTCACCTTGCTTTGCCCGGCTCAAAAATCATTCACGTGCACCGCGATCCAATGGATGCCTGCTACGCGATGTACAAGGTGATCTTCAAGGGCGCCTACCCGTTTACTTACTCGCTCGACGACATTGGGCGCTATTACATTGCGTACCGGCGCTTGATGCGGCACTGGAATGCTTGTCTACCTGGACGCATTCTGAATGTTCGCTACGAAGACCTGGTCGCTGATCAGGAAACCCAGACCCGAAAACTACTCGACTACTGTGATCTTGAGTGGGACCGGGCGTGCCTGTCGTTTCACGAATCGAGTACCGTGGTAACTACAGCAAGCGCGGTGGAGGTGCGGCGACCAATCTACAGCACGTCCATTGGTAAGTGGAAAAACTACCGGTCGCAGCTAGCGTCTCTCGAACGACTTCTGCGCGAGCACGACGTAGATATCTAAACACCAACCGACTCGATGGGGCCAAGCCGCCTGAATTGAGAACGGGTATTGGGTGGGCTAATCGCGTTCGCCGCCGAGGTAGATGTGGCGTCGGTTCGGCCAAAATATTGCGACGGTAAATTTCACGCCAGATGTTCAGGGCCGGCGATCTGGCAGGAACGCCAACTCCCACTCGAAAGTCAGTGGTTCTGCGTCCAGCGTTTGCAGAAATTGCTTACATGCCAGCTGCAGTTCGGCATCATCCTCACTGCGTTCATGCATGAAATAGGCAATGACGTTCTGATGACCCTTGATTTCTATGAGCCAGGTCGCTGGCAGATGCGTTCTGGCTGCTTTCAATGCGTTCACCAAGGCGTGCTGATCGGTGTACAGCAAATTCATCACGCAAACGCCCCCTGGGGACAGACAGCGCTTTATGTCGGCGAAAAAACTGCTGCGCTCAACACAGGCGGCTAACTGATCAGCGAAAAAAAGATCGCACAGCACCAGATCATAAAGGCCCGATGCATTTGCAATAAACCGTTCCGCGTCCTGCTCGTGGACAATCTGACTATCGGACAACATGAAATGCTCTCTTGCTGCCGCGACAACCAGTGAATCCACCTCCACACTCTCTACCGCTAGATCCGGAAAGTCTTTCCGCAGGCACCGCTCGATGGCGCCGCCGCCCAGGCCCAGGTTCAGCAGACGCGACCGACCTTGAGTAAAAGCCAAGCCCATCAGCATCAGAACAACTGACGGGCTCAGCACTCGCGAAGGCGCTCTGACATCTACCAGCGACTGAATGGATGCGTCCGCCATCTGCAACCAGCGATATTGGCCATGCTGGCTGACTCGCAGCTTCCCGTTTGGGCCATCCAGCTCCTGCAGGGTGACGCAGTCGTCAGGCGGTAGTCTCTGAATTGTGCCGATTAGCGACTCGGTCATGATAATGAAATTCCCCGGTTCTTATTCGCCGCCACCGTCAATCGATCTGTTCCGTTTTCGAGATAACTCAGTGCATCGTAAGAGTTGCTGACACGGGTAGTGTAGGGTCTCAAGACCCTACATGATGAGCTACTCGACATGAAATTCCCCTGGTTAGACGGACACGGCTCCACTGCATTTTGAGGCTTGTTCAAAGGCCTCTGGGCTGACGTCACCGAGATGGCTGTGACGATGTCTTCGATTGTAGAACATTTCTATGTAGTCGAAGATGTCGGCACGTGCCTGGTCTCGAGTTCGATAGATCTGTTTGCGGATTCTTTCCTTTTTAAGGCTGCCGAAGAACGATTCGGCAACTGCATTGTTCCAACAGTTGCCTCGACGACTCATGCTCGGTTTGAGGTTATGCGAGATACAGAATCGATACCAGGCGTCGCTGCCGTACTGCGTTCCCTGATCTGAACGGACAATGACAGGCTCAGTTGGCCTGCGTCGCCATACCGCCATCAGCAGCGCGTCGAGAACGAGTTCTTTGGCGAGCGTTGGCTTCATTGACCAGCCCACGACTTTGCGCGCGAAGAGATCGATCACCACGGCCAGGTACAACCAACCCTGCCAAGTGCGGACATAGGTGATGTCGGTAACTCAGGTCTCATCAGGCCGGCCGACAGTAAACTGCCGCTGCAGTCGGTTGGGCATGAGAAGCGATGGCTTGCCGACCAGCGGTCGGGGCCGCTTGAACCCCGTGATACCCCGTGTATCGTTGACTCGCATCAGACGAGCCACTCGATTTTTGCTGCAAGTCTCACCGACTTCGCGCAGATCCGCGGTAACTCGGGACGAACCGTAGATGCCGCCGCTGGCCGCGTGTGATGCGCGTATCAGCGCCAGCAGGCGCTCGTTCTCGCATGCCCTGTTCGACAGCGGACGATCGATCCAGTCGTAGTATCCGCTTCGAGCTACCTTCAGGATGCGGCACATCACGGCAACACAGAACGACTGACGATGGGCCTCGATGAACTGGTACTTTACCCTTGGTTCCTGACAAAGTACCCGGCGGCCTTTTTCAGGATGTCGCGCTCCTCCTTCACGCGCCGGCGTTCTGCTCGTAGCTTGAGGTTCTCGCGCTTCGACTCTATCAGCTCGTCGTCTTTCAAAGAATCCGTGTTCGGCTTCCTTCAACTTCCTGCAACAGCAAGAGTGCTTCGATAACTTCATCGGGATTTACAACAACAAGCAACCACACCGGGCGCATCTGCCTCAGCAGACGCAAGATCAATCTCAGCTCGGTGTTCGCCGGCCAAACCATTGGCATACGGGAGGTTGATGACCAAATATGGCTGGTCAGCTTCCTGGAGTATGATCTGGGATACTTCGATGAAGTAAAGGGACCGGGTAGAACCCGGTCCCTCGCCCTTCCTGCCACTCGTCGGGAAATACTTATTGCGAATCGTTCTCATTTGCGTTAACGTTTACGGCATATTCCCCTCCAGCTTCCTCCGGAAACTACAAAACCTATGCTGCCGACCTTCTCGCACAAAGCATCGCTGAGCGTTATCACACTGATCTGTATCGCTTTTTCGCCGGTATGGGCGGATAGCCCCGACCCGATCGACACTGTCACCATCATCGGCCACCAGCGCGACGTCAGCGACGTGCCGGGCTCAGCCCACCTAATCAACCAGAAAGAGCTCCAGCTGTTCCTGCAGAGCGACGTCATGCGCGTCCTGCGGACCGTGCCCGGCGTCTACGTGCAGGAAGAGGAAGGATTCGGCCTGCGGCCCAATATCGGTATTCGCGGCTCTGGGCTCGATCGCAGCGCGCGCATTGCGGTGCTCGAGGATGGCGTGTTGATTGCACCGGCGCCCTACTCGGCGCCTGCCGCCTACTATTTCCCTACCCAGCGCCGCATCTACGCGCTGGAAGTGTTAAAAGGCCCGGCAGCGATCGCCGTCGGTCCGCGCACCACGGGCGGTGCAATCAACCTGATCTCGACGCCGATTCCGGAGTCCAGCGGCGGCTACGTCGATTTCCGAGTCGGCCAGCGCAACACGCTGGACGCGCTGGTGAATTTCGGCATGCGCGGCGAACGCTTCTCATGGCTCATCGAAACGGTACAGGCGAAAAGCGACGGCTTCAAGACGATCGACGGGCCTGCGGCCACCGATATGGGCACTACCGGGTTCGGCATCGAGGATTACCTGCTGAAGCTGCAGTTGGACAGTGCCCCGGATGCGTCCGTCTACCAAAGCCTGCGCCTCAAAGCCGGCTACACAAATCAGCAGTCCGACGAAACCTACCTCGGCCTTACGGACGACGATTTTGCCACGGATCCAAATCGCCGGTACGCCGCATCAGCCGGGGATGTGTTTGATGGCGAGCACAAAATGCTGCAAATGAGCTACATGATCGAGAGCGACAGCAACTGGCGGGCGGAGGTTACAGCCTATCGCAACGATTTCTCCAGAGACTGGTACAAACTCGATTCAGTAGCGGGCGTCGGCATCGGCGACGTGCTGGCAGATTCGCAGGCCTATGCGACGGAACTCGACTACCTGCGCGGCAGCACCAGCCCGGACGATGCCATCGTCAAGCGCCATAACAACCGGGACTATTTTTCGCAGGGCATCCAGGGAGACATCACCTGGGACCTGCTTTTCGGGGACACGCAGATATCGCTGACGACCGGCCTCAGAATTCACGAAGACGAAGAAGATCGACTGCAACGCGACAATCGCTACCGGATGGAAAACTTGCTGCTCGTACAGACCACCGCGGGTGCCCCGGGTTCACAGACGAATCGTGTCAGCACGGCGGACGTGAAGTCGCTGTTTGTTGACACGGAGATTCGCAACGGCCGCTGGATATTCACGCCCGGCGTTCGCTTCGAAGACATCGACCTCGTACGCAGCGATTATTCCACGGCGGATCCGGACCGGCTGATTGGACCGACGCGGATACGTGAGAGCTCGATTTCGGCGGTAATTCCTGGCACGGGGGTGCTGTTCAGGCTGAATAACAGCTGGCGGCTGCTTGGGGGCGTACACAAGGGGTTCAATCCGCCGGCGCCGGGAAGCAGCGCCGAAGAGGAAAACAGCCTGAACTTCGAGCTCGGCGCGCGATTCGACAACGAGAAATTGAATTTCGAAGGCATTTACTTTTTGAACGACTACGACAACCTCGTCGGCACGGTAACTGCCTCGACCGGCGGCAGCGGCCAGGTCGGAGACCAGTACGACGGAGGCGAGGTTACGGTGCAGGGTGTCGAACTCAGCATGAGCTCGGCCATTGGTGATATCGGCAGTACCGGCATAAGCATTCCGCTCAGCCTTAACTACACGTGGACGACCGTAGCCGAGTTCCGCAATGCTTTCGAGAGCGAGTACGAGCCTTGGGGTGACGTGCGCGTTGGCGACCAACTGCCGTACATACCCGAGCATCAGATACGCGCAGCGGCCGGGCTGAACGCCAACTTGTGGACCGCAAATCTGTCCGCCACCTACGTCGGACAGATGCGGGCAACAGCAGGCCAAGGCCCGATTGCGGCGAAAGACTCGATCGACGCTCATGTCGTCTGGGACCTGATGGGCAGCTGGCGATTCACCGACGCGGTAAGCACCTATCTCAAGATCGACAACCTGCTTGACGAGGTCTACGTGGCCGCCAGGCGGCCAGCAGGCGTACGTCCGGGATTGGAGCGGACGGCGTATTTGGGCATTACCTACGGGTTTTAGACGCGCACCGCCGCGAGTATCGGGCGCCCACGGTCCGGACGATCCCGATACCCGACTCGGTGTTTTCAATGTCCAGGTTTGAACAAGCGATGTCCCCTGACGAACGCTCTCAGATCGACCATGCTTACTTGCTCCTGGGTTAGAGCCATCAATAGGCCAATACGCGTTCCGATGAATCTGCTTGAGGTTCGCCGGTCTCAGCGTCAACCGGGCAACAACTTAAGAATCCCCCTCTTGATCTGCATCTCGGCTCAATGCGGACGACGATGTTTGTTCCCATACCTGCCGTGTCGATTGTCGAAATTCAGGCTATACCGATGCTCGCCTAAGAGGCTCGAATTGTGCAAGGGATCATGACTGAACCCGGGCGTGACGCTGCTTGAATGACCATGCGCCAGGCTTCGATAGAAACCTGGGCTATAGCCGTAGGTTGAGGTGTGGCGCGAGCGCAAATAATGCCGACTATAAACGCCATATGGGCCATTTGACGAGCGACGAATCTGCGCGCCGTTCGGATAAGAATGGTAAGCGCCTCCGTAAGAACCCGGCAGCGATGCAGAATATTGGCCCGGCGACGATCGAGGGTCCAAACCAAACGCGCTACAGGCGCTCACGGCGAGACAGCTCGCTAAGAGAATTATTACTTTCATCATGCTTTCTCCGAAAACTTCGTTGTCGGGGCTCGGCGTGGCTGGGCAATCGGAACGCAACTTTGATACTGTTCGTCGGAAACGCAGCTAAAGCCGCATACTCCTCAAGAATCTCGCCCGCCCTTTTCGAAAAAGGACGTCGGCAGACGAACGGTTTAGGCAACGATCTGACGCCCTGTCGTCGCAAATCGCCATACATGACTAGGGGCGCCAAGCCGGTTAGCGCAGCCCAGCAACGTCTTGCTAGCGAGAATATTGGACCTAATTCACGGTAGAAGGTTCGGGCCTTGCACGGCTCGCGAAATCGCTTAGCTTTCGTCGTTCTCCGCTTGCGTCGCCAATATTTCTCTGACGGCCGACATCAGCTCTTCCTGTTCGAGACCACCACTGCTGTCCACGTCCCACCGTGCAAACATCTCATCCGTTATTTCGGGCCGAAAATCCCTCAGCTCTTTCAGTGAGACTGAGCCGTTGTTATCCCGGTCCATGAGTGTCATGGGGTTATGTCCAGGTCGCTGCGCAAACGCGGTGGCGATCGTACCCACCGCAAGAAACGCCACCATTATGGCGGTTACCCGGCCAATCGAATTCCTGCTCATCCAATCACCTCCCGCTGACGCTGAGGTTATAAATTTCTGCGATCGAGCATGTGACTTTCACACATGTACGTTCGCACGTCTTTCTTTCCTTGTTCTACCTTACTGCTGCTGTATAGCGACCCAATCATGAGAGCCGCGTTCACTTCGAAAAGCGGTTGTATTCCTTGCTGAACTCCCCGTCTGTCGCCTGCTGTTATGGTGGGATCGACGGTCGTTCGCGGTTGACAGAACGGTGCTTCTCCAGCAATCGCTAGTAGACCGCCGATCCCTATCCGGTTAAAAATTGCCACAAGAGTGCGCTCACACCATTGTTGCTCGATCCTCAATTCACACGAGCTCCGCCGTAGCGATATTCACGCAAGCTGTAGAAACGTTAGCGGTCCTCTTGGTACACATGGATAGTTCCTCCGGTACGCTTTTGGTCCGTGATTATCCACGTATCGGCATAACGCGGGCCATCATTGTTCATGGATTACCCCTTCACCTCGCTCGCTGAATTCTTCAACCTGCGGGATGCTCGAAATAGGGTCTCCTTCGGCATCGTAGGTGACCACCTCCCAGAGAAGTCGCTCGCCCGTTTGCTGCTCCGCCCGCAGATTGGCAAGACCACTGATGTTGCTGGGCGTATCCGCAAGCAAACGGGCGATCGACTCGGCGGGCACGTGGCCTTCAAACCAATAGCCGCCGGCGGCCGCCGTGTGACACGCGGAAAACTCGCGGGGCACACCGAGGTCTGCCTGCGTTCTTATAATAGATCGTGTTTGCACGACGCCTACTTTGAGGCCATCTCGCTTAAGCGCTCTAACCCACGGGCGATAGCACTTACAGGATGCGGTGGCGTACACCACCACATCCGCATCCTCGGGTGCGGTGGCCGGTTCGTAACGGGTCACCATCCAAAAGAACATAAAGATCGCGATGCCAGCGAGGCTCAATATCGGCCGAACGGACCTCTCGGATCCGCGCCGCACCCAGACGAAAAAACTCGTTCGCTTAGGCGGCGGCTGTCGCTTTCGTCGCCTGCTCATGAGTCGTCACGTTCGGACACATCGATTACCAACAGTCGTCCCGAGTGGCCCCGCATTTGATCCGCCGCTATCCATTACTTGGGTTGGCGGCCGCATTCGTGGTAATGAATGTCGACAACAAGACACCGTGGTTTGCGGCGACTGCTAAGGGTGAACGATTTTTCATTTTTATGTATTCCTCTGATTCCGTCTATGCAATGGGAGACGCTCGCGTTTGAGTGCTTAGACCGTTCTGTGGCGACACCGGATTGTCAGGCATTTCGGGCGCGCGATAGGCCAGCAGGCGCAACGCGTTGAAAACCACCAACACGGTCGAACCTTCGTGCATCAGAACCGCGACCCCTATGCTCAGTCCGAAAAGCGTCGAGGGCACCAGAACCGCCACCATGCCGAGACTGAACCAGAGGTTTTGGCGAATGATACGACTGCTGGCGCGGCTTAATCCGACGGCGAACGGCAGGTGGCGGAGTTCGTCGGCCATGAGCGCGACGTCAGCCGTTTCCAACGCGACGTCAGAACCCGCTGCGCCCATCGCGATGCCAACGGTGGCGTTGGCCATGGCGGGCGCATCGTTGACACCGTCCCCGACCATAGCCACGGCGGATTCTTCGCGGAGTTTGCGAATCGTCTCAACCTTGTCCGCTGGCATAAGGTCGCCGTGCGCCTCCGTCAAGCCGATTTCTCTTGCTACAGCGTCCGCCACCTTCTGATTATCGCCGGAGATCATGACCATGCGTCGTACGCCGAGTTTGGTCAGGTGTTCGATCACGATGCGCGCTGCCAATCGCGGTGTATCCATCAGCCCCAGGACGCCAAGGTAATCAGCGCCCCGCCGCACGATCATGGTGGTGCGCCCCGCCGATTCGAGTTCCTCGACGACCGCGCGAAGCGACTCGGGCAATGGGGGCCCTTCCACCTCGTCGAACAGGTCATCTTTGCCGATGTGGACTATGTCCTCATTGATGCTTGCAGTAACACCGCGACCAGTGATGCTCTGCAAACCAGTCGCTGTCATTGCGGATGTGTCGTCGATGTGCTCAGAACCATCCCGTACAATGGCCGCCGCCACCGGATGATCGCTCAGCGACTCGACCGCGATCGCTACGCGAAGCAATTCAGATTTCGTGACACCCTCCGTCGGCTTAATATCAGTCAGCTTAGGTTTGCCCTCGGTCAATGTGCCCGTCTTGTCAAACGCGATCGATCGTAGCCGCCCCAAGTGCTCAAGCGGGCTGCCACCCTTGATGAGTACACCGCCGCGCGCGGCGCGTGCGATGCCGCTCAGGACGGCACTGGGCGTGGCGATCGCGAGTGCGCAGGGGCTTGCGGCAACCAACAACGCAAATGTGCGGTAAAAGCTATCGCTCATCGACTGATCGATGAAAAAACCAACCAACAACGTCACCACCGCGCCAAACAGAACCGTGGGAACGAAGGTCCTCTCAAAACGATCTGTGAACTGCTGAGTCGGCGACTGATTGGTTTCTGCTTCGTGAACCATGTTCACGACCCGTGCGAGCGTAGAATCAGCGCTGACTTTCGTGATGTACACGTGCAAGCCACCACTACCATTCACCGTCCCGGCGAATACCCGGCTCTCTGCATCGACCGAATCGGGATCTTCCGCTGCTTCCTCGGTATCCGGAACAGAATGCTTGTCCACTGGTACGCTTTCGCCAGTGATGGGTGCCTGATCGACACTGCTCGTGCCCTTGATGACAAAACCGTCTGCCGGCAAACGCTCGTTGGGTCGAACAAGCACTATGTCGCCGACGGCTAACTCTTCGACCGGAACATCTTCTACGCGGTTGCCTCGCACACGCGAGGCCGTTTTGGGAGCGAGATCGGCCAGCGACTCGATGGCGCGCTTGGCGCGCCCCATGGCATAGCTCTCTAGGGCATGACCAAGGCTGAACAGAAACAATAACAGGGCGCCTTCGGCCCATTCGCCCAGGAATGCCGCGCCGATTGCGGCTACCAGCATCAGGGTATCGATTTCAAAGTGACCAGCGCGAAGATTCGCTATTGCTTCCCGGAGCGTAAACCAGCCGCCAAAAAAGTAGGCGGCTACCAGCAATGTTTGCGCCGCCCATTTCGATATGTCAGAAAAGGCGTCGAGCGACCAACCGGCCAGCAACGTGGCCCCGCATAACGCGACAAACGCGAGTTCGGTGTTCTTTCCGAACACGGTTCCGTGCGCGTGGTCGGCTTCTCCGGGTTCACGTCCTGCACCGACGAGGGCATCAAGGTGCCGGCGAAGCGCCCCTTCATCGGTCTGCTCCCGATCGAACTCGATTCGTACCTGGCCATCCGGCGCGACTATGGCCTCCAGCACTCCGGCGGCCGATGCAAGTTGATTGCCAAGACGTCTTGCTCGCGAGGCCGGTAACGCGGCCATACTCAAGAGCAGATGGCCATACTTCTCTTGCAGCCGGGTGCCTGCTCGATTCGCAAATTGACGCAGCTCCTGAACGGAGAATTTGGACGAATCGACGTGCACGCACAGTCGCAGCGGATCTCCCTGCACTCGTTCAATCAGGTGTACTTTCTCAACACCGGTCCGGGCCGATATTTGATCGCGCAGTCGCTGAAAACACGCATCGCCTTCTTCGTGCACATCGGGTAGCAATACTTCCAGGTCAAGCTGTGTCTTTGTCGTCATCTATATGCTCCGTCTCGCTGCGATCGTTGCCCACGTCGTAAAAGCATCGTTACCATTCATGTGCACAAGCGCCTTGCTCGCCGGCCGCATGGTGTTTCACCGTGACCACACTGCCCGGTGGCGGGAGCGCGTCGAAATCAAGAAAATACGGCTTCCTCGTGTGCCGCGGTTGAATTCGCTGCCGGGTTGTCCGGCACTCAATACCCTCGCCGTCCGGCAAGGTGATGGCGACGTCAACGTGACCGCCGATTGGGCCTTTGGTCACCGGATTGCCGACAACCTCCCCCCACAGCTGGATTCCTTTATCATCTCGCCAAAAATGAGCGGAGGTGACGCGGCCGTCACTGGCCGGCAGTGTTTGAATTTCGACGCCGGGGTCGCTGATGTACTTGGGGATCCACGCACACGACGACAAGCCGAGTACGCCGAGGCCGAAAGACACCAAACGGGTGAATCGCTTAACGCGCATCACATCTCCTTAATCTTCCTCGTCGCGCTGGAAAGACGCTTCCTTCGCGAATACAATTGCCATCGGAACTACCGTCGCGCTTCCGCGTTTCGTTGCTCGACGTGCGCATGGGCTTCGCGGGCATCCAGTTCCCGGGTTGAATTGCCAGTACGGACGACGTAGTGCGCTGTGCCACCGTGCTGGATAAATATTGGCACCACCGATGGTTCGATAATCAATCGGCAAACTTGCTCGTCGCCCAGGTAGGGAAATTGGCAATGAATGAGCGTACAGGCGTGCGCGCCGAGCGATTTTCGTACCACATCCATGAGTGCGCGCTCGAAGCCATCGATATTTTTGTGTCTTAATGTTTGACAGTCTGCGCCAATGCCAATGACGTCACCGTTGTCGGCAACCCCGATGATCAAGCTGCCGCCACGATGATTCATGAGTCCGGCTATTGACTTGGCTATGACATTTTCCAGTGTTTTATTGGTACATCGCTCTTTGAGATCCCACCGCAGCGTTGACTTAAATTCCAGGCGTTCGTTTTCGCCTAAGGCGACGAGACTTGGTAAGCTCAAGTTCAGCTCATGCTCCAGCCACTGCACCCGATCCTGCGACGACTTCAAGGCAGTGGCGTAGCGCCCAAACAGTAATCCGAAAGCAATTCCAATGAGTGCGAACGCAACGCTCATGGGAATCAACTCCAGCCATGCGGCGGATCGTAATCGCGTTTCGACGAACATCCAGATCGAATCGGCGGGGCTTGCCAACAGGTCATTGAACTCAGCATAGAATACGACCGTCATCAACGGGTGCAGGAATAACACGCCGAGGATCGCGCCCACGGCGGCTCGTGGTAGCAGGTCACGATTTTGTCGAATTGAGCAATTCATCGTCTACCAACGATCGGCGCCGGTACGGTGCTCGACTCGCCCAAATTCCCAAATCGGCGTTGTCGCCGAACTGAAGCAATCGCATTGCAAGTTTGTTCAAATTCGCGGTGCTTAAGTATTCCTGCAGTTCTGATTCTCCTCGCCGCCAACAAGAACCTGGACTGAGTACGACAAACTGCATCAACCGTGTCCCCGGCATTCCGGAGCGGTGAAGGGCGGTTGCATCGATGTCTTGTCATCGGCTTCCCGGTTGCGAATCGACGATACGTGATGAGTCGGTTGCTGGTTCACCACAATCGTTGTGTGCCGTAGAGAGGTGCCACAAAAACAATCCGACCAGCAGAATAAAAAAGAGCACACTGACAACGAAGTAAAGAGTCACCAATGCTGTTCCTTTGTCCCAAAGAGCCTCAGCATTTCGCGCCGCCTGGAACGCCAACTTTCTGAGACCTCTGTTCAATTCGCGCAATCATCGTGAGTAATGTCGGTCGCGTGGTAGGCCACCCGAACTCGGCTTCCGCGCGGCGGCAGGGCGACGAACGCGTGCGAAAAGTCGCTATCGGCGTGCTGGTTCTCCTGGTATATCGGTGCAAGCGTGCAAACCGTGCTCGAACGATCCGGCACGGTAATAGCAATATCGACATGACCACCTGGCAAAGTTTGCCCAGATAGCGCGGGCAGCACTTCGCCGCGCAACGTCAAACCGTCGCGATCGGTCCAGAAACCGACCGACCGGAGTCGTGCCACCTCACTTGACGCCGATTCAATGACCACGCCCGGCTCATGAATCCTCGTAGGAACGTTTGAGCAGGCGAATAGAAATGGCATTCCGACTAACATGAGAAATCGAACGCTTTTGAACGCTGTCACTGACTTACCCTCCTCCAAGCTGTCGGCGAACACGTCGATCGGGTGCAGGCCGACTCGACGACTTGATGCGCATTGCTATGCGGTGATCTCAATGGCCGACTGAATCTCCGTGATATAGATCCATCCCGCGGACGGACTGCCGGTTTTGGCGTTATTCCGTATTGCATGGACGGCCTCCGCAACCCTCGTTTCGTTATCGCAAACAAGCTCAAGCTTGACTTCGTTGATTACTTTTTGGCCGATTTCCACCGAGTAATGGTTTTCTTCGCCGCTAAGGGTCCTTAGTATTCCTTGCACGTCGACCACGGTAATATTATGGAAACCTGAGTTGTTGAGTGCGCTGACCACGTCAGCGACGCGATTGCGGTGTATGAACGCTTTGACTTCTTTCATGTTCATGTGTCACTTCCCTTGTCGGACTTGAAAAATCTGCTGCAGCGATACGCTGTCATCACAATGCAGCTGTTTGCATCGCGGCAAGCGCTAACGCCGTTAGGCACCAGCAGGCGCAACCGTCTTTCCAGTTCTGTTCAATCATTCTGATGCCGCCCCACTTCGCCGCTCTGCGCGCGACTCCATCCACTCGTAGATAACCGGCAATAAAACCAAGGTCAGCAGCGTCGAAGTGATCAACCCACCCACCACGACGGAGGCGAGCGGCCGCTGCGTCTCAGCGCCAACGCCGCTCGACAGGAGCATCGGCACTAATCCGAGAATCGCAACGCTTGCTGTCATCAGGACGGGACGTAAGCGAAGTTCTGCGCCATGACGTACTGCTTCTTCAACCGAAAGACCCTTCTCGCGAAGTTCATTGATGAAGCTGATAAGCACGATGCCATTCAGCATCGCCACCCCGAACACCGTGATAAAACCAATGGCCGACGGTACCGAGACGTATTGCCCGGTAACGAATAGGGCCAACAGGCCACCAATGGTTGCGAACGGTACATTCGCGATAATGAGCGTCGCGTACTTCACGGAGTTGAACGCGGTATACAGCAGCACGAAGATGAAGAAGATCGTCAGCGGCACGATGATCGACAAGCGCGCCAGCGCGCGTTGCTGATTCTCGAACGCGCCGCCCCACTCGATCCAGTAACCCGGCGGCAATTCCACCTGTGATTCGATGGCTGCATTGGCGTCCTGGACAAAGCTGTCTACGTCGCGACCGCGCACATCCATTTGAATCACGGCGTATCGCTGCAACTGCTCGCGCCGTACGAAGGAGTAGCCCTCCGCTACCGTCACATCAGCAACCGCAGAGAGTGGCACGATGGCGCCGCCGCTGGTCTTGAGCGGTATGCGCTGAATCGATTGCACCGATGATTTCGAGGCATCGTTTAGTCGTGCGGTGATATCAAAACGCCGCACCCCATCGATCAGTGTCGACACCGGCTCGTTGCCGATGCCGGTACGCACCACCGAGAGTACGTCGTCCGCGTTCAGGCCGAAGCGCGCCAGCTGGTCGCGTTTCACCTGTATGCGAATTTGCGGTTTGCCGACGTTGGCTTCAAGTGACAGATCCGCGACCCCTTCGACGCCGGCGATCACATCCTTCACTTCTTCGCTCAAGCGATCGAGTTCGGTCAGTTCTTCTCCGTAGATTTTGGCGGCAAGGGTTGCGCGTACGCCGGAGATGAGTTCCTCGACCCGCATCTGGATCGGCTGGGTAAACGCCACCACAGCGGTGGGTACCACGACTTCCAGCTCCTCGCGCATGGCTTCCGCCAGCTCTTCGATATCGCGATCACCGGGCCATTCATCTTCGGGGTTGAGTTCCGTGTAGATCTCCATGTAGTTCACATCGGCGGTCTCGCCCTTTTCAGCACGCCCGATCATTGCCACCGTCGTTTTGACTTCGGGAAACTCGGATAGGGCGTTTTCAATGTCGATCGAAATCTTGATCGATTGGTCGAGCGATGCGGAGGGGATCGATGTTACCCGCCACATGATCGAGCCTTCCTGCAACTGCGGCATAAATTCTTTTCCGAGGAAAGGAAACAGCGCCAGACTCGCGACAAGTAAACCGATGGCACTACCAACCACGATTTTCTTGTTCGCGAGTGACCAGGACAGCAAGGGTAGGTAACGTTGTTTGATCACCCGCACCAACCAGGTGTCGCGTTCTTCCTTGGGCTTTAGAATCATCGCCGCAAGTACCGGAATGAGCGTCAGCGTCAGAACCAGCGAACCGGCCATGGCAAAGCTGATGTTGAACGCCATCGGTTTGAAGAGCTTTCCCTCCAGACCTTGCAGCGCGAACAGCGGCAGAAAAACGACGATGATGATCATGATGGCAAAGGCGATCGGGTTCGCGACCTCCCGAGCCGCTGCCAGCACGGCGGCACTGCGGTCCACGGTCTCGCCGGCTTCCTTGCGCTCGGCCATGATGCGAAACGCGTTCTCCACCATGACAACCGCACCATCGACCATCATGCCGATGCCGACCGCAAGTCCCGCCAATGACATTAGGTTGGCCGACAGGCCGGCCTCACCCATGAAAATGAACGCAATCAGCATGGCCAGCGGCAGGGCCGCTATAACCACCACTGCGGATCGCAACTCACCAAGGAACAGAAACAACACGATGGCGACCAGGATCGAACCTTCGATCAGTGCTGTAACCGCCGTGCTAACCGCTTTTTCGACGAGATCCGTGCGCTCGTAGACGGGGCGAAGTGCCACCCCCTCGGGCAAGGACTGATTGACGATATCGACTTTGGCTTTGACCTCATTGACGACATCGGCCGCGTTCTCGCCAATGCGCGACAACGCCATGCCTAGGACCACCTCTTTGCCATCGCGAGTGACCGCGCCGAATCGCAACGCGCCGTCCTGAACAATGCGCGCAATGTCGCGCAGGTAGACCGGCGTGCCGTCTTCGACCTTGATGACCATGTCACCGATGTCGTGTTCGTTCTCAACAAGACCCAGGCCACGCACCAGGTATTGCTCCGCACCGAGATTGACGTACTGACCGCCGACCTGCCGGTTGTTAGCCTCAATCACCTCCATCACTTCGGTGAAGGTCAGGTCGTACTTGATGAGACTTAAGGGGTCCATCACCACCTGAAACTGGCGCTCCTGGCCGCCCCAGGAGGTGACGTCATCGACCCCGGGTGCGGTGCGCAAGATCAGGCGCACACTCCAGTCCTGCAAGGTGCGGAGATCCATGTCCGTGATGTCCCGGTTCAATTCTTCATCGGCGCGTTCCAGCGTGTACCAAAACACCTGCCCTAAACCGGAGGTGTTTGGCCCCATCTCCGGGGTGCCGTAGCCCTCGGGGATCCGATCACCGACTTCCTGCAGCCGTTCCATGACTAGGCGACGGGCAAAGTAGATATCCATGTCGTCCTCGAAATAGACGGCCACATACGATAAGCCGAACAGGCTCACCGAACGGATCTGCTGCACTTTGGGCAGACCCGCCATGCCGGATTCCACTGGGAACGTGAGTAGTTGCTCCACATCTTCGGCGGCCAGGCCCGGGGATTCGGTGTAGATGTTGACTTGCACCGGCGTCACGTCCGGGAACGCGTCAATCGGCACCGTCACCACGGCGCGCCAGCCGAGGAAAGCGACCACGCCAAAGATGATCAGCACCAGGAATTTGTAGCGCAGTGAGGCTTCTACGAGTTTCTCTAACATTGGATTCCCCTAGTGCGCGTGGCCTTCGCCAAGCGAAGACTTAAGTAGCAGTGACTTGAGATGGAACACGCCATCGACGGCAATCTCGTCGCCAACGTTCAAGCCCCCCATGACCACGGTCCAATCGCCCACGGTCGGTCCAGCCTTGATAGTCTCGGCATGAAACTCATCCCCGTTCTCGCGCTTGAAGACAGTCGGTGCCCCCTCGATCATTGTGATCGCAGCGCTCGGCACGGCGAGTACCGGCGCACCCGTACCAGTCACAATCTCGGCCTCGACAAACTGGCCGGGATGCAGTCGGTCATCGGCATTGTCGACCTCAATGCGCAAGCCTTGCGTACGGGTAGTTTCGTCCAGGCGGTGATGACGCTGAATGACCGTACCCTTGAGCCACGTGATGCCATCAAGGCTCACGCGCGCGGTAGCACCGTCATCGATGTCGGGCATGCCGTTCGGCACCGTCTGCGCCTCCACCCACATCACCGATTCATCGCTGATGTCGATCAGCACACGGCCGGGTTCAATCAATTCACCGACGATGAAGTCATCCTGCAACACAGTACCGGCCTGCGGCGCCAACAACTCAAACGCGCCTGTTGCTTTACTGGCATCACCGGATCGGGTGAGTGCCGCCGCTTGCGCCTCGGTCATGCCGTAGGCGATCACCTTCGCAAGGGCTTGCTGCTGTGCAACCTGTGCTTCGGTGTAGCGGCGCTCGGAGACCGTCTCCCGGCCCAGGCTCTTAACCCGCTGCCACTCGCGATCCGCGACAATGAGCATGCCTTGCGCCTCGGCCATCTCGACGCTCGACAGTGTCACCAGGCGTTGACCTGCCTCCACGCTATCGCCAAGCGTAACGTGACGCGCTGCAACCTGCGCCGTGATTCGGGGGGTTACGCGCGAGGAACGGTACGCGTTGATGACCACCTCGCCGGGTACGCGAATAGTCTCTTTCAGCGCCCGTGGCGCTACGGCATCCAATACGATGCCAGCGCCGCGTTGTTCTTCCGCGGAAAGCTCAATGGCGCTGCCTTCCTCCTCGCCGTGATCATCGTGGTCATCTTCCTGGGCATGCACCGGGGCGATCAGTGCGAAACACAGACACACCGCCCAAAGCTTCAGGGTGTTCATCGTTACGTTCTCCGTTGTTGGTTTGGGGGTGTTCATTGGTAGCTACCTCGGCCCAGCCAGGCATCCACCTGTCCCGAGGCCCACAGCCATTCGAACCAGGCACGCCACAGGGCCTCGCGGAGGTTTAGGGCGCTTTCTTGCACGTCCAGCGTCGCGGTCAGTTGCACCAGGTAGTCAGTCGTACTGAGCTCACCGGCTTCCCACAATCGTTGCAGCTGCTCGGTCTGACGTGTCAGGCTGGCCTCGCCGATCTGTTGCCAATCACCCCAGGCGCCGCGGGAAAGTTCGTAGCGCTCAGCTGCGCTAATCAATCGGGCGTAAGCGCGTTGCATGACGTCATTGGCAATTTGTTGGGCCTGGCTGCGCTCAGCCAGGGCGGCCGTAACTTCGTGGCTGAAGCTATTGCGCACAAAGATCGGAATGGTCACGTTGAGCCCAATCAAGGTCTCGCCGTCCTCGTCTCCACCGGCGAGACTTAGGGTTGGGTCCGGTCGCCGCTCACGGCGCCGCAGTTCGACCACGGCATCGGCCGTCGCAACTTCCCGCCGCGCCGCGAGCACTTCCGGCAGCTCCAGCACCAACGATTGCGGATCGTCAGCGCTTTTTGGCAGCGACGGCAAAGCGCTGGGCAGCGATGGCCACTGCGCACTGGCGGATGACTGAGGCGTCAGGTTTCGCACTGCCTGTCGCGCTTCGGCGAGTCCTGCGCCAGCGGTTGCCTTTTGAATTCGCGCATCCGTGGATGCCAGTCGAGCCAAGTCAAGTTCCACCTGGGCAAGATCGCCGGCGTCGAAGCGGCGCTGTGCCAGATCCGCAAATCTGTCCATGAACTCTCGACGGGCTTGCGCGAGCGCCTCACGCTCCACACCGGTCTGATGTTGGGCGAGCCCATCCAGGAGTTCTACGGTGACGGACCAGCGTGCGGCAAGGTACTCTGCCTCGACCACCAATCGATCAGACTCAGCCACAGCCGTACGGGCTTTGCGCTTGCCTCCCCAGTCGAGCGTCTGACTGATGCCGAGCGTGCGTGTGTCGCCAACCGAGTTTTCGGCGTCGAGGCTCAATTCCGGGTTGTAAAGCGGACGAGAGGCAGCGTCGCGGAACGCGCCACTCGCATCAAGCGCCGCGCGCGCGGCTTGCACCCGCGGATTTGCTTCAACCACGGTTTGCACAAATTGGATGAGTGCGGGGTCGGCACGCACGGCGCCAGGTGTGGGCGGCTCAGCGGCTCCTGCCACCCATGGAACAAATATCAGCCCGCCAACAAAAAGGGCGAGCGCAGCAATACGAATGTGCATAAATCATCTTCCGAAGACAGATAGTCGGCGTGCGCATCAACTCGCGTTGGCAGGCACGAACTTATTGGAAAAAAGATTTAAGCGTTGGGAGGGGGTGTTGGAGGAGCTTGCGCGAAGTTGTGTACGTACGCCGAGCGGCCCATGGCAAGCTCGCGCGCCACGAACGACGTTGTTAGTGAGGTGAATTGGCCGGTGATGCTGGCCGAATGACCGTGGCAGCAATGCGTGCAATGCTCATCGTCGAGTTCGACGTTCGACGATTCGTCCTCATGGGCTTCAAGAGAGTGGCCAAATTCGCTCTCATGGGCGGCCACATCGTCAGCGTGCGGCAAGCCACCTTCGACCAGCAGCTCGGCAGCACTCTCCACGCTCGTGAAGAGCACGGAAATCGAGACCAATATGCACCAATAGGATTTCATAGCGCAGCTATCCTACCTCGGAATTTGCTCCGAGGGGAGCATTTAGTTCACACACCGCCTGCGGCACGCAAATCTGCGCTTGCCCGACGGACCGCGTCTCGAGTCACAAGGACGTGAAAATGTGCAAGGTGCAGCACCGACAGGCTTGCGTTCTTCTCCGCTAAGTCAAACGAACCAGCCGTGCAACCAGTCATCAGCCTGCCTCCTCAATGTCAAGCGGCTCACCCACGTGCGCCACCACGTCATCGATTACGCAACGAATGTGTTCGTCCAACGCTGAATAGAAAATTTGTTTGCCGCGTCGCTCAGCGCGCAATACCCGTGTGGCTTTGAGCAGCCGCAGGTGGTGACTGACCAGCGACGGCGATTGCGACAGTTGTTCCGCAATCTCGCCGACGCTAATAGGTTCATCCAGGCACGCCAGGATTATGCGTAATCGCGTCGGATCGCCCATGACTCGAAAGAGGTCCGCCAACTGCACGACGGCATCGTTGGAACCCAAGCTAACTACATTGCGCGACTTGGCAGGCATCATCACTACTTTTGAATAGATGTTCATATGTTGGCACTTGTCCGGGGTCACGTCAAGCTCTTCCTGAGGCGACTTCGATGTGACCATCGCCCCATCGACTATCATCGCGTTAGTCTCTTGCCTCACCGTGCACCGTTCCACGTTCGTCGTGAACGTCCAAGCGAGCGTCGCGCAATATATCGACGCCGCCATAAACTGCAATTCCCGCGACAGCGACTCCGACCACCAGATCCGGCCAATTGGCACCTGTCAATAGAACAGCGATGCCTGCCAATATGATGCCGCCATTCGAGACGAAATCGTTGACGCTGAACGTAGTCGCCGCACGCAGATTGACATCCTTGTTCTTCAACCGTTTGAGTAGGTAGAGCGACAACAGGTTCACGACAGCGGCGACAGCCACCATGACCATCATGATAAGTCCCACAGGTTCGGAGCCTTCGATAAACCGGCGAACAGCGTCCACGATCACGCCGCCGGCAAAAGCCAGCAGCATGATGCCGGAGAATCGTGCCGCAATCCGCTTCCATGAGCGTGAGCGGGACAACGCCAGCAAACTCAGAGCGTAGACTATCGCATCAGAGGTATTGTCGAGGCCATTCGCAATCAGTGCGCTGGAATCGCCGAATACGCCCGTCGTGAAGAATCCAACCGCGATCGCCACATTGAGCCACAAGACAATCCAAAGTGTGCGACGCTTCTTAGCCGATCCGAGATCGAGGTTGGCCTCACTCAAGTCGGGCCCCTCCCTGAGCGTTTCTTGCCCACGCTTCGGCATCGCTGAGCTCGGTCGTCTCAAAAAAGCGTATTTCGGTCGAAGGAAAGAATGGGTTGGTCAGCTTCGCACCCCACTCCTCCCATGCCTTGTTGCCAATGATAGCGATGCGCCCGAAGCGTAACTGATGCTTTGCATCAAATTTCATTTTGCGCCATAAGCCTGCAAGGTCCCAGCCGGAAAAGTCGGGCGCCAGCTCAATCACCATGGAGACCAATCCCGGCTCGCGCAAGGCCGTTCTTTCAAACATAGGTTCGACCTTGTCATAGTCCGAACTCTGCAATTGCCCGCTTGCCCTAATGCGAATTAATCCACTCTCCTCCTCGGCGTTCAGCACGTTATGCTCCTACAAAAGTTGTCTACAAGTCCGTTCGTGGCCGAGCGGCAAAATACGTCACGTCGCCCACAAATTTGTTGATCTCGATGACCGAACGAACAACGGATTGCGTAGCCGCGATCTTGCGACGAACGACGTGTCAGAATAGATCGAGTCGCTTTACAATCGAGAACGAAGACATCAGCACCTTGGCGGTGTCAGCCCTCCGGCTTTTGAGGCCAGTGTCCACAAAACTCTGGTAGCTCCAAATAGCTCCCCGCGCAGCAGAATACCGTGGCCGCGAGTGTTCACGAAAACGTGTACGGCTTCGTATAAACCGCACCAAGCAACCAATAACCGGGGCCATAGCCCGTCAGGAGAGAACACCCATTTCCGACCTGCGTTGAGAATCATCCGTATTCGAACGACTAACAGGTCCCTTTCCTGCTCGGAAGAGCCGAAGCGTACCGAGGATCGTTCGCACTTGCGCGATCTCCGTCACATCTGTCAATCCAGCGTCGACCATTCGTTTCGATAGTCGATCGATCGTATGCTCCTGGGTGGTCTCGAACCCGTCCAGAAGCTGAACAAGATAGAACGCCGAGCGTTGAACAGGACCGGTTGGTCGTCCCCAGTCAGCAATGTGGAGTGACCCACCGGGACGCAATACACGTACCATTTCACCCAGAGTCGTTTGTTTATCGGCTGCCGAAAGATGATGAAAAAACAGCGACGAGACCACGTGGTCAAAAGCGCCGTCCGCAAACGGCATGTCCGTGGAACTGCCCTGGATAAGCTCGCAAGGCGCCTGCGTTTGGCGGAGTTTCCGGTGGGCGATTTCAAGAATAGCAGGGTCGGCGTCCAGGCCGGTCAGCCGGGCGGACGGCGCTCGACGGGCGATTTCGCGCAACAACGTACCCGTACCGCATCCTACGTCGAGTACCACGCTATTGTCTCCAATTAATGCGTCTTCCACCAAGAGCGATTTGAAGTACCGTTCTCGCGTGGTGAGGCGGACGACGTGATCATAAAGGGGTGTTAGAAACCGAAAGCGCAGCGCCGGTGTAAACGAGGTTTTTGGTGTACTCATAGAGACCCCAACTCAGTCCGTGATCTCAATGGCCGACTGAATCTCGCTGACGTAGATCCATCCGGCGGACGATTGACCGGTCTTGCCTTGTTCGCGGATGATCGCGACCGCCTCGGCAGTCTGCGCTTGATTTTCGCAAACCAGCTCGAGCTTTACTTCAGTTACCACTTTTTGACCAATCTCCACGGAGTAGTGTTGCTCTTTGCTATCCAATGCTTTGAGCAATCCTTGCACGTCAATGACCGTCAGATTGTTAAACCCCGCATTGGTAAGAGCGCTGACGACATCCGCCACGCGGTTTCGATGTATGTAGGCTTTGATTTCGTTCATGTTCATAGTGAATCCTCCGTTCGGGTCTCAACCCACTCGTAGATCACCGGCAGCAACACCAGTGTGAGCAGTGTCGAGGTAATGAGTCCCCCGACGACCACGGTTGCCAGCGGTCGCTGTGTTTCCGCACCAACACCGGACGACAACAACATAGGAATCAATCCAAGAATCGCGACGCTCGCCGTCATCATGACTGGACGCAGCCGCATCTCGGCGCCCTGACGTACGGCCTCGGCCACCGACAGACCTTTCTCGCGCAGCTCATTAATGAAGCTCACGAGTACGATTCCGTTCAACATGGCGACACCGAACACGGCGATAAAGCCGATAGCAGACGGCACCGAGAGATACTGACCGGTGATTGCCAGCCCAATCAAGCCTCCGATGGTCGCAAATGGCACGTTGGCGATGATCATGGTGGCGTATTTCGCCGAATTGAACGCGGTATAGAGCAGAATGAAGATGAAGAAGATCGTAATGGGCACAATCAATGACAACCGCGCCATAGCCCGTTGTTGATTCTCGAACGCCCCACCCCATTCAATCCAATAACCGGGCGGCATGTCGACGTTAGCGGCGATTAACTCGTTTGCCTCTTGCACAAAGCCGTCTACATCTCGACCCAGTACGTCCATCTGGATTACGGCGTAGCGCTGCAGTTGCTCTCGTCGAACAAACGAAAAGCCTTCGGCGACATCGATATCTGCGACTCTCGAGAGCAACACAATGCCACCATCGTCCGTGCGTAGCGGAATATTGCCGATCGCCGCGACGTCAGCCTTGGCCGCATCGTGCAGACCTGCGGTGATGTCGAAGCGGCGCACACCGTCAACGAGCGTGCTGACCGCCTCATTGCCGATGCCGTTGCGCACTACCGTGAGCACGTCGTCAGCGTTGAGCCCATAACGAGACAGCTGAGTGCGATTGACTCGGATACGCACTTGGGGTTTACCGAGGTTGGCCTCCAGTGACAGGTCCTCGACGCCGGGCACGTCGCTGATGACCGACTTGATCTTTTGACTGAGTTGGTCGAGCCCCGCGAGTTCCGGGCCGTACAGTTTCACGGCGAGCGTGGCGCGCACGCCGGAGATCAGTTCTTCGACGCGCATCTGGATGGGTTGGGTGTAAGAGACCACCGACGCCGGCGCAACCTCATGCAGTGCTTGTTCCATTGCTTCACGGAGCTCATCGAAATCACGGTCGGTGGTCCAGTCGTCGAACGGCGCAAGTTCGGTGTAGACCTCCATGTAGTTCACATCAGCGATCTCACCTTTCTCGGCACGACCGATCATCGCGACGCTGGTGTTCACCTCCGGAAACTCCGCCAGTGCACCCGATGCGCGTTTGGAGAGTTCAATGGATTGCTCAAGGGAGGTGGACGGAATAGAGACGATACGCCACACCATAGAGCCTTCTTGCAAAGTCGGCATGAATTCTTTACCGAGAAACGGATACAGTGCCAGACTGCCGACAAGCAGCGCGCCGACCGTCGCGCCCAACTTCTTTTTGTTGGCAAGCGCCCAATTCAAGAGCGGCAAATAACCTTGCTTTAACCACCGCACGAGTCGGGTGTCGCGCTCTTCTTGCGGCTTTAACATGACCGCGGCCAGAACCGGAATCAGGGTTAACGTGAGTACCAGCGACCCCGCCATTGCAAAACTAATGGTAAATGCCATTGGCTTGAAGAGCTTGCCCTCCAGACCCTCTAAGCTAAAGAGCGGCAGAAACACCACGATGATGATCAGGATGGCAAAAGCGATCGGGTTCGCGACCTCGCGCGCAGCCGTTAGGACTGCGCTGGTGCGATTAACGACTTCTCCGCTTTTCCTTCGCTCCGCCATGATGCGAAAGGCATTTTCGACCATCACCACGGCGCCATCGACCATCATACCGATACCGATGGCGAGGCCCGCCAACGACATCAGGTTGGCGGACAAGCCGAATTCGCCCATGAAGATGAACGCGATCAACATCGCCAAAGGCAACGCCGCGATCACTACCAGGGCCGAGCGGATTTCGCCAAGAAACAAGAACAAGACAATTGCCACCAAAATGGAGCCCTCAATCAAGGCGGTAACCGCTGTGCTAACGGCCTCGTCGACCAGATCGGTGCGGTCATAAATCGGCTTGACCTCGACGCCTTCCGGTAGGATCGTGGCGATCGTGGCCACCTTTTCCTTGACGGCATCCACCACGTTGGCGGCGTTTTCGCCAATACGGGCCAGGGCCATGCCAAGGACCACTTCTTCGCCGTCGCGCGTGACCGCACCAAAACGCAGTGCGGGTGCCTCCTGCACGGTCGCGACATCACGGATGCGCACCGGTGTGCCGTCGACGGTCTTCAGTACGATTTCTTCGAGATCGTTGGTGTTCTGGACCAATCCCAATCCACGGACCAGGTACTGTTCCGGACCGAGGTTGATGTACTGCCCGCCCACCTGGCGATTGTTGGCCTCGATGGCCTCAAGCACCGTGCCGTAGTCAAGGTCGTAGGCGATCAGCTGGCGCGGATCGAGTTGCACCTGCACCTGTTTTTCACTGCCGCCCCAGGACATGACGTCGTCAACCCCGGGAACAGTGCGGAGCACCAAGCGGACGGACCAATCCTGCAGGGTGCGAAGCTCCATATCCGCGGCGCCGGATTCTAAGGTTTCATCGGAACGCTCGAGCGTATACCAATACACCTGCCCCAACGCCGAGGAGTTCGGGCCCATTTCCGGTGTGCCATAGCCTTCCGGGATGCGTTCGGCGACCTCCTGTAAGCGTTCCATCACCAAACGACGGGCGAAATAGATGTCCATGTTGTCGTCGAAGTAAACCGACACGTAGGACAGGCCAAAAAGACTAACCGAGCGAATCTGTTGCACGCCGGCGAGCCCGGCCATCCCGGATTCGACCGGAAAGGTCAGCAGTTCTTCGACGTCCTCGGCCGCCAGCCCCGGTGATTCGGTGTAGACATTCACCTGAATGGGCGTGAGATCCGGGAACGCATCAATCGGTACTGTGTTGACGGCACGCCAACCAAGAAAGGCAATGACCGCGAAGCCGACCAGCGTCAGCAGCTTATAGCGCAGTGAGACATCGACAAGCGTATTTAGCATCACGGCCCCCTAGTCGGCATCGCCAATCTGTGACTTCAGAAGCAGTGATTTGAGTTGGAACACACCGGCCACAGCAATCGTGTCATCGTCGTCGAGACCCGTAGTGATGGCCGTGTAGCCTTCGGCCTTGAGTCCCGTTTCGACCGGTTGTGGCTCGAACTCGTCGCCCTCGAGTGTAAACACCATCGGCGTGCCCTGAATCAGCATGATGGCTTCGTCCGGCACCGCGAGGCTCGGGACGCCCGCGCCGGTGCGAACGGCGATATTGACGAACTGACCGGGGAAGAGGGAGGGCGTGTCGCTAACCTCAATACGAATATCTAAGGTACGCGTCGCCTCGTCGAGGCGCGGAGCACGCTGCACGACTTCTCCCGCCACCCACGTGCGATCGTCTGCACTGACGCGGACTGAATCACCAATGGCAATCGCCGAGGCGAGCTCGGGGTCGACCCTCGCTTCGACCCAAAGGACGTTCAAATCACTGAGTTCCATCAGCAGCTGGCCGGCGTCGACGACTTCACCCAACACGAAGGCATCGCGAATGATGACGCCAGATTGTGGGGCATAGAGGGTGTATTCTCCGGTGGCCTCACTGACGTCGGCGTTCTCGATTAACCGCTCCAATTCCTGGCGCGGCATGCCGTACGCTAAGGTTTTCGCGTAGGCGCGTTGTCGTGCGACTTCCGCTTCCACATAGCGCGATTCCGAGACCACATCGCGACCCAGATTCTTGACGCGCTGCCATTCGCGATCGTTTACTAGCAGATCGCCGACCGCATCGGCGACGTCGACGCTCGACAGCGTTACAAGCGGAGCACCGATCTCAACGGTTTCACCCATCCGTGCATGGCGGGCCACGACCTGTGCCTCGATTCGCGATGCAATTTGACTGGTGGCATAGGCATTCAACATCACCTCACCGGGCGCATTTACCTCTGGAAACAAGGTGCGCTCGCTGACCGCGGCGATCTCGATGCCAAGTTCCTTGCGTTCAGCCGCCGAGAACACGAGTTCCACCGCTTCCTCTTCTTCCTCCTCCTCGGCATGCGCCCAAGGGATCGAGACCAACAAGGGCAACAGTACAATCCAGGCAACTCTTCTCATTTGTGTTCTCTCCATGGCGCTAGCGCCGATTTCCAAGACCGGTCCAGGCATCGACTTGACCACTGACCGCCAACCAGGCGATCCACGACTCCCACACAACACCGCGCTGCTCACTGGCAGCAACCCTGGTGTCCAGGGTTTGCCGCAATTGCACGAGATAATCTGTGGTGTTCAATTCACCGGCTCGCCACAGGCGCTCCAACATTTCCGTTTGGCTCGCAAGGCTGCCGGCGCCAAGACGTTGCCAGTCGTCCCAGGCGGTTCGCGCCAGTTCGTAGCGTTGTTGTGCCGCGATGAGTTCCGCGCGCAGCTGCCGGTAGTCATTCGCTACCGATTGATCCAAGGCCGCGAGATCGGCACTCGCGGCATCGACCTCGGCGCGATAATTGTTTCGCACCGGAAAGGGAATCGAGAAACGAATGCCAATCAGATCATCATCACCTTCGCGACCGGCGTAGAGACCGATGGTGGGGTCCGGCCGTCGCTCGCGGCGACGAAGATCCACGACCGCTTGCGCCGCCGACACTCGCGCTTGCGCGGCGCGGACGCTGGGAAGGTCGGTGAGAATAGCGTTGACCGCGGGCTCATTCAGGCTCACCGACGTGTAGGCCGTTGGCAATGGCGGATAGGCCGGTAAATCACCGCCGGCCACCCGGGCGAGGGCTTGTTGTGCGGTCACTTGTTGCGCTGCCGCTTGGGATCGCAGTAAAGCTGCTTCCGCATAAGCCAGACGGGCGAGATCAATCTCGATCCGGTTCAGGTCACCGGCTTGTCGACGTTCATCGGCCAGCGTGCGCAAGCGCGCCATTAACGCCTTGCGTTCATCGGCGATGCGCAACTGCTCCGTAGCTACATCGACCATCCCGAGCGCACTGAATAACTCTGCCAACACGCCTTGCCGAACCAAAGCCAAGGACTCCATGGCCGACTGCGTTTCGAATGAGGCCGCACGTTCCCGCGCGCCGCGCTTGCCGCCCAGATCAATTGTCTGATTGATGCCGATGCTGCGGGTGCGAACCTCCCCGTCTTCGTATTCAGCATCCAGCTCGGGGTTATACAACGCGCGTCCAGCAGCCCGTTCACGGGCACGCGCTGCATCCAGGTCTGCCTGTGCCGCTCGAACGAGCGGATGCGTTTGCAGAATCTTCTGCGCAAACGCGTTCAGCGCCGGTGACGCTGGCGTATCCGCCGACGATGATGCAGGGTCTGCAGCGGGTGCAACTATTGGAAAGAAGACGGTAGTGACCGCGAGAAGAACACACGGAATTCGGCGGGCGGTGTGTGCGCCAAATAGACGGTATCGGGAAATCAACGCGGTTCGCTCCTTCGACAGTTAACTACGCAGCAGCCGCAAGCCGCTGGCGATGACAATAAATTCGCTGATTTCGTGCACCAGCACGGCAGCGGGCAGCGACAACACACCGGTGAGCGCCGTGATGGCCAGTCCGCTGATCACTATGATCGATAGTGTTATGTTTTGACGAATGACGCGCCAGGTGCGGCGACTGAAGCGCATCAAATACGGCACTTTCGACAAATCATCCGCCATCAGGGCGACGTCGGCCGTTTCCAGAGCTACATCGGAGCCTGCAACACCCATCGCGATTCCCACGTGAGCTGCGGCGAGCGCGGGCGCGTCGTTCACGCCATCTCCAACCATGGCGACCGGTCCATACTGGTTGGTCAATTCGGCGATGGCGTGGCTTTTGTCGTCCGGCTTCAACTCCGCACGAACCTCATCGACGCCGGCTTTGGCACCGATTGCGTGACCAGCCAGCCGGTTGTCACCCGTGAGCATGATAACGTGCTCCATGCCGGCCGCTTTCAGTGCACTGACGGCCGCGCTCGCATTCGAGCGAAGCGCATCGGCGATCGCGATGATGCCCAGGATTTGTGATGCATTGCCAACCAACACGACCGTATTGCCCTCGCCTTGCAGATTCTCAATGTGCGTCGCAAGGGCGGATTGATCGATGCGCGTCGGATTGGCCGTAAAGTCGCCACCCAACCCGGCAAAAAGTTCAGGGCTGCCAATGTATTGGGTTTTGCCATCGACGGAACCCGTGATCCCGGCACCGGTGAGCGACTGCACATCATCTGCCGCATCAACCGACACCCCCGCCGCTTCGGCAGCCGCGATCACGGCCTGTGCCAATGGGTGTGCCGATCGTGCCTCCAGCGCGGCCGCGACCTTCAATAATTCGTTGGTGCTCGTACCTTCGGACGGCTGAAGGTGTGTGACCTCCGGAACCCCGCGTGTCAAGGTGCCGGTTTTGTCCATGGCCACCACCCGAATTTTGGCCAAGCGTTCGAGGTGCACGCCGCCTTTAATCAACACGCCTTGACGGCCGGCCGTGCCAATGGCGGCGACCAGAGCGATTGGAATCGAAATCACCAGGGCGCAAGGCGCTGCCGCGACGATGAACACGGTAGCGCGGCTCAACCATTCTTCCCACCCGAAACCCAGCATCCCGGGTATCAACACGATCAAAGTTCCGAGCCCAAGCACTGCAGGGCTGTAGCGACGGCCAAAGCGTTCAATGAAACGTTGCGTTTGGGCTTTGCTGCCCTGGGCTTCTTCGACCAGTTCGATGATGCGAGCGAGCGTGTTATCCGCAGCGGTCTTGGTCGCAATCACGGTCAACACACCCTCACCGTTGAGCGTCGCCGCAAAAACCGTATCCCCCTCTGCTTTCTCCACGGGAATGGATTCGCCGGTAACCGGCGCCTGGTTGACGCTCGAGGTGCCGTCGACGATCTCACCGTCCGTTGGGATCGCTTCGCCCGGACGCACGATGAAGCGATCGCCGACGACTAACGCCTCGATCGATACTTCTACCTCTTGACCGTCACGAACGACCCAGGCAGTTTTGGGCGCCAGGTCCATCAAGGCTCGGATCGCGCCGCGCGCGCGCTCCTCGGTGTAACTCTCTGCTGCCTCCGAGATGGAATACAGAAACACCAGCATTGCGGCTTCGCCCCACTGCCCCAGCAAGCCCGCGACGATGGCCGCGACACTCATCAGGAGCTCGATCCCGATCTCGCGTTCCTTGATGAGTTCTTCGAGCGCCTCGCGACCAAAGTACCAGCCGCCGATGAGGACCGCCGCGATATAAATGATTGTCTGGATCGTTGGCGTGATACCCATGTACCCGCCAGCAAAGCCCAACACCAGTAGTAAGCCAGAAACGGCTGAGGTGACCACGGGGGGGTTGCGCCAGGGGGCGGGGATGGGCCGGGACAGGTCCCTCGTCACGCAGCCGTCGGTCATACCGCTTCGGACTTCAGTGTCTCTGTCAGCACGCCGACGCGGCAACGACCCCCCTCGCGATGCTTCAATCGCTGAGTAAAGCGTTTGAAGTCGTCGCGGTAGATATGCTTCGGGTCGGGGAGCGTTTCAATGACGTCAAACAACGCCAGCAAGTGCGTCGAGCCTGTCACCAGCCGATGGTAAACCCAACGTCCGTCTTTTTCGCACTCGAGTAATCCCGCGTTGCGCAGGATCTTCAGGTGCCGGGACAGCTTGTACTGCGGTTCGAGCAAGCTATCGACCAACTCGCACAAGCAAGCCTCTTCCTGACTGACCGCCAACAATCGAACCACACGCAGCCGCGTCACATCGCTCAACGATTGAAAAGCGTCTTCGATCGGTACTTCAAGTATTTGCATAGTTGCATTATAGTGCAACTTAATTCGATTACAACTATCGACCAGATCACAGATTTCAAACAGGAGTGGCGCTTGCCGATGTCGGCCAACACCCGGGGACCCAGGCGGGTACAGACAATGACTGTCCTGCGTTGCCGCTTAGGTGCGAGCGAACGTTGCGCGGAGGCAGGGAGACGCATGCACCGCCTGCCGCATTGGCGGGCTCGGTGCATTGCGTGGACTTTGCAAAGCTTCGTTGTCGGTTTACTCGTGCTCACTGCCGGCCTGGCGCGGGCCGATGTACCTCAGTTGATGCAGTTGGTCGATTATGTGGGTGCCGACTATGCGGACGCCGTTGCGGACGGTCGCGTCGTCAATGAGGACGAGTATCAAGAGATGCTCGACTTCTCCAGCGGGATCCGGGTCTTGGTGACAAGCTTGCCGGACGACGAAGCCCGCGATCAGTTGCTTCGCCACGCAGATGAACTGATAGCCCAGGTGGACAGTAAAGTGTCACCTGAAGAAATTAGTGCATTGATCTCTGAAATGCGGCAGTTCATCGTACAAAACTATGGGGGTATCGTATTGCCACGATCGCCGCCAGAGCTGGACCGTGGTGCCGCGCTGTATGCTGAACAGTGTGCGGGCTGCCATGGCGCGACGGGTAACGGGTTGGGACCCCTTGCACCGAATCTGGATCCGGCACCAGTTAGCTTTCTCGATCCAGTTCGTGCCTCACAGCGATCGCTCTACGGCCTTTACAACACGATCACATTGGGCGTGACGGAAACATCGATGCGCGCGTATCCTGAATTGACCAACGAGGATCGCTGGGCGCTGGCGTTTTTCGTTGGGCAGCTGGCCTCTGATCGCACCCAGCTGGCGGATGTCGACGTCTTGCTTAACACAGCATCGCTCTATCCGCTGCTGGATTTACGCACTTTCGTCACAACCACGCCTCTCGAGACGCTGGACGACTATGGACAGTCGGGCCAACAGCTCCTGTACGCCCTGCGCACTCAACCCGGGCATCTGTTCAGTCGCCAATCGCCGCTTGCGGTCTCTGAGCAACACCTTGACGCGGCCCTGGCCGCCTACACCGACGGTGATGCTCAGCGCGCCTACCAATTGGCAGTCGCCGCTTATCTGGACGGCTTTGAATTGATTGAGCAGGGGCTGGATGTCGTGGACCCGGCGCTGCGTTCTGATATCGAGCGTGCCATGACGGACCTCCGCAACCGAATTCGTCAGGGCGTTTCTCGCAGTGAGCTAGAATTGGATATTGGCGCGATCAAGGACCAATTGTATCTCGCCAGAGAACGCCTGGACCAAGATCGTCTCTCAGGTGTCGCTGCGTTCACCGGTGCTTTCTTCATTTTGGTACGCGAAGGTCTTGAAGCACTACTCGTCGTCGCCGCCTTCGCCGCTTTCCTCGTCAAAACCGACCATCGCGACAAGCTGCGCTATTTGCATATTGGTTGGATTGGCGCGCTGGTCGCAGGCACGCTCACTTGGTGGGCATCAACGTCGATCATCGACATCAGCGGCGCAAGCCGTGAAATGACGGAAGGTTTGGCGGCGCTGTTCGCGACCGGGGTGTTGTTTAGCATCGGTTTCTGGTTGCACAACAAGTCGAGCAGTGATCGCTGGCAACAATTCATAGACACGCAGATCCAGAGCAAGCTCAACCAGGGCACGCTGTGGGGCTTGGCGGGTCTTTCGTTCGTCGCGGTCTACCGCGAGGTATTCGAAACCATCCTGTTCTATCAAGCGCTGTGGGCTCAGACCGATGCCGCTTCAAAATCGTATGTCCTCACTGGCTTTGGCTTTGGCATCGCTGCCCTCCTTGTTGTAGGCATAGTGGTCCTCCGGACCAGTATGCGATTGCCGTTGCGACAGTTCTTCGGTGCGACCAGCGTGCTGATGTTGGTGTTGGCATTGATTTTCGCCGGTAAGGGCGTGGTTGCCTTGCAAGAAGCCGGCGTATTATCCATGACCCGCGTCGATTTCCCGGAAGTGGCTCTGCTGGGACTCTACCCATTTCTCGAGGGCCTTTTGTTCCAGCTTGGCCTAGTGTTGCTGGGTCTGTTTCTTTGGTTTGGCCTGCCAAGAATTCGACGGGCCACAAGAAGCTAAAGGCGGTCGCCGTTGCTCGCAGCTCGTTCGGGCCGGTCGCGCGATTGGTGCCGTGTGCTGAAATTACTTGGGAGTGCTGTGACATCGTATATTCCTGCCGCAACATCACAAGTAGTTCAGTGGGGTCCTGAGATAAACGAGCCCGTTCTCTTCCGGTGCAGGCAATATCCCGGCTCGGATGTTGACTTGGAGCGACGGCAAGATCAACTCGGGTGCAGGCAGCGTGGCATCTTTTTCTTTTCGAAAAGCGACGTATTCTTCCTTGGATGTCCGTTCGTTAATTTGAACGTTGTTGCGCTTCTGCGCAGCAACGGTCGTTTCGAACTCAACCTCCCGACCACCGGGGCGGTAGTCGTGGCACATGAACAGTCGCGTATCGTCAGGCATCTCATAGATCCGCTGTACGGAGTCGAAGAGGTCCTCTGCCGAACCCCCTGGAAAGTCGCAACGAGCGCTTCCATAATCCGGCATAAACAAGGTATCGCCGACGAAAACAGCATCATCGATCTTCCAGGACATGTGTGCCGGCGTGTGCCCAGGCGTGTACATCGCCTCCACAACCATTGAGCCAACCTCAAGTTGCTCGCCTTCATCAATCAAAACATCGAACTGACTCCCATCCACGCGGAATTCCGTGCCCAGATTATAGACATCGCGAAAGCGCGCTTGCACCTCACCCGTTCGTGCACCTGTTACGGTTGCTGAGGAAAAATGCTCCTTTAAATACGGTAATCCGGTCATGTGATCAGCGTGTACATGCGTGTCGATCACATAAGGGGCGGCAAGTTTGTGATTGCGCAGATAGGTTGCGATCGCCTCACAAAACTTCCATGAGGTGCGTGCACTGGCCGCGTCGTAATCGCGCACTGGATCGATCACGACAGCAGTCGTGGCATCATGCACGACGTAAGAGAGGGTAGATGTCGGTTCGTGGAAGAATTGCTGAACTCTCACTAGTCGGCCTCCTGCACAGCTGCAGAAAGGTCTTCCAAACTGCCATCAACTGCAGTGGCATCGCGATACCCCATATCGGTCATAGATTTGGCTGCAAGCACGGCTCGACCGCCAGAAGCGCAATGCACAATAATTGGCGCATCAACATCCGAGCATACGCTCGAAATCTTCCACTCCAGTACTCCTCGTGGCACGTTTATAGATCCCTTGAGGTGTTGCTTTTCGTATTCATCCGATTCACGCACATACACCACAAAGTGCTCTCGATTGGCCTTTACGCGTTTGATTGCCTCCTCAGGTGTACAGGTCCGAACGAACTCTTTGGTTGCAGAAACGATTTGTGCTGCGGTTTTCATTGATAGTTCCTCTTTGCTCGACGTCATTATTTCTTCGCACGATGCTCGGTTCCCCGTTCCTCGTGAATGTCCTGATGGGCATCGCGCAGAATATCGACGCCGCCGTAAAGCGCGATTCCCCCGATCCCGACAAGCAAATCAGGCCAATTGGAACCGGTCCAAATAACGACGATGCCTGCAAGAAGGACGCCGCCGTTTGAGACGAAGTCGTTGACGCTGAAGGTCGTTGCAGCGCGCAGATTCACATCCTTGTTCTCTAATTTTTTGAGCAGATAGAGAGACAAGAGATTCACAACCGCTGCAACGGCAGCCATCGTCATCATCATTGCTCCGATGGGTTCCGATCCTGCGAAATAGCGACGGATTGCATCCACGACCACGCCACCGGCGAAGAGCAGCAGCATGATGCCGGAGAAACGCGCTGCCCCGCGTTTCCAAGTGCGAGAGCGGCTCAGAGCGAGCAGGCTCAATCCATACACGATGGCGTCGGACGAATTGTCGAGCCCATTAGCGATCAATGCGTTGGAATCCGCGAAATAGCCGGTTAACAAGAATCCCACCGCGATGGCCACATTGAGCCACAGCACAATCCAAAGCGTGCGGCGCTTCTCAGGAGAGCCGAGATCGAGATCAGCCTCGCTCATGTTGCGTTCGCCTCCCGGCCGGTGCGCGCCCACGCCGCAGCGGTGTCGCTTTCATCTGGATCAAAAAAGCGCATGTCGGCCGAAGGAAAGAACGGATCGGAAAGCTTCGTTCCCCATTCCTGCCAGGTTTTCTCACCCACAATGGCGATCCGTCCAAACTTGTCCTGATGCTTCACGTCGAACTTCAGGTCGCGCCAGAGACCGCCCAGATCCCAGCCAGAAAAGTCCCGTGCGAGTTCGATCAGCATCGGCACCGATCGCGGTTCACGCGCCGCAATGCGTTCGAAAAGGGGCACGAAACGGTCAAAGTCTGCACTCTCGAGTGTTCCGCTGGCCCGTATTCGGATCACTCCGTTTTCTTCCCCAGCTTCCAACATGCTGTTCTCCTCTCAGGTTTGTCTACGCGTATTCTCGAACCGATGATGTGTCGCCGGCCGCGAGCAATTCAGCTACAACCAATCAAACTATTAGCCGATCCCACTGACCGTAATGTTCCGCACTGCGTCGGCCACGTGGCAGGCTCAGCCCGATCAACAGTAACCCCACTACTGACGTAGAGACACTGCCGTCAAGTTGACTACCCGTAAGCAACCACGGTGCGATAACGAGCCAAGCACCGAACAGCACGTTAATGAATCGCACCGCTCTTGCCACTTCCGCCATAGCAATGACCGCCACGGTGATAACCAAAGCGCCAACAAGATGATCGCTGTCGGCCATACTTCCCGACGTTTCGAATACCAGGCGACTGAACATTAACCAAGTACCTAACACCGCGCTCAGGAACAGAGTCCACGGGACGTTGACACCCCGCACTGCTGACAGATACGCCTGACGCACAGAATCAGAAAACCCCGGACGCTCATCTTTGGTGCCCCCCGGCAACGCATCGCCTTTAAAGAAGGCACGCCAGAAAGGTCGCCCACGGCGTGTGTTCAGCAACAGAAATTGCCCCATGGCTACCAGTTCGTCTAACGCAAACGGAATCATCACGAGCATGCCGAGGGCAGTTATCAGACACAGCGTGCAATAGGTGCCGACAACGATCGGCTGAATGATGATGAAATAGATACTAATCACGCCCAGCGGCACCACCGCAATGCCGAACAGCACCACCATCCAGGGCATGGTTCGCCACCGGGCGCGGCCACCCATGATCCCCATCAGCACTTCGAACATATAGGTGACTGCGCCCAAACCACCATCGGCAATCGGCCACGCTTTGGATACCTCAGAGGTGATAATTAATTCCGATCCGTTACGCTCGGCATCACCAGCAAAGAAGGGTTCCCACACCCATCCGACGTGTCCGAGCTGGTATGCCGCAAGGATCCGCGCAAGCACAAATCCAATGAGCCCCAGTGCAATCATCGGAATGCGCTGCAGATAGGTGGAAGGTGAGTACGTCCAACCCGGCGGCACCTCCGATGGATCCATCATGCTTTCTGCACTCATGCCCGGCATCATGGGGATCAGAATCGTAAACGCGATGGCCAGGGCGCCGACGATGGTATCGTTCAAATACACGGCGGCACTCGGTGTCCAAAATACAATGGGGGCGAATAATAACCACACGCCCAGGCAAGCATTCGCCCACTGCGCCAGCCCGCCGCGTCGAGACAGCGATAAGCCGGCAAACACCATCATCAGGCCGCCGACAATCACGTTATTCCATGCAGTCAGTAGATTTCGAAATTCCGGCTCCCACAAACCGCGGTCAACAGTCACTCGCTGAACCAGATCGCTAAACTCGGTAGCCGTGAAGGTGCCCAGCACAAAAGGCGACGATGCGAGCCACAGCCCCAGCATCATCGTGGCAAAATGCACCCAGAGCATGCTGAAATGCATTTTTGTCATTGATTTCGAGTGTACGCGCTCCTCTTTACGAGCTTGCACTGGCTCCGGCGCAGAATCATCCTCATCTTCGTCGGCATTTTTTACCTTGTCGTGCGCCACCCGCGCGGCGTTCAATCCGTTGATCCGGTACCACGAATACGGGTCATCCTTGAGCTTTTGTGTGATGTCCGGCAGGACAGCGCTCAGGCGGTGTTGGGGGGACCAGTTGATGAGTTCCTCGGCTCGACTGGTGTCCACCTCGTAATGGTCATTGGCGATAGACACCATCCAGGGCTTCTGAAACAAGTATTCATCCAATATAGCTTCTTGTGCCCAGGTGCCTGCGTAAGCCAGTGTTGGTGGAATTGAGACCGTGATCCACTCTTCGTCGTGCAGCAACTGGCCGATCTTCCGTTGCAGTTCGCCGTATCCAAGAACCTCTGCTTCAGCCAGTAACATCACCGTCTCGGAAGATAAGTCGGCGCGATTCTCGATGGAACGGCGAATCGCGTCCGTTAGATCCGCCAGATGCAGGTAAGGCTGCCCAACGCTTAGTTCACCGGGGTAAAAGTGAGCGATGAGCCGCTGCTCATAGATGCCTGCGATCTGTTGTGCCAAAAACGCAGAGTGGCCCTCTTCGTCATAGACGCCCGCTGGCCGCAAAATCACAATGGGAATCTCGCCGGCTTGCTCCTTGACGATTTGCTCGGTAAGCGCTTTGGATTCCCGGTACGGAAGCTTGGGATCAATGGGAGAACTTTCCGTGATCGGCTCACCCGGCTCGGTCGGCGCATGCACGAGCATGGTGCTGACAAAAATGAACTGCTCGACCTCGAAGGGCTGCAGGCATTCGAGCAGGCGGCGAGTACCGCCCAGCGTGACGCGCTCATAGGCCGGGTTCGGTTCCCCACTGAGATCAAAATAGGCCGCCAGATGCACGACAGAGGCAATGACCTTACCGTGAGCGGTTTTCACACGCTCGAAGGCTGTCGCCAAACTCTCCTCATCCGTCAGATCGATACAAACGCATTCGGCGTCAGCCGGCGGATGCGGTGCAGCCTCGCGATCAAATCCAACCAATTGATAATCGCTGGCCAACGCTTCGATCACGGCGGAACCGATGTAACCGCTGCTGCCGGTCACGATGACGAGGGGCTTTTCCGTAGATGTACTCATAGCATTGGTTCGTCCATCGTTAACTTGACATCACTAACCGAAAGGACTCCATGCCGATGTAAAATTTACAACGGATCCAGCCTGACGGGGCCAAATTTTGTGGCGCGGTGTGGGCACCTAAGTGTGGCTGCAAGTTTTGTGCCAGAACAACACGTTACTGCGATCGCTCACGCACGTCGCAGAGAGTTGCACAAGCTTATCGCAAGCTAATCTCTGCCTCTGTCACCTGACGTTGCACCAACACAAGAATTACCGCCGGAAGCAGCGTCCACTGTAATAGCGGAAGCAACCCAGTCCCCAATACCGGCAGCCGAGGCATCGTCGCTACATACTGCCAGCGATCAAGAGGCCCTGTGGCCAGCCATTCCATGACAATGGTGATCCCGATGCCCACTGCCCAGTACATAAGAACGGGAACCGGGGTTAGCGATTGAAACCATCGGCGTGATCGCTCGACTGCGGCAGCGCTCCAAAATGCCAGCAAGCTAATCACGCCATCCCCGATACTTGCCTGAGTACAGATACGCACTGCGTTGATGTGATCCATTGTGGATAACCCCTCATAGAAGGGCACTTGCCACATTTCCCAGACAAAATTTACCAGAAAGGAAAACAGCAGTACGTTTGCTTCCGGGCTTCCCGACAAGCGTTTGAGCATACTCTTACTCATCGCGCGTATTGTTCGAACGCAGATATTTCCACAGGGCCGCCACTGATAGGATCAAGACGCTCACTACCAATAGCCAGATCAATCCCATGCCTATCATCATTCCTGTGCCCATCGGGGCTCCCATACAATTCATCATGTTTTACTTACTCCTCAAACCATCAATCTTTTACTGGCGAAAAGTGCACGCGGTCCCCTGATACAAGACGGCGACTCGCTGCTAACTGCAGTTGTGTCGAGGTTGATAATCATTCTGGTTCAGCTCCTCCTAGAGTTCTGCGCGCCGCAAGCGTAACGCGTTACCGATCACTGACACCGAGGACAGGCTCATCGCCGCGGCGGCGATCATGGGATTGAGCAGCAACCCGATCAGCGGGTACAGGATACCCGCGGCGATCGGTACGCCGGCGGTGTTGTAGACAAACGCAAGAAACAGGTTCTCGCGTATGTTGCGCATGGTGGTTTCGGACAACCGTCTGGCCTTAGCGATGCCGCGAAGATCCCCTTTGACCAGTGTGATGCGAGCGCTTTCCATGGCCACGTCGGTACCCGTGCCCATGGCAATGCCGACCTCTGCCAATGCAAGCGCGGGCGCGTCGTTGATGCCGTCACCGGCCATGGCGACTTTCAGGCCCTCACCCTGCAGTTTTTCCACCAGGGCGTGCTTGTCCTCGGGGAGAGCGTCGGCATGCACGTCGTCGATGCCCAGCGTGGCCGCCACCGCCTGTGCCGTCTTCTCGTTGTCGCCGGTCAGCATGACAATACGCAGACCCGCATCGTGCAGGATGCGCACCGCCTCGGCGGTGGTTTCCTTGATGGGGTCGGCGACAGCGACCAGGCCGGCGGCCCTGCCGTCGACAGCAGCCAGCATCACTGTCTCGCCCTCGCCGCGGCGCCGATCCGCCGTCGCCGCCAGCTCGCCGATGTCAATGTTGTTTTCCTTGAGTAGACGGCTGTTGCCGATCAGTATCTCGCGCCCCTTGACGCGTCCGCGTACACCCTTGCCGGTGATCGAATCGAAATCCTCGGCATCCGTCGGTTTTACGCCGCGCTCGGCGGCGCCGTCCACGATCGCGCGCGCCAGGGGATGCTCGCTGGCGTGTTCGAGCGAAGCTACCAGGTCGAGGAGCTCCGTCTCGTCGAAACCATTCGCGGTCTCGACGGCGACCAACCTGGGTCTGCCTTCGGTCAGTGTGCCGGTCTTATCCACCAGCAGCACGTCGACCTGTTCCATGAGCTCCAGCGCTTCGGCATCACGAATCAGTACCCCCGCCAGCGCACCACGACCAACGCCAACCATTACCGACATCGGCGTGGCCAGCCCCAGGGCACAGGGACAGGCAATAATCAGTACCGAGATGGCAGCCGCCAACGCATAGGACAGTGCCGGTTCGGGGCCGATGGCCGCCCAGATAATGAACGCAATTACCGCCGTCAGCACCACGGCGGGTACAAAGACGGCGGCAATTTTGTCGACCAAGCCCTGGATGGGCGCCCGCGATCGCTGGGCCTGGGCGACCATGTCCACGATTCGCGCCAGCACGGTGTCGCCACCGACCTCACTCGCCTGCATGACAAAACCGCCGGTCTGGTTGACCGTGCCACCGGTCACGTTGTCGTCCACGCCCTTTTCCTGCGGGATGGGCTCACCGCTGATCATGGATTCGTCCAGCGTGGAACGACCCTCGACGATCTTGCCGTCCACGGGCACTTTTTCGCCGGGGCGCACGCGCAGTTTATCGCCGATTCTCAGCGCATCCAGCGACACTTCTTCCTCTTCGCCACTGTCGTTGATGCGGTGTGCCGTGGGCGGTGTCAGGTCGAGCAACGCCTTCAGTGCCTGGGAGGTCCGGCCGCGGGCGCGGGCCTCGAAGACCTGACCGAGCAGCACCAGCGTGATGATCACCGCCGCGACCTCGAAATAGAGCGGCACGTTGCCGACCTCGCTCTTGAAGGCCGCCGGCAACAACTCCGGGAACAGGAGCGCGAATAGCGAGAAAACATAGGCCGCGCCCACGCCGAGGGCAATCAACGTCCACATATTGGGGCTGACATTACGTACCGACTTCCAGCCGCGCACAAAAGCGAAGCCGCCCGACCAGACCAGCACCGGCGTGGCCAGCAAGGCCTGAATCCAGCCAAAGGCGGCGCCGAGCAACTGGTGCAGCCCCAGCCCCGGCACCAGCTCGCTCATGGCGAGCACCGATACGGCGGCGGACAGCGGTACGCTAACCCAAAAGCGCCGGGTCATGGCCTCGAGTTCGCTGTCGTCTTCCTTGTCACCGACGGTGAGGGGTTCCAATGCCATGCCGCACTTGGGGCAATCGCCCGGCGCGTCGCGCACGATTTCAGGGTGCATCGGGCAGGTGTACTGCCCGTTGGTCTGCGATCGTGACTTTTCCTCATTTGTCGCTTTTCGGGGGCTGGCGTTCATTGCTTTTCCTTATCCGGTTTGATCACGAGACTGTCGTCATCGCGGTGCGGCGCAATCCGTTGCGATTTGTCACTGGACGGACGCTTCATCATCATGTGCACCATCATTCCGCAACAAACGACCATAAACAGGACCAATGCGCCCCATAAAAGTGTGTTGAAATCCATCGTCAAATTCCTCCGAAGTAATCAGTTACCGTTGTCGTATCAAGGGCGTGAATTGGCACCCTCACGCTCGGCGTAGCGGTCAATTTGTCCTTCCGGCGTTACACGCATGACCTCATAAGTCTGCGCGTTCGGTCCTTCCATCCCGGGTGATCCAATGGGCATGCCGGCGACCGCCAAGCCTCGCACGTCGTCCGGGTCCTCATTGAGTAACCGGTAGATGAGGTCCGCCGGTACATGACCCTCGACCCAACGGTCACCGACCGTCGCCGTGTGACAGGCTCGCAGCTCGTCGGGAACACCAACGGCTTGCTGTATTTCTCGAGTGCTGCGCACGTTCTGCACGCTCACGACAAGCCCGCTGTCTTGCAAGTGCGAAACCCATTTGTTGCAACACGAACAATTGGCTTGTTTGTAAACCACAACGTCGGCTTGCGCCGGGCTGACCGGTGGTTCCGACCACCAGATCGCGGCACCGGCGATCAGGAGTAAACTGAAGCCAATCACCGCTGCAATGGCCCAAGCGCTTTGCCTGGGCCGCGTGAATTTTCGATGTCTCTTCTGTTTCGACATAACCGTATCTCCTTGCCAGGGCGCCCAGGACTTCCCGGGCGCCCGTTTAACGTCTACCGCGGGTATCCCGGAAACTTCCCGGGTGGTCCGCGACGCCGACGTTCATCACTGGAGCGCGGCACCGCCCGGTGATCCTTCGAGGGGTGACTCCAGGTTCGGAATCCTTTACTCGGTGGCCCATAGCGTCGCGGGGTTGCGGACCTCTGCTCGACCTCTGTCGATGTCGTGTGTGAATGGGTGTGGTAAAAGCGCTTGCTCGGCGGCCCGTGCCGATGCCGTTCGCCACGATTTGCCTTGTCCTGCACGGTCGTTTGTGAGCCGGCCGCGGCAATGCCAGGTGCAGTGCCAAGTACCAGACTTGCACCCAGCAGCAAAAGCACCCGTTTCGACGGTCGTAGTTTGCTACTTTTGAGTTGCATCATAAGTTCCTCCGTTCGGTCCTAGGACTCGTTGAATCCGCGACACACTTCCACGCAAGCCCCTCATGATTGGGGGCTCTCGTCGGGACGCGATACGCGGTGCTCTTCCGGAAGCGGTACGAGGGCCGGTAAGCCCCTGCCGCGCCAGAATGAAAAAATGGCAGGGAAGACAATCAGCACCAGAATGAGCGCAGACCCTACCCCTCCAAGCATCGGGGCGGCGATGCGCTTCATCACATCAGCACCGCTGCCCGCGCTGTACATGATCGGTACCAACCCCATAAAAAGGGCCAGCCCCGTCATCAGCATCGGACGAATGCGTTGACTGGCGCCTTCCGTGATCGCGCTCGTTAGGTCCTGTTGCGATTTGAGAGAATTGTCTTTAGCGTGACGACGCCACGCGAGATCGAGATACAACATCATCAACAGACCCAGCTCGACGGCGAGTCCCGCTACCGCGATCATGCCCACGGCGACGGCCACACTCAGGTTGTAGTCGAGTGCCGCCAGCAGCCAGATGCTGCCAATGAGTGAGAACGGCAACGCCGTCATCACCACCAGCGTCTCGATCATCGACTTCCGATGCATGTAAAGCATAAAAAAGATGACGAAAATCGTCAGCGGCACAAGAATCGTGAGCCTGGCCTTGGCGCGCTCGAAATAGGTGAATTGCCCGGCCCAATCGAGGCGATATCCGGGCGTAATATCCACCTTGTCTGCGACCACCTGGCGTGCCAGATCGACGTAGTCAGCGATACCGATATCATCGTTAACGTCGACGAACACGAAGCTCACCAGCTGCCCGTCTTCATTGCGCAGTGCCGGTGGACCCGTGCGAAACTGGATGTCCGCGACTTGCGTGATGGGGATCTGGGCGCCGGTAGACGTCGTCACGAACACGCGCTCGAGCGCCTCGATGTTGTCGCGGTATTCACGAGCGTATCGCACGAGGATGCCATAGCGTTCGCGACCCTCGACGGTTTCGCTGACCTTGACGCCGCCCATGGCCCCTTCAATGACGCTTTGCACGTCATTGACATTCAGCCCAAACCGCGCGGCCGCTTGCCGGTCGATGTCGAAATCCAGAAAGTAGCCGCCTGTTGCCCGTTCTGCGAAGGCGCTGCGGGTGTAGGGAGCGGTGCGCTCGTCGTCCAGCAAGGCGCGTTCAATATCGACACCGGTGCGTTCGATGACACCCAGCTCTGGTCCGAAGATCTTGATGCCAAGCGCCGAGCGAATGCCGGTGGCCAGCATTTCGGTGCGGGTTTGGATCGGCATCCACCAGATGTTCGGCATGCCGGGAAAACGCATGGCGCCATCCATCTCACCGATCAACTTGTCCCAGGTCATACCGTCGCGCCATTCACTTTGCGGCTTCAGCATGATGTTGGTCTCGATCATCGACAGCGGCGCCGGATCGGTGGGACTGGTGCTGCGTCCGACTTTGCCGAAAACGCGCTCGACTTCCGGAAATTTTTTCAGCTCCCGGTCCATGGTTTGCATGACCCGCGTCGCTTCTTCGATTGAAATTCCAGGCAATGCAGTCGGCATGTAGAGAATGCTGCCTTCGTTCAACGGCGGCATGAACTCGTTGCCCAAGGTTCGATAGACGGGCACCGTTGCCACCAGCGCGAGCACTGCCGCGATCACGACCGGCCAGCGCCAACGCACAGCAAACTTGACCACCGGCGCATATCCTGCTTTCAGCGTCCTGTTGAGACGGCTGTCCTCGCCGCGAATCTTGCCTTTGATCAGCAAGACGGCCAGCGCCGGGATCAAGGTCACCGACAACAGCGCGGCAAAAAACATCGAATAGGTCTTGGTGAACGCCAGGGGTTTGAACAACCGTCCCTCGGTGCCTTCCAGGGCGAACACCGGTACGAACGACACTGTGATGATCAACAGCGAGAAGAAGATGCTGGGGCCCACCTCCTGCATGGCCTCAATGATCACTCGGGTGCGCGATTCGCCTTCCAGCGACTGCCCGTGCAAGCGCTTGTGGACATTGTCGATGATGACAATGGCGGCATCGACCATGGCCCCGATCGCCACGGCAATACCCCCCAGGGACATGATGTTGGCGGTAAGGCCCTGGTAGGACATCGGAATAAACGACAGGAGGATCGCAATGGGCAGCGTCAGGATGGCCACAAAGGCGGATCGCACATGCAACAGGAACAGACCGATCACCAGGGAGACAATCAGCATTTCTTCGAGCAACGTGTTGCGTAAGGTTTCGATCGCCCGTTCGATCAGGCTCGAGCGGTCGTAGACGGGCACGATCTCGACGCCGACCGGCAAGCTCTCCCGCAAAACATCGAGCCGTGCTTTGACCCGATCGATCACATCGAGCGCATTTTCGCCGTAACGCATCACGACGATACCGCCGACCGCGATCCCTTCACCGTCGAGATCGGCCTGGCCGCGTTGCAGTGCGGGACCGAGGCTGACGCTCGCCACGTCGGCGACGCGGATGGGAATGCCGCCTTCAGCGACCCCGATGACCACTTCTTTCAGATCGTCCACCGATTTGACGTAGCCGCGCCCGCGAATGAACTGCTCATGGCCGGCAATTTCCAGCACCCGGCCCCCGACATCGTTGTTGGAGGCGCGCACGGCCATCGTTACTTTGTGTAGCGGGATGCCATAGGAGGCGAGCTTGTTGGGGTCGACATTGATCTGGTATTCCTTGACGAAGCCACCGACCGAGGCGACCTCGGCCACGCCTTCGACAGCCTCCAGGGCGTAGCGCAGGTTAAAGTCCTGCAGACTGCGCAGGTCGGCCAGGCTCTGATTACCGCTCTTGTCGACCAGCGCGTATTGATAGACCCAGCCGACGCCCGTGGCGTCGGGGCCCAACGTTGGTCGAACATTGTCTGGAAGTTTCGGCGCGGCAGAATTCAGGTACTCGAGCACGCGTGATCGTGCCCAGTACATGTCGGTACCGTCCTCGAAAATGACGTAGACGAACGACAAACCCATGAAGCTTTGCCCGCGGACGAAGCGCACCTCGGGTGCCGCGAGCAGCGTCGTCGTCAATGGATAGGTGATTTGATCTTCCACCAAATCGGGACTGCGCCCTGGCCAATCGGTAAAGACGATCACCTGCACATCGGATAGATCGGGAATAGCGTCAAGGGGCGCCGTGATCAGCGATCGATAGCCCCAGAAGGCGCCGACCAATACCAGCATCAGCGTCAACAGCCAGTTGCGTGCCGAAAAGTTGATCAGCTTTTCGAGCGGCCCGTGGTTCGGACCGTTGTCATGAGGGTTTACCATTGGTCGATCCCCGTCTTGAGCCGGGTTTCCGCGGCAATGAGAAAGTTGCCCGAGGTCACGACCGTGTCACCGAGCGACAGCCCGTCCAGCACTTCGATGAATCCCTGTGCTGTCCGTCCCGTCCGAATCCGGACGGGTTTCAGGCGCCCGGCGCCGAGGTCGACAAACACCACGCGGCTCTGGCCCGCCACGATGACCGCCTCCTCGGGCACACTGAGCCGATGCCCAAGATCTGACTTCAGTGACACTTGGGCGTACATATCGGGTTTCAATTTGCCGTCGGGATTCTCCAATGACAATCGAATTCGCCCGGTGCGGCTTTGGCCGTGCAGGTACGGGTAGACGTACTCAACTGCGGCGGGATAGGTGCGACCCGGCAAATAGGGCAACGTGACGTCCGCGTTCATGCCCACGCTGACCAGTTCGAGGTCGGCCTCGAAGACTTCCGCTTCAATCCACACGCGCGACAAATCGGCGATCGAGAGCAGGGTCTGACCCATCTTTGCTGCACTGCCGTCGGCGATGTTGCGTTCGATCAGTGTGCCGCTGCGTGGCGCATAAATGGCCACGTAGTCCTGCGGTGCGCCGCGCTCCTCAAGGGCTCGAATCTCGCCGTCGCTCATGTCCCACAACGCAAGGCGTTGACGAGCGGCGCGTAACAGTCCGTTTTGAGTACCGGGTCGGCGTTTCAAGGTTTCCAGATAGTCCTGTTGAGCGGACAGCAGCGACGGGCTGTAAACCGTGAACAGCACCTGATCCTTGGTCACCTCGGCACCGACGTAGTCGGCTCTGAGATCGCCGATGTAGCCGTCGAACTTCAGGGTAATGTTCGATAACAGACGCTCATCGAATGTGACCTCCCCGACCGCACGAATCGACTTCACCAGGTCTCGGTGTGTGGCCTCGCCGGTTTCAAGGCCGATCATCTGCCGGCGCCGGTTGTCGATGGTGATGGTATTGCCGTCGTCTTCGCTTGCCATGCCGCTGCTCATACCACCGACGGGAGAGGCACCGGCTGCAATCGCCAGTCCCTCCCGATCTGTGGCCAGATCGAACTGCAGCCGTTTGTCGCCACGCATCGGGTCCTTGATTTCCACCGTGAGTGGCCATTCACCCCGCATGGTGAGATCCACGGAGCCCTCATAGCGACCCGGCCCCATCGGCTTCAGATCAGCCGGTGCGCGCATCGCCGGCATCGCACCCATGGCCGGCATTTGCGCGAACGCCTCGATGTCGACGTTCTCGATCGGCTGGCCGTCGGCATCTCGAACCTCGATCACGAGTGTGTTGTCACCGACCCGGGCGGTGCTCGGATCAATGTCGATCGCAATTTCGAGATCCCCGGCTCGGTACCGCGGCATACCGCTCTCGGCAGCAGTTGTATCGCTTGCGCTTGTGTTGCCGATCGCGGTGCCCCCCGCAGCGATGGGCATCTCGGCCCGGTCGGTTGCAAGATCAAACTGCAGGCGAACCGGCGATCCGCCGGTGGGTGTGAAGCGCATTGTTAGCGGCCACTCCCCTCGCATAGACAAATCCATGGCGCCTTCATAACGACCCGGGGCAGTTTCCGTGAGATCAGCCGGTGCCCGCATCGCGGGCATCGCGCCCATGGCCGGCATCTCGGCATAGGCGTCGACGTCGGTCGACACGGGATTACCGTCGATGTCCCGCACCTCGACGATTAGTCGGTTGTCACCGACGCGCGGCGTTTTGGGATCGGTCATGACGCCAATTTCGAAGTCACCAGCTCGATACCGTGGCATGTCGTCAGTGGCGGCCGGGGCATCGCCTTCGCCGGGGCCGATGAATAGGTAGACCGCGCCGGCTGCGCCGACGATCAACAGAAGACCGACGACCCATCGATGGTGTTTTGAAAGATTCATTGTTGTTCTCCAGAAGTTAGGATTGCTGCAGCATCGAAAGCACCACCGACCCAGCGCTCAAGCTCGGCCAGGCGTCGTGCGTAGTCGGCACGTGCGCGTGCCAACGCCAACTCGGTGCTCAGCGCGCGTTGTTCGGCGGTAATGACGTTGAGAAACGCACCGCTGCCGCTTTGATAGTCGGCGATCGCCGCTTCCAGGTACTCCGCCGATAGCGGCACCAGCTGATCGCGAAACAAGGCGACCGAGGATTGCGCTTCCACTACTTCGGCGCGGGTTTGAGTGAGATCGGCCAGTAACTCCGCCCGTCGTTCAATGAGGGTCCACTCGGCCCGTCGCTTCTCAGCCTGGGCACGACCGAGGTCGGAGCGGCGTTTGCTGCGATCCAGGGGGACGTTGATGGAAACCCCAAAAATGGGACGTTTGTCCGCGTTATCCCAAAGACTGTTGTAACCAACGCCGACCTGAAAATCCGGGTAGAACGCCTTTTCCGCCAGGGTAATACGACTAACGGACGCGGAAATCCGCGCCTCAAGCTGCGCAAGCTCCGGGTGCCGAGACAGCGCCAGGCCTTGCATGCTTTCAAACGCGGGAAGATCGATCGCGTTGGGAATCACGTGTGCCGGCGGCAACGGCGCATTCGGTGGTTGATTCAGCAGCGCGTTGATGCGCGCCTGAACGGTGGCTTTGAGCCGAAGCAAGCGCAGCAACTGGTTATCCAGGTCCGTACGCTCCACTTCGGCCTGCAGCACATCCTGCTTGAGGGCTCGTCCGGCGGCGTATCGCGTCTCAGCCGTCGCGATCAGCTCATCGAGCAGGGCCTGCGTGGCATGATGGATGTCCAGCGCGGCGTGGACAAAATACCACTCCGCGTAGGCCGCTTTCGCTTGCGCAATTACACGCAAACGCAGCGCATCCACGTCCCGCTCTGCCGCCAACGCGTCATATCGGGCTGCGCTTTCGCGCGCCGCCAGGGTGCCCGGCCAGGGGATTTTCTGATTGAAGTCGACGCGCTGGTTGAGGCTCCGATCGGCATCTGCCGTCAGCGGCGCCACGCCGTAACTCAGCATCGGGTCATCGAGGGATCCGGCGGGATCAACTCGGTAAGCCGCCGCTTCGGCCGCCGCCTCGATTGCAACGAGCCCGGGATTGGCCTCGAGAACCCGGGCCGCGAGGCCCTCCGCGGTCAATCGTTCGGCCGGTTCAGCCGTCTTATTTTGATTGGCAGATTCCGCTAGCGCGGCACTGCCTGTGATAATCAACGCGGCGCATACGGCCACGCTTCGAAATAGTCGGGTACGCAAAACCCATCTCCTTATCCTTGGTTACAACAAACAAAATGCAACAGGCTTGGGCCCGGAACGGGCCCGAGTCCAAGCTTGGATAGGAAAAGGTTTAGATCCGCAGTCGCTGCGTTATGAGGTAGGTATCAGAGCGGGACTTGCAGAGCTCTGGCGCGGAGAAATCTACGCGAAGTGCCACACGTCGTGGCAGCAAATTGAAATCCGTGATTGTTGCCAGAATGCCGGCGGGCGGATCCACATCGGAGCGTACCTCGACCGGCTTGACGATCGGCGCATCCTGCCTGGCCTCTTCGTCGATGCTGATGGTCACCGTACGATCACAGCAAGGATCGGTATTGGCGGCTACCGCCCCATCGCAATCGGCATTGGCGCAGTCTTCGTTAGTCTTGTGCCCGATACAACAGCACTCGTGCATGACTTCATCCATCATTGGGCACGCGAAAACGCTCTGCGCCTGCAGTGGCCCGACAATCAGGACTCCAAGGAGCAGCAGCACTCGTGCCAATGATGGATTTCTACGTATCATTCAAAAAGTGTAATCAATTTGAGCAACTTGCACCAGTAGCGCGCCGACGAAAGCGGCGCGCATGGACAACTTGTCTATATATCTCATTTCACCGTTCAACACTGTGAACTCGATCAAGTTCGCCGGTGGGGTCAAAATCGGGTGATTCCGGTCGACACCCATTTTTTGACCGCAGTGGGCTCACCGTCGATGTTCTCAAGAATGGGACAGCCTTCCTCAGCACCTTGGCACAGGTTGACCAGAAGCTGCAATTCGTCTCGCAGCGTGGTCAAGTCGTCCAGGTGTTGTTCTATGTCGGAGAGCTTTTTCTGGGTGAACGTCCGAACGCCAGCACGCGCTTTCTGCGGATTCTCCCGCATCTCCAGAAGCTGACCGATTTCGGCCAAGGTGAAGTTCATGCGTTGAGCGCGTTGCATGAACTTCAGTCGAGAAACGTCTTTGTCGCCATAGATACGTCTGCCGGCCTCGTCGCGTGCCACTCGCCGCAGTAAACGAATTTTCTCGTAGTAACGCAAGGTATCGGCGCTCAGTCCGAGACGCTTCGACAGTTCGCCGATCGGATAACCGAGCTCCGCCACCTGCTTCACCGCCTTGATCTTGAACTCATCTGGATATCGCTTACTGCTCATTACTCACCTCTCTAGACTGCCATTTTGGATGGCTGAAAGGTGTCTAGCAAACTAGGAGCGATTCAAGGCGCTCCAAGTTCCGCTCGCGTTCACCGCACACGTTAGACTATGTATCCAGGTTTCTGGCTTGATCGGCACGCGAGCAGCAAACGATCTTGACGTGGACCGCGCTCCAGGTAGTAAGGTAGTGTCCGATGAAATCATACGAGGTAACCCGGCGATGACGACGGCCCAATATTCGCTGGCTGACCTGGTCGACGCCACGGGCGTGCCCCGATGTCTGATCGAATACTACCGGCAGCGGGGTCTGCTCGAGACCGCCCCGGCCGTCGTCAGCACACCGCCCGGCTCGATGGATTTAGTGGATTATGAGACCTTTGCGTGTTGCGCCGCTAAAGTGGGATTTGCAGATCACGATATTGCGCGCCTGCTGGGTTTGAACGAGGATCATGACGATCTCGCTTTGCAGTTGGCGATGACGCGCATGGCCGAGCTGACACGCCAGCAACAGTTGATAACCTACGTGCAGGAGCAACTGGAAACGTGGATCTCTGCGTGTGCCGAGCACCGAGGCCCGTACCCGAGCCGTAAGCCATCGCCAGAGACACAGTCTTGAAGCCCATTCAGATCGAAATCTTCACCTCCCCCGGGTGTACTCGCTGCACCCGGGTGTTGGGGGTGCTTCAGGGTATCGTCGCCGATCTTGGCGAGGATCAGATTCAGTGGCGCAAAGTGAATGTGCTTGACGAGTTGGATCACGCCGTGCAACTGGGCGTACTCTCCATGCCGGCTATTGCGATCGACGGCGAGCTGGTATTCACGGTGCATCCGTCGCCCGAGAAATTCCGCGCGACGTTGCAAGAACGATTGAACAGGCGAGCGTCGTGACTTGTCGCCGCGCACAACCTCACGGCATCGTGTCACGGCGTGGTTACCACGTAGGTGCCAGTAACGCGCAACCCGGCGCGCCGGAAATGACCGGTTGATCGACCCGGCGGGTGCTTCGACGTGTCAATGTTTCCCACAGATTTTGAGACCATCCGCGCACTGTTGCAGGAAGCCAGTCTCGCCGGTCTCGGTGTGGGATTCCTGACCGGGTTGGTGTTCAGCTTTAATCCGGTGTCGTTCGCCTCGGTGCCGGTCGCATTGGCCTACGTGACCAAGGCACGCTCGCAACGCCAAGCCCTGGCGCTGGGCGGCGCCTTCGTCGCCGGCATGATTGCCACACACGTGGTCCTTGGCGTGGCCGCCGCACTCGGCGGTCAATGGGCCAAGGACACCATGGGGCATGAATGGGAATTGCTATTGGGGCCGCTGCTCATCGTGTTGGGGCTGGTGTGGCCCGGTTGGCTGCGCGTACGGCTACCTTGGCTGTCGCCGCGTGGACATCATGTTGCTGGCGTCTGGGGCGCCTTTCTGCTGGGCATCCCGTTTTCGGTTGCATTTTGTCCGTTTTGCACGCCCGCCCTGGTGGTAATGCTCACCGCCAGCGCCGCGATCGGCTCGGCTTCATTTGCGTTCGCCTTGCTGCTCGCGTTTGCGCTCGGCCGCAGTGTGCCAATTCTGCTCGGCGCCTGGAGTATCGGTTGGCTGGAATCGCTAACGGGACTGCAGCGCGGGCAGAAATACTTCGAACGAGTGGCGGCGGTTGTGCTGATCCTGATCGGCCTGTACTTAATTAACGATTACCTCGTAAATCACCATTAACCTTCCGCTGCCCAGGCAACAGCCATCGCATTGCAAAGTAGCGTGTTTTCGAGTAACTGAGACGACGTATCGCAGTTCGGTGTCACGGAGCTCCGCGGTGTCCACCAGCCGATTTCGCGCCTGCAGTGCAGTCTCTATTTTTGGGGAGGCGATCGTGGGGTCAGTAGTGTGACAACCACCGGCCCTTCGACGCTGGCCTCATACGCTACCTTGATCGCTTTCTTTCGCCCAGCGATGAGTGGCCGAAGTATCGTCGCCTCCAAGGCAGAAGGCGCCACCACGACAAATTGACCGTCATCGTCAAATGCCGCCGATCCCAGCCGGTCAAGCAGGTCGGTGGCCAAGGCTGAACCAGCTGTGCCGACATCGAACGTAACGGTGGCCAGCGGACTGGGTGCCGACACGGCCGAGGGTACAGGCTCTTCAAGACGATGTTGCTGGATGCCGGTGACTCGAAATCCGGACTCTTCCAGACTGGCAGTTATCTGGGCATGTGGAACCGAGCGGGTGCTGACGAAGCGTACCTGACCTTGCTGCAGGTCAACGTCGACCGTATCGGCGCTGACTCCCTCGAGGGTGCCAAACTGCTTACTGACGTTGTAGGCGCAGTAGGCGCAAAACATACCCTCAACCGCCACCTCGTAACGATAATGATCCGCCAGCGCGGGTGTCGCCAACAGGGACAAGAGGGTCCCCAGTACCGATAGTCGTGTCATTGTGTCGCTCCTGGATCTGTTTTCGTTTGGGAATGACGTGTCAATGGCGCACCGGCCCCGTCACTTGTTCGGCTCGCTTGAGCGCGTTACCTCGGTTGCCGTTGATTCCGTCTGCGCAGTCTCATCGTCCAACAGCGCGCCGGCAATCGAACGTTGACTGACAACGCCTGTTGCTGGGGCAGGTATACATCACTCCCGATCCATTCCGTCAATGATCGGGCAGCTATCGTCGCTGCCAATACACAGATTGACCAGGAGCTGTAACTCGTTACGCAGCGCGGTCAGCTCCTTGATCTGATCTTCAATTTCCGACAGCTTCTGATGTGTCAGTGTGCGTATCTCGGCCCGCGCTTTCAGCGGATTTTCGCGCATCGTCAGAAGCTGCCCAATTTCGGCCAGGCTGAAGTTCATCTTTTGCGCCCGCTTGATAAAGCGCAGGCGCGAGATGTCCTTGTTATCATACTCGCGCAAGCCCGAGCTGTTGCGTGCTACTGGCGGCAGCAACTTGATCTTTTCGTAGTAGCGCAGTGTGTCCATGCTGAGATTCACCAGCTTTGACAGTTCACCAATTTTGTAAGCACGCATGGATCAGTACCTTTATGGTTAATGCCAACAAACCCTGCACCTTTCGACCGTCATCACCCAACGCGGGTTCCGACGCGGCTTCTCGCCGCGTGTTGGGGTCATGCGCAGGCATCCATCAGGCGATGCTCGAGCGCTTCGCGCAGCTGCTTGCGGCTCGGCAATGCGGTAAAAACCAGTTCACCGTCGATAGCGACAGCCGGAATCGACAGCACACCGAGCGCCACTGCATAGTCGATCTCATCCAGCACCTGCACGATCCGCCACTCCATCCGATCGTCACCGACCTCCTCTACTATTTTCTGTAGCTCCGATCGGGCGTTAGCGCAGCGGCGACAGCCCGGCGAGGTAAAGAGCTCTACTTTGATGCTCATGTTTGTCGAGCGACCCTTATAAGCTTTCAAACACCTTCAGTAATGGCAGTGACAAATAGGCGGCAAAAAATCCGATGCCCCAGATTGCCACGGAAATAAACAACACCCGACGATTCCATTTGTCCATGCTGCCACACAGTTTTGCCAGCTTCGGATCGGCCGGACAGGCCCGACCGGGTCGAAACACCATCCAGGCCGAAAATGCCAACAGCAAGCCGGAGCCAGCGAATACCCATATCTTGTGCTGACTGAGGGTCACCATCCAGGGAAACGTGCTGGTCAATCCGGCCATCGCAGCGCCAAGGCCCAGGGTCACGAGCACGATTGGCAGCGCGCAGCACACCAGCGTGCCCGTGGATGTGAACAAGGTTAAGAAGGTCACCGCGCCTTCCCTGAATCGGGTGGTTATTTCGGACATGAACCACACTCCAAACAGTCCAAAGTCGGCCAAGCGGTCGACAAGAAACAAACAGCTTACAACCTGGAGTTAACTCCATGTCAAGCCCTTTTGCCGCCGCTTACATCGTTGCCGACATGGATCAATACAACAATCACATTGACCCGACCTGCGATAAGCCGGCATTTGTGACCGTTGTGAGCCATAGAGTGCGCTCGCGCGTAGGTCTCGAGATGCCTTGTTGCGCACGGCAATTCGGGTGTGGTTCACATAGTCAAGAAAAGCGCTTGACATGGAGTGGGCTCCAAGTAGTAGCTTTGTTACTTGTTCGGTCTCAGCCGTGATGGCGAATATGAAACGAAGTTTGAATCGCAAGCCATGGCGACCTCAGTGTCGAGTTGGCGTGGCCGGTCTCGCGTTAGCGTGCAGCGTCGGCCTGCTGCCAACCGTAGCCAGTGCGCACGACCCGGTCTTCGGCCTGGGACCGCATACGTTGTTCAAGGGTGGGGTCGAGGTGCATGCTGGCGCTCGTCGCGAACAAGACGGGACGGAAGCCGAGTGCGAGTACGCGCTGGCCGTGAAGTACGGCATCACTAGCGATTGGACCATAGGCCTGGAGGCACCGTATCTGGATCTGTCAGCAGATGGTGGCAGCAGTCGGGCCGGGCGTGGCGACCTGTCGCTGTCCACCAAGTATCGCTTCTGGCGAAACGACCGTCCGGGCGTGCAGGAATCCGTTGCGCTAATGTTCGCCACGGTCCTGGACAGCACGGCGGAGACCGGCCTCGGCAGCGGCGCCACCGACTTCATCGGCGGGTTGAGTTACGGCTATGAGGGACGCAAGTGGTATCGCTGGGCAGCCCTGCGCTACCGGCGCAACGGTACTGGTGATAACGGCGTCGATCGCGGCGATAAGGTATTGATGGACTTGGTCGGCGGCATCCGCTTCAAACCGACAGGGTACCTCGAACCGGACTGGGTGTGGATGCTGGAGCTGAACGGCGAATATGCGCGTCGCGGGAACTTGAATGGCATGCAGCTCACCGACACCGGCGGCAGCGAATGGTTCGTCAGCCCCGGACTGATGTGGACGCTACGGAACGTCGCCATCAAGACCGGCGTGCAGATTCCCATCGTCAGCGATTTAAACGGCAACCAGGACGGTTCGGATTACCGGGCTACCTTGGAGATCGAAGTGCACTATTGACTATGACGACGACGTTCCAATCGATACGAACGATCATATGCAGCCGATGTGGAGGAAGGAAATGCGAAGACGGTTAGTTGTTCTGTTCACGGCCCTGTTAGTCAGTGTTGGCGCTTTCGCCGCGGACACACGGTACACGATGCGTGTCGACGGACTCGCGTGCCCCTACTGTGCCTACGGCATTGAAAAAAAACTGAAGAAAATCGAGGGCGCCCGAGACATAGTAATCGACCTGAATGCCGGTATCGTGCGGGTCACGGTTCCGGAGGGTACGGAGTTGACTGAGAGTCTCATGAAGAAACTCTTCAATGACGCCGGCTTTACCTATCGAAGTATGCAAGTGAAGTCGCTCTGATTTGGAGGTGGGTCTTCGACCGTATCTGGCTCGGCATTGAGCAATAGATGCATTCATTGAAAGTTATTGACATAGAGGCAACTCCAGGGCGCGGCCTCAACTTAAGCCCCGATCAAGTGTTGAAAGGAAAACTTCGGATGAACAGAATTATGCGCTTATTCGTCATCGGCATAGGGCATAGCGATGACATTGCTCGCTAGTGCCGCCTGGGCGGAGGACAGCCACTACCTGATTCAGGTGGAAGGCCTGAATTGTCCTTTCTGTGCGTACGGCATCGAAAAACAGCTCGAGAAGCTCGATGGCGTGGAAGATGCCGAGACCGAACTCGCCCTTGGCCAAGTCGCGGTTCAGGTTACTGAGGGCACGACCTTATCGGAAGACACCGTGCGGGAAATCATCCGCGATGCCGGTTTTACCTTCAAACGCATGGTACGCCATGAGGGGCCAGCGAGCCTGCGCGGAGATAACCAATGAGCCTTTGCCGATATGCAGTGTGCCTCTCATTGACGCTAGCGACCTCGGCCACGCAGGTGGCCGTGGCCGCGCCCATTACTTTTAATACCGCGTTGCCGGTCGGTAAGGGTGAATTCATTAACCGCGAGCAGCTCGTGTTAACCCGCTCAGGCGATGACCCCAGCGGAGCCGATCGCGACGTCGACGTCAACGCCTTGGCGTCGGTGCTCGGCTACGGCATCAGTGGCGACCTGGCTATTTTTGGTGTCCTGCCGATCGTCGACAAGGAGTTGCAGGCCACCGTGGCAGGTGAGCGCATCAGTCGCTCCAGCACCGGCATTGGCGATCTGTCGGTTTTCGCCCGTTACACGTTCGTCCAACAGGATGCGCGTGATCACACCTTCCGCATCGCCGCTTTCGGTGGCGTTAAGGCACCGACTGGCGATGACGACGAGTCTGACGCCCTCGGCCGGCTGCCCATTCCACTGCAGTCCGGGACCGGGTCCTGGGACGGGTTCGGCGGCGTGGTTGCCACCTATCAAACCTTGCAATTCCAGATTGATGCCCAAGCCTCGTACACCGCAAGGTCCGAGGCCAACGACTTCGAAGGCGGCGACCAAGCGCGACTCGACGCCTCGTTTCAGTACCGTTTGTTGCCGCGCACCCTTGGCAAAGGCACGCCCGGTTTTCTCTATGGCGTTCTGGAGGCCAATGTCATTCACAGTGACAAGAATCGCGTCTTCGGCAGTGCCGAGCCGAATTCCGGCGGCACCAGCGTGTTTGTCGTTCCCGGACTCCAGTACGTCACCAAACGCTACATTCTGGAAGGCTCGCTGCAGCTGCCGGTGTCACAGGATTTGAACGGCATGGCGTTGGAGAATGATTACGTCGCGCGCGTTGGATTTCGCTGGAACTTTTAACAACAGATTCGCCTCAGGTGGATCTGACCGACTGTGGCGGTCTTTGTGTTGCCGGACTGCGATTTGACGCCATCTGGGGAGAATAGGAAAAACAACGCTAAGTCGCCGATGGCCGCCGCCTTCAAAGTCGGTAGCCACTCAAATTCAGTCGGTAGCCACTCAAATTCTGATCCGTGATACGGCCGATCATCACAGCAGACGTATCGCTCGACAAGACTCTTGACGCAACGCGCATATTGCAAAAAGATTTCATCCGCAAGATTCTAATTGCGATAGCGCTCTAAATCGACATCGCCACGGCGGTGGCGTGTGACCTCCGGTCACAACATGGCGCCAAAGTCGGACCCGACCGTCGGGTACGCGCTGACCATGGTTTTCAGATCGCGGGTCTTCAGGCCGAGACGGATGGCCAAGCCGAAAAGGTTGACCACTTCGGCAGTTTCCGGTCCAAGAAGGTGAGCGCCAAGAATCTCGTCCGATGCATCGTCGATCAGCACTTTCACACCGGCGCAGTCTTCGCCAACGCGGAGGTTCGAATACCAACCGCCGGTGTCGATGTGCTTCACGCGATAGTCGAGACCGCGTTCCTTCGCTTCCGACTCGAGCAACCCGACGCGCGTGAGTTCCGGGATCGTAAACACCACACTCGGCACGCCACGATAGTCCGCGGTTCGGTTGTTGCCCTTGAGTATATTGGCTGCCGCCACGCGACCTTCGAGGAACGATACCGGCGTCAACGGCCAGCCATCCGTGTCGCTCGCATCGCCGGCAGCATAGACGGCCGGGTTCGACACACTTTGCAGGAATTCGTTGACGTGGACGCCACGATCACCGTACTCGACGCCCGCCGTTGCAAGATCGAGTCGATCGAGGGCCGCCACCCGCCCGGCGCCATGCACGACCAGGTCGACGGCCCAGGATCGTTCGCTGGCATCAGTGTCGGCAACCACCGTGTAGCCGTCTTCAGTACGCTCGATCGAACGCAGATCTGCCGCAGGCACGACCTCGATACCGAGCCCCCGCGTGCGTTGCACGAGCTTGTCGACCAGATCTGGATCGAAGGCCTTCAGCGGCCGCTCACCGTGATCGATGATGTGTACGCGGCTGCCGGCGCGCGCGGCGATGTGCGCAAACTCGAACGAAATGAAGCCGCCGCCAACGAACAGAATCCGCTCAGGCAATGTCTCCAGTTCGAGAAAGCCCGTGCTGTCGGTCAGGTGCTCAGCGCCTGGTACTTGCAACCGGCGCGGCTCGGCACCGGTGGCAATTAGTACGTAACGCCCGGTCAATTCCCGGCCATCCACATCAATCGTGGATTCTTTGATGAATCGCGCGGTGCCGTGATACGTCGCGACCTCATTCCGGGTCAGATTGCATTCCACACGCTCGGGCATTTTGTCCGTGAATGTGCGCTTGAACGCCATCAGATCCTGCCAGTTGATGCGCAGATTGTCGGCTTCTACTCCCTTGCCGCGCATCAGGTTGACCGCATCGATCAGTTCGGCACCGCGACGCAACATCTTCTTTGGATCGCAGCCACGAAGCGCACAAGTGCCGCCGTACGGCAGCTCATCGACGATCGCGACCGACCACCCTTCGGACGCGCATTTGTTGGCCGTGGACGTCGCCGCGGTGCCGGCGCCCAAAACGATCAGGTCAAAAGATGGCATGAGGGTTTTTCCACAATGAAATTCGTAGGGGAACGATAGCTACTGGTGTCGACTAGCTTCACGGGCATGGCACAATCGCGGCAATCCAGCCGTGCCCGAACGTCCACCGTCCTGCCTACGTCAATGCACAGGCTGATGGCTTGATCTCTGCTTGTTAGCCGGCACAACACGAGAGCTGTTTGACGTCCTTGAAGAAAGTCTGTGCACAGAGCTTCAGCCCTTCGACCATGGTGAGGTACGGAAACAGCTGGTCTGCGAGCTCCTGCACGGTCATCCGATTGCGAATCGCAAGCGCGGCTGCCTGAATCATCTCACCGGCGTCAGGAGCGAGGATTTGTGCGCCGATGAGGCGATCGTTGCTCGCATCGATCACCAGCTTTACGAAACCGTGGGTCTCGAAGTTCGCCAGGGCGCGCGGCACGTTCTCGAGATCCAGCGTTCGGCTCTCGGTTTGTATCCCGGCGCGCTCGGCCTCGGCCTCCGACAGACCGACCGTTGCCACCTGCGGATCGGTGAAAATCACGGCCGGCATGGCCGACAGATCCAATGCGGCATCACCGCCGGTCATATTGGTACCGGCACGGGTACCGGCAGCGGCCGCGACATACACGAATTGAGGTTGGGTGGTGCAATCGCCGGCGGCGTAGATGTTTTCGGCTGAGGTCCGCATATGCTCGTCAACCACGATGGCACCGTTATCGGCGATCTCCACGCCCGCGGCCGTGAGATTCAGATCGGCGGTGTTCGGTGGCCGACCGGAGGCCACTAGCAACGCATCGCTGGTGAGCGTTTCTGCGCCGATGTCGATCGTAAAGGTCGCATCGTCATACTTGACCGATGAGGCACTTGTCTTTATCAGCACACGGATGCCTTCCGCCTCGAACGCCTTGGCGAGCTCGTCACCCAGGGCCGGGTCTTCTTGCGACAGCAGCTTGGTACGCGCGAGCACGGTCACCGCTGAGCCGAGGCGACGATAGGCCTGCGCGATTTCCACTGCGACCACCGACGAACCAATGACCACCAGGTGCTCCGGGATCGTCTCCGCAAACAGTGCTTCGGTGGAGGTCCCGTACGGTGCCTCCGCGAGGCCCGGCACATTGGGACTAGCCGGCGCCGAGCCCGTCGCGATCAGAAACCGATCGGCAGTCAGTGTTGTCGTGGTGCCATCCACTCGGGTGATGAGCAGCGTCTTGGCATCCTGAAACGAAGCGGATCCGCGCACGAGTTCGATGGACTCGTTGCCCTCCAGAATACTTTCGTATTTGGCATCGCGAAGTTCATTCACTCGCGCAACCTGCTGCGCGAGCATGACTCGACGGTCGATTGCCGGATCCTGTCTTTGCAGACCGTCGAACGGATGTTGGCGCTGATGTTGGGCGATCTGGGCGCCGCGAATCATAATTTTGGATGGCACGCAGCCGACATTGACGCAGGTGCCGCCAATGACCTCACCACGTTCGATCATCGTGACGGTGGCACCTTCCTCGACCGCCTTTAGTGCGGCCGCAAAGGCACCGGAACCGGTCCCCACGATAGCGATGTGCAATCCGGAGCCGCCGCCGGACACTTTATTGCCGTCATTATCGAGCAAGGTGCCTTCAAAGCCCTTGCGCTCCAGTGCCCGCAACAAACGATTGACCGGCACGTCGCCTTTGGCCTCAATCTCTGCCCGAGCGGCATCGAAGCGCACGCGCGCATTGACACCGTGCAACGCGTTCAATGCGGTTTCGGCAGACTGTGCACAATGATCACAGGTCATGCCTGAAACACCGAGAGTAATCGCGGTCATTTCATGCCTCTGTAGTTGGTTTTTGGTGCCGTACGATTCAAGCGCCGTTCGGCGTTGCTGGGAAGCCGACGTTGGTGGACGCCTCAGCAATCTCTTTAACGGTCGTTTCCGAGTCATCAAAGGTCACCGTGGCGGTCTTGCTGTCGAGATCGACCTTGGCGTCAATGACACCATCGACACGCTTCATCGCAATGCGCACCGTCAATGGACAGGTGGCACAGGTCATTTTCTCAACAGTGAACGTGGCCGTCGTCTCGTCAGCCATCGCCGGTACCCCAAAGCCGAATACACCGGCCAACAGCACAACCCATACAGTCCGTTTCATCATCAATCTCCTATAGGAAAAGCGGCACAATAAAATTTACGCTGAGTGCGAGAGCAACCAACACCGTTGCGACCCACAAAGCGAGCTTCACGACCCGATCCGACTGCGGGGTGGCACAATACGAGTCCTCCTCGCAGGCCTTCTTGGGCTTGAAGTAGACGTACCAATAACCCGCGGCAAGAAACCCGACCGTTGCCGTCAGGAAGTAGCCCTGATACGGGGCGAGCGCCGTCAGATTTCCCATCCAGGCGCCACTCACACCCAAGGTCAGCAGCAGCAACGGCGCAATGCAGCAGGATGAGGCGAGGATCGCCCCAATCAAGCCACCTGCGGCCACCAGCCGCTTGCGACCGGTGCCGGTTTCTTCCATCGATTCCATCATGCGCAGCCCTTGCAAATTCTGAGTACTGAGCGGACTATAAAGGCTGTAGTGACTACAGAGTCAAGCGATCAATGGCCAAAACTGTGAATGAGTTCACCATCGGCGCGCTGTCGAAGCACACCGGCGTCAAGGTCGAGACCATTCGGTACTACGAGAAAAGCGGCATCATGCCCAACCCGCCGCGCAGCGCGGGCGGCTTTCGCATGTATCGGCAAGAACACCTGAATCGATTGCGCTTTATTCGTCGCTGTCGCCAGCTCGGTTTTTCCATGGCGGACATTGAAGGATTACTCGCACTAGTCGACGATCGCGGCTATACCTGCGGCGAGGTGCGCGCACTGACCGTGGAGCATGCAGACCTGGTCAAACAGAAAATCACCGATCTGAAGCGCCTGGAGAAGACCCTGCGAAGCATCGCCGCGCAATGTACCGGAGAGGAAGTCCCCGAGTGCCCGATTATCGACGCGTTGCTGGATCCCAGTGATCGACTCGCGTTGCAATCCTAACGGGCGAATCTCTCACAATGGCACCTTGACCCGACGACGATTATGGCGACAACCGATCTAAAACTTGACGAAGCCGGTTCACTGCCAAGACCCGGCCCCGTCGGGCGGCTCGTGCGCCTTGCGCTCGGCCTGCTCTGTCTGTGGTATGTGATGGGCTTGATTGATATGTCAGCCAGTCTGATCACAACGGATGGTCACATACGAGCGGTTGTTTGGAACGGCATACTCATCGGCCTGTTCCTCATCAGCTATATAGTCAATATCGGTTTCTCTCGTGCGTGGAAGAAGTGGCCTGCACTCGTCAGCGCCGGCGTATTTTTGCTTGTCGGCGGAGTCGGCTACCTGACCGAGGGCACCGTCGAGACGAATCTCTTGGCCCGTACAATCTGGGTTTGGGAGCTGTATTTATTCTCGCATTTGGGAACAGCGTTCCTCATCGCTGCTGTCCTCGGTACACCAGGATGTGAAATGCGCGCATTCCACGATTTGTATTCACGCTTGACTGGCATCCCTACGAAAGAACACCATTGCCCAATTGGACCACTGACTCCCGTCGATCGGTGGGAAGCCGACCGATCGAAACTCGACCATTAACGACACGCAAAGTCGGTACTTACCGAAACCCCAGGCCGTCAACACGGCGACTCGTGACGCCAGATTGTTCCCCGGACCAAACTCTTGGCGCAACGCGCATTCTGTCAAGAGTCTGCTGATTCGATCGGTCTCCCTGGGCTTCCCCCGGTGTTGTAGCCAGTGATGGGCGTTGTATTAAGGCCGGCGCATTGGGGCCCGCTCCGCAAAGACCAAGGAGTTCGCTCTGTCCGAAAACGGTCGTTTTCGGACACTTCGCACTGACACACAACATAGTTCTCAATATTCCCGGCCATCCGGTGTAGGTACGATTTCAAATGGTCTCCTAGCGCTCATTGAACAACCGCGCATGGTGAATGCCGACATTCGCCAGTGGCAAGAATAGGGTCAGAACTTATCACTCACGCTTCTGCAAGTGGGCACCGGATGGGCACCGCGCCATTTCGCCGGAAGGCGAATGCCGCAAACCATTTGAAAAGATTGGGGCGCTCAGCAGGATTGTATCGCGGCTATGCCACCTCGTCGTCGCGTCGCTCATCCGTCACCCGACGGGACCACTTCTCTGATTGTTAACGCGTTAGCACCTCTCGAATACCGTCACCGCTTTACCTTTTATCCTGTCCCGGTCACCTCGATATTGTCCAACAGCGCCTGTAGGTTCCGCTTTGGTTTGTGCCGTTCCCGCATTTCCGTGACGAACTCGCTAAAGCGGTTCTCGCCGGTCCTGTCGAACAGTTCCCGCTGCTCGAGGAGCAAGTCCACGGCCTGCCGATAACCGCCCTTGTTCTTTCGCTGAATGTGCGCTTCGATGGCTCGTGCCACGAATTCGGCCGCCTGCCCCGGATCGTTCTCTCCGAACCACCCGGCCGCGTCGACCAGGTCCTGCGGATTCCTTGCGTGAGCATCGACCAGTGCCGCGGCCTCGGCGGTGGCGCCGTCGGCGTGCAGAATCGCGGCGAGCGTCAGGCCACGGGCGGCTTCGTGCCAGCGGTCCCTGCCCGGGCCGGACCGCAGGTAGTCGACGGCGAGCTGTTTTAATTGCACGCCCCGGCCGGCGCGTGCGGCGAGAACCTCGAGCTGCCGATATTGATCGAGCCCCGGCGACCCCTTGAAAAGTTCGAACTGCGCGTCTGCCGCCTGTGCCCAGTCCTCGCGCGCCCGATGCACCGAGACCCGCAGCCGGTGATCCCTGGACCTCTCGTCCGCCGCCGCATCGCCCTTATCCAACCACTCCAGCGCCCTGTCCAGACTTCCCTGTTCGAGATACAGCTCCGCGATCCCGTATCGATCGCGCGCACTGGTGCAGGTGCGCCTGGCCAGCTCGATCAGCGCGTCATGATCGCCAGCCGCGCGCGCCTCGTCGGCTAGAATGCCCGTCAGCCGTTTGTACGGATACGACTCATCGAAGCTGGCGCCGAAGGGCAAGTCCGGCAGCGCATCGAGCCGCGATCTCACCTGCGCGAACCAGGCGGCCCGGCCGTCATCGCCGAGCACTTCACCGTACTCGTCAAGAATTTCGTTGAACGTGTCCCACGGGTCGTTCAGGTGAAGGTCGAGCAAATAGGTCGCGAGGTCATCGGTCGCCCACCCGATTCTCGCGAGTGCGTCCCGATGCAGCGCGTGCAGCGCGTACTGCAAGCCCCAGCGGCGGCCGCCGGAATCGTCGACGCGCTCAAGCGCCTTCTCCAGCCGGGAGAAGGCATGGCGCACCGCGGCGAGCAGATCGGCCGGCGCGAGCGACGGCGCTATCGACTCGATGCCGGCCATGCACGCCTTGGCGCGCTCGAAATACTGCGCAACTTGCCGATAGTCCCAGAGGTTGCGCAGCGGCATCGCCGCGGTAATCATTTTCTTGAGGCGCTTTGCATCCAGCGCGCCGGTGGCGACGTCCGCCTGCATGAGCAGTCGATCCTCGAGATCAGGGGACCCATCGAGCGCACCGAGCACGATATCGATCAGCGCGTCGCTCGACAGTCCCGACAGGTAGGCACGAATGCGGTCTTCCGGGGGATCGGCGTCCGTGGATTGCATGACCGCGTCCCGCGCCTCGACCGCGAGCGCCACTGCCACGCAGTGCTTGCAGAAATCGAAACCCTCGGAGGCTGGGCAGGTGCAGGCTCCGTCGAAGCCGAGGGGAGTTCTGCGCAGCCGGACGTCGTACGCTTCGGTGCCGTCGACCCGGGCGGTGATCCGGTCGCCAACTACAGAAAGCCTGGCGACGCGTCCTTCCTCGTAATAGGCGACCCCGCGCTCGTAGGCGCCCTGGCCAGCCAGCTTCACCAGCTCGCTGGCCGCTGCGGCCGCAGTCAATGTCTTACCCGCAGTCATTCAGCTTCCGCTGCCACCCGAAACAACCGAATAGTACAAGGACAGGGGGTCGAGTTGAATTGACGTGTATCAGTCAACGCATCCGTTAGAAAGCTGCCTGAACGAGAGCCGAGCGAAGTCACCAGAGCGTTCATGACAAATCAATATCGGGTATCGACGTGGAACCCGGTGCGCCCGGAGCACTGCATGCCAAATTGGTTCTTGTGCTTGTTTAGCTTCCCGTCCATTTTCTTGCGCCGGAATTTTTTGCCGCACATGCCACATTGATAGATATAGGTCGGGCCGGTGGACCTGGAATCACGCGGCGGGCGCGCCGCCTGTCGGCGCGGCGTCCTTGTCAGAGCAATACCACCCGAGCCGCTCCTACCAACACTACCTGACAAATTGGAACCGCGAGTCGTCGGCGGAATCAAGACCGGCCCGCTCGGTGCCAGTTCGATGGCATAGCGCGGGGTAAAGACCTGACTGGTGATCTGCGCACCGCGTATCCGGTCGACGCGGTAGCTGCGATGCGCGTTTTTATCGGTGTCCCATGCATGAAGGATAATGTTGCTGTCCTTGGTGCGGCGGAGCGAGTATGGCTCAATGCGTCGCGTCCTTCCCTGATAATCCAGGTCAACGCACAGACGGTTCGCCGCCGCGAAACGGATGACCTCAAGGTGTGACTGTAAACGGGGCGCAACCGGCAATCGCAGTGTGCGTTCGCGCAAGATTGTCTCGCCGGGCGCTGCGGCATAAGACGCCGGAATTCGCGGTGCCCGGCCACTTTCCAGCCAGTCAAAGAAATTCGGGAGTGCGTCCCAGAAAGAAGCAACGGGTGGCAACGCCGGTAATTGATGGCGCAACATGCTATTCCAAGCCGCCTCAAGGTTTGCCCGGAACGGGTCCAGATCAGCGGCTTTCGGGACAGGAATGCCCTTGAAATCACACTTCTGTCGTAGCACCTCCAGCAAGACCGAGGCCGTAGGGCGCGCCTCTTCATTGCGATACAGATTGATGACATCGTAGAGATCGCGCGGTCTGGTTCGCTCCGCAAGCGCCCTGACTTTTTCGCCAAACGCCTCCTCGTACGCGTATGAAATCACGGTGATGCCATGATCGGGTGCATCACTGTACGGATGAAAAACAGAAAGTTTGGCAGGCGGAAGAACGATACGTTCATCCGCTGTCAGATCGAGCTTGATGCGGGGCCAGCCGCCGGTCGTTGGCGAAACCGGGCCGCGATAACTAATCTTGCCCTGACAATTCTTGTGGCCGCGCGGATTGTCGTAGATGTCAAAGTTTTGCCGGTCGGCGGGCATCTCAAGGCCACATTGCTCGTAGACCCATTCACTAATCTCGGTAAACACATCATTGAGAAATGCTTCGTCAAGATGAGATTCATCCTTGAGCGTAAAATCCAGGTCCTCGGAGAAACGATAAGTTTCAAAGAAGCACTTTTTGAGGCATGTGCCGCCCTTGAACACCCAGCTCTCGGCAATCCGATCATTGGCGAAGATGCCCGCAAGCAGCCAGCCAAGCGCATAGTCCTTTTCAACGACATGCGGATTCAGGCCAAGCTGTCCTGCGATTTGTATAATTTCCGGCTTGCCAATCATGGATACGAACTTTCTTTCCAGCTTTTTGGAACGCGCAAGCGCCAGCGCGTAACCAGCCTGTCGCAATCAAGCGCCGGGTCTATTTTTGCGTAACCTTTGGTGAGCCGGTTCTTCGCCGCTTCGATGATTGATTCGCCGCCCGATTGCTTTTCAGCCAAGAATCCGAGCCGCTTGAAGACAGCGCCATTGCCGAGACGCTCGCCATATTCGATCAGAAGTTGCGGGTCACAGTCATCGCGCTGCATGTATTGGGAGAAACAATCGGCGACGTGCTGGATACCGCCGCCGGTCGCAGGATCGTCGAGAATGTCAATGATCGTACGGTGAATGTCCGAGACGGCCACCCGAGTCTGGCCGCGCCAGACGGATTTTGTACCGAATATCAGATCTTCCCTGACGTGTTTGAGCGTGAACACCGCGCCCTGTCGTTCGAAGCTTTTTTGGCGCACAGGCCGGGCGGTAAAGACCAGAATGTCGCGAAAGATCTGCTCGGTAAGGTCCCAATACTCGCACGCGCTGCGCCCGCCGATATAGGCGGGCGAAAAAAGCGCGGGAACGAGTACCCAGCGGTCCTGGATGACCTGATCGGAGTCAAGCAGGGCAAGCTGCGCGGGAACGTAGGCACCGGGCCCGACGCGCCGTAACCAACCTTGGGAAGTCCAGCGTGACAGGTATTTCGCTGCCTGTGTTCGGGAGACCGACAGGGTGCGCTGAACATCGTCAATATGAACAACATCGCCCGCCCTGCCCAGCACGGCGGCAAGTCTCGACTTTCCTGCATGATGCGGCGACTCATTCATACTATATCTTTACTGCATTTTTTCGCAGAAATCGAGAATTTTCTGCATTTCAAGGTACTAATTAGCTATATCTGATCTCCGGTTTTTCCCAGAAAACGGGAATTTATGCAGCGTTGATATAGCAAAGCTGCCTGCCGTGGCCGCCCGGCTGGCAGCCATCGAGTCATCCGTGAATGCTACCGATCACCCGAAAACGTTCAAGAAAATCGATCTACATGGGTTTTCGGGCCCCACAGGGGCTAAAATGGATGGAATTGGATGGAAAATCGGATGCAGCTGTGCCATGCTAGAAACGGATGGAATTGGAGGCAGAAATGGGTGGCGGCATTCAAACAGGCACGCTTGCGATCACGCCGGAAATTCTCAGGCTGATTGCTGAAATCGATGAATTCAAAGGCGCCTGGGCGGCGATCGGCCGAATATCGCCCGACCGGCTCACCTCCCTGCGGCGGGTCGCCACAATCGAGAGCATCGGTTCGTCGACCCGAATCGAGGGGGCGAACTTAAGTGACAGGGAGGTCGAGCGCCTGCTGGCTGGACTGGACGTGAGCACATTCGCCTCCCGGGATGAAGAGGAAGTCGCGGGTTACGCGGACGTCATGGAAACCGTCTTCGCCAATTGGCAAAAAATTCCGCTGACCGAAAATCACATCAAGCAGCTGCATCGCGACCTGCTGCAGTATTCATCAAAAGATGAGCGGCATCGCGGCGGGTACAAGACACTCGATAACCACGTTGAAGCCATCGGGCCGGACGGGACAACTCTGGGCGTGGTCTTTCAGACCGCGAGCCCGTTCGATACGCCGCGCTTAATGACCGAGCTGGCTGAGTGGACACAGGACAAATTGGCAAAACAGGATATACACCCTCTGATCGTGATCAGTGTGTTCATCGTCGTGTTCCTGGAGATTCATCCGTTTCAGGACGGCAACGGGCGCTTGTCCCGTATCCTGACGACACTCCTGCTGCAGCGCGCGGGCTATACCTATGTCCCTTACAGTTCCCTGGAAAGCGTCATTGAGCAGAGCAAGGACGCATACTATCTCGCGCTTCGGCAAACACAGGGCACGATCCGTTCCGCTGAGCCCGATTGGCAGCCTTGGCTCGTCTTCTTCCTGAAATCGCTGCAACGGCAAAAGGCGCGGCTGGAAAAGAAGATTGAGCGGGAGCGTCTGATTCTTGGCGATTTGCCCGAGCTATCGGTGAAAATTCTCGAACTGTGCCGCAAGCGCGGACGCGTTACTGTATCCGAAGCAGCTAAAGCGACCGGCGCGAACCGCAACACGATCAAGGATCATCTCAAAGCACTCACCCGTGCCGGGCATTTGCGGCAGCACGGAGCGGGCCGGGGTACCTGGTACGGACTTTCCTGAGCACCGGATCAGTACATCCCATGATTAGAAAGTGGGGCAGAAACTCTGCCCCACTTTCCGCTAGCCTGCCCGCTGGACACGCGATAGAGTCCTTGCATTAACACCGACGTCGTTGCGGTATATCAACGACAAGCCCGCTCCGTTTCACCGGAGCACCCCGCGCCTTAAGAGATCGTCCGTCAGGCGCAACGGCGACAGCCGTCGATCTCACCTTTAGGCAGCGCATCTGCGCCAGCCTCCTCCATTGCGCCAATCCCTGGTGCAACTCGTCAGTACGCCGCAACAACGCGACGCTGTATCTGCTGCCGTCATGCCGGATGCGTGACCCAGTGATTCCTTGTGTCGATCCCCTGTTGCAACTCAGCCCGTCTTTGTGAGCGCCCTGGCGCCGCACAGAGACGGGCCTTTTGAAACTGGCGCAAGTCTGCGTCGCTACAGGCTTTGACCGTGCCAAGGCGCGGTGTCATAGCCGTCGAAACTCCCTGCCCGGCGGCCAGTCGACGGATTGACTGGCGCAGCCCGCACCCGATTCCGCGGCCCTTTGGGTCGTTCTGGGGTGTGACGACCAGGGGGATTGAACCAACAGCGCCTCGCGCTGCTTAGGCCCTGCAATGGGGCACTCACGCTGAGACCGCCAGCTGATTCGCGGTTTATCACTCACCAGAGTTCAGGAGTCGCTGTGAGAAACCGAACGGAAAAACCGAAATGAGAACCCGGATTTGGATAGTGGAGAACGTCATGAAGAAAGCAGGTGGTCATCGTAATTTTGGTTACGGCAAACAGATGGCATGGGCCGGCAAGCAGGCACTGAGAGATCAATACGGCAACGGACACTATGGGACCGTCACCGGCCATGCCGAGCGATGGCGACGGTTTGCTGCCTGGTGTCGCGACGAGCGCGATATACGCGATGCGCGATTGATCGATAAGGAGGTCGTGCAGGACTACGGAAAATCACTCGGCGATGAAGTCCACAACGGCATGTCGCCGGCCTACGGACAGAACCTGCTGTCGTCGGTCAACGTGGTGCTGGAAGCGATACGCGGCGACCGGCAGATTCGCGTTGCGCCAGTCGAGTTCATCGGCCAACGATCAAGGGCGCGCACCGACCCGCCGGCAGGTCTCGATCAAAGAGTCGTGCGCCAGTGTGCCGATCAACTGCGCCAGAACGGGCACGATCGGGTCGCAGCGACCATCGAAGTGGCCAGAGCGCTGGGACTACGCCTTAAGGAAGCCTCTCTGCTCAATGCACGAGTCGCCTTGGGTCAGGTGAAGAAACACGGTGCGGTCAACATCACGTCCGGCACCAAGGGCGGCCGGGGTCATCGGGTGGATCGCTGGGTCCCGGTCTCAGGAAGAGCAATCGGTTGCCTGACGCGAGCGGCCAATGCTCAGGGAAGGGGCCGAAATCTTATTCCTTCCCACCTCACCTGGAAACAGTGGTACTCGCACATCCACCATGTCTGGGCTGACGTCAGAGACGACTACGGTCTGAAAAAGATTCATGACCTGCGTGCAGCCTACGCCTGTGAACGCTACAAGCAGTTGACTGGGTCAGCCGCACCGGTTATTGCCGGTCGACTGTGTGTTGATCGAGGCACCGACCACGCAGCGGGTCAGATCATTGCTCAGGAACTGGGTCACGCGCGCATTGACGTAGTCGCAGCATATATCGGCGGTGCCCGATGAGCCGGCCGCCGAATCAACGGGCGGCGGCACGAGTCGCCAGGTCGCTGCTGGCGAACCGATTGCCCGGTTCAAGACGCGGCACGGTGCGCCAGCATCTCGCCCGAAGCGGATACATCGCCGAAACCATCTGGCGCCGTTGGCAGGTCGGTCCCTACCAGTGGCGATTGAAGGACCTGCGCTGGTATCTGGTGGAACGCACTCAGGACCATGCCAGCGGTACGCGTTATCGCCACTGGCTCACCGTGCGGTTGTTGATCCTTGCTCTTGATCACGACGGCTGGATCGAGCGGCTGGACGGGCCGTGGGTCCGGCCGAGTGGTGAGCGTGGTGCGCTCAAAGCCGGGCGGCCGGCGCTTGAGCCGACCCCGTCGGGGAATCGAGGCGCGGGTCAATGATCAGCAAAGCCACAGACCGGGGAATGTCAGCAACGCGGGCTGTTCTGCCGCGGTTGATTCGTCTGCATGATGCCCCCTCTTACGTCGGTACGGACCGCTGTCGATTCGATTCGGAAATATTTTTGCGCCAACAATTTTCTGCTCGCTCATGTAGCAACAAGCACTCCCGTACTATCAAGGAATATGGGAGGGAAACCGCATGATGACGCCGACCTACTTTGGCCTTCTTGCCGAATTCGGAGAGTCGGAAATCCCGCTGGATCGTGTTAGTGAGAAATATTTCGGACTATCCATTCCAAAAGCGAAGCGGCGTGCTTGCCTGCAACAACTGCCCATTCCTGCGTACCGAGCTGGCTCCCAAAAGTCTCCGTGGCTTATCAGTGCGGCTGATCTCGCAAAGCACATTGACCAGCAACGTCATATTGCCTCCAAGCAATGGGCGAACATGAATTAGCGTTTCCTACCATAGTTCACTGCGGGAATTGGACGTATCCTGGCCGGTGCGACACGGTGCGACATGAAATTTTCGACGCTCATAAATAACTGATAGACAAGCTACTTTTTGAAAACTTCCGTCCAGTCCATCATCGGAGCGATCGAAATTCGCGAAGGCAAATGCATAACAAAAAATGCTGACCGTATTCTATTTGCAAATCAAGCCGATATTGTTAACCATTTAGAGCGGTATTCATACCGTGCCGTTTGACGCGAAAATTACAAGTGGTCCGCCACGACGAATTCATCGCAAACACTGCGCCAGTTCCCGTCGTGCTGAGCTAATCCGATAGCGAGTTGTAGAAATTCACGAAATCGCTTATCTCAGACGGCTTGGTGTAATAGCCATCTGCGCCGAGGTCCTTCGATTTCTGGATGTCGGCAGGGTCATTTGAATTGGTCAGCATTGTGATTATCGGTATTACTTCGAACTCCGGCACCGATCGGATTTTGGCCAACAATTCGAACCCGTTGATATGCGGCATGTTGATATCAAGCAATACCAGCGCCGGCATAGGCGAGTGACCGGCTTTCACACCGTCAAGCAGCTCGATGAGTTCCTCACCATCTTGTAGCCAGACGAATTCGTTGGTAAGCGACGACTTCTCGTAACATTTGCGGGCCAGATACGCGTCACTCTCGCTATCATCAACCATGACGATCGGGCCATCGCCGACAATTTTTGGTGCTTCAATCAATTGGATTCTCCGGTCAAAGTAAAGTTTATGGCAACACAGTCGGCCTCTGTCTCAGCCCAGATCTCGCCGGAGTGCCGTTCGACAATGCGGCGGCAAATGGACAACCCGAGACCCGCGCGGTTCGAATCTGTCGATCCCGTATAGAACGCATCAAACAATTGGTTTGCGTCCAGCGAGCTATCCGACCCGGTATTCATGACGGAAAATACAGACTGACCATCACGTTGCGTGCACGCAAACGTCAGCTCGAAACTCTCGTCCCGGGCGTGCTGCAGCGCATTCGCAACTAAATTCTGAAACAGCATTTCGATCAGGTTGCGGTAAACCGAAACAATTGGCATCGAGTCTATGCGGACCACTATTTTGCGGCGATCGATCTCGTCGGCGTGAGCGGCCAGGACTTGTTCGATGCAAGCTTTTATGTCCGTCTCTTTACGAAGCGTATCGCTGCTACCAAGCCGGGCGAAGGCTCGCATGTCCGTGAGCTGGTGAATCATTTTCAAGCTTTCTGCTCTCATGCGACCCAGACTATCCCGGCTATCGACTGAGAGACGCTCAGCGTCCTCCATCTGCACGAGATTTGCGAGCGCGGCGACGCGACGCGCAGGTTCCGTCAGGTCATGGGATACGATTTTGGAAAAAAACTCGAGATCGCTAATGGACTCTCGTAGTGAACTCTCGTTTTCTCGCAAAGATATAATCATGTGTTCCAATGCACGGCTTAGCGTACCGAATTCATCATTCCGATCTTTGTAAGGAAAACTCGCGTCCTGCTTGTGGGTGACCTGCTCCGCGGATTTGGTCAGTAATTTCAGCGGCCGCGTCAGGCGAGACGCAAAAACGAATGCGAGCACGCTGGCAATTACCAGCAGCACAGCAGCAGTGAGGAGAACGCGTGTCACAACAAGTTGCGACGGAGCCGCAATAGTGTCCGATGGAGCAGCCAGCGCCATCACCAGAAACCGGGACGGGTCGTCGTAAAACGGGTACAAGCGTCGCGCATACATCAGGCTGCGTGCATTCCCGATCGATGTGACGAACGACGTGGAGATTGAATCAATATCGCCCGGAGCGATCAAACCCGACGTTTCCGGGTATTCGAGTTGCAAAGCACTCTGCAATCCAAATTCGAAGCCGAACTCCTTTTCGGAATCCGGATGCAGGAGGTAATCGCCGTTGACGTTGGCAATAAAATAATCGAAATCGCTGTCATCGATTGCCAGCAACGTGCGTGCCAGCGACATGAAATTCAGGTTGATGATGACAAGACCGAATGTTTCGCCGCTTTTGTCATACAGCGGCGCTGCGATGCGAAGTACGGGACGGTGCGGTACTTCAATCACGTTGTGTTCCCGGTTCAATGTAATGTCAGATACATAGATTCCGTCGCGTGGAAGCTTCAGCGTGTCGTGCACATAGTCTCTGTGCCCCTTGCTCTGCAATTTGTCGTCAGTAATTCGCGTAATCACACCACCCGATCTGTCTGCGCGAATGAGCTCTCGACCTTCGCCCTCCGCGCCAATCAAACGCACCTGAACGTAGTGGGAACGATTCCGCAGCAGTGACACGAATATATCGCCTGTCTGTCGCTCAGCGAGCGCGCGGGCAACCGGTACGTTTCTGCGGCTCGCGTCAATAAGCTCCGCGATCTTCGGAAGATCCGCGAGGAATCGAATATCATCCTGAATTTGCTGCAGCGCCAGGGAAACGCGGCCGGCGTCCGCATCGGCACGCGAAACCAGGCCACGCAAGCGTTCTTCGTCAACGAGCGTAATATAAGCCCACACGATGACAATACCGACCAATACCGCTGTCACGAGAACGATGCTCGGTGCAAGTAATCGTAACTGGGTGGCAATCTTCATCCGTGTGTCACGCTATGACGCAGCCGAAGCTGAACGCCCGACCGGAACATCGACGACATTGGCAAAAAAGAAAAAGTAGTGCCCGGATTTATTGACAGGTACCTCCAGGTCGCTCGGTTTGGTAACGCGTCGGCTTTGCCGCCACCGTGCACTTTTACCGTATCCATCGTTTTCGCGGGAACCAAAGGCAAACAGCGTTTTCCGCGACGATAGCTGAATCTCCGTCATGTTGACGGACAAGAATCATACAAACTGCGCGAACGGTATGCCAGCCAATCCAGCGCTGCGCTCGCGGCCTACTTCTCTTTATAATGACAAGATACTTAGAGCGAACCTGGCGCCAGGGTCTCACTGATTGGGGAATATTTATGGGTCAATCTTTCATGCCACATGGGATGTGCTACCTCTGGAGGCCGGACCTGCTCGCCCTTCACGTTATTTCGGATGCCGCGATTGCTCTCGCGTATTTCTCGATACCGATCGCAATCGTCTATTTCGTCAGGCGCCGGACTGACTTCCAGTACCAGTGGGTCCTGGGCCTGTTCGCCGCATTCATCGTGGCGTGCGGTGTTACGCACCTGCTCGCAATCTGGGTCGTCTGGAATCCTGACTACTGGGTGGACGGCATCGCCAAGGCGATCACCGGGGCCGTATCCGTTCTGACGGCCGCCCTGCTCTGGCCCCTGCTTCCCAAGCTGCTGGCTTTGCCAGCCCCGGCAGACTTGCAGATCGCCAACCAGTCGCTATCGAGCGAGGTTGCACGCCGGATTGAGGCACAGACTAATCTGGAGAAACTGAACCAGGAACTGGAACGGCGAGTCGAGGAGCGAACAAGGGAACTCGAGATTTCAAACAAGGAGCTGGAACAGTTTGCCTACCACTCCTCCCACGACTTGAAGGCGCCGCTGCGTGCCATTGACCAGCTGTCTCAGTGGATCGCCGAGGACCTGCCCGAGAAACCCAGCGGGGAACTGGCTGAGCACCTCGATATGATGCAATCCCGAGTGCGGCGCATGCAGCGTATGCTGGATGACCTGCTGGCCTATGCGCGAGTGACCATCGATCCAGACCGCACGACAGTGGCTGTCAAAGAGCTGCTGTCGGATATCCTGTTACTCGTCGAACCGCCGGAAGGATTTAAAATCACGGTCAATTCCACCGCCGACCCTGTTGCTGTAAGCCGCATGCCGCTCCAGCAGGTGCTGTTTAACCTGATCAACAATGCTATCCAACATCATGACCAGGACGATGGCCAGATCGAAATCGGCATCCACGAGTCGGGGTCAGAACTGATTTTCACCGTCAAAGACGACGGACCCGGTATTGACCCACGGCATCATGAGGCAATATTTGAAACCTTCCGGACCCTGAAGCGTAGTGATGACGCCGAGTCCAGTGGCATTGGACTCGCCATTGTACGAAAGGCGACTCAGAAAGCCGGCGGCAGCGTCTCGCTTGAGTCCAGCACCGGCAACGGCGCTACGTTTACCTTGCACTGGCCGCGGGCCCGGTAGGAACTGCCCGATCCGCAGGTTTTAATGATTGCGACATGGCAGCTAAAATCGCCCGGTAGAAATGGCGATTCAAATATATTATAGATAAGAATAGTCGGTAACATATTGTTATATATTAATTATTTTTAGCTGTTGTAAGGTTTTCTATAGATCTATAGAATTCTTCCAAATGCAGAAAGAAAACAATGAAAAATATTCCCGGCAGCGGCAGGCAGCTGTTCGTGCTGCAGCCGCCGTGTTCGCCGAAAAAGGCTTTCACGGTGCCTGCACCAAGGACATCGCCGAGCGCATGGGGATCAAGCAAGGCAGCCTTTACTACTATTTCGACTCAAAGGAAGAAGCGCTGGGCGAGGTTTGCCTGTTCGGCATTCGCGCCTATGTCGAACACATGGACGACATTGCAGAAAGCCAGCAAAGCTTTGAGGCAAAACTCACGGCGACAGTGACATCGCACCTCAGCAGCTACCGCGAGCGTAACGAAGCGTTAAAGGTCTACAACGACGAACGCCTGTACCTTCCCGAGGCACGTCGCCGGCGACTGAAACAACTCGGCAGTCGCTATCGCCAGCAATTGGAAGATATTTTCGATGACGCGAAAAAGGCGGGTGCCGTTCGCAACTCCATCGACAGTCATTTTGCAGCGCAGGCCGTCATCGGTATGTGCAATGCCTGGGGCGACCTGATCGTTCGCGACCCGGATCTCGATTTATTCAAGGTTATACAAAATTGTACCGACCTGCTGATTAATGGTTTTACTGACAACAAGAATACTGACTCTCAAAGGAACTGAAGTGGCCAAGCAAAAAGCAACCAACGTAACGTGGCATGACGGCGAAATCTCTCGCGAAGATCGCTACAACATTCTTCGCCAGCGCGGTGCAACCATCTGGTTCACCGGGCTCTCGGGCAGCGGAAAAAGCACCATCGCCGTTGCGCTCGAACAGGCACTGTACAAGATCGGCAAGCTGTCGTATCGACTCGACGGTGACAACGTTCGCCTCGGCATCAACAAGAATCTCGGCTTCTCGGAAGAGGACCGTAAGGAAAATATTCGCCGCATCGGCGAAGTTGCAAAACTGTTCGGCGACGCCGGCGTCATTTCACTGTCGAGCTTCATCAGCCCGTACAAGGACGATCGTGACGAAGTTCGCGAACTGCATGAGAAGGCCGGACTCAACTTCATCGAAGTGTTCGTTGATTGTTCCCTGGCCGAAGCAGAGAAACGCGATCCGAAGGGCCTGTACAAGAAAGCCCGCGCGGGTGAAATCAAGAACTTTACCGGTATCGACGATCCCTACCAGGCGCCTGTCAATCCTGAAATCCACCTGAAGACGGATGAAATGACGATCGAACAGGAAGTCGGGATTATTCTCGACCACCTGCACACAAACGGATTTATTCTGCAGCCGCAATTCACTCGCGCTGACGACATTACACAAACAGCTGCGCTGTAGGAGAGAAACATGATCAAGCCACATGGGGCCGATGCCCTGAATCCGCTGTTGGTTACCGATGCCGCTGAGCGTGAGCGCCTGCTGGCAGAAGCCGCGACCCTGCCCTCGCTACTGCTGTCTTCTGCCGCGGCTGCGAATGCCGTCATGCTGGGCGGCGGCTACTTTACGCCATTGACCGGTTACATGAATATCGCCGACGCGTTGAGCGTTGCCGAGAAAATGCAGACGACTGACGGCCTGTTCTGGCCGGTGCCGATCCTGAATCTGGTCGACGACCCATCGGCCATAGCCGGCGCTGCCCGCATTGCGCTTCGCGACCCGAATGTAAGCGGTGAACCGATTATCGCCATCATGGACGTTGCTGCCATCGAAACGCTGTCCAGTGATCAAAAGACACAAATTACGCAGCAGGTTTTTGGCACGCTTGATGCGGCTCATCCCGGTGTTGCCGTATTCCAGGAACAAGGCAATCATTGCGTCTCCGGCGCTATCCAGGTTCTTAACCTGAGCTACTTCGAAACGGAATTCCCCGATACATTCCAGACCGCGGTACAGATTCGACAGGACATTGCGGCACGCGGTTGGGAAAAAGTCATTGCATTCCAGACGCGAAACCCGATGCATCTCGCGCACGAGGAACTCTGCCGGATGGCGATGCAAAGGCTGGACGCTGACGGCATCGTGATTCACATGCTGCTCGGCAAGCTCAAAGCCGGCGATATTCCTGCGGATGTCCGTGACGCCTGCATTCGAAAAATGGTGGACGTGTACTTCCCGGAGAACAGCGTGCTGGTTTCGGGCTACGGTTTCGACATGCTCTATGCCGGACCGCGTGAGGCGGTACTGCACGCCGTATTTCGGCAGAATATGGGTGCAACGCACCTGATTGTCGGCCGCGATCATGCGGGCGTCGGTGACTATTACGGGCCCTTTGATGCCCAGGCGATCTTTGACGAAGTACCCGAAGGTGCGCTGCAAATCGAGATTTTCAGCGCCGATCATACAGCCTGGTCCAAGAAGCTGAACAAGGTCGTGATGATGCGAGAAGCCCCGGATCATAAGCCCGAAGATTACGTCTTTTTGTCCGGCACCAAGGTTCGCGAAATGCTTGGGGCCGGCATTGCGCCGCCACCTGAGTTTTCCCGTCCTGAGGTGGCGCAGATCCTGATGGATCATTACCGGACTGAATCCGGCAGCCTGGCGGGGTAAGAAACTTGTTGGGCGCGGCAGGGTCATAGCCAGTAGATGATTGCCGGACCCCTGCTTGTCTTATCGATGCTCGCCGCTTCAGGCGGCGACATCATTTATGCCCAACAGACAGTCGCAGGTGCCACTCTCACTATTGAGATCCGGCAACCCATTGATGATGAGAAGGCCGCGGCACTGGTTGCATGGCTGCGCGACACCGCGCTGTTGGTTAACCAGGCCTATGGGCGCTTCCCGAATCCTGCACCACACATCGTCGTCATTCCGTCCGCAGGCAGCAGCCGAAATAGTGACAAGGCCGTGTACTTCGGACGCGTGACAAGACGTGGGCAGGAAACCATCGAGTTGTTCATCAACGCCGATCGGCCGATCAGTGAATTCTACGAAGACTGGACGGCAACGCACGAATTCAGCCACCTGATGCTGCCATTGTTGTCACGTCGTTATCGCTGGATTTCCGAAGGCTTCGCCAGTTACTACCAGAACATACTGATGTCACGATCCGGACGCTACACACCGGAACTTGCCTGGCAACGCATCGGCGAAGGCTTTGGCCGCGGCGAGACATCGGGGCCGGGACTGACATTAAACGAAGCAGCGGCGAGCGGCATTCGAGATGCACGAATGAAAATCTACTGGAGCGGCGCCGCGATCGCTTTGCTTGCCGATATCGAATTGCGACAACGATCCGATGGCGGACAGTCGCTCGACAGCGTCCTCGGACAACTGCAGCAATGTTGCCTGCCGTCGTCGCGGCGGTGGTCCGGCACTCGCCTCTTCGAGAAGCTTGACTCGTTTCTGGATACGCCGGTCTTTATGCCCTTGTACCGGCAATACGCGAATGCGCAGGGTTTTCCGGATATGCAACCGGTGCTTCAAGGCCTGGGCGTGCGGCTTGGATCAGACGAAGCTGCGCTCGACAATGAGCAGCCCTTGTCGTCGATTCGCCGTGCGATCGACCACTCTATCCAATAGGGCCCGCGAGCCAATAGGGCCCGCGAGCAGGGCTAATCCCGTTTCCAGACTTCCACGGACTCGCCCTTTGCGTCTTCGACAATAATTTCACCGATCTTGCAGGGCGCCTGGCCGTCAGTTTCGTCGCAGGACTTCAGATTCTCAAGTCGTAGCTGGTGGCTTTCACTGACCGCCGCCCTGCGGGATGCGACATCGGCCGGCATGCGCCAGCCCACAGAGTTCTCCAATGCCGCATTGATCTCGTCACGACTATGGTAAGCCCTGGTCTCGACCGCAGACGGCGCGCAACCCGATTTTTGCCGATTCACAATGACCTGCTCGTTTTCGTCTTTCATCGCGATCAGTTGTTGCAGCGCGTATTCGCAATCCCCGCGGCTGACAAACTGCAGCTCGAATTGCTGTTCCTGGCAAACTGTCTTGCCGACCGGCGCGACACATTCCGCCAGGGTCAGAATAAAAATTTGTATCCATGCTGTATCCATCACATTTCTCCAAATTCAGCTTGCTATTGGATTCGGGTCACCCCTGGTTGTCCGCGTAAAACATCGGCCCACCGCGGGTGGCCGGAAATCCGTAGCCATAAACGTATACGACATCGATATCGCTCGAACGTTGCGCGATTCCCTCGTCAAGAATCTTTCGCCCTTCATCGACCAATGCCGAGATCAGGCGATCGACGATTTCCTCGTCAGTAATTGTGCGCCGCTCAACACCGAGGTCTTCGGCCGCAATTGCAATGAGCTTGTCGACAGCGGGATCCGGAGTAGCGCGACGATTCTCATCGTAAGAATAAAAGCCAGCGCCCGATTTTTGGCCCATACGGCCCAATTCGACGAGCAGGTCCGGGACCCGATAAGTTTTCGGGTCACCTTTCTCGGTATCCGATAGTGCCTGGCGGGCCTTGTACCCCACATCGAGTCCGGCCAGGTCAAACACACGCAATGGCCCCATCGCCATACCCCAGGACTCCATCGCGTTGTCGATCTGTTCGGGAGACGCGCCCTCCAGCAACAATAGCTGCGCTGTCTCGCCATACGGCCTCAACATTCGATTGCCGATAAAGCCGTAGCAGACACCGGATACCACCGGCACCTTGCCAATCTTTTTCGCCAACCCCATCACGGTCGCGAGCACGTCATCGGCGGTTTTCGCGCCGCGCACAACCTCCAGCAGCTTCATGATGTGCGCAGGACTGAAAAAGTGCATGCCGATCACGTCCTGCGGTCGCCCCGTTACAGCCGCGATCGCGTCGACATCCTGGTAGGACGTATTGGTCGCCAGAATCGCGCCGGATTTGCAGACACCATCAAGCTTCTTGAAAATCGTTTTTTTCAACTCCGGATCTTCGAATACCGCCTCAATGACCAGGTCGACGTCGGCCAGCGAGGCGTAGTCCGTGGATCCGGCAATTCGCGCGCGGCACGCGGCGGCATCGTTTTCGCTGAGTTTGCCGCGCTTGACGCTGCCGGCGTAGTTGCGTTCCACGATCGAAAGACCACGCTGCAGTGCTTCGTCGTTGATCTCAACCAGGGTCACGTTGAAACCGGCATTGGCAAAACTCATGGCGATACCGCCGCCCATGGTGCCGCCACCGATGATGCCGACCGTAGCAATTGCCCGTAGCGGAGTCTCTTTCGAAAGCCCTTCAACTTTCGCCGCGGTTCGTTCGGCAAAAAAGATATGGCGCATACCGGCTGATTGCGGGCTGTCCATACACTCCATGAACAGATCCCGCTCTTTCGCCATACCCTTCTCAAACGATGTCGTCGCACCGACCTCGACACAAGTGACAATATGCCCCGGCGCAATCTGGCCGCGTGCGCGTTTGGCAAGCTCCGAGCGCCAGGCATCAAAGATGCCGGGATCAAACGCCGGCACCGGCTGCTCGCTGCTGCGGCGCACTGGCGTGCCGTCCGCGACGAGTTCACGCGCCCAGGCAATGGCGCCGTCTGCCAGGTCACCCTCGACAATCCTGTCGATCAGCCCGATTGCCCGGCCCTCCTCCGCAGCGATTGGCGTGCCGCTGGTAATGAGCTCGAGAGCGGCCTGCACGCCCGCCAGCCTCGGAGTTCGCTGGGTACCACCGGCACCGGGTAGCAGGCCCAACTTAACTTCCGGCAGGCCGATTTTTGCCGTGGCAAGTGCGCAACGGTAATGCGCCGATAGCGCGGTTTCGAAGCCACCGCCAAGCGCTGTACCGTGGATTGCGGCGATGACGAGTTTCCCGGAGGCTTCGATGGCGGCCAGCAGCTCCGGCAACCAGGGACTCTTCAGCGGCTTGCCAAACTCGGTGATGTCGGCGCCGGCAATAAAGGTGCGGCCAGCGCACAACAAGACCAGCGCGTCGGATGCATCGGTCTGTGCCGCCGTGACCGCGTCCAGCAGTCCCTGGCGGACCGGCTGTGACAACGCATTGACCGGCGGGTTGTCGACGGTTATTACGCCTATGTTGCCTTCGAGCTGGTAGCTCACGGGTGATGACATCTTGATTCCTTATTTCGACTTTACGTGGGGTATAATGCGCGAATGTACCGGCAACTCACAGAACAGGCTGAGCGATATATCAAGTCGCTCTACAGTCAGGACGATATCGCAGGCGAGCTAAAACGCAAGCTTGCCGACCTGATGGCGCGCGGCGAAGCGAATGCTGACGCGGCCTGTCGGGCACTGAAACTCAGTCGCCGTACCCTGCAACGGCGGCTAAAAGCCGAAAAAACCAGCTTTCAGAAAGTGTTGCAGGAGGTTCGCGAAGTCCTCGCGGTCAACTACCTCGGCGATGCGCGCCTGAAATCACTGGAGATCGCGATGTTGCTCGGCTACTCCAACATCAGTACATTCACGACCGCCTTCAAGTCGTGGTACAAGATCCCGCCGGCGGAGTACCGGCAAAAAATTCTCGGCGTATAACACCACCTGACGTTCGCTTTTCGGCAAGCCGAAATGCCGGATTTAGGCTATTATGCGCGGCTCGTTCGCGGAGGTAGGACATGCTCGAAAAACTGCAATTTTATATCGACGGTCAATGGGTGGACCCCGTTGAACCCAGGACCCTCGATGTCGTCAATCCGGCGACCGAGGCCGTTTACGGCCGTATCAGTATTGGCTCTGCCGCCGACGTAGACGCGGCCGTCGCGGCCGCTTCACGGGCATTCGAAACGTTCTCCAAGACCAGTCGCGAAGAACGAATCGCGCTGCTCGAAAAAATACTGGAGATATTCAATCGTCGATCCGACGAGGTCGCCGAAGCCATCATGGATGAGATGGGAGCGCCCTGGGGTCTGGCCAAGTATGCCCAGGCAGCCAGTGGTACCCAGCATATCGGCGCCGCCATCGAAGCGTTGAAAACCTACGAATTTGAAGAAAAAGTCGGATCGGCGATCGTCGTCAAAGAGCCCATTGGGGTGTGCGGGCTGATCACGCCCTGGAACTGGCCCATGAACCAGGTCGCAGTCAAGGTTGCGCCGGCGCTCGCTGCAGGCTGCACCATGATCCTTAAACCCAGTGAAATCGCTCCGTTCGACGCCATCATTTTTGCCGAAATCCTCGACGAGGCCGGCGTACCCGCGGGTGTCTTCAACCTGATCAATGGCGACGGTCCCGGCGTTGGTACAGCCCTCAGCCAGCACCCGGGAATCTCTATGGTTTCTTTCACAGGCTCGACGCGGGCCGGCGTACTGGTCGCGCAGAATGCGGCACCCACAGTCAAACGGGTCGCGCAGGAACTTGGCGGCAAGTCGGCGAATATCATTCTCGACGATGCCGACCTCGAAGAAGCCGTCACGGCCGGCACCAGGGCAATGTTTGACAATACCGGGCAATCCTGTGACGCGCCGTCGCGCATGCTGGTGCCCAAAGACAAGATGGCCGCCGCGGCCGAGATCGCAGCAAAAGTCGCTGCCAGCGCCGCTGTAGGCAATCCGCGAGATAAGGGCACCCGCATCGGGCCTGTCGTCTCCGATGTGCAATGGGGCAAGATCCAGCAGTTGATCCAGAAAGGAATCGATGAAGGTGCAACGCTGGTCGCCGGCGGTACCGGCCGCCCCGAAGGGCTGGAAACGGGCTACTACGTGAAACCAACGGTGTTTGCGAATGTCAGTAATGACATGACAATCGCGCGTGAAGAAATCTTCGGGCCTGTGCTGTCAATCATTCCCTACGAGGATGAAGACGATGCGATTCGCATCGCGAACGATACGCCTTACGGGTTGTCGGGTTATGTCTCATCGGGCGACGTCGAACATGCCCGAAAAATTGCCGCCCGAATGCGTACCGGCATGGTGCACATCAACGGCGCCGACCTTGAAGCACTGGCACCGTTTGGCGGTTACAAGCAGTCGGGAAATGGGCGCGAATGGGGCGCACACGGAATCGGCGAATTCCTGGAAGTTAAGTCCGTTTACGGCTACGAGAAGTGACCAGTTTGATGAGATTTAGATATTTGACGCTGCCCCTGGTAGCCACGCTCATGATCGCAGCCTGCGACAGTGGTTCTTCCCTGCCGGAAGCCTCAGGCAAGGCCAGTATCCGCGCGATCAACGCGATGCCCTCCGCACCGGAAGTCTCATTCCTGATTGAGGAACGGTCGGTGGGGACGGCCGATTTTCGGCAGGCGACAAACCTGGTCGAATACGATGACCTGACGTACACCTTTAATTTCGAAGCTTTTTTCGCCGGCGATACTTCGCTGACGCGGTTCGCTTCGCGCCATCTCGATGTCGTTGCCGACACGGATTACATCATGGTGCTGACCGGAACGCTGGCCAACGCTTCGGTACTGCTATGGGAGAGCCCGCAGCGCGCGTTCAGCGCCACGGACACGGTGTTTGAGGCCAAGTTTGCGCATACAGCCGAGTCGCTTGGGACTGTTGACTATTACTTTGCCCCGCCGGGAACCGCCCCGGTGCTTGGCGAGGAAATCGGAACACTGGCATTTGGCGACATTACGAGCGTTGCCGATTATCAGGCGGGCGACTATGTACTAACAGTAACCGCTGGCGACGACCCGACTGACGTTTTGTTTCAATCCGATACCACAACACTGGTTGCAGCAACTCAGTACACGATCAGCACATTCGACGGCGGACCGAACACCTTCGCACCGATTATTGCCCGTGCGTACCCGACGACCGCGAGTGTCCTTACGTTGGCCGACATCAATTATCCGGCGACCGTGGAGTTCGTCAACGGTTCGCTCGACCTCGGTACAGTCGATATCTACGATGACGAGATGCAGGCCTCACAGATAGTCGACAACTTGTCACACAAGGGGGTCTCGGCCGAACTCAATCTCGCCGCGGGGAATAACGAAATTTCGTTTACGCCATCGGACGTCAATAACCCGATACTCATCGAGGCGACGGTCAACTTCTTTACGGGAATACGTGGTCGCGTGGTTGCGGTCGGTGAGACTGACACCTTGCGCGCCGTGGCGTACAGCACGGATCGCCGCGGTGTCGACACGCACGCAAAACTTCAAATATTCAGTGCGACGTCCAATTTCCCTTTTGTGAGTGTGTTTGCAATTGCGCCGGATGCAGTACTCGATACACAGGCGCCTATTCTGAGCTCACTGACCAGTGGGTCTGCGTCGGCAAACTTGCCGCTGGCTGCCGGTAGTTACGATATTTACATTCGGGAAACGCTGGGCACAGCGAATCTGGCGGGACCGGTCCGTCTCGATATCGAAATCGGAGACGTTGTGCAAGCTATCATCTATGACAATGTGGATCCCGCGATTGCCGATTTCGAGGTGCTGTCAATCAATCCTTAGGAAGCCGTCGCGGCGTCGATATACGCTGCACGATCAATAGCGGCGTCTTCGTCCGGAATTCGCTTGGTGTCATACATCGCCTGGTCGGCAACACTCAGCAGGTGCCAGAGTTCCTCGCCGTGCTTCGGCATCAATGCGATACCGACACTCGCCGTGCACTTAATTTCCTGGCCCTGAATGATGTAAGCCTCCGAGGCTGTTTGAACCAGGCGTTCAGCGATGTGGCGAACATCGTCGATATTGACCCCGGGCAGCACAATCGCAAACTCATCGCCGCCGAGCCGTCCGAGAATATCTTCCGGCCGCAGGCAAAATTCAAGGCGGTGCCCAAAGGCTTTCAGCAGCGCGTCGCCCGCCTGGTGTCCGAAACGATCGTTGATTGATTTGAAATGGTTCAGGTCAAGATACAAAACTGCACCCAGGCTACTGCGCCGGATAACCGCTGCGCCTTCCTTTTCGAAACCGCGGCGATTCAGAATACCGGTCAGTGGATCTCGCAAGGCATCGGCCAGCATCTTGTCTTCGTTGCGCTTGCGCTGCGTAATATCAATCAGGGTGACTGAAAAATCATCGCCGACCGGCTCACCGACGATACGCAGCCAGCTGTCACCCTCGCTCGATACGCCGGCGACTTCGAAACTGATTTGTGAGTTCGCTTTTTTCTCGCCACCGAAATGCTGCAGAAGCTTTTCCGGGTTCAGGTGCTCGAGTTTATCCAGCGGCATTCCGACCAACGTACCGTTGCACTCACCTGCAAAGGTTTCGGCGGCGCGATTGGCAAATACACACCGGAATTTGTGATCCGGATCGTTGGCATCCCGTGCAAATCGCAAGATACCGTTCGATGAGGTTTCTATCAGCGTGCGAATAAGGTGCTCGGAGTCGGCGAGCTGTCGGAGTGCGTTACGACGTTCAGTGACATCGCGACAGACGACCACCATGCCAAGGTTCTGGCCCTTTGGACCGGCCAATGGTCCGACGCTGACTTCGTAGACTTTCTCGGTATCCATTCGCAGGGTTTGTGTCAGGTCCAGTTCCTTCGCCTGCTCGAGAATGGCACGTGCGGCCGGAAAGTCCTCCCAAAGCTTGCGCCCGATTAATTCCTTCTCCTCACCTTCGAGCAGCGTTTGCGCGGCCTTGTTCGCGCAAATAATGCACTGTTCGCCATCGACAACGAAAATCGGGTCGCGTACATGGTCGAACAATGTCTGGTAAGCCAGTGGGCTGAACTCGTGTATGCGTAGCTTGAGACTTGCATAGGCAAACATGGGCCACACCAGTGCCAGCGACACCGAAGTGAAAGGAAAATCCGGCGCCCCTACGCCGAGAAAAGTATTCGCGATGCTGATCGAATACGGAAAAATTGCGCATAGCAGGAACAAAATCAGCGTTTTGCGATGTGCGGGTGCAATCGATGGCAGCCTGCCGATCATCAATATCGCTGTCAGTGCAAACAATCCGTAAGTGAACGGCGCATAAATATTGTTGTACCAGTAGTGATCCGTTACATCGCTGTAAACCAGGCCGGCTGAGGTCTCGTTCACGATCCAGATGATATTGTGCATCGAATTCGTCAGTGCCAGGCCTGTGGTTGCAACCGGGATGATCGACAGCATGATGATCAGCAGTGGATTGGGAGCACCAACCGTGAACTCACGATAAATGATGTAGAAGACGATCGGGATGAAACCTGCCGAGAAGAAACTCAAAGTTCGCCCAATTCCGTAGAAATTGGCGTCAGTGGCAAGATAGGAAAATGCGGATCCGGTCAGCATTCCGGCAATCAGGAACAGCAGAAAGCTGATCATATTGTTTGCGGACTGGGGCGCCGATCGCGCAACGCGCACGGCAAGGATCGCATAGGCGATGGCGGCGATCGCCAGGAATGGCGTAACTATTGGCTCTAGCAATGACATAACGTCATGCTAGCTGGCTGCCGCGCTACATAATGCGACCTGTTCCGCATTCCCGACGCTGGAACGCGCACCAGGTCACACTTTCAGGCCTTCTGCAGTATCTTCGATCAGGGTATCGACGACAGCCTTCAGGCTGTCCTCGACCGAGTTTCCAGCCGCGCGCTCGAGCTCGAACTCGCGGCGCTGTCGGTGCGCACTGGTGCCCCGTGACAGGATCGCCCTGACGCCCGCCAGTTCCTTTTCGCAACCCAGTGCCTCGGCATCTTCAGCCACCAAAGCGAATATTTCCTCGATCAGTGTTTCGAACGGTACAACAACACCCTTGGCAAGGTCGATCATGCCTTCGTCAAAACTGTAGCGCATGGCGCGCCAGCGATTCTCGCGGATCAGCATCGGGGTATAAATTCGCCAGCGCTGATTGTGCGTACGCAGGCGATACAGCATACGCAGAATACAGACGAGCAATGCGGTCAGGGCGACCGTATCGTCGAGCCGCGTGCAGACGTCCATGACACGCGTTTCCAGTGTCGGGAAGCGCGCGCTTGGCCGCAGGTCCCACCAGATTCGTGTCGAATCTTCGATCAGTCCCGCGTCCATCAGCACATTGATGTGTCGCTGATATTCCGCCCAGCTCGCAAAACGCTCCGGCAACCCGGTCCGGGGCAACGCGTCGAAAACCGTCAATCGATAGCTACTGAGTCCGGTGTCACGCCCACCCCAGAACGGAGATGAACAGGACAAGGCAAGCAGATGGGGTAAAAAATAGGACAACTGGTTCATCAGGTCGATGCGTAACTCATCATCGCCGATTCCGACATGAACATGCATGCCGCAAATGACGAGACGCCTTGCGGCGCCCTGCATCTCGTGAGTCAGTTGGTCATAGCGAACTTTTTCCGTGTGTTTTTGTTCGGTCCAGCTCGAAAACGGATGGGTCGAAGCGGCGATCGGGGCAAGCCCGTGGCTGTCGGCAACCTGGATAATATTGGTTCGCAGGCGAGCAAGATCTTCGCGTGCTTCCTGAACGTTGTTACAAACTTTGGTACCGATTTCGATCTGCGAGCGCAATAACTCCGACGTTACCTGTGCGCCGCACCGCTCCTCGGCTTCCGACATTAAAGTCTCCGGCGGGTCGACGACCAGCGCGCGAGATTTTTTGTCTACCAGTAGATACTCTTCTTCAACCCCTATCGTGAACGCTGGTTCGTTTGTTTTCATTATCTGCCCCGCTATTAGCCAAACGTTTCGGTATCGATTCGATAATGTCGTGCATCAACCTGGCGATCGTAGCGACCCCGTCGTCGCTGTCGATCAGGTCCTGGCGAATCTCAATTCCGACATGCGGGATGCCCGCGGCTTCCGCATGGTTGTCGATTGTGAAGTCCTGCGGCGCTCTGCCGGAATAGGGCTCATTGTCTCCGACGTTGTAGCCGGCGGCCCCGAAGCCTTCGAGAAAAATATCGCGCAAACGTGAGTCGGTATCCCACAGCACACCCATTTGCCAGGGTCGTGAAATGCCATCCATTACCGGAGTAAAGCTGTGTACCGTGATAAATGCCGGCGCTGGACCGATTGCGGTCAGGCGCTTGATTTGCTGCTCGATTGCAAGGTGGTAGGGCCAATAGATGGCATCGGCACGCGCGTCCTTGTCGGCTTGTGACAATCCACGATTGCCCGGAACCAGGACACCATCACCGAATTGCAGGAAAGCGCCGGGATCCATTAGCTCGCGATTGCAGTCTATGATCAGCCGTGAGTATTGCTGCATCACCGCCGTGACACCCAGGCTTGACGCCAGGCATTCTGTCAGCGGGCCGGCACCAATGTCGACCGCAAGGTGACAACGCCGGGCGAATGGATCGAGTCCCATATCACCCAGCGACAGCGGAAAGCGGCAGCTCGCGTGGTCGCAGACCAGCAGGATGGGCTGTTCGGAAAGTGGATTGAGAATCTTGAATGGACCGGGTTCATCCGCGGACAGAAGTTGTCTTTGTTCGGAATCCAGTTTTTCGGAGGTGCTGCTATCAGACATAGCGCCAGTGTACCGTATCCTGCAAACTACGCCAGAAGTAGTCCTTCTTTCTCGCCCCAGGGTTCGAAAGATTGCACCGATGCCGGCCGGGCGATGTAGTAGCCTTGGGCAAACTCGATGCCCAGCGTGCCGAGCTTGTCCAGTACCTGTTTCGACTCAACCCGCTCCGCGATCGTCTCAATGCCCATCGCATGCCCTACCTCGCTGATCGCCTTGACCATGCTTTCATCCACGCTGTCGCTCGCGACATTGCGAATGAATTGACCATCGATTTTGAGGTAATCGACCGGCAGGTTCTTCAGATAGGTGAAAGACGACAGGCCGCTACCGAAATCATCCAAAGAGAACTTGCAGCCAAGCTTCTTGAGTTCCTGCATGAAATGCACCACGCGCGACAGGTTCGAGATAGCTGCCGTCTCGGTGATCTCGAAGCAAATCGCGCCGTCGGGCAGCTTTTGCCTGACCAGTTCTTCGATCACAAAATCCAGGAACCTGTCCTCACTCAGCGACGTTCCGGACAGGTTGATGGCCAGCGTATAGCGAGCTTCACCCTGGTCATTTCGGTCCGCGAGTTCGGTAAGCGCTTCGTGAATCACCCAGCGATCCAGTGTCGACATCAGGTTGTAACGCTCTGCCGCCGGAATGAACTGATCCGGTCCGACCAACTCGCCCGCTTCGTCACGCATGCGCAGCAGCAGCTCGTAGTGACCTCGGCGGCTGCACTGATCTTTGCCAATACCGATAATCGGCTGGAAGAAAAGTTCGAGCCGGTTGTCTTCAACGGCGCTGGTAATTCGCGACACCCATTTCATTTCTTCGTGACGCATTGATGCGTCGCTGTTCTTGTAGAGGTGGACCTGGTTGCGACCCATATCTTTGGCCGAGTAGCAGGCGACGTCGGCAGAGCTCATTACACTCGCGACGTCTGCATTCTCGTTGTTAATCATGACAACGCCGATCGAACAACGCATTGTTGTAAACGAGTCCTGCCACTCAAACCGATAACCTTCAATGGCTCCGCGAATCGCTTCCGCCACCTCGATCGCCCGCTCGTCGCTGCAACGCTCCAGCAGAATCGCGAACTCATCGCCGCCGAGACGTGCCAGCAGATCGGTTGAGCGAATTTTTGACTGGATCTGTTCCGAGAGCTGTCGCAACAAAGCGTCGCCCGCGGTATGACCAAAGGTGTCGTTGACGACCTTGAACTGGTCGAGGTCAACGTAGAGCAACGCGTGCGTTTCCTCCGTGTTATCCCGGGTTTTTTCCAGTACGGCGACCAGGCTGTTCTCGAATTCACGGCGGTTGATCAGTCCGGTCAGAGCATCATGCGATGCCTGGTAACTCAATTGCCTGAACAAACGGGTCTCTTTGCTGACATCGTGAAATACCATGACGGAACCGACGATATTGCCAATACGGTCGCGTATCGGTGCCGCTGAATCCTGGATCGGAACTTCATCACCATTGCGCGTGATCAATACCGAGTTTTCTGCGAGCGTAATTGTGCGGCCTTCCTTTAGGCAGCGCACGACCGGGTTCTCGACGGTCGCACGCGTGTGGGCATTGACAATCATCATGATGTCAGTGACCGGCACATTGCGGGCACTGCGCATATCCCAGCCCGTGAGGTCCTGCGCCACCGGATTGATGTAGTCGACGCGACCTTCCGCATCGGTCGTAATGACGCCGTCACCGATCGACTGCAAGGTAACCTGCGCCCGCTCCTTCTCTTCAAAAATCTGTGTCTCGGCGTGTTTGCGTTCGGTGATATCGGTAATGGTGCCTTCATGTGCAACGATGTTGCCGTCGTCGTCTCTGACCGCGCGAGAGTTTTCGAGCACGACAATTTTCCTGCCGTCCTTTCGCCGCAATCGATACTCGAAGTTCTTGACCACGCCCTGCGCTTCGAGCCTGGCAAATACGCGCTCGCGATCGATCGGGTTAACGTACAGCATGGTCGTCTTGCCGACCGACTTCAGGTCTTCAACGCTGTCATAGCCGAGCATTTCGACCAGCGCGGGATTCGCGGTAATAATCTCGCCGTCTCTCGATGCGATGTAGACGCCATCGACGACGTTTTCGAACAGTCCCCGATAACGGGCTTCACTGGTACGAAGCTTTTCTTCGTCGTGCTGGCGTTTGATAGCAATGCCGGCAAGCCGTGCCATGCCATTCAGTTTGTCGAGCTCATGCGTCGTCGGCGCTCGCGAATCGGGGAGGTAGACGTCGAGCGTTCCGACAATCCGATTGGCTGCACCATGAACCAGGAACGACCAGACCGCCTTGATACCCAGGCTGGCGGCAACCTCCTGCTTCCCGTCCCAACCTGCCTCCGAGCCGATATTTTGCGTAATACGATCCTGGTCGTGAAACACCGCCGATCCACAGGTCGGAGATTCCGCGCCGACCCGGATAAAGTCGAGGCAAAGGCGAAACCGGTTATCCAGGCTGGGCGCCTCGGCGACTGACAGGGTCTGGTTCTTGTCATCGAGCAACATGATTGCCGCTTTAAAATCGTTGCCCAGTTTCTCGACGAAGCGACAGATAGCGCGCAGCGTGCGATCGTGCGGCGTACTCGAGGCGATCATCTCGAGCACCTTGTTCTGCGCGTAGGCCAGTGCCTCTTCGCGCTTGCGCTCGGCAATATCGGAAATACTGACGCGAATTAATCGTTGGTGATCGGAGGGCAATCGGCTGAAGCGGACTTCGCAAGGAAATTCTCTGCCATCCGAATCCTGGTGCATCCATTCGAAACTCGGATGCCCGCCCTCCAGCGCACGATCAATGAATCCCCGGCGGACGCCAAAAGATGGCGTGCCATCGGGCTGTACCGCGGGACTGATCGCCTCCGGGCCGATACTCAACAAGCGTGCCCGGGACAGATTAAAAAGGATGCAGGCGTTGTCGTTGGCGTCGGTGAACACATTTTTGTCGACATCGAAAACGATAATCGCTTCGGGTGCATTCTCGACCAATGCACGATAGCGCTCTTCATTCTCGCGAAGGGCACTTTCGGTTTGCTTGCGGTCAGTCACATCGCGCAGGCTGACGACGTAGATCTCGCCGCCGGGCGTCGTCAGACTGCTGGCATTGATTTCAGCAACAAACCGGTTGCCGTCGGCACGGACCGCATCCACTTCACCGTCGACCAGGTCAAAATTGGTGTCCTCAAGATCCGAGGTATAGGCATCCAGGAAATCCGCCATCGGCTGGTCTTTGGCCGCAGGCAGCAGGTTTGCGATGCTCGAGCCGATCAACTGGTCTTTGGTCAGTCGGAAATAACGTGTACAGACCTTGTTGCAGTTGCGGATAATGCCGTCGGATGCAACCGTCAGCAGCGCTTCGGTGACGCTGTCAAAAATGGCTTCAATCGGGGCTGCGGTATTGGAATGCGCAGCAGTCCGGACGGACTGCGTAATCGTCGCTTCCATTTTGTCATAATGCTGGTCGATCAGTGACAGGAGTTCGACGAACCCGGGCTTGGTAATACCAGATGCCTCAGTCGCCGCTTTAATCCTGTCGCGTAAGTCCTTTTGCATTGGCCAGTTTGTCCTGCAACCTGACCGAATACTCTAATAATATGTTGCCTTTAGAACTGTGATCTGACTTCAATTCTGAAAAATAAATTGGGAAAATTTTCCCTTTTTTAGGGCATTAATCGCCGCTCAGCACCCGCACAGATTCGCCCTTTTCGTCGGTTTCCACCCGCCCGTGCTCCTGCAGTTCCCGGGTTCCGGTGCCCACCTGGATGGGGACCGCGGTGACCGTCGAGGTTGTCCCGGTTTCGTCCTCAAACGACACGCCAACGTTCAGATAGAAACGGCCTTCGCGCTGCGGAATGACTGTGACCCGTTGTTGCAGTGACTTCTCATTGTCGGCGAAATCAAGTCGAACGCTCGCGGGCTGCGATTCGGCAAAGGTCATCGATGTCGCGTCGTTAATCCGGTAGCTGAGATTCACCGGCCGCGGTGCAAGCGATGTGGCGACTTTCAGGTCGACAACGACCGGGCTGCCGACGATGGGCGTGCCGATAATCCGGTAACTGATGCTGTAAGGCGAGCCCGGCTTGCTGACCGTGCCGGTGTAGTCATCGCCGCCGGGTTTGAAATTGACGTCGGGCGCCGTCTTGGCGAGTTCGACCGCGTCCACTTCCGCGGTTTGGACGGAACCCTCATTTGTACAGGCAGCGAGCCCCAAACAGGCTGTCGCAAGGCCGGCGATCATCATTAATGTTTTTGCTGCAGTCATTTTTCTCACCCGTTGTATGGCTGTCACTATGGACCCATTGTTACGTCAAAGCAGACCTGGTCCGGAAAATCACTGGAGGCATCTTCATCCGAGTATCGCCACTCCTGCAAATCCATAATGTAGTTGCCTGCTGGCAGCGGATTGGTCGTGAACGTCTCCGCATCGTCGTCGCCACTGTTACCGATGGCAACGAGCTGGGCACCGCGATAGATATAAACGTCCGGATCACTGCGATCGCGGATAACATCCGGTGGCGTTGGCGACGGATCGGTAGTCGGTGGCGGTACCGGGTTTGCCGTCACTGAAACGTTGTAGCTTGCGGTGCCGGTCGTGGTGAACTTCAGGAAACGATGCTCCGACAGCTTGTTACCGCCACGGTCGGAATCAAAATCGTTGTTCGTGCAAATATTGATCAGCGTACCGTCGGTGGGCAACACGGTGTAAATGGGTAACACATCGCGCGACCCCGCCGGAACCGTGGCCTGGTTATCGCCGTAGTCATTGAGTCCCACCAGGTCGATGTTTTCGCGAGTAAGTTGGGAATCGACGAAAGCAAGATCGGCTACCTGGACTTCGTTGCGCAAGGCGGTCGCAAAACTGAATAGCGTGGTGAAAGCGTCCGTCGTCGACTGAGGGCCGGTCATGACATTGTAGATGGGGCCAAAGCCGATTGATCCGGTATCCGTCCCGTCAATATTGGTGTCGAAGAGATCGTAAAGAAATGTCGCAACGGACATTTCATTGTAGTAGCCCTGGTTGCCGCGATTCTCGCCTTCCGTGTCAATCGAAAAGCCGCCGGACTCCAGTGTCGGGTCTGCATTTGTATCGCAATACTGCGGGTTGTCCAATGCAATCGCCGCGAGTGCCGTTGCGAAGCCCTCACCAAAAGCCAGCCGTGGGTCAAGCGTTTCACCGATTCGGTGTGCGCCGCCAATCGAATCCGAACGTGAAAAATTATCTTCGAAGTAATGACCCCACTCATGCACCGTCACGTGGTCGTCAAACTCTTCGGTATCATCGCTTGCATCGCCCAGCAGGAACAGCGAATCAATGTCACCACGGTAAAAGGAAGAGCTCAGTTCGCCAGCATCGATGTCCGATGGGCTGACCAGTGTGTTGTTGACGCTCCAGAACGCATCCAGTGGCGGGAACGTCGCGGTGGGATCGACCGCTGTTATCATTTCCATGCCGTCCATAATCGCATCGAGAATCGCGAACGGTGCGGCCTGGCGAGGTCCCGTATAAGCGCTGCCATTCCACCCTGTCGTTGCCGTAAAATCCGCGTCAGAAATATTGGCCACACCGGTATTGAAGGTGGCAAAGTCCACGACGTAAAGCGGCCGGTCCGGCAGCAGTGGCGGGCTGGCGGACAAATCGACATTGTCTCTAACCTCGACATCCCAGGCAGCCGGTCCCGAACTCTTCAGTTCAGCACGCACTCGAACATAAACATCCTGGCTTGCATCGATACCGGCAAAAGAATAGCTGCCGTCACTGGCCGATACGGTGGAATCGAGCAAGGTGTCGCCGGAATCGAATAGCTGCACCGTGACACCTCGAATTGGCCGAAGCTCCGGGTTGTCGAGGTTCAGCCCACCGCAATTGGCATTCGGCAGCGCAAACTCGAAAGAAACGGTACCCGCGACCGTCACCTGGCTCAGTGTCTCCTGAACCGTAATATCGACCGAATCCATGGCACTATCGAATCCGTCATCAACCGTTAACTGAAAGGTCAGCACGACCGGCGATGTCACGTCCGGCGAAGTAAAACTGGGTTCAGCGACATTCGGGTCGGACAGGACGACGTTGGGCCCTGCAATTTGTAGCCACGCGTAGGCAAATACGTCGCCGTCAGGATCTGACGAGGTACTGCCATCGAGGTTCACCATCGACAGTTCGGCCACGGTCTGGTCCGGGCCGGCGTTTGCGATTGGAGCGCTATTGATGCCAACACCGATATCATTAACGATGACATTGACCGTGGCCGTGCCGCTCGCGCTACCATCGCTCACCTGGAGCTGGAACGTCAGAGTATCCGGTGTATTCACTGCTGTTACATCCGGCGCATCGAAAGTTGCCTGCGCCGAGGTGGCATTGGTCAGGGTGACGGAGGTACCCGCCGTTTGTGTCCACGAGTAGGTGATGGCGTCTCCATCGGGATCAGAGGACAGGCTGCCATCGAGCGTCACCGACGCAAATTCGTCAACCAGCAGGTTAGCACCCGCATTGGCGACCGGCGTTCGATTCGCCGGCGGCTCGGGCTCCGAAGAGCTACTGCCTCCACAGGCGGAAAGTATCAATGTCGCCGCGAGAATAAGCGCAGCATTCTTTTGAGTCACTGAATCCATGGTTTCTCTGTCCCGCCCTGGTCGACGTCTATACTACCTGCCCTTCATGAACACGAACATGCACGTAGCCGTCCGTTTTTGGCGACAGCCCAGCGTGGAATCACAAACGAGAATGCGACCCAGGTCCGTACCGTGAGACCCACTATTGTTAAACTCAGACGCGATGCAAAGAGCGCGGTTCACAGTTTTCGCGATCGAAACACAGGACAGAGAAAAACCCAATGAAAAACAATAAGATATTGGTCACCGGCGGCGCCGGCTATATAGGCAGTCACGTGGTACGGCAGCTCGGCAAGGCATCCGAGGACGTCATTGTGCTCGACAACCTGTCGAGCGGCTTCGAAGCGGCGGTGACCTCGGGCGAACTTGTCATCGGCGATACCGGCGATGCGGGTCTGCTGGAAAAGCTATTTTCCCGGAACAAGATCGACACGGTCATGCATTTCGCGGCCCACACGGTGGTGCCTGAATCCGTCGCCGATCCGCTCAAGTACTATCGTAACAACACGGCCTCGAGCCGTACGCTGCTGGAAGCCGCCGCAAAACACGGTGTGAAAAACTTCGTGTTCTCCTCGACCGCTGCGGTGTATGGCATTCCGGACGGCGGCAAGGCGTCCGAGGATTCCGCAACGCAACCGATTAACCCCTACGGCACATCGAAACTGATGACCGAGTGGATGCTTCGCGACCTCGCAGCAGCGGGTGGCCCGACGTACGTTGCGTTGCGATACTTCAATGTCGCGGGTTGTGAACCGTCCGGCACCATTGGGCAATCCACTCCGAAGGCGACACTGCTGGTCAAGGTAGCCTGCGAAGCCGCGACCGGTCGTCGTCCCGGTGTATCCATTTTCGGTACCGACTACCCGACGCCGGACGGCACCGGGCTGCGCGACTATATCCACGTCGAAGACCTGGCGTCAGCCCATCTGGATGCACTGACGTACCTTCGCGCCGGCGGCGAATCCGCCGTTCTCAATTGCGGCTACGGCCATGGATACAGCGTTCGGGAAGTCCTTAAAGCCGTCGAAAAGGCAAACGGCGAGGCCCTGTCGATTTCCGAACAGCCGCGGCGCGCGGGCGATCCTCCAGAGCTGATCGCCGTCGCAAATCGGATTCGCGAGGTACTTGGGTGGTCACCAAAGTTTGACGACCTGGATACGATTGTTCGAACCAGCCTGGAGTGGGAGCGCAAGATTGCGGCGCGCGACCCCAGCGCCTACTGGGCTGACTGAGATACACCCAAACCTCGCCGGTGTTAGACTTTCGCCATGAGATTCCCGCGCCCTCGATCGCTTAACGGACTGATTCTGGTCGGCTTCGGGCTCGTCGCACTGCCGCTGTTGATTGCGGTGATCTGGGCGCTCGTCAATCTCGACCGCGTAGCCGAACAAAGCGAATTGCTGGTGTCGACCGGCGTGGAAGCCGCAGAGAACAATCGCCGTATCAACGAGCGCCTGATCTCGCTGGAGCGCAGCGCCCGCCTCTACCAAGTCCTCAAAACAGCCGACAGCCTGCAGCTTGTTACGCAGAATCTGCAGCGATTCGAAGCGTCTTTGAAGGAAATGGCGCCACTCGTTGCCGAAGCACAGGCCAGCGAACTGGCAGACACTGTCGGTGCTGAAGCGGCGAACATTGTCGCCAGGGTTTCGCAGCCCGCCGCCAGTGACGCCGAGCTGATCGCCGCAATCCAGAGTTTCGAACCGCTGAGTCAGACCGTGACAAGGCTGACCAACATTCTTACCGCGCACATCGATAACAAGCTAACAGCATTGCGGGCGACCGCACGAAACGCACAGCGAGTTTCGGCCTGGCAGGTCGCCGCACTGGTACCCGGTACTCTGATCCTGGTGCTGATTTTCACATTGCTGGTTGCACGACCAATCCGGCAAATTGACCGGGCCATAGGGCAGCTCGGCGAAAGCGGCTTTTCGAAGCCAATCGCGATCAAGGGACCGACTGACTTGCAACGACTCGGCCGACAACTTGAATGGCTGCGCCTTCGATTGCTCGAACTGGCACAGGAAAAAAACAAATTCCTGCGCCATATGTCTCATGAACTGAAAACGCCGCTGGCAAATATTCGTGAGGGCACCGAGCTGCTGCTCGATGGGTCGGTGGGAGATCTGGATGGACCGCAACGTGAGGTCACCGGAATCCTGCGCATCAATGGTCTGAGATTGCAGCAGTTGATCGAGAATTTACTGAGTTTCAGCGCCTGGCAAACCAAGAGCGAGATCTTGACGCTGACGGACTTCGAACTTCGAAAACAGGTGATTTTCGTCGCGAAGGCACAGCGACTGGCCTTGCAGGCAGCCAATATCCAGTTAAAACTGGAAGTGGATGACATTATTGTGAACGCGGATCAGGACAAAATTCGAACGGTCCTCGATAATCTGCTGTCGAACGCGATCAAGTTCACGCCTCGGGGCGGATACATCACGATCCGGGCGAGCCGAACGCCGAGCAGTTTCATTATCGAATTCGGCGATACCGGACCGGGAATTCCGGACGATGAAAGCCCGAGAATCTTCGAGGCTTTCTTCCAGGGGCGCCGGCAGCAAGGTGGACAGGTCGGTGGAACGGGAATCGGGCTGTCGGTCGTTCTGGAATGTATTCAGGCGCACGACGGATCTGTAGAGTTGGTCGACTCGGACGAGTTTCCCGGGGCGCATTTCAGAATTCACATCCCGCAAGCGCGGGCCGTAGGACATCAAAAACTGGCGGCAAATGCTTAAGACAGGACAGGCGAAACGAGTTTCAGGGATTGCCGTGATCGCAATGATCTCGACAATACTGCCTGCCTGTGGTCAAACGACTGACTGGCTCAAGGGCCGCATTTCGGACCGCTCCGAAGAAGGCGAAATCCTCGGCGCTCCGGAAATTGAAGTGTATGTGCAGGAACTCGGGAAAATCGCCGGCGGCGATCCGGCGGCCCAGGCTGAAATTTATGCCGACGCTTACGCGGCGGCGAGCCTCACACCGAGTCCGTCAACGAATTTGAGACTGGGACTCGTGCTGGCAATTCCCGGTCATCCCGAATCGAATCCCCAGGAGGCGCAGCGCCTGTTGCGGGAAGTGCTCACGCAGACGGTGCTCCTGACGCCGGCTGAAATTTCGATGGCGACGATTCACCTGAACAGCGTCGAACGCCAGATTGTCGACGACGCCGAGGTACGCCGCATGCGGGCTTCCACTTCGCGTGCGACGCAGACCCAGGAGCAGGCAATCAGCCAGCGCCTGGCAACGGTGGAGGCCGAGAATCGACAGCTCCGGCGGGAGCTCGAAGAGGCCGAGGCCAAGCTCGAGGCGATCACGTCGATCGAGCGCAGCATTCGGGAACACGAGTAGAGGCCCACCGTCGTTCGATGGAGACATCTTGCCCATGACTCCAATACCCCTTAACCTGTGCCGATACCCCGAATTCACGTGACATCATCCGTTATGGCCAATAAGCAGTCCCAGACTGAAGGCAAAATCCTGCTCGTCGATGACGATCCCGGTCTTCTGCGTTTGCTGAGCATCCGCTTGCGTGCCGAGGGATACGAAGTCGAGGCCGTCGAATCGGCCCACAAGGCACTGGGGGCATTGAATCGCTTCACCCCGGATCTCGTGATCACCGACCTGCGCATGGACAAGATGGACGGCATCGGCCTGTTGAAGGAACTGCAGACGCGGTCACCGGGGCTCAGAGTCATCATCGTTACAGCCCACGGCACGATTCCGGATGCGGTCACAGCTACCCAGCATGGTGCATTCGGCTTCCTGACCAAGCCGATCGACAAAGACGAGCTAATGTCACTGGTCGATCGTGCGCTGAAAGTATCCGGCAGCACGGATGTGGACGAAGGCTGGGCATCAGCAATCATCACTCGCAACCAGGCGATGAAAGAGGTGATGCAGCAAGCGAAGATGGTCGCGGCAACCGATGCGAGGGTGCTGATCACCGGCGAAAGCGGCACTGGCAAGGAGCTGTTGGCGCAAGCGATCCACAAGGCCAGCGATCGTCACAATAAGCCCTTCGTTGCCATCAATTGCAGCGCGATGGCGGAGAACCTGCTCGAGTCCGAACTATTCGGCCACGAAAAAGGCGCGTTCACCGGCGCAACACGCAGCCACGAGGGCCTGTTCCAGGCAGCCGAGGGCGGCACGCTGATGCTGGACGAAATCGGCGACATGCCAATGCGTTTGCAAGTGAAACTGCTGCGCGTGTTGCAGGAAAGCCAGGTGCGGCCCGTAGGCAGTACCGAGGCGCTGGAAATCGACGTCCGCGTGATCTCCGCAACACACCGTGATCTGCAGGAACTTATGGGACAGGGACGGTTCCGCGAAGACCTGTACTACCGACTGAATGTTGTGAACATCAAGTTGCCGACGCTCGATGATCGGCGAGAGGATATTCCGTTGCTGGTCGCGCACTTTTTGCAGCAGATCTCACGCGACGGCGATCATGAGAGAAAGGTCTACGCACCTGAGGCCGTCGAAATGCTGGTGACCGCCGAGTGGCCCGGCAATATCCGCCAGCTCTACAACGTGGTTCGCCAGAACGTCGCGCTGTCACGCTCACCCGTCATCAGCGGTGAGCTGGTGCAACAATCGCTCGGTGAACATGCGGGCAAGCTGGCGTCATTTTCCGATGCCCGCGATGAATTTACTCGCAACTACCTGTCGCAGATTCTGCAAATCACGACCGGCAATGTCAGCCAGGCGGCGCGTCTCGCGAAACGCAACCGCACGGATTTCTACAAGCTGCTGGCACGCCACGAACTTAACCCGGACGAATTCAAGCCGCGGTAGTTGTGAGTCGCGGCTCCGCCGCTACGGCGCGGCTTTTTTCGAATAAGAGTCCGAGCTCAGACCATACTTGTTGAGCAGGTCGTACAGCGTCGGGCGAGTGATGCCCAACAATTCGGCGGCTTTGGAAATATTGCCGTAGCTTTTGGTCAACGCGACGCGAATCGCTTTGGTTTCGGCTTGTCGGCGCACTTCTCGCAAATTCAGGGATTCGCCGTCCTCCTCCCCGCCGTGCAGGCCGAGATCCATCGCGGTAACCATCTTGCCGTCGGCCATTATGACGGCGCCCTTGATCTTGTTTTCCAGCTCGCGAACATTGCCCGGCCAGGCGTAGGATTCGATCGCCTGAATGGCGTCATCGGCAAAACCGTTGATCGCACGTTTTTGTTTCTTGCAGTACTTGTGCAGCAAAGTACGGGCAAGTATCAGTCGACCTTCCTCCCGATCGCGAAACGGTGGAATATTGATCGTAATTTCGCTAACGCGGTAATAGAGATCTTCGCGAAAAAGCCCTTCCTTGATAAGGTCTGCAGGGCTCTGGTTCGTTGCACAGACCACCCGCACGTCAACCGGGATTTCCTGGCGACCGCCAACGCGTTCGATAACCCGCTCCTGCAGGAATCGCAGCATCTTGGCCTGTAATGCGATCGGCATATCACCAATTTCATCGAGGAACAGCGTGCCGCCATTGGCGAGCTCAACCTTGCCAATCGACTGCTTGTGTGCGCCGGTGAAGGAACCTTTTTCATGTCCGAAAAGTTCGGACTCGAGCAGGTTTTCCGGAATAGCTGCACAGTTGATCGCGACAAAATTGTTGCCGGCCCGCGGACTAAGATTATGCAGTGCCCTGGAAAGGAGTTCCTTGCCGGTGCCGCTCTCGCCCAACAACAAGGTGGTTACGTCTGTCGGCGCGACTTTTTCGATCATTCGACAAACCGCCAGCATGCCTTCACTGGCAGCGACGATACCGTCGAGTGGCGATTCGTTGACGCGATTTTGCAGACGCCGATTTTCGGCTTCCAGTTCGGAAATTGCGAACGCTCGGTTGACGATCAGCCGTAAGGTATCGTACTCCACCGGCTTCTTGTAAAAATTGTAGGCGCCCTGTGCCACCGCCGACATCGCGACTTCCTGGTCGACATTATCGATGAGAACGACCACCTTGGTATGGGGTGCCAGTCGCAGTGTTTCCGCAAGGGTTGCGAGTCCTTCTTCCATGCCATCCGGATGTGGCGGGAGCCCGAGGTCCTGCAGCACAACGGCAGGCACATGGCGACGCAATTCAACTATCGCGTCTTCGCGATTCTTCGCTGTATACACTTCGTAGCCATCAAAACATTTCTTGAGTTGTTTAAGGAGAACCGGGTCATCCTCAACAACCAACAGTTTTCTGGCCTGCTCACTCATAGAGTCACTGATTACTCTCGTGCAATCCCGAATAATGCCACGAAGCCGGCAGTGATGGCAGCAGCAACGTCACACCACCCACCGTGAATTCGCGTCACCGCCGCCTTGATTGCGCTACAGGGTCGCGGCGCAGGCGACGATGCCGCCGTCTACCGGGACCACTGCGCCGGTGACGTAGTTGGAAGCCTTCGACGCAAGAAACAGTGCGGCGCCGGCCATGTCGGCCGGCTCGCCGACGCGCTTTAGCGGCACGCCCGCGCGAATCTCATCGCCCATGGTCTTTAGCGTGTGTTCCATCATCTTGCTCGGGAACGGGCCCGGCGCTATCGCATTTACGGTGATGTGCTGCGGCGCCAGGTGCGCAGCGAGCGTCCGCGTCAGGTGGTGCACCGCCGCTTTCGACGGGCCATAGACGAACGTCGGCAGTCGATTGACGTTCAGGCCGTCAACAGAGCCGATATTGATGACCCGCGCAGGATTCGACGGGCTCGCTGCAGCCTCCAGCAACGGCAACAGGGCTTGCGTCAGGAAAAACGGTCCTTTCACATTGATGTCCATAACCTTGTCCCACGCCGATTCCGGAAACTCTTCGAGCGGCGCACCCCATGTCGCTCCCGCATTATTCACGAGGATATCGAGCTTGCTCTCTCGAGACTTCAATGCGGCAACCAGCGACCGGATGCCGTCCATTGTTGATAGATCGGCCGGAATCGCAATGCATTCGCCCTGCTCTGACAATCGAGCTGCCGTTGCATCGCAGGCGTCCGCCTTGCGCGAGGAGATATAGGTTTTGACACCATTAGCGACGTAGCCTTCAGCGATCATTTCGCCGATTCCGCGTGAACCGCCAGTGACCAGAGCGACTTTGCCGCTGACATCGAATAGGTTTTTCATGGCTCAATTCTAACTCAGGAACGCCTTGTGGACCCAAGCTGCGGTAGAATGCGCCAACAATCAAAACCAGGGGGCATCATGAATCGCCAGAATTTTCTCGCCGTGCTTCTCGCATTGGCCATTTCACCCGCCTTTGCCGCTGATGACGAAAAGCCGGAACCCGGATTGAACGAGGCGACTTTTGCCGGCCTGAAATTTCGCAGCATCGGCCCGGCTTTCATGTCCGGCCGTATCGCGGATATCGCAATTCATCCCGAACGACAGAGCACATGGTACGTTGGCGTCGGCAGTGGCGGTGTCTGGAAGACTGAGAACCGCGGCACGACCTGGACACCGATTTTTGACGACGAAGATGCGTATTCGATTGGCTGTGTGACGATCGATACCAACAACCCCAATACGATCTGGGTGGGTACCGGCGAAAATGTCTCTGGCCGGCACGTCGGCTACGGCTCGGGCGTTTTCCGCAGCCGGGACGGCGGCGACAGCTGGGAAAAAATGGGGCTGGAGAACTCCGAACACATCGGCATGATCCGCGTTGACCCACGCGACTCGAACACAATATTCGTCGCGGCACAGGGTCCTTTGTGGTCGGGTGGCGGGGACCGCGGACTGTACAAGTCTGGCGATGGCGGCAAGAACTGGCGCAAAGTACTCGGCGACGGGCTTGGCAATACGCCGGCCGACGACCAGTACACGGGCGTCTCCGAAGTCCACCTGGATCCACGCAACCCGGATGTCATGTACGCGGTGAGCTGGCAGCGCCTGCGAAATGTCGCCGTACTGATGGATGGTGGCCCGGGAACCGGAATTCACAAGTCAGAGGATGGCGGCGAGACCTGGCGGGAACTGACCTCGGGCCTCCCTGAAGAAATCCGCGGCAAAACCGGCCTCGCCATTTCACCGCAGAATCCCGACGTCATTTACGCCACGATCGAACTGTCCAACCGTACCGGCGGCTTCTGGCGTTCTGACGATGGCGGGGAGAGCTGGGAGAAAAAGAACGAATACCTGTCCGGCGGTACGGGCCCGCACTATTACCAGGAGATTTTCGCCAGCCCGCACGCATTCGATCGGGTTTACCAGATGGACGTCTGGATGCACGTCACGAACGATGGCGGCGAAAATTTTATCAATCTGCAAACGGACACCAAGCATTCGGATCATCACGCGATGGCTTTCGACCCGAATGATGAAGACTATTTGCTGGTAGGTGTCGACGGCGGAATTTACGAGTCTTACGACCTGGGCGAGTCGTGGCGCTATGTCGACAATCTCCCCATTACGCAGTACTACAAAGTTGCGGTCGATTACGACGAGCCCTTCTACAATGTTTACGGCGGAACGCAGGACAACAACAGCCAGGGCGGCCCATCGCGCACGATGGACGTGTCCGGAATTCGCAATTCGGACTGGTTTGTGACGATGTTTGGCGACGGTCACCAATCAGCAGTTGACCCCAACAACCCGGACATTATTTACGCGCAATGGCAACAGGGTAATCTCACACGTGTCGACAGAAAGACCGGTGAGGCTGTGTACATCCGGCCGCAGCCCGCGGAAGGCGATCCGATGGAACGCTACAACTGGGATTCGCCGATCCTGATCAGCCCGCACGATTCAAAAACACTGTTCTTCGGCACACAGCGCGTCTGGCGCAGCGATGATTACGGCGACAGCTGGACGGCAATCAGCGGCGACATCACGCGCAATGAAAAGCGCACGAACCAGCCGGTCATGGGCCGCACCTGGAGCTACGATGCGCCGTGGGACCTGTACGCAATGTCCATGTTTAACACCGTGACGTCATTGTCGGAGTCGCCGCTGGTATCGGGCCTTATTTACGCCGGAACCGACGATGGTCTGATCCAGGTCACCGAGGACAATGGCCGGAGCTGGCGCCGCATCGACAAACTTCCCGGCGTGCCGAATCGTTTTTTCGTCAACGACATCAAGGCTGACCTGTTCGATCCGGACACCGTTTATGTCGTCGTCGACGACCACAAGAACGGCAACTTTTCGCCGTATATGCTGAAGAGCGAAAATCGCGGCCGCTCATGGAAGAGCATCTCGAGCGACCTGCCCGACCGGCACATCCTGTGGCGCGTCGTCCAGGATCACGTGAAACCCGGCTTGCTGTTTGTTGGCACCGAGTTTGGTGTCTTCTTTACGGTCAACGGCGGCTCTAACTGGATCAAGCTGAAAGGCGGCAGTCCGAATATCGCCTTCCGTGACCTGGTCATTCAGAAACGCGAGAACGACCTGGTCGGTGCGACGTTTGGACGCAGCTTTTATATCCTGGACGACTACACGCCGTTGCGCGATGTGACCAATGAGATGTTGAAAAACCAGGTGACCTTGTTCCCGGTTCGAAAAACACCCTGGTACGTGCAAAAGCATTTGCTCGGATGTGGAGAGCCGCTGTGCAAGGGCAGCCAGGGCGACAGCTACTACGTGGCCCCGAACCCGGACTTTGGCGCTACATTCACCTACTACCTCCCGAAAGGTCTGAAGACCCGCAAAGACAAGCGCCGCGAAACCGAGAAGGAGGCGGAGGCGAAGAATCAGAATGTTCGCTTCGGCGACCTGGACGATGTTATCGATGAGCAGCGCGAAGACGCACCGGCGATTGTATTCACCGTTCGCAACAGTGCAGGCGAGGTTGTACGACACATCGAGGGGCCGGCTGAGGCCGGCTTCAACCGGGTTGCCTGGAACCTGCGCTACCCGGCACTTGACGCCTGGGCGCCAGTGACCGAAGAGGATGAGCCGGAGGAAGGCGTCGGCGTACTCGTCGCGCCGGGCAAGTTCACGGTGTCGATGCAACAACGGGTGGACGGCGTATTAAGCGAGCTGAATCAGTCACAGAGTTTCGATGTGGTATCAATACGCGAGCCGACGCTCCCTGGCAGTTCGCAGCAGCAGCGCGTTGTGTTTGAAAGCCAGGTTGACGAACTCGGGCGCGCCGCTGAAGGCACGCTCAATGCGATCGATCGTATCAGCGCGGAACTGGATGCGGTCAAGGCCACACTGATTCGCTCCATGGCCGATCAGGCATTGTATGAATTCGCCGATTCCATCCAGGAAGGACTGCTGACGCAGCGTGACCGGCTGGCACAGAACCCGGTCCGCGACGTCCTGCAGGATCGCACCGGCGCCTCGCTCCAGGAGCGTCTGTGGCACGCCCGCTTTGCCCCTGAAATGAGCGCGTACGGCCCGACAGCCTCGCAGCGGCAGTCCTACGAGATCGGCAAGCGGCTTTACGACGACGTCACAGGCGAGCTGTCACGGCTGGTTGATGTGGACTATGAAGGCCTGAAGGACGCGCTGGACCTGGCGGGTGTGCCATGGACGCCGGGCCGGGGGGTGCAATAACAGCGAGACAAACGAGCGGCTGTTGGCAGGCTCCGGATTTAACGTAACGCTATTGACAATCATTCTCATTTGCGTTTGAATGGCGCCATGTACGTTTGTATCTGCAATGCCATCACCGACAAACAGATCCGTCAGGCTGCGGAATCCGGTGTTGAAGACCTCTGGGAGCTGCAGCGCCGACTGGGCGTCGCCGCTGGCTGTGGCTCGTGCAAGGACATGGCGTCAGAAATTCTTGGCGAAAGTCGGCGGTCACGTTCGACTGAGCCGACGCTGTACTACCCCGCTACAGCGTAATGCTGACCTGAATTGAAAAAGCCCCGCTTTTTGCGGGGCTTTTTTATGTCGATGGTCATTCCGCCAACGGCAATCCGCTGGGTACCGAACGGGGTACGTCGATCCTGAGATCGAGCATTTCCGAATCGGTCAGCGCATCCAGGAAATCCATGAGTTGCCGAATCTCCTGCTTTCGCAATCGAATCGGTGAAAGCTCGTTGGCGCCAGCAATGGCCGATACGACCGCAGGATCCGACATCGCCAGCAGGTCCCTGGCATCCAGGTCCTTGCGGCTCGGCATACGCAGTTGATCCGGATCGTAGTCATACAACGACGCAACCGGATCAAGATGGTGTCGCACGACGGTCTCAAGCGTGTCATAGGCGCCGGAGTGCCCGTATGGCGCGGTTTGCCTGACATTTCGCAACGACGGTACCCGGAACTTATAGCGATCGGCTCGGCTCCCCGTAACCCGTTCGCGTCCAAAATCCTCGTAACCAAAGACACCATCGCCTTTGCCGCCGCCAATTTGCGGCATCGCAATCGCCCGGAACGAATGATCGGTCTGAAACGTCCCGCTGTGGCAGCTCGCGCAATTGCCCTTGTTCGGCGAGTAGAAAATGCGCATGCCCAACATGGCGGACGGACTCATCGCCCCACGCTCACCACGAAGGTATCGGTCGAAGGGGCTGTTGTCGGCACGCCAGTTGACGGCCTCAAACGCAGCGATCGCATTAGCCGCGTGCGTGAAGCGAATATCAGCGGCCGACTTTACGTCCGGATAAACCGCGATGAACTGGTCTGCGTAGCCCTTGATTCCGCGAAGACGCTCCGCCAGCTGCGCCCATACGCCGTCAGGGCCTGCAAGATCGCCTGCGGCCGCTGCGTCAGCGACGGGGTTCTCGCCTGCCTGACCTGCCATTTCAGTCGCGGACGTCACCGGAAACATCGCCTGGACGGCGAGCGGATTGTCGAGGCCGGTTGGCAAGTCAAAGCCGGCCGGCGACAGAACGCCGTTTGGCATCGAGGCATCCGGCTGCACTCGGCCGTCGTGAAACATCGTGCCGAATTCACGGGCGCCAAGATTGAAGATATGCGGCGCGTTGCGCGGAACTCGCTCGTGGACTGCATTGCGGCCGAAACCCGTGTCCCGGGTCACGCCCAAGCCACGGCCGCCCTCGCCGATTGATAACGCCAGGCCGTCGCCGGTCCCAGTGAAAGCGTGGTGGCAGGTAGCGCAACTGATATTCTGATTGCCGCTCAGGACCTTGTCGAAAAAGAGTTGCGCTCCCAGGTCGACTTTTGCGTTATCCAGGCTGCCGTTGTCGTAATAGTCACGATCGCTACCGGGTTTCGGCAGATGTTCGTACGGAAAAAGCCGGTCCCCGACTTTTGAGTGAGCGGTCGCCGCTACAAGCAAAAACAACGTTGCCAGGGCAGCAACGCCAAGTTTTGAACATTCCATGACAATCCTTCCTCCTTGATGCGATTGATAATCACTAGGATGGTCATGTTGCGCATATCGAGTGGTGCAACCAATGGGACTATTTACCGTATCTGTCCATTAATCCACTTCCATGCATGACAAATCTCAGAACGCTTGTTTCGCTTGCGTACGACGTTATGATTGACGCTCAATCCTTGAATGCGCGACCGGAGCAAAGTTATGAAAGGCGACTCGACAGTCATCGACCACCTGAATAAGGTCCTGAAGAACGAACTGACAGCGATCAATCAGTATTTTCTGCACTCGCGCATGCTCAAGGACTGGGGGCTTGGCAAGCTCGGCGATTATGAGCACGGCGAGTCAATTGATGAAATGAAGCATGCCGACTCATTAATCGAGCGAATATTGTTCCTGGAGGGACTGCCGAACCTGCAGGATCTTGGCAAGTTGCGAATTGGCGAAGATGTGCCTGAGATACTGCAATGCGACCTGGCAATGGAAATGGATGCAATCCCGGATCTGCGAGCGGCGATTGCCTATTGCGAAGCAAACAAGGACTACGTCAGCCGAGACCTGTTTGATGCCATACTCGAATCCGAGGAAGAGCATGTCGACTGGCTGGAAACGCAGATCGGCCTGATTGAAAGAGTCGGGTTGGAAAACTATCAGCAATCGCAAACCTAAATTGATTCTCAGATATTTTCGTCCCATCGCCTGGCTGGAAAATGTGAACTGCATCAATATCTTGGTGTGAACTGGTTCCAATCGACTTGCATCAAAGTCGTGTACGCTTCGAATTGATTTATAGATCAAATCGTTTCGACACGTCGAGAAATTCGTAAGACATTTTTGCGAAATTCCGGCGCCACAATAAAACCACGGCATTTGATGTGAATACAACTGACTATCTGCGTGAGATCGGCGTGCGCGAGATCCCGCCGAGAACGGCCCCGTTCGACCCGGGATACGACGCACACACTCTGAAAGAGCATCTGCGTCTGAGCTCGCATCTTATGGCCGGGATGAAGATCTCCATGGCGTGTTGGCAAATTGCCAACGAATCCGTCACCAAAGAAAAGATCGCGGCATGCAAAGAGTATGGAGTCACGGCGGGTGCCGGCGGTGGTCCTCTTGAGGTCGCGGCATATTTCGATCGCCTCCCTTGACGTTACCCCCGGATTAGCTCCGGTCGTTCACTAGGTTTTTCCATCTTACGCTACCTTCCTGGCGAAGACAGCGGGTGGTTGATAATTCAAAGAACTGTGTGGTCGTTCTTCGTTGTAGTGGTGCCTCCATTTGTTGATAACGAATCGTGCGTGTGTCAGCGATTTGAACCAGTGTTGATTCAGACAGCCTTCCCGGAAACGGCCATTGAACGACTCCACGAACGCGTTCTGCGTTGGTTTGCCAGGCTGTATAAAGTTGAGCTTCACTCCGTTCTCTTGCGACCAAAAGAACATCGCCTTGCTCGTTAGTTCCGGGCCGTTATCCAAAACGATGCGTCGCGGCAGCGGGCGGCCAAGCTCACTGAGAAACCGAGCGAGCCGTGCGCCGGATATCGACGTATCGGCGAGCTGACCGACGCACTCCCGGGTAAAGTCATCAACAATGTTCAACACGCGAAAGCGGCGACCGTAGGCGAGCTGGTCTGAGACAAAATCCAAAGACCATCGCTGGTTCGCGCGTGTCGGCAAGGCCATCGGCACGCGTGGCCGCACCAGCTTCTTGCGCTTCTTCCTGCGGACCTGCAGGCCTTCTTCGTTGTAGAGTCGATACGTGCGCTTGTGATTGACGACCAGCCCTTCAAGACTGAGCATGCCGTGCAGCAACGGGCAACCGTAGCGGGGATACTTCTCAGCCAACTCCTTGAGCCGCTGACGCAACACGTCATCGTCTCGGGGCTTCGCCTGGTAGCGCACTACGGATCGGCTGATGTCCAAGAGCCTGCAGCCGGCGCGTTCGCTCAATAGACCTCGTTCGGTCCAATCGCATACGACGCGTCGTCGGGCAGCAGGCTTTACCACTTTCGGCCGAGGGCATCCTTCAGGGCAACCTTTTCCAGCATCGTCTCAGCCAGCAGCTTCTTCAACTTCTTGTTCTCGGACTCAAGCTCCTTAAGGCGCTTGGCCT